>NZ_JBFOCJ010000003.1:0-1109166 GCF_046581065.1 Paraburkholderia yinzeri | reverse complement strand
CCGGCGCGCTGATCAGCGCGACCGCGCTGCGGCCCGCGCGCAGCGGCGATTCGAAACCGGCGATCAGCGCATTGCCGCCGGTTTCCACGAGCGAGAGATCGGCGCGCGCGGGCGCGCGCTCCACGCCATGCGGACCGTGCCACCAGTCTTCGAGCTTGAACGCGAAATCGGAGAGCGTGAACGTGCTCGTATCGCCGTCGCTCGAAAACGGCATGAACTTCGCCCATGTCCGCAACAGCGGCTGCCGGCCGGGTCCGCCGAGCATCAGCAGATCCTTGTCGGCAAGATGATCGACGTCGCCCGGGCCCGCAATCGTCACGCCCGTCACGGGGTATCCCGTCGATTCGCCCATGCGGCCCATTGCGAGCAGATAAAGACTGTAGTCGCTCGGCGTCGGGGCGCTCGGGAAGATCACAGCCGTCTCGGAGAGGTCGGCCATGCGCGTGAACGGGAAACCGCTGTTGGCGAACGCGGCGAGGTCGGGCAGCGCCATGTAATGCGGGAACGACGAGAAGTTGATCGTCGAGTCCGGGTCGATCGAGCCCGCCACGTTCTGCATGAGGCGCCCCGTGCATTCGCCGGTGTTCCGGATGTCGTAGAAGAAGTGCAGGCGCAGCAGCGAGCGCGGCGTGAGCACGAGCGGCGGTACGTGCACAATGCGATGCGCGACGCCCGTGCTCGACGTGTCCGCGCCAAAGCGCGCGAGCAGGCTGCTCAGGCTGAACCGCGACGGCGTCACGGCGGGAATCTGCAGCGCCGCCACAAAGTTATTGTTCACGCTGACGTTGAGCGACGAGCGGTCCGGGTGCGGGCGCACCGAGTAGCGGTAGCGCAGGTCGAGCGGCGCGCCCTGGGTGTTCCACATGAAGAGGTCGGGCGGCACGTGCAGGTTCAGCGAGATCGCGCCCGCGTCGTAGCCGGTTACCGAGAGCGCGCTCTCGTCGACGAGTTCGCCGAAGCGCACCGGGCGGCTGGACGGCAGCCAGTTCGGCGCGTCGTAGGGTGCGCGCGGCTTGAGCGTCGTGAGCTGGCTCACCGTGACGCTCGTGCCGGAGAACGTGCTCTGGCCGAGCGCGAGCGCGCTCGCGGCCGTGCGCAGCTCGTCGCCGTTGCGGCCCAGCACGAGCAGCAGTTCGCCGCGCGCGGGTTCGCTGCGCTCCACGACCGCGATCGTCGGGCCCGAAACGCCAGGCAGCGTCACGCCGTCCAGATGCGAATCGGACAGCGCGAACACCACGGCGTTGCCCGACAGCGGCACGCTGCCCACCTGCGCCGGAAAGCGTGCGCCGCGATAACCCGCGAGCGAGCCGAACCAGGAAGCCAGCGTGCCCGCGGCCGCGAGCATGCCGGCGTCGGGTTTGTCGGCGAACACGAACGGCAGTTCGAGCCGGCGCACGTCGCGGCGATCGAAGAACGGCTGCGGCAACGCGGCAAGATCGGGCTTCGTCGGCAGCGATGCGTAGGTCAGGTCGAGCGAGCTCGCGTTGCTCACCGTCGCCCACAGCGCGGAATTGGACGGGTCTTCGCAGCCGCGCGTGTAATGGCCGATCAGCTGGATGTTCAGGTGGTTGAACTCGGTGATGAAGCGCGGATCGAGCGAGATGTCGCGCGCCACCGTCGTGCCGGCCTGTTCGTGCGGCACCGGCAGGGTCGCCGCCACTTCGCCGTTTACGAGCACCTTCAGTTGCGAGAGATCGGGCAGCAGCGCAGGCGAGTAGCTGTAGACGAGATGCAGCACCGCGCCCGTCACGACCTCGTCGTTGCGGACCGAGAACGGCACGCCATTCTGGCCTTCGGTGCCGCGCAGTTGCAGCGGATCGAGCGCGCCGAGGTCGGCGAAGGTCAGCGTCTGGCGCCGGCCGCCGGGCACGAGCGTGCCGGGATTGGCGGTGGTCGGCGGGCGCATGCCGAGGAGCTTTTGCTGTTCCGGCGAGAGCGGCGGCGCGGTCAGCGCGAGCGGCGCCTGCGCGATGGCTTGGGCATCGAATTTTTCCGCAGGTCCCGGCGGCGGGACAGCGCCCACTGCCATCGCGCCATCGGCGGCGCGGCCCCCCGCAGACGAGGTGGCCGCGGCCTGAACGCCCGCGGCGTCGGGCGTCTTCTGCGCGATCGCATCGGTCGCGTAGAGAAAAGACGTCGCGACGAGCAGCATTGCAAAACAGGACGCAAAGCAGCGCGCGAGACGCACCGTGCCCGGCCGTCCCAGGCGCCTCGCCACGCCTGCATGCTCTCTCTCACCCGAGTCGCTGCGCGGGCGTAACGCCCCGGTTCTTTTCTCCATATCCTCTAGCTGTCTTTTTGTCCGGCCGCTTTGCCGCCGCGTTTCGTCCACGCGCGAAAGTCGCCATAAAGATGTTCGAAAAGCGCGCCGATGCCGCCCACGCCCACGCGCAACACATGCGAGAGCGCGCGCAGCGGCGCGTCGGGTTGCCGGCCCTCGGCCCAGCCCGTCCAGGCGTCGGCGCGCGAGAACGTCGTCTTCACGAAGTCGAACTCCTGATCCTTCGTCATCTCGACGAACTGCAGCCCCGCGCGGCCCGGTGCGGAAAAGCTCACGGTCGCCGCGAAGGCATATTCCTCGTCGCCGCGAAAGAGCGAGACCGTCACGTTTTCGTGCAGCGGTATCTGAATGGCCTGCGGCAGCTCCACACCCACGCCGCCCTCGGAGTAATCGAGCGTCTCGCACGCCAGCGTGCGGCCGGTGCCGAATCGCAGCATCACGGGCATCTTCATCGCCACGCGCGGCACGGAGCGGATCTGCTTCTGCTCGTTGGCGGCGGCCACGCTCGCGCCGAGTATCAGCATGTTGTAGCTTGTCCACGCGAGATTGAGGAGGGTGGTCTGAACCTCGCTGCGCAGGTGCGCATAGTGATAGATATGCACGAGGCCGCACACGAAGCCGAGCAGGTTCAGCATCAGCAGGATCAGGTACGGGCGCGAGATCGACCAGTCGAAGTAGGTGTCGGAAATCGTGCCGCCCTTGGCCGTGACGTTGAACTTGCCGAGCTTCGGATTGATGAGCGCGAGCAGCGTGGGCGCCGTGATGTACGACGCGAGCACCGACTCGTAGACTTCGGCCCAGAACGAGTGGCGAAACGAACTCTGCATGCGCGAGTTCGTGACGTTCGCATGGAACATGTGCGGCAGCGCGTAGAGCGCGATGGCCGCCGCCGACGCCTGGATCACATGGGCGCCGAAGAACAGGAACGAGAGCGGCGCCGTCAGGAACACGAGACGCGGAACACCGTAGAAGAAGTGCATCATCGCGTTCAGGTAGCACAGGCGCTGGCCGATCGAGAGACCCTTGCCTCCCAGCGGATTGTCGATGCGGAAGATCTGCGTCATGCCGCGCGCCCAGCGGATGCGCTGGCCGATATGCCCCGAGAGGCTTTCGGTGGCAAGCCCCGCCGCCTGCGGGATCGCAAGATAGGCCGTGGTGTAGCCGAGGCGGTGCAGCTTGAGCGCCGTATGCGCGTCTTCGGTCACGGTTTCCACCGCAATGCCGCCGATCTCCGCCACCATCGAGCGGCGCAACAGCGCGCACGAGCCGCAGAAGAACGTGGCATTCCAGAGGTCGTTACCGTCCTGAACGAGACCGTAGAACAGCTCGCCTTCGTTGGGCACCTTGCGGAACGTGCCGAGATTGCGCTCGAACGGGTCCGGCGAAAAGAAGTGGTGCGGCGTCTGCAGCATCGAGAGCTTCGGGTCGCGCAGAAACCAGCCGAGACAGATCTGCAGAAAGGAGCGCGTGGGAATGTGGTCGCAATCGAAGATCGCGAAATACTCGCCGTGCGTGATCTTCAGCGCTTCGTTGATGTTGCCGGCCTTCGCGTGGCGATTGTGCGTGCGGATCGTCCAGTTGACGCCCACCTCTTCGCAGAACGCCTTGAAGTCGGGGCGGCGGCCATCGTCGAGCACGTGGATCGAGAGCTTGTCGGCCGGATAGTCGAGCGCGAGCGCCGCATAGATCGTCGGCTTCACGACGGAAAGCGGCTCGTTGTAGGTGGGAATGAACACATCCACGGTCGGCCAGTCCGCGCGCGAGGCGGGTAGCGGCACCGGCTTGCGCCGCAGCGGCCACGACGTCTGGAAGTAGCCGAGCATCAGCACGAGCGTGGCATAGACCTCCGCCGAAACGAGCAGCAGCCCCCAGGCCGCGTCGAGCGGGCGGGTCCAGTAAGTGGTCTCCGTGAGACGCCAGAACATGTAGCGGCCCGAGGCGACCACCGACAGCATGATCATCACGAGCGTCGCGTAATGCCCCTCCAGGCGGCGAAAGAACAGCGCACAGACGAAGCAGCAGGTGGCGAACACCAGTTGCTCCGTATTCGGCAGCGGTACCGTGAACACGAAGAAGAGCGAGCAGAGCGAAAGCAGCGTGAGCACGACGGCGAACGGCTTGCTGCTCCAGATACGGGCATCGGCAAAGCGTTCAAGACGCGAAGCGCGCGCCGGCGCCGACCCTGACGAAGCGGCGACGGAATCGGTCTGGACGGTGCTCATGCGACGCTCCTTCGCGACAGCGCCGGGGCTGCCGGCGCATCCAGCGCCGCAAGCAGCCACGCGCCACAAGCCCGCAGATCGGTGGCCGCCTGGCAAAGCGGATCGTAGCGAACCACCGAGGTGTTGCAGGCGAGCGATTCGCTCACGCCCTCGTCGGCGTGGATGGAGCCTGGAAACATGTGGTCGCCCAGCATGTCGCGCAGCACGCGCAACACATCCTTGTTGAGCTGGCGCGACTGGTCGACCTGATTCACCACGTAGCCCTCGCCGATAAACTCCGGGCGCGGCGCCGCGTAGGTGTCGATCATGCGCTGCATCTGCGGGATTGCCGCATACGAAGCGGCGTCGGCCAACACGACGTTGACGGCGAAATGCGCCGCCGAAAGCGCGGCGCGCGTATAGGCGGACGAACCCGGCGGCGTATCGACGATCACGATGTCCGAGGCGTTCAGGCGCAGCGCGGCGAGGCCACGCGCAAGCCAGAGCGGGTTTTCGTCCAGGTGGCGTTCGAAGAGATGCTGCTCCTCTTCGATAAGCGCGCCGAACGCAAGGACCGTCACGCCGTCGGCGCCGTCCACCATCGCGCGTTGCCACGGCACCCCCGCGAGCGCGGCGCGTGACAGGCCGTCCACGCTGTCGAGCGGCACACCGAAATAAAGCCGCAGTGAATTCTGCGGATCGAAATCGACCGCCACCACGCGCCGGCCGGCTGCGGCAAGCACGGAGGCAAGATTGGCGGCGAGTGTCGTCTTGCCCACGCCGCCCTTGGCCGAAACCACGCTGACCACTTTCATGGCCTGCTCGCTCCCTTGAGAAACCCGGGATGGCGCGGCGCTGCCGCGGCCTTCGGTTCAACGCCGCTTCCCTGCATGCGCGCACCCTGAGCACCGCCGCCGCGCAGTCTGTCGAACAGCCGGTCCAGGCGGTCGCCGGCATCGATGTCTTGCGCCGACGCTGCGCCTTGCGCCGACGGCGCCGCCGTACCGAAGAGCTTCCTCAGCGGCGACGACGAAGACGGCGTGGCAGAGGCGAAGGCCTGCATCGCCGCGCGCGGTTCCAAAGGAGCATTCATTGCCGGCGGCGCGGGAAGCATACGGCGTGGGGCGATGCGCGATGCGGGACTCGGCAGTCCGGTTGCCGCGCTTGCGGGCCCCGTTTGTGCGGCTTCATCGACAACTTCCTCGGCGGCGGGCTGCGGCGAAAACCGGAACGCGCCGCTCTCGGGCGCCCGCGGCGCCGGCTTTTCGATGACGGGCGGAATGTCGCGGCGGGGAGAACGTGTGAAGAGCGGCGCCGAACGCCGCAGCGCGGCCTGGGAACGGTCACGCGCCATCGGACCGCTATCCGTACCTGCCGCCGCGGGCGCCGGGCTGTTCCGGACTCCTTCGTACAATCCGGGCGCCGTCTGCTCCGTCTCCGGCTCGGCCAGCGCGTCGCCGCGCGCCGTATCCGCCGCGCTCAGTTCGACCTTGCGCGGGTCGATCATTTCGAGCAACGGCCAACGGCCGCGCGCTTCGTGCGCCTCGCTTTCCATGCGGATCTCCCGGTAGCTGTCCGGGTCGCCCCCGAAGCGGTCGAAGAGGGCTTTGATGTCGCGTGAGGGACTCATGGTCGAATGATTCAGGAAAATCGATTGCAAACTGCCGGTCGAACGACGGCGTCGACGCGGTTTTCAGGCCGTAGTGCGCACCAGATGAAACTCGACGGCATAGCCGTCCTCGGGCTGAGCGGCCTGCACGACATGCAGTTGAGCCGCGCCCATTGCATCGAGCCAGGACTGATAGGCGCCCTGCAGGAATGCGGGCGTCCAGGCCAGCGCTTCGCCGCCGAACGCGGGCAGCGGTGCGCCGTAATGAGTGATACGCAGGTAATCGCCTTCGTCGGCAAGCTCGACGCAGCCCCACTGGATCGAGGTCCAGTGCGCATTGAAAGCGGCCGCGAGTTCTTCGGTGGATTCGCAGGCGGGCAGCGGATGATCGGCCGCGAAACGTTCGCCGACGCGAAACATCAGTTGGCGCAACTCGTTGAGATCGAGCTGTGACTCGAACTCCGCCGCAAGCGCATGCAGCAGACCGCGCCACTGGGGAGAAAGATGTTGTTCGAGTAGCGCATCGACGACGGTCGGCATGGGCGGCGAGTCCGTGAAGTGGCGGCAGGTTGGCTTCTCGAAGGCGACCGAGGCGACGACGCGACATGCCCGGCTGCTGGCCAGACGTCGCGCGGTGCAGCTTCGACGTGCGGCCTCGCAAGACACTTCTTGCGACAGGTTTTCCAGAGACGGCGAGAACACAAGGAGCGATTTGCCGTCGCCGACAAGCCAACGCAAACGTTTTCCTGCGACTGTTACGCAGTATAGCGCAGCGAATATTGACGAGGCGGCCGCTAGCCGATGCAAAAAAATCATTTCGCATCGGCCCTCACTTCCTCACGGTTGCGGCGCGTGCAACCCACATTGAACAAAAACTGTCTCGCGCTCGAGACAGTTTTTTCGTCCTTCACGGCCGCCATCGCGGCCGCCGAATCAGAAGAGCGGCAGCGGCCGGTTCGCCGGTGCGCCTGGCAGCGCCTCGTTCGCGACCGTCGCGGTGCCCGTCGTGAACGACCATTGAACGTCGATCGTGTTGTTTTGCGTGCCGTTCGACAGCACGCCCGTCACGCGAACGGTGTAGGTCGCATTGGCCGCAAGCGTCTGGTACGGCACGCATAGCGCGCCGTTCGAAAGCTCAGCCGGATCGGTCTCGGGCGTCTGAGGGAGACAAGGTACGTTGTTGCCGCTCGCGTCCGTGATCGTGAAGTTCACGGCAGTCAACGTGCCCGCGAAGCCGCTCTGAATCGTCACGGGGTAGCCCACCGTGGTGAGTTCGTATTGCGGGGCATTGGCAAACGGATTCGGCGATTCGTTCGCAAACCAGCTAGTGGGCACGCCCTTTTGGCCCGCATAGGGGTACGTGGCGAGCGCCGTCAGCGGCATCGCATTCGCTTCGTTGCCGAAGTCGATGTTGAACGCCTCCCAACTGGCGTTCGTCAGCGAGGCCACGCCCATCGACTGAAAATCGTCGAGCATGACGATCCGGTGGTACGGCGCGTCGAAAAGCGTTTGAACCGGGCTGACGCTGTTGGCAAACGCAGCGGGCTCGCCCGCCACGACCACTTCGCCATACGCCGGGTAGTTGCCCTCGGCGTCGATGCGATCCTGCGGCGTCGCGCCCGTGTAGCCGGGCTGGCCGACCGTCTCATCGTGGCCGTAAGTCTCGTTCTCGACCAGGTAGGTAGCGTGATCGAGCGAGGCGGTCGTCAGGCCGGCGTCGGAGGGCAGCGTGGGAAGCCCCACCGTCTGACGCATGGCATTCAGATAAGCGATGCCGTCGGTGGCGGCATTGCCGCTGGCCGACGGCAATGTCGCGGGCGTCGCCGCCGCGGGCAGCAGCGTAACCGTCCCGCCCAGTTGAGTCGGCGTGGATGTCTGGGCGCTGTTATTGCTGCCCGTCGTGCTGCTGCCGGTCGTGTTGCCGGCCGCCGCATTGCCCGAGCTGCCGGATGAGCCGCCGCCACCACCACCGCATGCTGCGAGCAGCGCGGCTGCAAAAAGGGAAATGACCTCTAGCCTGACGCGGGAGACCTGCATGCCGTGATGCCTTCTGTCCTGGTGCCTCGTGCTGGTGACGCGGACAGCCAGGTCCTGCCGCGTTCGCTTCCGTTTCGCATGCGCTCTGCACACGCGTACTGAGTAACGGCCGCAAACGTTAAAACTTTAATAAATGGCAGGCGTACTAATGTCTGATAAAAGGCCTGATCTTCACCTTATTCCGCGACCATCTCACGCGAAATCGTCAGATGAAAGCCGGGGCGACGGCTCGGTCGCGCACGGCTTCGGACGGCGCCGTTCAAGCGCCGAAGGCGGCCAGATTGAGGTGGTGCGAACGACCGATCCATGTGGCGCAATCGCGGTGATCGCGCAGCGAATCGGCAGTATTCGGATGGACAAAGATGTCGAGCTCGCCGTGATTCAGCGTGAGCCACTCGAAGATTTCGGCGAAGCGCCCGCGCGAGAAGGCGAGCTGATACGACCACATCGGATGCGGACCCACAGGGCGCTCGTGGAAACGTCCCATTTGCAGCGCATCGCCGAAACGCGCCTCGATGACGGTGCGCAAGGTCCACGCAGCGTCGCGTGTGGCCGCGTCGAAGTAGACGTGGGCGTGCCAGCTCTCTATTTCAGCCGGATCGATGGAGCTCATGACAGATAGAACGGATTCGATGAAAGAGGCATTATTGTGCCGTGAAAGAAAGCGGCGGGTCTGCCCCGCCGCGCCTGTCACTGCAGGAACAGCCGGTACGCCGGATTCTGCGTCTCTTCCCAGTGCGGGTAGCCGAGCGTGGCGAGGAAGCGCCGGAACTCCGCATCGTCCGCCGCCGGCACCTGGATGCCCACCAGGATCGAACTGTAGTCCGCCCCCTGGTTGCGGTAGTGGAACAGGCTGATGTTCCACTCCGGCGCCATCGACGACAGAAAGCGCATCAGCGCCCCCGGGCGCTCCGGAAACTCGAAGCGGAAGAGCCGCTCGTCATGCGCCAGCGGCGAGCGCCCGCCCACCATGTAGCGGATGTGCTGCTTCGAGAGCTCGTCGCCCGTCAGGTCCACCGTCGGGAAGCCATGCGAGACGAACGCCTGCGCGATCTGCTGCGACTCGCCCCGGTTGCGGATCTGCACCCCCACGAAGATGTGCGCGCGCTCCGCGTCGTCGATCCGGTAGTTGAACTCCGTCACGCTGCGCGTGCCCACCAGTTCGCAGAAGCGCTTGAAGCTGCCGCGCTCCTCCGGAATCGTCACCGCGAACACCGCCTCGCGCGCCTCGCCCACCTCCGCGCGCTCGGCCACGAAACGCATGCGGTCGAAGTTCATGTTCGCACCCGAGGTCACCGCCACCAGCGTCTGCCCCCGGATGCCCTCGCGCTCCACGTACTGCTTGGCCGCTGCCACGGCCAGCGCCCCCGCCGGCTCCAGCACGCTGCGCGTGTCCTGGAACACGTCCTTGATCGCCGCGCACAGCGCGTCGGTGTCCACCGTGATTACCTCGTCGAGGTACTCGCGGCACAGCCGGAACGTCTCCTCGCCCACGAGCTTGACCGCCGTGCCGTCCGAGAACAGCCCCACCTCGGTCAGCTCCACGCGCTGGCCCGCCGCCATCGACTGCGCCATCGCGCACGAGTCGTCGGTCTGCACGCCGATCACGCGGATCTCCGGGCGCACCGCCTTCACGTACGCCGCCACCCCCGCCGCGAGCCCGCCGCCGCCAATCGGCACGAAGATCGCATGAATCGGGGCCTGATGCTGGCTCAGGATCTCCATCGCCACCGTGCCCTGGCCGGCGATCACGTCCGGGTCGTCGAACGGGTGCACGAAGGTCAGGCCGCGCTCTTCCTGCAGGCGTACGGCATGGGCGTAGGCGTCGCTGTACGATTCGCCCGCCTGCACCACCTCGACGGTCGGGCCGCCGTGGGCGCGCACGGCATCCACCTTCACCTGAGGCGTGGTGACCGGCACGCAGATCACGGCCTTCACACCAAGCTTCGCCGCCGAAAGCGCCACACCCTGGGCGTGGTTGCCGGCTGAGGCAGTAATCACGCCGCGCTCGAGCTGCGCGGGCGTGAGCTGCGCCATCTTGTTGTAGGCGCCGCGCAGCTTGAACGAGAACACGGGCTGGTTGTCCTCGCGCTTGAGCCAGACCGTGTTGGACAGGCGCGCCGAGAGGTTCGGCGCGCGTTCGAGTTCGGTCTCGCGCGCCACGTCGTAGACGCGCGCGGTGAGGATCTTTTTCAGGTAATCGTACTGGCCGGTGACGACCGTTTCGGTTTCGACAACGGCAAAGCCTGCTTCGGCTGACATGGATGCTCCTGGGCTAGTTCTCGTTTTGTCCAGGAGGCGGAAACAAAAAACCCGCCTCTTGGGGCGGGTTATCGTCGCTGCTGTCAGACGTGCACTAACCCACCATTCGATGAATGGTGCTAATAATCAGTGCAATACGGAAGGGACGGCAGTTCATGGACGACAGCATCGCCTGGGGAGCATGAATTTGTCAATCATCATGGCTTCGAGCGCATCGTACTGAATATCTTTATTTACGTATTAAACAATACATTTTCGCGTACAACTTGGTGATATGACGGGAAAACAATCGCTACGGCCCCCAAAAATCTTTCCGACTTGATCCGATGCTTGCCGATTCGTGAAACATTCTAGGAAATAGGCACTATCCATTTGATTTCTATGGAGAAACTTCGCATCTGAAAAGATACTGCCATGTTTCACGGATTCGACCCCGGGGACGATTTCACCGGAGTCGGCGAGCCTTGGCGAAAGGTCTCCGAGCGCGGCAGCCCTGCCCTACCGTCAAGCCCATATCAGGCGCGCTTACGCGGCTTCCGGTGCATCGATCTCGGACGCCCACTGCTCGATTGCGGCTTTTACCCGCTCGGCCAACCGCTGCTGGTCGGCAGGAGCGATACCTTTGAGACTCAGCTCCGCACGCCCGTCGCCGAATAACTTCAGCTCGCCTAGCGCAACCCCGTCCCGGCGATTGAACTGGACACGTGACTGGTAGTGCGTGCGGCGCGGGCCAATACGGCGCGCACCCGCCTCTGCGGAAGCCGCGGCCTCAAGCTTGCGAACGCTGGCCTTGCCTTCGACGACCTGCTGTAGCCAATGCTCCGCGACCGTCGCCCCGGCACGATCGAAAATAAGCTTGATGTTGTACGCGTGACCCAGACCCATGGCATCGCGATGTTGCGCCATGCGCTGAAGCAGGAACGGCGGGAGCGACGTCAGCGAAATCACCTTGCTGATGTGTTTCGGATCCTCACCGACCGCCACCCCCAACTCCACCTGGTCGACGTAAACGCCATCTTCGAGCAGTTTCTTCCACGCGAGTGCGTCGTCGAACACCGTCTGCTCTTCGCGCTCCTTGTTCGCATGGTAGGCGCGCAGATAGAGGTTCTGGTTGTCGAGGCCTTCGCGGATGTCCGCTTCGATCGTCTTGTCGCCTCGCGAACGCGCGGCCCGGATACGCCGCTCGCCGTCGACGATCACGTACTTGCCGGGAAACTCCGCAAGACGCGTGACCAGAATCGGCGTGATCTGGCCTTGCTTCTCGAAGCTGTCGGCCAACTCGTCGATCGTTTCTGCGCTATAGAAGGCGCGCGGATTATAGGGATTCGAAACGACGTCTTCGACCGCTATCTGTCGAAGCGCATGCGATGGTGCCTGCACCTCGTCGACCTCAGGCTGCGTGACCGTACCGGCGTCGCGCTGCGCGATATTGACAACGTCGGCTTCGGCTAGGCGCTCTCCGGCCGAAACACGTTCGGCCGCCATGCCCGCGCGGACCTTGCTGGTGAAATTGAGCTTAGCGGCCATCTGCAACCTCCTCTTCTTGTACGAGCGCGATGATTTCGTTGTAGACGGCGTTGATTTCGTCCTTTGCGATCTTGGTGCCGCGCACACCACGGACGTCGAAGACGGTGCGACCGAGCGCGGCGGTCTGCCGATAAAGCTCCCGCTGCTTGATCGTCGACGACAGAACACGGACATTGCTCTCCGCGAGGATGGCACTCATTTGCGTATGTAGCAGCGTCTTCGAATTCGATTTATTTAGCAAAATTGCGAACTTTCCGGCCGGATTGGCCACGCGAGTGCGCTCGACCAACTCCATCATTCCTTCGCTACTCCAGATGTCGATAGGTGAAGCGTCGGTCGGAATGACCGTTGCGTCGGCAACAGCCAGTACGCGGGCGGTGGTTAGATCGTTGATGTTTGGGGGGCAGTCGACAATGACGACGTCGTAGTCGTCAGCGAGGGCGGCGACTTCCGGCCCGATCATTTTTTCAAGCTTGTGGATGCTTCCCACCCGGAACGGTAATGGGCTTTCCGGCCCAGCCGCAGCGCACCAGCTCATGCAGGATTGCTGGCCGTCGGCGTCTGCAACATAGACTTTGTATCCTTCGGATTGAAACGCTCCGGCCAGATTCATTGTGGTGGTGGTTTTACCCACCCCACCTTTTTGGTTCGCTACGGCAATGACCAGTCCCATTCGGCTCTCCAAGACAGATGTTCCAAGAGCTGTCGTCCCTGTGTGCGCTCTCCACGTGGAGACTTCAGCGAAGCACCTCGAAGTCTAGCGGGAAGTTAAAGTAAATTCTAGGTTTTACCTCGATTTTGTTGTCTGCTCACAACCTTTTGATCAACTGGACAAGATTTTGCTCATTTCCATTACGGCTTTTTGTTAATCAAACAGCAGACACAGAGTGTTCCTCGCTCTCCACGTGGAGACTGTGAGGCCACGTCTTCTAAACCATCAATGGTGGCTAATTCCGCGTTTCTCTAATCGGGAAAAGCCTTCGGCTCGCGAATGTACGTCTGTACTCAGCCAAAGCTGATCAACAGAGATTCAACGCAGTCACGCAGAATGAACAATCGCCTCATACAGAGCTTTCTCCACGTGGAGATATGTACTCGGTGCTATCGAGTCTACGAAATATGCGGCAGCCCAAGCCACACAGGCTGGCAGCCTATGAAGCGATTCTTCGTACACACAACGTTAGAGGGAGCGAGGCTTCACAAGTCTCCACGTGGAGACTTGTGAAAGGCAAACAGCCGAACCAAGGAAGGGGAAGAAATGCCGTAAAGGTCGAAGTTTGAGATGATGTCTGCCGGTGTCGGATAACTGAAACCAGTCAGTAGAGCAGGGGGCGTGTTGCCGCATCCATGGCTCACTACAGCGTCCACCGTCGAATTATATTTTCTTGGAATAATAGATAAATTCGGCTAAATCCCGGCGTAATCCAATCTGGCAGGAATAGTTAACGACCAGCAGGGCTGGGTGCCCAACCTCTCACTCGAAACGCGCTTTCAGCGCAAGATCGACATCCGCTGCCGAAAGCGCATCGGCCGCGACCGCTCCTTGCTGTCCGTTCAGCAAAAACTCGAGAAGATCCGCCGCGGTCGGCTGTCCCCAGGTGTCCAGCACGACCCAGCGGAAGAAGTTCGTCGATGCCATCTTCGAAGGCACCTTCGTCGTCGACACCTTGAGCTTGTCCATCCCGACCGTCTCGTTGTAGCGCTTGATGAGCGCCGTTTGGTCGTCGTACTCGAGCTCGTTGAAATAGGAACGCGCCTCGGTGATCTTCGCGGCGATATAGCGATCCTTCACTTGATCCTGGCTTTCGCGTGCCTTCGCCGTTTCGGCACCCGCACCGACAGCCGCCGCATTCGCGCCCGGCAACTGGTAGCCCTGCATCAGCGCCTTGCGGAAATACGCGGCCACGTTTGCAAGCGGTGCCGCGTTCTTTTGTGCAACACGCGCTGCCGTGTAGGCCACGGCCGTCCGGATCTTCTCTTCGCCGTACTGTTTCAGCAGCCGGCGCGCCTCGGAAACCGGGATACTGAATTTCGACATCTCGCCGATCAGCACGGTCTCGTTTGCACGCAATTCCTGGGAGGAATCGGTCTCCGGCTTGCGCGTGACGCGAAACTGCAGCGAGACGACCGAGCGTCCCACCTTATGTTCGATCAATTCGAAGAGATGATCCGAGATCTCGTTGACCTCCTTGATGCACGGCACCAGCACGCGGCTCTTGAACTGCTTGTAGAGCTTGTACGACTGCGCCGACGTATCCTGGCCGAGAATCAGATCGCGCAAGGTCGCCAGCGGAAAGCGCGCTGTCATGCCGACGGCTTCGTAGCGCACGACGTTCTCCCACAAGGCAAGCGAGTGCGCCTTCCTGAACTGCCGCGTGATCCGCATGTCGATCATCGCGTAGATCTCGGGGTTCAGCAGTTCGCCGCGAATCTGTTCCGAGAACGTATAGCGCAGTACCGAGCGCTCGAGTTCGGCGCCCGCGAGCAGACCGGATGCCTTCCAGATGCTGCGCTTGTCCTGGGTGAGGTAGTCCCAGTTGACGACCGTACTGATGAGCGAGTTGATCGTCTCTTTGACGTACTCGGTGTTGTTGCTGTTCAGATCGACGTCCTGCGAGAGGGCGGAGATGGTGATTTCAAACGACGACCGGCCCGGCTCCAGCGAATCCTGACGGATGGCGTTCTTGATCAGAGAGCTGAACATCTTGCGCTGCTGGAGGCTGATCGACCCGGACTTCGGTGCGATGTGAATCGCCGGGACGGCCTTGCGGAAGAGATCAGGCGGCTGGCCTTGCTGAAATACGAGTGCGCCTTGTTTGTCGGCGTCGCCGGCATCGGCCTTCTTTCTTGCCATATGACCCACGGTGTAAGGGAACCTGATCGGTTGGTAACTGTATACCAAGCGATCAGGTGACTCAAGGGTGCATTCTATTCGGTGCTGTCACACGACAGCCGGACACGTAGCAGTTGACAGCCCCGCCTGCATCGCCCTGAACGCACCTGTCGATGCCCTCCAAGGCGATGCGCAAGTCTCCCATAGCACGGGACCTTTGGATTCCAATCACCCAACAAGACTCCCATAGATGGTGACCTGAAGAATAAGAGTGAGTGCTCACATACCAAGATGAAACACGACAATGATGGAAAGGTACCCGCTTATGGGATAAATCGCCATCAGGCAGTTGTCCACAGACCGGCGAGTCGATGACCGGAACGATATCCCATTCCCGGTGACCTTCGAGACACCCCATAACCAGCTACCTAAACACTGCGCCGCCGGCGTGAATACAGGGACCTGCCGGGCATAAAACCCCCATAATCGGTAACCTTCAATTTCTCCCATAATCAGATACCAATGAATCGGCGTGCGGGGCAAAGGGGCTCCACGAAAGGACACGGCCCTTGTCGAGCCAAGCGACCTTTCCCACGGATCCAGGTACGCTCCCATAATCGGTTACCCAGAAATACCCCCATAACCAGTGACCAAACCAGCCCGTTCATCCTTGGGCCCGGACTCCCAATCGTCCCAAATTCCCCATAAACAGGAACCTGACTAGCGTCCCATAACATGCTACCTGGAGCGAGATGGGCCATTGATCCCATACACCGAGACCTTTCTCCCATATCCACGACCTCAAATTCCCATCGTTGGCTACCGGTTTCCCATATCCACAAACCCGAACTCCCATACGAGGTAACCGGAATCCCACAAGAGGGCACCCAATCGCCCGGAAAGCCTTACCAGGCAAGGCTTTGAGCCTGCTAAAGGTTTACTAAAGTAGTTAAAGCGTTGAAGTAAACACAGAAACCCGTGTTCGAGGAGAAAGAAGTCTCCCAAAACCGGTACCCTATAGACAAGTAAGTGGTCACCAACTTCCCCGGACCCCATAGCTGGCTACCATCCCCATCCGGCGGGGGTTACGTGACCTCCTGCTTTTTGGCTTGATTACGCGAGATGCTGAGGATCTACATTCAGTTAGGTGCGCAACCCTATGATCAACTGAAGAAATGTGCTCTATGGTTGCCAGCTATGGGAGCTCGGGAAGGCAAAAGGTCACGGGTTATGGGAGAACCTGCGGCTCTTCGCGGAGTGCACCGAACTGTTGCTGCCCGCTCTCGGATCCCAAGATTCCTTGCTGAATTGAATCCATCAATCCATCGAAGGCGTGTCGCTCGCAGAGCGACAAAAAGTTTCCCATACACGGTTACCTGGCTCAGGTCACCAAACATGGGAACCAACAGGATGATCTGCTGGAGTTCGGATCCGAGGCCAGCGCCAATTCAACTGGTGCACTGCAGCGGGTGCTCAGGTGACCTTGCGCAGGTCCACCGTCCAACAGGTCCAAAATCACCCTAAGAGCATGACGTCTTCCGTCGGTGGTTACTCACAAGGTATCCCCGGCTGACCGAAAATTCGACAGACTCATGTTAGCTATTCGTAAAAAAATAACCTGGTATTCATCGTACTGATGCCGTTGCCGTCGCAAGTCCCCACTATGATTGGCCGTTAAAGGCAGTGTTACGTCCGTGAACCTGCCGTAGCACGGAACACATATAGATAAGCCTTCGGGGATCGTCATGTCAGTCAGCACCTTCGGGCCGCCGGCGCCTTGCAATGGCCGGGGGCGTCGCGTACGCCTCGCCGCGATGCGCCCGTCGGTCTCCGCAGCCCGGTGCGAGCGAGGTTTGCGATGAGTCCACCCGGCTGGGCCACTGGCAAGTCCGGCAAGTTGGTGCCCGTGCCGTCGCGGCATGTCGCCGCAACTGCGGGTGTCTCCCGCGATCGCTGGCAGACCACCACGTTTCGGTGGTTCACCGCGTACGCGGCGATCTTTTCGCTGTCGTTCATGGCGCTGCTCGGCGTGATCGAATATTCGGTGACCCGCGCGATGGAGCGCGAAACCGATAGCGGCCTGCGCTGGCAACTCCGGTACTTCGATTCGCGCCCCGACGATGCCGTCGCGGGCGCAATCGGCGAGCGTCTTAAACGCGAGGAGCACCAGCATAACTTCTATGGCCTGTTCGACGGCGCCGGCCACTGGCAGGCCGGGGATATCCGCATGCTGCCCGAGGGTCTCAAGCTGGAGCGCTACGGGCACACGTTCGAGCACAAGATCGGGCAGTCCCTGAGCGTAGACATCGGCGACGACCGGCCCGCGCTGCGCGTCATGGGCGAGATTCGTGCGAACGGATCGGTGCTCGTGGTGGCCCGCACGCTTTCGGATGTGCACCATGTGCACGACGAGCTCATGAAAGCGATCTTCGGCGGCGGCCTGCTTTGCCTTGCCGCGAGCCTCGGCGCCGGGCTCGTGCTGAGCATGCGGCAGATCCGCCGTGTGGCGGAAATCCGGCGGGTGACGGGCCGCATTGCGAGCGGCGATCTCGCCCAGCGGTTGCCGGTGGCCGGCCGCGACGAACTCGATATGCTGTCGCACCTCGTGAACCGCATGCTCGACGAAGTGGAGCGCCTGATGGGAGAGGTCAAGAGCGCCTGCGACGGCATCGCGCACGACCTGCGCACGCCGCTCACGCGTCTGCGCCTGCGCCTCTCGACGGCTGCCGACACGTTCGAACGCCGCGGCGAACCTGGCGTCGCGCAGATGCTGGTCGGCGCGCGCGACGAAGCCGATTCGGTGCTCGGCCGCTTCGCAGCGCTCCTGCGCATCTCCGAAATCGGTGCGATGCAGCGGCGCAGCGGCTTCGGGTCCGTCGCGCTGCCGGACCTCGTCGGCGAGCTCTACGAGCTTTATGCGCCGCTTGCCGAAGAGAAGTCCATCGTCCTCACCTCGTCGATCGCGCCGGCCAATCCGATCCATGCGGACCCGGAATTGCTGTTCGAGGCGTTCAGCAATCTGCTCGACAACGCGATCAAGTTTGCGCCCGAGGGCGGCCATGTGGACGTGGTCCTGCGCGCGGGAGAAGCAGGATCGCAACTGGTGGTCAGCGACGACGGGCCGGGTATCGCGCCCGACGAACGCAGCGCGGTGCTCGGCCGCTTCTACCGCAGCGAGCGCACGCGGCACCTGCCGGGCAGCGGGCTCGGTCTTGGCATCGTCCTCGCGATCGTGCGGCTGCACGATTTCGAATTGTCCATTGGCGGTGCAGACAAGGGGACGGTCGTGACGATAGACTGCTGGCCGCACCATACCTAGCCGCTCATAACAACCTGCCGATGAGAGTCCTGCTGTGCTCCTCCTCCGATACGGAGCGAGGCTACCTGCATAAAGCCCTGAGCGAGAGCCTGAACAGCGTCGAGATTGCCGACAATCTTCACGACGCGGCCTACCTTGCCTCGCAAGAGCCCTTCGACGCGATCCTCCTCTGCACGCCGGGCGCCCAGACGCCCGAGGGCCTTGCCGAGGCGCTGGCCGCGTTTGCGCAGTTGCCCGCGGCCCCGGCCATCATCGTCACCCTGATGCGAGCGACGCCGGCCGCCTGCGCGCGGCTGCTGCGCGCAGGCGCCGACGCCTGCTTCGTTCAGCCGTGGTCGATCCTCGAGATCCAGGAGCGCATGCTGGCCCTGCAGCGTGCCACCCAAACGCCGACGGCCCCCTTGCCCGTGCGCCTCGACCCGTTGACGCGCGATCTCGTCGAGGACGCCCAGCGCATCTCCCTCACCACGCGTGAATATCTGCTCATCGAATGCCTGCTGCGCTACGTCGGCGCACCGGTCGCCCGTGACCATCTGATTCGCTATGCGTGGCCCGAGAAGGGCGATGTCGAAGCCTCCAGCGTGAACCTCGTCGTCTCGCGGCTGCGCCGCAAGCTCGGCGCCGAAGGTGCGCGTACCACCATCGAGACCGTCAGTCGCTACGGCTACCAGCTCGACGTCCGGCCGCCAGAGGCGTTCGGGCCACAATCGTAAGGGCAGTGCAGGCCTTCTTCTCCGGATACGGACGCTCGTTCCGTCCGTCTGGGGACTTGCGTCCCTCAAAATTTAAATTTATTTTCATGAAAGAATCGCAGAAATCGGGCGAGGCGACGGTAAACTCGAAATTTCTGAAAGGTCGTGCGGTCGGCACGACGGAGTGCGAAACGGATGAGCCAGGTGCGCGTATTGACGGTGGAAGACGACGCCGTCACAGCCAATGAAATTGTCAGCGAACTGAAGCAGCGCGGCTACGAGGTCGACTGGGTCGACAACGGCCGCGACGGCATGGCTCGCGCGCTGAGCGACGACTACAACATCATCACGCTCGACCGCATGTTGCCGGGCGTGGATGGCCTGTCCATCGTCACGGCCATGCGCACGGTCGGCATCCAGACGCCGGTGCTGATGCTGAGCGCCTTGGGCGACGTGGATGAACGCGTGCGCGGCCTGCGCGCGGGCGGCGACGACTACCTCACCAAGCCTTTCGATCCTGAAGAACTGACGGCGCGTCTCGAAGTGCTGCTGCGGCGGCGCCAGGCGGCTACCGTCGCGCGCGAGACGGCGCTGCGCGTGGGCCCGCTCGAACTCGACCTGATTTCGCGCAAGGTGCACCGTGACGGCGAGGAGGTGACCTTGCTGCCCACCGAGTACCGCGTGCTCGAATTCATGATGCGTCACGCAGGCAAGACCATTACGCGCACGATGCTGTTCGAGGCCGTGTGGGGCTACCACTTCGATCCGGGCACCAATCTGATCGACGTGCACATGGGGCGCCTGCGCAAGAAAATCGACCCGCCGGGCGTGCCGCCACTGATCCAGACGGTGCGCGGCTCCGGCTACATCATCGGATAACGCTGCGTGGAGAGCCGCTCTTCCGCCGCGCCGCCGGTCCGTTCCGGACGGCGCTGGTACACCACGACGTTTCGCTGGCTCATCGGTTACACGGCGCTCTTCGGCATCCTGCTCATTTCGCTCGTGGGTTTCGTCGCGTGGACGGCAAACGCTTCGATCGAAGACGACACCGACTCGATTCTCAAGTGGCAACTGATCTACTTCGATTCGCTGGCCGACGAGGCCCTGCCGGGCGCGATCCGCGAGCGCCTCGAACACGAACACATGCACGCGAACTACTACGGCCTCTTCGCCCCGGATGGCCAGTACGTAGCCGGCGACATGCTGGTGCCGCCGCCCAACCTCACGTTCACGCGTACGGGCCGCACGCTTCACCACACCCTGCGGCTGCAGTCCGGCGGACCGTCGCCTATCGTGCGCGCGATGGGCGAGGTGCGGCCGAACGGTCTGCATCTCGTCGTGGCGCGCGACATGACCTATGTGCTGCGCATTCGCCAGTTCGTGATCCGCACGCTCGTGGTGGGCGGCGCGGTGGCCATGCTCGCGGCGGTGGCGAGCGGCTTCGTGCTGGGCATGCGGCAGATCCGGCGCGTGCGCGAGATTCGCAGTGCCACGCTGTCCATCGCGCGCGGCGATCTGGCTCAGCGCTTGCCCGTGGCGGGCCGCGATGAGATCGACATGCTTGCGCAGCTCGTCAATCACATGCTCGACGAAGTCGAGCGCCTGATGACCGAGGTGAAAGGGGCTTGCGACGGCATCGCGCACGACCTGCGCACGCCGCTCGTGCATCTGCACGCCCTGCTCGCACGCGTTGCCGAACGCGAGAGCATGAAGGGCGACGCGGAAGGTGCGGGGATGCTCGAACGCGCCCGCACCGAAACCGGTCAATTGCTCGAACGTTTCCGCGCGATGCTGCGCATTTCCGAAATCGGCACGCTCAAACGGCGCGGCGGGTTTGCGGCGGTGGACCTCAAACCGCTGATCGCGGACCTCGCGGACCTGTACGAACCGCTCGCGGAAAGCCGCGAGGTGTGCTGGAGCGTGAAGGTCGAGCCGGTGCCTGAAATTCACGGCGACCGTGCCTTGCTCTTCGAGGCGTTCAGCAACCTTATCGACAACGCGATCAAATTCGCGCCGCCCGGCGGCGCCGTGCGCGTGACCTTGCGCGCCACGAAGCAGGGACCGCTCGTCGAGGTGGCCGACAACGGCTCGGGCATCGCCCGCAGCGAGCGCGCGGCCGTGCTGCAACGGTTCTATCGCGGCGACACCGTGCGACATCTGGCTGGCTCGGGGCTGGGCCTTTCCATCGTCGCCGCCGTGCTGCGCGTACACGACTTCACGCTTCACATCGACGACGCACCCGACATGGACCGCGCAGGCGGCCCGGGAACGCGCATGAGCGTCGAGTGCTGGTCGAGCACGCTGGCCTGACAATCAACCGGATGCAAGTTCATGCGCATACTGCTTATTTCCCCCTTGCATGCGGAAGGGGCCTGGCTGCAGAAGGCGTTGCAGGAAAGCGCCCACAGCCTGCAGCGCGCCGAGGATCTGCGCGACGGCCTCTTTCTGGCGAGCGAAGAGCCATTCGATGCGGTGATCGTCATGGCGCTGGACAGCGCGTGGCTAACGCCGCTGCTCGACATGCTGCCGAAGCTCGTGAAGGCGACGCCCGGCGCCACGATACTCGCCGTGCTCGGTATCGAAGCCGGTGCCCACGCGCGATCCCAGGTGTTGCGCGCCGGCGCGGATGCCTGCTTTCGTTATCCGTTTTCCTTCATCGAAATGCACGAACGTTTGCTTGCACTGATGCGCACGGTGAGCGCCGCGCCCGTTTCCGCATCGGCCAAAGCGGCTACGGCGAAGAGCGCGATTCCGCAGCTCGATGCCGGCACGCGCGAGATTGTCGAGGGTACGCATCGCGTCGAGCTGACGCGTCGTGAATATCTGTTGGTGGAGTGCCTGCTGCGCCATCCCGACACGCCGGTGCCGCGCGACCAGATGATCCGCTACGCGTGGCCGGACAAGGACGAGATCGACCCGTCCACCGTCAATCTCGTTGTGTCGCGCTTGCGCCGCAAGCTCGAACGCGAAGCCTTCGAAGCGCGCATCGAAACGATCAGCCGGTACGGCTATCAACTGACGTTGCCTAAACCACATTGAGGAAGATGCGCGTGCTCAAGGTAACCGTTTGTGGGAACTGGCCAGAGGCTTTTCTCACCGAGGCGTCGGTTCGCAGAAAGCCCTTGTCTGGCCTTGTCCGACTCGCTTGAGGCTGGTACTACGCCGATCAAATGGTCGCTTGTTTTACGGCCACAGAACTTAGGCTTGCTTGGGACTTTGCTGCTTGTCGTAGAGCGTGCGAGCGGCGCGCACCAACTTGAGTATCTTCTTCGAGTCGTCAACGCAAGAAGCAACGTCGCGCGGATTGACGGGATCGGCGATCTCGTAGTCTGCGTTCTTGCGGGCTTTCTTCAGAGTGGCCAGACTTCTGGCCGCCTGTTGTGCGTCGGTACGGCCGGGTGCCGCCGCTTTTCCCCACCTTGCCAAACTATCGATGATCGCCTTGTGCGTTTCTCCGTGGCTAAGCTCGGCCTCGGTTGCTGCAAAGGGAAGCGGCACGCTATGACGACTTGCATGCAACGCGCCGTAGTATGCACGCGAGATGGCGCTTCGCCGATCAGCCTCCTTGCACGGCTCGACGAGCAAGCGCTCGGCGGTCTCGATAAATTCCTCAGGAGACACGTGCGTCCTCCCGCTCTTCAGCTACAAGGCCAATGCAAAACGACCCCAGAGGTAAATCGTCAACCGCGTCGAACAGGACAGGGGTCAATTCCTCGTCCAGCCGCTTCACTTGCTCAAGATCACCTCTGATTCTGACCATGATATAGATCGATTCCTCTCCGGGAGTCGTATCCGAATGGCAGGTCGTTCCAACCGAATGGACGCGCCGGTCATGGAGAAACGAATACAGCGCCGTGTGCAGCGTCTCAATCGTCGACAGCGAGACGCCATTGCGTTCAGCCATGGCGATGAGTTGTTTTTGCGTCTCAAGGTGAGGGAACTCTTCATCAGGAGAACGTTGTGCCAGCACGTCCGCCAGTTCAAGAGTTCGCTGCCACCGGCCTGCTTGCCAGTTGGCCCGCATTGCGAGACGCCAGATCGCGAGGTCGGTTGGGTGCGTATTTGCCGCACGCTCGTACATGTTTGCGCTTTCAATACAACGCTCCACACCGTCGAGCGTAGACGCGTAATTTTCTTCCACAGTCGCCCCCGTGTCGTAGCGCATGGCTATGCCGAACTGTTCGTCCATAGTGGCGTCATCCCACCGGATGGCCGCCACTATGCCGAGAACCTGATGGGCCAGAATGGGATCGACGGAAATGCCGTTCCTGGCGGCTCGCTCGAGGCGGGCGAGGGTAAACGGGTCGAGGGAGTCCCAATCGTTGTGCACAAGGGACGACAGTTCGTCGAATGCTTCTTCGGCGACAGATTTTGCTCGTGGAGCGACCATGAAGTAGAAATTCTTATTCCGCGCAAAGGCGCAAACGCACGTTGGATTCCGTGGATAACGCGAATACTAACATTTTCGATGAAAATCAAATCTTTTTGTGCACCCGGGCGTCTCCGCCGTTCGGCTAATCTCGAGTGCCCCACAAGCCGGAAACGGAACTTGTATAGCCTTGCGTCCCCGGTGACTTCATGCTCACCTCCAACTCGGGCACCGTCTCGACGAGCTTGCGCTGAGTCTTGCTGTCGACACATTTGCGAGCCGCGCCGATATAGCACTGCATGCTCGGCGTTGATCTCTCCGTGCGCACCGATTCCAGAAGTTGCAAGTCATAGTGACGCTCGTATCGGACAGCCGCAGATCCCTCGAGACGCATGACATCGTCGTGCTGGGTTTGCGAACTGCTACCGCGTGCCGCTTGCGGGGACGTTACAGCGCGCGGTCGAACGAGGCTTGTCGATGAATAGCACTGGAATAGCACGGTGCCTCTTCGAAGCCTTATGCAGCGGAAAAAGTAACCGTTTGTGGGAACCGGTTACCTTTTCGTCGTTTGCTATGCGTAACGTGTCCACAAAAAACTAACGGCACGCGAAGCGCATGCCGTTCTCCCTGATTGTTGTCTGTCGCTTCGCGTACTGGCCGTTCAATGCGCGTACACCGTCGAGTTCAGATACGCAAGCTGGCCATCCTGCTCGGCCTGCACGAGTTCCTGATAAACCTGCGCGCGGGTCTTCTGCGCGACCGGTTGGCCATACGGCTGCGCGGTTGCATTCGCTGCGACCTGCGTGGCCGCGGCCGGTTGGGCGAGTGGGGTGCCTGCGTTGGCGCTCTGGGCGAATGCGGACGTGGTCGTGGCGAGACCGGCGAGTGCTGCGATGATCATAAGGGTCTTCATGTTGCCTGTTCTCCAGTAACGAAATCGTTGGCCGGTAAGCGAATGCGATAAATCGCATCCCGGTATTGGAAGCATAGTGAGGCGGCACTATCGAACCGGAAGCAGGAACATGAATAAAAATTTAGAGACAAAACTGAGATCGTTCGGTGCCCGGTCAGCACGTTGCAGGCCCTGAGTTTCAAGAAGGATTACTGATTAAATCGATGCTAAAAAACGCGCCGGCAGGCGGCGCGTCCTGTTAGCCGAGCAGATAGCCCGACCCGCGTATCGTGCGGATCAGCGAGGGCTCTCCGGGCGTATCCACGCGGTTGCGCAGCCGCCCGACGTGAACGTCCACGAGGTTGGTGCCCGGATCGAAGCGGCCGCCCCACACGCCCTCGAAGATCATCGTGCGCGTGAGGACCTGGCCCGCGTGGCGCATCATGAATTCGAGCACGCGCAATTCCGTGGGCCGCAGGCGCAGGATCTTGTCGCGGCACGTCAGCTTGCGTTTGACGAGGTCGAGTTCGAGCGGGCCCACGCGCAGCACCGTTTCCGTGGAGGTAGGGCGCGAGCGGCGCCGTACGAGCGCTTCGAGGCGGGCGGACATCTCGTCGATGGAGAACGGTCGCGTGAGATAGTCGTCGCAGCCGGCGCGCAGGCCTTGGATA
Organism: Paraburkholderia yinzeri; assembly: GCF_046581065.1. NCBI lineage: Bacteria > Pseudomonadati > Pseudomonadota > Betaproteobacteria > Burkholderiales > Burkholderiaceae > Paraburkholderia > Paraburkholderia yinzeri. Next base: position 1,084,473 of record NZ_JBFOCJ010000003.1, on the reverse strand, counting down.
CGTTCTTCCACGCCGCTCGTGGAGCTCATGACGAGCACGGGGGTTTCGATGCCGACGCCGCGCATCGTCGTGACGATGGTCAGACCGTCCAGGTCGGGCAGGCGCCGTTCGAGCGCGATGACGTCGTAGTCGCCGGCCATCACCATCGCGATGCCTTCGCGTCCGGTGCGGGCGACATCGACGGTAAACCCGGCGGAGGTGAGCGTAGGGATGACGCTGTGTTCGGTGACGGCGTCGTCTTCGATGGTCAGGAGTCTGGGCATGGTGATCCAGGTTTCGTGACGGTGTTACAGAGGAAAAGGCATCAGGCGACGGCGCGCAGCGGCACCGGCGAGCTTTGCGCGGGGTTCGCGCGGAACTGTTCCACGGCGAAATCGATGAAGCTGCGCACCTTCATGGTGAGGTAATTGCGGCCGGAGTACACGATCGAGATGTGCTGCAGGCCGCCGTTGACGTCGTACTGGTTGAGCACCGGCACGAGCCCGCCGCGCGCAATGTCGTCGGCCACGACGGGTAGCGGCAGCAGCGCGATGCCCATGTCGGCCAGCGCGGCCGTGCGGACCATGGCATAGCCGTTCGCCGTGAGCGGACCGTTGGCGCTCACGCGCTGCGCGCCTTCGGCATCCGAGAACTCCCATGCGCGCGGCGCGTCGGAAACCGCGAGCAGATCGTGCTGCGCGAGATCGGTGGGCGTGCGCGGCGCGCCCCGGCGCGAAAGATACGCGGGCGAGGCGACGACGATTTCCTTCACGGACGCGATCTTGCGGCTCACGAGCGAGGCGTTGACCGGCTGGCGGTCGGTGGCGAAGCAGACGTCGAAACCGCCCTCGATCATGTCGATATGCGTATCGTAGGCCGTGATGTCGAAGTCGACGCGCGGATTCGACGCGCGATAGGTGCCCAGCAGGGTAGCGAGCCCCGAATTGGCGAACACCGCCGGCGCGGCGATGCGCAGCACGCCGCTCGGATCGCGCGTGGCGCGTACGAGCTCCGATTCGACCTCGTCGAGCTTTTCGATCACGGCGCGGCAGCCGTCCAGGTACAGCCGGCCCGCCTCGGTAAGCGAAAGGCTGCGCGTCGAGCGGTTCAGCAGGCGCATGTTCAGATGCGCCTCGAGCATGCCGACGCTACGCGTGACGGCCGCCGCGGACATGCCGAGCTGCTTGCCGGCAAGGCTGAAGCTGTTTAGATCGACGACGCGTGTGAAGACGCGCATGGCTTGTAGCTGGTTCATCTGCGAGTCCGTAGTGTTGAGGCAAATGCGAGATCGAGCAGCAAGCTGGGAACTCGCCGCACCTGTCCGGGCTGCGCTCGCGTCCCATCGTGCCTCGTGCGCCGGCCTAGTTCGGCAAAGCGTGCGGATCCTGAACGGCTGCCGCCTCCTGCGCCTCGATCGCCGACTTGAGCCGTTGCATGCTTTCCGTGGGGATCGCGAATCCCGCCCAGCCGAGCCCCGTGTGGCGGAAGAACACCACGGTGCCGTCGAAGAGCGGGTTGCGCTCGGTGTACCAGCTCGGGTCCATTTCGATCACGTACTGATGCGTGCGCAATAGCTGCTCGGGCACTGCCGGACGCATTTGTGCGCGCAGCTTCCCGAGTTCTTCGATCAGGCCGTCGACATCCGCCGCATCGAGCAGCGCCGCATTGCCGTTCACATTCACGCAGACCGCGTGCTCGCCGTACTCGTTGACGAGTTCAACCGACATCGGCTTGGACATTCGCCATTCCTTGCAGTCCTGAAACTGCAAGGATTATCGACGGGCACTTGATGTCAGTGTTTTAAGATGTCGTGCGCTGAAAATGAATAATTATTTAATAAATAACAAAAATCCTTCAATTTCTTTCAAAAACTTTTCTTCTGGGTGCCTTGCGAGGCGGGGGCCAGCGGGGAGATGTAGTGCGGAGGGAGTTCGAGAAGCGCTAATTACATGAAAGGGGTTTCATGTGGCGCAAGGAAGGTATGGGCTGGATGAAAAAACGGCGAATGCCCGCGCCGTAACGCATGGCATTCGCCGTTCGTGGCGATCGGGAACGATCAGAACTTGTGGCGGATACCGACCATTGCCATGGTCTGGTTGTTGCCCACTGCGTCGTTGCCGAAGTCGCCCATCGAGGCCGTGGCCGTCGTCAGAGTAGTGAGGCCACTGGTCGAGTTGTAAGCCACCGTGTTGCCCGATGCGTGCTGGTAGCCTGCGAGCACGTAGACGTCGGTACGCTTGGACAGGAAGTAGTCGCCGCCGAGGCTGACCTGGCTGTAGGCAGCGTTGACACCGTTGCCATAGCCCTTCGTGTAGTCGTAACCGACACCGAGGATCGCAGCCGGCGTGACCTGATAGTTCAGGAATGCCTGTCCGGTGTTGAAACGGCTGGTGCCTTGAACGTTCGCACCGGTGCTGTTCGTAAAGCCGTAGTTTGCGTATTCGACGTTGCTGTACGCGATGCCGAACGTGACCGGGCCAAACACGTAGTCGCCGGCAGCACGGATGATCTGCTGCGAGTTGGCGCCGCGGAAGCCGCCAGTGATCGCCTGCGAATCGAACTGGGCGCCAGAAACGCCTGCACCCGAGTTGAACGTATCAAACGTCGAGTTGCCGCCGGCGTTGTTCGCGCGGAAGTAGCCAGCGCCGAGGCCGAGCGGACCATGGTTGTACGCAGCCGCCACAGCGATCGTCTGACCCGCGCCGGTGCTGCCAGGCACGCCGCCGAACGCGTACATTGCGCCGATCTGCAGGCCGGCGAAGTTCGGGCTCGTGTACTTGACCGAGTTGTTCGTACGATAGCTGTTATCGTAGTTGTCCATGTCGCCCGGGGTGGCGAACGTCGGACCGAACGCACCGTCGTTGGTGAGCGGCTGGATCAGGTCGATCAGCGGGTCGTACTGGCGACCCAGGGTGAAGGTACCGCCCTGGTTCGAATCAAGGCCGACATAAGCCTGGCGACCGAACAGACGGTCGCCCTGACCGCTCGCACCGGTATTGACATTGAAGCCGCTTTCGATCTTGAAGATTGCCGAGAGGCCGCTACCCAGATCTTCCGTGCCCTTCAGGCCCCAGAGGTTCGGCGAGAGGTTACCCGGCGAGAGTTGCCACGTGCCGCCCGACTTGCCGTCGGCACCCTTCTGATGGCTGAAATACGCGATCGAGTCGTCGAGCGCGCCGTAGATCGTGACGCTGCTTTGTGCATGGGCTGCAGTTGCTGCGAAAGACGCCAGCGCAGCTGCGGCGAGAGCGATTTTTTTCATTGACGGATCTTTATAGTGAGTTGCGGTTGTCAGTGAGAGCTTCATGAAATTGCGGCCCGCCCGGCGAGCCGAATTCAGCGGGATTATCCGTAGATGCCCTGGTTGGTCAAATTCTAGGACCGGAAATACTGAATTTCAAGAAACGAAATCGCTCGATTGCCCCGGCGGGCGGGGCGTGCACGCCCATGCTGCGCACGCCCTTGTTGTTTTATCGCCACGACCCGCCGGGTCATTTACATCAGAAAATCGTGCGGAGGCCACCTGCAGCGATGTAGTTGTTCGTCTGGTAGTGGTTCGTCCAGTTGCTGAACTCGGCGCCGTTGTACTTCGAGAACATGTAACCGGCATACACGTCGGTGCGGTGGCTCAGGTGGTAGTCAGCCAGAACCGAGTATTGCAGCTGGTTGCCGCCGTACTGGTTGGCATTGCCCATCTGCTGCGTGTCATAGAAGCCAACTGCCACGTCAAACGCCGGCGTGATCTTGTAGTCGCCGCCGAAGAAGTACACGTTGTTGACCGACGTGAAGCCCTGGTTCGATACCGTACCCGAGTAGCCGAAGTACGAAACCGTCGAGCCCGGAACGTCCGGATCGCTCGGCGCACTGAGGATGTAGTGCTCGTAGCCGCCCTTGACGGTGAACGGACCATACGAATACTTCGCGGCGACCATGAAGTCTTCGTCGTTGGTGAGCGTGAGCGAACCGACGTTCAGGCCGAGCGCGGCGCTGTTTGCCGCATTCGCGCCGGTCAGGCCACCAGAGTGGAGAGCATCGCGCGCCTGGTAGTACGTTGCCTGAAAGCCCATGCCGTAGGCTTCATAACCGAGGTTCGCGCCGAAGGTCGAGCCGTCGCCGAACTTGCCGGCGATGCCGCCGAAGCTGTACGAAAGGCCGAAATTAAACGGCCCGTAATGGTTCACGTACTTGATGTTGTTATCCGTCCGCGAGCCTTCCGTAATGCCGCCTGCCGAATACGAACCCGAAAAGCCGAGGGGCGAGAACAGCTGCGCCGCGAACATCGGGTCGTAGTTGGTGATGGTGTCGTAACCGAGCGTCGTCGTGCGGCCAAGCGAGATCGCACCGTATTGATCCTGCTTCAAGCCAACGTAGGCGCCACGGTTAAACAGCTGGCCGCTGAGTGCCGAGGCCACACCGACCGTGTTGTTCTGGCCGGCGAGCGAGCCTGCAGCGTTGTTGATGCTGCCGGTTGGCACGTTGATCCCCGATTCGAGGTCGAAGAACGCGCTCATTCCGCCGCCGAGGTTTTCGTTTCCGCGGATACCCCAGCGCGAATCCGAAATACCGCCGTTGAACATGCCCCAGACCGGGTTCTTGAAAGCCGTGCTGACCTTGTTGACCGGGTTCACGGTAGCCGGGAACGTGGCGCTGCCGTTTGCGCTATGCTCGACCACGCCAACCGCGACGTCCAGAATGCCGTACAGCGTCACGCTATTGCTGTCGTCGGCGTGCGCGACGCCTGCGATCGGGCCCAGGGCCAGGGCTGCTATCAGGTACTTCTTGTTCATGGAAACGATGCTCCTCGTTTTGAGTGTGGCTGAGTGAGAGAATTGCTGAGGACTATTTATTAGTGGTTGGACTGAACGAATCGCGTGGTTCGGCTGTCCGCGCCGGGGAGAACCTTCGGCGACGTGAAATATAGCCAGGGCTTTCACTGGTAAGCAGATGAAATCGACTGAAATTCAGTTTTTCTGAATTTGCGTTGTGTCACTTCTACATTGTCATATTTCTGATATGTAACAACAGGGCCCTGGAAACGTTTCCGTAAGAGGGACGTAAAGGGCTTGTCGGGCCGGTGGCGCAAACCTTTGCGCGCTTTTTGCTTGCGGCGGCAACAGCATGACCGGATACGGTTGCCGCAACCTTGACCCATCCCGACCGACCGGCGTGACGTCTCTGGAACGGCAGATTCGGAGCGATCGGGGCAACTTATGTTAGGGATTTATCAGCCGGAACTCCGTGACGCCCGGCAAGAAGGGCGCTATGACGAGGCACGCAGCATGCCGTCCTGATTCGATATGATTGTAACGACAGTTGTCACGATCGTTTCATCGGTATAGGATGAATGCAAGTAAACCAGCACGGTTTGATGTGCATTGCACAAATTCGCACTCCAGCCTATGTCAGACGTCTCAATGAACTCTCTTGTCGTGTTGCGGGGGGCGCCTGCCGGGCAACCTGCGCACATGGCGCGCAATGTCGGCGTACCGTTCGACGCCGCGTGGGTCGAGCCCCTGCGTGTCAATCTCGCCGCCGTCGAGCGGCGTACCGCCACCCTGGGCACGCGCCGCACCGTAAAGAAGGACGCGCAAGCCGCGTGGCTGCTGAAGGCCGTGACCTGCATCGACCTCACGACGCTCAATGGCGACGACACCGAAGGCCGCGTGCGGCGCCTGTGCATGAAGGCGCGCCACCCGGTGCGCGCCGATCTGCTCGAAGCGCTCGGCATGACGCCCAATAGCATTACGACGGGCGCGGTGTGCGTCTATCACCGCTTTGTGGCAGCCGCCGTGGACGCGCTGGCGGGCAGCGGCATTCCCGTCGCCGCCGTCTCGACCGGGTTTCCGGCCGGCCTGAACCCCCACGAGCTCAAGCTCCGGGAGATCGAGGCTTCGGTGGCGGATGGGGCGGACGAAATCGACATCGTCGTCACGCGCGAGCATGTGCTTACCGGCAACTGGCGCGCGCTTTACAACGAGGTGCGCGAGTTCCGCGCGGCGTGCGGCGACGCTCACCTGAAGGCGATTCTCGCCACGGGCGACATCGGCGTGCTCTCGAACGTCGCGAAGGCCTCGATGGTGTGCATGATGGCCGGTGCCGACTTCATCAAGACGTCGACCGGCAAGGAAGGCACCAACGCGACGCTCGACGTGTCGCTCGTGATGGTGCGCATGATCCGCGAGTATCGCGAGCGGACGGGCGCGCTGGTGGGCTTCAAGCCTGCTGGGGGCGTCTCGAACGCGAAGACGGCGCTCGCCTATCAGATCCTCATGAAAGAGGAGCTGGGGCGGCCCTGGCTCGAACCCGATCTCTTCCGCTTCGGCGCGTCGAGCCTGCTCGCCGACATCGAGCGCCAGCTCGAACATCACGTGAGCGGACGCTACTCCGCCTTCAACCGTCACCCCGTAGCCTGAGCAGACAACACCGATGAGCGTAGCCGAGTATTTTCGATCGATGGATTACGGTCCCGCCCCCGAGGACGATCAGCCTGTGCGCGCCTGGCTTGCGCAGCACGACGCGTCGTTCGGGCACTTCATTGACGGCGCATGGCGCGAGAGCGCCGGCGGCGCGCGCTTCGAGGCGCGCGAGCCGGCGACGGGCGAAGTGCTGGCGAGCATCGCCCAAGGCGACGCGGCGGACGTGGACGCAGCCGTTGCCGCGGCGCGCGCCGCGCAGCCCGAATGGCAGGCGCTGGGCGGCGCGGGCCGCGCACGGCACCTCTATGCGCTCTCGCGCATGGTTCAGCGCCACAGCCGGCTTTTTGCCGTGCTCGAAGCCCTCGACAACGGCAAGCCGATTCGCGAGACGCGCGACATCGACGTGCCGCTCGTGGCGCGTCACTTTCTGCATCACGCGGGATGGGCGCAGCTGCAGGACAGCGAATTTCGCGAGTGGTCGCCGCTGGGCGTGATCGGGCAGATCGTGCCCTGGAATTTCCCGCTGCTGATGCTCGCGTGGAAAGTGGCGCCCGCCATCGCGCTCGGCAACTGCGTGGTGCTCAAGCCCGCCGAATACACGCCGCTCACGGCGCTGCTCTTCGCCGAGCTCGCGCACCGCGCCGGCCTGCCGAAGGGCGTCCTCAACGTCGTGACGGGCGACGGCCGTACCGGCGCCGCGCTCGTCGAGCACCCGGACGTCGACAAGATCGCGTTCACGGGCTCGACCGAGGTGGGGCGGCAGATCCGCTCCGTTACCGCGGGCTCGGGCAAATCGCTCACGCTGGAGCTTGGCGGCAAGTCGCCGTTCATCGTCTTCGACGACGCGGACCTGGACGGCGCGGTGGAAGGCGTCGTGGACGCAATCTGGTTCAACCAGGGGCAGGTGTGCTGTGCCGGCTCGCGCCTGCTCGTGCAGGAAGGCATTGAAGAGCGGTTCCTCGCGAAACTCAAGCGCCGCATGGCGACGCTGCGCGTGGGAACCTCGCTCGACAAGGGCATCGATATTGGCGCGATCGTCGATCCGGTGCAGCTCGAGCGGATCGAAACGCTCGTCGAGGCAGGGCGGCGCGAAGGCTGCGACGTTTGGCAGCCCGAAGGGGTCGCACTGCCTGCGGGCGGCTGCTTCTACCCGCCCACGCTCGTTACGGGCATCGGGCCGGCGTCCACTCTGGCCCAGGAAGAGATTTTCGGACCCGTGCTCGCGGCCATGAGTTTTCGCACGCCCGACGAGGCCGTAGCGCTCGCGAACAACTCGCGCTACGGGCTGGCGGCGAGCGTCTGGAGCGAGACCATCGGCCGCGCGCTGGACATCGCGCCGCGTCTGGCCTGCGGCGTCGTCTGGATCAACGCGACGAACCTGTTCGACGCGGGTGTGGGTTTTGGCGGCTATCGCGAGTCCGGTTTCGGCCGCGAGGGCGGGCGCGAAGGCGTATTCGAGTATCTGAAGCCCGCGGGCTGGAGCAAGCTGCCGCTGCGCGCGGCGCCTGCGCCGCGTCCCGCAGCGGGCAGCGGCACGCGCGGAACGGCTGCGGTGGAGCGGCTCGACCGCACGGCGAAACTCTTCATCGGCGGCAAGCAGGTTCGCCCCGATAGCGGCTACTCGCACACGGTCTATACGCCGGACGGCGACTGGGCGGGCGAGGTGGGCGCGGGCAGCCGCAAGGACGTGCGCGATGCGGTCGCGGCGGCGCGCGGGGCGCTCAAGTGGACGCAGATGAGCACGCACGGCCGTGCCCAGGTGCTCTACTACCTCGCGGAGAATCTGAGCGCGCGGGCCGAAGAGTTCGCGTACCAGCTCGCGCGCCGGGCGGGGTACGACGTGCGTTCGGCGGCGCGCGAAGTGGAGATGTCCATCGAGCGCCTCTTCTACTACGCCGCCTGGGCCGACAAATACGACGGCGCCGTGCACACGCCGCCGCTGCGCGGCGTGGCGCTCGCGATGCATGAGCCGCTTGGCGTGGTCGGCATTGTTTGTCCTGACGAAGCTCCGTTGCTCGCGCTCGTTTCGCTGGCCGCACCGGCGCTCGCGATGGGCAATCGCGTGGTCGTGCTGGCGAGCGAGGCATCGCCGCTCGCGGCCACGGACTTTTATCAGGTGGTCGAAACGTCGGACGTGCCGGCGGGCGCGCTCAACATCCTGACCGGCGAGCGCGCGGCGCTGCTGCCGGCACTCGCGAAGCACGACGACGTGGACGCGCTCTGGTGCTTCGGGCAGGCGGCCGATTCGACGCTGGTGGAGCGCGAGTCGGTCGGCAACCTGAAGCGCACGTTTGTCGATTACGGCCGGCAGGTTGACTGGTTCGACCGCACGAGCGCAGGATTGCCGTTCTTGCGGCATGCAGTACAGGTGAAGAACATCTGGATACCGTACGGCGATTGAGCGGCTTCGAAACGAAGAAAGCCGTAACGCCTGAATCGGAGGAGACAACATGCTGAAGAATCTAGACCCGCTGCTGAACGCCGACGTGCTGCACGCGCTGCGCGCGATGGGGCACGGCGACGAACTCGTCGTCTGCGACGCGAACTTTCCCGCCGATTCCGTTGCCCGCGCAACGGTGCTCGGCAAGCTGCTGCGCATCGACGGCGCCGACGCGCCGCGTGCCGTGCGCGCCATCCTCTCCGTGCTGCCGCTCGACACCTTCGTCGAAGCACCCGCCATGCGCATGGAAGTGGTGGGCGAGCCCCATGCCATTCCGGCAGTGCAGCGCGAGGCGCAGGCCGAAGTCGATGTCGCCGAAGGCCGGCCCGTGCCGTTCGCGCCGATCGAGCGCCACGCGTTCTACGCCCGCGCCCGCGGGGCCTATTGCGTGATCGCCTCCGGCGAGGCGCGCGGCTATGGCTGCTTCATTTTCACGAAGGGTGTGCTGCTCGCACCGGATGCGCCAGGTGCGACGGAGCCGGGCAAATGAGCGGGCGCGTCGTCATTCTCGGCATTTACGTGACCGACCTCGCGTTTCGCGCGAGCCGCATGCCGCTGATCGGCGAGACCATCGCAGGATCGGCATTTGCCATGGGACCGGGCGGCAAGGGTTCGAACCAGGCCGTCGCGGCGGCGCGCGCCGGCGCGCAGGTGGTGTTCTGCACGCGGCTCGGCAACGACGCGTTCGGCGAGATCGCGCGCAAGACCTGGGCGGACGAGGGCATCACGGCGCGCGCGAAGGCCGTGGATCACGCGGCGACGGGCGCGGCCCACATCTTCGTGGACGAAACGACCGGCATGAATGCCATCATCGTCGCGGCGGGTGCCGCGGGCACGATGGAGGCTGCCGACGCGGACGCGATCGAGGCCGATATCGCCGCCTCGCAGGTATTCGTCACACAACTGGAGCAGCCGCTGGCGGCGGCGCGGCGCGGGCTCGAACTCGCGCGCCGGCACGGCGTAAAAACGGTGTTCAACCCGGCTCCCGCGATGTCGCTGCCCGACGACATCTTTCCGCTCTGCGATTACGTGACGCCGAACGAAACCGAAGCGACCGCGTTGACCGGCATCGAGATCCGTGACGCCGCCGCCGCGCGCCGTGCTGCCGACGTCCTGCTGCAGAAGGGCGCGGGCGCCGTGATCGTGACGCTGGGCGAAGCGGGCGCGCTCTTTCACACACGCGGGAAATCGGTACTGCTGCCGGCGTTCCGTTGCGGCGCGGTGGTGGAAACGGCCGGGGCCGGCGACGGCTTCACGGGCGGCTTTGCGGCGGCGCTGGCGCGCGGCGACGCGCCGCTGGAGGCCACCCGTTTTGGTTGCGCGCTGGCGGGCATTTCCGTGACGCGGCCGGGCACGGCGCCTTCGATGCCCACGCGCGAGGAAGTCGACGCGCTGCTCTCCCGCACGCCGGCCGCGGCGCACTGACGCCACCCAGGTCATGGCAAAGGACGACGTCTCATGAAGTCATCTTTACTCGCAAGGTGGTTCGGCGACCGGCAGTTGAACTTTCTGCTGGTCGTGAACCTGGTCGTCGTGCTCGTGGCGATCTGGCTCTCGCACGGCCTCTTCGTCGGCATCGACAATCTGCAGTCGATGGGCGCGCAGTTGCCCGAGATCGCGCTGCTCGCGCTCGGCATCATGCTCTCGATGCTTTCCGGCAACGGCGGCATCGACCTCTCGGGTGTGGGCCTCGCGAACCTCTCGGGCATGATCGCGGCGCTCGTGGTGCCGAAGCTCGTGAGCGGCGACGATTCGCCGGTGCTCTACACCGCGCTTTTCTGCGCGATTGTCCTCGGCATGGGGCTGATCGGCGGGCTGCTCAACGGCATCGTGATCGCGCGGCTCTCGCTCACGCCGATTCTCTGCACGCTCGGTACGCAACTGCTCTTCACGGGTTTCGCGGTGGCGCTCAGCAATGGCGCTTCGGTGCACGTCGACTACGTCGAGCCGCTTGCCGACATCAGCAACGGTACGTTCTTCCAGGTACCGATATCGCTCATCCTCTTCGTCGCCGTCGTCGTGCTGCTCGGGTGGCTGCTCAGGCGCACGCCTTTCGGTCTGCGTCTGTACCTGATGGGCACGAATCAGCGCGCCGCGTTCTATGCGGGCATTCCGCGCGCCCGCATGCTCATTACCACGTATACGATGTGCGGCGTGCTCGCCTCGCTCGCGGGGCTCGTGAGCGTCTCGCACACGCTGAGTGCGAAATGGGACTACGGTAACTCGTATCTGCTGATCGCGATCCTGATCGCGGTGATGGGGGGCGTGAATCCCGCAGGCGGATATGGCCGCATCATCTGCGTGTTCTTCGCGGCCACGGTCCTGCAGTTTCTGTCCAGCCTGTTTAATCTGATGAACGTTTCACAGTTCTTCGGCGACTGCGCCTGGGGTTTCCTGCTTCTGCTTTCGCTCGCGTTCGCGGGCGGCGAGCGGGTGCGCTCGATCTTCGGCCTTGCATCGGCACAGCCCGGCGCGAAGCCGCGATCGACCGGCTGAAGGCGGCGCGAGGGTTCACGCTGGCGGGCCTCGAGCCTCGGAGGCCCGCCGCCATTATTTCCGGGGCGAAAGCGAAAAAAAAGGAGACATGCGACATGAAGTTCAAACGACTCAGCGTAGCGCTTACCGCGTGCGCGCTGGCTGCGGGCCTCGCCGTCGCGGCGCACGCGGCCGACAACGTCACCATCGTGACCGTGGTGAAGGTGACCGGCATCAGCTGGTTCAATCGTATGGAAGAAGGCGTGAAGGAGTTCGGCCAGCAGAATCCCGGCGTCACGGTCTATCAGACCGGCCCCGGCCAGGCCGACGCCGCCCAGCAACTGAAGATCATCGACGACCTGATCGCGAAGAAGGTGAGCGCGATCGCCGTCGTGCCTTATGACCCGCCCACGCTCGAACCGGCGCTCAAGAAGGCGATGGATCGCGGCATCAAGGTGGTCACGCACGAGGCCGACAACGAGAAGAACACGATGGTCGACGTCGAGGCGTTCGACAACTCGGCCTACGGTGCCGCGCTCAACGACCGCCTTGCTTCCTGCATGCACAACGAAGGCAAATGGGCCACGCTCGTCGGTTCGCTCGGCAGCCGCTCGCAGGTGCAGTGGGCCGATGGCGGCATCGACAACGCGAAGAAGAAGTATCCGAAGATGGAGTTGGTCGAGAACAACCTCGAAACCAACAACGATGGCGAGCGCGCCTATGAAGTGGCGAAGGAAGTGCTGCGCAAGCATCCGGACCTGAAGGGCTTCCAGGGCTCGTCCTCGCTCGACGTGATCGGTATCGGCCGCGCCGTCGAAGAAGCCGGCCTGCAGGGCAAGATCTGCGTCTACGGTACGGGTCTGCCGACCGAGGCCGGCAAGTACCTCGAAAGCGGCGCGATCAACGGTATTGCCTTCTGGGATCCGAAGCTGGCCGGTATCGCGATGAACAAGATCGCGTTGATGCTGCTTCAGGGCAAGACCGTGGAGAACGGTGCGAATCTTGGCCTGCCGGGCTACGAGAAGGTCACGGTGACGAAGGGCCCGGGCAAGGGCATCATCGTGCGCGGCCAGGGCTGGGTGAGCGTCGACAAGTCGAACTACAAGCAGTACAACTTCTGATCGGAGAAGCGGGCGCGCGACGCGGCGTCGCGCGCCCTGTGGCAACGTCACGATGGTGAGTCAGGACATGGCTTCAGAACCGCTATTGCAGGTGCTGGGCGTGCACAAGCGTTTTACGGGCGTGCACGCGCTGCGCGGCGTCACGCTCACGTTCGAGCGCGGGCAGATCTATCACCTGCTCGGCGAGAACGGCTGCGGCAAGAGCACGCTCATCAAGATCATTTCCGGCGCGCAGCCGCCCGACGAGGGCGAGCTCGTGATCGACGGCGAGCGTCACGCGCGGCTTTCGCCGCTCGAATCGCTCGCAGCCGGCATCGAGACGGTTTATCAGGACCTCTCATTGTTACCGAACATGAGCGTGGCCGAGAACGTGGGTCTCACGACGGAGCTGGCCGAGCACGGCGGGCGCCTCGCCCGCACGTTCGATCGCCGCGAGCTCGCGCGCACGGCGGCGCGCGCATTGGGCGCCGTCGGCCTGCCGGGCGACGCCGATTTTCAGGCGACCCTCATCGAGCAGTTGCCGCTCGCGACGCGCCAGCTCGTGGCGATCGCGCGCGCCATTGCGAGCGAGGCGAAGTTCGTCATCATGGACGAGCCCACCACGTCGCTCACGCAAAAGGAAGTGACCAACCTGATCGCCGTGCTCGGCCAGTTGCGTGCCAACGGCGTGACGGTGCTGTTCGTGAGTCACAAGCTCGACGAATGCTATGCGATCGGCGGCGAGGTGATCGTGCTGCGCGACGGCCAGAAAGTCGCGCAGGGACCGATCGCCAATTACACCAAGGCGCAGCTCAGCGAAATGATGACGGGGCGCCAGTTGTCGCTGGACCGCTATCGCGTCGATGCACCCGCGGGCGAAGTGCTGCTCGACGTGCGCGGCCTCGGGCGGACGGGACAGTTTCGCGACGTCTCGTTTTCGCTGCATCGCGGCGAGATACTCGGCATCACGGGCCTGCTCGATTCGGGCCGCAACGAACTGGCGCGCGCGCTGGCGGGCGTCGCGCCGGCCGACAGCGGCAGCATCGTGCTGGATGGCCGCCCGGTCAGGCTCGCCACGCCTGGCGACGCGAAGCGCGAGCGCATCGGCTACGTGCCCGAAGACCGCCTGAACGAAGGCCTCTTTCTCGACAAGTCGATACGCGACAACGTGATCACGGCGATGATCGGGAGCCTGCGCGACCGCTTCGGCCAGGTCGACCGCGCGCGCGCCCGCGCCATGGCCGAGGACACGGTGAAGGAGTTGCAGATCGCCACGCCGAACGTGGACAAGGCCGTGCAATCGCTTTCGGGCGGCAACCAGCAGCGCGTACTGATCGGCCGGTGGCTTGCCATCGACCCGCACGTGCTGATCCTGCACGGGCCGACCGTGGGCGTGGACGTGGGGTCGAAGGACATCATCTATCGCATCATGCAAGGTCTCGCGCAGCGTGGCATCGGCATCCTGCTCGTGAGCGACGACCTGCCGGAACTGCTGCAGAACTGCGACCGCGTGCTGATGATGCGAAAAGGACGCGTTGCCGAGGAACACCGTGCCGAGAGCCTGACCGAAGCCCAGCTCTATCGCGCGCTCCTCGCCGAAGCCGCATGAAACCCGCGTTACCGTGGCAGGAACCCGTATGAGCATCAATCAGACCATGAGTTCTTCCGATACCGTCGAAGTGGCGCGCGAGGCGCCCTCGCTCAACTGGCGCGCAAAGCTCGCGCGCAATCCCGAGTGGTTCACGGCCGCGCTGATCGTGATCACCTGCGTGGTCGTCGCCTCGATCAATCCGCGCTTTCTGCAGTGGGCGACGCTCTTCGACCTGCTCCACTCGGCCACCACCACCTCGCTCTTCGCGCTCGGCACGCTCGTCGTGCTGGCTTCGGGCGGCATCGACGTGTCGTTTACGGCCATCGGCGCGCTCACGATGTACGCGATCACGAAAGCCGTGTTCGCCTGGTGGCCCGATGAGCCGTTCGTGCTGATCCTGCTGACGGGTGCGCTAGGCGGCATCCTGCTCGGCCTGATCAACGGCGTCATCGTGCACCGGCTGCAGGCGCCCTCGCTGATCGTGACGATCGGCACGCAGTATCTGTATCGCGGGATTCTGCTGACCTTCGTGGGCACGACGTTCTTCATGAACATCCCGCACAGCATGGACCATTTCGGCCGCATTCCGCTCATGGCGTACCGCACGGTCGACGGGCTGGACGCCGTGCTGCCGATGTCGGTGCTCGCGCTCCTGGCGGGCGCCGTCCTCACCTGGTGGCTGCTGAATCGCACGATGATGGGGCGCGGCGTGTACGCGATGGGCGGCAGTCCGGCGATAGCGGAGCGGCTGGGCTTCAACCTGCGCGCGATCCGGCTCTTCGTATTCGGCTATACGGGATTTCTCGCTGGCGTGGCGGGTATTCTGCATGTGTCGAACAACCGGCTCGCCAATCCGTTCGATCTGGTGGGTTCGGAGCTCGACGTGATCGCCGCCGTGATTCTGGGCGGCGCGCGCATCACGGGCGGCAGCGGCACCGTGGTCGGCACGCTGATGGGCGTCGCGCTGGTGACGCTCATCAACAACGTGCTGATTCTCGTGGGCGTGCCCAGCACCTGGCAAAAGGTGATTATCGGCGCATTCATTCTCGTGGCCGGCACGCTGTTCGCCTTGCGCCGCCGCGGCTGAGACGCCGCGCGGCTGGCCGGCAAGGATGCCGGTCACGGCCGGTAGAGAGGTGCAGCGGAGGCAGAGGGGACAGACGGGCAGCGGCTCAGGCGCTACGCTTGCGCGGCTCTTCGCCCTTCTCGGTGATGATGGAGTCGAAGTCGTTCATCTGCGAAAAGCGCCAGGCCTTCACCACGCCGTACTTGCTCGTGTCGACGACCAGATGGCGCTCGACCGCGCTTGCCATGGCGGCCTGCTTGATCGCCACTTCGTGAAAGTTCCAGCAGGTCACGCCGCGCGTGACGTCCATGCCGCCCGCCGAAATGAACGCCTTGTTGATGCCCATGCGGCGCAACATCTCCAGACTCTCCTCGCCGGAAAACGAATCCGACGACGGCACATAAACCCCGCCCATCAGAATCATGCGCACGTTGTGCATGCGGCGCAGCACCTCCGCAACGTTTAGCGAGTAGCACACGGCCGTGATCTGCAGATGCGAGGGAATGAGGCGCGCGAGCGCGGCTAGCGTGGTGCCGCAATCGATGAAGATGGTGTCGTTTTCGGCGATGAGCCGTGCCGCATGCGCCGACGCCTGGGCCTTGGCCGGCGCGAAATGGTCCTTCTCCGACTCCAGCGAGTAGCCGACGGCATTAGGCACGTCCGCGGCGCTCACGATGTAGCCGCCGAGGTAGGTGAATCGCTCGGGATTGGCGGCAATATCGCGCCGCACCGTCATTTCGGAGACGCCAAGCAACGAAGCCGCATCGCGCAGATGCATGACGTTGTGTTTGGCGAGCGCGTCGGCAAGCGCCTGCAGCCGGTTCGTTTTGGCCATGTGCGGGGTGAACGCGGCGCCCGCCTCGGACGGCTTTGCCGCAGTTTCGTTGCTGTTCCGTCGCAGTTTCGTGCGGCGTTAGATTTGTTTCGTACGCTTGATCGAATTATAACAAGCCGGACGACTTGCCGATAGTCGTGTGAACGCGCAGACGTTGCAGAACGTCTGCGCGCGAGGGGGAGGTGTGGGCCTGGTTGTGCGAACGAACCCTACTGCGATGCACGCGGCAGTCTGGACAGGAGCGAAGCGAGCACGGTGCGTAGTTCCGTCGTGCCGAAGCGGCGCTCGCTGCGGTCGCTTTCGACGTCGATCTTGCCGGTGTTGTAGACGTCATAAAGGTCGGTAATGAGGCGCGCGTGATTTTCGCTGAGTCCCGCACGCAGCAGCGTGGGTGTCCATGCTTCGCGCGGCAACGTTTGTGCCCTGATCGACTGTCCGCCGAGTTCGCTCAGCGTCGCAGCGATTTCGTTCACGCTGACGCGTCGGGGCCCCTCGATGCTCACGATGCGTAGCGGTTTGGCGCGTGGCGCATCGAGCAGCAGCCCGGCCGCGACCGTGCCCACGTCCTCGGCCGAGACGGTCGGGATCGCACGCGTGAGCGGGTGATGCAGACTCGGCAGAATGCCGGATGCCAGCGCGGCCGGCAAAATTCTTGCCCAGTTCTGCATATGTTCCGCCGAACGAAGAAGGGTCAGGTGCGGCGCGACGTGCATCAGCCGTTGTTCGAGGTAGTGATAGAGGCCCGTAATGCCGGTGTTCAGGGGGAGTTCCGCACCATAGTCCGAGATGGCGAGGACGACCGGGGGCGGGTTGGCGCGCAGTGCGCCGGCTGCGGCGTCGATCATCTGGCGCATCGTCGTTTCGGGCTGCGTATCGCCTTCCGGGACGGGGCAGAGCATTTGTACGGCGCCGGCGCCCTCAAGCGCCGCTGCGACCGATGTAGCGTCTCTCAGATCGGCGAGAGCGATTTCACAGCCCAGCGCCGCGAGACGGTCGCCTTGATGCGTGTGGCGCACGACGGCGCGCACACGCTGGCCGGTTTTGCGCAATGCGCTCGCGCTCGCATATCCCGCACGGCCCGATGCTCCGAAGATGACGAACATGATTCGATCCTTGCTGACGTGGTGTGAGTGGATCATAGAGACGCGGGATCGGTGCGGCGCGCAGGAACGGATGAAATCGCGCACGGAAGGATGGCGCGTGACGCGCGCCGCTTTCGCGTTTCGTTGCGGTAGCCGCGAGGGATCATTAGACTGGCCGCAGGCGCAGCGGCACCGTAGCCGCCGGCTTTGTACGGGACCGGAGGCAGCATGGACGCGCGGACGGCAGATTCGAACCGGGAAGCGGGCGCTCGCACGAGCCTGCGTTCCAGTTCCAGACTGGGCTGGCAAGGATTCGGCGCCGAGCTGCTGGCCATTTCGGCGGGGCAGCATCGTATTCCCGCGGCGGATCATCACCGCATCGGGGTGCATGTGGGCTCGCCCGTGCGGGCCAACTGTGCGTGCGACGGCCGGCACGTCGCGCGCCTTCAGGCGCACGGCGATGCCGACGTCGTGCCGGCCGGCCTCGACGGCGTCTGGACCGACGATGCGGACTGCACTATTCTGCGCATCTGGTTCGAGGAGCCTTTTGTCCGTACCATCGCGGAGCAACTGGACGGCCGCCGCGCTGGCGCGCAGATCTGGCCGCGTTTGCAACTGCGGGATCCTCGTCTGCAGTATCTCGCCTGGACGTTGCAGGCCGAACTGGAAGCCGGCGAGGTCTCGGACCCGCTTTTCGCCCAGAGCATAGGCACGGCGATCGTGGTGCGACTGCTCGACGGCGCATCGCTATCCCGTGGCCGGCGTTCCATGCTTGGCGCGCGCGCGGCGGCGCGCGTCACCGATTACATCGAAGCCTGCCTCGATCAGCGGCTCACGCTCGACGAACTGGCCGCGCTCGTGGATATGAGCGTGCCGCATTTCAAGGTGCTCTTTCGCGAAACGCTGGGCTTGCCGGTGCATCAGTACATCGTGCGCCGTCGCGTCGAACGCGCGCGAGCGCTTCTGGTGGAGGGCGAATTGAGCCTGAGCCAGATCGCCCTGGAAGCGGGGTTCGCGCATCAGAGCCATATGGCGCACTGGATGAATCGTCTGCTGGGTTTGACGCCGCGAGAAATCGTCAGGAATTCGAAGTAGGCGCTGCCACCGGCTTGCCCGGACCGCGAAGCCGCCTTTCACCCCTTCGGTCGAGCCGCCGGATCCCCCTTCTCCTCCGTCGCTCCATTAAACATTTCTTCATTTTGCTGCGGATTTCGCGCGAAGTGCGCCCCTCTATCCTTGCCTTACGAGATGTAACGCGATTCGGACCGGTGCCGCAAGGCCGACGGATTGATCCATGGCGCGGCCGGCTGGCCGTAGAGGAGAGTGAAATGAGAACACGCTGGAATGGAGTATGTGCTGCGCTGACGCTGTCGATGTCCGCCCTCGCGCAGGCACAGGGCGTGCCCAGTACGCCGGTTGCCGGGCAGGCCGATACGGTGCAGCAGGCCGCGGCTACCGTAACGAGCAACGGCCCGCTGACGCGGGCGCAGGTGTACCAGCAGCTTGTGCGGGCCGAGCGCGACGGGCAGCTTCAGATGCTCAACAAGACGATCTACGCGCACCACTGAGCGCGACGTTTGCATCCGTTGTGGCCAGGCGGCCGCGTGTTGCAACGGAACCCGCATTGCGGCCGTTAACCCGAGATTCGATTTCATGAAATCACGTATCGTCACTTATGTCTTGCGCGCGGCAGTTTGCGTTGCGGCAGTGGCTGCCATGTCCGGATGCGCAAACCTGAATCCGCAGCCGAACGGTCCGGGAGATTGCGTCGGGCCGCCGGACTTCTGCCAGCCGTTCTTCGGCTCGTGAGCGATCCTGAAAGTGAGGGGCGCATCGGGCGGATTCATCACGAACGAGGTGCCGCGCGTCGATGGAGGCGCTCGCCTCGTGTGAGCGGTACGCGGCGTCGAGGCTGCGCGCGCGGGTTAATGCGCGGCGGCGTGGCACACCGCCTCGACGCGATTGCCCGCAGGGTCGAACAGGAAAGCTGCGTAATAAGCGGCGTGATAATGCGGGCGCAGCCCGGGCTCGCCGTCGGAGCGGCCGCCGTTCGCGAGTCCCGCGGCGAAGAACGCATCCACCTGGGCGCGCGTCGCGGCCTTGAAGCACCAGTGCCGCTTGTTCGTGCCGATGGCGCTCGCGTCGAGATAGACGGCAAGACACGTGGACGCCGTGTCGCCCTGCGAGCAGCGTTCGCCGTAGCCCAAGGCTTGTGGGCGGTCATAGACCTTCGCGGCGTCCAATGCGCCCATGATGGCGTCGTAGAACGGCCGGGCGGCGTCGAGATCGGGCACGCCGATCGATACATGGTCGAGCAGTTGCATGGGGTGCGAGCGAGGGTAGAGGGAGTAATCCCCATTCTATCGCCGGCTATCGCACCATCGGGACGCTCAACCGGCAGTGCGCATCGCGAGACTCATGCGCGCGGTTCCGGCGCGGGCGTTAAATGCTTCCCGTACGGGGCCGGACAGGGGGGCGACGAATTCGGACGACGTCAGCGTCAGCGGGTCGACCGGCCGGTCGTTGATGCGCGTTTCGAAGTGCAGATGCGGTCCGGTTGTGGTTCCCGTGCGGCCGACATAGCCGATCAACTGGCTTTGCTCGACGCGTTGCCCAGGTTTGAGCTTGCTCGCGTACGCCGATAGATGCCCGTAGTAGGTCGAATAGCCATCGGCGTGATGCAGCACGATATGTTTGCCGTAGCCCAGCCTGTCGGTTGCCATCTCGACGGTACCGGCTGCGGCCGCGTAAATTGGCGTGCCAACCGGTGCAGTCAGATCGACGCCCTTATGAAAGCGCAGTTCGCCGTACACAGGATGCTCGCGCATGCCGAATGGCGAACTGATGCGGCGATAGTCAAGCGGCATCGCGAACCGGTTGTCGGCAAGTGGCATGCCTTCGGGCGTGTAGTACGCGCCGTGAGCCGCACCCGGAGCGGCAAACCATAACGCGTCGTACGTCTGTCCCTGGCTTCTCACTTCGATGGCTTCGATGCGCGGCTCCGCTGGGCCGTCTGGCGTGTCCATCACGATCCTGTACATGTCGCCCGCCTGCGCACGTGCGTCGACGTCGACGCGATGGCCGAAAATCCGACTAATCTGCGCGGCGACTTCGGCGGGAAAGCCGGCCTGCGCGAGTGATGCGCGTAGCGTTGAGTCAACCGGAACACCGCCTGCCCGGCCAGCATTGTTAAGCACTCCAGAACCTATGGCGCTGCTGGGCGTCGTCGTTTCCGTTGTTTGCGTGAACGCACTCGCGCCGCCCAGCGGTGTCACGCGGCCGGACCATTGATGTCCCCCGTTGGATACACCACGGTTCGCGAGCAGGCGCATCGACTCCAGGACCGAGCAAAGCGCATCGGCAGCGTGCTCGTTGGGCGATATCGGCATCCTGGATGCCGGGATTGAAGAGACTGGGCCGAATGCCGGCCTGTCATTGGACCATCGGGTAACCGGTCCGGTGCATACACCACCGCTGCCTGGTAACGATGACCAGGCGTTCTTGATGAAATCGGTCGGCCGTGTGACCGGCAACGTGCTTTGCGCGACGAGGCGCGGCTGGGCAAATCCCGTAGCCTGGCTGAACGCGTCGAATGCAGCCGCGGCCGACGCGGCTCCCGGAGCAACTGTCGCAACGATGCACAAGGCTGCCAAAGCGATAGTGCGAGGGATTGTCTTGCGCCTGATCGTCAGGGAATGATCGGTCGCGGTGGCAATCGGCTGCTGCCGGACAAGGGATGAGCTTGAACAAATCACGTCGGGATCTCGCGGTTAAAGCAACGGGTTGACGGCATGAACGGCCGGACGTGTAGCGGGCCGGAAACAGCACGTGGCGATCGAACTGGCCGAAAAGCGTTGGAGGCACGTTGATCGTTCGCCAGGTCGCCGCGGTACTCGTACGCGGGTGCGGATACATGCTCTGCCCGAGAGATCCGAAACTCAGCATGGGCGAATGCACAGGGAGCATTCGACGGACACGGTTAATACGAGACAGACATCAGGATAGCCAGCCCGGCCTGCTGCCGACATAGGACTTTATCGGGATATTGCGCGGATGCTTCGCTGCGGCAGTTCCGCGGCTTTGCTATGGGCAGGCATCCTGAAACTGGAAGCGGGAATGAGTGCGGCAGGCCGCCGCAGCCCGTGCACTTATAGGACTAGTTCGGTGTTTCTGGCGTGAACGTAAGCCTATTCTGACATCCGTCTCGAAAACAACCTTGCCGGAGAAATGCCATGAGCCCACGTTCACTGCTTGATACGTTGCGTCTGCTTCGTCGTGCTGCCGCGCAGATCGTGCCGGAAAGCTCGCTTGCCGTAAAACCCACGGACCGCCTCGTTCAGGGCGCCGCGCTGCTTTGCGGCACGCTGCTCTTCGTGCCTTTTCTGATCGGCTACTTCGTTGCGTGCAACGGCCGGTAACGTCCTTTGACTGGACCGGGGAATATCCGTGAGCCCGTATCTACTGCTTCAAATTTCCAATCTCATGAACTACCTCGATACGAAGATCAAGGCCACCGATTTCCTGGGTGCTGCAATGGTCGCTACGAAACCGGCCCGTGCCGCGACCGGGTTCATTCGACAGAACAACAGCAACCTCATGGATTTTGCCTGTGCTGTCGGGTGTGCCACGTTTTCGATGGGCGTATTCGTCGGTGTCTATTTTTTGCTCGACAGTCTCTGATCGCATTCGACGTGGGGCATCAGAACCACGTGTCCTGCATATCCAGCGTCGTACGGTCGAGCGTCGCGAGCAGATCGAATTGCGGCGCGGTCTTCGGCAGCTCCCATGCGAAGAAATACTGCGCGGCTGCGAGCTTGCCGCGATAGAAGTCCGCGTCCGGTGCGCTAGTCTGCATGAGTGCGGCGCGCGCCGCCAGTGCCTGTTCGAGCCAGATCCATGCTATCGCGACGTGGCCGAAGGCTTCCAGGTACACCGAAGCATTGGCGAGCGTCACCGTGACGTCGCCTGCCGACCACAGCGTCTGCGTGACCTCGACGAGGCGGCGCAGTGCGGCATCGAGCGCTTGCGCATGCGCGGCTTCGGTCGCCTTTCCGCCTGAGCGGGCGCGGTCGAGCGTGGCCTGCACGCGCTGCACGAACAACTTCAACGCCGCGCCGTTCTCGATGACCACCTTGCGGCCAAGCAGGTCGAGTCCCTGGATACCGTGCGTGCCTTCGTGGATCGGATTGAGACGGTTGTCGCGGTAGAACTGTTCGACGTTGTACTCGCGCGTGTAGCCATAGCCGCCGTGAATCTGGATCGCGAGGTCGTTGGCCGCGAGGCACCACTGCGACGGCCAGCTTTTCGCAATCGGCGTGAGCAGGTCGAGCAGCAACGTGTACGGCGCGCGTTCGGTGTCGTCGACTATTGCCTGCGCTTCGTCGATGAGCTTCGCGCAGTAGAGATTGAGGGCGAGCGCGCCCTCCACGTAGCTTTTCTGCGCAAGCAGCATGCGGCGCACGTCCGCGTGCTCCATGAGCTTGACCTGCGGCGACGCCGGATCTTTGCCGCCGGCGCCGAGCGGCCGCCCCTGCGGGCGGTTGCGCGCATAGTCGAGCGCATGCAGGTAGCCGGTGTAGCCCAGCATCGTCGCGCCGAGTCCCACGCCCACGCGCGCCTCATTCATCATATGGAACATGCAGGCGAGGCCCTGGTGCGGCTTGCCCACGAGATAGCCGATCGCGCCTGCACGGCCGCCCGGCGTGTACTTCGTGCCTTCGCCGAAATTCAGCAGGCAGTTGGTCGTGCCGCGATAGCCCATCTTGTGATTGAGGCCCGCAAGCACGACGTCATTGTGCTCGCCGCGCGAGCCGTCCTCGTTGACGAGGTACTTCGGTACGACGAAGAGCGAAATGCCTTTTACGCCGGGGATCAACTTGCCGTCCGGGCCGGGGATCTTCGCCAGCACCAGATGCACGATATTTTCCGAGAGCTCGTGCTCGCCGCCCGAGATCCACATCTTGTTGCCGCGCAGGCGGTATTGCGCACCGAGCGGCGATTCGCCCTCGTATTCGGCGCGTGTCGCGACGTCCGAGAGCGAGGAGCCCGCTTGCGGCTCGGAAAGGCACATGGTGCCGAAGTAGCGGCCTTCGAGCTCGGGGCGCACGAAAGTGTCGATCTGCTTCTGGCTGCCGTGGGCCAGCAGGAGGTTGGCATTGCCGATCGTGAGGAACGGGTAGGCACTCGTACCCACGTTGGCCGCCTTGAACCAGGCGAAGCCCGCTTTCTCGACGACGACCGGCAACTGCATGCCGCCGTATTCGTAATCCTGGCCGGCCGCCATCAGGCCCGCCTCGCAGAACGCCTTCAGCGCGGTTTTCACTTCGGGGATGATCGTGACGGTCTCGCCGTCGAAATGCGGTTCGTGCTGGTCGTTCTTCTTGTTGTGAGGGGCGAACAGATCGGTGGCGATTTTTTCGCAGGTGTCGAGCGCGGCGTCGAAGGTCTCGCGCGAATGATCCGCGTAGCGCGGGATGCGCGTGAGGCTTTCGACGTCCAGCCATTCGTAGAGCAGGAAATTCAGGTCACGGCGGGAAAAGATCAGCGACATGGCGCACGCTCGCAAAAATAATCGGTTCCCGCGAGCGTACACAAAATAGAACGATCGTGCTATTGGAATTTTGCCGGGGCTTCACTTCGCGGCCATGTTAGCCGGATGCGGCGCGAGCGCGGCATCGAAAAAGGTCAGTGCGCGGGCGGCGGTCGCCTCATGAACCGCTTCACGGTCGACACCCGGACCGTCCTTGCAGATCGAGGGCAGACGTTGCACCCCAGCGGGCAGGCACACGTCGATGAACGTGTAGTGCGACGCCCCCGGCAGCATCAGCAGGCTTGCTTGCGGCAGGAAGCCCGCAATCCGCTGGACGTTGGTGGCGGGTGGCGCGGTGGTGTCATTGACGCCGGCGGCGAGGGCCACCGGAATGTCGACGGTGGCGAACGAATCGGCGTCGAAGGCCTCGCCGAGCGCTGGCGCGATGGCGAAAACAGCTTTGACGCGCGGGTCGCGATACGAATCTCCGGCGTGCGCCATCGACTCCTTCATGGCGGAGGTGGGCGGCGCGCTCAGGCTTGGGCCGCCCGCTTGCCGTTTCGCTTCGGGCGGGCTGCAGATTGCGTCGGCCGCGGGCGAACTGCAGAAGGCCTCGAACGCCGCGAGATGCGTGCGGGCCCCGGCCAGTTCCAGCACCGTATAGCCGCCCAGCGAGAAGCCGAGGGCGCCGATTCTTGCCGCGTCGATGCGCGGCCCGAAGACCGGATCGGCAACCAGGCTGTCGAGCATTTCGCTCACGTCGGTGGCGCGTTCCCACCACAGCAGGAAGCCTTCGCGCGTGAGCGGCTCGAGCGCGTTGTTGCCCGGGTGGTTGACGCCCACCACGATGTAGCCGTGTGCCGCGAGCGCGGCGGCAAGCCAGTCTTCGTCGCTCGCCGTGCCCCCCGTACCGTGCGAGAGCAGGATCAGGGGATAACGCGTTTGCGCATTCGAAGGCGCGTTCGCCTGCGCGACCGGGTGGCCGCGAAAGACCGGATTGTCCGGCGGGCCGAATCCCCGGGGCGCTTCGGGCACGCTGAGGTCGACGGGGTACCAGATCGTCGTGACGAGCCGTTCGGTCTTCGCGCCACGCCAGTTGCGCGCGACAGGTGGGGTGAATGCGCGCTGTGCTTCGCCGACATGATAGGGCGCGCCGGTGTCGGGGGTGTCCGCCCGGGCCGCGTCGGGTATTCCGCCCAGCGCCGCAAACAGCATCGCCGACAAGGCGGCGAGCAGGGCCGCGACAGGCGCGAAACGGCCGTTGCTGCGGGGCATTGGTTTGCTTCGCGTACGCTGGCTTGAGTGAGTCGTGCCGTCTGAACGGTTTCTCATGTGGCTCTCAATTTTATCGATCGGTATCGGGTCTGCGCCGGGTCTGTGCAGGTGTCCGATTCTATTGAATCCGCCCCGTGTTCGGCACGGGCGCGGACAGGCTGGCGCGACTGCATGAATGCTCTACCTGTTGCGGTGCGGCTCATGCTATCGTGCAGCCGCCGCGGGGTGGCAATGACAGGGCCAATAAGGAGAGCCAACAGTGATGACCGTGCTGGGCTGCATCGTCGAGAAGCACAATCCCTGGATCGTCCTGATCGCCGTGCTGATATGCGGGGCGGGGTCGTGGGTCACCGCACGGCTTGCATTGCGCGCGTTCGTTTCCGCCGGCATGCAGCGCGCCGGCTGGATCTTCCTCGCGAGCATCTCCTCGGCCGTCGCGATCTGGTGCACGCATTTCGTCGCCATGCTCGGCTTCGAACCGGGCGTGCCCGTGGCGTTCGATCCGGTACTGACCATCGACTCGCTGTTCATCGCGCTGGCGGGCAGTTTCGCGGGCTTCGCCATCGCCACGAGCCGCTGGAGGCGAGTCGCGCCCGCTCTCGGCGGCGCGGTGCTCGGGCTCGCCGTGGCGCTCATGCACTACACCGGCATGCTGGCGTATCGCGTCGAGGGCGCCGTCGGCTGGAACTCGACGTATCTCGTCGCCTCGGTCGTGCTTTCCGTCGGCTTTGCCGCCTGGGCGCTGCAGCATGCGGCAGCGCGCGGGCCGGACTCCGCGCTTGGGGTGTCGGCGCTGCTCGGGGTTGGCATCGCCGCGCTGCACTTCACCGGCATGACCGCTTTCGAGGTCGTGCCCATGACGATTCCCGGCTCGTTCTCCAACCCGTCAGCGCTTCACGCGCTGGCGCTCGCAGTGGCCGGCATGGCGTTCATCATCGCGGGCGCGGGGCTCGTGAGCTTCCTGCTCGACGATTCCGTGCGCGCGGAGTCCGTCGAGCATCTGCGGGTGATGGCGATGAGCGACATGCTCACCGGCCTGCCCAACCGCGCGAGCTTCAACGAACGGCTCGACCTGGAACTCGCGCGTGCGCAGACGGAGCCAGGCAAGATCGCGCTGATCGGCATTGACCTGAACCGCTTCAAGGAGATCAACGACCTGCGCGGCCACCACGCGGGCGATGAAGTCCTGCGCATTCTCGCGCGGCGGCTCGCGAGTCTTGTCGGCGACGGCGAATTCGTGGCGCGCGTGGGCGGCGACGAATTCGCGGCGATCAAGCGCTTCGGCACGCGCGACGATCTGGCCGAATTCCTCGAGCGCCTGGAGACAGCGTTGTTCCGGACGATCCGCTACGACGACTGGGAAGTCGTCTCGGGCGCGAGCCTCGGCGTGGCGGTTTATCCCGATGACGCCACGACGAAGTCGGTGCTCATCAACAATGCCGACCTCGCGATGTACCGCGCGAAGGCGGACCTCACGCACGCGGTGTGCTTCTACGAGCCCGCGATGGACGAGATTGCGCGGGCGCGCCGCACGCTGGCCGCCGATCTGCGCGATGCGCTGTCACGCGACGAACTCAGCGTTCACTACCAGGTGCAGACGTCGGTTTCGAGCGGCGAGATCTGCGGCTACGAAGCGCTTCTGCGCTGGGAGCATCCGCGCCGTGGTTTCGTACCGCCCTCGGAATTCATCCCGATCGCCGAGGAGAACGGCCTGATCCTCAACATCGGCGCCTGGGTGCTGCGCGAGGCGTGTTCGCGCGCGGTGTCGTGGACGCCGCCGTACAAGGTTGCGGTGAATCTCTCGCCGGTGCAGTTCGCGCATGCGGATCTGCCGAAGCTCGTCGAGGACGTGCTGAGCGAGACCGGTCTTGCGCCCGCGCGGCTGGAACTGGAGCTGACCGAATCGACGATCTTCGCCGACCGCGAGCGTTCGCTGAAAGTGCTTCAGGAAATCAAATCGCTCGGCGTGAGCGTGGCGCTGGACGATTTCGGCACGGGCTATTCGTCGCTCGATACGCTGCGCTCGTTCCCGTTCGACAAGATCAAGCTCGACCAGTCGTTCGTGCGGGAGACCGAATCGAACCGCCAGACCACGGCGATCATTCGCGCCGTGCTGGCGCTCGGCAAGAGCCTCGGCATTCCGGTGCTGGCCGAAGGCATCGAGACCCGCGACCAGCTCGCGCTGCTTGCCGGCGAAGGTTGCGATGAAGTGCAGGGCTTCCTGCTGGGCCGGCCGGCGCCGCTCAGCCAGATCGTGGCGAGCGGCCAGCTTTCGCTCGACGTCGCGGGACTCCAGCAGGCCGCGGCGGGTTGACGAGGCGGCCGCGGCCGCGTTAGGCGCGCTACGCCCTGCGCGCCGCGCGGCACGCAGGGCAGGCCGTCAAGCCGTGATGCGCCCTTCGATGGGATAGCCGGGATCCGTATAGCCTGGCGTCGAGGCGTGCCCCGGCGGGACGAGGGCATCGACGAATCGTTCATCTGCCGCGTCGAGTTTCAGTTCGAGCGCTTCCACGTAGCTGTCCCACTGCGCCTCGGTGCGCGGCCCCGCGATGGTCGCGCTGATCAGCCTGTTGTGAAGCACCCACGCAAGGGCGAACGCAACAGATGTGGTGCCGCGCGCCGCGGCGTGAGCCATCAGCTTTTGCGCGATGACGAGCGACTCGGGACGCCATTCGGTCTGATGGATGCGCCGGTCGCCGCGGCCCGCGCGCGAATCCGCAGGCGGCGTGCGCTCACGGCACGGCCGACGATTTCTTCCGAGCGTCCCGCGTGATACACGTCGGTCGTATCGATGAAGTTGACGCCCTGATCGAACGCCTTGTCGATGATGCGTTTGGCGGTTGGCTCGTCCGTTTCGCCGCCGAACATCATGGCGCCCAGACACAGTGGCGATACCTTCAGGGCGCTGCGGTATCGATGCCGCACGGTCTGTGACTGCTCGACACCGCTCAGCCGCAATATCGCAGGGCGTCGACCATGGGATAGATGCTGGTGAAGACCTGTTGGCCTTTCATGCGTACCTGCAAACTGCGCCGACCTTTGCGGAGTTCCCACGCATGGAGATCGCCGTGCGTCGACGGACGCGGGGCGGCGGTGGCTCATTCATCAGACGTAAACCGTTACCGGGCTTGCGCCGTGGCCCCGTCATTCCGCCTATCGGCGAGGCAATTCTCTGCGCGATTGCGGGCACGTCGCACAGCGGCCTTCTCCCGAAGGCGACCTCGTGAGGGAAGTCTTCCTGTTTCGCAAACGTTTGCTGGGCGGGTATCAAGTTGACCGGGGATCGAGCCGACAACGCGCACATAGCCATGAAATCCTGGAGGGGCTGGACGTGAAACGGGCCTTGTTCTTACTCGCTCTGCTGGCCGTTACCGGCTGCGCCCAACTGCAGCAGGCCAATACGGCGCAGGCGGCCAAAACGCAGGCCTCGAACGAGATCATGCACTTCGACATTCCTGCCGACGCGCTGGGCGCACGCGATCCGCAACTGAGCGCCGTGCTCGCGAAGGCGGGCGCGCTGGCGGCTGCGCAGAAGCAGCCTACGGTGATCCGCGTGACGGCGCTGGGCCAGGACCTGCCGTACCTCAATCAGGCAATCTGGAAGGGCGTGCCGCAGCAGGAGGCGAACAGACTGACGCTTGAAAACCTGACGGCCGGTGCGAACCAGACGTACAGCGTGTCGATCAAGCCGCAGCAAGCGGGGGGCTGACGCGATGCGCCTT
Organism: Paraburkholderia yinzeri; assembly: GCF_046581065.1. Taxonomy (NCBI): domain Bacteria; kingdom Pseudomonadati; phylum Pseudomonadota; class Betaproteobacteria; order Burkholderiales; family Burkholderiaceae; genus Paraburkholderia; species Paraburkholderia yinzeri. Next base: position 1,055,963 of record NZ_JBFOCJ010000003.1, on the reverse strand, counting down.
TCCTTCGTTTTCCTCACGGTGGCCGTTTCGTTCGCGTCGACAGTGTGTGCCGCCCAGTCGGGCACGGCAGCGACCGCTTCCGCGCAATCTGCCGCTGCTGCCGTGCCCGCTGCCACGGACAAGGTCTATCCACCCTTGCCGACGCTCGCCATGCTGCCGCCCCCCACCAGCGACGACGATGACGAGACCGCGCCGGCTACCCATCGCGCCTCGAAGCACGGGAAGAAGTCGCGCCGCCCCGAGTGCCATTGCAGTGCGCCTTCACCGCATCTCGTGGTGTCGGACGAATCGCGCGCCTATTTGCAGGACGTCGAGCGCAAGCTTGACGTCGCTCTGGCGCGATGACGCGCTCCACGGAGGGACGACCGATGCCGGTGTCCGATAACGTCAGGACACGCCGTTCGCGGCGTTGGACAGGCTACGCGCGCACCGTGTCTATGGTATGGACTGCGTGGTTGGTGCTTGGCGCTTCGCCGGCAAGCGCTGCCACGGCCGCCGACGATTGCTTCGAGAAGGCCGGCGCCTATCAGGGCGTCAATCCACTCGTGCTGCGTGCCGTGGCGTGGCGCGAATCGAAGGGCGATGCGACGGCTATCAACCGCAACGCCAACGGCTCGATCGACGTGGGGCAGTTGCAGATCAACTCGGTCCATTTTTCAGACCTCGCCCGCCAGGGCATACCAAGCCGCGCATTGACCGATCCGTGCGTGAACATCTACGTGGCCGCATGGCTGCTCAAGCAGAAAATGGTGCGCTACGGCAACACCTGGCGCGCAATCGGCGCCTACCACTCGGAATCGCCGCACGAGCGCGATGCCTACGCGCGCAGCATTCAGGCGATTCTCGTTGCCTGGGGGCTGTTGCAGCCAGCGCACTGAAGCTCACCGCAGTCTTGCGCGACGTCAGAAATAATCTGGTCATACTGCACCTGAACGGTGCGGGCCGCGTGTTGCTCAATTTACAAAATATCACCGGCAATGTTGATGAGAATGAGGATTTTATCGTTCGCTGCCTGTGAATTCTGTCAGTGCTGAATGTAGTCAGTGTAGGTAATACGATATTCAATGATCGTAATTAGTTTGATGACCGCCCCGGGTCCCAGCGCCACGCACGCGTGAAAGAAAATGGTAGTTCGGTTGGGTCGCTAATTTCGCCTCCTCTTTTAAGGGTATTTAACCATTTTTCAGGTAAATGGACTCCTAAATTTGATGTCCTCTGCCATAAAATCGTATCTCGTTAAATGGGTGCGTAATCCGCTTTAGATTGCTGCGTGGTTTAACGTCAAGGGGCCGGATATAGTTCGTCCGCGCAAGAGCGAGCATCTGATTATCCAGTGCACTACAACGGCATCGGATTAACCCGCGTGCGCTGTAGTACATCCAAATTCAGCTGCCAGATTCTGCACGAGAACGAACCATGAAAAAGAAAACCCTGATTTTTGCTGCCGCCACCGCCACCGCCGCGGTTGCAGGTAGCGCCCAGGCCCAGAGCAGCGTGACACTGTATGGCCTTGTTGACGCAGGTCTGACTTACGTAAGCAACCAGGTCAATGGCAACTCGCAGATCCAACCCGACGGGCACGTGACGGGCGGCAAGGCCATGATCGGCCTGACTGGCAGCAACGTTCAGCCGAGCCGCTGGGGCCTGCGTGGCGCCGAGGATCTTGGCGGCGGATTGAAGGCCGTCTTTACCCTCGAAAGCGGTTTCAATGTGATGAACGGCAGCACCGTGACGAGTTCGCTCTTCAACCGGCAGGCGTTCGTCGGTTTTTCGAGCAATGACTACGGCGCGCTGACGCTGGGTCGCCAGTACGATTCGATGATCGACTACGTGGCGCCTATGTCGGCTACCGGCTCGTGGGGGGGCACCTACTTCGCTCACCCGGGTGACGACGATAACCTTAACAGCACGTTCAGCATCAACAATTCGGTCAAGTACCAAAGCGCCAACTACTCCGGCTTCTCGTTCAGCGCCCTGTACGGCTTTTCCAACGATGCGGGCGGGTTTGCAGACAACCGCGCCTACAGCGTGGGTGCGGGCTACAACTATGGCGGTCTGCGCGTGGGCGCGGCCTACCTGCAACTTCAGGGCCTGAATTCCGGCAACGGCAATGGCGCTGTCCAGGACCTGCCGGCGTTTACCTCGGCCAGCCTGCCGGGCATCCAGAACCAGCGTACCTGGGGTCTCGGTGCGAGCTACGCCTTCGGTCCCGCGCTCTTCGGCGCGGTGTTCACGCAGAGCCGCTTCCAGGACAACATCGCTGACGCGTCGGTGCGTTACAACAACCTCGAAGTCAACGCGCGCTACGACTTCACGCCGGCCTTCTACGTGGGTGCCGCCTACACCTACACGCAGGCTCTGCGCAACACACCGGGAAGCAGCAGCACGAACAACCGTTCGTCGCACTGGAACCAGTTCGGTTTGCAGGCCGACTACTCGCTGTCGAAGCGCACCGACCTTTACGCGGAAAGCGTTTTCCAGATCGGGGCGTCGAACACAGCCGGTACGAACTCCACGCAAATCAACGGCACGGACCTGCCCTCGGCGAGCAAGAGCCAGGCGGTCGTGAGCACGGGTATTCGCCACCGCTTCTAAGCGGCTGCCTGGCGGTTGTCCGCGCGGGCAGGGGGCGGCGAGGCCGCCGCCCCCTGCTGTCTGCGATCCGGGACTCGCGCTGCTCGGGCCCGCTTGCAACAAGACGCTGCAAGCGGGCTGCTTCCTGCGAATACCCGTTCGGAATGGAAAATGAAATGAACGACGGGTGGAGAACGCGGGGCGCGAAGGAACGAGCCGCGACGGTATGATCGGCCCGCGCGGGATGGGTGACGGGGTCCATCGGGGGCCGGCGCTGAGTGCGTACCTCGCTTCCTCGCCATGCAGGGGGTCCAATCACCATTGGAGGTTCAACATGAATAAAGATCGTTTGCGCGGTCTATTGCTGATTTCGCTGCTGTCGCTGTTCGCGGTTTGCTCGAATGCCGTGCCGAGTGTTTCGTCGTCCTCGCCTGGTTCGCGTGGGCAACTGGTTTCGGAGGCAAGAGCATCGTTGAACTCGCTTTATGCTTCTTCGCCCAAAGCGAAGAAGCTTGCCGAGAACGCGACAGCCATCCTTGTTTTTCCGGCCGTGCTGAAGGGCGGGCTGATTGTCGGCGCCTCCGGAGGCAATGGGGTACTTTTCCGGCCAAATGGAACAGTTCTCGGTTACTACAACGTCACGTCGCTTTCCTATGGACTTCAAGCCGGGGCGCAGAACTTCTCTGAAGCGATGTTTCTGATGAAACCGACGGTCCTCCGCTATTTGAACAGCACGGAGGGTCTGTCCGTTGGCTCCGGGCCCTCTGTCGCCATCCTCGATGAAGGTATAGGCAAGGACATGTCGAGTACAACGCTGCGCTCCGACATTTATGCAGTTGTTTTCGGTCAGCGGGGTTTGATGGCCGGCATTGGCATCCAGGGCCAGAAGATCAGCAGGCTCAACGGCTGACACGGGGGCGCGCCTCCACGCGTCGACTCACATCGATTTCCGGGTTGGCATCTCTGGTATTTATTTCGTAATGCTTAATGTAATCAACAGCTTTCGCTAACTGCAATGGACTCTAACCAGATCATGCGCTGCCAACGGATACGAAACGAAATGACGATTCGACGCAGAGGCCCGGCAGTCGCCGGCGTTGCGCTAGGCCTGCTCCTTGGCATCGGTGGCTGCCACAAGGAGGCCCCGCCCGAAAGCAGGCTTATGCCTGCCATGGTCGACGTCATGGAGGTCATGCCGGGCGAGGTCCCGGTGACTTTCGATTACGTCGGCCAGACCGAGAGTTCGCAGCAGGTCGAGATTCGCGCGCGCGTGAGTGGCTTTCTGGAAAAGCGTGTCTATCAGGAGGGCTCGATGGTCCACCAGGGCGACGTGATGTTTCTGATGGACAAGAAGCCGTTCCAGGCTGCGTTTGATGCCGCGCAGGCCGAATACGCACAGCAGAAGGCGCGGCTCGACACGGCGCAGGCCAGCCTGAATCGCGTGCGTCCGCTCGCCGCGAAGAACGCGCTGAGTCAGAAGGACCTTGACGATGCGATCGGCCAGCAACAGGCCGCGGCGGCTGCCGTCGAACAGGCGCGCGCGAACGTGACGAGCGCACGGCTGAACCTCGGCTACACGACCATCACGGCGCCCGTAACAGGACTGTCTAGCTTTGCGAAGAAGCAGGAGGGCACGTATCTCGATGCCAGTAACAGCCTGCTCACTTATGTCGCGAAGCTCGATCCCATGTGGGTCAACTTCTCGCTCTCGGAAAACGAGATGCTCGACCTGCGTACCCAGACCGGGAACGGCACGCTCAAGCTGCCGGAGCGCGGCAAGCTCGAAGCCGTTTTCGTGCTCGCCGACGGGAGCGTCTATCCGCAGCGCGGTCATATCGCCTTCACCGACGCCGAGCTGAGTTCGGAGACGGGCACCTACCTGATCCGGGCAAGCGTGCCGAATACGGACGGCGCCCTGCGGCCCGGCCAGTTCGTACGGATCAAGCTCGTGGGGGCGGAGCGCCCGAATGCCATTGCCGTGCCACAGGAAGCGGTGCAGCAGGGGCCTCGCGGTGAATTTGTCTGGACCGTCGACAAAGACGACAAGGCGCAGCAGCGCGCCATCGTCACCGGCGGCTGGAACGGCAACGACTGGGTCATCCAGTCGGGATTGCATCAGGGCGATCGCGTCGTTCTCGACAATACGCTGAAACTCATGCCCGGCGTACCCGTCAAGCCCCATCTGGTGCCGGCGCCGGTTCCGGCTGCCAACCCCGGCAGTATCCCGGACGCTGCTGCTGCGAGCGCGGCAAGCGCGGTTCGGGGCGCACCGGCAGTTGGAGGCTGATCGATGAAGTTCTCCCACTTCTTTATCGACAGGCCGATCTTTGCGTCGGTGATCTCGATCATCCTCGTGGTGGCTGGACTGATTGCCATGGTGAATCTGCCGGTGGCGCAGTTTCCGGACATTGCGCCGCCGCAGATTACGGTGACTGCAAGTTATCCCGGCGCCAGCGCCGATATCGTTGCGCAGAACGTGGCCGCGCCGATCGAGCAGCAGGTGAACGGCGCCGACAACATGATGTACATGAATTCGTCCAGCTCGTCGACGGGCAACATGACGTTGACTGTGTACTTCAAGATCGGCACCGACCCGTCGCTCGCGCAGGTGGACGTGCAGAACCGCGTGAATCTCGCGCTGCCCACGCTGCCCGAAGCGGTAACCTCGCAGGGCGTTTCGGTGCAGAAGCGCTCGTCGGCGTTCATGATGGTGATTGCCGTCTATTCGCCCGATAATACCTACGATCAGGCCTACGTGGCGAACTACGCGAATGTCTACGTGCTCGATGCGCTCAAGCGCATCCCGGGCGCGAATCAGGCATCGATATTCGGTTCTGCTGATTATGCAATGCGAATCTGGCTCAAGCCCGACCGCATGGCGAAGCTAGGTATTACCGTGAGCGACGTTCAGAACGCGATCAAGGAACAGAACCAGCAATTCTCGGCGGGGCGGCTCGGGCAGTCGCCGACAGACGGTCCGGTTCTGCAGACCTTCCCTGTGACCACGCAAGGGCATCTCACCGAGCCTGCGGACTTCGACAACATCATCGTCCGCGCCGCGGCGCCTTCCGCTTCTGGCACAAACGATGTGTCGATGGTACGCATCAAGGACATCGGCCACGCCGAGCTAGGTGCGAAAGATTATTCGATGCGCGGTCGCTACAACGGCAAAACGGCTACGCTCATCGCGGTTTACCAACAGCCGGGCGCGAATGCGCTGCAGGTGGCCAAACAGGTGCGCGAGACGCTTGCACAGTTGCAGAAGAGCTTCCCGCCGGGCCTCAAGTACGAAGTAGCGCTCGACACGACCGGGTTCGTGCACGAGTCCATCGTCGAGGTCGTCAAGACGCTGCGCGATGCGGTGATTCTCGTGATCCTCGTGGTGTTCCTCTTCCTGCAGAGTTTCCGCGCGACGCTCGTGTCGATTCTTGCCGTACCCGTGTCGATCATCGGCGCGTTCATCGGCATGATGGCGTTTGGCTTTTCGATCAACATGCTGACCTTGTTCGGCATGGTGCTCGCCATCGGCATCGTGGTGGACGACGCGATCGTGGTGATCGAGAACGTCGAGCGCAACATGACGGAGTTCAAGTTGTCGCCGAAGGAAGCTGCCAAGCGCGCAATGGACGAGGTGAGCGGGCCGGTGGTGGCGATCGTGCTCGTGCTGCTGGCGGTGTTCATTCCGGTGGCGTTCCTTTCGGGCATTACAGGTCAGCTCTACAAGCAGTTCGCCGTGACGATTGCAGTTTCGGTGGTGCTTTCGGGTATCTGCGCGCTCACGCTGTCGCCGGCGCTCGCCGCGATTCTGCTCAAACCGGGCGAGCACAAGAAGAACCGGTTCTTCACCTGGTTCAACGAAAAGTTTGAAGGGCTCACCGCGGGCTACGGCAGGGGCGTGCAGAGCGCGATCCGGCGTGTGGCGCTCTCCATCGGCCTGATCCTGGTGATGGTGCTCGCCACCGGTGGACTCTTCAGGCACATTCCCACGTCGTTCGTGCCGGTGGAAGACCAGGGCTATTTGTTCGGTGCCGTCGTGCTGCCGGACGCCGCGAGCCTCGATCGCACGGGCGACCTGTCGAAGAAGGCCGAGGACTGGTTCGCCAGGCAGTCCGCGGTGAAATCCGTCGCCTCGGCAACCGGCTACAGCCTGATCGATTCGCAGTACAAGTCGAACGCGGGCACGCTCTTCATCGCGCTCAAGGACTTCAAGGAGCGCGGTGAAAACGGCACGGCACCGGACTTGATCCGCGCTGGACGCAAGCTGTTCTCGGGTTTCAAGGATGGCGTGGTCGTGCCGGTCAATCCCCCGTCCATTCCTGGCCTCGGCACGACGGGGGGCTTCCAGTTCTGGCTGCAGAGCACGGGTAGTGGTTCTCTCCAGCAGCTCGAGCAGAAGGTCTACGAGTTCGTGGCCAAGGCGCGCCAGAATCCCGCCCTCGCCGGTGTGAATTCGACGATCAACATGCGATCGCGTCAATTGCGCGTGGACGTCGACCGTGAACGGGCGAGATCGCTGGGTGTACCCGTGGAGGAAGTCTATTCCGCATTGCAAACGATGTTCGGTTCGTCATACGTGAGCCAGTTTCCGAAGGACAGCCGTCTCTTCCAGGTGATCGTGCAGGCGGAGCCGCAATACCGTACGCAGCCCGATGACATCCAGCAGCTCTACGTGCGCAATACCACCGGCCAGATGGTGCCGATCAAGGCCGTCGCGACGTTCCACTTCGTGCCGGGCGCGGACATCGTCAGCCGCTTCAATGACTTCCCCGCGGCGCAGATCACGGGCGATGCGGCACCGGGCCACAGCTCGGGTGAGGCGATCGCGGCGATGGAGGAAATCGCGCGTGAGACGCTGGGCGAAGGCTACAGCTACGGATGGAGCGGTCAGGCCTACGAAGAGAAGACGGCTGGCTCGACGGCGGCGCTCGTGTTCGCATTCGGATTGCTGATGGTGTTCCTGATCCTTGCAGCGCAATACGAGAAGTGGTCGCTGCCGGTCGGTGTGCTGCTCGCCGTGCCCTTTGCGATCTTCGGTGCACTCGTGGGGATACTGCTACGCGGCATGGAAGACGACGTGTACTTCCAGATCGGCCTGACCGTGCTGATCGCGCTGGCGGCCAAGAACGCGATCCTGATCTTCGAGTTCGCAGTGGAAATGCGGGAAAAACAAGGTATGACACCGTACCAGGCGGCAGTGGCTGCCGCAAAGCTGCGTCTGCGACCCATCGTCATGACCTCGATTGCGTTCATCCTGGGTTGCGTGCCGCTCGCCATCGCGAGCGGAGCGTCGGCGGCAAGCCGCCGCTCGCTCGGCACGGGGGTGATCTTTGGCATGCTCGGTGCGACGCTGATCGCGCTCTTCTTCATCCCCATGTTCTTCTGGGGGCTGGAGACGCTGTCGTCGCGTGGCAAGCCGCGTACCGCGTCCGATGCGGCGCGGCCTGCCACGCCGTCTTCGCAGGAGGATTGAGCGATGAAGCTTGTCATTGACAAAGGCCTCGCGTCGCTGGTCCTGAGCGGCTGTTGCGTCTGTCTCACAGCGTGTGCCGTGGGACCCGACTACCAGCGCCCGGCGGTCGATACACCGTCCACGTTCCGGTTTGCCGCGCCCAACGCCGAAGTCGTCGATAACTCGCTCAACTGGTGGAGGCAGTTCAACGACCCGGTCCTTGACGACCTCATCGTGAAGGCGCTCGCGCAGAACAAGGACCTAGGCATCGCGGCGGCGCGCGTCGAGGAGTATTACGGGCGCTATGTCATCGCGCGTGCCGGGCTGCTCCCGCAGGTCGGCGCGAACTTTGGCGCGTCGCGCAGCCGCGGTGTGCCTGCTCCCGGCTTCGCGCCCGTGGTCGGCAACCAGACGCAGCTCGAAGGTTCCGTCTCATGGGAGATCGATCTGTTCGGCCGTTTGCGGCGCCTCACCGAGGCCGCACGCGCGGACTATCTGGGCACCCAGGCCGCGCAGCAGGCCACGCGCATCGCGCTGATCGCGAATGTCGCCACGGCTTATCTCCAACTGCGCGACTATGACAATCAACTGCTCATTGCGCAGGAGACGCTCAAGAGCCGAGCGGGTTCGCTCGAATTGTTCGAAGAGCGCTTCGGCGGCGGTGTCGTTTCGAAGGTGCAACTGAGCCAGGTGCGTTCGGAGTACGAATCGGCGCAGGCCTCCGTCTACGCAATCCAGCAGCAGATCGCGCAGCAGGAAGACGCGATTTCGCTGCTGCTTGGCCAGAATCCCGGCCCGATTCCGCGTGGCAAGCCGATCGCCGAATTGAGCGCTCCGGCGATTCCGGCGGGATTGCCCTCGTCGCTGATCGAGCGGCGGCCCGACGTACTGCAGGCGGAACAGGCGCTCGTTGCGGCGAATGCGTCGATCGGCGCGGCACGCGCGCAATACTTCCCGCAGATCTCGCTCACCGGTCTCTTCGGTGCCGCGAGCACAGCGCTCACGGGGTTGTGGACGGGGCCGGCTCGGGTGTGGTCGTTCGCGGGCGCTATCTCGCAGCCGATCTTCCAGGGTGGAGCGATTGCGGGGTCGGTGCACGAGGCCGAAGCGGTGCACCAGGAGGCGTTGCTCAATTACGAGCAGACGATCCAGCAGGCGTTTGCCGACGTCGAAAATGCGCTGGTGGCCGTCGCGCAGACACGCGAGCAATTGGCTGCGACCACGCGCCAGGTGGCCGCGCTTTCGGAATATGCGTCGCTGGCCCGCGATCTTTATGAAGGCGGGTACACAAGCTATCTGGAAGTGCTCGACGCGGAACGCAGCCTCTTTTCGGCGCAGATCCAGCAATCCACCCTGCAGGACCAGGTGTTCGCACAGACGGTAAGCCTGTACAAGGCGCTCGGCTACGGATGGACACCGCCACCGCACTGACGCCAGCGGGTGGATTACGCCTGCTGGTTAGGGGCAAATAAAGCGAGAGCCTGTTTAGCTCTCCCAATAGCCTTCTCGGCGGTACAGCGCGGTATAGAAGTCGATGAACGCACGCACCTTCGACGACACCGTCTTCTTCGGCGGATAGACCGCCCAGATGGCAGGTTCGGCACGCGTGGGCCGTGCCTCCCAGTCGGGCAGCACGCGCATCAGGCGGCCTTCGCGGATTGCGGCGCCGGTTGCCCACGTGGGCAGCAGAGCAAGTCCGCGCCCGGCGACGGCAAGCTCGAGCAGTGCGTCGGTGTCGTCCACACGCAGGCGGCCTTGAAGTTGCACGATGACTTCCTGGTCCGCCCGCGCTGCTTTCGCTCGCGAGCGGTTGACGAGGAACCAGCGGTCGTCGGGCGCGAGTGCGAAGCGCAGCGCCGTGTGATGGGCGAGGTCGGCGGGTACGCGCGGCGAGCCATGCTGCGTCACATAGCCGGGGCTCGCGCAGACGATACGCCGATGCGGTGCGAGCTGGCGCGCCATCAACTGCGAATCGGGCAGCACTCCAATGCGGATTGCGAGATCGATGCCGGCATCGATCACATTGAGCACGCTTTCGGTGATCACGCAGTCGACATCGATTTTCGGGTAGCGGTCCATGAAGTCGGACAGGTGGCGCACGATGTGGCGCCGTCCGAACGCCCCCGGCATCGTTACGCGCAGGAGCCCGCGCGGCGAGCGGTTCAGCGAGGCCGCGGCTTCGCGCGCTTCGTCGAGACTGCGCACGACCCCCTGCGCGTGTTCGCGAAACACCCGGCCGCCTTCCGTGAGCACGAGGCCCCGCGTGGAGCGGTTGAAGAGGGCGATGCCAAGATCGCGTTCGAGCTCGCTGATGTGGCGCGAGACGGTGGAAGTTTTGACGCCGGTTCGCTCCGCAGCCTGACTGAAGCTGCCAAGTTCGGCCGCGTACAGAAAGGCGCGGACGGCGGAGAAGTAGTCCATGGGCAACGCTCCCTGGGAATATCGGTCGATTGTACGGGAGCGGGTGCAATGCCCTGCGCGCCGGTTATCCCATTTCTGCAAAGCTGATTTCGGCGACGGGCCGTTCTGGCCCACGCGGCTCAAACCTATAGTGGCATCCAGCGACGCCGTGCAACGATCGCACGGCGCGTACTCCCCAATCTTCGAGGAATGCTGTCATGAATCCGAACACGCACGCCGTACTCGCATTCGACGACGAGGCCGTCACGCGCGACGCTCAGTACTTCGAATACACATCGTCCGCCAATCCGATTGGCGCGAAGCTGATTTCGCGGGTGCCGTACCACACGTTTTCCAGCGCGCTATACGACAGCGGGCCCACGCGTGTCGTGCCGCTCGATCTTTCGGCAGAGCTTGGTTGTGCCTGGCCGGCTACCGGTCCGGGGCTGCTCGCGCATTTCGTGCGTATTCTGGCTGGCGAGTCGGTGCGCCTGAATCCGGAGGCGACTTCTCAGGTGTGCTATGTGATGGAAGGTTCCGGTGTCGTCACGCAGAAGGAGACGGTATTCGAGTTTGGCACGGGCGACTTCTTTGCGCTGCCCGGCGGCGCCGAGGCGCGGATTGCCGCCGCTTCGACCACACGCCTCTATTACGTCAACGACGCGCCGTTGCTCGCGTATCTGGGCGCTGGCTTCGGTCGTGCGCGCTTCGAGCCGACACTTTATCCCGCCGCGCGGGCGCGGGCCGAGCTCGACGAGGTGGCGCGCGCCCCCGGTGCTGCGCGGCGCAACCGCGTGAGCATCCTGCTCGGCAATACGCACTTTCCGCAGACGCGTACCGTGACCCACACGATGTGGGCCATGTTCGGCATGATCGCAGCCGGTACCACGCAGAAGCCGCATCGCCATCAGTCGATCGCGCTCGACTTCATTCCCGATTGCAAGCCGGGCGTCTATACGCTCGTGGGTACGGAACTGGATGCCGAGGGCAATATCGTGAACCCGCAACGGGTGGACTGGACACCGGGGATGGCATTCGTCACGCCGCCCGGTTACTGGCATGCCCACTTCAACGAGTCAGGCGAGGTCGCCCATGTGATTCCGCTGCAGGACGCGGGATTGCAGACTTATCTGCGTGCACTCGACATCCGCTTCGCGCATTAAAGGGCGGCCGGCGACGGGCCGACGCGGCCTGTCACTGCGCTTGACGTTCGCGTCGCGCGGCGACACCCGGGCGGGCCTCGGCGAACTGCCAGGCGACGAGGCCGGGCACGTAGAACAGCAGGTCGCGAACGCGCCGGGCGCCGGCCAGCGCGAGACAGGTGGGCGCATCGAAGCCGAGCAGCCCCCCGATCAGCACGAAGCCTCCTTCCTGCACGCCGAGGCCGGCGGGCACGAGAAAGGCAGCACTGCTGACGAGCTGGATCAGCGCCTCGATGACGAAGGCTTCGACGAAGGTGGCGTCCGCGCCCAGCACGTGCAGCGCGACCCATATCTCGAGCGCGAAGCCCGCGCATTGCAGTGTCTGCCAGACGAAGAGATAGCGCACGACAACGGCGGGTTGCCGCCAGATCAGCTTGATCGCCTGGTCGATGCGCGCCGATTTGCCGACGAGCTCGTAGACTTTGCCGCTCGTTACGTGATTGAGCGCCTGGGCGGCGCGCTCAAAGGGGCGCGCGTGCTGGACGACCGCGAACAGGAGCAGCACGGGGGCCAGCGCCGCGATGCCCCAGGCGAGGTGGCCGACGACGCGCGCGGTATCCGAAGAGGTCTGTTCGAGCAGATAGCCGGCCGCCGCAAGAGCGTAGAGCAACTGGCTGATGAGCGTGAGCTGCATGTCGCCGACGAGGCTCGCCGCCGCCGTGGCGGGCCGCACCCCCATGCGCGTGAGTTGCCGGAACGACACGATTTCGCCGCCCACGCGCGCCACGGGCAACAGGCCATTGATCGATTCGCGCAGCCATACGAGCCGCAGCATCGCTGCGAGCGTGGGGCGTTCGGCGGGACGGATCAGCGTGCGCCAGTCCCACGCGTTGACGAGCATCGGCAGGATGTGCACGGCCGCGGCCAGCAAGAGTCCCGCCCCGGCAGCCTGCAGCAGGCGGAAGATCGCAGCGGGATGGTCGTGCAGGACGAGCCAGATCGCGATAGCGAGGCCGACGAGGGCCGCCGCGCGTCCGAGATGTTTCATTGATGAGCCACCACCCCTTATGTACCGTTCAAACGCCGTCCGGTCGTCATTCAATCGTCGTGGAGCGGGGACAGGCGGCCGTCGCCATCGACACTGAAGCTGAAGCCGCGCCAGACCACGCGCGACGAGCCGAAGCTGGCGACGTAAATCATGAACTGCACGATATCCCATAGTGGCAGCAGCCACAATCCGCGGCAGGGTTCGCCGATGGCGCGGTCGGTCTGCCATTTGAGGCCCGCGCGGGCAGCGAGGGCGGCGAGTGCGAGCACCCACGCGGCCGGCGCGCCGCCGCAGGCGACCACGGCGGCGAGCGCGAGCGCGAACGGATGCATCAATACCGAGCCCAGGTGGCCGCTGCGGTCGGCGGCGCGAATCGTGCGGCTCCAGCGCAACTCGTGCGTGAAGAGCGCGGCGAAGGTGGTTTCCACCGACGCGTGCCGCACGGTGAACGGCGGCACGGCTACGCGCGCGCCGGTGCGGCGTACCGCGGCGCCCACCGCGTGGTCTTCGGCGAGGTGGTGGGCGAATTGCGCGAGGCCGCCGATGCCGTCGAGCGTTGCGCGCGTCATCGCAATCGTCTGGCCAAAGCAGGGGCGGGCGCGGCCGATGGCGAGCCCCGTCAGGACTCCCGGCAGGAAATGGTAGTTCGTCGAGGCGGCGGCGGCGCGGGGCCAGAAGCCCGGCGCGCACAGGCCGCGATAGACGCAGGTGACGAGTCCGACGCCCGGCTGCTGGAGCGCGCCCACGATACGGCGCAGATAGTCGCGTTCGACGCTCACGTCGCTGTCCGCGAAGCAGAGCATGTCGTGCTCGGCATGGCACAGCATGTTGACGAGGTTGGCGATCTTGCGGTTGGGGCCGTAGAGCCGCGAATCGGCGACGACGCTGACGTGCGCGTGCGGATAGCGCGCGCGCAGCGCCTCAACGGTCTGCAGCGCCGCGTCGTTCGCGTCGTGAACGCCGAACAGGTAATGCACCGGGCCCGGATAGTCCTGCTCGAAGAAACTGGCGAGGTTGTGCTCGAGATGCCATTCGTCGCCGTGCAGCGGCTTGACGATCGTGACGGCGGGGTAGCTGGTGGGCTCGTTGCAGGGCTGCGCGAAGAAGCGGCGCACGAACACGGCCGCGACACAGCAGTAAATGATGCCTAGCGCGGCGGCTGCCCCGCAGACGATGGCGAGGAACGATGACAGGGTAAACGCGACATGCAGCAGGGTCTGCGGCGCCGCCGCGGCGAGCGCGAACGCCGCGAACAGCAACGCAAGCGCGGCAACACCTGCATGCCCTCGGGTTCGCAGGGAACGCGGGACGTCCATTACGTGTTGTTTGCGCGCGCGGCGCGACGTGCGAATCCTCTATTGCCGTAACAGCAAGCCTGCAAATGCAGCCAGTTCATGCGCGGTGTCCCCCGGTCGCGTGACGCAACCAGCAGTATAGGGGGCCAGTGTTGACGGCGGTGTGACTTTAAACGGGCTTTTATGTCACGGTTCATTACGCCGCGGACGCGGGGCGGTGCTCAGGGTAGCGCCGGATCGAAGGTGCGAGGGTTCAGCCGGACGTGCAGCAGCACGAGGCGCCGCCGTGGGCACTGCGCCGAAAGGGCCACGGTGCGGCGCTCCCAGCCGACGAGGTGGGCGTGGCGGCTGGCGAGCGCGTTGCGAAACGCCTCGCGGGCGAGATGCCGAAGCCCCCACGTGATGCCCGCGATCGCGAGGACGACGCCGATGCGGAATGCCGGCGTGGCGAAGACCTCTTGCGGCACACGGAACACGAAAATAGCAATGAAAACGACAGCCTGGATCAAGATTGCCGCAAGCCCGGCGAGATACAGATACGCACGGCATTGCTCGATGATCGTCGGCTTCATGATGAGGTCGGCTCCGGTGCGCTGCGGCTGAATCGCGATTCGCTCAGGACTGCGTGGCGTTGGTCTATCTTTCGATTTGCCTGCGTTCTGCCTTCAATCATTCCGTGGACGAGGGCAGCACGGAAAGCGTTGAACACGATCGCCGGACCATGGTAGCGATCGAAGATTAAGAAATGCTGAAGCAGGCGAATGCGACGTACGCGGCGGGCGCGCAGGAGGAGAGGTGCGTCAGGCGAGCGACGCGGCGAACACGCGCCGGTAATTGCCGCCCAGCAGGAGGTCGACCTCGGGCGCCTGGAATCCGGCGGCGAGCAGTGCGTTGCCGAGCTCGGGTAATTGCTCGTAGCTGCGGAAGACCGGTGGCGAGATGAAGCCAAACATATCGGTGCCGAGGCCGACATGCTCGACGCCAACGATGTCGGCCATGCGCCGGAAGCCGTCGGCCATGCCGGGGATGTCGCGAAACGAGCCCGCGCTCGGCCATACGCCGATCACGCCGCCCGTTTCGGCCACGGCGCGCGCATGATCGGGGCTGATCAGGCGGCTACGTTCGCGCGGGTGCAGCGAGAGCGCGGTATGGGACAGCACGAGCGGCTTCGTCGTCACGGCGGCGGCGCGTTTCACGAGGTCGTAGGTGCCGTGCGCGACGTCGACGACGATGCCGAGCCGGTTGCAGCGCCGCACGACGTCGGCGCCGAAGCCGGTGAGGCCGCCGTGCACGGGCGCTTCGGTCTGGATGTCGCCGAGCTCGTTGACGCGATAGTGCGTGAGTTGCAGGTGGCGCAATTGATGCAGTGTCCAGGCCTCATCCACGCGATCGATCTGGCCTTCCAGAAAATCGGCGCCCTCGGAGGCGATGATGACGTGCGGCCCGGTCGAACCGGACACCGACGCCGAAAGCACGGCCGCGCTCGTTATGACCTGCAGTTGCTCGCGTTCGACCAGCCGCTTCGCACGGGCGAATTCCTCCTGGCTCAGGGCATAGAGTTCGCCCGGATTCGGGTCCCGCCAGGCTTCGAAGCGCTTGTGATCGAGCGAAACGCGCGTGACGACCGTATCGGTGACGATGCAGCGGTGCTGGAGAGGTCTGAAGCGGCATGATCTGCGTCGTTCGCTTGAGGTGGCGGAAATCCGTCGCTGGCCGGTGTGGCGCACCATTGCGCGCCGTTGGAATTGTGCCCGCAATTCGAGCCCACCGGCACGATCTCCTTTCATCTTTCAATTTGTCAGGTGTCCTTCGGGCTATGCCTGCTGGCGCGTTTTGTCGAAGCCGTCTAGATTGACGGTTGCAATCGCCGTCCTTCAAGCGCGGAGGATCCCGCCCGCAACGCACGAAAGCGCGCAGACCGATCCGAACAGCCAGTTGCAGTGCGACCCTGCCGGAGGAGACCATGCCTGCCCTGAACAAGATGTGGCGGCTGATTGCAGGTGCGCCGCCCGATCCCTCGCAGCCCACGGCGATCCTGCTGGTGGGCAAGCATCGCGGCGCGAGCATGCATGCGCTGCTGTGGGTGAACCGGCTCTTCCCCAATCACTTCAGGAACGTGATCTTCATTGCGGTGGGCGAAGTCGATGCGCAGAGCTACGAGGGCGCCGAGCAACTGGAGCGGCTCAAGCAAACCATGATGTCGTCGCTCGAGTTCTACATCGCGCACTGTCGCCGTCACGGCATGGCCGCCGATTACCGTATCGCGTTCGGCACGCATCTGGTGCTGGAGTTCATGCAGATCGCCGGGAAGACCATGGACGAGTATCCGAACAGCGTGTGCTTCGCGAGCAAGCTGATCTTCCGGCGCGTCAATTTCCTCACGGCCTGGCTGCATAATCAAACGCCTGTTGAAATCCAGACACGTCTGCATCTGCAGGGCAAGCAGATGGTACTGTTGCCGATGAGCGTGGGCTGAGCGCGCGGGGGCGGCGACCGTAGGGGCGGCCGCTCGGGAAATCTGCAGGAGGTCTCTCGCCTCAAGCCCCCTGTCGCATCGCGCTTATAAGCGACGGGGAAAGTTGTGCATGCGACATTCGACATGGAGTCCGCTGCGTATCGATGCAAGAATGCGGGCCGCTTCGCACACTGCGACACGTTCGCCTGCGTGAGGCACACACGTACCTGGAGGTTCCCCTCATGAAAAACCACGGCCTGTCGCGGCGGGGTTTTCTCAAGGCCAGCATGCTGGCGGGCGTGGCGGTATATGTGGCGCCCATCGGCAGCCGCGCATTCGCTGCTCTCTTCGAAGAAAAACTCCTTACGCCGGTCAAATGGGATGCCGCCACGGGCGCTCCCAGGTTCCGTATCGACGGCATTGCCAAGGTCACGGGCTCGAAAGTCTTCGCGCGCGACATCCGCGCGACCGACATGCCCCACTGGCCCCAGCAGCAGGCGCACGCGCTGATCCTGCGCGCGACCCAGGCCGATCGCCTCTACGAAGGCTTCGACCTGTCGCTGCTCGGCGAAGACCTGAAGCCGGACCGCATCGTCACGGCCGACGACCTTGCCCGCGACGGCCTCGTGTTCCCGTCGTTCTACGGCGACGACATGCTGCTGCCCGCCGGCAAGACGCCCGCCTATCTGGGCCATGCCGTTGCGATCCTCATCTATCACGACTTCGCGCGGTTCCGCTTCGCGAAGAGCGCGCTCCAGTTCCGCGACGACGTGATCCGCTACGGCGCGGCGACGGGGCCGCTCGAACGCGACCCGTGGGGCACGTTCCGCTTCGTGCGCGTGGGCGGCGGCACGCCGTTCGACGACGACGTCTATTCGAGCCTCAAGGACGCGCCGATCTTCCCGAGCATGATGCGCAAGCACGAGCCGGTATGGCCGGACGGCAAGGAGCACGGCAAGCTCGACGAACAAGGCATGTTCTACGCGGGACAGATTGCCGGCGAACTCGATCATCCTCCGGCCGACTGGCTCGTATTCGACCGCGAGTACAACACGCAGTCTATCGACACATCCGCGCTCGAACCCGATAACGCCAACGGCTGGTACGACGCGGCAACGCAGTCGCTGCATCTCGTGGTGCCCACGCAGTCGCCGCTCGAAGTGGCGGACTCTGCCGCGGGCATGGTCGCGAAGTGCCGCTTCCCGGTGAAGCAGCTCTTCCTGCACCCTTGCTACACGGTGGGCTACGGTTCCAAGGATCACTACAACGTGCCGTTCTACGGGCTCGTGTCCGCACTCTACGGCGACGGCCGCCCGGTGCGTTTCGCGAACGACCGGTACGAGCAGTTTCAGACCGCGCTCAAGCGCCACGCCTTCAAGATGCACTACCGCATTGCGGTCGATCGCAAGACGGGCCTCATGCAAGCGTTCAAGGGCGACTTCGAGGCGAACGGCGGCGGCCGCTGCAACTTCTCGCCTTCGGTGGCGATGGTGGGCGCGACAGCGGCGCAGTCGATCTACTACTTCCCGAAGAACGACTTCGCCACGGTGGCGATCGCCTCGCGTGCGATCGACGCAGGTTCGGCGCGCGGCTACGGCACGCTGCAGAGCATGGCCGCGACGGAAATGGCGGTGGACGAAATCGCCGCGCAGCTTGGCATGGATCCGATCGACTTCCGCCTGAAGAATGCGCTGCGTACGGGCATGAAGAATACCCAGGGCGCCATTCCTGCAGGCGCCGTGCGCGCGGTGGACGTGCTCGAACAGGCCCAGGCGCATCCGTTGTGGGTGCAACGTTCCCGGCGCAAGGCCGAATACGAGGCCGCCAATCCGGGCAAGCGCTATGGCGTGGGCTTCGCGTGCGTGCAGAAGGACTTCGGCACGGGCGCCGAGGCATCGCTCGCCAAAGTCGAGTTCGACGAGAACGGCACCATCACGCTGCACCATACGGGCGCCGAGATCGGCACCGGTATGTCCACCTCGCAGGCCGTGGCCGTGGCGAAGTGGCTCGGCAAGCCGGCCGCCGATATCCGCGTGGCCGTGACGGACTGGCCGGACCTGCCCGTCGTGACGAGCGGCGATCCGTACATCATGGGCCAGGCCGATCAGGATCGCCTGAGCGCGAATCCGCGCTGGACGCCCAACATCGCTTCGCCTTCGAGCGCGACGAACTCCGCGTACTACTTCACGCACAGCACGCGCGAGGCCGCGCGCGCGGTATTCCGCTATGGCCTGTGGCCGGCGGCGTTTTCGATCTGGGGGCAGGGCATTGGCGGCGGGCAGGCTGCACCGTTCATCGTGCGTATCGAGGATGCACGGTGGGTGGACGGCAAGCTCACCGCGGACGGGCTCGAACCGCTGCCGCTCGAACAGCTCGCGAAGCAGGCCCATGCGATGGGCTTGCCGACCGGCGCCGTCGTGCACGTATTCAACCGCTGGCAATGGGCCGAAGCCGAGTTCGATATCGGCGGCGGCACGATCGAACGCCTGCCCGTCGATGGCCTCTCGCTACGCTACGGCAGCGGCAACGCCGCCGACACCGGCACGGCTGCCTCGGGTCCATCGGTCGCCAGGGCGAATGCCGCGGTTTCCCCACGCGTGGCGATGGCGCCCGCAACGCTGCCGCCCACCGCGAACGGCTATCGCGTGCTGGACCGCAAGCGCGTGTTCATCCCGCCGATGAGCCGCAACAACGCAGCCGTGACTTACTACAGCGCGGTGGGCACGCTGGTCGAGCTCGCGGTGCACGAGGCGACCGGCAAGGTGGAACTGCTCACGCATCACTCGATCATGGAGTGCGGCAACCCGATGTCGCCGCAACTCGTCTCGGGGCAGTTGCAGGGCGGGCTTGCGATGGGCATCGGCCACGCGCTGCACGAGTATCTGCCGCTCTACGAAGACGGTCCCGGCAACGGCACCTGGAACTTCAACCGCTATCAACTGCCGCGCGCATCGGACGTCGCCGTATGGACGCAGACGGGCGAAGTGCTGCCGCCGCTTTCCGAAACCGATCCGCCCAAGGGCATTGCCGAAGTGGTGATGATTCCCGTGGTGGGCGCGGTCGTGAACGGCGTCGCGCACGCCATCGGCCATCGCTTCACCGACCTGCCGGTGACCCCGCAAAAAATCCTGGAGGTGCTCGCATGACGCTTGCCCAATCCGCTGCATCCGCGGCCAGCGTCAATGCCGCCGCGCCGGTAGAACGACCGCTCGTGCAATACCGCTCCAAAGCGCTGACGCTGACGATCAACGGCAAGGCCGTTGGCCCGATGCAGGTGCCCGAGGGCCTCATGATGATCGACTTCCTGCACGAGTACGCGGGCTTGACGGGCTCGCGGCTCGGTTGCGGCCAGGGCGTCTGCCACGCATGCGTCGTCATTCTCGACAAGCCCGATGGCACGAGCGAGGAGCTTCGCACTTGCATCACGGGTGCGCATTTCTTCGATGGCCGTTCGATCCGCACGATCGAAGGCCATGCGAAGCGCAACGAGGCAGGCGAGGTGATGGAGCTCTCGCCCATCCAGCAGAAGTTCCTTGAGCATTTCAGTTTCCAGTGCGGCTACTGCACGCCGGGCTTCGTCAATGCCGCGACCGTGCTGATCGAGCGGCTCAAGCGCCAGCCGATTGCGAAGGCCGAGGTGGAAAGCACGATCCTGGCCGCGCTCGACAGCCACATCTGCCGCTGCACGGGCTACGTGCGCTACTACGAGGCGGTGAAGGAGGTGGTGATGAGCACGCCCGGTCTCGTGAAGGACGCGGCATGATGCGCGCGCTCGTTAACCGTTTCGCGTACGGTGCGCTGCTGGCCGCCTGCGCGCTGACCCTCGCCGCATGCGGGCGCGATGAGTCGTCGTCGAATACGGCTGCCGCATTTACGCCGACGCCCGAACAGGTCGCGCGCGGCCGCTATCTCGTCAAGGCGGCGGACTGCGCGGCCTGCCACACCGCGAAGGACGGCGCACCGTTCGCGGGCGGTGTGAAGATCGACTCGCCGTACGGCACGTTCTACGGCTCGAACATCACACCCGACAAGGACCATGGCATCGGCAACTGGAGCGCCGACGACTTCTACGCAGCGCTGCACGACGGCAGCGCACGCGGCAAGCGGCTGTATCCTTCGATGCCCTACACATCGTACCGGCAGCTCACGCGCACCGATACCGACGCCATCTACGCGTATCTCATGACGGTGAAACCGGTCGCGGTGGCCAACCAGGCGAACGACCTCAAATTCCCGTACAGCCTGCGCTTTGGCATGGCGCTGTGGGACATGGTGTTCCTGGAGGACACGTTGCCCGATGCGTCGACGGGCCAGTCCGCCGACTGGCAGCGTGGCCGTTACCTGGCGAACGCGCTGGGACATTGCGCCGAATGCCATACGCCGCGCAACGTGTTCGGACAACTTGAGAATGCGAAGCCGCTGGCGGGCGCTGCGCTGGGACGCGTGAAAGCGCCGGCCGTCACGCCGGCCGCCCTCGCGGCGCGCGGCTGGACCGGCGCCGATCTGCAGACGTTCTTCAGCGTGGGCATTGCGCCGCAGGGCTCGGCGTTCGGCGAAATGTATCCGGTGGTCCATCTGAGCACGCAGTACCTCACGAAGGACGATCTGCGCGCGCTGTCCGTCTATCTGCTGGGCGATGCGCCGCCTGCGCCGCAGCCGGTGAAGGTTGCCGATAGCGCATCGGCCGACACGGCCCAGCTCGCGGCGGGGCGTTCCGTGTATCTCGCCGTCTGTGCGGGCTGCCATGGACTGGTGGGCGAGGGCAAGCCGCACGTCGCGGTGGCGATGAACGGCAACTCCACGCTGCGTCAGGCGGATCCGCACAATCTGCTGGTGGCGATGCTCGACGGCATCGATACGCAGAAGTTCTCGGGCCTCGAAAACATGCAGGCAATGCCGGCTTTCTCGTCCACGCTCAGCGACGACGAGCTTGCGCAACTCGCCAATTATCTGCGCGCGACGTGGGGCGGGCAGCCCGGCAACGTCACGGCGCAGGACCTGAAAGCACTGCGCTGATGCCAAACACTGCCATACTGCCGGGTTTCGACCATGGCAGTCCAGACAACGAGGAGAGCAGGAAATGGCAGGCATTTCGGACATCGTCGATATCGGCGCGAATATGGGCGAGCGGATCGAGTACCGCGTGGCGCCCGAAAAGCGGATTGCGGGCGATCCGCTGCAAACGCTTACGCAGTGCTACACGAGCCCGTGCGGGCAGTTCAGCACGGGCATTTGGGCAAGCGCGCCGGGGCACTGGCGCGTGAACTATACCGAAATGGAGTACTGCGAGATTCTCGAAGGCGTCTCCGTGATTCGCGACGAGGCGGGCAACGAGAAGACGCTGCGCGCGGGCGATCGCTTCGTCATTCCCTCGGGCTTCAAGGGCACGTGGGAAGTGGTGGAGGCCTGCCGGAAGATCTACGTCGCGTACGAGAAGGCGGCGGCGCCGGCCTGACGTCCGCCACGCGCAGCAGCAGGTCAACCGGCCAATGCGCTCGCGCTCACCGTCCAGGTGCCGGTGCTGCCACCCGAGGTCACGGTGATGACAAACGTCGACGCGTTCTGCGCGACGATGGACTCGGCCGTGTCGGACGTTGCCAACTGCAGTGTGCCAGCGCTGATCTGATTGTTCGTGACCGTAAGCGCAACCGGCGTGGACACGTTGAACGCCAGCGTTACGCCGCTCAGCACGACGCTGACCGCGCCGGCCGAAGTAAGCGTTGTGATCGAGGTGGCCGCGTCGTCGTCCGCCGTCCAGGAAAGCTCGCTGACCGATATCGAGCCGTCAAGCGTCGTACCGGACGACGACTGCTGCGTCCGCCCGATCGAGATGGCCGGGGCAGTGGCGGTCGTGGTCGTATTGCCCGTGGTCGCGTCGTAGCTGACGGCGAACGTGACGGCGCCGCTGAACGTCGTGGTTGCGGTTGGCGACGCGAGATCTAGCGCGTTGGCCGTTTCTGTCGCCGTATAGGACCAGTTCGCCGTACGGCTGCCAACGGTGCCTTGCACGGCATCGACCTCGAAGCTTACGCTGCCCGACACCGCGCTGGCCGCGGAGAGCGCCGGCACGGCGAGCTCCCCCTTGCACTGATCGAACGAAATCGTGGCCGTCTCGCCTGCGCGAACGCCGGGAGAGCCCGTATTGCTCGTGGTGGTCGCGAACGTGCCGCCCGTGGCGCAGTTCGTTGTCGTCGTGGGTCCACCGGCCAGGGTGGCGGCGAGGAATGGGCGCGCGGCCGCCATGTATAGCGCGGCGACGCCGGCGCTTGCGAGCATGCCCGATCCCGCCGCATCGACAGCGACCGGCTCGCTTTGTACGGCAGTGGACAGCTTCAGCACGTTGGCTGAGGCGCCGCTTGCCGTGGTGCTGCCTGAGCTGTTTGCCGATGGGCTGGCGGGCGTGCTCGCCGCTGTCGCGGCCGATGCCGTGCTTGCTGCTGGCGCGCTCGCCGCACCCGGAGCCGATGCTGCAGCGCCACCCTCAGTCGATATATTATGGTTTCCTGAATTTCCATTGCCGCCGCCTCCGCAAGCGCCGACGCTTATCAGGGCGAATGCGGTAGCCAGCGCGATACCTGCGTTGAGCGCGGAGGAAAATGTCATGGAGAAAGCTCCCGGAGGTGTGGTCGTGGGCGGGCCGTGTCACGGAGGCGGGGCTCATAGCCCGGCGCCGTAGTGTTGTATCGAATTTGGCGAAATGTGCCGTACTCGTTATGCAATCAAACTGCTGCGCATCCTAAAAAAGCCTTCTTCCGAGCGTCAAGACAGATGTTTCCTACGCATGTCGGATTCTGACGCGCATTGTCGAACTCGTTCGATTTGGACTGCGAAAGCCTTCTTTTTCGACGTTTGGCCGCGGGCGCCGGCGTTCTACAGTGCAACGCGTCAATCGCTATGCGGCAATGAACGGGCGATGCGAATCATGTCATGACGTCAAGGGGATGCGATGGCAGAGGGAGTATCGGCAAAGCGGATGGCGCTCCGCGCATGTGGCGCAGTGATGGCACTCGGGATCGGGATGCTGGCGGGGGGCGGCGCACATGCACAGGAGGCCTACATGACTGGAGGCACGCTCGGCGTAGGGGCAGGCGTGGCCTGGCAACTCAATTCGTACGTCGGGCTGCGAGCGGACATCGAAGGGATCGGCTTTTCGACCTCGCTGTCCGTGGACGGCGGCCGTTACGACGGACAGCTCAGGCTGCTGCAGGGGGGCGTGTATGGCGATCTGTTTCCGTTCGTTTCGAACGACTTTCGCCTGAGCGCGGGCGCGTTGATCGACGACGACGCGTTCACCGGGCATGCCGTGCCCGATGCGTTCGGCAACTACGTGATTGGCAATACCTACGTGCCGGCAGTGGGCGCGGCCCCCCAGGCGACGGTGACGCTCCCGCGCGTGTTGCCGTATCTCGGGATCGGCTATGGCCACCGGCGTCCGGTGCGAGGTTTCGGGCTCGCGGTGGATCTTGGCGTGGCTTACGGGCGGCCGCGCACGTCGTACGACGTGCCGCCGATCTATCAGATGGTCGCTTCGCCCGAAGATATCGCGCTCGAAGAGCAGCGACTCGACGAGAAGGTGAGCCGCTATCGTTTCTATCCCGTTGCCCAGATCGCTCTCACGTATCGCTTTTGACGGCAAACGGGCGCTCTCCGGCGCCGGCCGGCGGATTGTCGCGCCGCGGCGCCGCCGTGCCGCTCGGTGGGCCGGTTCGCGCTTTGTCCCGAAAGCGCCTAATCTTGGGATATCGGGCGCGTGCCCTTTTGTGCACTGTTCGGACGCTTCGATGCGCGTTCATCGTCCTCTATCTGCCGCGGCGCATCATGCGCTGCGCGCTCATCCGCATTACCCGCTGCCGGCGCGGGTTGCCCGTGCTGTCCTGTTCGCCGTGCTGCTGGCCGTCTGCGCGGCTGTGGCGGTGTCGCGCGCCGCAGCCGGCGCACCAGCCTCCATCGTCGTCATGACCGTGAACGGCGCGATCGGACCGGCGAGCGCCGATTTCGTCGTTCGCGCGCTCGAACGTGCCGCGAACCGGCACGCGCCGCTCGCGATCCTCGAACTCGATACGCCGGGCGGCCTCGACACGTCGATGCGCGAGATCATCAAGGCCATTCTCGCTTCGCCGGTGCCGGTCGCGGCATACGTCGCGCCAGGCGGCGCGCGCGCCGCGAGCGCGGGCACCTATATCGTCTACGCGAGCCATATCGCGGCGATGGCGCCGGGCACCAATCTCGGCGCGGCTTCGCCCGTGCAATCAGGCGTGGGCGGTGTGGGCGGCGGCGCAGCAGGGGGCGCGGGTGCTGCGTCGGGCGTGTCCGGCACGTCCGGCGCGCCGCCGGACAACGCGGCATCGACGGAGACCCGCAAGGTCATGCAGGACGCCGCTGCCTATATCCGCGGGCTCGCCCAGCTACGCGGCCGCAACGCGGTGTGGGCGGAGCATGCGGTGCGCGAGGCCGTCAGCCTTTCCGCCAACGAAGCGCTCGCCCAGCACATAATCGACTTGATCGCACTGGACCCCGCCGATCTCGCGCGCCAGGTCGACGGCCGCGTCGTGACGACGGCGGCCGGCACGGTGAGGCTCGAGACCGCGCACGCTCCCCTCGAAATCGTGGCGCCCGACTGGCGCGACCGCGTGCTGGCTATCGTCGCCGATCCCAACGTCGCGTTGATCCTGTTGACCGTCGGCATCTACGCGCTTTTCTTCGAATTCGCCAACCCGGGATTCGTGCTGCCCGGCGTGGCCGGCGCGATCTGCGTGCTGGTGGGCCTCTTCGCCATGCAGTTGCTTCCCGTCAACTACGCGGGCCTGGGCCTCGTGGTGTTCGGCCTCGCCTGCCTCATCGCCGAGGCGTTTTTGCCGACCTTCGGTGTGCTTGGCTTTGGCGGCATCGTGGCGTTCGCCATCGGCGCGCTCATGCTGATCGATACCGACGTGCCGGGCTACGGCATTCCGCTGCCGCTTGTCGCGGGCCTCGCGCTGGGCGGCGCGATGTTCGTGGCGCTGGTGTCGAGCGTGGCGCTGCGCGCGCGGCGGCGTCCCGTCGCGAGCGGTTCGGAGGCCATGGTCGGCAGCATCGGCGAGGTGATCGACGAGGGTGTGCAGCCCGATGGGCCGCGCGGCGCAGCCGGCCATGTGACACCGGCCACGGGCTGGGCGCGCGTTCGGGGCGAACGCTGGCGCGTGGTTTGCGACACTCCGCTCGCGGCCGGCCGCCGGGTGCGTGTGACCAGCCGCAGCGGTCTGCTGCTGACCGTGACACCGCTAGACGATAGGCCATCACGCGGAGACGCATCATGATCGGATTCACGTTCGGGTTCTCGAGCATTCTCATCGTCGCGGCGGCGATCTTCGTCGTGTCGGCGATCCGTATCTTCCGCGAGTACGAGCGCGGCGTGGTCTTCATGCTCGGCCGCTTCTGGAAGGTCAAGGGCCCGGGGCTCGTGCTGATCATTCCCGTCGTCCAGCAGGCGGTGCGGATCGACCTGCGCACGGTCGTCTTCGACGTGCCGGCGCAGGACGTAATCACGCGCGACAACGTGTCGGTGAAGGTCAACGCCGTGGTCTATTTTCGCGTCGTCGATCCGGAGAAGGCCGTGATCCAGGTCGCTCGCTATATCGATGCAACGAGCCAGCTCGCGCAGACCACCTTGCGCGCGGTGCTGGGCAAGCACGAGCTCGACACGTTGCTCGCGGAGCGAGAGCAACTGAACGCCGATATCCAGAAGACCCTCGACGCGCAGACGGACGCATGGGGGATCAAGGTATCGACGGTCGAGATCAAGCAAGTGGACCTTAACGAGTCGATGCTGCGCGCGATCGCCCGGCAGGCCGAGGCTGAGCGCGAACGCCGGGCCAAGGTGATCCACGCCGAAGGCGAACTTCAGGCCTCCGAAAAATTGCTGCAGGCCGCGCAGCGGCTTGCCTTGCAGCCCCAGGCCATGCAGTTGCGCTACCTGCAGACGCTCACGACGATCGCTGCCGACAAGAACTCGACCATCGTGTTCCCGCTGCCGATCGATTTGCTGACCGCGCTGGTGGACCGTTTCGGCGCGCCACGCGAGCGCTGAGCGGGAACCATGAAAAACGCCCTTGCGGTGGAAAACCGCAAGGGCGTTTGCAGGGGTGCCGCTGCGATTACTTCGCTGCGGTTTCGAGCGTGGCGTTGAACGTCTTGCTCGGACGCATGACTTCGGCGAGCTTCGCGAAGTCCGGCTTGTAGTAGCCGCCGATATCGACCGGCTTGCCTTGCACTGCGGCCAGTTCGGCCACGACCTTCTGCTCGTTTTCGGCCAGCGCCTTCGCGAGCGGCGCGAAGTGAGCCGCGAGGTCCGCGTCTTCCTTCTGCGCGGCCAGTTCCTGCGCCCAGTACATCGCGAGGTAGAACTGGCTGCCGCGGTTGTCGAGTTCGCCGGTCTTCGGCGACGGGCCCTTGTTGTTGTCGAGCAGCTTGCCGGTGGCGGCGTCGAGCGTTTTCGCGAGCAGCTTGGCCTTCGCGTTGTTTGTCTTGATGCCGAGATCTTCCAGCGAGACAGCCAGCGCGAGGAATTCGCCGAGCGAATCCCAGCGCAGGTGGTCTTCCTGCACGAGCTGCTGCACGTGCTTCGGCGCCGAACCGCCCGCGCCCGTTTCGTACATGCCGCCGCCCGCCATCAGCGGAACGATCGAGAGCATCTTCGCACTCGTGCCGAGTTCCATGATCGGGAACAGGTCGGTCAGGTAGTCGCGCAGGATGTTGCCGGTGACCGAGATCGTGTCGAGACCGCGGATCACGCGTTCGAGCGTGTAACGCATCGCGCGGACTTGCGACATGATCTGGATGTCGAGGCCGTTCGTGTCGTAATCCTTCAGATACGTTTCGACCTTCTTGATCAGCTCGTTTTCGTGCGGACGGTAGGGGTCGAGCCAGAACACGGCCGGCATGCCCGAGTTCTTCGCGCGCGTGACGGCGAGCTTGACCCAGTCGCGGATCGGCGCGTCCTTCACGAGGCACATGCGCCAGATATCGCCTTGCTCGACTTGCTGCGTGAGCGCTTCGATAACTTCGCCCGTGGCGTTGTCGACAACGCGCGCCGTGCCGTCTTGCGGGATCTCGTAGGTCTTGTCGTGCGAGCCGTATTCCTCAGCCTTCTGCGCCATCAGGCCGACGTTCGGCACCGTGCCCATCGTGCGCGGGTCGAATGCGCCGTTGGTCTTGCAGAAGTTGATGATTTCCTGGTAGATGCGCGCGAACGTGCTTTCCGGAATCAGGCACTTCGTGTCGGCCGGGCGGCCGTCGGCGCCCCACATCTTGCCGCCGGCGCGGATCATCGCGGGCATCGAGGCGTCGACGATCACGTCGTTCGGCGCGTGCAGGTTCGAGATGCCCTTGGCCGAGTCCACCATCGCCAGCGACGGACGGTGCTCGTGGCACGCGTGCAGGTCGCGGATCACCTCTTCGCGCTTCGATTCCGGCAGCGTCTCGATCTTCGTGTACAGATCGACCATGCCGTTGTTGACGTTCACGCCGAGCTCTTCGAAGAGCTTCGCGTGCTTCTCGAACGCGTCCTTGTAGAACACCTTCACGGCGTGGCCGAACACGATGGGGTGCGAGACCTTCATCATGGTCGCCTTCACGTGCAGCGAGAGCATGACACCGGTCTTGCGCGCGTCTTCCATCTGCTCTTCGTAGAACGCGAGCAGCGCCTTCTTGCTCATGAACATGCTGTCGGCGATCTCGCCGGCCTGGAGCGCAAGCTTCGGCTTGAGGACGATGGTTTCGCCGCTCTTCGTCACGAGTTCCATGCGCACTTCGCGCGCCTTCTCGTTCGTGATCGACTTTTCGCCATGGTAGAAGTCGCCGTGCTTCATGTGCGCGACGTGGGTGCGCGAAGCCATGCTCCACTCGGCCATGCTGTGCGGGTGCTTCTTCGCGTAGTTCTTGACGGCGAGCGGCGCGCGGCGGTCCGAGTTGCCTTCGCGCAGCACCGGGTTCACCGCCGAGCCGAGGCACTTCGAGTAGCGCTTCTGGATCGCTTTTTCTTCGTCGGTCTTCGGATCTTCAGGGAAATCGGGGACCTTGTAGCCCTTGCCCTGCAGTTCCTTGATCGCGGCGACGAGCTGCGGCACCGATGCGCTGATGTTCGGCAGCTTGATGATGTTCGTTTCCGGAAGCTGCGTGAGACGACCCAGCTCGGCCAGATTGTCCGGCACGCGCTGCTCTTCCGTCAGGAATTCCGGAAACTCGCCGAGGATACGGCTCGCCACGGAAATATCGCTGGTCTCGACGTTCACGCCGGCCGGCGCAGCGAAGGTGCGGATGATCGGCAGAAACGCGCTGGTGGCAAGCAGCGGCGCTTCATCGGTCAGGGTGTAGATGATGGTGGGTTGCTGGGTACTCATCGGCTTCTTGGCGGGGGTCAAAAAAACAGGGTGGTAACACCACCGGCTGTGCACAGTCGGCGTAAACACCCGGATTTTGCCTGATTTCGAGGCGAGACGGGGGCCGACGTGACCAGAAATTTCATATTGTGGAAATGCGTACCGCAGTTTTGCGCGCGGCCAGGCTCAACCCGCATGGTGGGGCGGGGCGGCGAGGTGCGGAAAGTCTGGCGGGGAAGGCGGTGCACGGGAGCGCCTGGCCGCGCGCGACGGGGCAGGGAGGATTGGTGCCGCGAGCGGGTAAGCGTATAGGCTCTTTTGTTTGCGATCCCGATTCTCCGTCAAGCTGGTAAGGACCCTTGTAAAAAAGGGAAGGAATGGGCCGCCAGTCGAGCAGGCGATCATCACGGTCGGCCAGCCGGCGGCGTTGTGCCCGCGGCGATTGAGGTCGTTGGGATTTGCCCTATAACGCAACTAACTGTCGGCCGCGCGCGACGCTGTCAAACCATCCTCGCGCGCGGCCAGGCTTGTCTGAGTATCCATCGCTCGATCTCGTTTCGCAGAGATGAGGGTGGGCTGGCTGTGGCAATGCGTCTCTGGAAGAATCGGACCCGCGGCCTATATTGGATTTCGTCCACGAAATCCCGAAACGACTACGACATGGCCCGCACTTTCCCGCTCTATCCGAAGCATCCCGAACGCGTCTGCTGGGGCTGCAACCGCTATTGCGCCGCCTCTTCGCTAAGCTGCGGCAACGGCGCGGAACGAACGCCGCACCCCGTGGAACTGCTGGGCGACGACTGGCTCGACTACGGCGATTGGGGCATCGAGCGGCCCGCCACGACTCCGCAGGACACCGGCGCACCGCGCGGCTGATACCTTTTCAGCCCGCCACGTTGCGCACGAACGCGGCGCATCCCGCATCCATGAGCGGCTCCACGCGCTCGCGCGCCTCATCCGGCAGAAGATCGCAAAACCAGACGAAGCGGCACTGCCCCGGGCTCACCGGGAAGATCTGGATCGACGCATGATAGTGCTCGAAACGGCCGCCGCCGATGCAATAGGCGATGCGCATGCGCGGCTCGTCGATCGCGACGATGCGCTCCTCCACTACCGCGCCGTTTGCAAACGTGACGGTGCGCACCTTGCCGTCGAAGACGGCATCGACGAGCACCCCCGCAAATGCCTTTGCCGCGTTGCCCGGATCGCGCAGCGCATCCCAGGCTCGGGCCGCATCGATATCCAGCGTGAGTTCACGGACCAGCGTAGTCATGGCGGTATCTCCTTCGCAGACCCGTGAGTTCAGCGACCTCGGTGCGAGTGCCGGTGATGCACGTCCGGGTAATGCGCGTGACTGTGGGTGAGGGGGGCGTGGTGGTGAGGATGGGTATGCGGTTCGGTGCCGTCCCAGTCGAAGTTGTGTGCGTGCTGGTGATGCGCGTCGTGACGGTGGCGATGCGTGTGGTCGAGCGGGTCGTGCGTATGCGCATGTTCGTGTCGTTCGCGAACATGCAGCCAGACGCCGATCGCCATGAGCGCGGCCGCGAGCCAGAACGTCGCCTCCGGACGCTGCGGCCACAGCAATAGCGAAATCGCGACGCCGAACAGCGGCGCGACCGAAAAGTAGGCGCCGGTGCGCGCGGTACCCAGATCGCGCAAGGCCACGACGAAAAGCACGAGACTGACACCGTAGCCCGCGAAGCCCACGGCCATCGCACCCGCCATCGTGCCGGCGGTGGGCAGGTGGGCGCCGAGCGAAAGCGCAATACCCAGGTTGACGGGGCCCGCAAAGAGTCCCTTGAGGCAGGCGATCACCATGGCGTCGTTGGTGGACACCTTGCGGGTGAGATTGTTGTCGACGGCCCAGCACAGACAGGCTGCGGCCACGAGCAGCGCGCCGGGGGCGAAGCCCGCATGCGACGCGGGCCACGACAGCAGGACGCCTCCCGCGACGATGGCGGCCATACCGAGAAAGATCTGCGTGTCGACGTTCTCGCGGAAGCAGATCCAGGCGATCAGTGCCGTGAACACGCCTTCGAGATTGAGCAGCAATGAGCTCGTGGCAGCGGGCGTGCTCGAAAGACCTAGCATCAGCAGCGCGGGACCGGCAACGCCGCCCGCGGCGATCGCGCCGGCGAGCCAGGGGATCTCGGCGGCCTTCAGCGAATTTTCGTTCCGCGAGCCGTTCGCCGCACGGCTGCCGCGCCGTAACGCAATGGCGATGGCAAGCCCCACGCCGCTGCCCAGATAGAACAGTCCGGCGACCATGAACGGCGGCAGTGTGCCGAGCAGCGCCTTGGCGAACGGTGTGGTGGCACCGAACAACGCGGCGGCGGCGAGAGCCTGGAAAATGGCGTTCTTGTGGTACGTCATGACAGTGTGCTGCAGAGGGTGATGGGCGCCATTCTACGCGCGCGCATTGTGCGGCTCGGCATCACCTCGGCCAGCGAATGGGCATGCCGCCGCGCGTCCTCGGAGGCGCGGCGCCGCCCCGTCGCCGCATTTATTGGCGCACGAGCGCCATCATCGCTCCAAAGCCGACGAACACGCCGCCGGTGAGGCGGTTGAACGCCTTCGCGACGCGCCGGCTCTTGAGCGTCGCGCGGATGCGCGTGCCGCAAGCGGCATAGACCAGGTACCAGCCGACTTCGACGACGGCGAAGGTCGCGACGAGCAGACCGAACTGTGGAAGCGTGGCGCGGCTCGCATCGATGAACTGCGGCAGCAGGGCGGCCGCGAAGAGGATGGCCTTCGGATTGCTGCCGGCGACGAGAAAGCCGTTGCGATAGAGCGCGCCTGCGTGGCGCGCGGGTACAGCGACGGCGGCTGCGTCGGCGGTGTGGGTTTCGTCCGGTAAGCGGGCACGCCAGGCTTTGATGCCGAGGTAGACGAGGTAGGCCGCGCCGATCAGGCGCAGCGCGTTGAACATGGCCGGCCACGCCTGCAGGAATACGCCGAGGCCGGCGGCGGATACCGAGAGCATCAGCACGAGGGCGGAGAGACATCCGGCCATCGTGGCGCTCGTGCGCCGCAGACCGTGCTGCGCGCCATGCGTCATGACGAGCAGCATGTTGGGACCGGGAATGGCACAGACGACGAAGACGGTGGCGAAATACAGCCACCAGGTATGCAGATTCATGGGGACGGCGGTCAGGGGTTGGCGCGAAGGAGGGGATTATGCCAGCGCCAGCGTGCCGGAGACTCCCGGTCTTGGTTGTCAACGAATCGAAATATACGAGAAAATATAGCGATAAAGTACAGGTCCACGGACAGGACCGTGCGAATACCCCTGTATGCCTGGGCACGAGGCTCTCTGTGCCATTTGCGCGGGATAACTGGAGCGATATCAGGTGAGTATCGGCAGCAAAGAGGCGGTTGGAGAAAAATTCTCGGCCGCCGCCATGGAGTACGCGCGCGCGATGACCTGGAAGGCTGTCGGGCAGATCGCGGCCGCTATCCGACCCGGTATGCGCGAATCGGAAGCCAATATCGAGGCCAGATCGATCCTGCAGCGCCTGGGCATGGACCGCATCTGGCATCCAATCCTGATCCGCGTTGGCGAAAACACGCTGCGCACTTTCAAGGAGCGCTCCGAGGGCGATCCGGTTCTGGGCGAAAACGATCTCTTCTTCGTGGATCTGGGCGTGGTCTGGAACCAGCACGAAGGCGACGCCGGAGCGACCTTCGTCACCGGCGACGATCCCGAGATGCAGCGTTGTGCCCGGGACGTGAAGACCATCTACGACGAGGTGGCCGAACACTGGCGCAGCACGGGCTGCAGCGGGATCGAACTCTACGGATATGCCGCTGCGCGAGCCAACGCGCACGGTTGGCGGTTGAATGTCGACATCAAGGGTCATCGCGTCAGTGACTTCCCGCATGCTCTCTACAAGGCCGGCAACCTCG
The DNA here is from genome assembly GCF_046581065.1 of Paraburkholderia yinzeri. Classification (NCBI taxonomy): domain Bacteria; kingdom Pseudomonadati; phylum Pseudomonadota; class Betaproteobacteria; order Burkholderiales; family Burkholderiaceae; genus Paraburkholderia; species Paraburkholderia yinzeri. Next base: position 1,023,338 of record NZ_JBFOCJ010000003.1, on the reverse strand, counting down.
GCGACCTCGATACCGGACCCGCGGCGGGTTTGTGGATCCTCGAAATCCAGATCGCCCATCCTGTGCGTCCATTCGGTGCGTTTTACGAGGACCTGCTTGCGTAGCCGGGTTTGTGTCCGTTCGCACTCGCCATAAACGCAGCGGAATGACCGATATGTTTCGGGTCGAACTGGTCCCGGGGCGCTCGCCGGCGTAATATACAACGGACTATATCGAGCCCCTTTAAGGCCGGATCTGGCCCGGAGACACGAGAATGGACATCGCGCCGGCCTCCGTCGAGCAGACGACCACGCTATCTCTGACCGGTAGCCTCATGCGCCCGATGGCGCTTTCGCTCGACGCGCTTCGACAGTACCCAAGCGCGACATGCGCGCCCTTCGATTTGCGCTGCTACACCACGCAGCGCTTCATTCGCACCGTGGAGTCGTATCGCGGCGTGCGCCTGACCGAATTGCTCCGGCAAGCCGGCCTGCGTAACGACGTGCACGGCGACTTCAAGCGCATGGTCTTCCTCGCGGTGGGGCACGACGGTTATTTCGTGACGTTTTCGTGGCACGAATTGTTCAATACGCCGGTGGGCGAGCAGGTGCTCGTCGCTTACGAATGTGGTGGCGCCCCGCTCGACGAGCAGGACGGCGCTCCGGTGCTGTTCTCGGGCGCCGATCTCGTGCCGGCGCCACGGCACGTGAAGCGCCTCGCGCGCATCGAGGCTCGCGTACTGGCACTCTGACGCGGCCCCGATTCACTTCCGCCTTGTGCGATGCTCGAACGTCACTCTGTCGAGCGCGTACCGGACTGAAACGTCGAGCGCGGCATGTGAGAGCGTGCATAGTCCGGATGGTCGCATCGTTATGAACCCGGCAGGATGGGCCTACCCGCCTGACCCAGGCAGTTCCCCTGAATTGACGTATCGTTGTATCGCCACGTATACATCAAAGACAGGCGTAAAACATTGGCGTAAAACGACGGCGGTTCGCATGTCCCGGGAAGTTATCGACTCCTATCTGCTGCAGGTTCTTCATACCCTCATCACCGAATCGAGCGTTTCGCGGACTGCCCGATTGCTCGGCCAGTCGCAGCCGACGATCAGCGTGGCGCTGCGCAAGCTGCGGACGATGACGGGCGATCCTCTGCTCGTGCGCAGCGGCAGCCACATGGTGCCCACGAGCCACGCGCTCACGCTGATCGAGCCGACTGCGCAGGCGCTCGCCGGTATTGCCGCCGTGCTGCACCCGACGACGGCATTCGATCCCGCGACCACGCGCCGGACCTTCCATATCGGTTCGCCCGACTACCTGGACGTGTTCTTCCTGCCGGCCGTCGTCGACGCGTTTCATACCCAGGCGCCGCGCGCGCACCTCGAATTCCAGCATCTGATGATGGTGGATGGGGGCTACGAGTACAGTCTCGAAAGCGGCGCGCTCGATCTTGTGATCGGCAACTGGCGCACGCCGCCGGAGCATCTGCATCTGCAGCCGCTGTGCAAGGACGACCTCGTGTGTCTGCTGCGCATGGAGCATCCGGTCAAACCCGGCATGCTGAGCCGGGAGGTCTATCAGGAAGCCGGGCACCTGGCGGTCGCCACGCATCACGCCTCCGGGCCAGGCACGATCGACATCGAGCTGGCACGCAGCGGGCTTTCGAGGAACGTGACGACCACGCTGCCGTATTTCGGCATGGCCCCTTACGTATTGATGCGTTCGAATCTGCTGTTCACGACGACGCGCGGACTGGCCGCGCACTACTGCAACCTGCTTCCGCTCAGGATGGAGCCCATTCCCGGCGAGCCGCAGGCACTCACTTATTACCAGCTCTGGCACGACCGCACGCATCGCAGCGCGGCGGCGATCTGGCTGCGCCATCTCGTGGCCGGTGTCGCGAAGGGGCTCGCACGCTGAAGGTCGCGGAGCGTGAGGAGGTGGGCATAAAAAAACCGCGAGCATGGCTCGCGGTATGAAAACGCCTGGCGTCGGCATCCGGTAGACAGGTAGAAACCCGACAACGACGACAGCGCGCAACAGGGGGCGGTCAGCGGAAACGGCCTGTTGTCGGATGGGCCCTGGCCGCATCCGGTTGTCGTGACTCTGCCGCGCGCCCGACTTAAGCCTCAGCGCACGCGTTCGCCGTCATCCGCTTCAACAGCGCGGCCTTGTCTGCGGTTGCGGCGCCCAGCAGGGCAAAGCCGGTCATGCGCTTCGTCTCCTTGCTTTCGCAAACGGCGCGTACCGCGTGAGGCGGATCTTGCGTGGCCAACTCGACCGTCCAGTGTCCGTCCTGCGCCGCGGGCGTTACTACCACGGCCGGCACGGCAGGGGTCTTGACGACAACGGGCATGAGCGGGAACTCGACGCGCGTCGGCGTCCCGCACAGCGTTCGGGCGAGTGCGCGCGCGGCATGCATGATTGGCAGTACATAGGGTTGCACGCGGCCCTCGATCGCCGCGCAGTCTCCGAGCGCGTAGATGTCCGGCGCGCGGGTGCGGCACCAGGCGTCCGTGCTGATGCCACCCTCGATCTGCAAGCCGGCTGCGCTTGCCAGTGCCGTTCTCGGCACGAGACCGATTGCGGACACAACGATATCGGCGTCGAGCGAAGCGCTGTCGGTCAGCGTCAGCCGATAACCGGGATCACGCCGGGAAACCGCGGTGACTCCGCAGCCAAGCCGCACGTCCACGCCCGCCTCCGATAACGCGCGGGAAAACACCGCGCCGGCTTCGGCCGGCAGCAGCCGCGGGAGCGGCGCACTGGCCGGGTCGATCAGGCTGACCGCATGGCCGCCCGCGATCAGATCGTTGGCGAATTCGCAGCCGATCAGGCCCGCGCCGAGTATGGCCACCGAACGGCACGACGTGAGCGCCTCGCGAAAGCGCGCGTAGTCGCCGAGATCGTTGATGGACAGGACGTCCCCCGCGCCGTCGCCTTCCATCGGGAGGCGCCGCGGATCCGCACCGGTGGCAAGCACCAGCGCGCGATAGCGCAGCCGTTGCCCGTCGACGACGATCGCGTGCTCGTCCGGCACGAGGCGTTCGACATGGCGATGGGTCCAGACGCGCGCGCCCAGTTGGGCGGCCATCGTCTGGGCGTCGAAGCTCGCCAGCTCGCGTGGCGCCTTCTTCATCGCGAGCGCATTCGAGAGCGCGGGCTTGGAGTAGAAGCTGCCGTCGTCGCGGCTCACGATGACGACGGGCGTTTGCGTATCGAGCTTGCGCAATTCACGCGCCACCGTATAGCCGGCGAGGCCCGTGCCGACGATCACGACGGGATCGGATCGGGTAGCAGGGTGTATGTTTTGCGTCATGCCGTCACCACCTGCATCTCGAAGTCGTGCTTGCCCGTCGCGCAGTCCGGACACATCCAGTCGTCCGGGACATCCTCCCAGCGCGTGCCCGGGGCAATCCCCTCGTCGGGCAACCCTTTGGCTTCGTCGTAGCGAAAGCCGCAAATTACGCATTCCCAGATTTTCATCGCGTCTCCTCTCTGGCCCGCATCAACGGACATACGATTGACCGAGCCCGATCTCCGCGAGCGCGCGGCGGTAGGCGCCCGAGGAACGGTCCGCGAGTATCGGCGCTTCCTGAGCGCGGTCGATCGGCAGGTCCTCGGGACACTGCAGTTCGACGATGGCCCGATCCTCCTCGAACACCTGGCGGTTGAACGCGTAGACGTCGTCGAGCGGCAAGTCCTGGTCGAAATTGCGTGCAATCGGAACGAAGAGACGCGTGAGGCGTGCCGAAACCGGGCTGGCGGCATTGAGAATCGCCAGTCGTCCGTTTTCGGGGAAATGGACCGTGAGCCTCGCGAAGAACGGCACGTCGACCTCGAATACGCGGCGCCACAGGAAGCCTTCCGGCGCGCGATGCTGCATCGACTTCGGAAAATTGCTCACCGTGCTGGCGTACTCGGCGCGCAGGCCGTTGGGGCGCCGCTCGACCGAATATTGCGGAACCACGGGATTCCTGCGGTCCGCGAAGCTGTCGTGATGGATCCAGGCAAAATGCGCGACGTCGATAAAACCCTCTGTCTGCCGTCCCGCCGAGGCGCGAATGTCGATCGAGGGCGGGAGGATCTGCTGATATCCCTCCGTGTTCCACGCCGGGAAATCGGGCAACGGCAGCTCGCCGCCGCCGAGCGAGACCCATACGAGGCCATAGGCTTCCTGCGCCGCGTACGTGGTGAGGCAAAGCCGTTCGGGAATCGGGCCTTCGGGCTGCGAGGGAATGTGGTTGCATTTGCCGCTCGCTCCGTACTCCAGGCCGTGGTACGGGCAAACGAGATTGCCGTTGTCGACCCACCCCCGGCTCAACGGCGCGCCGCGATGGGGACAAACGTCGCGCGCCGCGACAATCCGTTCTCCTGAGCGAAACAGGACGAGCGGCTCGTCGAGCAACGTGACGCCGAGCGGTTTTTCGGCCACGTCATGCGCAAAGGCGACGGGATGCCAGTAGCGGCTCAGAATCTCCCAGTCGCGGGTGTCGAAGGTGCAGTTGCGTGGCGTGGCCGGCGACCCTGAACGGGTCAGCGTGATCACCTGGGGTTGAGTCATGCGCGTCTCCTGAATCGTGTGCGTTCATCACGGCGCCCTGGTCGATGGCTTCGACCTTGCCGTGTGCACAACGATATTCAGTTGCGAGCGCTCATCCCATCCCTTACCGGTCATGTAGTCTATGTAAGGACAGGCATGGTTTCCCGGACTCGCTGCACCGTTCGGGGGCGAAAAAAAGCCCGCTGCGGGGCGGGCTTGAACCATGTCAGTGGAGACATGGAGGAGACAAAAACCAGTCTAGTCCGATGATTGACGCATCGCAACATTTCAATAGTTAAATATTGTCACGTTGTGTGAATTGTGATTGATGCGCGCGCTCCGGACGCCGAGAATGGACGCTCACGCGCGTTCAGCGAAGGCGTGCGAAGGGTAGCGGCCGGCACGGTGTAGTGAGCGTGCGGGCGAGTCTGCGGATCGAGTCAGTCATTCAAGTGGAGGATCGTATGGGCATTCTGGACGAAGTGGGTAAGGTTGCCGGCGCAGTAGCTGCCGTGGAGGCGACGGAGAAGGTCGATTCGGACGCGGGCTTCCTGACGAAGGCCGCGGCGGCCGTGGCGGGTTTTGAAGGCGCGGGCGCGCTGGAGTCGATGGTCGAAAAGAAGAAGGAAGACGAGCAACAGCCGGCAGACGACAGCGCCCAGCAGGCCGACAGTTCCGACTCGCAGGCGTGATTCCGGGCGGCCAGCTCGAGCCGGGGGGCGACGGGACGGCCGGTAGGTAGTGCATGCTGATTGGTGAAGTTTGCAATCGAGCCGCGGTCTTCGACCGCGGCTTGTTTTTTTGCGGCGCGAGATTGTCGCCGCCCGAATCGCCAGCCGGGAGGGCGTGATTTTCAATAAGGTTTCCTGATCAAATTGCAGGCTCAAGCTTTCATAGCACCATTATGGAATCCTTACACGACTGCAACGAAACTTTCACGCGGTGCCGTTACCGTAACGTTGATTGACCTCCCGTTCGTCCGAACAAGATGTTCTCAAATCCTTTACGGAGACGTTACAGATGGCCATCGCATCCCCCCGCTTTCTTCCCCGTTGCGCAACTCGCGCTTCGCTTCTTTTCCTCGCTCTCGCCAGCACCGGTGTTTTTGCCCAGATGCCGGGCCCGTTCTTCGGCGGCCCCGGCTTCCTCGTGGTAAGCCGCAGCGTGTACGACAACGTTTCGAGCAACGTGCAGACGGGCGAAGTGCTGCCGCCCAACTGCCAGAACACGCAGGCCGGTTGCTCGGCCGGTAACGGCGCGACGAATGACGGGACGTATCCTTACGTCTGGAACAACGTGCTCTACGATGCGAGCTTCGGCGTCACGGCTCGAATCTTCCTCGACACCATCACGCCTGGCGGCCAGGTCGTTCGCACGCTGGAAGTGCCGAACAATCTGCATCCGAGCGAGGGTGGCGACCAGATGGTCACGAGCTTCAGTTCGAAGTCCGAACTTGCGCTCAATCTCTCCAGCGATGGACGTTATCTGACGTTCATGGGTTATGTCGCACCGGTCAACACGATCGACGTGTCGAACGCGAACACGCCGGGTGCGAACGATCCGACGAATCCGGACGGCCAGGCGTTTTATCGTGCCGTCGCGCGGCTCGACGGCGCAGGGCATTTCACCTTCACGGAAACGAACGCCTATAGCGGCAACAACGGCCGCGCCGCGGTTCTGAACAACAGCAACGGTCAGGGCTTTTACTACACGGTCGGCAACGCGGGCAACGGTTCGAATCCGCAGCCGACGAACGTGATTCTCGGTGCCGGTTCGCAGTTCATCGAGGCGACGAATCAGCACGAGGCGCAACAGTCGCCGACCACGCCGACGCCGCTGGCGAGCTTCTCGGTCACGGAGCTCGGCGCGAAGGCCGACAAGGTGGGCAAGGACGACAACTTCCGCGGCCTGACCGTGTACAACAACGTCGTGTACTTCACGAAGGGCAGCGGCAGCAACGGCGTGAACACGGTGTACTTCGTCGACACGACGGGCACGGCATGCCCGTCGGGCGTGGGCGTACCGGTGGCGGGCGCGAAGCTGCCGACCACGCCGCTCGCCTACAACTCAGCGACGTTGCAGTCGAACGGCCTGCCGAACAACGTGTGTATCCTCGCGGGCTTCCCGTCCACGCCGAACAAGACGGCGACGACGCTTGCCTATCCGTTCGGCGTCTGGTTCGCCAACGCGACCACGCTCTATGTCGCCGACGAAGGCGACGGTTATGCGGGCGGCACCGATCTTTATACGCACGCCAGGATGCAAACCACCGCCGGCCTGCAGAAGTGGGTGTACAACGCAGGCTCGAAGTCGTGGAAGCTCGCATACACGCTGCAGAACGGGTTGGATCTCGGCGTGCCGTACACGGTGCCGGGCTATCCGACCAGCACGAACGCCGCGACGGGCCTGCCCTGGGCGCCGGCCACGGATGGCTTGCGTAACCTGACGGGTCATGTGGACCACGACGGCACGGTCACGATCTGGGCGATCACCTCCACGACGAGCGGCAACGGCGACACGGGCGCGGACCCGAACCGCCTCGTCGCGATTCGTGACGTACTGAGCAAGACGTCGACGTCCGGCACGTCGCAGGAGCACTTCGTCACGCTGCGCACCGCCGGCTTCGGCGAGGTGCTGCGCGGCGTGCAACTGGCGCCGGGCGGGTTCTTCGGCCAGCCGTTCTGAGCGTAGTCGAATGAAACGCCGATTGGGCGGAGGTTCGCCCGATTGGCGTGCAGTAATCGCGCTACCGCGTGCAGACCGTGTGGCCTTTCGTGTCCACACGCACGCTCCTCCGCTGCGCGAACCTCCTTTCCGTTTCCTCTTCCGTGCCGTGATGTGACACGTTGCTGCGTGAATTCCTCATGCGGGCGATGACGAACGCGCTCTGCCGGGGGCACGCCGGAATTCCATGAGGCGTGTGCCGTCAGGCCGGGGGGCGACTCGATCCACTTCCGGTGCCCGGGATATATTATAATTTGATTATCATGTCCGAGCGGTTCCTGATCCACGAATCTGTCGGGCCTTATCCAACTCGCGCGATGCTTGCCGGCATCCGTGACTCACCAGGTGGCGAACGCCAGGGCCTGGCACCAGGAATAACACATGAGCGCATTACCTCCCTGCCCGAAATGCAATTCTGAGTTCGTGTACGAAGATGGAAACGTCTACATCTGCCCGGAGTGCGCCCACGAATGGGCTGCGAACGGAGCCACGAACGCAACGGCCGATCCGGCTGAAACGGCCGGCAAGGTCTATCGCGATTCGGCAGGCAACATCTTGCAGGACGGCGACACCGTCACGGTCATCAAGGACCTGAAACTGAAGGGCTCGGGCGGTGTGATCAAGATGGGCACGAAGGTGAAGAACATCCGCCTCGTAGACAGCGATCACGATATCGATTGCAAGATCGATGGCTTTGGCGCGATGAGTCTGAAGTCCGAATTTGTCAGGAAGGTGTGACGAAGGCCGTCACGAGACTGGAGATTGCCTGGTGGCGGCTGTGCTGATTCCGTCGGGATGGAAAGTCTCTATTTTGTCGTTGGAAGATGAAGGTGCGGGTTTCGCTCCATGCGGTCTTGATTGATCAATATCAAGATAACACCGGCTCCGAAGCTTACATTGAGTGGCGTCCAGGTGTTGGTTCATATCCGGGAGGAAGCTCATGCAAGTATCGGACATCATGACGACGGACGTCGTCTCAGTACTTTCCACCGCGACCGTTCACGAAGCCGCGACCTTGATGGCGCAGCATCACATCAGCGGGTTGCCGGTTGTCGACGAAGACGGAAACATCGTCGGTATCCTGAGCGAGGGGGATCTGCTGCGCCGCGTCGAGACAGGAACGGGCAAGCCGCAGCGTTCGTGGCTGGCCGAGTTCCTGTTTTCGAACCGGAAGCTCGCGACAGAGTACCTGAAGGAACATGCATTGAAGGTCGGCGACCTCATGACGGAAAATGTCGTCTGCGTGATCCCGACCGCGTCGCTGGCCGAAGTCGCCGACGTGCTGGAACGTCATCGCATCAAGCGTGTGCCCGTTACCGCCGATGGGAGATTGCTCGGCATCGTGAGCCGCTCGAACCTGGTGAGCGCTCTGGCGCGCGCGGCGCAGGCCGGTCCCGAGGTTGTGGCTGCCGACGCAGCCCTACGCGAGAGCGTGCTGCATGCGCTTGGCGGCCATCGATGGGCCATGGCGGCTGAGAACGTCGTCGTGAAGGACGGCGTTGTCCACCTTTGGGGCACGGTGAATTCCGAGGAGGAGCGCAAGGCCATACGCGTTTGCGCCGAACGCGTCCCCGGCGTGAAGGGCATTGAGGATCATCTCGGCTATCCCACGTATTTCGCGCCCATGTAAAAGCCGGCGCGGGTTGGCCGCCGGGGAGCGTGCGATTCCCGGACGGCTGGCCTTCAACTCCGACGATTTGCGTTTGCCGATACGGGAAAGCGGGAACCGCGTTCATGACGGTTCAGTGCGACATCAGCACCGGAAGCGTCATCGTGGCCAGGACCGTGCGCGTCGCGCCGCCAAGCACCATTTCCTGCAGCCGCGCGTGCCCGTAGGCCCCCATCACGAGCAGGTCGTAGCCACCCTCTGCGGCGTAGCTGAGCAGGGCGTCGCCCGTGGTTTCGGGGGTGTGGCGGTCGAAGTGGGCGATGTTCACCTTCGTCGCGCCATGGCGCGCGAGCATGGCCGCCAGATCCGTGCACGAAGCCTGGGTGGGATCGGGGGTGAAGGTCGTCAAAGCGGCTGCGATCGTGACGCGTGCGGCGCGCGCGATGAAGGGAATCGCGTCGTGCACGGCGCGCGCCGCCTCGCGGCTGCCGTTCCACGCAATGAGCACGTGCTCGCCGATCAATTCGAAGTTGCCGGTATGCGGCATGACGAGCGCCGGTCCGCCGGCGCCCAGGATGACCGTCTCGGCGAAGCGGTCGGCGACGTAGGCGCCCGGATCGTTCAGATCGGCTTGTCCGAGGATCGTCAGATCGGCGGTCCGGCTGTGCTGCGTCAGGGCGGCGATCGGGTCCGCGTCGGCGGCAATCCACCCTCCCTCGACCTGCGCGCGCGCAAGCTCGGCGTGGAACAGCCGCTCGATTGCCCCGCGCTGTTCTGCCCGGAGTCTGCGGTGTTCGTCGTAGTAGCCGGCCGTGCCTGCCATGACGTAGAACTCGCGCGGCTGCGGCTCGAAGGCGGCGAACAGTCCGTTCAGATGCGCGCCGTACGTGCGCGCGAGCTTCAAGGCGAGCGAAAGCCGCGCGCTGACGCGCTTGCTCGTATCCAGATGAACCGTCAGGGTCTTGTAGGTCATGGCAGATCTCCAGCACGATAGGGGAGCGATCGCGGCCCAGCCCAACGCGGGCAACGAAGTGATATGAGTCTAGAAACGGGCAGTCCTTCACCGTTGATTCAAGTCAAGCGTCTGTTGGGGCACGAATGGCGCCGGAGCGCGGCACACAAGCCAGGACATTGAGGCAGATCAATCGGAAAAATCCGGGTGTTCTTAGATTGAATACGGCGCACGTTGCGACATGCAGCAAGCAAGGTGCAGGCACATGCCGAAAAGGTGCCTGCCGGGCCAAAGCGCCTGCAGATCGAATAAAAATCTGAAGCCATGACGGGGCGGCGGTGCGCATCGAGCGGGGGAGTCAAGAATGAGGCGTTGGGGCCAAAAATCAACGTATACGCCGGTCGTTGCGCCGTACTCGCGCATCGTTGTCCTGATGACCGGGAGCGAACATGCCGCTTCGCTGCTCGGCTACGTGGCGGGTTGGGCGCGAAGAGGCGCGCGAGTTCATATTGCAGGTCTTGTGTCCTCGCTCCCGAATGAGGACAACGAGTCCGGGAATGCCCGGTTCCTGTACAGACGGATCAGTCTGGCCGCAATTGTCGACGCCGCTTGCGAAACACTCGCGCGGCACGGAATCGAGGCGGACAACGAGATCCTTCAGGCGGAGCCTGGTGCCGCGCAGACAGAAGCGCTTGCGTGCGCAGTGCGTGGCTCCGAGGCGGAACTGGCGATCGGTTCGCCGGATAGCCTGGTCTTGCTTGCGGGCTCGACGGACTGTCCGGTACTGGCGTTGCCCACGCCTTTCGCGCGTCGATGCCAGGTGCCGCCGCGGCGCATTTTCGTCGCGAGCGACGGGAGCGCCGAGTCGGCCTTCGCCGTCCGGGAAGCCGCGCGGATTGCCACGCCGGGTGTGGCGGTCCGGGTGGCTTATCTCGCATGCGATCCGGTGGCCGCGCTGCATCCCGAAGACTTCGACGCCGTCGTCCTCGAGGCGCGGCACGACAGCGATGACGTCTCGCACGCAATCGCGGAGGCGGCACGGCGGTGGCATACCGACCTGCTGATGCTGGGGCCGCGCGGCGGCCACGCGAGCGGGCGGCAGCGCTACGGCAGCATCGCGGCCGATGTTGTGCAGCGCACGGTGTTGCCGCTGCTGCTCGTGCCACAGACGTCGCAACGCGCGGGCCCCGCGGCGGCGAACGGTGTGCATTGAGTTGATATGCGTCAACGGCCGCCCCCTGCCCGACCTTATCCTGAATTGAATTGGCAAGCAGATGGCTTGCCGTCGGCACAGGCAAGGGGGCAGGTTATGGACATTTCGTTTCCGCGGACGGTTCCCGCATACGATTCGGAGTGCTACACGCTGGTATTTCCCGCCGAGGTCGACGGCGAGCGAATCCAGTGCGGCATTACCGCCGAGGCGCTCGAAGATCATTTCGGCGCGTCATCGATCGGCGAGGCGGATCTCGTCGAGGCATTTTGCACCCATCGCCGCGCCATCGAGGAGACGGCGGCCACGCTCATCAAAGCGACGCGCGGCGCGTCGGTCTTGCTGCATAGCGGTGTTTTCAGGGTTTATGGCAGGTAGCGCGCACTTTCCGCGCACGGGACGGAGATCCGCATGATGGCACTAAGAAACGGTTTCAAAAAGAGTTCGTAGGGGCTGTTAACCCGTAACGCAACCTGTTAACCTCGATTGTTGTGACAACAGGATCGAGGAGATGGGCAAACCAATCATCGACGACGAACTGTGGGCACTGATCGAGCCACTGCTACCACCAGCGAAGCCACGCCGCTTCAAGTATCCGGGTCGCAAGCCGGTACCGGATCGGGCTGCGCTGACCGGCATCTTGTTTGTGCTGAAGACCGGCATCCGCTGGCGAGATCTGCCAGCGGAGATGGGATGCGGCTCCGGCGTCAGTTGCTGGCGCAGGCTGCGCGATTGGCAGCAAGCCGGCGTGTGGGATCGACTGCACGCACTGCTGCTGGCGAAACTGCGAGCGGCCGGGAAGATCGACTTCTCCCGCGTCGTCGTCGACTCATCGTCGATTCGCGCGGTTGGGGCGGGCGAAAAACTGGCCCGAACCCCACCGATCGAGCACGACCTGGTTCCAAACACCACATCGCCACCGACGCTAACGGCACGCCGATCGCGGCAATCCTGACCGGCGCCAATCGTCACGACGTTACCCAGCTGATCCCGTTGATCGAGGCCATCGTGCCGATTAGCGGGGTGCGCGGCAGGCCGCTGAGTCGTCCTGGCCGTGTCTACGCCGATCGTGGTTACGATCATGACAAGTACCGGCGCCTCCTGCACGTGCGCAACATCCCCACCCGCATCGCACGGCGCGGTCACCCGCACGGTAGCGGCCTTGGAAAAGTTCGTTGGGTCGTCGAACGTACCCATGCCTGGTTGCATAACTTCCGCCGTTTGCGTATTCGCTTCGAACGCCGTGCGGACATTCACGACGCGTTCCTCAAACTCGGTTGTTGCCTGATCTGCTGGAACACTCTTCAGCGAACTCAACAGCCTTTATGAAACCGTCTCTAAGAGGTACAGTCGACTCAGGCAAATGGATCGTCGAGGCGGTCACGTCGCCCGCGGCACAAGGCGGGTTTACCTGCCAGATCAGTATCACGCAGAGTGCGCCCGAGCCGGAGTTCGGCCACGTTTTTGCTCATTACCGGGCATTCGAAACCGAGGAGGCTGCGGTGCTGGATGGTTTGCGCGCGGGCATGATGTGGATCGAGCTGAAGAACGGCCATGTCTTCGGGGTGTAGGACGGGGCGGCGATCCAGCGGGTCGCTCCCGCCTCACACGCGCGCAAGGCCCTCGGCATCGACGATGCGAATCTGCTTGCCGCTCGGCTCGACGAGCCCTTCCCGGTGAAAGCGCGAGAACATGCGGCTCACGGTTTCGAGCTTCATGCCGAGAAAGCATCCAATCTCTTCGCGGCTCATTTTCAGGTTGAACTGCGTGCCGGAGTAGCCGCGCCTTCTGAAGCGGGCGGCGAGATCGAGCAGGAAGGAGGCGAGTCGCTGTTCCGCGGTCATCGTGCCGAGCAGCAGCATGAGGCTCGATTCGCGCACGATCTCGCCGCTCATCAACTGGTAGAGATGGCGTTGCATGCGGTGGCTTTCGCGGCACAGCGATTCGAACTGGCCGAACGGAATGATGCAGACGGTGCTGTCCTCGAGCGCGATCGCTTCGCAACTGTGCGTGCCGGAGCATACGCCGTCGAGCCCGAGCGGTTCGCCGGGGATCTGGAAACCGGTGACCTGTTCGCGGCCGTCGCGATGCATGACGATGGTCTTGAACGAGCCCGTGCGCACGGCATAGAGGCTCTGGAACGCGTCGTGCGTCCGGAACAGCGCTTCGCCGCGGCGTACGCTGCGGGTCGTGTGGACGACGGTATCGAGTTGCTGGAGTTCGGTGGACGTGAGATCCGGCGGCATGCAGACCGCGCGCAACGAACAGGTGGAGCAGCGCGAGACGGGTTGGCGCGCCGCGGCCTCGCGAGCCACGGGGTTCAGGGGCACCACGGGCCGGTATCCCGGTGACGTCGCGGGCAGGGGGAAATCGCAGGCGGCTTCGGCATACATGGTCATCTCCAGTTCAGCGCGCGGTATTCGCGCGCTGCTTCACAAGCGCTTCGAGGGTATGGCAGGCGGCGTCGAATTCGGACGTCTTGTCGAAGAAGAAGTCGGCGCCGGCACGTTGGCAGGCCACCCGGAACGGCGCGCTGGCGTGGTTCGTCAGCACGACCGTGACGACCGATGGCTGCTCGCGCGAAAGCTGGGCGACGAGCTCGATGCCGTTGCTCGCAATCAGTCTCAGATCGACGACCGCGACGTCCGCACCGCTCGATGCGATTTTGGCCAGGGCGGTGGCCGTATCTTCGGCCTCGCCCACCACGATCACGTCCGGAATGGCCGAGAATGCCTCGGCGATTCTTCGACGTACCGGCACCGCATCCTCGACGAGGAAAACGTTCAGTTTCGGGTGAATGCGTTGGACTTCCATGCAGCCAGTATCGGCGGCGCCATCTCAAAAATAAATCGGCGACGGTGGAAAGTGGCGTACGTAGAATGGAAGTCGTGTAGGGCGATTCCTACAATCGTGCGACGCCGCGCCGCGCCGCGCCGCAGCGCGGTTTCTGCGGCTCAGGGTTCGTCCTGATCGTCGAGCAGCTTGTGGCGCAGGGCGTAACGCACGAGCGCGGCCTCGTGCGGCATCTGCATTTTTTCGAGGATGCGGACCTTGTAGGTGCTCACGGTCTTGGCGCTCACGCAAAGCGTTTGCGCGATTTCCGTGATGGTCTCTCCGGAGGCGATACGCCGGAAGACCTCGAATTCGCGATCGGAGAGGCGCTGGTGCGGGAGCGCGTCGGCAGGTTCGTTCAGGCTCTGCGCGAAGCGCTCCGCCATCGCCATGCTCACGTAGACCCCTCCGGAGGCCACTTTCGTCACGGCGCTCACGAGTTCCGCGCTGGCGCTTTCCTTCGTGAGGTAGCCCGAGGCGCCCGCCTTGAACGCGCGCACCGCATATTGATGTTCGGCGTGCATGGTCAGCACGAGGATCCGCAACCCGGGCTGCTCGTCCTTGATCTGCTTGATGAGTTCCACGCCGCTGCGCCCCGGCATCGACAGATCGAGCACCAGAACCCTGGCGTCGCACTCGCGCACGAGCGCGAGCGTGGTGGCGCCGTCGCAGCTTTCTCCCACGACTTCGAAATCGCGGGCGCTTTCGAGGATGCGGCGCAGCCCGTCACGCACGAGCGTATGGTCGTCGGCGATGATCACTTTGATCATGAAGCGTTCTCTTCGGATTGGAGGGCGTCGAGTTCGAACGTGAAGCAGATGGCAAAGCCTTCCCCCGGCGCGGTATCGATCTCGACAGTGCCGTTGAGCATGTGCGCGCGCTCGCGAATGCCCAGCAGTCCGAACGACTTGTCGTGGCGGGTGCGATGCGGCGCGCTGCCGGGATCGCCGTGCGTGCCGCGGCCGTTGTCGACGATGCGCAAGGCGCAGTGCTGCCCCTCGACTTCGAGTGTCAGGACCACGAGGCTGGCTTCCGCATGGCGGGCAACGTTCGTGAGCGCTTCCTGGACAATGCGAAAGAGGGTGGAGGCCGCGGCGTTCGAAAACACCGTGTGGCCGGTGTGGAGGTGTTGCTGGACGGCGATGCCGTAGCGGCTCGTGAAGTCGTTCGCGAGCCACTCGATTGCCGGGACGAGTCCGAGATCGTCGAGCATGACGGGCCGCAGGTCGGCTGCGATGCGCCGCACTGCCCGGACGGTCGAATCGATCAGCTTGCTCATGCCCGCGATACGCGCCGCGACGTCGGGGTCGAGGGTGTCGCCGAGCCGGTGCTCCAGCGCGGAGAGGTCGATCTTGAGCGCGGTGAGCTGCTGGCCGAGATCGTCGTGAAGCTCGCGTGCGATGCGGGTTTTTTCGGCCTCGCGCACGTTCTGCAGATTGGCGGAGAGTTCGCGCAGTTCTTCGCGCGAGCGCTTGAGGGAGTTTTCCGCCCGCAACCGCTCGGTGATGTCGCGCAGCATGACCGTGTAGAGCTTGCCGGAGACGTCGCGGATCTGCGAAATCGACGCCTCGATGGGAAACTCCTCGCCGTTGGCGCGCAGGCCGTGGAGAACGCGCTGCTGGTGGCCCATCGAGCGCTCGGTGACGCCGGTGGCGCCGAACTGCTCGACGTGCCGCTCGTGGGCCGTCCGAAACCGCTCGGGAATGAAGCGCGAAAGCGGCGAGCCGATCGCTTCCATGGCGGAGAGGCCGAATACGAATTCGGCGGCGGGATTGAAGATGACGATCCGCTGGTTCTCGTCCACGGTGATGATGGCCTCCATCGAGGAGCGGATGATGCCCATCATGCGCGCTTCGTTCTGGCGCGCGCTGCCCTCGGCGGGGGCCGGGGCGGGGGTGGCGCGCGCGCGGGCGAGGCGAAACGCGATCAGCGCGCAAACGGCGGCAATGACGGCGACCGCGAGGAGGATGACGGCCGCGCAGGCGACCGCGCCCATGAGCAGCGGGCTGCCGTTGGCGCTCGTGTCGAGCGCGAGCGTCGTGCCGCCAAACGCGCATGCGTTGACGAACGCCAGCGCCGCCGCTACGGCGGGCTGGCGGATCCGGCCGGCGAGTCGCCGCGCCGCGCCGCGCGCGGCGCGCGGATCGGCGCCCGACCTCAGGTCATGGCGCAGGGCGAAACGCTTGCACGGGACGGGAGCGTAAGCCATTCGCGTGAAGTAGGGGTTGCAGTGGAAGGAACCCGACGTTCGATTCCACGTGGGCCAGTTATCGCAATTTTACGTGGCGCGCGAACGGGCGCGGCGAAAAACCTGCTCGTCGCCCGGCGGCGCAAACGCTCCCGGCCGCCGCGGAAGCGCCGCACGGGCCAGGCGGCGATCCGGCAAACCGCCGTTCAGGCGGGCAGATTCGGCGTGCCTGTGGGTTCGCCCGGCGGGCATGAACGATCGCGATCGGGCTCTTCGGGAAGGTCGACCGTCTCCCCATATCCCGGCACGCTGCAATTCCAGTGCAGCGTTTCGGTAATGCGCCGGCGCAGCGCATCGGCCGCAGCGGGTTCGCCATGCGTCACGAACGTGCGGATGGGCGGGCATGCCATGCCGGCCAGCCAGCGCAGCGTCTCCCGATAGTCGGCATGGGCGGAAAGCGACGAGATCGAGGACACCTCGGCGCGCACGCGGACGTAATCGCCATGCAGCTTGATCGCCGGAGCGTGCGCCTCGAGAGCCGCGCCGCGCGTGCCGGGCGCCTGGTAGCCGACAAGGGCGATCGTATTGCGCGGGTCGGAGGCGTACAGGCTCAGGTGATGCAGCACACGCCCGCCCGTGGCCATGCCGCTGCCTGCGATGATGACCATCGGTCCGTCGCGCGACGCGATGGCCTTCGAATCGTCGATGGTCCGGGTCATGAATGCCGCGTGGTCGATGATGTGCAACTGCGAGACCGTCAGCCGGTGGTCGCGCATGTGGCGGCGGTAAAGGTCGGTGACGCTGATCGCCATCGGACTGTCGAGAAAGACCGGGACGTTGGCCATGCGCCCTGTCTCTTTGAGGCGGGCAATGTAGTAGAGCACTTCCTGCGCACGTCCCACGGCGAAGCAGGGCATCACGACGACACCGCCGCGCGCGAACGTGCGCGCGAACATCTCGGCCAGTTCGTCCTCCGGATGGAGCGTGGCGTGCAGCCGGTCGCCATAGGTCGACTCGACCACGAGATAGTCGGCATGCGCCGGCGGCGCGGGCGCGCGCATGAGCGGGTCCTCGGGGCGGCCGAGGTCGCCGGAGAACGCGACTATCGTATGCCCGCAGCACACCACGACGCTTGCCGCGCCGAGGATGTGCCCGGCGGGCAGCAGCCGGAAAGTCAGGCGTTCGTCGAGTGAGACCGGTACGTCGAAGTCGCGCGGACCGATGAGCCGCAGCGCCGCTTCGGCGTCTTCGAGCGTGTAGAGCGGTAGGGCGGGATGGTGCTTCGAGTAGCCGTGGCGGTTTGCAAAGGCGGCGTCTTCTTCCTGCAGGCGGGCGCTGTCGCGCAGCATCACCGCGCACAGGTCGGCCGTGCCCGGCGTGCAATAGACCGGCCCGCGATAGCCATTGCGCGCCAGTACCGGCAGGTAGCCGCAATGATCGATGTGCGCGTGCGTGAGAATGACCGCATCGAGCGTATCGGCGGGAAAGGGCAGGGGATCCCAGTTGCGCTGGCGCAGGTTTTTCGTGCCCTGGAACAGTCCGCAGTCGATCAGCACGCGCTTGCCTTGTGCTTCCAGCAGGTAGTGCGAACCGGTGACCGTTTGTGCCGCGCCCAGGAAGGTCAGCTTCATCATGCTCTCCTCGCGATGTGCCTACGATACGACCTGGCCGAGGGGGCGGCGCGGCGTCGCCGCGTCCGGCATCCCGTATCCGATGCGCAGGAGGAGCTGCGGATAGCAGGTGTCCGGCAGGTCGAATAGCGCGCCAATCCGTGCGCGCAGCGCCTCCACCTCGATGGGCTGGTTCAGGTAAGAGGCACAGAGTCCGTGCAGGGTCGCCACCAGCAATACCCGTTCGAGCGCCTGGCCTGCGGCGAGCCAGGCTTGCGCATCGTCGACGCCGGTGGCGAGGCAAAGCAGCAGCGGCGAGCCCGCCGCAAGTTCGCGATGCGTGGCGGCTACGCCGCCGCCCAGGTCGAACGTCCGGATCGCGGACGCCATCAGCGGCCTCGCAAAGTCGAGAAGGTCGCCGAGTCCGGCTGCGTAGTCCGGCATGCCGTCGTCGGTGTGGTGCGGATGGATCCATTTCGCAAGCTCGCGCCTGAACCGCGAGTCGGCGAACTGCTGGCGGTCGGCAACGGCCACGAGATCGGCAATCGCATTGCGCGGCTCCATTGCGCTCGCGCACGCTACTTCGACCTGTTCGGCGCGCGCGGCTTCCATCAGATGCCGCTCGACGGCGATTTCGACGGGCTCCGGGGAGAACGGGCGGCGTGTGGTGACTCGCTCGGGTATCGCATTCACGAGGGGAGCCAGTTCCGCCCCGGTGACACGGTTTCGCAGCAGACGCACTTCGGCGAGCAGATCGGGGTCGGCGCTCGACGGGAAGAGCGTGATCGCATAGCCGATGCCGAGGCTCGCGAGCGCCACGCGCAGATTGAAGAGCGCTGCGCCGCAACTGATGATGAGTTCGCGGTCGTAGGGGTCGACCACCGGCAAGGCGCGCAACCGGTCCGCGCACAGCATCACGCAATTCTCGCCGAGTACGAAACGCCACGGCTGGCTGTTGTGGCTCGATGGCGCGAGCGTTGCGTGGCGCAGCGCGAAGCGCACGGCGAACTCGTCGATTTGCGTGGCTGTGCCGTCTGTGGCGGCGGGCGCGATCGGGTTGTCGAGCATGGCCTGGTTTCCTTTTTCGGTTCCGGGATGCGATTGCTCTCCCCCTGTGCGGGAGCCGGCGCAACGAGCAGGGTGTGCGGCTCAGTCTAGGCGCCGAGGCTTGATCGCAATTGATATGGGTCAATCAGGCACGGTCGCCTTCGCCGCGCTTCCGACCGATTCGGAATTGATGCATGTCAATCGTGCGCAGAGCCCGCTCCCTATAGTTGAGCAAGATTTCGATCGCGCCGATTCGCGGCCGGTCGCCAACTTGCGAGGGAGGGACTGCCATGCGCAGCGAACGCATTGCTTTTGTGAGCGGAGGGATGGGAGGTCTGGGCGGCGCGATCAGCCGGAGACTGCACGATGCGGGCTTGACCGTCGCCGTTTCGCATTCGGAGCGCAACGACCACGTGGTGACCTGGCTGCAGCGCGAACGCGAGGCGGGCCGGACGTTCCATGCCTTTGTGCTCGACGTGGCCAGCTACGACTCCTGCGAAGCGTGTGCGAAACGGGTATTGGCGGAATTCGGCGCGGTCGACGTCTTGATCAACAACGCCGGCATCACGCGCGACGCGAGCTTCCTCAAGCTCACGAAGCGCGAATGGGACGACGTACTGCGCACGAATCTCGACAGCGTGTTCAATCTCACGAAGCCGTTCTTGCCCGGCATGGTGGAGCGTCGCTTCGGCCGCATCGTCAACATCGGCTCGGTCAACGGTTCGCGAGGTGCATTCGGGCAGGCGAATTACGCGGCGGCGAAGGCCGGCATGCACGGCTTCACGATGTCGCTCTCGCTGGAGGTCGCGAAGCACGGTGTCACGGTCAATACCGTCTCGCCCGGCTATCTCGCCACCGCGATGGTGGAGGCCGTGCCGCACGACATCCTGGAGACGCGCATTCTTCCGCAGATCCCGGTGGGCCGGCTGGGCCGTCCCGAGGAGGTGGCGTCGTTGATCGCCTACCTGTGCTCGGACGATGGCGCGTTCGTGACGGGCGCCAACCTGGCCGTCAACGGCGGCATGCACATGAGTTGAAGCACGAGGGTACGGCGATGCAGGTGACGTGCGCGAAGGGTGCGCTTGCGGGGCGTCTCGCGAGCCTCGGCGAGAATCGAAAAGGGAGAGAACGATGAATGCTGCCGTGCGCGATGCCGAACCCTGGATTGCGGCATCGAACCTTTCTGGCACGCCTGCGAGCGCCGCCGAGGGCGCCCCGCCCGCCACCGTGCTGGCCGACGAGTGGAACCGCACGGCCCAGGCGACCATCGCCGCCATGACGTTCGGGCTCTCGCCGATCTCGCTCGCGCTGGCCGCGATCGACTGGGGAGCGCATCTCGCGATTGCGCCGGGCAAATGCTTCGATCTCGCCGCGCACGCGTGGTTCGCGGCGGCCCGGTTTCCGGTCGCGGCGCCCGGTGCGAACGACGGCGAGGGTGACAGCGGCGTGGCGGTGCATGCGGGCGAAGCCGATCCGCGCTTTGCCGCCCCCGCGTGGTCGAACTGGCCCTTCCAGATGTATCGCGACGGCTTTCTCGGCGTCCAGCGCTGGTGGCGCGAAGCCACGCGCGGCGTGCCGGGCGTGGAGCGGCACCACGAGCAACTGGTGGGCTTCGCGGCGCGCCAGTGGCTCGATGCGTGTTCGCCCGGAAACTTCATCGCCACCAATCCGGTGGTGCTCGACGCGACGATCCGTTCGGGCGGCGCGAACCTCAAGGCGGGCGCGCGCAACTGGTTCGAAGATGCGGTTGCGCTGGCCGCGAGCCGGTCCGGCGTCCATGCGCGCGGAACGCAAACCCAGGGGCCGGGGCAGGGCGTCGCGCTCACCCCGGGGCGGGTGGTATGGCGCAACGAATTGTGCGAACTGCTCCAGTACGACCCGCTGATGCCCGACGTCGCGCGCGAGCCGATCCTGATCGTGCCGTCGTGGATCATGAAGTACTACATCCTGGACCTGCAGCCGCACGATTCGCTGATCCGCTTTCTCGTCGAATCGGGTTTCACGGTGTTTGCGATTTCGTGGTGCAACCCCGGCGCGCAAGCGCGCGATCTCGGTCTCCACGACTATCTGCGCGACGGCTTTTTCGCGACGCTCGAAGCGGTTCGCTCACGCTGCGGCGAGGCGGTGCACGCGGTGGGATATTGCCTTGGGGGAACGCTGCTCGCGATCGGCGCGGCGGCGCTGGCGCGCGACGGGCGACACGACAGGCGGCACGACAGGCTGCGCTCGATCACGCTGCTGGCCGCGTTGACCGACTTCAGCGAGCCCGGCGAACTCGGCCTCTTCATCGATGCGAGCGAGCTGGCGGAGCTCGACGCGCTGATGTGGCGCCAGGGCTATCTGGACGGCTTGCAGATGTCGGCCGCGTTCCAGTTGCTCAATGCCCGCGATCTGATCTGGTCGCGCATGATGAGCGAATATTTGCTCGGACTGCGAACGAAACGCAATGATCTGATGGCGTGGAATGCGGATACGACGCGCATGCCATACCGCATGCACACCGAGTACCTGACCCGTCTCTTTCTCGATAACGATCTCGCGGCGGGCCGCTACTGCGTCGACGGCCGTCCGGTCGCGCTCTCGGATATCGAGGCGCCGATGTTTGTCGTCGGGACCGAACGCGATCACGTGTCGCCGTGGCGTTCGGTCTACAAGCTGCATCTGCTCACGCACAACGCGCTGACTTTCGTGCTGACGGCGGGCGGCCATAACGCCGGGATCGTGTCCGAGCCCGGCCATGCGCACCGCTACTATCGATGCGCGACGCGCGAGCCCGGCGGGGCATACCGCAGCCGGCACGAGTTCGTGACGGGCACGCCGGCGTCCGATGGTTCCTGGTGGCTTTGCTGGCGCGACTGGCTGCGGGCGCGTTCGACGGGCGAGGTGCCGGCGCGCACGCCGGACGCGGGCTTCGGCGCCGCGCCTGGCGAGTACGTGCTCGAAACGTGAATCGGCCCGCTGCGATGCCGGATCTGCGCGGCGCTTCGCGCCGAGCGGCAAGTTGATCGAAGTCAATCGGGCCTGCCGGCCGCGGCGCATGATGGAAACGGCCGGCGCGCCCGCCAGCCTATTTCCGAATGCCGATGGAGGGAACATGAAAGCACTGGTTTACAACGGTCCGGGCCGCTTCGCGGTCGAAACGCGCCCGATGCCGGAATTGCAGGGACCCGGCGACGCAATCGTCAAGATGTCGAAAACGACGATCTGCGGCACGGATTTGCATATCCTCAAGGGCGACGTGCCGAGCTGCGAGCCGGGGCGCATCCTCGGCCACGAGGGCGTCGGGGTCGTCCACGAAGCCGGCAGCGGCGTGTCGGGGTTCAAGGCCGGCGATCACGTGCTGGTGTCGTGCATCTCGAGCTGCGGCCAATGCGAATACTGCCGGCGCGGCATGTACTCGCACTGCAAGACGGGCGGCTGGATTCTCGGCAACCGCATCGACGGCACCCAGGCCGAGTACGTCCGCATTCCGCACGCGCAAACGAGCCTGTACCGGATTCCTGCCGGCCTCGACGAGGCGGCGCTCGTGATGCTCTCGGACATCCTGCCGACCGGCTTCGAGTGCGGCGTGCTCAACGGCAAGGTCGAGCCCGGCAGCACGGTCGCCATCGTCGGCTCGGGCCCGATCGGACTGGCGGCGCTTTTGACGGCGCAGTTCTATTCGCCCGCGCAGATCATCATGATCGATAGGGACGCCAACCGTCTGGAATGCGCGACGCGCTTCGGCGCCACCTCGTGCGTCGATACGCGCACGACCGGCGCGGTCGAAGCGGTGATGAAGCTCACGGACGGCGTTGGCGTGGACTGCGCGATCGAAGCGGTTGGCGTGCCCGCCACCTTCGAACTGTGCCAGCAGCTCGTGGCCCCGGGCGGCACGATCGCCAATATCGGCGTGCATGGCGAGAAGGCCTCGATCTTCCTCGACAAGCTGTGGGACCGCAACGTGTCGATCACGACGCGCCTCGTCGATACGGTCAGCACGCCCATGCTGCTCAAGACGGTGTGCGCCGGGCGGATCGATCCGAACCGGCTGATCACGCATCGGTTTGCGTTCGCCGACGTGCTCAAGGCGTATGAGACGTTCTCGCACGCGGCCAGCACGCATGCGCTGAAGGTCATCATCGAAATGTGACGCGGGCCGGGGCCGGTTTAAGGGGACCCCGGTCAATCCGGATCGAAGGACAGCCGGTCCCCCGGGCGATCCAGGGCGCAGACGCGTTCCGTCGCCGTTCAGGCGTTGCGTGCCGCCGGTTTCCAGCCGAATTCCACGAAGGCCCGGCAAAGCGCTTCCATGCCTTTCGCGTCTTCGTCGTCGAAGCGGGCGAGGTGCGGGCTGTCCACGTCCCAGACGCCGATCAGCGTGCCGTCGGGAGCGACAAGCGGTACGACGACTTCGGACTGCGAGGCGGAATCGCAGGCAATGTGGCCCGGAAACGCGTGGACGTCGCGGACCACCTGGGTTTCGCGGGATTGCGCGGCCGTGCCGCAGACCCCCTTGCCGAGCGGAATGCGCACGCAGGCGGGCTTGCCCTGGAACGGGCCGACGACGAGCTCGCGGCCGTCGAAGAAATAGAAGCCGGCCCAGTTGAGGCCTTCGAGCGAGTTGAACACGAGCGACGAGAAGTTCGCCGCGTTGGCGACGAGATCGGGTTCACCTTCGATCAGCGCGCGCGCCTGAGCGGCCAGCGTGGCGTAGAGGGAGGATTTTTCGGCAGGGAGCGTGTCGGAAAGCGAAAACATGTGCAGCACCGGGTTGGGATGAGGCTCGCGCCGCGCGCGAGTTAAGGCCGTTAGTTTACGGGAGTTTGGCCGCTTTTGCCGGGGGGCTCATGCGTCGCCTTTTGCGCATCACGCCGTTGCCGTGGCCCACTGCACGAACACGCTGCCGGCTTCGCGCAGCACGGCCTCGCGACGGTCCATGGCGAGGCCCGGCGCGTCGTAATACGCCGCGACGAGCAACGGGGCGCGCCCCGGCGGCCGGACGATCGCGTAATCGTTCGTTTCCCTTTCGAGACTGGTTCCCGGCCGGTCTCCCGCAAGCCAGTCCGCGGGCAAGGCGGCGCGCAGCCGGTTGAGCCCGGGCTTGCACGCGATCATCCAGTCTTCCAGTTGCCGGCGCGATTGAAGGCTCAGTGCGTTACCCAGCAGCAGGCTGCGCGCGGATTGCGCGATGGCCCGGGGCGTCGTGGTATCGAGCAGGCCGCGGGACTGGTTCGAGTCGGGCTCGTAGCGATCGGAGCGGGTGACCGTGTCGCCGATGCTGCGCGCGAACCGCGTCAATGCCGCCGGGCCGCCCGCGCTGCGCATCAGCAGAATGGCCGCTGTGTTGTCGCTCACTTCGACGGCCGCTTGGCACAGCGCGCCGACGGTCATCGCGCCTTCGCCAACGTGTGCCTGGGTCACCGGTGACGTGAAGATGAGGTCCTGCCCGGTGTAACGCACGAGACGCGCCAGGCTGTCCTGCCCGGCGTCCACGCGCGCGAGTATCAGCGCGGCCAGCAGCCCCTTGAACGTGCTGCACATCAGGAAGCGTTCGTCGGCGCGATGAGCGAGCGTTCGTCCCGACGCGGTGTCGACCGCAAACACGCCCAGCCGGCCGCCGTGGCGACGTTCGATGGCGGCGAGCGGAGATTCGGCGGCGAACACGGAAGGGCTCATGCTGCCGATGCCGAACAGCACAGGGAGTCCGACGAGCAGTTTCCGGCGGGTTGCAGAAAGGGGCACGATGTCCATTCCATTGACGGGTGCCGCCATTCTAGCGGCCTTCCGGCTGACGAATAGCGGGTTCAGCTTGCCGCTGACTGCTCCGCCAACGGCCCGATTATTCACGTTTCGTGTTGAATGGCTCCACGCCGGGACGGCTTTTCCCCATCGTGTTTTCAGGCATGCTCTTGGACATGACGTGCGGATCAATGCCGATCCGGGCGAGCCAAGGAGAACGAGACATGAGCAAAACGTACAGGATCGCCGCCATTCCGGGCGACGGGATCGGCCAGGAAGTGATGCCCGAGGGCGTGCGCGTCGTGCAGGCCGCTGCGGCGAAGTTCGGCCTTTCGGTGGAATTCACGCAATTCGACTGGGCGAGCTGCGACTACTACCTCGAACACGGCAAGATGATGCCCGACGACTGGTTCGCGACGCTCTCGCGGTTCGATGCGATCTACTTCGGCGCGGTGGGCTGGCCCGACAAGGTGCCCGACCATATCTCGCTGTGGGGCTCGCTGCTCAAGTTCCGCCGCGACTTCGACCAGTACGTGAATCTGCGCCCGGTGCGTCTCTTGCCCGGCGTGCCGTGTCCGCTTGCGAACCGCAAGCCTGGTGACATCGACTTTCTCGTCGTGCGCGAGAACACCGAGGGCGAATACAGCTCGGTGGGCGGCAAGATGTTCGAGGGCACGGAGCGCGAGTTCGTCCTGCAGGAGTCGGTATTCACGCGTCACGGCGTGGATCGCATCCTGAAGTACGCGTTCGAGGTGGCGAACAAGCGCTCGCGCAAGAAGCTCACGGCGGCGACCAAGTCGAACGGCATCGCCATCAGCATGCCGTACTGGGACGAACGCGTGGCCGCGATGGGCGGGCAGTACCCCGAGGTGAAGTGGGACAAACAGCACATCGACATTCTCTCGGCGCGCTTCGTGCTGCAGCCCGACCGCTTCGACGTGGTGGTGGCTTCGAACCTGTTCGGCGACATCCTCTCCGATCTCGGTCCGGCTTGCACGGGCACCATCGGCCTGGCGGCTTCGGCGAACCTGAATCCGGAGCGCAAGTTTCCGTCGCTGTTCGAGCCCGTGCACGGCTCGGCGCCGGACATCTTCGGCAAGCAGATCGCCAATCCCATCGCGATGATCTGGTCGGGGGCGATGATGCTCGAGTTCCTCGGCAATGGCGATGCGCAGTATCAGGCGGCGCATGACGCGATTATGCGTGCTATCGAGAAGGTGCTTGTGGAAGGGCCGCGTACGCCTGATATGGGTGGGGTGGCTAGTACTACCGCTGTGGGTGAGGCTGTTGTGGCTGCGATTTGAGGTTGATTCGTAGTTCTTGCTGTTTTGGTGTTTCTTTGTGTTCGTGGTGGTATGCCAGGGTTGCCCCTGTGCGGGGCGGCACCTACTTTCTTTGCCGCGGCAAAGAAAGTAGGCAAAGAAAGCCGCTCACCCCGCCAGTGTGACGCCGTCCGCCACTCGCCCACTTTGGTAGTGGTTCCGGGGCGTCCGTCATCACTGGCCGTTAGCCGGAGTGACAAGGCGCTCATCCTTCCGGCGGCGCTGCGCGCGCCGAAGGGCATAACCCAAACCAGCGGTACGCACACCGAAATGCCTCGCAGCAAGGGCGGTTTCCCTTGCGGACCTGTCTGCGGCGCGCGTAGCGCGCAGCAGGAGGTATGAGCCCTTTGTCACTAACGTGGAGGGTGCGGGGTGACAGACGCCCCGGAGCCACTGGCTATTGTGGTGCGGGGTGAATGGTGACTGGCATTAGCGGGGTGAGCGGCTTTCTTTGCCTACTTTCTTTGCCGCGGCAAAGAAAGTAGGTGCCGCCCCGCACAGGGGCAACCCTGGCAAACCACCACGAACACAAGGAAACGCCAAAACAGCACAAGAACTGCGAACCAAACATCAAGGCCGCACGGCAACAATAGCAGTTGGGTCATCCACAACAGGCTGCACAACAGCCGCCATATCTGCCGGCTGCGCCGCCCGACAAAGCGCAGTAAGCCAAAGATCATCCCCATGCGGCGAGACACGCGCCTGCCCTTGTTCGACCACGAGCCGCCAGGTATCGTCCGGCAGCGAAGCGCGATAGAGCACACGGTAATCGGTACGACCGGCAATCGCCTCATCCACAGCCGCATTGCGCGCGGCGCGATCATCGGGATGAATATGCTTCGTAAGATCTGCATAATGACGCGGCCCCGCCGCGGGCGCGATGCCGAACAGGCGGCACCATTCGTCCGAGACCAGCAGTTCGTCCTGGTTGCGCAGCCAGCGCCAGGCGCCGAATCCCGCCATGCGCTCGGCGTCGTTCAGCAGCAGCACGCGCCGCTCCAGCGCGCATTCCGCTTCCTTGCGCGTGCTGATGTCGATGGTCGTCCCCACTACGCGCACGGGACGCCCGGCGTCGTCGAACAGGGTGGCCAGACGCGATTCGATCCAGCGGATCTGGCCGTCCGGCCAGATGATGCGGAAGTCCCACGTGCGCGGGGTATGGCTCTCCACGACTTCCTTCAGCGCTTCCGCATTGAGCCAGAGCGCGTCTTCCGGATGCAGGATCTCCCAGAACTCGTCGTTGGTGCGGATCTCGCGTCCGTAGAGCCTTGAGCAGTTGCTCGAATAGATCAGCTCGTCGGTAACAAGATTCCATTCCCATGTCACGATGCCCGCCGCTTCCTGCGCCTGCTTCATGCGCGCTTCGTTCGACACGATTTCGGCCGTATGGCGCCGGCGCAGGTCGGTCATCGGAAGCTCGGTCTTGCCGCCCAGGCCAAGATCGGTCACGGCGTCGTCGCCGTAGCGCAGCCAGACCCAGTTCACGTCGAGGAACGCGGCAAGGCGGCGCAGGTTCGAATAGTCGATCTCTCCCCCGCGCGTCCATTTGTGGACCGCGGGACGCGAAATGCCGACGGCGTCGGCCACCTGCTGCAGACTCAACTTCTTGTGCTCGAGCAGTACCTTGAGACGGAACGCGAACGTTTCCTCGGACATCCAATTCCCTTTATGACGGATCGCGCGGTCGAGCGAAAAAAGCAGAAACGGCGGCCTACGCGCCTGGCCGCCGATCGGGCCGGACGTATGCCGCCGATGAGTTGCCGATGAGCCGCCGATGATGGACGAACCGCACAGCTCGGACAGGGTCCGAACGCGACTCGCCGTAGTTTAACGGATCGGCGACCCCGCCGCCCTAGAGGTCGATCACGAGCCGCGGCGTGCGCGAGCGCGAAACGCACAGCAGGATCGTCTTCTGCGCGGCCTTTTCGTCGTCGTCGAGATACTGGTCGCGGTGATCGGCTTCGCCTTCGAGGATCGCGACCTCGCAGGTGCCGCATACGCCCTCGCGGCACAGCGACTCGACCGTCACCCCGGCGCGTTCGATGGCCTTGAGGATGGTTTCGTCTTCGCCGACCGTCAATTCGAGGCCCGACTTCGCGAGCACCACGGTGAAGGCCTTGCCGGCCGTGTCCGTGGCCGCGAACTGTTCCGAATGGAGCTGCGCCTTCGGCCAGCCGAGCAGGGCGGCGTTCGCGTAGACCGCGTCGTTCAGGCCTTGCGGGCCGCACACATAGACGTGCGCGTCGGACGGCAGACTCTTGAACAGCTTGAGCAGGTCGAGGCGCTGGCCCTCGCTGTCCGCGTAGCAATGCACGTTGGCCGCATGCGGGCCTTGCCTGAGTTCGTCCACGAATGCGCCGTGCTCGGGGCTGCGGTAGGCGTAGTGCAGCTCCAGCTCGTGCGCGCCGGGGGCATGCTCGGCCAGTTGTGCGAGGAACGGTGTGATGCCGATGCCGCCTGCAATGAACACATGATGGCGCGCGTTAGGTGCGAGTTCGAACAGATTGGCGGGCGAACCGATCGCCAGCCGGCTGCCCACCTCGACCTTGTCGTGCATGAATGCGGAGCCGCCGCGCGACGCCTCTTCGCGGCGCACGGCGATCTGGTAGCGGCGCGTATCGTGCGGCGAGCTGAGGAGCGAGTAGGCGTTGTGATGCCACGTGGCGCCGTCTTGCATCGAGACGAGCACGTGGGCGCCGCCGGTAAACGGCGGCAGGGGCGCGCCGTCCGGCAGCGCAAGCGTGAAGCGCTTGATGAGCGGCGTGAGCGGCTCGATGGCGACGACTTCGACGGTGATCGATTCGCGGGCGTTCATGATGCTTTCCTTGACCGCGGGCCGGGCGGCGCACGCATGCCACATGAGGTGCGCGACAGATGCCCCGGTAATGGTTGTTCTGGATTCCTGAAGCGCGGATGCGGCGCGGGCCGCATCCGCTGGCGGCTCAGTGGGTCACTCAGCTCGCCACGCCGGCCATGCAGAGGTACTTGATCGACAGATAGTCTTCGATGCCGTACTTCGAGCCTTCGCGCCCGACGCCCGACTGCTTGACGCCGCCGAACGGCGCCACCTCGTTCGAGATCAGGCCCGTGTTGATGCCGACGATGCCGTATTCGAGCTGCTCGGCGACGCGCCAGATGCGGCCGATATCGCGGCTGTAGAAATAGGCGGCGAGACCGTAGATCGAATCGTTCGCAAGCCTGACCACTTCGGCGTCGTCCGAGAAGCGCACGATGGGCGCGACCGGTCCGAAGATCTCTTCGCTGAGCACGGCCATCCCGGGCTTCGCGTCGGCGAGCACGGTGGGTGCGTAGAAGTTGCCGCCGCGCGCATGCGCCGACCCGCCCGCGAGCACGCGCGCGCCTTGCGCCACGGCGTCGCGCACGAGACCGTCAACCTTCTCGCGTGCCGCTTCGTTGATCAGTGGTCCTACGTTCACGCCTTCGGCAAAGCCGTCGCCCACGTTGAACGCTTCCACGCGCGAAGCCAGCCGCCGGCAGAACTCGTCGTACACGCTGTCGTGCACGAAGAAGCGGTTGGCGCAGACGCAAGTCTGGCCCGCGTTGCGATACTTCGAGAGCAGGGCGCCGTCGATGGCGGCGTCGAGGTCCGCGTCGTCGAAGACGATGAAGGGCGCGTTGCCGCCGAGTTCGAGCGAGACCTTCTTGACCGTATCCGAGCACTGGCGCATGAGCAGGCGCCCCACTTCCGTCGAGCCCGTAAACGTGAGCTTCTTGACGAGCGGGCTGCTCGTCATTTCTAGGCCGATCTCGCGCGACTTGCCGGTCACGACGTTGATCACGCCCGGCGGAATGCCGGCCTGTTCCGCGAGGGCGGCGAGCGCGAACGCGGAGAGCGGCGTTTCGTTGGCCGGCTTGATGACGATGGTGCAGCCCGCGGCGAGCGCGGGCGCCGCCTTGCGGGTGATCATGGCGGCCGGGAAATTCCACGGCGTGATGGCCGCGCAGACGCCCACCGGCTCGCGCGTCACGACGAGACGCTGATCGGGGTTCGGGCTGGGGATCACGTCGCCGTCAATGCGCTTGGCCTGTTCGGCGAACCATTCGATGAAGGACGCGGCGTAGGCGATCTCGCCCTTCGCTTCGGCGAGCGGCTTGCCTTGCTCGCGGGTCATCAGCGTGGCCAGTTCGGTCTGGTTGCCCATTACGAGGTCGAACCAGGTGCGCAGAAGCCGTGCGCGCTCCTTCGCCGTGAGCGCGCGCCAGGCCGGGAAGGCGCGGTGCGCTGCCTCGATGGCGGCGCGCGCCTCGCCGGCGCCCATGTTCGGCACGCGGGCGAGCCATTCGCCGGTGGAGGGGTTGTGGACGTCGAGCGTGGCGCCGTCTTCGGCGTCGCGCCACTGCCCGTCGATATAGGCCTGCTGGCGCAGCAGGCCGGGTTGTTGCAGCGAAGTCATGCAGTCGTTCTCCCTGATGTGAACAGGCCTTGGGTCAGCGTGCTTCAGTCCTGGTAGTACTGCGCGATCAGGTTGTGGAAATGGGCGATGCCGTGCTCGCTGATGCCGCTGCGCTGCGGGTCGACCATGATGCGGCCCTGGCCGCGATAGCCGCGCGACTTGAGGCCCTTTTGCACGCTTTCCACGAGACGCAGATCTTCCGGACGGAACACGGTGCGATACCACTCGATCAGCTTCTGCTGCTCTTCGGTGGGCTCTTCGTTGAGGAAGTAGATGTCGTAGTGCTGTAGCGTGACTTCGGCGTTCACGGGGAACTCGTAGATCACGGTCATGAAGTTGCTGCCGGGCGGCACGTTGAACATCGTGCAGGGCCAGGCCCAGTAGCCGTGGAACGACGGGTCCGTGATCGAAGGATCGAGCTTGAACGAGCGCTCCGACGACTGCGCATGACCGAACTGGACCGTCCAGTTGCCGTGCAGCGTATGCGTGTATTTGTCGACCCGCACCGAGTCGGAGAAGCCGGGGTGCGCGGGACCGCAGTGATAGCACTCGAGGTAGTTGTCGACAATCGACTTCCAGTTGGCCGGCGTTTCGGTGACGAAGCGCGCGGCGAGCTTGAGGTCGTCGATGACGGGGCAGGCTTCGCGCATGCTCGCTTCGAGGCCGGGCAGTTGCGATTCAACGTTGCCGGCGTCCGGATTCAGGTTGATGAACACGAAGCCCGCATACTCCTCCACGCGCACCGGGACGAGCGACGAGTTTTCCTTGTCGAATGCTTCCACGTGGTCGCAGTTGTTGGCGTGCGCCAGTGCGCCGTCGAGCTTGAACGCCCAGGCGTGATACGGGCAGGTGATCACGTTCTTCGCCTTGCCGTTGCCTTCCAGCAACTGGTGGCCGCGGTGCGGGCAGACGTTGTAGAACGCGCGCAGCACCTTGTCCTTGCCGCGCACGACCAGGATGCTTTCCCCAATGATTTCGCGAGTGATGTAAGCGTTCGCTTCGGCGAGCTCGCTACGGTGCCCGACGCAGATCCACGCGTTTTCGAAGATCTTCTTTTCTTCGACCTTGTAGACCGACTCGGCGGTGTAGTAGCTCGCGGGGATGGTCCAGGCGAGATTCGGGTTCGAGCAGAAGTCGGCCGGGAGCTTCGGCAGTTCGGATTGCTTGTGGAATTCGATGGGAAGGTAGGTCATAGGGGTCCGCCACTCAGAAAGATTAACTGATAGTTACTATAAAACCAAAGGTTAACGAGAATATAGGCGAACTATGGGCCGAGGGGGATCGGGGTTATCCCTTGACTAGCATGAATTTAGTGGGGTAGATCGATGCATATTGGCTATTCTTGTGTTCGATCACCCCGCCCGCTTGTTCTGGCTCAAGGCGACGTGATTTTCCGGGATGAGTCAATAGGAGGATGCGATAGTGAGCCGTCTGCTTCGAAGTTGCGTAGCATTGTTAACTGATAGTTCATCGTTAACCTTAAGCTAACTTCGCCGCGGTCGAAGCGGGGTATTCCTGCACCGGTCCGGCGTCGCAGGTGGTCTGGCGCACCCGCGCGCCGCCACCCCGCATCTGGAGGAGACATGTCACACGAGGCCATTGCCGACGCGCTTGCCAACGAGCCTGTGCGCGCTAAATCCCGGATCGAGTCGCGCTCGATCGATTACGTGCCGCTTGCCGAACGAAAGGGCAAAGCCTGGCACCTGTGGCCCGTCTGGTTTACGGGCGACGCGAATCTGGCCACGATCGCCGCCGGCGCGATCGGCGTCAGCATGGGCGGCAATCTGCTATGGAGCGCGATTGCGGTGGTGCTCGGCAACGTGCTGGGCACGTTCTTCATGGCGTTCCATTCGAGCCAGGGGCCGCAATTGGGCTTGCCGCAGATGATCCAGTCGCGGCCGCAGTTCGGCTATATGGGCGCGCTGCTCGTCTGGGTGGTCGCGCTCGTCACCTACGTGGGCTACAACTCGTTCAACCAGCTCATGGCGGGGCAAACCGCCCATCAGTTGCTCGGCACCGAGCCCCATCTGAGCTATATCGTCTTCACCGTGATCGCCGTCGCGCTCGCGGTGTTCGGCTATGACCTGATACACAAGGCGCAGCGCTGGCTGGCCTTTGCGCTGCTCGCCGCGCTCACGGTCTTTAGCATCGGCGTCTGCGTGAAGGTGCCGTTTCCGGCCGGCCAGTTGAGCTTCGCCGGCTTCAAGACGACGCCGTTCCTCGTGCAGCTCTTCTCGGCCGCTGCCTATCAGTTGTCGTGGTCGATCTACGTTTCGGATTACTCCCGATATCTGCCGCCCACTACCGGTGTGCGCGCAACCTTCTGGTGGACCTTCCTCGGCGCGCTGATCGGCGGCGTGTGGATGATGCTCGTGGGTACCGCCGCGGCGGCGTTCAACGTGAAGATCGACATTTCGAACGCCGTGCAGCAGGCGGGCGACGCCATTTTCCCCGGCTTCGGCACGGTTACGCTGCTGCTCTCGCTGCTGGGCTTGCTGGCGATCACGGGTCTGAACTTCTACGGCGCGTCGCTCACGCTGCTCAGCATCACGGACTCGTTCAGGCCGGTCAAGTCGAATGCGGCCAAGCGTATCGTGAGCCTGCTCGTGGTGGCGATCGTCGCGACTTCGCTGGCGTTCTCCGCGTCCGATCACTTCATGGACAAGTTCGGCGACTTCCTCGGCATACTCGGCTATCTGTTCACGCCGTGGACTGCCATCAATCTGGTCGACTTCTTCATCGTGCGTCACTCGCACTACTCCGTGCGGGAGATTTTCAATCCGCGCGGTATTTACGGGCGCTGGAACTGGCGCGGCCTGACCGCCTACGCCGTGGGCTTCGTCGCGATGATTCCGTTCTTCAAGACGGACATGTACACGGGCCCCGTGGCCCGCGCGCTGGGCGGTACCGACATCGCGATGCTCGTGGGCCTGCCCGTGGCGGCGCTCGTCTATCTGTGGACCTGCCGCTCGCTCGACATCGAGAAGGAGCGCCAGCTCGTGCGCGAAGCCGACCGTGGCCTGAACTGATCCCGGCCGAGCGCGATCGGCTATAGTTTCACACCGTCTTCGACGACCACGCAGGCCCCCCGCGGCCTGCACGAGCGCCCCGATGAAAGTCCCCGTCACACCCGAACTCGACGACCTGCGCGTTTTCTGCACGGTCGCGCGCAAGGCCAGCTTCAGCGCGGCCGCCGAAGCGCTTTCGGCGTCGGCGGCCTATGTGAGCAAGCGCGTAGCGGTGCTGGAAGCGAACCTCGGCACGCGGCTCCTGCATCGCTCGACGCGCCGCGTCGCTGTGACGGAGGCGGGCGAGCGCGTCTACGCGTGGGCGGAGAAAATTCTCGACGACGTGGACCATCTCGTGGAAGACGTTTCGACGACGCGGCGCATACCGCGCGGCACGCTGCGCATATCGAGCAGCTTCGGCTTCGGGAGGACCTGTCTTGCGCCCGCGCTGGCGGACTTCTCGGACCGCTACCCGCAGCTCGACGTGAGGCTTGAAGTGTTCGACCGGCTCGTGGACGTGGCCGGCGAGGGTTTCGACCTCGACGTGCGCATTGGCGACGAGATTGCCGGGCATCTGATCGCGAAGCGTCTCGCGTCGAACCATCGCGTGCTATGCGCGGCGCCCGCGTATCTCGAACGGCACGGCGCACCCAAACAGGTCGCCGATCTCGCCTCGCACGCATGCCTCGCAATCAAGGAGCGCGATCATCCGTTCGGCGTGTGGCGGCTCGACGTGAAGGGGGAAACGGTTTCCGTGAAGGTGCGCGGCCCGCTCTCGACCAACCATGGCGAAGTGGCCGTTCAATGGGCGCTGGCCGGGCGCGGCGTCGTGCTGCGTTCGATCTGGGATGTCGCGCCGCTGCTCGATAGCGGGCGGCTTGTGCGCGTGCTGCCGGGCGTCTCGCAGCCGGCCAACGTGTGGGCGGTCTATCCGGCGCGGCTTGCGCAGTCGGCGAAAGTGCGGGTGTGTGTCGATTTTCTCGAGCAGGCGTTTGCCCAGCTCGGTCTGGGTACCGGCGGGCAGGAGCCTGCGTGCGAATGACGGAAAAGCGCGAGCGACGGAGCAGTCAATCGCCGTCGGCGCCATCGAGTTCCTTGCGCTCGCGGCGCTCCTCGTTGCCGCGCCGCGCGCGCATGCGCTGGCGTGACAACACGGCGATGACCTCGCCGGTGCTGGCGTGCGGGGGGATTTCGTTGCGGATCACGTTGGCCACCATCGGCAGCCCCTGGCGCTGACGCTTCAGCGCCCGCGCAATGGCCGTGCGGCAGGCCTGGCCGTGGCAGTCCCATTCGTCACGAACTTTTCCGCAGTAACGGCATTTGTCCATAACGTCAAGTTTAACCGGAATTCCCGCGTGCCTTCGGGGTGGGATCGCGCACCGGGCGCGACGGCGAACCCGACGCCCGCGCATGGCGTGCCACGATGCCCACGAGGATATTGGCCGCATCGCTCATCTGGCGCGGGTCGCGATGGATCAGCCCGATATCGCGATGGAACGTGTGATGGCCGAGATCGACCGCGCGCACGCCGGCCGGCCAGCGGCGATACTGGGCGGTCTGCGGCAGCAGCGCGGCGCCCACGCCGTTCTCGACGAGCCGCACGATCGCATCGAGTTCGTCGAGCTCGCAGATTTCGCGCACGGTGAGTTGCATGCGGAGCAGGAAGCGGTCCACCTGCCGGCCGCCGAACGATGCGCGGTCGTAGCGGATGAACGGCAGCGTCGTGGCGAGCTCCATCCAGTCGCGCCCGCGCGTGCCACGCGGCACGACGAGCCGGAACGGTTCGTGCGCGAGCGGCGTCCAGTGCAAATCGCTTTGCAGTGCGAATGGTGGTCGAATGACGGCGGCGAGATCGAGTTCGCCGATGTCCACCATGTTGATCAGTTCCGACGACAGGCCCGGAACGACACGTGCCTGCGCTCCCGCGCACTGGCGGAAGAATTCGGCGAGCGCATCGGGCAGCAACGCGCGCTGAACCGAGGCGATTGCACCGACGTTGAGCCTCACCGCTACCGTGAGATCCACGCTGACTTCGCTGAGGCCGGCATAGAGGCGGAGCACTTCCTGAGCCTGCACGAGAATCTGCTGCCCGCGCGCGTTCAGCCGGGCCGTACGGCCTTCGCGGTCGAACAGCGCGAAGCCCAGTTCGGTTTCGAGGCGCTGCATCTGCGCGCTGACCGCGGCCTGGGTGAGGCCGATTTTCTGGCCCGCAGCGGCGAACGTGCCCTCGCGGGCCACGGCGATCAGCGTTTTCAGTTCACGGATCATTCACAAATTTCCTTTGTATGTCCGAAAACTATATATTGATTTTATTTTCGACCGCGGGTGTCTACCATCGTTTCATTTCCTCCGGAGCCCACCATGAGTCTTTCCCCGTTTCATCTGGCCATTCCGGTCTACGACCTTGCTGCTGCGCGCGACTTCTACGGGCGGGTGTTCGGGCTGAGCGAGGGCCGCTCCAGCCGCGCCTGGGTGGATTTCGACTTCTACGGGCATCAGCTCGTTATCCACGAGCACCCCAGGACGGCCTCGCAGGAGCATGCGCATACCAATCCCGTGGACGGCCACGACGTTCCCGTGCCGCACTTCGGCATCGTGCTGCCCTGGGACCAGTGGGAGGCGCTGGCGGAGCGCCTTCGGCAGTTCGGCACGAAGTTCGTGATCGAGCCTTACATTCGCTTTCAGGGGCAGGTGGGCGAGCAGGCCACGATGTTCCTGCTCGACCCTTGCGGCAACGCGCTGGAGTTCAAGGCGTTCAAGGATCTTGGGCAGTTGTTCGCGAAGTGAGTGCGCGGCCGCCGTACGACGGAGCGCGCATTCGGACCTGACGGTTCAGGCGCGCTTCGCGGCCTGCGCCATGCCGCGCACAACGTGCTTCATCAGCTTGCCGGTCGGCGTGCGAGGCAGGCTCTCCAGGACGAGATAGTCCCGCGGAATCTTGTACCGGGCGAGGCGCGCCGCAAGAAACTCGCTGAGCGACTGCGGGTCCACCTGTGTGTCCGCCTGCGGCACGACCACGGCCACCACCGTTTCGCCCCATTCCGGATGCGGGCGCCCGATGACCGCCACGTCCTTGACCGAAGGATGCGCGAGCAACGCGTCTTCCACCTCCTTCGAGTAGACGTTCTCGCCGCCGGTAATGATCATGTCCTTCTCCCGGTCGACAATGAACAGAAAGCCGTCCTCGTCCCGGCGGGCGAGGTCGCCGGAACGATACCAGCCCTCGCAGAACGCACTAGACGTGGCCGCCTCGTCATCGAGGTAGCCTTGCATCATCGAGTCGGCCTTCAGCCAGATCTCTCCCACTTCGCCTGCGCCCGCGTCGCCGCCGTCCTTGCGAACCAGCCGAAGATCCACGCCAGGCGTGGCCACCCGGCCGATCGATCCGGCCTTGGCGAGTTGCTCGTCCGGATACAGTACGGTGCCCGAAGGACCGGTCTCGGTCATGCCGAACACCTGAAAGAAGTTCTCGCTTCGATACACCTCGGCGAGGCGTCTCGCGGTGTCCGGCCCGATCGGACCGCCTCCGTAGATCCATGCACGGACCGAATCGAGCCTGAACTGCTGGACGTCGAGGCTCATCTGCAGAGGCAGCAGATAGGAGACCGGCGCGCCGAAATACAGCGTCACCGCTTCGTCCTGAACGGTTTGCAAAAAGTGCCGCGGGTGGTACTCGCGCAGCAGCACCACGGTGCCGCCGACGAGTAGCGTACCGAGCATCCAGTTGTTGAGCGGCGATGAATGCCAGAGCGGCATGGCGATCAGCGTGCGCTCGTCGCGTGTCATCGAAAGCGCCAGCGCGCTCGTCGATGCCGCGACGCACGCGCCGCGATGGCTTAGCAGACAGCCTTTCGGCCGTCCCGTCGTTCCCGACGTATAGAGTATTTCCGCGATCTCGTCCTCTTGCCCCGGTTCGCCGGAAAACGGGCGCGCTTCCTTGGTTGGATCTCCGTTCGGATTGCGGATCAGAGCGTCGAGAAACGCAGCGCCAGCTACCGCGCTATCGGTGCTCATCCTGGCGACGGGCGTTTTGATCGCGTCCATGACAGGGGCCAGCGCGCCATCGAACAAGCACAGCCTCGCGCGGGCATGCGCCAGTATGTATTCGACCTCAGGCGCCTGCAGTTTGTGGTTGACGGGAACGACGACCGCGCCGAGACGCCACACGCCCAGCATCGCGATGACGAACCCGGGGGTGTTCAGGCACATGAGCGCTACACGGTCGCCGTGCCGTACCCCATGCTGCGCGAGAACCGTCGCGGCACGCCGCGACAGGTCGTCGATCGCGGCATAGGTGTAGCTCGCGCCGGCATAGCGCAGCATCGGCTTGTGCGGGTATTTGCGCACATTGCTTTCGAAGAGGGAAAGGATGTGCATGGTCAGACCGGAAAGGCGCGCTCGATTATCGCTTCGGCTTTCACGCCGGCGGGCAGTGTGCCGAACACGCGCCCCCATTGGTCGTCGAAGCGGCTGGCGATGAACGCGTCCGCGACCTCGGCGGGCGCGAATTCGCGCAGCAGGCGCGCCTGGATCAGCAGGATCAGGCGTTGCGCTTCGCGTCGCGCAGTGAATTCGAGCGTTTCGCCGTCTTGCCGCAAGGCACGCGGAATGGCTTCGAGATGGGGACGCAAACGCGCGTCGTCGCGGCAGACCGTGGCCAGATCGCCGATCAGGGCGCCCAGCGCGTCCGGCTCGCGGGCGACGGCGCGCAACATGTCGAGCGCCATGACGTTGCCCGAACCTTCCCAGATCGAGATCACCGGTGCTTCGCGATAGAGGCGTCCCATCGGGCTCTCGTCCATGTAGCCGTTGCCGCCGAACACTTCCATCGCCTCGCCGGCGAGTTCGATGCTGCGCTTGGCGACCCAGTACTTCGCCGCCGGTGTGACGATCCGTTTCCAGGCGCGCTGAAGCGGCGCGCTTTCGGTGTCTTCGGCCAGCGCGAAAGCTTCGGTCAGCCGCATCATCAACTGCGTCGCGGCCTCGCTTTCCAGCGCCATGTCGGCCAGGACGTTGCGCATCAGCGGCTGGTCCGCGAGACGCTTGCCGAATGCCTCGCGGCCGCGTGCATAGTGGATGGCCTGCACGAGCGCCTGCCGGATCGTACCGGCGCTGCCCATGACGCAGTTCAGGCGCGTGTACGACGCCATTTCGATGATGGTTGGAATGCCGCGTCCTTCTTCGCCGACCATGCGACCCCAGGCGCCCAGGAATTCGACCTCGCTGCTCGAATTGGAGCGATTGCCAACCTTCTCCTTCAGCCGCTGGATATGAATCGCGTTCTTGCTGCCGTCTGGGTGCCAGCGCGGCACGAAAAAGCAGGAAAGCCCGTTCTCCGTGCGCGCGAGCACGAGGTGCGCGTCGCACATGGGTGCCGAAAAGAACCATTTGTGCCCGGTGATTTCGTACTCCGCACCACGTCCTTCGCCGCGCAACGGCGTGGCGCGCGTGCTGTTGGCGCGCACGTCCGAACCACCCTGTTTCTCCGTCATGCCCATGCCGACGAGCATCGAAGACTTCTGTTCGAACGGAATGTCGCGCGCGTCGTAGGTGTGCGAATAAAGCTTCGGCGCAAGCTGCTCGAACAACTCGGGTTCCTTCTGCAGGACCGGAATGCAGGCGAAGGTCATCGAGTTCGGACATTGCGACCCCGGCTCGATCTGCCCATGCATCGAAAAGCCCGCGGCATAGGCGGCCCACGCGCCCGGCCGGGGATCGTTGAACGGCTGGGCGACGAGGTTCTGCTCGCGGGCCATGCTCATGAAGCCGTGCCACGCGGGGTGAAATTCCACGCGATCGATGCGATTGCCCTGGCGGTCGAAGGTGTGGAGTTCGGGTTTGAAGTGATGGGCGTCTTCGGCCATACGCAGGGAGGCTTCGTCGCCGAGCAGGGCGCCGTAGCGGGTGAGCTCGGCCTCGTGCACCGTCGCGCCGGCGCGGCGCACCGCTTCCTGCAAGGCGATGTCGCTGCTGTAGAGGTTATAATTTTTCAGGTCTGCCACGACATTCGTGACTTCGTGAGTCTTCCAGTTCATATCGCAAGCTCCCTTTCGTGATCCCCGATTCGTGCCGATGCAACGACACCGGATTCACGGAAAAGTGTAAGGACGACCTTCTGCCAGGGTGTTCGGATTTGAAAAACCTCGTGCCGCCGTCGCCCTCTCCCACGCCAGCGAAGCGCCGCCGGCCGGCCCAATCGCGTGCGCTGGCACGAGCCGCTGCCGCAGAGAGTGGACGCCCTGATCCATGCCCAGAGTGAAGCGCCCCTGGCCGAACCCGAACAGTGGGGCGCTCTCTTTCTGCTCGAGCGCCGCATTTCGGGTGCGGAGATCTATCGGGACGTCTACCGCGAGTTCGTGCAGATGTGGGAGAAGACGCTGACATGCGGGCCCGGATGGCCCGATCGCGCGCCGGCACCGGAGGCCGCGTTCACCGTCCATTCGATCGTTCACGGCCTCGTTACGCAGGCCCTGATGACCCGAACGATCCTGCCGGATATCGTCGCGATCAGACGGATGCTTCGCACGGCGGTGCACGGCTATCTCTCGGTGATCGCCCCGCACGCGTACCGGCTGTACCGCTTCGAAGAGCCGGCTTGACCCGGCAGCCGCGCAACGGCGCCTGCGCGCCGGGCGCGCGCCGGCTAAGGCCTGGTGAACTTCAACGTCATGCGATCCGATTCGCCGATCGCGGCATAGCGCGCCCGATCGGTGTCGCCGCCCTTGTAGGTCGGCGGCAGGGACCACACGCCGTGCGGGTAATCCTTCGTGTCGCGAGCATTGGCGTTGATTTCGCTGCGGCCGGCGAGTACGAAACCGGCTGCCTGCGCATGCTCGATCACGAAAGCTTCGGTCACGTAGCCGGTATCGATCATCTGCTGCACGGTCGTACCGGGCCGGGCGCGATGCTCTTCGACGCCGAGCGTTCCACCCGGCTTCAACGCGCGATAGAACGCACGGAGGTTTGCGTCGAGCTGGCCATCCTTCATCCAGTTATGGATGTTTCGAAACGTGAGTACGAAATCGAACCGCTCGACGGCATCGAAGCCCGTAAACGCGCCCGCGTGCAAGGTGCCGACTACGACGTTGCCATAGATTGCGGGGTTGCCCGCGAGCTTGCGCGAAAAAGCGGCATCGCCCGCGCGCGCCTCGGCGCTCAGTTCCGCCGACGGGCTGACGTATTGGGCTTCGTACAGATGACCCGCGTCGTGCAGCCAGGGCGCAAGAATATCCGTGTACCACCCGCCTCCCGGCGCGATCTCCAGGACCGTTTGCGTGGGGCCAATGCCGAAGAACGTCAGCGTTTCCTTCGGATGGCGATAGACGTCGCGCGCCCTGGCCTGTTCGCTGCGTTGCGAACCGCCGATTGCGGCATCGAGCGACGTGGTGGCAGGGGAAGACGCTTGCGAGGGGGCGGTGCAGCCCGCTACCGTCAGCGCGAGCAATGTCGCGGCGATAGCGACGGCACGCGGCAGCGAATATTTCGCGGGGGTCAGGCGTTGGTGGGTGGCGTTCATGGGCGCGACGCGAAGTTCGGATACATGACGATACGCGTTTTTATGGTCGAGTGCCGACGACTGCGAATTCAGACGGACCCGGTTCCCGCGATACGTCACGCGGAGAACGCCTCAAGGCGCTCGCGCAACAGTGCCTCCAGCCAGTCGGCGAAAACCTGTAGCCGCCGCGACAGATGCTGGCGGTGCTGATAAAGCAGTGTCATCGGCATGGGTGAGGCGCGCTGCGTGGGCAGCACTTCGACGAGTTCGCCCGCGCGCAGATGCGCTTCCACGTCGTAGGCGGGAATCTGGATCAGGCCGAGGCCCGCGAGGCAGCAGGCGATATACGCCTCGGCATTGTTCACCGTGACGCGGCCCGGCACGACCGTGGTGCGCGCGGTTTCGCCGTCGTGCCATTCCCATGGCGCGATGCGTCCGCTGGTAGGGGAAGCGTATTGCACGGCCAGGTGCGTCGCGAGGTCGGCGCTCGTGCGCGGCGTGCCATGGCGCGCGAGATAGGCGGGGCTCGCGACGTTGATGAGCGTGAGGTTGCCGATCGGCCGTGCGATCATGCTCGAATCGTTTAGCAGGCCTACACGCAGGGCGCAGTCGATGCGTTCCTCCACGAAGTTCACGGCGCGGTCCGTGCTGCCGAGTTCGATGTCGATCTTCGGCCACGCATCGAGAAAGACGGGCAGCGCGGGCGCGACCACGAGCCGTCCGATGCGGCCCGGCACGTCGACGCGCAGCTTGCCGCTCGGCCCCACGGCGCTCTGGCGGAACAGGTTCTCGGTGTCCTCGACGTCGGCGATGAGACGCAGGCAGCGCTCGTACAGCGCGGCGCCGTCCTGCGTGAGCGAGACGCTGCGGGTCGTGCGATGCAGGAGCCGTGCGCCCATGCGTCCCTCCAGTTCCTGCACGGCCGCCGATACCGACGAGCGCGGCAGGCCGAGCGTGTCGGCGGCGCGCGTGAAGTTTGCGCATTCCACGACTCGGGCGAATACGCGAAAGAGTTCGATTCGATCCACGAAGCTTCCCTGATGGTGTTGGCGAACGATATCACCGGGTTGAGCGCTTCGCGCGGAAGGCCGTCGCCAGATCAACGGTCCGTGGTCCCCGCCGCTTGATCGATTTTTGATGGGTTTGCGGCGTCGCCGGCATCGACCTTGTCGCTATCCTTCATGACGGAAGAGCGGTCGCGGTATGGCCGGCCGCACCTTTGCCGCAGAACCCGCACTCAATCAGGAGGAACAAGATGACAGGGAAGGTGGGCAGACGTATCCGCCTCGGGCTCGTGGGTGGCGGGCCGGGCTCGTTTATCGGGGAGACCCATCGAATCGCCGCGCGGCTCGACGGGCACTACGATATCGTTGCCGGCGCGCTGGCTTCGGACCCGGAGCGTTCGCGGCGCACCGGGCTGGAACTCGGCCTGGCGGCAGAGCGGGCCTATGGATCGTGGCGGGAAATGCTCGAGACCGAGGCAACTCGTGCCGACAAGATCGACGTTGTCGCTGTCATGACGCCAAACGACTCTCACCACGCCGTTTGCATGCTGGCCCTGGAGAAGGGGTTTCACGTCATTTGCGACAAGCCTCTCGCAACCGATACCCCGCAGGCCGAAGAAATTGCCCGGCAGGTGGCGCGCACCGGCGCCGAATTCTGCGTGACCTACTGCTATACGGGTTTCCCGATGGTTCGACAGGCGCGCGATATGGTGCTGCAGGGCGAAATCGGCGAAATACGCCAGATCCATCTTCAATACGTGCAGAGCTACCTGGCCGGGCACGAGTTGCCGGCGGCGTGGCGCACCGACTCGGCACGCGCGGGCAAGTCGCTGGTGTTGATGGACATCGGCACGCACGCGTTTCACCTGGGCGCATTCGTTACCGGCCTCACGGCCACGCGGATTTGCGCGGACGTGGGGTCCGCTATCCCGGGGCGCAAAGTCGACGATTACGTTGCCGCGCTATTGCGTTACGAAAACGGCGCGCGAGGCTCGCTTTGGGTCACGAATGCCGCCGCCGGCTCGGAACATGGGCTCAGCTTTCGCATTCACGGCGACAAGGGCGGCCTCGAATGGCATCAGGAGGAACCCAATCGCCTTATTCACCGAAGGCAGGGGGACTTCGAGCAGACCCTCACGCGGCGCACCGGCCCGCTGATGAGCGAGGGCGCCCAACGCTCGACGCGCATCGCGATCGGTCATCCCGAGGGCTACCTGGAGGCATTCGCCAATCTCTATACGGAGTTCGCGGCCAGGGTGGCAAGCCGGATTGTCGGGCACGACGAAGGACAACCGCATCCGCTTTCCCGGGTGTCTCGGACGGCGTCAAAGGGCTGGCGTTCGTCGACGCGGCCGTTGAAAGCGCGAGCGCCGGGGAGTGGCGCGACATTAAGTAAGGGACGGCAGGCTGAGATTTCAGCCTGCCTGTCGCCCGAATTCTGAATCTTCGGAGCTGGGCATGGGTGTTCCGCTGAGAGATCCAATTTGGAAGGGTAAGTAAATCAACGGGTTAGGATTATTTCTCCGTGCGGATGAGCGCTGGCATGGCTGCTGCTTTATAGCCGTCCGGCGGCCTTGGGGCCGTCGTTCCCATATGCCAGAACAAGCTCCGGAAGCGCGATGCGATCCGGTCGCGAATACGAAGGAGACATTCCGTGCGAAACAGTGCGCCCGCATCCGCCTCGTCCCCGGCGCTGCCCGATCAGAGCCCCGCCACCCGGGATCGCTTCTGGCCGGAGGGCTGGTGGAAGCTGATGGAAATCCGCATCGGCATCATTCCGCTGCCGATTTACGTGATCCTGGCCGCGCTCATCGCCGGTTTTGCGGTTAGCGGCAAGGTGCCTGGCGAGATCTCGATGTCCATCGCGGTGCTCGCCTTCTTCGGCTTCACCTGCGCCGAGTTCGGCAAGCGCCTGCCGCTGTTGCGCAATATCGGCGCGGCCGCGATCCTCGCGACCTTC
This sequence comes from Paraburkholderia yinzeri, assembly GCF_046581065.1. Classification (NCBI taxonomy): domain Bacteria; kingdom Pseudomonadati; phylum Pseudomonadota; class Betaproteobacteria; order Burkholderiales; family Burkholderiaceae; genus Paraburkholderia; species Paraburkholderia yinzeri. The sequence goes on along the minus strand of NZ_JBFOCJ010000003.1, from coordinate 979,720 downwards.
GTGCCGTCGGCTCTCACGTACTACCACGTGTTGCCGAAGCCGGTGCAGCAACTGACGGTGGATTTCACGAAGCAGACGAACTTCCTCTACCTGTTCATCGCGTCGATCATCGTCGGCAGCATTCTGAGCATGGACCGGCGCGTGCTCATCCAGGGCTTCCTGAAGATCTTCATCCCGCTCGCGGCGGGTACGGTCGCCGCGACGATCGTCGGTACCGCAGTCGGCGCCGCGCTCGGCCTCGGCGTCAAACATACGCTGCTCTTCATCGTCGTGCCGATCATGGCAGGCGGCGTGGGCGAAGGCGCGATCCCGCTCTCGGTCGGTTACTCGGAAATCATGCACGTGGCGCAGGGCGGCCTGTTCGCGCAGGTGTTGCCTCCGGTGATGCTCGGCAGCCTCATGGCCATCGTTCTTGCCGGCCTGCTCGACATGCTCGGCAAGCGCTTGCCGCATCTGACCGGCAATGGCCGGCTGCAGGTTGGCGAGACCGGAGAAATGGCGCCGTCGAACGAGGAGTCGCGCGTGCACATCGACGTTGGCCACATTGCCGCCGCCGGCATCACGGCGATCACGCTCTACCTGATCGGGCTCATGGCGCACAGGCTGTTCGGTCTGCCCGCGCCAGTCGCCATGCTGTTCCTTGCCGTGCTCGTGAAGCTCGCACGCGCGGTTTCGCCGCCGCTGCAGGAGGGGGCGTTCGTGGTCTACCGGTTCTTCTCGACGGCGGTCACCTATCCGCTGCTGTTCGCGATCGGCGTGGCGATGACACCGTGGGACAAGCTGATGGCGGCGTTCACGCTCGTCAACGTGGTGACGATTGCCGCGACGGTCGTGACGCTGATGGGCACGGGTTTCGTGGTCGGCCGCCTGATGAAGATGTACCCTATCGACACCGCCATCGTGAACGCCTGCCACAGCGGCCAGGGCGGCACCGGCGACGTCGCGATCCTGACCGCTGCCAACCGGATGCAGTTGATGCCGTTCGCGCAGATCGCCACGCGTATCGGCGGCGCGATCGTCGTCACGGTGACGCTCATCCTGGTCGCGCATTTCGGCGGATGAGGCCTATGGGGAGGGACTCTCGCGATGGCGGCGCCGGCGCAGCCGCGCCACCCGACGAAGGGCATCGATGAGGGCAAACGTGCCGAAGCGCTATAAGGGAATCGCGTGGTGGGGATGGGCGGCGGCCGCCGCGCTGTACGTGGGAGCCGCCACCGCCGCGGTCGCGTTTGCGTGGGACCGCGCAATCGATGCGCTCGCCGACACCGGCGAGCATCGGCTCGATCTTTATTCGGCCAGCCTGACGAGCGGGCTCGGGCGCTTCGAGATGATGCCCGCGCTCGTGGCGCGGCAGGATAGCGTGCGCGCGCTGCTGAAGGCGTCACCGAATGCGGTACCCGGCTTGTCGCGCACGGTCGATGCGTATCTGGAAGCCGCCAATCGCGACGCCGGCAGCGGCGCGGCCTACGTGATCGATGTCCACGGCTCGGTGATTGCCGCGAGCAACTGGAACCAGTCGCTCAGCTTCGTGGGCACGAACGTGTCGTACCGTCCGTACTTCCAGGACGCACTTGCGCGCGGCAGTGGCCGCTTCTTCGGCATCGGCACGAACACCGGTATTCCCGGGTTGTATTTTGCGAACGCGGTGCTCGACGCCGGCAAGGCGGTGGGCGCCGTGGCCGTCAAGGTCAGCGTGGACGAACTCGAATCGGCGTGGCGCATTCCCGGCGAGGCGGCGATGGTTGTCGACGGCAACGGCGTGATCGTGATCTCGACCGTGCCCGCATGGAAATTCACCGCCATGCGGGCGATCACGGCGCAGCAGCAGCGCGAGATTCAGGCGACGCGGCAATACGCGGGCCGCACCGTGGAGGCGCTGCGCTACCGGCGCGTGGGCGACTGGAACAGCGCCGCGTGGTTCGGCATGTTTCCCGACCTGCGCCGCGCGGGCCGCACCGCCCGCTATCTCGTGATGTCGCGACCGGCGCCGCAGGGGCACGACACGATCATGGTGCTCCTCGATACCGAAGGCGCACGGCGGCAGCAGCGCGTGGCATTCGCGTTCGTAACCGGTGTGTTCCTGATCGCCGTGCTCTATGCGCTCTACGCGGTTCAGCGCCGGCGGACGATTCAGGAAAAGCTCAAGACGCAGGAAGCGTTGCGCAGTGCGAACGATCGGCTCGAAACGACGGTCGCTCAACGCACCGCCGCGCTGACCGAAGCGAACGCGAGGATGCAGCAAGAGATCGCCGAACGCGAGCACACCGAGCAGCGTCTGCGCGCGACGCAGCAGGAGGTCGTGCATGCCGGCAAGCTTGCGGTGATCGGCCAACTGGCGGCGGGTCTCACGCACGAGTTGAACCAGCCGCTCGTCGCGATCCGTACGCTCTGTGACAACGCGCGCACGTTCTTCGAGCGTAATCAGCCCGCGCAGGCAATCGCCAATCTGGAGCGTGTTGGCCGACTCGTCGACAGCATGGCGGTGCTCACGGGCGAGTTGAAGGCGTTCGCGCGCAAGCCTGAGTTCGAGCGCGTCGCGGTGTCGCTCGACGAGGCAGTGGCGCACGCGCGGCTCATCTACGAGTCGCGGATTCGCGACGAAGGGGTACGGCTCGAAGTGCGGATTCCCCTCGGCACGACCGTGTATGCGGAGTCGAGCCAGCTTCAGCAGGCCATCGTCAACCTGCTTGGCAACGCGCTCGACGCGGTTCGCGACGCGAGCACGCGTATCGTCACGATCGACGCAAACGAGGGCGATTCGCCAGGCCATGTGCGCTTCACGATTGCCGATAGTGGCCCGGGTATCGCGCCGGAAGTGCTCGCTCATCTGTTCGAGCCGTTCGTCACGACGAAGCCGCGCGGGCAGGGTCTCGGGCTTGGGCTTGCGATCACGTCGCGTATCGTCGAAGGGTTCGGCGCGAAGATCGCCGCGGCTAACGGTGACGGCGGTGGCGATGCGGGCGGCGCCAGGTTCACTATCGAATTCGCGGCGGCCGAGCCGCAAAGGTCAGAGCATGGAAGATGAGATTCGGGTGCTGGTGGTCGAGGACGACGAAAATGTCCGGATCGGCGTGGAGCAGGCCGTCGCGCTGGCAGGCTTTCCGGTGAGCGCCTACGCGTCGGCGGCCGATGCGTGCGCCGACATTGCGCCGGGCGCGCCGATCGTGGTGGTGTCCGACGTGCGGATGCCCGGCATGGACGGGCTGCAACTGCTCGACCGCGTGATGGCGGTCGACGCACAGATTCCCGTTCTGCTGATCAGCGGGCATGCGGACATTTCGACGGCGGTGGGCGCGATGCGAGTGGGCGCCTACGATTTCATCGAGAAGCCGTTTTCGTCCGAAGTGATCGCCGCCAGGGTGGCACGCGCGGTCGAGAAACGCCGGCTGACACGGGAAGTCGAGGGGCTGCGCGCGTCGCTGCGCAACCGGCAGGGGATCGAGGCACTGGTGCTGGGCAACTCGGCGGCGATGGCGGAAGTCCGCAAGAAGATCCTGCGGCTTGCGGATACGTCCGTGTCGGTGCTGATCACCGGCGAGACCGGCACCGGTAAGGAACTGATTGCACGCAGCCTGCACGACTTCAGCGGACGGCGCGACGCGCATTTCGTCGCGCTGAACTGCGGCGGTTTGCCCGAGCAGGTGTTCGAGAGCGAATTGTTCGGTCACGAGACCGGCGCGTTCACGGGTGCGATCAAGAAGCGGGTGGGCAAGATCGAGTGGGCGAACGGCGGCACGCTGTTTCTCGACGAGATCGAGACGATGCCGGTTCCGCTTCAGGTCAAGATGCTGCGGGTGTTGCAGGAGCGCGTGATCGAGCGGCTTGGCGCAAACGAGCTGATTCCCGTCGATTGCCGGTTTGTCGCGGCTTCGAAGGCCGACCTCGTCGACCTTTCATCCGACGGTCGCTTCCGTGAGGATCTGCTGTACCGGCTCAACGTTGCGCAGATCGAACTGCCGCCGTTGCGCGAGCGGCGCGAGGACGTGCCCTTGCTGTTCGAGCACTTCGTGCTCGCGGCCGCGCGCCGCTTCGGCACGGCGGCACCGGTCGTGACGGCTGCGCAGTTGTCCGAACTGATGACCCATGCGTGGCCCGGCAATGTGCGCGAACTGCAGAACGTTGCGGATCGCTTCGTGCTGGGGCTGACCGGCGACAGCCTGCTCTCCGCGGCCACGGCCGCGGGCGCCACGAAAGGCGGCACGCTGCCGGAGCAGCTCGCGCATTTCGAGCGGTTGCTGATCGAGGAAGCGCTGCGACGTCATTACGGAAACGTTGCGGAGGCAAGCGCCGAGCTCGGCATGCCGAAGAAGACCCTTTATCACAAGCTCCGTCAATTGAAGCTTGCGGCCCGGGATTGGCAGGGTGAAGAAAAGGAAGCCTAAATAGACGCGAATGCCGCGTTTCATGCGCTGGAACGCGTGGGTGGAACGGTGCGCCGCAGAGGTCGTATCTTTGGCAGCAGGCCGCGGTCGAGGACGGACTGGTCGGAGGCGAGTACGTCTCCCGGGTTCAGCGTGTTTCAGGCCCGCTGCATGGCGAATTCGGTCAGGACCTCGCAGAGCACCTCGACGGCCTGCGGCGTGACGGCGTTGTAGAGCGATGCGCGCAAACCGCCGAGCGAGCGGTGCCCGTCGAGTCCCACGAGGCCGCGCGCGGCGGCGGCCTCGATAAAGGCCCGATCGAGCCGTGCGTCGCCGAACGTGAACGCGGCATTCATGTGCGAGCGCCAAGGCCGCGCTGCGTGTACCGTCAAGACGTCGCTCATTTCGTCGAGCACGCCGTACAGACGCGCTGCTTTTGCTTCGTTGATGCGCTGCATGGCGGCCAGCCCGCCGATGTCGTCGCGCAACCAGCGCGTGATCAGCGTCAGCACATAGATGGCGAACACGGGCGGCGTGTTGTAGTTCGAGCCGTGCGTGATCTGGGTGCGGAAGTCGAGGATGTGCGGCAGGCCGCCGGGGATGCGCGCAAGCAGTTCGCGGTCCATCAGCGCGACCGTCACGCCGGCCGGACCGAGATTCTTCTGCGCGTGCGCGTAGATCATCGCAAAGCGCTCCGCGGCGATCGGCTTCGAAAGAAAGTCCGAGGACATGTCCGCGATCAGCGGGACCGGCACATCGTGCGCGGGCACGGGGAACTGCAGGCCTTCGATCGTCTCGTTCGAAACGTAGTGGAGATAGGCGGCGCGGCGATCGACGTTTAGCTGCTCCAGCGCCGGTAACTCGCGAAACCCGGTGCGCTGCCCGTCCCAGGCGACGCGGCACGCGCCTACTCGGCCCGCTTCGGCGGACGCGCGAGCGCTCCAGTAGCCGGAGTTCACATACTCGGGCGGCGCGTAGCCTGGGGTCGCGAAGTTCATCGGCACCGTTGCGAACAACAGGCTGCTGCCGCCTTGCAGGAAGGTCACCGCGTAGCGGTCGGACAGGCCGAGCAGATCGCGGATATTGCGCTCGGCTTCCGCGAGGATCGCGAGGAACCAGTCGGACCGATGGCTCATGCCCAGCACCGAAACGCCTGTTTCCGGCAAGGCGACGATCGAATCGCGCGTTTGTGCCAGCACGGTGGCAGGCAGCGCACCGGGACCGGCGGAGAAATTCAGGGCGTTGGCGTGCATGGTTCGTGGGTCGAGTCCAGCCGTCGAGGACGGTCGATCATTCGCCCGGACAGTAACGAAGTGCAGACAGCGTAGCAGAGCGCCATCACGACCAACGCGACGAGGTGAGGGGAAAACAGGGGCTAGTTTCGGGAAACGAGGAGTGCCCGAACGACAAGCATGGCACGTTCCCCGCGTGCGCCCGGCCTGATTCGGCCTGAACGTTCGAGCTCGACGAGCCCATGAAGGGCTGCCCAGAACGTCTCGGTCACGTCGTCGACATCGACGCAGAACGGCGTGACGACCGCCACCAGCGCATCGAAAGCGGCTCGCAGTTCCGGTCGGGTTTCCGTCTCGGCGAAGCGCAGATTCGTCGGGAGGACAAACATGGCCTCGTAGAGCGCAGGACAACGTAACGCAAAGTCGAGATAGGCCATGGCGACATTCTCGAGGGCGTTTCGTTGTCCGCTCGATCCGCGCGCCGCTTCCCGAAGCGCTACGGTGAACTCCTGGAAACCCTCCACTGCAACTGCGCCAACAATCGCGTCCCTGTTCCTGAAATGCGAATAGAGGACTGGCTGGCTGTATTCGATCTCTTCGGCCAGACGGCGAACCGTTACGGCATCCCATCCCTCGCGCTCTGCGATCACGCGTGCTGCCGCGACAATGCGGGCCTCGCGCTCGGCCCGTTGCCTGCCTTTCCGCTCCGCGATACTCAACCTTCGCTCTCCCCGACCAGGACGGCCGACGTGCCACACGATGTTACAGAAGCTCGATAATCTAGCATTGCTAGATTATATTATATCGGTACGAAACAGACGTGAGACACGGCGATGCACTGGCTTGCGATCGGTCTGCCGCTCCCTGAAAACGGCGCCAACGTCGCCTGGCGGCTTCTCCTCAAGGGAGTGCGCGACGTTGCATCGGGATTGGCAGTCCTGACGTTCATGGCGCGGGGCAGCCCTCGCGCGGTTGGCCAATCGCGATCCGCGAGGCCTGAATACGAGCCGCTATTGCGATACGCTCAACAGACGTTTCAGAACATACGCTCAAGTTATCCGCCTTGGTTTTGCAAGAGGGCGACCAATTCGTCCCGCGTGACCGGGTGGGTGGCTACGTTGCCTGCTTCATAGCTGTGCGTCAGATGGACGGACGTCAGGGAATTTACCAAGTTTTCCTGAATTGGCTGCCGTGCCACTCTATGTACCAGTGCCATTTCCTATGGAGACAGGCATGCAAGCCAAGACGCTCAAGAATGCCAGGGTCGCCGCTTTTCTGAATCGGTCGGCGCTGTGTCTGCTGATATCGCCGGTGGCGTGTCTTTTCTGGGCGCTCCATGCCTACCCCCCAAGGGATGCATGCTTGCTATGCCTCATCCTGGCAACGTATCTCTGGCCTTTCGCAGGAGTCCTTTTTTTAGTCTCGGCCGGATTCCACGTCGACACCGCCGGTCAGCCGCGCAGAAAGGGTATCCGGTGGCGCGAGGCTCATGGGCACTAACTGGCGCGTGTGCCGGTCTTCAGGGTAGTCCGCCGTAGCGGCTCAAATAAGCGCCTCCTGTCAACGGGAGGCCTTTGAGCCGAGGCTACCCGTTTCGCCGATGCGCGTCAGCGGATCCGGAAAATCGATTGAACCGACAAGGGCGCGCAGCCAGGCGAGGCGCCGCGCTCCGTCGGCAGAACTGGCTGTCTGGTGAAACAGTTACAAGATAGGTATTGACGCTGGCCCACCCAGCGGGTAATGTGCGGCTCGAAGTTCAAGAAGTTCGATTGCTGTTCATCAATTGCTCGCTCCTCGGCGGTATTCGTTGTCCTCTCCCTCCTTGAAGCTTCACACTCTCTTTAATAGAGCAAATTTTCGTATTTTTTCTCCAGGATTCTTCATGGATACCGGTACCGTCAAGTGGTTCAACGACAGCAAAGGCTTTGGCTTCATCACCCCGGACAAGGGCGGCGACGACCTGTTCGCGCATTTCTCCGAAATCAGGGGCGAAGGCTTCAAGACGCTGGCTGAAAATCAGAAGGTGAGCTTCGAAACGAAGCAAGGCCCGAAGGGGCTGCAAGCGGCTAACATCAAGCCGCTGTAAGGTTGAAGGACCCGGCCTCCCTCAACGGATGCCGGGTTGCAGCGACACCCTCGCGGAGCTTTGCCTCCCTCAGTTGGCGCGATCGCTCCTCACTGGCATCGGTTTATTGAGCAGCTTGCCAGGCGCCATACGTCTCGTTGTGCCTCATTCTTCCCTTAGGCTTCAACGCCATTTTTCGTGTTTCGACGGCTTCGGAATTCGGTCCGAATGGCCTTGAATCGGCGCACCCTTGCACTTTTCGCACGGCACGCGCGCACTTAAATATCATTAAAATTAAAATGCAAAACAAACGAATTCAACAATACAACGGCTATGCCGTCCAATCCTCGGCGCATCGTTTGCCCGACGGTAGTTTTTCGTCCAACCTGCTGCTCGAATGCATCGATAGCGCGCGAGCCGAAGGCCGCTACTGGTTCTATTCGCTCGATTACTTCAAGAGTGAAGAGCAGGCGTTACAGCACTCGACCCAATGGGCACGCAACTGGGTCGACACGCGAGGTTGAAGACGACGCTACGGTTCGAAACACCCAACGCCTCTGAGGCACCAGGGCGGGTGCAACAAAACCTGCCCAAACATCACGCGGGATCCCGAACTGCGCATCGCCGGCACCGAAAACCGGTACCGCTCACATAGCTGACAACGCTCCTTTCCTTCTGGCCCCGCCGATAGTGGCAGGGCAGATGGCGGTCTTCGGTTACAATACGGGATTAGTTCGCTTCGCACAGCACCGAAAAGACGCGTGCTAGTTAGTCGCGAATCTTCCTTTGATTGATAGTCCCGTGAGGCTGGCGATAACCGTGCTCGCTGGACTACACGCTCCGACTCGCATCGAACCGGTATTGCGAGCCGCCGCATCTGACCGATCCCCGCGTACCTGATTCGCCGCCCGGACACGGTGGTGTCCATGACTTCCAGGACGCGAGGGCTGCCCAGCATTTCATGCTTCCCACGAATGCGCGAGCGCGTGTCGATCAACGCTCGCGGCTTCTTTCTCAACGCGGCGTCTGACTGAGCCCGTGTCGCGCCAATTGATCAGGAACCTTTGAATGGCCAAAGAAGAACTGCTGGAACTCGACGGTATCGTTGAAGAAGTGCTGCCAGACAGCCGCTACCGCGTCACGCTCGACAATGGCGTGGTGGTCGGGGCGTACGCGTCCGGTCGCATTCGCAAGAATCACATTCGCATCCTTGCAGGCGATCGGGTAACGCTGGAGCTTTCGGTGTACGACCTGACGAAAGGACGCATCAATTTTCGACATAAGGATGAACGGAGCGGCGGCGCAACGCAAAGAACCGCATTTCGCCGTCGTTGACGGCGCGATACGCGACCGTCGGGTGTGACCCTGAACTGTGCCAGGACGCTGCGCGCACATCCACATCACCATTAGCCATTGCGGCCGGATCTCGACCAAGGAAAAAATTGACTACTGTAATTCTGAAACCCGACGAGCCCGTGGAAGTTGCATTACGCCGTTTCCGTCGCGCGATCGAACGCACCGGCTTGATTCCGGAGCTTCGTGCCCGGACAGCCTATGAAAAACCTACCGCAGAACGCAAGCGCAAAAAGGCTGCTGCAGTGGCACGCCTGCGCAAGCAGATCAAACGGTCGTTGCCGCCGAAGAAGCGGTACTGATCGGAAACTCCCGGGCAGCCTGCTGAAGCGGCTGTCTGGTCCCAGCCGGGTGTCTCGTGTAACCTCCGCCTGGGGCCGGTTCTGATCTGGACCGAGTGGCCGGTTGAATCCGCCTTCGCATATCGGCCACTTAATTTTCTGCGATCGATAGACCGCTCCGGGTCGACAACGGGCCAACGCCCGTTACTTACTTCTGTAGTCCTAAGTATTCAGCGCTCGGGCGGAAAGTTCGGAGTCGTGCGGACCCGCCGGCGAATGTTTTAACGCCACGTGAATCGCCAGTTCGGCGTTGCGCGGCATGGTTCGCTGCCACGCAAACGAGCATCAAAAAACTGTTCGCCATTCCTGGATGGTGATTCCAGAATCATCCGCTTTATGCCCGATTCCTGGCCGATATCATCATCGGCAACAGGAGGCCGCATCGGGCGGCGTCCGGCACGGAGGAACGGCTCATGGCAAACCACAGCATCGAAGGCAAAACGGTTCTCATCGCGGGTGGCGCGAAGAATCTGGGCGGACTGATCGCGCGCGATCTGGCCGCGCACGGTGCGAAGGCGGTGGCGATCCACTACAACAGCGCGGGCACGCAAGCGGCCGCCGACGAAACGGTCGCAGCGCTGAAGGCGGCCGGCGCGCAGGCCGCGGCGTTGCAGGCCGATCTCAGCTCGGCCGCGGCAGTCGAAAAGCTGTTTGCCGACACGGTAGCCGCCGTCGGGCGCCCGGACATCGCGATCAATACGGTGGGCAAGGTGTTGAAGAAGCCGTTCGTCGAGATCACGGAGGCGGAATACGACGAAATGGCCGCCGTGAATTCGAAGACCGCATTCTTCTTTCTGCGCGAAGCGGGCAAGCACCTGAACGACAACGGCAAGATCGTGACGCTGGTGACATCGTTGCTTGGTGCGTTCACGCCGTTCTATGCAGCCTATGCCGGCATGAAGGCGCCCGTGGAACACTTTACGCGGGCGGCGGCGAAGGAGTTCGGCGCGCGCGGGATTTCGGTGACGGCCGTGGGCCCCGGCCCCATGGACACACCGTTCTTCTATCCCGCCGAAGGTGCCGATGCGGTGGCCTATCACAAGACCGCGGCCGCATTGTCGGCGTTTTCGAAAACGGGGCTGACCGACATCGGGGACGTCGTGCCGTTCATCCGCCATCTCGTGAGCGACGGTTGGTGGATCACCGGCCAGACCATCCTGATCAACGGCGGCTATACGACGAAGTGAGCGCGACGAAGTAAGCGCGGCGAAGTGCCCGGCGCCAGCGCCGCCGGGCATCTGACGGGATCCGGGCGCGCGGAACGGGCAGAATGACGGCATCGTCTTCTATCCGTCCGGAGCGTTCGATGAGTGTCTCGCGATGGCTGTGTCTCCTGGTGGCCTGGTGCATGGCCATTCCTGCGCCTTCCGCCCTGGCACAGAGTCAGGGCGCAGGAGCGTTGCCCGCGGCCGCGCCGGCGGTCGTCTATGTGAGCGACTTCGAACTCGATACGGCCGACGTCACGCCCGATACCAATCCCGTGGATCAGGCGCACCGCATTGTCGGCAACATTCTGCCCGGCGGCGGTCTGCTGCACCGTCGCAACCCCGAGATGACCGCGCCCCAGATCGTTTCCACGATGGCGCAGACGGTCGTGGACGACCTGCGCAAGAAGGGCATCGATGCGCGCCGGCTGCCCGCGGGCGATCCCAGGCCGGCGCAGGGCTGGCTCGTGCGCGGCGTGTTCCTGAGCGTGGACGAAGGCAACCGCGTGCGGCGCGCGATGGTGGGCTTCAACTCGGGCAAGAGCCAGTTCGAGGTGGCTTTCGCCGCCGACGATCTGGCCACCCAGACATCCACGCCGCTCTATCAGGAAGTCGAGGGCCAGTCGGGCCAGCACGTGCCGGGTGCGGTCGTCGCGCTCAATCCCTATGTCGCGATCGCGAAGTTTGCCCTGTCGCGCGGCGACGAGAAGAAGGCGCTCGCGAACGCGGCGGGCCAGGTGGCCGATGCCGTTGTGGCGAAGGTACGGCCCGCGCCATGACGGGAGGCCATGAATGAACGTGCCTGCGTCTATGAACCCGGGCTCATGGCAATCGCCCGCCAGGCCGATGGCGTGAGCCCGCATGCCTGTTGCCAGGCGTGAGTCAGGTGAGCCGAGTCGTAGAAGCCGGCGGCGTGGGCGGTGGCCGTAATCGATTCGGCCTGGCCACGCATACGCTGACCGGCGATCGTGGGCGCACCGCCTGGCGCAGCACACCAAAGGCGAGTCCGTCGTTCGCCAGTTGGCGTTGCAGCGTGCGCGGCGAGACCGCCAGTTCCGCTGCGCATTGCTCCAGGTCGGCCGCGGGTTCGGCATAAAGGCAAGCCGCGGCTTCGTGGACGGCAGATCGATCGAGCCCCAGCCGCCGCGACAGTGAAATCAGTGCCCGCTCTCCCAGATGCGCATCTTCGGCAGCGCGGGTTGCCAGCCATTCGATGCAGCCCTCGCTCAGCGCGGCGCGCAACCGGTCGTCGCGTTCGCTCGTGCGCGGCGTTCGGCGGATCGTCGCCGTCTTCGTGCCCGGTGCCGCGACCACCCTCACCACCGTCACCACGCCAAACGTCGCTGCCTCGTTCAATGCGTTCCACCGTTGTTCGAACGCGCGCGTCGTCAGCTCAGGCGGGAAGAGCGCGGCTAGCGGACTCGCGTCGCAAGCGGCGGCGTCGGCCAGGTTCCGCCGCGCCTGCCGGGGCGTCACGCCGCTCGCGTTCGCCGCGCGCGCTGTGTCGGCGTAGGTTTCATGGCTCACGACGCCGTTGACCATGCGCTCCACCGCCTGCGCAAAGCGCGCCGCCGGCCGGCAGGCGACCGTGCCGCAGGGCGCAAGCGCATCATGGAGCACGCGCGCGGCCATCAGGCGCGAGCTGGGGTGTCGTTCGGAGAATGGCGCGTCCATACAAGCTTTCCTGGGTCAGCCGGATCATCATCCGCCGTGTTCAACCCACGGAGGACTTATCGATGCAACCCGCGATGCAACCGGCAACCCTGCCATCGTATTTCATCGGCGACGCACACGTCGATTCGACGCTGCAGCGGCTCTATGCCGACGCACTGCGTGCGGACCCCATCGCGCGCGCTGCCGCGACGGGCCGCGGGCTGGAGGAGGGCGCGCCCGACTTCTACGCGGCCATGAAGGACGCCTACATGCCCGTCACACCCGATCTCGGCATGTTGCTCTACGCGCTCGTGCGGGCCACGGCGGCGCGGACGGCCGTCGAATTCGGCACCTCGTTCGGCATATCGGCGATCTGGATGGCGGCGGCCTTGCGCGAAAACGGCGGCGGGCGGCTCGTCACGGCCGAGAGGGACGAGACCAAAGCCCGGCGCGCGGCGCTCAACCTTGCGGAGGCCGGCGTGGATGCGGCCGTCGAAATCCGCATGGGCCCCGCGCAGCAAACCTTGGCCGAAGGCCTTCCCGAAAGCGTGGATTTCGTGTTCCTCGACGGAGCGAAGTCGCTGTATCTGCCCGTGCTGCAACTCGTCGAGCCGCGCTTGCGGCGCGGCGCGCTGATCGTCGCGGACAACACGGACATGCCCGACGCAAAGCCTTTTCTCGACTACACGCGCCGCGAGGCCGGCGGCTACCGGTCGGCCTCGCTGGCGACCGAGGCGCTGGGCGCCCGGCATCCTTTCCGGCTGCTCGTGTGGGCAGGGTGAGGGCGGCGAGTGGGAGGAAGGGAATTCGCTGGCAGTCCGGTGATCGAATGCGGCCGCGAGTTGACGACCTCCGCCGCGCTGGATTACCGTTTTCGGGCACTTGCCCGGAGACTTCCCCAACATGCCCGCCACTGTCCGCAATTCGCTGCTCTGGATTTTCGAGCCTTTCGAGCGCCACGTCACCTACGTCGGCAAACGGATGTTCGGATGCGACGCCGCGTATCTCGACGGCCTGCTGTACCTCGTGACCGGCGATGGCGACGAGCCGTGGAACGGCTTGATGATCTGCACCTCCCAGCCGCATCACGCCGCGCTCATCGATGAACTGCCCGCCTTGCGGCCGCATCCGGTGCTCGGGAAGTGGCTCTATATTTCGCAGGACGACCCGGCGTTCGAAGATACCGTGGAAGCGGTCGTGGCGCGGGTGCTGGCGCGCGATCCGCGCATCGGCGTCGAACCAAAGCCGCGCAAGCGCGGCCGCAAGAGCCTCTTGCCGAAGGGCGCTGACTGACGCGCATTTGCCAGTCAAGCGCGCCGCTTTTTTCCTTCTTCGTGACCGGCTGCGCGAATGAAATCCACGAACGCCCGCAACGGACCCGGCATGTGGGTCCGGCTCGCGTAGTAGAGATACGGGCCACGAAAGCTCTGCCACCACCTGGCCAGCACGGGCACGAGCGCGCCGGATTCGATCGACGGCCGCAAGAATTCCTCGAACGTGTAGATGATGCCTACCCCCGCGATGGCGGCGCCGCGCTCCAGGTCGGTCGTGGACGCCACGAGCGGACCGTTCGGCGTGATGCGGACGACCTCGCCGTTGCGCTCGAATTCCCACGCGGGCGTCACGCCGCTGTCGAAGCGATGCCGGATGCACGCATGCTGCAGCAGATCGCGCGGATGGCGCGGCTCGCCGTGCGCTTCGAGATAGCGCGGCGCCGCGGCGGCGACGAAGCGCTGCCTGCGCGGGCCGATCGGAATGGCGACCATGTCTTTTTCGATGCGTTCGTCGTAGCGGATGCCGGCATCGAACCCGGCGGCCAGCACGTCGATGAACGTATCGTTGGTCACAACTTCCAGCGTGATTCCCGGGTGGGCGGCGAGGAAGTCCGGTACGAGCGCCGGGAGGATCTCGCGCGCCACGATGGAAGGCACGTTCAGGCGCAGCGTGCCCGTTGGGCTGTCGCGAAAGCTGTTGATGGCGTCGAGCGCACCGGCGATCTCGCCGAAGGCCGGCGCGAGCCGCTCGAGCAGCCTTTGGCCCGCCTCGGTGGGTGTGACGCTGCGCGTAGTGCGATTGAGCAGGCGCACGCCAAGCTGTTGCTCGAGGCGCCGGATCGCATCGCTCAAGGCCGAGGGCGACACGCCGCGCGTGAGTGCCGCAGCGCGGAATCCGCGTGCCTGCGCCACGGCCACGAAGGTGCTCAGGTCGGAGAGGTCGGGCTCGGACATTGTGCGGAAATCTGGACAACCGATTAAATTCAGTGGAGATTATCGCACGCCGGGGCGGCGCCTGGCCCTACGTTCGGACCGGCATCACGGATGCCAGTGATAAACGACGACGCTCGATCCGTTGTAGTTGTCCTTGGTGATCACATAGTCGCCGGTCGACCGCAGGTACGCGCGCACGCCGTACATGGAATCCACGTCGTTGCCGACGTCCATGGCCGACGGGTTCGAATTCGTCAGCGTCGTGACGAAGCTGCCCGTATTGAGGTCGTATACGTCGATGTTCGGCACCGTATGCACGTAGCCGACGAACAGATAATGGCCGGCTGCCGCGATCGATTTCGGGTTCGCGTTCGTCAACTGGATGACGGGAGTCCGCCGGGTCGTGTTGCCGGCCTTCCATCCGTGATAGACCTCGATGTATCCGTTCATCGCCGTCCAGTCCCAGCTTCCCGAAATGCCCTGAGCGAGGATCATCGTGTCGCTGTCCGATTGATAGATGATCCGCGCGAGCGGCAGCACGGTGTGCGGGATCTGGATCGTCGTGGCCGCGCCCCATGACGGCTTGCCGTTCGCGTCGAAGCCCGTCATCGGATAGTGGTAGATCTGGTTGGTCCGGTTGAGGCCGGCCCACACGTCGCCGTTGCCGTCGATCGCGAAGCCGGCCGTGACCTGCAGGCTCGTGTTGAACGCCGTGCCCGGAATCGAGCCGTCCGGAATCGCGATGTAGCCGCTCGACGGCTGGAAGTAATAGAAGTTGAAGTTGCCGGGGTTCTGGCCGGACGCGACGAGAATGCGGTTGCCGCCCACCACCACGAGTTGTCCGAAATGCTGGCCGCGCTGATAGTCGTTCATGTTCAGGCGCGGATCGTTCGGGTAGGTGAACGGATCGATTGTGTTCGCAACGAACGTGCCGCCCGACGTGCCCGTATAGATGTTGTTGCCGCTGTAGAACCAGGCGCCGTCGGTGGCGGGGTCCGGTGCGGCGACAGCCTCGAAATTCAGCGCCTGCAACGTCCATTGCAGCGTGCCTGCCGGGTTGTACGACTGAATGTGGGTACTGCCGTTGCGCCCGAGATCCCAGCCGCCGCCCCACGCGTTGTCGAGCACGTACAGATTGCCGGCCGCATCCTTGCCGATGCCGACCACGCGCGTGAAACGCTTGTCGCCAACCTGCCCCTTGATGCCCGTGGTCGTGTCGAGATAGCCGCCCTGCACGCCGAACGTGCCGACCTGCACGGGCACGCCGACCAGCGCGTAGCACTTGATGTTCATGTCGGGGCCCTCGTCCCCGACCAGCAACTGGTTCGTCAGCGCGTCGAAATCGAGCGCCGAAGGGCGCGCGCCCGGCGCCATCTGGATGGTGTTCATCGGCGCGCCGCCCGGGCTGAACTGCGCGACCACGCCCGCGCTTTCGCGCGCGACCCACAGGTTGCCCGCCGCGTCGATCGCGAGCGCGCCGGGTTGCTGCACGGCGATGTCGCGCTGCCAGACGCCGTCGGTTGTGTAGACACGGACGCGGTTGCCGTAAAAATCGCTGGCGTACAGCAGCGTGCCGGCGGTGGCGAGCCCGGTGATCACGTCCGCGTTCTGGATGCCGGTCCACGTGCTGACCGGAATGCGCAGATCGCGCGTGTTCGAACTGCGGTTGTAGCGGCCCACCGAGCCGCTGCCGAATGACTGGTCGTCGCCGAGCGCGACGAAAATCGAGGTCGCGTTGCCCGTGATCGCGCCGCCCTGGAACTCGTCGTGCGTGCCGATCGTGCCGAGCGTCTGGCCGTTCTGGTAGATCGCTACGCCGCCCGCGTTCTCGTCCCAGCGCGACGACGTATAGATGACACCTTCGGGCGCGACCCACATCGAGCGCGCGCCGTTGCCAACGTGCGAAGCCAGGGTGCCGAACGTATTCGCGAGCCAGTCAGTCGTGTATTGCGCGTAACCGGCAGGCGCCAGCGTGGCGGTGAAGAGACCCAGCAATGCCGTGCAAATCCGTTTCCTGTACATGCAACAATGTTCTCCTGACTGTGCGTCACGCTGGTGTCATTCGTGGCGCATGAGATGGCAGAAATTGCGTACATGAAGTGTACTGAAGAAATCGGAATGGCTCTTCCAACCCTGCACGCCTACGAGTGCTCGCGCGCCACCTCGACACAGAAGTCGTGAATGACGGACACCATCTGGTTGAGCCCGGGCTGCTCCAGCGGATAGTGCCCCGCGTTTTCGAGCATCTCGACCTTCACCGGAACACGCCCGATGCGCTGGAGAAACAGCTCGCTCAGATGCAGCGGGGTCCAGCGATCCTGCGCCGGTTGCGTCAGCAGGATCGGGCACACGTCGAAATGTTCGGGCTCGATGTCGGGCCGATAGGTCGTGTAGCTGGAAAGAAAGCGCATCGTCACCCATTTGCCAGCCGACGTGCGGTCCGCCATGCAGGCTCTCAGCGCTGCAGCGTCGTTGACCAGCGCGTGCATCTTGCTCGCCACTGCCATAGGCATGCGAAAGCCTGCCAGCGGGGTACGGTCGAGCAGCGTGGCCAGCGGCCCGCCAACGCGGCTCATGAACAGATTGCGTGCCGTCTCGTCGCGGACCTGTTGCATGCGTTGATCGAGAAAGGTCATGCCGACGATGCCTTTCACCTTTCGGTTCCTGGCGGCGACGTGATAGGTCTCCATGCCGCCGGCGCTAAGGCCGTACAGCACGATGGGACGGTTGTCCCTGGCCAGTTCCGTATCGACGAGATCGCTCCCGGCCTGCACCCAGTCGTCGTAGCGAACCGGCTTGCCGCGACCCACCTGCGTGAGGCCGTATTCCGGCATGTCGATCGCGATGGCCTCGAAGCCCCTGCGCGCGAGCTGGGAGCCGAGTATCGTCGACATCTGCCGGCCATTCGTGCCGACCCCATGGAAGAGGATGACTTTCAGCGGCGCGGCGGCATTGCGGTAGGTGTCGAGATGGATAAGGTGCGCGCCCCATTGCCACCATTCTTCCTGCGGCTCCTGCCCCGGGTGCAATTGAAACTCGGCGGGAAGAAAGCTCTGGATACGTCGCCAGTTCGTTTGCTGTGCATAGGTCGTCATCTGCGGTCTCGCTTCGGAAGGCACCATTCGACCGTGCCGGGCCGCTGGTGTAAAATCAAACAAATGTCGGATACAAATCTAACTTATGTCGGATTCAAAATCAAGCACCGCCCGCGTGCGGGATGGGCGACGCCCCATGCAGGAGCGTTCCGCGGCCCGGATGGCCAAAGTGACGGAAGCGGCCGAACGCATGCTGGAAGCGGTCGGACCCGAGAAAACGTCCATCCCCGCGCTCGCCGAGGCAACGGGGGTGCCTCGGGCCGCGATTTACCCCTTTTTTCCGGACAAATACGCCCTGTTTTCGCATCTGGCCCTGGAGCACATGGACGGGCTGACGAAGGCGCTGGCCACGTCGAAGGCGGAGCGCACGCGTAGCTGGCGAACGTGGATCGAAGCGGTGGTCAAGGTGGCTGCCGGGTACTACAACGCGCATCCCGCGGCGAGCGTCCTGCTGTTGCGAGGCGCATTCGCCGACACCGACCGCGCGGCGCACGAAGCCAAGAACGCGACCATCGGTGCGCTCTTTCGCGCGAGAATCGCCAGCCTCGGCGTGCTGAAAGCGTTACCGGCTACGCCCGACGCTGCCACGATCGCCGTGGAAATCGCCTTTGCCTGCATGAAGCACGGTTACGCAACGGAAGGTACGGTGTCCGCAGCGATTTGCCAGGAGGCGTCGCGCGCGGTCATTGCGTATCTCTCGACATGGGACGATCCGCGTTGATCGGCGGTTCCCAGGTAGTCCGGCAGCCCGCAGTGTACGGAATGAAGAACGCGTGGAATGCAATGCACAAATGGTTGTTTGGCGGCAGGCCGGACGGTGACTAGATTGAAAAATCATGCAGCTCGATGGAGCGCGCGTCATGTCACGGTTTACGACGATCTGCTTTCGGGCGCTGCTCGCGCCCATCTCTTTCTGGCACGGTCGGGGCGGCGGTCCTGACGAGGCGCCATCCCCCTCCACGATCGAAGTGCCGGACCAACGGGAGCGGCTGGAGCGCATCGCGCTCTATGCCCGAGCCGGATATTTCCGCATGGGCGGCCCGCTCGACATGATGAACATGACCGGGGAAATTCCGCTCGAATGAGGCGGATCGATACGGCCGGCACTCGCGCAGCATCGATCTGCATGATCTCGTGCCAGCCGATCTCATCTATCCCGACAAGGTTGGCGAGACTTATGTCTTCGTCCACAACCCGCTGCGTCGCTGGTACGACTTCCCGCTGATGACGCCCGACAAATGCCTGCTTTGATTCGTCATGCCCTCTCGCGGCGCCATGATTCGGGAGCATCGATGAACGAACAGCGACTGGCTCGACTGGGCCGCGAGAAAGACGCTGCGCAGGGGACTCGCGACGGCGAAGCCGGGAGGTCCGCGCGCGGCTTGGAATCTACCTCCACCACATCGCGGTGACGCATCCGGGCTGATGCGGATATTTGCGAGCGTTTCGACGGGGCACGCTCATGCATTGTTGAGAACCCGTTTTGCCGCAGGCCATGATCGACCGGCTTCCATGCGCACGAGAATTCGAACATTCAACGCGCCGCGCACACGCTTGCGGGACGCGCCACCGATGCCTACGAAGCAGCACGCGAAACCGTGCGGCGTTTCATTGGCGCCTCGTCTCTCGAGGAAATCATCTTCGTGCGCGGCACGACCGAAGTCATCAATCTGGTATCGTGCGACCATGCCATAATGGTCGGCTCACGCCTCCTGATCGGAGATGGTCATATCGCCCGAAGCGATCACGAGGCTCCCACATGCAGTCCTGCACCGATGCACCACGATGGGTACGCCCTCGTCCAGCATGGCGCCAGCTTCGGTAATCGGGTTGTCTCCGTGTGCCGGACAACTGACCCAATCGCCGAGGCGCGCGTTATGGTGACCGTCGATTTCCATGCTTCCACTGACCCTGATGACTTTGCCACCGTGGCTGGTTTCATCGCCTTCACGGCATATTGCATGGTCCATCGTAAAACTCCCTTTTTGGTTGTCGAGGTATCTCACAGACCTAGCGCAGTTCTCGTAGCCTGCCAGTTCTCCTCCACCGCCTGCGTTCCGCTGTCAATGACCTTGCCCGCTACCTGTTGCGCCTGCGTGGCCGCGTTGATAGCCTTCTGCCTTACGGCATCCATGGCTTCGGACATGCTCTTCTGCACGGTGTTCACCGAGCTGATGACGACTTTTTCACCCTCGTCAATCCTGGACACCACGATATTCCTGCTGGTCTGATAAACCTCCACCGTGTACTTCTGGCCGGCATCCACCGTGTCGAGTACGAACTGCTCCCCGACCTTGTAGGTCGAGGTAGCTGTCTTCACTCCGGAGTTCCATGTTTCGGCCACGACGCCCTGAGCCGTGGCGTAGACCTTGATGACAGCATCCTTCTCGGCCACCAGATTGTCATCCAGCCATTGCAGTCCCACCGCCATGACATTCCGGCTCGACTCCGAAATTCCGCGCGGACGAAAATAGCTGAATGGCTCAACGCCATATAGGAAACCAGCCTTCGAGTCATGCACGTATCTACCGACAAAGGCCACAACGTCATCGCTCGCAGTGCTGTCCCACGCCTGCAGTCTCCACGCCTCAGGACTGACACTCTGACCGTAGGTCGCACCCAGGAAGTGCACCGTAACGGAATCCGTTGCTGGTGGATGGCTGCGCAATTCCTGCACCTCGTTCGCCATACTCTGATGACCAACCATCCTGTACCCGATGCTGTTCTGGTGATCTGGAGTCCTGATTCCCTTGCGATACATCGTTCCATACGCCGAGTACAGGGCCTTCATGTGTGTGTCGATCTGCTTTTCGACCAGGCCGAAAGTGGGTACGGCGCTCATGTAACGTTCGTAGGCTGCCTCGGTCTCGGGCATTACCTTGAAGCGCTCATCAAATATCGCTTTGATCTTTGAGTCTCTTGCCATCTCGCCATACGTCGGCAGTCGAACTCCAGCTTGCACGGCTGCGTCCATCATGTCGCGCATCGGAATGCGCGCGTAGTTGTTGGAGCGATTTTGGGCGGTCGGCTCATAGCCACCACCCACATCCGAATGCACGCCCGGGTATACGGTTTCCGTCCAGTTCGGTATCAACTGTCCGCTCTGGCGGATCAGGTCTACCGGGAACGAGAATCGCAACTCATGCGCAGCAACATAGTGCACACACCGTTCTACCGCGCCGGGAACCTTCAGGTTCTTCTCGGTGAAGAACGAGTCCATGTTGGTTGCCGGACCGCCGAACGAAGCAACGGTATCGAAGAGTCCCATGAAATGAATGCGCGTCGGGAAGCCCTGATATGTCAGTTGACCGGCCTTGTCCGTGCCGCAGCCCTTCAGAAAATCATTGCTGAAGGCGCGCGCCAGTGCGGCGCCGCGCGAGAAGCCGAAGATCGACAGGTTGATCATCTTGATCAGCCTGTGCTCCGCGAGTGCCTTGCTCAAGTCGCCAAGACTCTCGTTCCTGCCTTTTTCTGCATACGCTTTCGTCGTAGCATTCAGTTTCTTCGCGTTGTCCAACAGCACGTTACGCAGCGCGTCATTGACGTTGCTCCTTCCGAATTCCGTGCGCCGGGTTCCGCCAGTTCCGCTGGCGAGACCAACAAAACTATCCTGTGTATTGATCCACGCCTTGTCCAGCCAGTCGGTCGCCTTGCCGTTAAAAGGCGTGCCGACGCCTGATACATAGATGGCGTGAATCGCCTTTCGCGACTCCGAAGACATTTGTGTGGCAAGCCACATCCTTGCTGGATTGGACCATCTCTTTGCCTTCTCATCGTTGTCCTTGTTATTTCCTGTGCCGTCAAAGAACACACCTATATTGACAACATCGGAACAATCCTGTTTTGGGCCAGGTGGCCCTGCAGGAATATCGCGATTAGCGGCCTGGGCCGACTGCAGGTTTTCCTTTTTACCGGGCATCGATATGGTTCTCCCTGTAAATCTCTTCGCCTTTTGGTGTCGCTTCCGGGAGATACTGGGAAAGCGTCAGTTCCGCCGTATTGTCTGGGTAGATATGAACACCCAGATAACGATCATCGTCCGAAATCTGGTCTGCTGTCAGACTCAGCCCGTTCTCAACAGCAACGGTGTCACCAGTATCAGCCCAGCGCCACGAAAGTGTTTGCTTGCCGAGTGGTATTGTCACGCCCGTCATGACACCACCGCCGCCACCGTATGCGCCGGCGCCACCAATTTCACTCCCGTCAAGAAGCACTTCGAAAATTGGCCTGTTAAAATAGTTGAACAATACAATGTTAAGTACTATTTCTTTTTTTGCGAGGAATCCCATTTCATTACTTCCGTCTTTGCATGCGGGAATTATTGGGGAAAGCAACACCAGCGCCATCAGGCGCATCACCACTTCACGACGTGTCGTCATGGAAATTGCTCCAGCGCCTCCGTCAGGGCGAGCCGTCGCGACCTGACCTTTTCGAGTAACGTCTCAATTGCGCTGCTCTCCTGCATCCGCGGCCCGTAGATCAGCCCGGCGCAGACGTAGTTGACGATGTCCTGCATGCCGGAGAGGTTCAATTTGCGCGCTTCCTGCAGGTGTTTCCCGACACGGGCGTATTGCTCCTGCTGCGGTATGGCTGCCAGAAGCCCGGGCTTGTTCGTCTGGATATGGCCCAGAACGTGATCCGGCACACTGGCCTCCACAAGCATATCTACCTGCGTCTGCGTAAGCCTGAGCGGAAGCGCAACCTTCTTTTCAGTTCCGCCGGCAGCGTCCGGAATAATCCGGTGCATCTTTCCGCTGCGGTCCCAGTACCACCACGCCGCTACACCGAATAGAAATTGTTCCCGTTCGCGTGGAGTCAGTACGGGACCGGGAATATGCAGAGTGGGGTCGTCCTGTTGTCCAACCAGCGTTCCGAGAATTGCCGGATCCCAGAACGCGAAAATCATCGCGTCATCATCGGGCAGGAGAACTTCCGTGAATGCATGTAGATGAGCAAACAGCTCATCGAAACCAAGCGGACTGGCAATCACACTGATGGCCGCAGGCATCGCCGGGCCGTAACGGGCAAGCCACTGCCAGCATTCGTCCCGTGCATTGAATGCCGGAAGCGTCATGAGGTGAGGCGCAACGGCTTCCAGGTCCGGCCCCTGCCGGTGAGTCAGCAGGCATTGGCTGTGCGTACCGGGGGTGGCCTCCCGTAGTTCGGCCGGGTGCCGCTTGTCCTGTGCCGCGTCCGCGATCAGATAGAAATACGGCAGCGGTTCATCTGGAAGCTGTTGAACGTGCCCATGGAGTTCGTCGATACTCACGGTCAGGTTCCCTTGTTAACGAAGGCTGACCGGTTCATCGCCCTCTTGAGAAGGCACTCGATACATACATCTTTGGGCAGCATTGGCATCGCGACGGGGAGGCTTTTCGGCCCGTTGATGCTTTTCGATCCGGAATGTACGATCCAGCTTCCGTTCGTTCCGGTCTCGACGCTCCCACCATTCCACCTCGTATAGCTGCCGCCTCCATTGATGAGAAGCTCTTCTTTTGCCGTGATGGTGATGCGATTGGCGGTATGACTGATGTTCAGCTTCGCGAGGATGTTGATACTATCTTTCAGCGCTTGAAGATCGATGTCGCCACTGGCGGCAACAAGTTTCATTCCCGCTTTCTGGCAGAACAACCGGACCCCGTTCAGGACGCTCGCCAGAAGCCGGCCACCTGCCGAGAGGCTGAAGTGTTGCCCGCTCGTCAGCGCCATATGCATACCGCTCGCGATGTGAGTCGATTCCGCGGTTGTGGTCTCAATCCCGGCAGGACTGGAGAGGATCAGATGCGGGCTGCTCAGCTCGGGGAACGAGTTGTCGCTGGTCTTCGCACCGCCTTTGATAGCGTCATTCTGGGCCTTGATGGCTTTGGCAACGTCGCTCTGGTCACCACCGTGATCCTGTGCCAGGTTCTGCTGTGCGAGGTCCGCAAGAATTTCATGCTGCTGTCGCGCCTGGGTGAGCCGCGCCACCGTCTCGCCCATGTCCATCATCGGGGCCGTTGCCCCGGCCCGCGTCTCGGTCGTCACCAGCATGCCCTTGTTGGCCCGCACGACCCCGTGCGCATCGGTGGCCATCTCGATACCCTCACCGCGCGCCACCGTGCGCCCCCTGTTGCCCTCGATGCGCGTATTGAACCCCGCCACGAACCGCGAGTTCGCCTGGTCGCTCGCCACCTGCACCTGGAGCCTGCCGGGCGTGTCGTCCGTCACCACGCTGTTCGACGCGATGCTCTTGCCTCCAATGTCCTGGCTGCGCCAGCCCGACAGCGCGTCGTTGCCCTGACCCGGCAGGTCCCACGGCGTCGTGTTGTCGTTCGTCGTATGGCTCGACAGTACGAACGGACGATCCGGGTCCTCGTTGATATAGCCCACGTGCACGTGGTCATCCACGCGCGGAATCCAGACCGCCCCGTAACGGTTGCCCTGCCACGGCTGCGACAGCGGCACCCAGCACGTCGCGCGACCGTCGCGTTTGCCCCGCCGGTCCCACGTCATCCACAGCTTGAGCCGCGCCATCTGGTCCGTGCAGATGATGTCCTTGTCGTACCCCGCCACGATGGCCGTCTCCGCGAACGCGCGCGGCTTCTTCGCGGTCAGCGGCGTGCGGTACACCTCGTTGGCGTCCTGTGCCGTGAAGCTCGTTTTGCACGTGTACTCGCGCTGCGGCTGTCCGCTTTGCGTGACCGTATCGTTGTTCACGATCTCGATCTTCGTGCCCGTCACTACGTATTCCATGTTGGCCGGGGCATACGGGAAGCCTTCCAGGTAGAACGCGAAGCCCGTCTTCAGCCCCCGCAGGTTGCCCTTACCCCTGATCCGCAGGGACTTGCAGCGGTGCGCCTCGGCCCGCATGCGCGCCAGGTGGTCCGCCTCGAACTCCCAGTCGTTGCGCTCGCCATGCAGGCCCATGCCGCCCTGGAGCGGCTGCGCGTACTCGGCCGGGATATATTCCTCGGCGTTGTCGCCCGTCGCCGCGCGGTGGATCTGGATCGTGCGGTTCAGGTTCGCCTCGCCCCACGTATAGTCGTAGTCCGTCACCGTCACCTTGCCGGTCGTGAGCGCACGCGACAGCGCCAGCTTGTGGATGTGTTCCTCGTCAATGCGCTGGCCGCCCCGGTCGAGGTAGCGGATCGTCCGCCAGGCCGCGCCGTGCTTTTTCCAGCTCGCGCCGTCGAACAGCCCCAGGGTGTCCTTATCGTAAAAAAACGTGATGCCCCACTCCTGCCATAGGCGGTTCAAAAAATCCCAGTCGCTTTCGTACCATTGGCGTACATAGTCGCGCTTCGGGTAGCTCTTGCGCCCATAGCCGGGACCGTCCACGCGGTAACGCACCATCACCGGATAATCCGCCAGCACCTCGCGGGTGATCCCGATCACGTCCTGGTCCAGGAACACCCGGTTTTCGCGGTTCAGGGTCAGCAGCCAGAGGCTGGGCCGCAGGCGCAGGCGCCAGGTCACGCGCCGCTCGTCCGCCCCCAGGCACTTCACCCCGGCGATCACCCCCGAGATTTCCCGCACGTCCGCCCCGGTGTTGACCGCGCCGCCGTCCGCCCGGGTGCCGTTGCCCTCGCAGGCGATCTTCACCGTCATGTGCTTGCCGACGAGCTTGTTGACGTCGACGTACCGGGGCACCTGGGTAAAGTGAACCGCCTCGATGGTCGTGACGTCCACCTCGTAGTCGTAGAGGCGGCCCAGCTTCTCGACGCCGCGCAGGCGCGCGGCCACGAAGAGGGGCGTGCCGTGGTATTCCGGGAACGCGTCGCTTGCCACCTCCAGCGTGCGCGGCTGGGTATTCCAGGACATCCGTGATCCTCCTTACAGAATTTGGCTTGCCCGTTTATATCCTGAACAAGATAAAAGAAGCCCGGAGAATTGGAAATCCGAAAACACCCAGAAAGCCGATTCCCGTTGCGTGAAATGCCGATAAATTGACATTCGACAAAAACTGCCTGGCCCGATCACCTGCCTCACACAAACAGTCGACAGTTAGCTCTTCGTGGACTGCCGGCAACCAGCTATCGATGCCGCACGTAAATGATGGGCAAAGATAAACACGGAAGAATCGAATAATTCTCAGCGCCTCGGTTCATCGCCACGCTTGCACGGACATCGCTAGCCAGAACCTGTTGTCCGGAGGCTGCAATCATGTCCGCCCAGGCACACACGCTTCTCGACCGTCTTCAGGAACCTTGCTCTGCTGAATCATCCCGACGACCTCGACGAGCTGCTGACGAAGCTGTGGAAAGAGCCCGCGTTTTTTCTGACCCACCCGCTCGCGATCGCCGCGTTCGGCTGCGAATGCACGCGTCGCGGCGTGCCGCCGCCGACGGTCAGCCTGTTCGGCTCGCAGTTCATCACGTGGCGCGGCATTCCGTTGATCCCGTCCGACAAGGTGCCGGTCGCCGACGGCAAGACGAAGATCCTGCTGCTGCGCGTGGGCGACAAGCGCCAGGGCGTGGTTGGCCTCTATCAGCCCGGCGTTGCGGGCGAGCAGAGCCCGGGTCTTTCGGTGCGCTTCATGGGCATCAACAACCAGGCGATCGCGTCGTACCTGATCTCGCTCTATTGTTCGCTCCCCGTCCATTCGCCGGATGCGCTCGCGGTGCTCGATGACGTGGAAATCGGCAAGTACCATGATTATGCAGACACCTACCGGTAATCCTGCGGGCGCTGCTGCGGCTGGCTATAGACGGCGAAGCCGAGGCGCGTCGCGCAGGTCAACGGTTTCACGAGCCGCCCCAGCGCGGCAAGCAAAGGAGGCAGCATGGCGGTGGAAACGGAAGAACGCACGATCGACACGGCGCTCGCGGCGGCGCTCGCCGCGGCGCAAGCGAAAGACTTGCCCTTTGCGGGTGGTGTGTCCCCTGACGACGCGTGGAGGCTCTTTTCAGCGGGCGAGGCACGCCTCGTCGACGTGCGCACGGCGGAAGAGCGCAAGTTTGTCGGCCACGTGCCGGAGACGCTGCATGTGGCATGGGCGACGGGCACCAGCCTGACGCGCAATCCGCGCTTCGTGCGCGAGCTCGAAGCGAAGGTTGGCGGCAAGGACGCTATCGTGCTGTTGCTGTGCCGCAGCGGCAACCGTTCGGTCCAGGCCGCGGAAGCGGCGGCCAAAGGCGGCTTCACGCAGGTGTTCAACGTGCTCGAAGGTTTCGAAGGCGACCTCGACGACGCGCAGCGGCGCGGCGGCCGCAACGGCTGGCGTTTCCATGGCCTGCCGTGGGTACAGGACTAAGGGACGGTTTCATAAAGGCTGTTGAACTCGCTGAAGAGTGTTCCAGCAGATCAAGCAACAACCGAGTTTGAGGAACGCTTCATGAATGTCTGCACGACGTTCGAAGCGAATACGTAGATTCGGAGTTTTTTTACGGCCTTCATTGAGGCGCTGTGCGACGAGAAACCCGTAGGCGGCGATACATAGCGAGGCGTGGTGATGAAATCCGCGCCACCCACGCCCTTCGAAGTGTCCGAGGCCAAACTCCTGCTTGACGTCCTGGTAGTCACGCTCAATGCGCCAGCGCATTTTGGCAACGTGAACGAGATGTTCAACAGCCGTCTCTTCTGGCAATGTTGAAAGCCAGTATTGGGTTGGTTCGAGTTCGCCGATGGGCCATTCGATAAGCAGCCATTCTTCATCGCGCGGCGTAGCCCGCCAATAATCGCGGTGAGAGGCACGCACACGCAGCGCCGCAAAACGGGAACTCAAGGCAGTACATGTACCTTCGCGCCACGAAACGGTCTGATAGCGGGATGGTTCGAGCGCTAGCGCCAAGTCTTTGACTGCGAGGGATTATGCCCCGGCACACGTCGCTGCAGGCTTCTTGGCCGGCCAGCCTTGCCTGTTGAAGACTCCGCAGGCAGTGGGACGGCGCCCGGTGGCCATACGCGGGGCTCGACTGAATACCCATCGCGTACTGCAGTCCCATTTCACTAACGCCGTCACGAAACGCCGTGTCGTTTCCATAACCCGCATCGGCCAGCACCACTCCGTCCGGGGTACCGCTTTGTCGTGCTTCGCGTAGCTGTTTGATGGCGATCTGCGGCTTGGTCGCAAAGCCAATTTGCTCGGGAAGCCCTGCCAACTGCCGTCTCGCCGGATCCTCCGCCCACTCCTTCGGAAGGTAAAGCTGACAAGCAACGGGCAAGCTCGCCTCCGCCGTAGCGACCGACAGGCTCACGGCCACCTGACAGTTATCCTGCTTCCCCAACTGTCCACAGTATTGCCGCGCCACGCCCACTGAATGCTTTCCTTTCTTCGGAAAGCTCGTGTCGTCAATGATCCAATACAGCCCGTTTGGATCATTGACGAAGCCGAGAACCTGCCCAGCGAGTTCTTCCGCGACTCCCCGTCGTTCCTGAACTTCGCCTTCGACGCGTGCAGTCTCATCACCGTATGGCTCTCCGGCCATCCGGCCCTAGCCACGGTACTCCAGCGCAATGCCTACGCCGCGCTCTACAGCAGCATCCAGACCCGCGTGCAACTGCAGCACGTCACCGAACACGCGCGCTTCTCCAAACTCATCGCGCTCGCGCTCAGAACTGCCGGCTGCACCCACACGCTGCTCTCCGACTCCTGGTTTGAACTGCTGCGCGCGGGTTGCGCCGCAAGGCCGGGCACATCCTGGCACCGCCATGCAACTGGCAATGCCCCGAGGACTGAACCATCTGCCCGACGAACTGCTTGATATCGTACTTTGCAGATGCTGCTTCAAGACGTTCTCCCTTGGCCTCCTTCTTCTTCGAAGGAGACAAAAATAGACGTCCTGCAACATCGCGCGTGGTCACTCTGCGGCTCAGCCGACGGACGTCAGGGGGAGTTTGGGCGCCCGCCGGGGACACCCTGCGCCGGCCCATTTCACAACCCCGGCCGTGACTACCACTGATACGATGCTCCCCCTCCGACGGTCGTGCCAGCCGAACTGAACCCTGCACCGAGCTTCACCTTGAGATTCTGCGTAATGCGTGCAGATGCCCCAATCGCCGTAGCTTGATAGCCGCGATAGCTCCCCGTGCCAACCCCAACCGCAACGGTCTTTCCCGCATCGACATCCGGAATCATCGTGAGCGCCGTAGCGGCCGCTACGCCGGAATAGGCAGCCCGGGCGACCCCATTTACCTGATTGCCAAGTGCATTGATCTGTTGATCCGTGTACTGGTTAGCCTGACTGATTGCGCCGCTCAACTGATTCAGATTGACGGCGTCGGTGCCTTCCGTGCCGGCGGCAACATTCGTGATCTGACGCTCGCTTCCCGACGAGCCGACAGAAACGGTGTTATCGCGATCCGCGACCGAATTGGCGCCCAGCGCGACCGCGTTCTGCGCGCTGGCCGATGCGCCCGATCCCACGGCGGCTGAACCGGAGCCAGTCGCCTGCGCGTTCGCCCCCACCGCAGTCGCATGTGTTCCGCTTGCAACGGCCGCCTCGGTATTCTTGTCGCCATCGGCGGCAAAGAACGGGCTCGTCTGCCCGGAAACATTGTTCGCAACACTCTCGATGGCGGAGTTCAACTGATTGACGTTCACGGCGTCGGTCCCGTTCACGCCTGCCGCCACGTTCTGGATAACTGTTCCGCCACTACCAGCCAGCGTTACATTGCTATAGTTCACCGAGCCATCGGAATGGGTCCCGTATTTCACGGCTCCGGCGGCGGTCCCCCCCGCGATGCTGTTGCTGAGGTTACTGATTGCCTCGTTCGTTGCATACAGTTGCGAGCCGTTCACCGCGTCCGTGCTCGTTGCCGAGATCGTGCCCGGTGCAAGGTCAAGGATCTTGGTGCCGGTCATGCTCGCGCCGGCTTTAAACGTCGCAAAGCCCGTCGTGGTCGTCGCGCCTTGAAGAAGTATGCCACTTGGCCCATATAGCCAAACCACGCCAGCGGCGTTGTATGCGGTCTGACCGACAGTAACTGCGGCATAATTGCCCGTTGACCCATCCGGTGCAGTGCCGGGTTTGCTGCTGCCGCCGACTTCGTTCAACACGATACCCGCGCCGCCATCGGAGTTGCGGCATCCGCTGTAATCATAACTCGAGCCACTATCCCCGTCCCCGCCGACGGACCACTGACCGGCTGAATGCGAAGTGTCGCTCGCGTAACTCCCCATTTCGTTGGACGGGTTGCAGTTCACGATCGTCCCCGCGAAGGCGCCCGTGGCGGCAAGGCAGAGGACCATGCAGGCTGCGGTGTACACGATGGCCTTCCCGCTGTGCGAGTTCTTCTGGCGCCCCTCCGCCGTCTCCGGCGCTTCTACTCGCGTACGCGTGGCTTCGGTGCAGGCTGATTGATACGTCTTGTTCACATTTAACTCCTTGAATCATGAATAAGAAGGCGCGGTATGGGGCCGTGCAGATAAACAGAGGCTTGCGCAACCGGCATCGCAATCGAATATGGATGGCGTAACAATTGATTAGTTATCC
This sequence comes from Paraburkholderia yinzeri, assembly GCF_046581065.1. Lineage (NCBI taxonomy): Bacteria > Pseudomonadati > Pseudomonadota > Betaproteobacteria > Burkholderiales > Burkholderiaceae > Paraburkholderia > Paraburkholderia yinzeri. Next base: position 949,795 of record NZ_JBFOCJ010000003.1, on the reverse strand, counting down.
TTTCCATATGAAAAACATGGCTACGTCCCGTAGCACGGCCCATCCGGGATGGCCGGCCTGCAAACACGACCTGCAGCCAGCGGGATTGCCTGCGCCACCACTATCTCAATTTACTGGGTGGCTTGATCCGTCAGAATAGGAGAAGTTCGAAACTGCCGGCCGCCGGGCTGCATCGCACCTTTGTCATGCGCCCCTTTTTTGGAATCAGGCCCAGATGAAAGGTCGCCTGGCCTGCTCAGGGTTGCCTGCCAACGTCGGCCCCATACGCAGGTAGACCTCGGAATCAAGCCGTTAAGAACGGCTAACACAAGTCATCCACGGAGCGGGAGCAGATGACAGCAGCAACGAGGGAGAGCAACGCACCATGAATGTCGAGACGACGTTCGAAACGAATACGTAGACGGCGGAAGTTATGCAACCAGGCATGTGTACGTTCGACGACCCAACGGACTTTCCCAAGGCCGCTATCGTGCGGGTGAGCACGCCGCGCAATGCTGGTGGGGATGTTTCGCGCGTGAAGAAGGTGTCGGTACTTGTCATGATCGTAACCACGGTCAGCGTAGATCCGCCCAGGGCGACTCAGCGGCCGGCCGCGCACGCCGCCAACCGGCACGATGGCCTCGATCAAGGGGATCAGTTGGGTGACGTCATGACGATTGGCGCCAGTCAGGATTGCCGCGATCGGCGTGCCGTTGGCGTCGGTGGCGACGTGGTGCCTGGAACCGGGTCGCGCTCGGTCGGTGGGATTCGGGCCAGTTTTTCGCCCACCCCAACCGCACGAATCGACGATGAATCGACGACGACGCGGGAGAAGTCGATCTTCTCGGCCACTCGTAGTTTCGCCAGCAGCAGTGCGTGCAGTCGATCCCACACGCCGGCTTGCTGCCAATCGCGTAGCCTTCGCCCGCAACTGACGCCGGAGCCGCATCCCATCTCTGCTGGCAGATCTCGCCAGCGGATGCCGGTCTTCAGCACGAACAAGATGCCGGTCGGCGCGGCGCGATCCGGTACTGGCTTGTGCGGCCCGGATACTTGAAGCGGCGTGGTTTCGCCGGTGGTAGCAGTGGCTCGATCAGCGCCCACAGTTCGTCGTCGATGATTGGTTTGCCCATCTCCTCGATCCTGTTGTGACAACGATCGAGGTAACAGTTTGCGTTACGGGTTAACAGCCCCTACGAACTCTTTTTGAAACCGCTTCTAAGGGACGGGTACACGAATAGCCCGTCCGTTACCGGGGCGCCGGCATGCCGGCGCCCCGGCTCGTTTACTGCGCGCTTTCTGCTGCGCACACCTCGCGTGCCTTTATGGCCGGCTTTCTTGCGGGAGCGTTCGGCACAGCCCCGACCCGGCCGCCCGACCCGGCAGGAAAAATGTCGTCCCGACGCCTAAACTGATCTATGAGGCTAACCAGTGCGCCCCGATGACATTCCGCTGTCGCAGCGGGTTCTCATCCGGGGCTGGCCGACACGGATGCCGTGTCGTGCCGGACGGGGCACGGAGCTATCGAGGTGGGCATCATGATCAAGCGTGGATTGTGCCTGCTGCTGTTCGTGCTGGCGGCGCTATGCATCAGCGCCACGGCCACCGCGGGCAGAGGCTGGTTTCGCGGCGGAGGCCACTATGGCGGCTACGGCGGCTATCGCGGCGTGAACCACAGCAGCGGCTGGAATGGCGGCTACCGCGGCGGCGGCTGGTACCACGGCGGCTACTACGGCTGGTATCACGGCGGTTACTACCATGGCTGGTACGGTTGCTGCGGCGGCGTGAACGTCGGCTTCTACTTCGGTCCGGGCTTCATCTACGGCTATCCGTTCTATCCGTACTACGCCCCGGCCTATTACGGCAGCGTCTACTACCCGTACGTGTCCAGCGACCTGTTGCCGCCCACGGAGTACATCGAGCAGGGTCAGCCGGAGGCCGGCGCGGCGTATCCGGACGATCAGGGCGCGGGCTACCCGGGCGCGGACGATCCGGGTCCTCCCGCGCAACTGGCCGTCTGGTACTACTGCCCCATGTCTCAGCGCTACTACCCTTACGTGCAGAGTTGCCCCGGAGGCTGGCAGAAGGTACCGGCGCGGCCGCCAGACAGTTGAGCGACGGCTGATTCCGGCCGCCGCGATACTTGATGCTCACTCGGCGTTGTCGCCCCGACTCTTGTGCTGAGCCGCGAGCCGCTCCTGCTGAACGGTCGGCACCGGATCGTAGTGGCTCAACTGGATGCTGTAGCTGCCATGTCCGCCCGCCATCGCGTTCAGGCGTGACTGGTAGTCATTGAGTTCGGCCAGCGGGACCTTGCCCGCAAGGACCATCGCATTGCCGCCCACCGTGCGTGTTCCGTGCACCTGCCCGCGGCGTGCCGACAGGTCGCCGATGATGTCGCCCAACGTCGCTTCGGGCGTCATGACCTCGATGTCGACAATGGGTTCGAGCACGATTGGCTGGGCTTTCAGCACCGCGTCGATAAACGCCTTGCGCCCCGCCATCACGAACGCCACCTCCTTCGAGTCGACCGGATGGCTCTTGCCGTCGAATACGGTCACGCGCACGTCCTGCATCGGAAAGCCGGCCAACGGTCCGCTGTCGACGACCTGACGGATGCCTTTTTCCACCGCCGGAATGAACTGTGAAGGAATGGCGCCGCCTTTGACGGCATCCACGAACTCGAAGCCCTCGCCACGCGGCAACGGCTCCACGCGCAGCATGACTTCGCCGAACTGGCCCGCGCCGCCCGTCTGCTTCTTGTGCCGGTAGTGCCCCTCCGCCTTGCCGCCTATGGTTTCCCGCCACGCGATGGTGGGCGGCCTCGTGATGACCTCCAGCTTGTACTGGTCGGTCAGCCGCTCCAGCATGAAGCGCAGATGCAGCTCGCCGAGTCCGCGCGAAGCCGATCTCGTCGACTTTCGCGACGGCGCAGATGTCGCCGGGGCCGGCGCGCAGGACGTCCGTGTGCTCCTTGCCCTGCAGCATGAACAGACGCGTCACCTTGAACGGCTGACGCCCTTCGCCGATATAGAGCTCCCGGTCGCGCACGACCGTGCCTTGATGGATGCGAAACACGGCCATCTTGCCGATGTAGGGGTCCATCACGATCTTGAAGACGTGTGCGAGCACGTGCTTGTCCGCAACCGGCTCGGCATGCACGGCCTTCACCTGATGGTCGACTTCGCGATAGAAAAGCGGCGGGTTGCCTTCGGTGACATTGGGCAGGAGTCGCACGAACACGTCGAGCAATTGTGCAATGCCGGCTCCGGTGGCCGCCGAAGTGAAGCAGACCGGCACCAGATGGCCTTCGCGCAACGCGCGCTCGAAGGGTTCGTGCAACTGCTCGGGACGGACGGCTTCGCCTTGTTCCAGATACAGCTCCATCAACGCGGGGTCGAGCTCGATCACCTGGTCGATGAGCGCATTGTGCGCCGCTTCCACGGAATGAAAGTCGGCTTCGCCCGCCGGGTTGAAAAAGCAGTCCACCACTTCGCGACCGCCCTGCGCCGGCAGATTGATGGGCAGGCACGTCTTGCCGAACACCTCCTGGATCTCGGCCAGTATGCCCGGAAGATCGACCTTCTCGCCGTCGATGCCGTTCACGACGATCATCCGGCAAAGCTTGCGTTGCTGCGCGTACGCCATCATGCGGCGGGTCGTCATTTCAATGCCCGTTCGGGCGTTGATCACGATGGCGGCCGTTTCGACCGCGGGCAGCGTGCTGATCGCGAGGCCCGCGAAGTCGGGATAACCCGGCGTGTCGAGCAGATAGACGCGCGTGTCGCGATAGTGCAAATGGGCGACGGCGGAACTGAGCGAGTGGTGATACTTGCGTTCGAGCGGATCGAAATCGCAGAGGGTGCTGCCGCGGCTCACGCTGCCTGGGGCGTGCAGTGCGCCGCCCTGATGCAGCAGCGCTTCGGCAAGGGAGGTTTTTCCGCATCCGGCGTGCCCGACCAGAGCGATCGTGCGGATGGCTTCGGGATGGTAATCCATGGCCGCCATCGTCCAGTAGTGGAGGTTCGGCCATTATTGGCGAAAATTGGACGATCTGCCAGATTCGCCGCCCGAAGGCGGCATCGAAGGGGCGCAAAGCGCGCGTCTTCTGGCGGGCAAAACGGTCAGTCGATCAGGCGGGGGCGTCCGCGGGAACCAGCATGAGCGCTTTCCCTCCCAATTTCGGAGCCAGTTTTTGCTGCACGGCGACAATCGCCGGAAGCGGGCGCCATGCAACCGTCATGCTGTCGACAAGGCCGGCGTCGTTGAGGCGCATGTGATCCATGCCGTTGATGACGTGGTCACCGAACCGGATCGTGAAGATCGCGACAAAGTCGGCCCCATCGCGCAGGACGCGCTTCGGTTCGAAGGCGTCCACGGTGCTGAGAAGCTGGGTGAGGACATGGGCCACGCGTTGCTTGCCCTCGATAGGCGCGGGGGCGATCGGGCTGTGGAGCACGACGTCGTCCGCCATGTGGGCAAGCGTCCCCTCGGCGTGGCGCTTGCCCATGGCTTCGAGGTAAGCATCGAGATGTTCAGTAGTATTCACGAGAATTTTCTCCTGTTTGAAGCGGCTCGCCGGGATCCCATAAAGGCGAACTGCCTTTCGATTCCATCGTAATCGCATTGACTCCGCGTGATTAACGGGGCTACTGTTCTTGTCTGTAATGACAAAAATGTCACTAATCGATTTTGGAGCCAACGTGGAGAATTTGAGTGCGCTGGGCGGCCTGGATGTCTTTGTACGGACGGCGCAAACGCGGAGTTTTGCCGCTGCGGGGAGAGGTCTTGGCATCTCCGCTTCAGCCGTCAGTAAAAGCATTTCGCGACTTGAAGAGCGCGTTGGCGTGCGGCTCTTTCAGCGCAGCACGAGGAGCGTCCGTCTTACGTCCGAAGGCGAAATGTTCCTGGAGAGATGCAAACGCATTCTCGGCGAAGTGCAGGCAGCGGAGGACGAACTGAGCGTGATGGCACAACACCCGCGCGGGAGGCTGCGGGTTGGGCTGTCGCTTTCCGCGGGGCTGCCGCTGCCCGTGATTTCCGCGTTCATGGAAAGCCATCCGGAAATCGAGCTCGATCTTGATGTCACGGATCGACTGGTCGATGTGATCGATGAAGGATTCGACGTAGTGATTCGAGGGAGCGCGCTGCGGGACTCGCGTCTGGTGTCGCGTCCCCTTGGACCCTGGCGCGCCTGCGTGGTGGCTGCGCCGGCCTATCTGCGAAGAAAGGGAACGCCAGCGAAGCCGGATGACCTTTTGGATCATGCGTGCCTGCACTATCGCTGGGCCACGACAGGGGCGCTGTATCAATGGCCCCTGCGGCAATCGGCATTCACTGCAGCAGGTTCGTCGCTACCCTTGACGATGGTATGCAGCAGCCTGGACGTTTTGCTCTACCTGGCTTTGGCGGGGCGGGGGATCACATGCGCGCCGGACTTCGCCGTCAAGAACGCGGTTGCGGAGGGACGCTTGAAGACCGTGCTGGACACCTACGTGGCAGATTCCAACACGTTCCACATCGTGTGGCCCAGCAACCGGAAAATGACGCCCAAAGTGCGCGTATTCGTGGACTTTGTCAGGGCCCACTTCAGCCAGCACCTCGTCATCGGGCCCGACGACCGGAAGCGGCAAAGGGGGCGGCGCTCAACCTGAGTTCATGACCGGACAGGCCACCATCTACTGCACCTGGCGAACGGCGCGGCACCTCGCGAGCACGCAACGGCGACGCTTCCATTACACTCGGCGCCATACGCTATCCGCGAGGGCGAGGTACCCCGATGACGCACCTTGATAGTCCCATCGATGCGGCCCGCCTGGACGACGAATGGCTCGAAGCGGACGGTGAGGGCGGATTCGCTTCGGGCACGGTCGGGACGGCGCGTACGCGCCGCTATCACGCGCTGCTGCTCGCCGCGACGCAGCCGCCCACCGGCCGCGTGGTCCTCGTCAACGGCATCGAAGCGTGGCTCGAATGCGGCGATCGCAAGATCGCGCTGACGATGCAGCGCTACGCGCCCGATCTGCTCTATCCCGATACCTCGGGCAGCATCGCGAGCTTCGACACGGCGCCCTGGCCGACGTGGCGCTACCGGCTCGAAGGCGGCGCCGTGCTCGTTGCCGAATGGTTTGTTGCGAAGGCGAGCCGGGAGACCATGCTGCGCTGGCGGCTCGAAACCCCTGCCGAAGGAGCCGCCCATACCACCATGCTAGGCGACGTAACGCCCACGCCCACGCTGAAAGTCCGCCCGCTGATGTCGGGCCGCGACTACCATGCGCTGCACCATGAGAACCCCGCGTTCGCGTTCGATGCGCAGATCGACGGCGAGCGGGTGCGCTGGCAGCCGTACGGCGATCTGCCCGCGATCGTGGCCCGCTCGAACGGCAGCTATACGCATGCGCCGGACTGGTACCGCAATTTCTGCTATCTGCGTGAACGAGAGCGCGGTCTCGACTGCATCGAGGATCTTGCAACGCCCGGGGTGTTTTCGTTCGACCTCGGCAAAGGCGACGCCGTGCTCCTGTTCCGCGCGGAACTACGCTCTGGCGCGGCCAATACGCCGCAAGAGACTGGCGACGGCGCGGCGAGCCATGCGGCGCGGCTCGTCGGCTTCGAGGCCGCGCGCATGGCCCCCCTCGGCTCGCGCCTGCAGCGCTCCGCCGACGCCTACCTGGTCGCGCGCGGCACGGGCCGCACGATCGTCGCGGGCTACCCCTGGTTCACCGACTGGGGCCGCGACACGTTCATCGCCATGCGCGGGTTGCTGCTCGCGAGCGGTCGCCATGAGGACGCGGGCGCGATCCTGCTCGAATGGGCGGCGACGGTCTCCGAGGGCATGCTGCCGAATCGCTTTCCCGATACCGGCGGTGCGCCCGAATACAACTCGGTCGACGCCTCGCTGTGGTTCGTCGTTGCGGTGCACGAGTATTGCTCGGCCGCGAACGTGCCGTCCGCCGCGCGGCGCGTGCTGCAAGACGCGGTCGACGCCATCCTCCAGGGCTATGCGCGCGGCACGCGCTACGGGATCGCCGCCGATCCGCGCGACGGGCTGCTGCGAGCCGGTGTGCCGGGCGTGCAGCTCACGTGGATGGATGCGAAAGCGGGCGACTGGGTGGTCACGCCGCGCATCGGCAAGCCGGTTGAAATCGAGGCGTTGTGGATCAACGCGCTCCGCACGGCAGGCGCCTGGGATACGCGCTGGCGCGAACTCGAAGCGCGCGCGAGCGCCGCGTTCGTGGAACGCTTCGTCGACCGGTCGACGGGCGCGCTATTCGACGTGATCGACGTCGATCACGTCGACGGCAACGTCGACCGCTCGATTCGGCCGAATCAGATCTTCGCGGCGGGCGGTCTGCCGTTCGCGCTGCTCGAAGGCGACGCGGCGCGCGCGGTCGTCGCCCAGGTCGAAGCGCATTTGCTCACACCCATGGGGCTGCGTACGCTGGCACCTTCGGATCGCGCGTATCGCGGGTATTACCGTGGCGGTGTGCTGGAGCGCGATGGCGCGTATCACCAGGGCACCGTCTGGCCCTGGCTGCTGGGGCCCTTCGTGGAGGCGTGGCTGCGCGTCAATGGCGATACCGCGGCGCAGCGCGCGCTCGCGCACGAGCGTTTTGTCGCGCCGCTCCTCGCGCATCTCGATCGCGCCGGGCTCGATCATGTCTCTGAAGTCGCCGACGGGGACGCGCCGCACAGGCCGGGCGGCGCGCCGTTCCAGGCGTGGTCGCTCGGCGAACTGCTACGTGTGCTCAAACGGCTCGGCGAGCCGGGGTAGCCGGCATCGGTCTGCCGTGCCGCCTGCCGGCAGGCAAACCGCGCTAGCATGTGACTCTCGACGCACCCGCGCGCCAACCGGCGCCCGAAGCCCGACCTCCGCGGCCGCATCCCGGCGGCCGCAAGAGCAGGAGATGCCCATGCTGCAGCGTGCTGACGGCCTCAGCCAGACGGTTGAAGGCCAACGCCTGTACTCGAACGACTATGCCCGCTGGCAACGCTGGGGGCCGTACCTGAGCGAGCGCCAGTGGGGCACGGTGCGCGAAGACTATAGCGAGCACGGCACCGCATGGGACTATTTCCCGCACGACCACGCGCGCATGCGCGCCTATCGCTGGGGCGAGGACGGCCTGGCGGGCTTTGCCGATGAGCGGCTCGGCTGGTGCTTCTCGGTCGCGCTGTGGAACGGCCTCGACCCGATCCTGAAGGAGCGTCTGTTCGGACTCACGAACGAAGAGGGCAATCACGGCGAGGACGTGAAGGAGCTGTATTTCTACCTCGACAGCACGCCGACGCATTCGTATATGCGCATGCTCTACAAGTACCCGCAGGCCGCGTTTCCGTACCAGGATCTGATCGAGGAGAACGCGCGGCGCGGCGAGCACATGCCCGAATACGAGATTCTCGACACCGGCGTATTCGACGACGAGCGCTATTTCGACGTCCAGATCGAGTACGCGAAGCACACGCCGGACGACATCGTCATGCGGATCACGGTCGAGAACCGGGCGGGGCAGCATGCCTCGCTCGACGTGCTGCCGCAGATCTGGGCACGCAACACGTGGTCGTGGAAGGCGGCAGGCAAGCCGTCGCTCACGCTCGTTTCGTCGTCCGACGGAGAGCACGTCGTGGCGCGGAGCGATACGCATGAGCCGCTCGTCGTGACGGCAGCCTCGCAGGACGGCGCGAGGGTCGAGTGGCTGTTTTGCGAAAACGACACCAACGTGAAGCGGCTCTTCGGCATGGACAGCGCAGGCCCGTTCAAGGACGGCATCAACGACTATGTCGTGCATGGCCGTGGAGACGCGATCCGGCGCGACGCCGGCACGAAGGCGGTCGCGCGGGTCCATTTCGAACTCGCGGCGCACGGCCGCGCCGTCGTCACGTTCCGCTGGCGCCCGCTGTCCGTGCCCAGGGAGGAAGTGTCGCTCGATATCGACGCCCTTTTTGCGCACCGTATTGCCGAAGCGGACGCGTTCTACAACGCGCTGCAGCATGACATCGAGAGTGCCGACGCGCGGCTCGTGCAGCGTCAGGCGCTCGCGGGTCTGCTGTGGTCGAAGCAGTACTACCAGTACGACGTGAACCGCTGGATGGAAGGCGACCCGCTGCAGCCGCCCCCACCCGCGGGCCGCCGGCGCGGGCGCAACGCGGACTGGCGGCATCTGTGCAACGCGGACATCCTCTCGATGCCGGACAAGTGGGAGTACCCGTGGTACGCATCGTGGGATCTCGCGTTCCAGGCGGTCGCGTTCTCCCTGGTCGATCCGATGTTCGCGAAGAAGCAAATGCTGCTGCTCGTGAAGGATCGCTACCAGCATCCCAACGGCCAGCTTCCTGCGTACGAGTGGGCATTCGGCGACGCGAATCCGCCGGTGCACGCGTGGGCGGCGTGGCGCGTCTATGAAATCGATCGCTCGATCACCGGTCACGCCGACCGCGATTTTCTAGAGCGGATCTTCCACAAGCTGCTGCTGAATTTTTCCTGGTGGGTGAACCGCAAGGATGCGGACGGCCACAACATCTTCCAGGGCGGCTTCCTGGGACTCGACAACGTCGGCATCTTCGACCGTTCGTCGCCGCTGCCGACGGGCGGCCGTCTCGATCAGGCGGACGGCACCGCATGGATGGCCGCGTATGCGCTGGACCTCATGCGGATGGCGCTCGAACTCGCGTTCGCGAATCACGTGTTCGTCGATATCGGCGTGAAGTTCTTCGAGCATTTCCTGTATATCGCGAGTGCCGTTAGCAGCGACGACGGCTGCGAGACGGGTCTCTGGGACAGCGTCGACGAGTTCTTCTACGACAAGCTGCAACTGCCCGACGGCACCACCATGCCGCTGCGGATGCGCTCGATCGTCGGACTGATCCCTCTTTTCGCCGTGCGCGTGCTGGAAGAGCACGTCCATGGCAACCTGCCGGGCCTGCGCGACCGGCTCGTCTGGTTTCTCCAGCACCGGCCCGACCTTGCGCAGCTCGTGTCGCGCTGGAACGAGCCGGGCAAGGGCAATGCGCTGCTGCTTTCGCTCTTGCGCGGGCACCGCATGAAGGCGCTCCTGCGTCGCGTGCTCGACGAAAGCGAGTTCCTTTCGGAGCATGGCGTGCGCGCGCTGTCGCGCGCCCACCTCGACGAGCCTTTCGTCTACCGCTACAACGGCTGCAATTTCAGCGTCCAATACCTGCCCGCCGAGTCGGACTCGCGTGTGTTCGGCGGCAATTCGAACTGGCGCGGCCCGGTGTGGATGCCGGTCAACTATTTGCTGATCGAGTCGCTGTACGAATTTCACCGCTATTACGGCGACGACTTTCGGGTGGAGTATCCGACCGGCTCGGGCAAGAAGCTGTCGCTCGCGCAGATCGCCGACGAACTGGCGCGCCGCGTCACGACGCTCTTTTTGCTCGACGGCAACAACGAGCGCCCGGTGATGGGCGCCTACCCGCTGCTTCAGGCGGATCCGCATTGCCGCGACCTCGTGCTGTTTCACGAGTACTTCCACGGCGACAACGGGCGCGGCGTCGGCGCATCGCATCAGACCGGGTGGAGTGCGCTCGTCGCGCTGATGCTGCAGCCGCGCATGATGAGTCCGTCGGGCAGCGTGCCGGCCGCGGGCGAGTTCAAGGAAGCCGAAGCGGTCAAATGATGGCGCACGCGGATCGTTCGGCTCCGCCAGGCCGGATGTGATCTGGACCTCATAATGAGCAGGGCAACTCCGGGGCTCCAAGGCACCGCAATCTCATGAATACCCGCGCGTAAGCCCGGCTTTTCGAGCGATTAACCGCACGCGCGCTACCCGACAATCTGTACTTACACGAGGGGGCCGTATTGCGCCCCTACCCGCCGAACGACGAAATGGCATTCGTCACCGCTCGCGTTATGTCGAGGCAGATATGTCAAGCAGCATTACGATCACGGACGAACAGATTGCTGAAATCGCAAACCGGATGGCTAATGAAGGCCAGACGGTGTCTCCCTTGGCCATCTGGTCCGAAGTCCATACGGGTTCGGTGGTCTCGGTGGCGGCGGCGTTGCGCAAGTGGCGCGAAACGCGCGCGCCGCGGGTGCCGCAGGTGGTGGAGCGTCCTGCTTTGCCCGAGACCGTGACGGACACGATGCGCGACGCGCTCGACCGGTTGTGGACGTCGGCGCAGGACGAGGCCGAGCGGGCGGTGGCGCGGCGCCTTGCGGCGATGCGCCAGCGCGTCGAGGACGCCTGCACCGAGCGCGACGACGCGCTCGCGGAACTGCAGAACACCGTCCAGGAACTCGATGCGCTGCAAAGCCAGTTGAATCAGATGACGGATGCCTACGAGGCGAAAGTCGATACAGTAGCGGGCCTGGAAGAAGACATCGCGCTCGCGGTGCAACGGACCGACGCCGCGGAGAAGCGCGCCCAGGAGCTTGCGGAGCACGTTGCGACCCTTCAGGCGGAACTGGACCGCGCGATGTCGGATCTGGCTGCGGAGCGCGAAGCGCGCTCGCGCCAGGAGGCGGAATTCGCCGAGGCGAGCTTGCGGGAAGAGCCGATTGGCGCAGGCACGGACAGCGATTCCGAGCGCGCAGCGGCACTGGAAGCTACGCATTCCGAAGCAGTCGCGCGTCTTGAAAGCGAACTGGAAGCGATTCGTACGGCGCTGCAGGCCGAGCAGGAAGCGCACGCCGCCCGGCGTGAGGAAGTTGCCGGCGCGCAGGCCGAACGCGATGCCGCCGCCCATGAACTGCACACGGCCCAGGCACAGCTCGCCAGCCTGACCGATGAACGCAACGCGGATGCCTCCGAAATCGCCCGGCTCTCGACCAGCTTGTCCGAGGCCGAAGCGCGCGCCAACGCGGCACAGCAGCATGCGGCGGAACTTGCCGAAGGCGCGCTGGCGAGCGAAAAGGTCGAGGGCGCGGATTCGACGTCGCCGGCGGATGCCGATCCGCAGGAAATCGAAGCGCTGAAGGCGCAGATCTCGCGCGAAGCGGAGAGTCACGCCGCTGCGATTGCCGAAGCTCGCGAGAACATGAAGAAGTGGTCCGAGTACGCGAACGGACTGAAACAGCAGTTGGCCCAGGCCAACGAAAAGATGATTGTCGTTCACGCCCGCGGCGCCGGCGAAGCCTCGCTGAGCCGTCGGCTTGCCGCCGAGCTGAATTCCATCAATCCGGAGCACGAACTGCTGCGCAAGGATGTCCAGCAACGGCTGATCGTCGAAGCGATCAGCGCCCAACTCGAGCAGCAGGGCTACCACTACGACACCAGGACGGGCGTGGTGTCGAAGCTGAACACCGAGAACGCACCGGCTTGACGGTAAGGGGTAAGGCGAACTGGCGGCAATCCGTCCAGACCGCCCTGCTACACTACCGCGCATGACCCGATCTTTATCCGAACACGGCCGGCCTTCCCCGAAGCGCAAAGTCTCAGCGCGTACGGCGGGCGGGACCATCAAGCCGGAGGGGCAGTGGCATCACGGCGATCTGCGTGCTTCGCTGATCGCCTGGGGCACTCATCTGCTCGACACCGAAGGGATCGCGGGCATGAGCATGCGTACGGCCGCCAGGCTCGCCGGAGTCTCGCCGGGGGCACCGGCGTATCACTTCCAGGACCGCAACGGATTGCTCGCGGCCATCGCGGCCCAAGCCTTCCGCGATCTGGTGAGCTTCCGTCACACGCGGCTGGACGAGGTCGACCCGGAAGACGCGGCCGGGCGCCTGCGTTCGGTCATGCTGGCCTATGTCGAATTCGCTCAGGCGCATCCGGCACGCTTTCACCTGATGTTCGGGCCGGAGATCCAGAATCGCGAACAGTATCCGGAACTGCTGGAAGCGGGTTCGGCCTCCTTTCACCTGCTGCGGCGCGCGATTGCCCCCTGCCTGGAGGGTGCGGACGCCAGTGCGCTGAGTGAAGAGGAACTCGCGTTTGCCGTCTGGGCGGCAACGCACGGGCTTGCCGTGCTGACCCTCGATGGCCGCAAGATTTCCATCTCGTCGACTCAAAACCCCACCGCAGAAAAACTGGCCGACATCGTCGTCCAGTTTTGCCTCTCCGCATTGAAGGCGGCGACGGAGAAGCGCTGAGCGCGGTGCACCGCCTGTGTCGGTGTGCTTGTGTCAGATCACGCGTGCCTGACCCTGCCAATGCGGTTCGCGCAAACGCCGTTTGAAGATCTTGCCACTATCTTCGCGCGGCAGCGCCGCATGAATCTCGACTACGCGAGGCACCTTGTAGTTGGCGATGCGTTCGCGCAGGAAGTCCTGCACGGCATGGGCTTCGATGAGGCTGCCGGCGCGCGGCTGGACCGCCGCAGCCAGCGCTTCGCCGAACTCCGGGTCGGGAATGCCGAAGACCGCGCAATCCTCGATACCGGGCATAGTGAGGAGTACGGATTCGATTTCCGCCGGATAGATGTTTACCCCGCCGGAGATCACCATGTCCGCTTTCCGGTCGCAGATATAGAGGAAGCCGTCCTCGTCCAGGTAGCCCATGTCGCCCAGCGTGACGAGACCGTCGCGCTCTGCCGCCGCGCGCGCGTCGGGCCGGTTGATGTAGGTGAAGTCGGGCACGGCGTGCTGACGCACGTAGATCAGGCCGATCTCCCGCACGGGCAGTGCGTTGCCGTTTTCGTCGAGGATACGGACTTCGGCATCGGGCAACGGGCGCCCGGCCGAACCCGCGTGGCTCAGCCAGTCGGCGGAATCGATAAAGGTCGTGTAGCCCGCCTCGCTCGATCCGTAGGCCTCGGTGACGACGGGGCCTAGCCAGTCGATCATGGCCTGCTTCAGCGGGGCGGCGCAGGGCGAACCGGTCGAGGCGACGTGGCGCAAGGCGGACAGATCGCGGCGAGCGCGGACGGCGGGATCCACGGCCAGCAGCCGCTGATACATGGTGGGCACGAGGTAGGCATGCGTGACGCGATGCTGCGCCAGAAGATCGAGCGTTCGATCGGGATCGAAGCGCGGTTCCAGCACCAGCGTGGCGCCGAGCTGACTGAAGTGCAGCAGATAGTTCATCACCGCGCTGTGATAGATCGGCGCCGAAAAATAGGCCGTCACGTCGGTGCCGGTCCCATACACGATATCGACGACGCGCTGCAGGCGCGGCTGCATCGTCACCTGCTCGTCGGGAGACCACGGAATGCGGCGTACGCCCTTGGGCTTGCCGGTGGTGCCCGAGGTATAGGTGATGGCGCCGTGCAGCAGGCCGGCGCGCGGCGGCATGGGCGGCAGGCCGCTGCCGAAGTCCGTCCAGCGGTATGCCTCGCGGTCCGCAGCCGTGGCGGCCGTGGTGTCCGTGTGCGCTACGGCGACAACATGGACCCCTTCGGGAATTCCCTCGCGGATCTGGGCGAGCAGGTCCGCGTCGACGAACAGCGTGTGCGCGGCGCTGTCCGTGAGGATATGTGCGGCTTCCAGCGCCTTGAAATGCCAGTTGATCGATGCCAGGTAGAGGCCGGCCTGGCGGCAGGCCAGCACCAGTGCGACATACTCGGGGCTATTGCGTAGCATGGCGGCAACCGTGTCGCCTTCCTTGCACTGCAATCCGTGCAGCCCGGCGAGAATTCGCTGCATTTCCGCCCGCATCCATGCGGGCGAATAATTCCGTTCTCCGAACCATATTGCGGGAACCATGATGTCTCCCGATACTCACGCGTCCGTGCCGGTCAGCACGGCTTGAGCGGCGGCGAGCCGCGCACCCATTTCGGCGGCGAGCGCTTGCAGGCCGCTCATCGGGCGCACCATCACTTCGAATTCCTCGATCTTGCCGTGCGCGTCGAGACGCAGCATGTCGATGCCTTTCAGGGCCTTGCCGTTCACGGTGGCGCTGAACTCCAGCACGATGCTTTGCCCGTCGTCGCTCGCGAAGGTGCGGTGGTAGCGGAAGTCCTCGAATACGGTGTTGACGGTCTTCAGCACCAGCTTGATCGCCGTCTTGCCGGGATAAGGCGTGTGCGCCACCGGCGAGCGAAAGACAATGTTGTCGGACAGCAGCGGGTCCAGTTCCTCCATCGCATTGCGTTCGAGGAGGTCGTGCCACGTAGCGAGCGTGCGCTGGGCTGCTTCCGGCAGGTTCCTGACTTCCATGCTGTCTCCTTGTCCAGGGGCGGTGCCTGCATGACACCATCCCATTCACGTGAAACTATGCAGTGAATAGTTTTTTGGACTCTAACAGGCGGTGCCCGGTGGTGCAAGGAGGTCTTTTGCTGAGAGGATTGGGCGGGACCATTCACCCATAGCCAGCCAGGAAGCGAAGCCGGTCTCAGGCATTGTGCGGAAATCTGGACAACCTATTCGGTTTGAGGGGGATTATCGCACGCCAAAGGTGCGCCCATAATCCGTCTCGTCCACCGCCGCTCGTGTGCGGTGCCAGTTCAGGAGAAAGACATGAAGCAGCTTCGACTCGGCGCAACGGGACCTCTCAGCTCGGCCATTGGCCTTGGCTGCATGGGCATGTCGGGCATGTATGGTCCGTCCGATCGCGCGGAGAGCATCGCCACCATTCACGCCGCGCTGGAGGCGGGCGTGACCTTGCTGGACACCGGCGACTTCTACGGTTCGGGCCACAACGAATTGCTGATCGCCGAGGCGCTGAAGAGCGCGCCGCCTTCGCGTCGCGATGCCGCGATCGTCAGCGTGAAGTTCGGTGCGATGCGCGATCCGGCGGGCGGCTGGTCGCTGTATGATGCGCGTCCCGCTGCGGTGAAGAACTTCCTCGCCTATTCGTTGCAACGGCTGGGCGTGGACCACATCGACATCTACCGGCCCGCGCGCCTCGACCCGAACGTGCCGATCGAGGAAACCGTGGGCGCGATCGGCGACATGATCAAGGCGGGTTACGTGCGGCACGTCGGCCTCTCCGAGGTCGGTGCGGCGACCATCCGCCGTGCGGCCGCCGTGCATCCCGTCTGCGATTTGCAGATCGAGTATTCACTGATCTCGCGCAGCATCGAAGACGAGATTTTGCCTGCCTGCCGCGAACTCGGTATCGGCATTACCGCGTATGGCGTGCTTTCGCGCGGGCTCATCAGCGGGCACTGGCAGAAGAGCGCGGCGGGCGCCGGCGATTTTCGCGCGTACAGCCCGCGCTTCCAGGGCGAGAACGTCGATCGCAATCTCGCGCTCGTCGAGGCGCTGCGGACGGTTGCCGGGGAAAAGGGCGTAACGGTGGCGCAAATCGCGATTGCCTGGGTGGCCGCCCAGGACGACATCGTCGTGCCGCTGATCGGCGCGCGGCGCCGCGACCGGCTGACCGAAGCTCTCGGCGCGCTGGACGTAGTCCTGAGCGCCGACGATCTTGCGGCCATCGAGCGCGCGGTGCCGAGAGGCGCGGCCGCCGGCGAGCGTTACGCCGCGGCGCAAATGGCGCACCTCGACAGTGAGCGTAGCCACGGAGCGTGAGCAGCGGTTGAGGGCGCAGCGAGGTTCGGCCGGCGCAAGTGTCACATCGCGACAACGAATCAGAGGCAGTTTCATGATGCCACGAGCCTCGCATCCCGATCTTTCAGTACCCCGGACGGATGGAAGCCCGTTTCCACCGCGTATCGCGTATCAGAACTCCGGCTTCGTTGATATACCGGAGCCGTCGGTCGTTTCCGGCGGAGAGGGCGCGGCCGACGGTGATGCGCTGGGCAGACGAGCCATCGAGGGGTTGCGCCTGGAGATAGTTCACGTGATTCCCATTCGGAGGGGTGTTGTATTCCTGGAATACGCCACTGCCGAAATGCGGGTTGCCTGTCCGAATATCTCGATAAATGATTCGTCATCCTAAGCATGTTCTTTCTCCGCTGCCTGGCCGTGCCGGCTTCACGGGGAAGAATCCGTTGTGCCGGGTCGGTTGCGCAGGCCGCATTGTTGCGCAAGCCAGGCCGGCACGTAATCGCCAGAGATGGCTTCCAGCATCTCCTGCATCCAGTCCGCGACTTCCCGAAGCGAAACCGCCCCCATCACGAGCACGGTCACCGAGTTTGTCGACGCGCAGGGGAGAAATTCGATGGTCAGCTTATCCGGCTGTGCGCGGAACGCTTCGATGCAGGCGGCAATCTCCCGGCCGATCGGGGACATGCCCAGCATTGCGCCCGGATCCACGTCCCCAATGCCCAAGGCGCACCACTCGAGTTCCCCGCTTGGAGGTCCGCAGCCCATCAGCAGGCGCCTGCAAGCGGGAACATCAGTGAGCGTCCCGAACGCGGCTTCGAAGGATTCGGTCATGGCGGCGGATCCGGTTAGTGCGGACTACGGCCGGACCTGCGGATCAGTCCTGGCGGAAATGGTAGCGGCGCCGCAGTCCGCCGGAGACCGGCGCCACAATAGAAACGGCAGACGTAGTGCCGGCCGCCGCCGTCGGTCGCCTGACTGCTCGAAGATCCTCACCCGTAATTCCCCCGGACAGGCGTAGCTCCACTAGCAGGCGAACCGGCAGGGGCATTGGCAGTTCGCGAGCCTCGTAGCGGCTGCCGCTGGACTGGGCGACGCCGAGGAGCCGCCAGAACTGCCGCTGGGATTCCCGGTGCTGTTTGCGGAATGCGACGATCCGGGCGATCTCGTCCGGGGGCTCCGTCGCATCGTCCGCGTTCAGGCCGCCGTCATCGGATGTGGCCAACGTATTGGCTGATTCCATGTTTGCGCTCGTTTTTGCCTTCGGCTTTCAAGGACACCTGATCAGCGCCGTCCACGGCCGATCGCGGGCGGGCAGGTAAGCGAAAGCCCCGGCGGATGCGGCCACCGGGGCTTTCTGGCAGCCTTCGTCATCGGGGGAGACAGAGCCTGCGTAGCAACAGTATAGGAGGTTCCGAGCGAAGGGGAATGAGCGATGCGGCGCTGCCATGCTTCGACGGGTCGTCGACAACAATGGGAAGCGTGGCCTCGGTCCTTCCTGCATTTGTCAGAAGACCTGAGCATGGAGCTTGCATCATGCCCAAATCGACTGGCTTCGAGTTCCGGGTTCTAGAATTTCTTCTCAGGCATCGGCCAAGAGCGAAGTAATGCCGGAGCCGGTGATCGCGGCGATCGACAACGGGGGCCCGAAGTACAGTACCGGCAGGCTCGCGATTTGAGTTTCCATGATAGTTTTACGCGACCTCGGCACTCTATTGTCGACGCACCGCTTATCGAATTGTTTCACTGTTTGGCGAAACGTCGAAGTGCCGGACTACCGTTTGCTCACACGGCCGACGACGATGAAGCGCTGCGGTCGTGAAGCATTTCCAGACTACAAGGTTCAAACATGCCCACCATCACGGACACGCTGTTGAAGCGAATAGTCCCATCTCTGGCAAAGGTGCCCGGCGTTGTTGCGGTAGTCCTGGGTGGGTCTCGTGCCAGGGGAACAGCTAACGAGGCGTCCGACTACGATATCGGGCTCTATTTTGAATCCGCTGAACCGCTGGATACAGAATCGTTGCTGAACGTGGTCAGGACACTGGTCGACGATCCGGTTTCAGCGGCCGTAACGCCTGTTGGAGAATGGGGCCCCCGCATAGTGGGTGGCGGTTGGCTCTCGGTCGCGGGGCGAAAAGTCGATCTTCTGTATCGGAATATTGAGCGCGTTGCCACCGTGATCGACGAATGCCGCGCGGGGCGCGTCTTGATGGAATACCAGCCTGGACATCCGCATGGGTTCTGCTCTGCGATCTGGATGGGGGAGGTGGCGCTATGCCAACCCCTTTACGATCCGGACGAAAGCATCCACAAGCTCAAAGCTTCAACTTCACCGTATCCGGTGGCACTGCGCACGGCACTAGTCAATACATTCCTCTGGGAGGTGTCGTTTAGCATCGACAATGCGCAGACGGCGATCTCGCGCCACGAGCAGGTGCACGTGGCGGGGTGTGCATATCGGGCGTTGTGCTGCATGGCGCAGGTTTTGTTTGCGCTCAATGGGCGCTACCTGATAAACGAAAAAGCGTCTCTGATCGAAGCCGCTACGTTCATCTGCACAATTCGCGACCTTGAAACACAGGTCAAACGCGTGTGGGCCGCAATCGGCGAGTCGGATCTCGCGACCGCCGTGTCTGTGTTGCGAGCCATGGATAGAGATCTCCATGCTATGGTCGAAACGCATTCCCGCCCCGGGTCGTAGTGAATTTCGATGGGAATGGCTGTTTTTGCTGGTTATAGGGTAAGGCATGCTTAAGGTTTTATGCGCCACGCTATTCGCGTAGCGCGCCGCCTCGTCTGCCGTTACGTCTGCTGCCCCCGCTCATCGACCCCAACCCCCAGTTCAGCAGCAAGGCGCTCGACGAGCGCGCGCAGCCGAACCACCTCTTCGGCAAGCCGCTCATGCTCGCCGCGCAACGTTTCGAATTCCGCCAACGAGACGGCATTGCCGATCACCGGCGCATCGCCAGCCGCCGCGGCGCCCGCGCTCATTTCCACCTCGCCGCACAGCAGATGCATCCAGCGGTTCTCGCGCTCGCCCGGCGCGCGCGGCAGCTTCACGACGAGCGGCGGCTCGCGCTCGGCCAGTTCGTCGAGGAAGGCCTCGACCGACGACACGTCCGCGAACCCGTGCAGCCGTGCGGAGTTCAGACGCAACTCGGCCGCCGTCTGCGCGCCGCGCAGCAGAATCACCGTCAGCAGCGCCACGGCCTGGCCCGGAATGCCCAGCACGCGATTCAGGTTGTGCTCGAAACGCGGCACGCGGCTGCTGCTGCCCTCGAACACCAGGCTCAGGTGTTTGAGATCCTCGATGGTGCCAAGCACTTCGGTCTCGCTGACGTTCATCACCGGCGTGCGCGCCGTCTTCTGGTTGCAGCCGGACGTCAACGCGTTGAGCGACAGCGGGTAAGTGTCGGGCACCGTGTGCTGCTTCTCGACCAGCACGCCCAGAATGCGCGCCTCGAGTTGCGTGAGCGCGCGCAGCGGGCGTGGCGAGGCGCTATCGGCAGAAGAATTCATGGTCAAACCCGGTAATGGAAGATCATTCGTGGGGGGAGATCATACGCGCATCGTGTGCACTACCGTACCGTCTCCCGTCACGTTTACTGCCTTACTCCTTGCTTTGTTCCCCGCTTTGCTCCTTTAGCCGCTTGCGGTGCGCGGCAACCTTCGCCCGATTGCCGCAGAGCGCCATGCTGCACCAGCGGCGCGCGTGGCCGCGCGTGTGATCGGCGAACAGCAGCGTGCAGCGTGGACCCTCGCACGCTTTCACATGCGTGAAGTCTTCTTCGCACACCAGTTTCGCCATGGCCTCGGCTATCGGCAGCAACAACGCGTCCGGCGTCGTCCAGCGCCGGTACGCGTGCAGTGCCAGCGCCGGCGTGCTGCCGTCGGTGGCCGCGACGATCGCTTCATGCCGCTTGTCCTGGGCGAGCAGCCGGTTGAGGGGTTCAAGGTCGTCGAGATCGTGTGCCGTTAGCGGCTTTCCCTTGCGGGAACGCACGAAGCCCCTGAACCATTCGCGCAGTTCTCGCGCTCGCGCGGCCACGGCGTCCAACTCCTCCCGCGTGGCCTTTGCGCGCAACTGCGCGAGCACGGCAGGCGGCACAAGGCCCGTTTGCGCGAGCCAGGCTAGCAGGCCTTCCCCGTCACTCACCCAGTCAACGGGTTCGTCCACGGGCGTTGCGACGGAGTTCAGGAAGTCGAGGCCCAACGCGTCGGCCACGAGTATCGCGGGGTTTTGACGATAGTCCATTGCTGACCACGAATTAAGTGATGTTGCGGAAAATGTAACCGTCAAAATCATTCTTGACAAGTTACATGCGCAGTTAGTAACCTCTTAATCAATGTTAATAAGGTTACTCGATGAGGCGGATTCCGACCGCCTGGGCAGTGGCCACTTTCTCCGGAGGAATGCGACATGGCATCTGAAAACGTAAGCGTGGTGCTCGCCCATGGAGCCTGGGCAGACGGGTCGAGCTGGGGCAAGGTGATTGGCCGCCTGGAGGCGGCTGGCGTCGAGGCAATCGCCGCGCCGTTGCCGCTCACGTCGCTCGGCGACGACGTGGCGGCGCTCGAACGGGCGATAAGGCGGGCTGCGGGGCCCGTCGTGCTGGCGGGGCACGCCTATGCCGGCGCAGTGATCGGCGCGCCGCGGGCTGAAGCGGTTCGTGCGCTGGTCTACGTGGCGGCGCTGGCGCCGGACGAAGGCGAGACGGTGGCCGATGTGTTCTATCGCGGCGAAACGCATCCGCTGGCGCCGAAGCTCGCTCCCGATAGCGACGGCTGGATCTGGCTGCCGCACGACGCGTTTGCCAGCGCTTTTGCCCAGGATGCGACGCCGCAGGAGCTGGCGGTGCTGGCCGCCGTGCAGCGGCCCATTGCGCCCGCATGCATCGGCGAGGCCGTGGCGCGGCCGTTGTGGCGGGACTTGCCGGCATGGTTCCTGGTCGCGGGGCGCGACCGCATGATCGACCCGGCCACGCAGCATTTCATGGCGCGCCGCATGAACGCAAACGTGCGTTCGCACGATGTCGACCACACGCCGCTCATGACGGCCCCCGATGCCGTGGCGCAAATCATTCTCGAAGCAGTGCGGTCGGTCGCCGGCCGCTGAAAGCGTTGTTTCGTCGTTTCTTCTGGAGGCAAACCATGTCTACGATTGCGTATCGTCACGCCGATGTCGATGGTTTCAACGTGTTCTATCGCGAGACCGGCCGTCGCGACGCGCCGAAGCTCCTGTTGCTGCACGGCTTTCCGACTTCGAGCCACATGTTTCGTGACCTGATGCCGAAGCTCGCCGGGCGTTTTCATCTGGTCGCGCCGGACCTGCCCGGATTCGGCCAGTCGGACCTGCCGTCGCGCGATCGCTTCGCCTATACGTTCGAAAACATCGCCAACGTCATCGACCGCTTCACGGAGGTGATCGGTTTCGATCGCTATGCGGTGTACGTTTTCGACTACGGCGCGCCGACCGGTTTCCGGCTGGCTCTCAAGCATCCCGAAAGAATTACGGCGATCGTTTCGCAGAACGGCAACGCTTACGAAGAGGGCTTGAGCGATGGCTGGAATCCGATCCGCGCATACTGGGGAGCGCAGACGGCTGCGAACCGCGAGGCGCTGCGCGCGTTCCTTGCGCCCGATACGACGAAGTGGCAATACACGCATGGCGTGCCCGACACGACAGCGGTTTCGCCGGACGGCTACACGCTCGACAACCACTATCTCGCCCGCGGCGGCATGGATGAAATCCAGCTCGATCTGTTTGGCGACTACGGTAGTAACGTGGCCCTGTATCCGGCTTTCCAGCAGTACTTGCGCACGCATCAGCCGCCGTTTCTCGCCGTGTGGGGCAGGAACGACCCGTTCTTTCTTCCGGCAGGCGCGGAAGCGTTCCGGCGCGATCTGCCGCAAGCGGTCGTGCGTTTCTTCGACACGGGCCACTTCGCGCTCGAAACCCACGCTTCGGAAATTGCCGAGGCCATTTCCGGATTCCTTGTGCGCTGATCCCGAAGCGAGTGCACGGGCCGTTATCGATTCACCTTTATGGAGAGTGTGATGTCCACGAGAGTTGCCATTGTCACGGGGGCGAGCCAGGGTATCGGCCGTTCAACCGCAATCCGGCTGGCGAGGGATTTCAGCGCCGTCGCGCTGGTCGCGCGCAATCGGGCGAACCTGGAAGAAACGGCGGGCGAGGTGGAGCGCGCGGGCGCCAAGGCGCTCGTGATCGAACTCGATCTCGCCGACCCCGGGGCGGCCCAGCCGGTTGTCGACCGCACGCTGGCGGCGTTTGGCCGGATCGACGCGCTGCTCAACATCGCGGGGGCGGTCCCGCAGATCGACGTGTTCGAGATGACCGACGACGAGTGGGAACGAGGGCTCGCGCTGAAACTGCATGGCGCGCGGCGCCTCACGGTGGCGGCGTGGCCGGCGCTGAAGGCGGCGTCGGGGTCGGTCGTGCTGATGTCCGGCAATTCCGCGTTGTTCCCGAAGGCTCCCTATGCGGCCGTGGGCACGATCAACGCCGCTATTGTGGCGCTGGCGAAAGCGTTCTCCGACCGTGGCATTGCGGACGGCGTGCAGGTCAACAGCGTGCTGCCCGGGCCGGTGATGACGGGCCGGCGTCGCTCGTATCTCGAACACTGGGCGCCGCTGCACGACATGACGGTGGAAGAGGCCACGGCGAAATTCCCGGCCGAAGCCGGTATTGCCCGCTACGGCACGCCGGAGGAAATCGCCGAACTGATGGCATTCGTCGTGTCGCCGGCGGCGCACTGGATGACGGGGTCGACGCTGCGCATGGACGGCGGCGAGGTGAAGTCCGTGTGAGCGGCGTGTTTCTGGCGGGGCGGCGGCCGTTGCGCTTACCGGATCCCGGCGTAAAGCCTCGCGTAGAGCGAGGCCCGAAGCGCCGGGCGCCGCTTAGCCGCGCGGCGGGATGTTGAGCCCTCGCTCGACTGCCGGGCGCGCGACGAATGCTGCGAGCGCGCGCGTGACGTGCGGGAAATCCTGAATGCCGACCAGATCGCCCGCTTCATAAAAGCCGACCAGGTTGCGCACCCATGGGAACGTGGCCATGTCCGCGATGGTGTAGTCCTCGCCCATGATCCACGCGCGGCCCGCGAGGCGCTCGTTGAGCACGTTGAGCAGACGGCGCGATTCCCCGACATAGCGATCGCGGGGACGCTTGTCCTCGTACTCCTTGCCCGCGAAACGGTGGAAGAAGCCGAGCTGGCCGAACATCGGGCCAATGCCGCCCATCTGGAACATGAGCCACTGGATGGTCTCGTAGCGCGCGTTGCCTGCGCGTGCGAGGAACTGGCCGCACTTGTCGGCGAGATAGATGAGGATCGCGCCCGACTCGAAAAGCGCGAGCGGCTGGCCTTCGGGGCCGTTGGGGTCGAGGATCGCGGGAATCTTGTTGTTCGGATTCAGCGAGAGGAACTCGGGCGTCATCTGATCGTTGGCGTCGAAGCGCACCAGATGCCCTTCATAGGGCAGGCCGGTCTCTTCCAGCATGATCGAGATCTTCACGCCGTTGGGCGTGGGGAGCGAATAGAGCTGGATGCGGTCGGGATGCTGGGCTGGCCACTTGCGCGTGATGGGGAAGACGGAAAGGTCGTTCATGCGGGCATCCTCTGCTAATCGCTTGCCGGCCTGAATTGGCCGGGCTGCCCAGTTTAGAGGAATTGGCGGGTGCGTGCCGGGCATGGCCCCGGGCACCACGCTTCCCGGGGCGCCGCGTTCAGTTCGGCGGCAGCGATTGCTGAACGAGGAGCAGATTCTGCGGCACCACGCGAATCAGGCCGCCGCGCGGACTGTCGATGTCCGCGATCAGCGAAAGCGAGAGCGAGACGGTGATGGGCAGGATGACGAGCAGTACGCGCCGGCCGGTTTTGCCGCGTACGCCGTAGCCTTGCATGAGGTTGCTGAAGAAGGCGATCAGCAGCATGAGTCCCCAGGCCGATACCGGGATGCGATTGAGCCAGGCTGCCTGGGTATAGCCTTGGGTGTTGAGGACATCGTTCATGCCGGTCACGACGAGCGCCGTGATGGGGTTGGGCTGTGCCGCAGCGGCGTCTCGCGCGCCTGCCCAGAGCTGGCCCTGGAGGATGGAAGTCTTGCTGTTGATCGCTTCCAGTTGTTTGGCATCGCGTGTCCTGTAGCACTCGATGCGCAACTCCAGGTACTGCGCGAGCAGCGCCTTCATCTTTGCCGATCCGGCGCCGCCGATCAGGTCGGCGCGCACGTATTCCGTGCCGATCGCGTTGGCTTCCTCTTCTTCGTAGTTCTTGCGCTGGTCGTAGCGGCCGACCGCCATCGACAGCGTGAAGCCGATCAGGAGCGCGAGCAGGGTGAGCGTGGCGCCCTGCACGACGTTGTAGTTTTCGCGGGTTTCCTCATGGAGCGGATACAGGCGATGCAGTACGACAGCCCCAAGCGCGGCGGCCAGGGAAAGCAGGACGATCAGCGTGACGAACAGCAACGCGGGACGATCGACGAGTTGTGCCATGGCGGCTCCAGGGAGGACGAGGGCGCCTGGTGCCGGTCGCGCCGCCGGATCGGGCGTATCCGGCACCAGGCGAGGCCGATTTTATTGGAAATTCGGGACGGCGGGGTGCCTCATGGGAGGGTCAACAGGATCACCTCTCAGAACGGATAATGACGCGGCGTGGTCTGCAGCGTGATCCAGCGCAGTTCGGTGAATTCGGCAATGCCCGCCTTGCCGCCGAAGCGCCCGAAGCCGCTGTCCTTCACACCGCCGAACGGCATCTGCGCTTCGTCGTGCACGGTCGGCCCATTGATGTGGCAGATACCGGATTCGATGCGCTGCGCCACGTTGAGCGCCCGCGCGCTGTCGCGGCTGAACACGGCCGAGGAGAGTCCATACGGATTGTCGTTGGCGCAGGCGATAGCCGCTTCCTCGCCGCGCACGCGGACGATGGGCTTCACGGGACCGAACGATTCGTCGTGGTAGATGCGCATCCCGGGCGTCACATGATCGAGCAGCGTCGCCGGCATCAGCGTGTTGTCCGCCTTGCCGCCGCACACGAGCGTCGCGCCTTTCGCGAGCGCGTCGTCGATCAACGCGTTGCAGCGCTCGACCGTGCTCATGTCGACGACCGAGCCGAGCACGACCGGCCCCTTGCGCGGGTCGCCGAGCGGCAGCGCACGGGCGCGCGCAGCCAGCTTGTCGACGAAGGCATCGGCAATGGGCTCATCGACGATGATGCGCTCCGTCGACATGCAAATTTGCCCGGAATTCGCGAAGGCGCCGAACACGGCGGCATTCACGGCGGCGTCGAGGTCGGCGTCGTCGAGCACGACGAGCGGCGCCTTGCCGCCCAGTTCGAGCACGGCGGGCTTCAGATGGCGCGCGCACTGCTCCGCCACCAGGCGGCCGACGCGCGTGGAGCCCGTGAAGTTCACGCGCCGCACCTTGGGATGCGCAATCATCGCTTCCACGATGGGCGCGGCGTCCGCCGGCGCGTTCGTCACGAAGTTCACGGCGCCGCGTGGCAGGCCGACTTCCTGCATGGCTTCGATGATGAGGCCGTGCGTGGCCGGGCAGATTTCCGAGCCCTTCAGCACGACCGTGTTGCCGCATGCGAGCGGCAGTGCGATGGCGCGCACGGCGAGGATCACGGGCGCATTCCACGGTGCGATGCCGAGCACGACACCGGCAGGTTGACGCACGCCCATCGCGAGACTGCCCGGCACGTCGGAGGGAATCAGTTCGCCGCCGATCTGCGTCGTCATGGCGGCGGCCTCGATCAGGCCCTGGGCCGCGAGATGCACATTGAAGCCGGCCCACAGGCCCGACGCGCCGGTCTCGGCCGCCATGGCGGCCGCAAAGGCATCGGCTTTCGCTTCGAGCGCATGTGCGGCCTTCGTGAGCAGTGCACGGCGCTCGCCGGGTCCGAGCGCCGACCAGGCCGGGAAGGCGCGCGCGGCGGCATCCACGGCGGCGCGTGCGTCTTCGATCGAAGCGGCGGGCGCGCGCGATGCCACAGTGCCGTCCAGCGGATTGCGGCGCTCGAACGTGGCGCCATCGCGCGCGGACACTTTTTCGCCGTCGATCAGCATTGCTACGTTTTGCATGGGTTGTCTCCTCGATGAGCGTGATGGGTATAAGGATGAGGGATTACGCAACGACCACTTCGACGAGCGCCGGACCTGGCGACGTGAACGCGTGTCGCAGCGCTTCGTGCAACTGGGACGCAACGCTTGCGCGCACGCCGGAACAGCCCATGCCGGCCGCGATCGTCACGAAGTCGAGTCCCGGCAGGTCGGTGCCCTGGACCGGATCGCCGGGGCCAAAGCCGAATACCGGCGCGAAATCCTGCAGCGCGGCGTAGCGCGTATTGTTCAGGATGACGAAGGTAATGGGCAAACGCAGTTGCACCGCGCTCCAGATGGCCTGGATCGAGTACATGCTGGAGCCGTCGCCTGTCAACGCGATCACGCGCTCGCCGGGCCTCGCGAGGGCGACGCCCACCGCGGCCGGCATGCCGTAGCCGAGTCCGCCGCTGTCCATGGTGAGGAAGCCGCCCGCGCGCCCGATCGGCAGGTAGGTCTGCATCACAGGGCGGGCGCTGGGTGCTTCCTCCACGACGATATCGTCGCCATGGCCGTTGTTATGACGCGCTTCGCTGAGCGTTTGCAACGCGAACGCCACCGACATGCGTTCCCCTGGCGCCGGCGGCAGCGCACGCGGCGGTGTCGGCCGCGGTGCGGGCAGCACGCGCTCGCGAGGCGCCGGGCGCTCGAGCAGATCGCGCACGCCGAGCCGCACATTGCCGACGGCGATCAGACCTTGCGGCGTCCACGCGGCCGTGCCCGGATCGTCGATCAACTGGCACAGCGGCGCGCCGGGCGGCACATGCGGGCCGTGCCCCTCCACGTGGTAAGTGAACGCCGGTGCGCCGAGCGCAAACACGAGGTCGTGACCGCCGAGCGTTTCGACGATGCGCTCGCGCATGGCGGGCAGGAAGCCCGCGAAGAGACGATGCGTTTCCGGAAAGCTGCAGCGCCCCGTCATGGGCGCGACGTAGACGCGCGCGCGATGCCGCTCGGCGAGCTGAACCACGTCCTCGACGGCGCCCGCGCGGTCCACGGCGCCGCCCACCACGAACGCGGGCCGCTCGCAGGCGTCGAGCAGCGCACCGATGCGCGCGAGCATCGCCGGATCGGGCCGCGTGACGTGGGCGACGTCGCGCTCGGGCACGAGCGTGGACGGCCGGTCCCAGTCGTCCACGGGAATCGAGACGAACACGGGGCCGCGCGGTTCCTGCATGGCGATTGCCCAGGCGCGCGCGATGGCGAGCGGGACGTCTTCGGCGCGCGCGGGTTCGATGCTCCATTTCACATAGGGCTTCGGCAGTTCGGTCGCCTGGGTTGCGGCGAGGAACGGGTCGAACGGCAGGATCGCGCGCGCCTGCTGACCGGCGGTAATGACGAGCGGCGTGCGGTTGCGGAACGCCGTGAAGATATTGCCCATGGCATTGCCCACGCCGGCTGCCGAATGCAGGTTCACGAGCGCCGCGCGGCCGCTCGCCTGGGCATAGCCGTCGGCCATGCCGACGACGACCGCTTCGTGCAGGCCCAGCACATAACGGAAATCGGCCGGGAAATCGCGGAACATCGGCAGTTCGGTCGAGCCGGGGTTCGCGAAGATCGACGTCATGCCAACGCGGCGTGCGAAGTCGATCACGGCATCGCGCACGGTCGTGCCCGGTGCGATGCCGGCCTGCTTGTTCTGTTGAGGCGCGCTGCCTGCCATTGAATGTCTCCTTGTACGGGGCGCGTTGTGCCGATGGGGCATTATCGCGAGGCTCGGGGTAATCCGAAATTGCCTGTTCTGCCCAAAGGCATTACCTTCAGGCATGACTTTCAATCTCCAGCAACTGCATGCCTTTGCCACGATCGTATCGGCCGGCAGTCTCGGGCGCGCGGCGGATACGCTGCACGTTACGCAGCCTGCGCTGAGCCGGGCGATTCGCCGGCTCGAAGTCCAGGTGGGCGCGCCGCTCTTCGAACGTCATTCGCGCGGCATGCAGCTCACCGCCGTCGGCGACGCGCTGCTGCCGCACGCGATCCTCTTGCTGCGCGAAGCCGAGCAGACCCGCGAGGAAATCGATGCCATGCGCGGCCTCGCGCGCGGGACGATCCGCTGCGGCGCGGTGGGCAGCATTGCGAGCCATGTGTTGCCGCTCGCCGTGAGCGGCGTGCTGCAGAAGTGGCCCAAGCTGCGGGTGGAAATTATCGAAGGGGTGTGGGACCGTCTTGCCGATGCGCTCGTGCGCCGCGAGATCGACCTCGCGCTCAGCATGGCGGTGCCGGACACCGAGGAGATCGCCGCGATCGGCGATTGCCGCTGGGAGGATCTGAGTTATGTCGTGGCGGCGCTCGATCATCCGTTGCGCCGCAAGCCGGGCCTCACGCTGGCCGACACGCTCGACGAGCAATGGGCGGTCCCGCCGCGCGGCACGGCGCCCTTCGAGCACATGCAGCAGGCGTTCGCGGAGCAGGGCCTGGGCTTGCCGAACGTGGTGGTCGAGACGCGCTCGATCACGGTGTTGAAGAGCCTCGTGGCGAGCTCGCACTTCCTGAGCTGGATGGCGACGCCGATGTACGCGACGGAAAGCAAGGCGGGGGTGTTCGATACGCTCGAACTGCCGGGCGTGGAAGGACGGCGCACGCTCACCGCCTTCCGGCGCCGGGACGGCATTCTGCCGAGCCCGGCGGTGAAGCTGCTGGAAGAGCTGCGGCGGTTGACGGCGGCGGGGCAGTCAACGGGGCCGGCCCCGCGTGACCAGTGAGGCTCAGCCTCGCGGCCAGAGCGTCTTGCCCCAGAACGTGAGCGTGCGATCCCAGGCCAGTTGCGCCCAGACCGGGTCGTACTGCGTGGCGGCGATGCGGCTCGGGCCCACGGCGGTCTCGTTGGCGAACGCGTGGTGCGCGAGATAGCGGTGGAACTCGACATCGACCTTGGCGTCGAGCAGCTTCGTTTCCAGCGCGTCGACTCCTTCGGTCTTGAAGAACTGGTCCTGCGTGGCCCAGTGACCGAGCACCGGCGCGGTGATCTTCGTGGCGTCGATGTATTCGAGCGGCGGGAAGCCGTACCACACCACCACACCGGTGATGCCGGGAATCTGGCTTGCCGCCAGCAGCGTCAGGGCGCCGCCCATGCAGTAGCCGGTCAGGCCGATGCGGTCGGTCAACGTCTTCAGGTAGTCCACGGCGCCGCGCACGTCTTGCGAGGCGGCGTCGGCGAAATCGAGCGCGTTCATCAGATGGCTCGCTTCCTCTTCCTCTACCGTGGACTTGCCGCGGTAGAGATCGGGAACCAGCGCGAGGTAGCCCGACTGGGCGAGGCGGTCGGCCACGCCGCGGATCTGGTCGTTCAATCCCCACCACTCCTGGATCACGACGATGGCTGGTGCGCCTTCGGCCTTTTCGGGGCGGGCAAGATAGCCCTGCAGCGTCTGGCCGTCGGGGCGGGTGAAGGTGATCATGGATCCGGCGGGCTGTTTCATGATGATTCCTCTAGCGGTCGGTCGTGGCCCGGTTGGGCGAAAGCCGTAGCATAGCGTTTGCGCCGAGGCTTTGCCGTGTCGGTCCGGCAGAAGCGCGCCGGGCGTCATGGGTCGATCCGGCGCCCGTCGCGCATCAGGTCGACGTAACGCCGCGCGGCGAGCCCGAGCGGCCGTTCCGTCGACCAGACAATATCGGCCCAGAGCCGGATTTCGTTGCTCATGTTCTCGAACACGATCTCCACAAGCGCGCCCGTGGCGAGCAGCGGCAGCACGAGTGCGCGCGGCAGGTAGGCCCAGCCGAGTCCGGCCTGGACGAGCCCTAGCGTGGCGAGATGGCTGTCCGTGCGCCATGTGGTGCGCGACACGAGCGTGCGGTTGTTGAGCCGGCTGTCCGCATGGCTCGCGACGGCGATCTGCCGGCCCGCGATCAGGTCTTCGTGGCTCACGCAGCTCCGGTCGGGCTGATAGAGCGGGTGATCGGGCGACACCACGGCCACCAGCAATTCGCTGCTCACTTCCTGAAAGCCTTCGCGCGCATCGAGACCGGGCCGCTCGAACACCAGCGCGAGTTGCACGGCACCCTCGTGGAGCATACGCATGGCGTGCGCCTGCGGCGCCGATACGATGTTCACTTCCAGCGCGGGAAACTCGTGAGCCAGCGTCTGTAGCGGCGTACTCCACGGCGCGGCCAGCAGCTCCGGCGCCACGGCGATGGCGAGTGTCTTTTCCAGCCCGGCGTGCAGCGCGAGCGCGTGCACGTCGAGTTGCCTCAGTTGCAGCGCGATCTGGCGCGCGCGCGGTTCCAGCGCGCGGGCGGCGGCCGTGGGGACGGGCTCGCGGCCCGTGCGCTCGAACAGCACGAGGTCGAGCGCGGCTTCGAGGTTCGCAATGGTCATGCTTACCGCGGAAGGCACTTTGCCCAGTGCGCGCGCCGCGGCCGAGAACGAGCCGTGATCGAGCACGGCGAGAAAGACGGCCACATTGTCCGAGTGGAAGCTCATTGCCAACCCTTCAGTTTTTTTGAAAGAAGCTGACTGGTTGTATCAGATTGCCCGTGAGAGTATCAAGGCCGTTCCGACTCGCGCCGGGGGCGCCATGCAAGGTCTCAAACGCCGCATCGTTTATGTCACCGTGTTCGAGGGTCTCGCCATTCTCGTGACCGGTACGAGCTTCGCCTCGATCGCCGGGAGCGGTTTCGACCGGGCAGCCGTGGCGGCGGTGCTCTCTTCAGTGATCGCTACGTCGTGGAATTTCGTCTACAACATGATGTTCGAGCGCTGGGAAGCGCGGCAGACGAAGCGCGGCCGGAGTGTGGCGCGGCGTATCGCGCATGCCGTGGGCTTCGAAGGCGGCCTCGTGCTGATACTCGTGCCGATATTCGCGGGGTTGCTGCGCATTACGCTGGTCGAGGCTTTCGTCATGGATATCGGCTTGACGGTGTTCTTCCTCGTCTACGCCTACCTCTATAACCTCGGTTTCGATTACCTGTTCGGCCTGCCGGCTTCGGCACTGCCGGCCACGCCTTGCGAGGCCCTGAAGCCCTGATCTCATCTGGCGAGGATCACCGCTTGCGCCTTGGCGCCATGTCTTCGGGCTCGGTCATTGCCGTTGCGTAGCGGCTGACCGCTTTCGCGATCCGTTCCGAGAGCGCCGGATCGCGTACGGCGCGCGCCAGCGTCACGCCGCCCGAGAGCAGCGCGAGAAACGCGATCGCACGGTCGTCGCGGCCGGCGGCGGGCAGATCGTCGAGTCCCGCCGACACTTCGTCCACGAGGCGCAGCAGTTCCTCTTCGTAGGCGGTGCGGGTTTCGTCGTCGGCCCGCATCACTTCCGGCGAAAGGCTCGGCAACGCGCAGCTCTCGCCGAGCTTGCAGGTGCGCCGCGGCCCCAGATAGAAGTCGATGAACGGCCGCCGCCAGCGTGCGCCGTGGGCGGCCCGCAATGACGCTACGCCATCGCGCAACTGCTCGATTCCCGCGAGCACGACGTTGCGGAACGCCTCGCTCTTCGATTTGAAATGTCCGTAGAACGCGCCATTGGTCACGCCGGCGGCCTTCGTCAGCGGACCGATACCCGATCCCCCATAGCCTTCCTCGCGGAACAGCCGGCTGGCGGCCTCGAGTATGCGTGCGCGGGTCTCGTTCTTGTGTTCGGCGGAATAACGCATGGGCGGCCTCTTTCGGAGTGATCGCTCTTTATCTTGCATAAAGAGCGATCAGTATCTATTCTATAGAGAGTGATCAGTATTTATATCACGACCGCTGGTGCTAGTCCCTGTTGATCTACGCACTCACCGAAGGAGGATTTGCCATGCCGATTACGCTGACCGTCGCCGAGGGCCTGCTCGCACCCGCAGCCGAAGCCCGGGTGTTTGCCGCATTGACCGAAGCCCTGCTGGAAATCGAGCAACTGGAGGGGAATGCATTCATGGAGCCGAACGTGGTCGGCACGCTGCACGTGGTGCCGACCGGACGCGTGTTTGCGGGCGGCAAGGCGGGCGCGGCGGCGTTCGTCGAGCTCAAGCTGCCCGCGGTGGCGCTGGCGACGCCCGAGGCGAAGCGGCGCTTTGTCGAACGGGCAACGGAGGTGGTCGAGCGGGCGGCGGGAGGGCAACTGACGCGCGACCGTATCTGGGTCAACGTGGTTTATGCGGCGGATGGCGCGTGGGGCATTGCGGGGCGAGCCTATGACAATGCGGGGCTGGCCGAGGCGATAGGTGCGGCGGCTGGGCGCTGAAGGCAGGGGCTGCTGTGGTGGTGGCCTGTTCTTCGTGTCGCGGAGAACAGGCCGTGCGCAGAATTGCAGTTGTAGGCTGTACAGCCGGTTGGCGTACTTGATCAATTGGGACCACGTACCCATGATTTGCTGGCGCAATAGATGCCCCAATCAATGCGTTTAGTGCGACAATTTTGCTGTGAAATTGTCAGCGAGGTTCGCTATGACTGAGCGTATCAATGCCCGTTTATCTCAGCCTCTGGCAGAGTTTGTAAGCCGCATGGTGGGCGAGAATGGCCTGTATGAAACACCGAGCGAATACGTGCGCGATCTGATCCGCCGTGATATGGAGAAGCGCGAAGGGCAGTTTCTGCAAGAGGCCATCGCCGCAGGTTATCGCGATCTCGCCGCAGGCCGTACCTTTGCATCGACGGGTGACTTCAAGGCTGATATGGCCCTGCTGGACCGCAAGGAGGCTGAGGGCTGGCAATGACGGAGTCTGCCGCCCAGTTATTTCTGACCCGCAACGCCGCTCTCGAACTACGCAGAATTCATGCGCGCTCGAGCCGTGAGTGGGGCGAGATGGTGGCCGACCGCTATCTTGCTGACCTGTACTCGGCCATGCAACGGGCAGCCGCCAAACCGGAAAAGGGGCGTTTGCGCCAGTTGCGCCCCGCACCTTTCCTCATGGTGCCTGCACGACAGCATTTCGTGATCTACGATATCGTGCCGAATGGCATTGCCGTGCTGACGGTCCAGCATCAGGTGCGCGACATTGAAAGCCTGATCGCTGAATTCACGCCGTCATTCCTGGCGGAAGTCGACCGACTGAAGCGACGATGAATCAGTGCCTTTGATACTCGTATAAAGCGGACAAAAGAATGCCGCTGGACCTCGCGGTGCAGCGGCTTTTTTTGCAGCCTGGCGTCCCATCAAGGACTCGTCGCCCCCGTCTGCATGCGGCTTGCCTCTTGCGCGGCGGCGCCCGCGGGTGCGCTGGCCGCGGCGTTTGCGTTCGGATCGGCACGGTCGGGACGAAGCGGTTCGTGCATCACGCCGGTCCAGCCGCCGCCCAGGTCGCCAATCAGCGAAATCGAGTCGAGCAGCCGCGACTGCTGCACGCTCAGCGCCGATTGCTGATCGGTCAACTGCGTCGCCTGCGCTGTCGCGACGGTCGTGTAGTCGACGGTGCCCGCTTCGTATTCGTTCTGTGCGATCTCCGTGCCGTGAATGGCGTCGCGCACGGCGGCGTCCAACGCTTCGGACTGCTGCGCAAGGATGCGCAGGCCGGAAAGATCGTTTTCCACGTTCTGGAACGCGGAGAGCACCGTGCCGCGATAGTTGGCGACGGTCGCGTCGTAGCTCGCGCGCGCGGCGGCCACTTCGCCGCTGCGCTCGCCGCCGTCGAAGATCGTTTCCGAGGCGCTCGCGCCGAGCGACCACACGTAATTGCTGATGTGCAGGAGCCCCGAGAGCGGCGACTGCGTGAAGCCGTCGAGCGCGGAGAGCGAGATCGACGGATAGTAGGCCGCTACCGCCACGCCGATCGCCGCATTCGCGGAGGCCATCTGCCGCTCGGCGGTGGCGACGTCCGGACGCCGCTGCAGGATCGTGGAAGGCACGCCCGCCGGGATCGCCGGCAGCGTCGGCAGTCGCTCGCTGTGCGGGATGTCCATGTCCTCGGGATTGCGGCCGACCAGCACGGCGATCGCGTGCTCGTATTGCGCGCGCGAGACGCCGAGCGCGATCAGGCTGGCCTGCGCGCTTTCCAGTTGCGTGCGCGCCGAAACGAGGTCGGACGGCGCGACGGTACCTGCCTGATCCTGGTCGGCCACGACGCGCAGGAAGTTCTTGTACGCCTCGACCGTGTGCGTGAGCAGGTCGATGTCGGCGTCGGTCGTGCGCAGGTCGATTACGGCGTTGGCAAGGGCGATCTGCTCGGAGAGCGTGGCGTTGGCGAGCGTCGCTTCGCTGGCCTGGGCTGTCGCCGAACTTTCTTCCACCTGGCGCCGCACCTGGCCCCAGACGTCCAGATCCCAACTGGCGCTCCCTTCGAGCGTGCCGGCATTGACGACGCGCGCACCCGTGTTGAAGCCGCTCACGCCGCTGACCGATCCCGTGGACGCGCGCTCGCGCGTAGCGGAGCCGTTGATGCCGAGCGTCGGGAAGAGGCTCGCGCGAGCCACGCGCACTTCGGCCAGCGCCTCCTGGTAGTTCGCGTAGTCCTGCTTCACGGTCTGGTTCGAGACCGCGACGAGCGGTTCCAGCTCGTCGAGCATCGGGTCGTTGAACGTCGTCCACCAGTCGCCCTTCGGGCCTTCGGCATTGGGCTCGGCCTGGGTCCAGCCGGGCAGTTCCTTCCACGTCGCGGGCACGGCGACCTGCGGGCGATGATAGTCGGGGCCGACCATGCAGCCGCTCGCGAACAGCGTGACCGATGCGGCGAGGGCGAGAGGAAGGAGGCGCAACGCGGGGCGTGCGCGAGGAAAGGCGGGGATTGTCCGCATGCGGGATGTCTTCATCATGATGCGCTCTCATCGGCCTGGCGGTTCCAGGGCAGGTTTCGCGCCCAGCGCGCGAGCCGCGCGCGCAGGCCGTCGAGGAACAGGTAAATCACGGGCGTGGTGTACAGCGTAAAGATCTGGGAGAGGAGCAGGCCGCCCATCACGGTCACGCCCAGCGGCTGGCGCAGCGAGGCGCCCTGGCCGAGGGCGAGCACGAGCGGCACGGCGCCGAGCACGGCGGCGGCGGTGGTCATCATGATCGGGCGCAGCCGCACCACGGCCGCCTGGTGGATGGCGTGGCGCGCGTCCATGTTCTCGTGGCGCTGGAGCTGGATGGCCACGTCCACCATCATGATGCCGTTCTTCTTGACGATACCGATCAGCAGGATGATGCCGATCATCGCGATCACCGAGAACGGCGTGCCGAAAATCAGCATCGCGAGCACGGCGCCAATGCCGGCCGAAGGCAGCGTCGAAAGGATCGTGAGCGGGTGGATGGTGTTCTCGTAGAGCACGCCCAGCACGATGTACACCACGACGAGCGCCGCGAGGATCAGGAGCGGCACGGTGCCCATCGACTGCGCATAGGCCTGCGCCGCGCCCGCGAACGAGCCGTGCACCGCCGCGGGCATGCCGATGTCGCGCTGGGCTTTCTCGATGGTCGCGGCCGCTGCGCTGAGCGACCCGCCGGCGGGCAGGTTGAACGAGATCGTGCCGGCCACCATGCCGCTCTGGTGATTCACCTGGGTGGCGGTGTGGCCCGTCGTCCAGTTCATCATCGCGAGGAGCGGCACCATGGTTTCGGCTGCGGTGCTGTCCGCACTGCCGCTCGAGCTGCCGCCCTTGCTGTTCGAGATGCTGTTGGTGAGCTGGTTGGCCTCGGCGTTCGCGTTCAGCGAGTTCGTGCTGCTCGACGTGCTCGACGTCGAGCTGACCGCCACCGGCGTGGTGACGCCCGTGACGAGGCTGCCCGACATCTGCGTCTGGTTCGTGCCGCTCGCGTTGCCGGCCGCCGCGGAGAGCCAGATCTGGTTGAACGACTGCGGGTACTGCCAGTACTGCGGTGCGACTTCCATCACGACGAAGTACTGGTTGAGCGGGTTGTAGATCGTCGAGACAGTCCGCTGGCCGAAGGCGTCGTAGAGCACGCTGTCGATCTGGTTCGGATCGAAGCTGTAGCGCTTGGCCGTCGTGCGGCTCAGCGTGACGTAGGTCTGCAGACCGTTCTGCTGGAGGTCCGAGTTCACGTCGGTCAACTGGCCGCGATACTTGCCCAGCTCGGTGACGAGCTTCGGCACCCACGTGAAGAGCGCGTCGGCGTCCTCGCTCGTGAGCGTGTACTGGTATTCCGCGGCCGACTGCCGCCCGCCGATACGCAGATCCTGCTGTGCCTGCAGGAAGAGGCGCGCGCCGGAGACGGCATTGAGCTTGGGCCTCAGGCGGTTGACGACCTCGGTGGCCGAAAGGCGGCGTTCCGCGAGCGGCTTGAGCTCGACGAACACGTTCGCCGTATTGAGCGCCCGCCCGCCCGTGAAGCCCGCCACCGAGGCGACGGCCGGATCCTTCTGCACGATGGCCTGCAACTGGGCGAGCTTCTTCTCCATCGCCGTGAACGAGATGCTCTGGTCGGCGATGATCTGGCCGATCAGGATGCCCGTGTCCTGCTCCGGGAAGAACGTGGCAGGCAGGAGCCTTGCGAGGAACACGTTGCCGAACAGCAGCGCGAACAGCACGAGAATGACGAGCCCCTTGTGATTGAGCGCGACGTCGAGCGAACGCGAGTAGGCGTTCTTGAAGCGCTCGAACTGCGACTCGATCCACACGGCCCAGCGCGCCGACGATTGCGTGCCCTGTCCGCGCGAGAGCACGTAGGCGCACATCGTGGGCGTGATCGTGAGCGAGACCACGAGCGAGATGAGGATCGCGATGGACAGCGTGACCGCGAATTCGTGGAAGAGCAGGCCGACGATGCCGGGCATCAACAGGATCGGCAGGAACACGGCAATGAGCGAGAGGCTCATCGACACCACGGTGAAGCCCACTTCGCCGGCTCCGCGTATTGCGGCATCCTGCGGGTCCATGCCGGCCTCGATGTGGCGCACGATGTTTTCGAGCACGACCACGGCGTCGTCGACCACGAAACCCGTGCCGATGGTGAGCGCCATCAGCGAGAGATTGTCGATGCTGTAGCCCATCAGATACATCGGCCCGAAGGTGCCGACGATCGAGAGCGGCAGCGCGACGGCCGGAATCAGCGTGGCGCGCGGCGAGAGCAGGAACACGAACACCACGCCGATCACGAGCAGGACCGCGATGAACAGCGTGCGCTCGGTATCGTCCACCGAAGACTTCACCGACTCGGAACGGTCGATTGCGACATGCACCTTGATCGACGAGGGCAGGGCGGCTTCGATGGACGGCAGCCGGTCCTTGATCTGCTGCACGGTCTGCACGATGTTGCTGCTCGGCATCGGGTAGACGATCACGAGCACGGCGGACTTGCCGTTGTAGAGACCCGCGTTGCGGATGTTCTCGTTCGAGTCGAGCACCTGGGCCACGTCGCGCAGCAGGACGGCCGCGCCGTTGCGGTAGGCCACCACGATGTCGCGGTACGGCGCGGCCTTGGTGATCTGGTCGTTCGAGATCACCTCGTAGCGCTGCTCGCCCTGATCGATGTGGCCTTTCGCGCTGTCCGCGTTGGCCGCACCGATGGCCGCGCGCACGTCTTCCAGACCGATGCCGTAGTTGTTGAGCTTGCCCGGCTGCAGTTCCACGCGCACCGAAGGCAGCGCGCCGCCGCCGAGCGTGATTTCGCCCACGCCGTCGACCTGGGAGAGCTGCTGCTGGATGACCGAATCGGCGGAGTCGTAGAGCTGCGCCTTCGTGAGCGTGTCCGAGGTCAGCGCGAGCACCATGATCGGCGAGCTCGCCGGGTTGTACTGGCGGTACGTGGGGTTGCTGCGCAGCGTCGTGGGCAGGTCGGCGCGCGCGGCCTGGATCGCCGCTTCCACGTCGCGCGCGGCGCCGTTGATGTCGCGGTTCAGGCCGAACTGGATCACGATCATCGACGAACCCACCGAGTTGGTCGACGTGAGCTCGTTGACGTCCGCGATCGTACCGAGCCGCCGCTCGAGCGGCTCGGCCACGGTCGACGCCATGATCTCGGGGCTCGCGCCTGCCATGGTCGCCTGGACGACGATCACCGGAAAGGCGATGTTGGGCAGCGGAGCGACCGGCAACTGGAAGAACGCCAGGATGCCCGAGATCAGGATCGCGACCGCGAGGAGCGAGGTCGCGACCGGCCGCCGGATGAAGAGCGCCGAAAGATTCACGAGGTGCCCTCGGGTGCGTTCGGCGTGCCTTCGCCCTTGCCGGGGCCGCCCTCGTCATCGCCCGGGTGCGGCTGGCCGTGGCTCGGCTTGCGGCCGAAGCGTTGCGCGAGACGGTCGAAGAACAGATAGATCACGGGCGTCGTGAAGAGCGTGAGCACCTGGGAAAGCGTGAGGCCGCCGATGATCGCGAGCCCCAGCGGGCGGCGCAGCTCCGAGCCGGTGCCGGAGCCGAGCAGCATCGGCAGCGCGCCGAGCATGGCCGCGAGCGTCGTCATCAGGATCGGGCGGAAGCGCAGGAGCGACGCCTCGAAGATCGCCTCGCGCGGCGGCTTGCCGTGCACGCGCTCGGCCTCCAGCGCGAAGTCCACCATCATGATCGCGTTCTTCTTGACGATGCCGATCAGGAGCACGATGCCGATGATGCCGATCACGTCGAGGTCGCTGCCCGCGATCATCAGCGCGACCAGCGCGCCGATGCCGGCGGAGGGCAGCGTCGAGAGGATCGTCACCGGATGCACGTAGCTCTCGTACAGCACGCCGAGCACGATGTAGACGGCCACGAGCGCCGCGACCAGCAGGTACACCTCGCTCGAGAGCGAGTCCTCGAACGCGGCGGCCGCGCCCTGGAACGACGAGGTGATCGACGGCGGCAGCTTGATCGCGGCCTCGGCCTTGCGGATGTCGCTCACGGCGGCGGAGAGCGAGGCGTCCTTCGCGAGGTTGAACGAGATCGTGACCGCCGGGAACTGCGCGAGATGGCTGATCATCAGCGGCGAGTGCGTGATGCGGATGGTCGCGATGCCCTTGAGCGGCACCTGGCCCGAACTGCTCGTCTGGCTCGGCAGATAGATGTCGCCGATCGAATCGACGGTCGGTATGGTCTCGGGCTTGGCGACGAGAATCACGCGGTACTGGTCCGACTGCTCGAAGATCGTCGAGACGATGCGCTGGCCGAGCGCGTCGTAGAGCGCGTTGTCGATGGTCGCCGCCGTGATGCCGTAGCGCGCCGCGAGCTGGCGGTTCACTTCGACGTCCACGGAAAGGCCGTCGGAGTTCAGATCGCTCGTGACGTCCGTGATCGACGGGATCTGCTTCATGCGCGCGATGAGCGCGGGCACGTACTGGTTGAACGCGTCCTGGTTCGGTCCGCGCAGCACGAAGTTGTACTGGTTGCGCGAGATCGTCGTGTCGAGCGTGAGATCCTGCTCGGGCTGCACGTAGAGCCGGATGCCCGCCACCTTCGCCGTTTCCTGCTGGATGCGCCGCGCGATTTCCTCGGCGGTTTCGGAGCGGTCGTCGCGCGGCTTCAGGTTGATCAGGAAGCGGCCGTTGTTGAGCGTGTTGTTCACGCCGTCGATGCCCACGTACGAGGTCAGCGAGACGACGTCCGGATCCTTGAGGATCGCTTCGGCGAGATCGGACTGGTGCCGCACCATGGCCGAGTACGACACCGAGTTGTCGGCCACGCTGATGCCCTGGATCACGCCCACGTCCTGCACGGGGAAGAGACCCTTCGGGATCACGACGTAGAGCACGAGCGTCAGCACGATCGTGCCCAGCGCCACGAACAGCGTGAGCGTCTGGTGGTCGAGCACCCACCTCAGGCCCCGCTCGTAGGCGGCGAGCGTTCGATCGAAGATGCCTTCGCTGATGCGCTCGAAGCGGCTGGGATGGCGTTCGGCCTGGGCGCGCAGGATCCGCGCGCACATCATGGGCACGACCGTGAGCGAGACGACCGCGGAGAGCACGATGGTCACCGCGAGCGTCACGGCGAACTCGCTGAAGAGCCGGCCGATCACGCCACCCATGAAGAGCAGCGGGATCAGCACGGCGATGAGCGAAATCGTCAGCGAGAGAATCGTGAAGCCGATCTGGCCGGCGCCCTTCAAGGCGGCCTGCAGCGGTTTTTCTCCCTCCTCGAGGTAGCGCACGATGTTCTCGATCATCACGATCGAGTCGTCCACCACGAAGCCCGTGGCGATGATGAGCGCCATGAGCGAGAGGTTGTCGATCGAGTAATTGAGCTCGTACATGAGCGCGAGCGTGCCGATCAGCGAGACCGGCACCGAGATGCTCGGGATGATGGTGGCCGGCACGTTGCGCAGGAACACGAAGATCACCGCGACCACGAGCGCGACGGCGAGCACGAGTTCGAACGCCGCGTCCTTCACCGAAGCCTGGATCACGCCCACGCTGTTCGACACGACCGTGACCTGCATGCCGGCCGGCAGCGTCGCTTCGAGCTGCGGCAACTGCTTCATGATCTGGTTGACCGTGGCGATCACGTTCGCACCAGGCTGCCGTTGCACGTTCAGCACGATCGCGGGCGCGTGGTTGTACCAGGCGCCGCGTTCCACGTCCTGCGCCGCGGAACTCACGTGCGCGACGTCGCGCATGAACACCAGCGCACCGTTCTGATACGCGATCACGGTG
This sequence comes from Paraburkholderia yinzeri, assembly GCF_046581065.1. Classification (NCBI taxonomy): domain Bacteria; kingdom Pseudomonadati; phylum Pseudomonadota; class Betaproteobacteria; order Burkholderiales; family Burkholderiaceae; genus Paraburkholderia; species Paraburkholderia yinzeri. Next base: position 908,946 of record NZ_JBFOCJ010000003.1, on the reverse strand, counting down.
TTCAGGTAGTCGTTCGGATCCGAGATCTGGTCGTTCGAATTGATCGTGTAGTCGAGGTCGGGGCCGTCGAAGTTGCCCTTCGGCTGGCTCACGTTCACGTTGGCGAGCAGCGTGCGCAGGTCGTCGAGATTCAGGCCGTAGGCGGCCAGCTTCTGCGGATCGGCTTCCACGCGCACGGCCGGCACGTTGCCGCCCGCCGTGGTGACGAGGCCCACACCCTGCACTTCGGAGATCTTCGTGGCGAGGCGGTTGTTGGCCGCGTCCTGCAACTGCGTGAGCGACATCGACTTCGACGTGACCGCGAGCGTGAGGATCGGCTGGTCCGCCGGGTTGACCTTCGCATACGTTGGCGGGGCGGGCAGGCCGCTCGGCAGGTAGCTGTTGGCCGCGTTGATGGCTTGCTGGACGTTCTGCTCGGCAACGTCGAGGTTCAGCGAGAGGTCGAACTGCAGCGTGATGATCGACGCGCCCTCCGAGCTGTACGAGACCATCTGCTGGAGGCCCGGGATCTCGCCCAACTGCACCTCCAGCGGGGCGGTGACCGTGGTGGCCATCACGTCCGGGCTCGCGCCCGGGTAGAAGGTCTGCACCTGGATGGTCGGATAGTCGACCGAAGGCAGCGACGAGACCGGCAGGAACTTCATCGCGACAAGGCCGACCAGCACCATCGCGATCATCAGCAGCGAGGTCGCGACCGGCCTAAGAATGAACAGGCGGGAAATATTCATCGGCACCGGGTCCGCAGCTTACGAGGCCTGCGACGCCGCAGGCGCGCCCGAGGCATTCGACGCGCCGTGCGCGTGGTGGCCGTGGTGCGCGTGCGTGCCGCTTGCGCCCGAGGCGGCGGCTGTGCCGCCGGCGTCCGCGCTCGATTCGTCGTCGCCCGCGGCGCTCGCGCCGCTTGTCCCGCTCGCACCGCTTGCCGCCGCGGGGCGGCCGGTCGACGGGCGGATCTTCGCGCCGTCCGAGAGGCGATCGAGACCGTCGGTCACCACCCGCTGGCCGGCCGCAAGACCCGAGGCGATGACCGTGTTCTTGCCGTCGCTCGGCCCGAGCGTGACCTTGTGGACCGAGACCGTATTGTCGTCGTTCACGAGATAGACATAGTCGCCGGGCGCGCCGGTCTGCACGGCCGGCGTGGGCACGAGCACGGCGTTCTGCAGCGTGTCCACCAGCAGCTTCACGTTCACGAACTCATTGGGGTAGAGCGATTCGTCGTCGTTGGGCAGCTTCGCGCGCAGCGTGACCGTGCCGGTGGCCGTGGCCATCTGGTTGCTGATCGCGTAGAGCGCGCCGGTGGCGAGCTGCTTCGAGTTGTCGCTGCTGTAGATCGTGACGGGCAGCGTTGCGCCCGTGCCGAAACGCTGCATCACGTTGTCAAGCAGGTTCTGCGGCACCGGGAATTCGACGGTGGTGGGTTTCATCTGCGTGATGACGGCGATGCCGGGCGAGCTCGACGCGGTCACGTAGTTGCCCGGATCGACGAGCTGCAGGCCAATGCGGCCCGAGACCGGCGCCGTGATGTGGCAATAGATGAGGTCGAGCTCGTACTGGGCGATGTTCGCCTTGTCGGACTTCACGGCCGCTTCGTCCTGCTGGACGAGGAACTGCTGGTCGGTAAAGGTCTGCTCGGCGATCGACTTGCGTTCGTTGAGGATCGCGTAGCGCGCGAGGTCGGCGCGCGCCTGGGCCAGCGACGCCGTGTCTTTGGCGAGTTGCGCTTCCGCCTGCTCCTTGCTGATCTCGTACTGGCGCGGGTCGATCTGCGCGAGGAACTGGCCTTTCTCGACATCCTGGCCTTCGTGATAGCCCACGGCCGTGAGATAGCCGCTCAACTGCGGCAGGACCGTGACCGTGGCGAGCGGCGTGATCGTGCCGAGCGCGGTGATCGTTTCCGGCATCGTGCCGAGCGCGGCCGTGGCCACCGTCACCACCTGGGCACTGGCGGCGCGCTCGGGCTTCTTGCCGCGCAGCAGATGCAGGACGACGAGCGCCACCAGCACGATCACGATGAGCGCGAGCACGATCGGGCCGCGGCGCCTGCGCGGCGGCTGGCCTTGCGGCGGCGTGGAGGGAGCATTGGGCGGCGTGGCCGAGGTGTTCGACGTATTCGACATATTCGACGTGTTTGACGTATTGGGCGTCTGGGGCTGGTTGGGCGCGTCGCTCACGCTTGCCTCCGCGGGTCAACGGTCAGTAAACGGTCATGGTGTGCCTCGACGCACGAGCCGCCTGCCTTGGCGAGCTGTGCGCAGGCTTCAGGCGCGGTACTTGCCGGCCGCATCGTTTCGATGTGCGGCCGGAGGCGGTCGGATCGCGGCATACGCATTCTCATGGTTGTTATGCCGTTCGCGCACAGCAAGCCAGGCTGCGCGTAGACGGCCAAGTGTGCAAGTCTAACCAGGTCCGATGCCGATTTCGAAACGTTAGGTATATGAAAGGTTTTGTTGCGTTACAGGAAGCCTTTCCTGACATGTTTGGTTACGTTTCGGAACAAAACTGACACAAAGCTGGCAGGCGTGTCAGCAAGCGCTCGCGGCGCTGCCGTGACGCTTCGGAGAATGGCTAGGAGGCCGATGGATCGGCGAGGCGGTCACGCAAGCTCCGGCGCATCACTTTGCCGGTGGCCGTGAGCGGCAGGCTCTCGACGAAGTGGATCCGGCGCGGGTATTCGTGCGCGGCGAGACGCGTGCGCACGTGCTGCTGGATCTCGCGCACGAGCGCCTCGTCGCCGGTATGGCCTGCGTTGAGGACAACGAAAGCCACCACGACCTCCGTGCGCGCCGCGTCCGGCGCGCCGACCACTGCCGCCATGCAGACGGCCGGGTGCTTCATGAGCGTGTCTTCGATCGCGCCCGGGCCGATGCGGTAGCCGGCGCTCGTAATGACGTCGTCGTCGCGGCCGACGAAGCGGAAGTAGCCCGCTGCGTCGCGGGTGCCCTGGTCGCCGGTCAGGAGCCAGCGCCCACGGAATTTTTCGCGCGTGGCGGCCTCGTTGCGCCAGTAGCCGAGGAACATGACCGGGTCGGGCGCGCCGACGGCAATGTTGCCGATTGTCTCGTCAGGCAGGACGCGGCCCGCGTCGTCGACGATGGCGACGTCGTGACCCGGCGCCGCACGCCCGATCGCGCCGGGCACGGGGTCGAAGAGCGCCGCGCACGAGGCGAGCACGACATTGCACTCGGTTTGGCCGTAGAACTCGTTGATGGTTACGCCGAGCGCGCTGCGGCCCCACGCAATCAGTTCGGCGCCCAGCGACTCGCCGCCGCTCGCCACGGAAGAAAGGGTAAGGTTCCAGCGCTTGGGGCGCTCGACCGCGCGCATCATTTTGAGCGCCGTGGGCGGCAGGAAGGTGTGCGTGACGCCGTGGCGCGCCATCAGGTCGAACGCCGCTTCGCCGTCGAACTTCGCGAAGCGCCGCGCGAGCACCGGCACGCCGTGATGCCAGGAAGGCAGCAGCACGTCGAAGAGGCCGCCGATCCAGGCCCAGTCGGCGGGCGTCCACATGAGCCGCGCGCCGCGCGCAAAGCCCTGCTGCGAAACCTCGACGCCCGGCAGGTGGCCCAGCAGCACGCGGTGGGCGTGCAGCGCCCCCTTCGACTTGCCCGTTGTGCCCGAGGTGTAGATGATGATGGCCGGATCGTCGGCGCCGGTATCGACGGGCGCGAAATCGGGCGAGGCGGCGTTCAGGTCGGTCCAGAACGCGTGCGTGCCGGGCGGCGGAACCTCGGTCCCGGCGTCGGCGAGCCAGACGTCGCGCAGAGCGGGAAGCGCCGCGCGAATTTCGGCGAGCTTGCCGAGGCCCGGGGTATCGGTGATGAGCGCGACGGCGCCGCTGTCGCCGAGGCGGTGTTCGATGGCATCGACACCAAACAGCGCAAAGAGCGGCACGGCCACGAGGCCCGCCTTGTAGATCGCGAGATGGGCGATGGCCGTTTCGGGCGCCTGCGGCAGGAACACCGCCACGCGGTCGCCGCGCTGGGCGCCGCGTGCGAGCAGCACGTTGGCGAAGCGGTCGGAGAGCGCCTTCAGTTCGTCGAACGTGTAGCGCGTGACCTGCCCCCCGGCGTCTTCGAAGATCAGCGCGAGCCGGCCGCTGCCGTCGGCCCACTTGTCGCACGCATCCACGCCGATGTTGTAGCGCTCGGGAATCCGCCATTCGAATGCCCGCGTGACGCTGTCCCAGCTTTGGCCTTCCAGATCCATGCCTGCTCCGCTTCCATGAACGCGCTGGCGAGCCGCCGCGCCAATGGGTGACCGATGGTCACCGAGTCGGCATCCAATATAGCGCAGCGAGCCCGGGGCGGTTTCGGTGCGTCCGTCCGGCGGGAAAGATTACCGCGGCGGAGAGGTCCGTGCCCGGATGTTGGCGTGCTTCACGGTTTCCGGTGACGAGCAAAAAAATAGCCCGCGCAGGCGGGCTGAGGTTTAAGGAGACCTGACGAGGGCACGGGGAAGCCCTCGAAGCCACTGTAGCGCGTGTCATTCCCTTGCGCACCTATCCAATCGGAGAGGCGACGCGCCGCACGTTGCGCGAAGCTTGCCCGAAAGGGCAGATGGCTTGCCCCTATTCCCTATGGCGCCGGATACGCGCGTGAAAAACAATCGCGTGTGGGTGTTGCCGGCCTGGCATTGGCAAAGATAGGGCATGTGAATGACATGCAAGCGGCATGCGCGGGCATCGAATGCCTCTGCCAACCGTATGCCCGGCGCGCGGGAGGGGAGGCATGGCACTTTTTCGGGTGGTATGCGCCGCAGGGCTTGCGTTGCTCCTTGTTACGGCCGTCACGCCGGCGCGTGCGGACGACGATGCCGACAATAACGGCGGCAGCAACGGGCAGGACCTGACGAAGCCGCTCACCCGCCTCGACCTGCGCTACCAGTACCAGACGAGCGGCCAGGACAGGGACCAGGCCACGGACACCCTCAAGATCCGCGTGGACAGGCCGTTTGAGTTCGGCTCCGGCTGGAGCGCTTCGCTGCGGGCCGACTTGCCCTTGGCGCTCACGAACGTAACCAGTTCGAGCAATCCCGGCGGGAACTATCAGTTCGGGCTGGGAGACCTTCTGACACAGGCGGTGCTGATCAAGACCGTGAGCCGCGATTTTGCCTGGGCGGTGGGCACGCAGCTCATTTTTCCGACTGCTTCGACCGACGCCATGGGCGGCGGCGAATACCGCGTGGTCCCGACGCTGGGCGCACGCTGGAACCCTCCCGGTTTCGGCGACGAAAACTGGCTGGAGGGCATCGTGCGCTACGACATCTCGTACGCGGGCGATCCGGGCCGGGCAACGAAGCGCGAATTGCAGCTTCAGCCGATGGTGAATGTCGCCTTGTGGCAGGGCTGGTACTTCGATCTCTATCCTTCCAGCGACATTCGTTATGACGCCGCCGCGGTGCGCTCCGGCGACACGGGACGATGGTTCGTGCCGTTCGACTTTCTCGTAGGCGACAAGATCAGTCGCAAACTGCTCGTGTCGCTCGAAATCAGCGTTCCGGTTGTCAAGGAGTACCACGTTTACAGCTTCAAGAGCGAAGCGAGGGTGGGATTCTTCTTTTGAGTAAAACGGCGCAACGCATTTCCGGCGCGGCCTAGGCGGCGGTCGAACGCGGCGGGAGCGGCCCGAAGAACATCTTCTTGAGCCGGTCTTTTCCCAGCGCCCGCGCAAGCTCCGCGATCACGCAGTAGTTGAAGATCAGCGTCACGAGGAGGATCTGGATCGCCCAGAAGCGCGGCCAACTGATCTGGGTGAGCAACTCGTGGTTCGCCGCGGCAAGACTGGGCGCTTCTTTCCAGTAGTCGTAGAGCCGCTCCAGAACATGGATGACGAGTGCAACGAGTGCATACATCAGTGTCTTCCAGGACACGTTCCAGACGAGCGGCTTTTCCGGAAAACGGTTGATGAAAGGCAGCATGTCCGCTATCAGCACGGACTTGCCGAGAATGAGCGAGGAGATCAGCACCGAAGCCGAAGCGGGCAGCGGAATGCCGGTTTCCTTGAGCATCAGGGAGCGGATCAGCGCCACGATGTGAAGAATGACGAAGAAGAAGATCGTAGGCGGCAGGACCTTCTTGAATTCCTCTTTAAGCTTGCCGAACAGCGAGCGCATGGTGCCCTCCGGTCATGGCCGATGCCTCCGGGTTTCGGGCTTGCGCGCCGTCGCTGGAGGTGGCCGTCTCTTCCTGACAGGCGCCGCAACAGGGCGCGGCGCACGTGCTCTGAATAATGTAATGGCCGTTCGGGGGAAAGGGAAGATTTCCGGCCGCTCTTGCCCCAAAGGGAAACGGAATTGCCCCGAGTCCCTATGGTGCTGCGCGTGTGCCTGGACAAGACTCGCCGAATGGCTGGGCGGGCAGGCTATGGACGATCAGCGGCAACTCATCGTGATACTGGAGGACGATGCCGGCTTGCGGCGCGCGGTCGAGCGGCTGCTGCGGCTATCGGGCTTTCGCACGCGATCGTTTCGTAGCGCGGAAGAGGCCAGTGTCGTCGAATGTTCCGGCGCCGCCTGCTGTCTCGTCATCGACGTGCAGTTGCCGGGCATGTCGGGGCCGGCGTTTTACGGCACGTTGCGTTCGCCGCGGCCGCCTGCCGTATTCATGACGGCCTACGACGGGCCGCGCACGCGGCGCGCCGTGGAAAACACCGGCGCGCGCACGCTGCTGATCAAGCCGTTTCTCGGCGAGGCGCTGATCGATTCGATTGGCAAGGCCATCGCGGACCGGTCGTGAGCGAAGCCGCAGCGGGTTGCCGAAGCTGCGCGTGCGCAGCCGGGTAGCCCGCTATCAGACGCGGAAATCCGCGGCCATATCTTCGTCGCTGCGCGCTTCGAGCTTGCCGGAACGGCATGCGTGCATGAACGTGTCGTAGTCCTTTTCGTTCTGCGCAGCGCAGGCGAAGGCATATTCCGTGAGCGCCTCCGCGAACCGGTCGCCATTGCCCAGATAGGCGGAGATCTCGACGGCCTTGCCGCTTGCTTTCGCGTGGGCGCGCGCGAGCGCCCAGCCGCACAGCCGCGCGTAGCCCTGCAGGACGGTGTTGCTCATGCGCTCGACCTCCGCGGAGATCTTCATGTCGCGCAACTGGCGGAAATAGAAATTCCGCTTCGCCGGCCCCGTCGTCCAGCCGAGAAACGCGTCGCTGGCTGCCTGGAGCAGGCGCTGTCCGGCAACGACACGCTGGCCTTGATGCGCCGGACCGTCGGCTGGGAAGTAGTGGGCGATGACCGATTCGCGCGCCTCCTTGACCTGCAGGAAGAGCGGCTTGCCGTGACTGTCGATGAACAGGAGCACGAGACAGAACGTCCCCACGCTGCCCACCCCGACGACCTTGAACGCCACGTCCTGAAGCTCGAACTGGCCGATGAGCGCGCGGCGCTCGGGAGACAGCGTGCCGAGATAGGCCTCGAACGCGACGGCGAGCTTGCTTTTCCACGCTTCCGTGTTGGACCACGCTTCGTCCTTGCCGAGCAGCGAACTGGCGCCCCCGGGATGAAAGAGCGCCGGTGGAGCGTCCTGGATTACCCAGTGGCCGTCGCGTTGTACAGTCATCTTTCCCAGCATGCTTTCGTTGGTCCGCGTCGCGGCTTTTTCCTTCGCTTTGGCGATGGCGCGCCGTCCTTCGTCGGTCGTGGCGCTTTCCATCATGCGCTCGAAGGTCACGACTTCGTGCCACAGATCGAGCGTGCTGTAGCCGGAGTATTCGCGCATGCGGTCGCAGTATTCGTGCACGGCGGTCGCCACGAAGTCGCCTGTCGGCCCGCGTGCAATGCCCATATGCTCGCCGGCAATCGCGAGGCTCGCCGTGAGCCGTTTCAGATCCCACTCCCACGGGCCGGTCGCGACTTCGTCGAAGTCGTTGAGATCGAACACCAGTTGCCGCTCGGGGGTGGCGAAGCCGCCGAAATTCATGAGGTGGGCGTCGCCGCAGATGGGAAAGGCGATCCCCGTGTTGACGGTATCGGCCAGATCGTGGGCCTGGAGAATCGCGCTGCCGCGAAAGAAGGTAAAGGGCGAAACGGACATGCGCCCATAGCGCAGCGGTATCAGCGCCGCCACGCGGCCCGCGCTGTTCTGCTGCAGCAATTCGACCGGATCGCGGTCGGTATTGCCCACGTTTGCGTGCAGGGAGCGCTTCGCATGCTCCCGCGCTTCGCGGCCGATCGACTGCCGCTCGGCCAAAGTTTGCAGTTCTGCCATGTGCGCACTCCTCTGTGTTCGAGAGCGTTGACGCGCGAGCGGTGTGGGGATGCCTTGCAGCATGTTCGGCATCCGGGATGCGCGGAATGCGCGAAGGCCGGTGCGATTCAGTCTAGCATCGAATTCCTTCGCTGTACTGGAGGATGCGGGAGCGCGCATTGAAGCCGCAATCGAAGCCGCAATCAAAACTGCAATCGCGCGGAGACGGCAAGGGGCCATGGAGGCATGACATGGCGGCACTCCCGACACGCAAAATGCAAAATTACCTGATATAAATGCAAAACAGCGGGGTGAATTACGGGTCGATAAAACGTTATCTTACGACTCGTGCGCTGTCGTCTGAAATGACGGCAGCGTCCGGATTGGTCGCATGGAACTGGAGAGAGCCGTGATCGAACATCAGAATGCGGTGATTCACGTCATAGACGACGATGCCGAGATGCGAACGGCATTGAAACGTCTTCTCCACGGCGCGGGCTATAACGTGCGCGATTATGCTTCGGCCGGCGAATATCTTGTTAGCGAACCTGATGCGCGCGCCGGGTGCCTGTTGCTCGATCTGGAACTGGGTGGCCCGAGCGGGCTGGAACTGCAACAGGCATTGCTGCGTCGTCCGCAGCCATTGCCCGTCGTCTTCATGAGCGCCTATGGCGACGTCCCCAGAACGGTCAAGGCCATGAAAGCGGGGGCGGTCGATTTTCTGGTGAAACCGTTCGACCGGCATGCCCTGTTCGACGCCCTGGATGCGGCATTCGGCTCAGCCGGGAGGCAAGCCGCTGCACCGGATACGAAACTTCCCGTCGATCTTGGCGAGCGCGAGCAGGCCGTGTTGCGCGGCGTTGTCGCCGGGTTGCGCAACAAGCAGATTGCCGCGCAACTCGGGCTCTCCGAACGCACGATAAAAAGCTGCCGTGCCGGACTGATGCGCAAATTCGAGGCAACGTCGCTTGCGGAATTGCTGCGCCGGGCCGAATGGCTGGCGAATGCTCCTCTCATGCAGTAGGGTTGATCCGGCGAGCCGGTGAAGATCGACGAAACGCATTATTCGGTAAAAGCATCATTCCAGCGGCATGGCGCGCGTTGATGATTGGCTTATGCATTTCAATGCGTGGTCCGAAAGGGGCGAATGCGTGCCGATACGGCCTATGCCAGTCATTCCACGGATAAAACGATGGCTATCCGCTTTATCGATCAGGCTGCCCTGGCGTCGCGGGGAGAGGGATAAGTGCAAATATCCCGCTGGCATTATTCAATTGCACATATCGGCGCAATGGCTGTCGAAGCCTGATATGCGCCGTGTCCCGGCGGGAATGGTCGCAAGCGCGATTCGTCTCGGGCTTTTCCTGTTCTGTCTGGCCAGTACGGCGGGGAGTTTCGCGGGCGAACCGGCACGCGTGCTTCTGCTGACGGGAGCCGATCCCAGTCAGCCGGCGGCTTTCGTGCAGATCCGCGCGATTCGCAGCGTTCTGGACGAACAGATGCCGTATGCCACGGAGGTCTTTCTCGATTCCATCGACGGATTCCGCTTTGGAGACGAGCATCTGACGCCCGAATTTCTCGCGTTGATGGAGAAGAAGTACCAGGGACAGCACATCGACCTCATCATCGTGCTCGGCGATCACGCGGCCGACTTTGCGTTGCAGTACCACACGGCACTCTGGCCCGGCATACCGGTCTTGCTGTCGAGCGTGGCGCAGGGCTGGATGGCCGGGCATGTGTTGCCTCCTGGTTTTGCTGCGTTGCCGTTCCGGATCGAGGTCGAGAAGACGCTCGCGATTGTCGAAGCGCTTCAGCCTCAGGCACGGCGTCTCGTCGTCGTGGGCGGCTCGACCGACGCGGATACGGAACTCGTGAATCGTGTCGTCAATGCGGTGCGCCGCGAGCCTGGACGCTGGACGTCGGTGCAAACCTGGGAAGGGCTTGCCCCTGACGAACTGCAAAGGCGGCTGGCGGGACTCGACAGGAACGACGCGGTGATCTACACGACGATGTACCGGGATCACGCAGGCCACCGCTATTTCCCCTATCAGTTGCTCAAGCCTATGGTCGAGGCGAGCCGTGCGCCCATCTACGGCTGGTATTCCACGTATGTGGAAGGCGGTATCACCGCCGGGGCGGTCTATGATCTCACCGGGAACGGCGTCAACACGGGCAAGGCGGCCGTGGCGATCCTGCAAAACGGTGGAAAAAGCGGCGGCAAATTCGAGGGTGTCGATCTTCCGGCCATACCGGCCCATTGCGTGGCGAATGTCACCGAGCTCGAACGCTTCGGCCTCCCGGTGTCGCGCTTGCCCGAGGATTGCGAGCTCGTTAATTTTCCGCCGTCGATCTTTCGCGAGTATCGCGGCACCATGTTGACGCTGCTGGGCGTGCTGCTTGCCCAGTCGGCCACCATCGTCGCGTTGCTGGCGCAGCGGCGGCAGCGCCGCCGGGCCGAAGCCGAGGTCGCCGAGCGCGGCAACGAACTCGCGCGTGCCGCCCGCTTTGCGGCGGCCGGAGAACTCAGTGCTTCGATTGCGCACGAGGTCGGGCAGCCGCTGGGCGCGATCCTGAGCAATGCGGATGCGGCCGAATTGCTCGTGGCGTCGCCGCACATGGACGTGGCCGAGCTACAGGAGATTCTCTCCGACGTGAAGCGCGACGCATTGCGGGCGAACGATGTCGTGCAGCGTCTGCGTGCATTGCTCCAGAAGCAGCGCGTCGTCTTTTCGCCGGTCGGGCTCGATGCGACGCTCAAGGAGTCGCTGTCGCTCGTCGCGCCCGAAGCGAGGCGGCGCGGGATTGCTATCGATGTGCAATTCGGCGCAGGCGACCTCGAAGTGATGGGCGACCCTATCCAGCTTCAGCAGGTATTGCTCAATCTGGCGGTCAATGCCATGGACGCCATGCGACAGTCGGCGCCGGAAGATCGCGTGCTTAGTATCGTGACGCGAGGGGCGGGCGAAAGTGTCGAAATCGTCGTCGCGGATCGCGGCAGCGGTTTTCGCGCCGCATCCGCCCAGCAGCTCTTCGAACCGTTCTATACGACCAAGCCGCACGGCATGGGGCTGGGCCTGTCCATCGTGCGTTCGATTGTCGAAGCGCACCACGGACGCGTGGCCGCCTCGTTGCGCGATGGCGGCGGCGCCGAGGTCACGGTCTGGTTGCCGCTTTCGCACGTGCGCCATGACGTGCACGCCCAGACCGCACCGCCGGTTTCCGCCGCCCGATTGTCGAACGTGCACACGGATTCGGGCTAGGCCCTCGGGCGCGAAGTGGCTTGTCTTGCCGTCCCGGCCGTGCAGGCCGTGACGTAAAGCGCAAGCATGTCGCCGAGCGCTTCGGTCATGGCTTCGTCGGCGAGACCGAGCGGCCCGGGATCGTTGAGGGCCGCGTTGATCATCGTGGCAATCACGGTCTGGAACGCAACCATCAGGCGTTCGCTTGCATGCTTGCTGCGGCGCAGTTCGGGCAGGCGTGTCATATGCGCCGTGACATCTTCGACAAAGCCGCGCGCGTACTCCTTGAAAGGCCGCCAACCGTCCGACGTGTGATCGCGCCGCTGCAGCGAAGCACGGATGACCCCGCAATGGCGCAGATGCCAGAGCCGCATCGCGTCGACCACGGCGCGTGCGGACACGGCCAGTGTCAGCGGTTCGACTTCGCCGCGCGCCAACGTCTCGACCAGTCCCTGCTGAATTCGTTGCGCATCGTCGAGCGCCAGCCTCTGCAACGCGAGAAAGAACGCGTCCTTGCTCTCGAAGCGGCGATAGAAGGCCCCCTTCGTGAGGCTCGCTTCGGCACACAGATCGTTGATGCTCAGCGCTTCGTAGCTGATATCGACGAGCAGGACTCGCCCGGCCTCCAGCAAGGCGTCCGCTGAGCGCTGGCCGCTGCGGTAGCGCGGCGCGACAAATCCGTCCCCGCTTTCGAGCGATCCGGAAAGCGGTTTTTCGATGGGGTTCGGCATGGGAAAACCCTTGGTTGACCGACCAAATGATACCCGATAGCATCTTTTTAAACGATACCCGTCGGTATCTTTTTCGTCGGTATCTTTTGATTGACGGCCTTGAGTCTGCATCTCTCGACGGCCGACGATTCGGATCACTATGGAGACAGTCATGCAAGCAGGCGAGCACACCATTGCCGCAAGCCCCGCGATCGTTCGGCCGGGCGCTCTCAAAACGTCGTTCAGCATCGAGCCGCTCGCACCAGCGATCGGCGCGGAAATCGGCAATATCGATCTCGCCGCGCCGCTCGACAGCGACCAGTACGCGGCGCTGCGTGCCGCGCTGCTCAAGCACAAGCTGCTGGTGTTCCGCGATCAGGACATCACGGCGGAGCAGCAAGTCGCGCTGGCGCGGCGTTTTGGCGAGCTCGAAGTACACCCGGTATTTCCGCATCATCCCGATCATCCGGAACTGGTGGTGCTGGGCGGCGACCACCAGATTCCCGGGCGCGAAAACGTCTATCACTCGGACGTGAGCTGGCGCGCGCGTCCCTCGATGGGTTCGATGCTGCGGTGTATCGAATGCCCGAAGGTCGGCGGGGACACGATCTGGGTGAACATGGCCGAGGCGTACGCAAGGCTGCCGGAAGCGACGCGCAACGCGCTCGACGGTCTCTATGCGGTGCACGATCTGCTGCCGGCGTTCGGTACGCGCATGACGGCGGAGGAACGCGAAAAGCGGCGCGCGGCGTTCCCGCCCGTGATGCATCCGGTGGCGCGCACGCACCCGGAGACGGGCGAGCGCGTGCTCTACGTGAACGAGGCGTTCACCACGCATCTGGCGAACTACATGGAGAAGAACGAGGTGCGCTTCGGCTTCGACTTCCGTCTCGCCGAAATGGATCTGCTGCAGTACCTCTATCGCCAGGCGGCCGTGCCCGAGTATCAGGTGCGCCTCAAGTGGCGGCCGAACACGATTGCGTTCTGGGACAACCGCTCGACGCAACACTACGCTATTCAGGACTACTTCCCGGCACGCCGGCGCATGCTGCGCGCCACGATCATCGGCGACCTGCCGGCGTAAAGATCGTCCCTTCCTCGAAAAAGCGCTCCACAGACGAACCTCATGAAGCTGACCGATCAGGCCGTGTGCGACAGGGCCGGCCACGACGTCGATCCCGCCGTCGCACGATTTTACGCGTTGCGCGCGGCGTTCCACGCGGCACCTTATCCCGCGTACGCGGCCCGGCGCGAGGCGTTGCGCCGTCTGCGCGAAGCATTGCGCAGGCATGCGCCGGCCTGCGCCGCCGCGGCGGCTGCCGACTTCGGCGTGCGTGCCGCCGATGAGACGATGCTCGTCGATCTGCTCCCGTCGCTGCTCCATATCGACCATCTGCTGCGGCATTTGCGGCACTGGATGCGGCCATCCCGCCGCCGGCCGGAGCTGCTGTTCAGCACGAATCGAGCGGCGGTGCGGTATCAGCCGAAGGGTGTGGTCGGAATCGTCGTGCCGTGGAACTTTCCGTTCTATCTGGCGCTCGGACCGCTCGCCACCGCACTGGCCGCAGGCAATCGCTGCCTGATCAAGACGTCCGAGTCCGCGCCCGAATCGTCGCGTGCGCTCCGCCGCTTGCTTGCCGATGCGCTGGACGAGGATGCGGTTGGCGTGGTCGAGGGCGACGCCGAGTGCGCGAAGCGCTTTTGCGCGCTGCCGTTCGATCACCTTGTCTTTACCGGTTCGCCCGCGGTCGGGCGCCAGGTCATGCGGGCCGCCGCGGACAATCTCACGCCCGTTACGCTCGAACTGGGCGGCAAGTCGCCCGCGATCGTTTCGCGATCGGCGGACCTGGCGCGTGCGGCCCGTCGCATCGTGCATGGCAAGACCGTGAACGCCGGCCAGGTTTGCGTGGCGCCGGACTATGCGCTGGTGCCGCGCGAACACGCGCAAGCGTTCGTCGCGGCAGCCGCGAGCGCCTTCGAACGGTTCACGGGCGAGGGCGCCGGCTATACGTCGATGATCGACGCGCGGGCCCATGCCCGCATGCTCGATCTGCTCGACGACGCCCGCGCGCTGGGCGCGACAGTCACGGTGTGCGGATCGTACCGGGGCGAGGGCCGGCAGTTGCCGCTGCACGTCGTCACGGGCGTTCGGCCGCAAATGCGCATTGCCCGCGAGGAGATTTTCGGACCGCTCCTGCCCATAGTCGAATACGACACCTTCGACGAGGTCATCTTCCGGGTGCGCAGCGGCGAGCGCCCGCTCGCGTTGTACTGGTTCGGGACGGACGACGGCGAGCGCGAACGGGTCCTGCGAGAAACACACGCAGGCGGCGTGACGCTCAACGACTGGGGCTGGCACGCCATGAACCATGCGCTGCCGTTCGGCGGAACGGGCATGTCGGGCATGGGCAACTACCACGGGGAAGAGGGGTTTCGCGAGCTTTCGCATGCGAAAGCGGTATTTGCCGAACACCGCTGGTTTCCCGTCGAATTGTTTCATCCACCCTATGGTGGTGCCGTGCAGCGCGCCGTACTGCGCTGGTACTTCGGCACGCGCTCCTGAGCCGGATAGCCGGCACCGGAAACCGCGCGAGACGGCTTCGGCCATGTCCGCGCCCTGATTCGGAAGACTTCCCGCATGCAACCCACCTATCGCCCGGCGCGCGCCTGGTTCATGGCGGCCATGTTGTTTCTGCTGGTCGCAATCAACTTCGTCGACAAGGTCGTGCTCGGTCTCGTGGCCGCGCCGCTCATGAAAGAACTGGGGCTTTCGCCGGCCCAGTATGGCCTCGTTGCCGGCAGCTTCTTCTTTCTGTTCGCCGTGACGGGCGTGGCGGGAGGCTTCCTCTCGAACCGGCTGCCCACGCGCTGGCTGCTGCTCGTGATGGCGCTGCTCTGGGCCGTCGTGCAGTTGCCTGTTGCATACAGCTCGTCGCTCGGGATGCTGATTGCCTGCCGCGTGCTACTCGGCGCGGGCGAGGGCCCCGCGCAGCCGATTGCGATTCACGCCTGCTACAAGTGGTTTCCCGACGAACGGCGCAATCTGCCTGTCTCCGTGTTCCAGCAAGGCGGCGTGTTCGGCATGATCGTGGCGGGCATCGCCGTGCCCTGGATCGATGCCACCTGGGGCTGGCGTACTAATTTCGTTGTCCTTGCCGTGCTCGGGCTGGCGTGGGCAGCGCTGTGGCTCGCGGTGGGGCGTGAGGGTCCGCTCGATGCGCATGCAACGAAAGTCTGCGCGCCGCAAGAGCCCGCAGGCACCGTCGCGCGCATTGGCTACCGCGCGTTGCTGACCGACCGTACGGTGGTCTGCATCATTGCCTTGCACTTCGCGGCCTTCCTGACACTGGCGCTCGTGCTCACGTGGCTGCCGGCTTATCTGAGCGAGGGCCTGGGCTTCGGGCCGCGTCGCGCAGGCCAGATGTTCGCGGCGGTGCTGGTCGCCACCGCGCCCGTGGGGCTCGTGCTCTCCGCCTGGTCGCAGCGGCTGATGAAACGCGGCGTGCCCTCGCGGCTCGCACGCGGCGCCTTCGTCTGCGCGTGTCTTGCGGTGGGCGGCGTGCTGCTCGTCGTGGCGGTGGTCGGCAATTTCGGGCCGGCTCTCAAGGTCGTGCTGATCGCGCTTGCCATTTCGACGACGCCGATCATCTACTCGCTCGGCCCCGCGATGGTTGCGCAGATCGCACCGCCCGAGCAGCGCGGCGCCGCGCTCGCGATCGAGTATTCGATCGCCTGGATCGCGGGCATAGTCGCGCCGCCGGCCGTGGGCTGGATGATACGCGCCGCGCACAACAACGTTGCGGCGGGCTTCGAGCAAGGTCTGTTGCTGACGGGCGCCGTGCTCGTGGTGCTTGGCGTGGGCGGCCTCAAGGTGCTCAATCCCGAACGCTCGCTCGAACGACTGGCGCGGCGCGCGGCGGCGTGAAGCGGCCTGGGCGCCGCGCCAGTCGCGAGGCACGCAATCTCATTCCAACTGGCTCCGGCCAACAAACCCATAATCACGACGGGGGAGAAATGCAGAAAAGCAAAGCAGGCCACAACAAACGCCGGGCGGCGGCACAGGTTGCCGTTGCCGTGGTGCTCGGGGGGACGGGTGCTGCGGCGCACGCGCAGTCGTCGGTCACGCTGTACGGTTTGATCGACACGGCCATACGCTACACCACGCACGCCGACAAGGCGGGCGACGACAAGATCCAGCTCGCCAACGGCGGCTTGAGCGAGAGCGAATGGGGGCTGCTTGGCTCCGAAGACCTCGGCGGCGGCTATCGCGCCGTATTCCAGCTCGAGGACCGCTTCTTTCCGAACTCGGGCGAAAACGACCCTGGCTATCCGTTCTTCAACACCGCCTATGTCGGACTCGTGTCGCCCACCCTGGGGCGTTTCACGCTGGGCCGCCAGACCAACCCGCTTGCCGACGCCGTGCTGAGGACCTACGTGACCGCATCCTGGCTGCCGACGGTATATGAGTTCCGTCCCGAGGTTTCCATGGCCGAGGGCGTGTGGACGAGCAACATGGCCAAGTACGCCGCGCGCTGGAACGACGTTACGCTGGAGCTTTCGTATGCGTTTGGCGGCGAGGCAGGCTCGTTTGGCGCGGGCAGCCAGATTGGGGCGTCGATCGCCTACATTCCGGCCTGGCCGCTGAAGCTCGCCGCGGGCTATCTGGATGCGCGCGACGCGGTCAACGGCTCCGCGCACTTCAAGGCCTGGACGGCCGGCGGCGCCTACACGTTCGGCGCAACGACGGTCAACTTCGGATGGGCGATGAACCGCGAGGATCCGGGCTTTATGGGCAACTTCCCGAATGGTCCGTACACGGCCCCGCAACTGACCGCGCTGAAGTTCAACACGTTCTCGGAGCGCGAGATGTTCTTCGGCGGCGTCACGCAACTGATCGGCGCCTCGACGCATCTTTCGGCCAACGTCTGGCGCACGCTGCAGGACGGCAAGGCGGCGAGCGGTGACGGCAACGCCACGCAGTTCCAGTTGCTGGCCGACTACAGCCTGTCACGCGCCACCGACGTCTATCTCGAGGGCGATTACGCGTTGTATCGCGGCGGCCTGGTTGGAGCGCAGTTGCAGGGTTTCGTCGGTTTGAGCGCCGCGGCGACCACGACGCAACTTGGCATGATGGTGGGGCTGCGCCACGCGTTCTGAGTCTTGAAGCACGACGTTGCAATACGCGTAGTTCGCGCTGGTGTCGCCCGAAGCACCCGGCGCGCGTGCGGCTTGCAGTACGATTTCGATCAATTCCGCTTCTGGAGCACCCATTGGTCGCTGCCTGACCGGCAGTATTGCGGGTGCAGGTTGAGCGACTGGCCTTTGGCGTTCAGTACCACGGCGACGGTCCGGCAGGTTCGGCTGTCCTTCGTGACCGTGCCGCCGGGCGTGATCGTGGCGTCGACGGCGACGCTGTTGCCGAGACCGCTGTTCTTCCACTGCGCCGCTTCGCCATCGTGTCGGGTGTTCAATGCTTCCACCACGGCTTGTTTTGCCGAGTCGATGTCGCGCTGGGTCATATAGCTGAGCGGCGTGTCGTTCAGGAATCCCAGGTTTGCTGCAAAGACGGAGCAGGTGCAGGCGGCGAGCGCGATACCGGTCAGCGCGCCCGCGGCGCTGTTGAGCGAAGCACGAAACGGCATGGACGTTTCCTCTTGGCGGCAAGCATTGAAGGTCGGCGGCCCGGTCAGGCAGCCACGCCGGCCTCGGCCGTCGCCAGCATTTGCGTCAGCGCGGCGGCCGGACCTGGGGGCGCGTCGACGACGAAGAGCGAATCGCCCCAGGCGGTCTCCGTGTGGAAGCGCCCATCGAGCCAGGCGCGCAGGGCGGCCTCGGAGAGGATGAGAATGTTGCTCCGCTTTGCTTCGTCCGTGGCCGTAACGTCGGGCATTTCGGGAACGACGTCCGGGTCGAAGCCTTCCGTCGTTGCGTGGAAGAATCCCCACGTGTCGTTCTCGATGAGCAGTACGTAGAAGTCCGGCAGGTCCAGCAGCGCCGCTTCGCTGTGAGCGGCTTCAATGCGCGCCTGCAGCAGATTCAGCGCGTCGACGGAGGACAGGCGCATCCGGGCCGCGGAAAGCGCGCCCTCCGTGTCTTCCAAAGGCTCGACGAGTCCGTATTCGATTGCTTTTCGGGTCGCCACCGCCACGCTGAGCGCGAGAGGATGGCCGACGCCGAAGTCGATCCTGAAGTTACAGATGGCGCACATATCCGCACCTCATGGCGTGACGATATTGAACCAGAACTCGAAGTTATCGAGCCAGGAAACGAACTCGCCGAGTGACTGGCTGTTACCGTCGATCTTCACGTTGCCGGCCATCACGAGTTTCTGCATGTTGGTCTTGCCCATCATGATGTCGTTCAGGTCCGAGCGTTTCATGGTGACCGAGGCATCCGCCGTGCCCGAAGTCTTGCCGGCCGTGTAGTGCAATGCGCTGTTCTCGACACCCAGAAGGCGAACTTCCTTCGTATCGGTCAGCGTGAGATTGAAGCTCACGGCCTTTCCGGCGGCGCGTTCGGGATTCAGGCGTATCCCGAGATAGTCGAGGAACATGTCGAGCGGCATCGCCTGGATGGTGTCGGGGCTCTGCGGGTTCGGCGCAGGAAGTTTTCTGACGCCATCGCGCAGTTCCATCGCTCCCGTGAGATAGAAGTTGCGCCACGGCGCCGACTCCGACTGGTAGCCCAACTGCTCGTAGGCGTCGGCCAGCAGTTGTTTGGCCGCAGTGTTCTGGGGGTCGGCAAATACCGCGTGGTTCACGACTTCAGCGACCCAGCGATAGTCGCCCTTGTCGTAGTACTCGTGCGCTCTTTTCAGGATCGCGGAGGATCCCCCCATGAACTCGACATAGCGTTTGCCGGCCTCCGTGGGAGGCAGGCGATGCAGGTTGGCGGGCACGCCATCGAAGAAGCCGAGACGCAGGTTGTACTGGGCCACCGCGTCGTGGTACACCGTGCCGTAGTAACTTCGGCAGTACCAATGTTTCGCAAGACTGTCCGGCAAGCGCATGACTTCGCCGATCTCGAGCGGCGTGAGCCCCTGGTTGGACAGGCGCATCGTCTGATCGTGCAGATAGCGGTACATGTCGCGCTGCGCACGCAGGAAGGCAATAATCCGGTCATTGCCCCAGGTCGGCCAGTAGTGCGAAGCGAACAGGACTTGTGTGTCGTCGCCGAACATGTCGATCGACGCCTGGATGTATTTCGACCAGAGCAGTCCGTCACGCATCTTGGCGCCGCGCAGCGTATAGAGATTGTGGAGCGTGTGCGTAACGTCTTCTGCCGCGCAGAATGCCTTGTACTGCGGCAGATAAAACATGAATTCGGCAGGCGCCTCGGATTCCGGCGCCATCAGCACCACGATCTCCACGCCGTCGAGCGTCATCTTCTGCCCGGTCTTTTCGGCGTACATCGTCGGGATAGCCAACGTGATGGTGCCGACCGACGTCGTCTTGCCGAGGCCGCCGTCCACGATGCCCATGGCGTTGCGCGGCAGCAGCGACCCGTACATGTAGCTTGCGCGGCGTCCCATTGCGTTGCCGGCGATGACATTCTCGCCGACGGCCGCCTCGGTAAAGCCGACGGGCGCCACGATCTTCACCTTGCCCGACTGCAGGTCTTCGTCGCTGACGAGGCCGCGTACTCCGCCGTAGTGGTCCACGTGACTGTGCGTATAGACGACGTGGGTAATCGGCTTGTCGCCGAGATGCGGGATCACGAGCTGCTTCCAGACCGTGGAGGAGACCTCGGTCGTGATGAACGGGTCGACGACGATATAACCCTGATCGCCGCGGATGATGCTCATCACGGAGAGGTCGTAGCCCCGCACCTGCCAGATGCCGTCGACCACCGTGAAGAGGCCGTGGTTCATGTTCAGCTTGGCGTTGCGCCAGAGGCTTGGATTGACCGTGGGTGGCGCGTTGTTTTCGGGGCCGCCGTTCACGAAGGCGAACTGCTGGAGATTCCACGCCGGGATATCGTCTTGCCCCTTGATGATGACCGGTTCGGGAAGCGTGGCCACGAGGCCGCGCTTCGCGTCCTCGAAATCCTGGGCGTCCGCGAAGGAGAAGAAGTCCGCGTACTGCTGGTTCAACGCGGTCGTTGCGCGCGTTGCGGGCTTCGCATGCGGGCTGGTGGGCGTCGCGGGCGTGTCCGACTGCGCCAACGCCTCGCCCACGACGCCGGACAGACCGCTCGCCACGCCGGCGACGGCAACGTTCTTCAGAAAGGTTCTGCGGCCGCTGGTCTTTGCTGGATCTTCGGGTTGGGACACGACCACCTCCAGGTGTTTGATAACGACGTTTGATCAACGCCCGACGAACAAACCGGGCTGAGCGCGTGGGCTTTGGCCGCGCGCTCCATGATCGATTGCCGATAGCGGTCGTTTTCTCATAGCGACCGACGCGAAACTATAGGGAGTTTGGGCAACGCGCTTGCCCCGAAGGGCAACGGAAGGATCCGGGGCGCCAGCGGATTCACCCCGCCTTCTGGCGCTCCCAGGGAGCGTCGCCGGTCCGGCAGTATTGCGGACGCAGCCGGCCCGTCTTGCCGACAGTCGTGACCGTGATGGCGACGAACCTGCAGGTTCTGCGATGTTTGATCGCGGTGCCTTCGGGGGTGAGCGTCGCGTTGACTACGGCCCGGTTGTCCGAACCGTTATTGGTCCACCGGCTCGTTTCCCCGTCGTTTCTCGTGTTCAGTACGACCAGCACCGTGCTTTCGAGCGCGTCGAGGTCAGGCCGGTCGAGTTTTTCGAGCGGCGTGCCGTGCAGAAGGCCGGTGTCGGCCAAAGCGGCCGGCAACGGTGCGCAGACGAGCAGCAGCGCCCCGAGGACCGCGAGGAGGCGTTGGCTTGCGGTGCTTCCGGTTGAGGCGTGGTACGGCATGACCGTTTCCCGTAACTCGAAGAGCGTCGCAGAGGGGGACGTCTGCAGTCTAGCATTCGGGTTCCGGAGGACCTGCGCAACAAGGCAAACACGGCTTCGCCGTGCCTGACGAAAGCGCCTTGCGCCGGTCCATCTTCAGGCGCGGCTTTTATCCCTGCGTGGTCAGCGCGCCATAGCACGCGGGCCGCCGGTCGCGGAACACGCCCCACGCGCGCCGTTTCGCCGCGAGCGCGTCGAGATCGAACTCGGCGGTGAGGATCGCCGCCTCCGTGCGATTGCATTCGGCGATCTTCTCGCCGTCCGGTCCCGCGATAAACGAGCTGCCATAGAACGTGATCGCGCCCGTCTCGCCGGTTTCGATGCCGATGCGGTTGCTGGCCACGAGCGGCATCACGTTCGCAGCGGCGTGACCGCGCTGCACGTTCTGCCAGTGCGTGCGCGAATCGATGGAAGTGTCGTGCGGTTCGCTGCCGATCGCCGTGGGATAGAAGAGGATTTCCGCGCCGGCGAGCGCCATGGCGCGTGCGCATTCGGGGAACCACTGGTCCCAGCAGATGCCGACGCCGATGCGTCCGTACGCCGTGTCCCAGACCTTGAAGCCCGTATCGCCCGGCGTGAAATAGTATTTTTCGGTGTAGCCGGGGCCGTCGGGAATATGCGTCTTGCGATAGACCCCGAGTGCCGCGCCGTCGGCGTCGAAGATCGCGATCGAATTGAACTGGGTCTGACCTGCCCGCTCGAAGAAGCTCACGGGCAGCACGACGGAGAGTTCGCGCGCGAGCGCCGCAAATCGCCCAAGCCACGGATGGTTCTCGTAGGGCTGGGCGAGCGCGAGGTGCGCGGGGTTCTGGTCGATGCAGAAGTACGGCGTTTCGAACAGCTCCTGCAACAGGACGATCTGCGCGCCGGCGCGCGCCGCTTCGCGCACGGTTTCTTCCGCCCGCGCCAGATTCGCCTCGATATCCCAGCTTGCCGCCATCTGCGTGGCGGCCACCACGACCTTTCTCATTGTCTTCTCTCTCATGCGGCCTGCGCGGCCGCGTTTGGCGTTCTACGTCGTTGCGGATCGTCCGGATGGTTCGGGCGCGTTGATTGTGATAATAATTCAATAAACACGAGCGGTTTTTTGCCTGTTTCGCCTATCTCTCGTGCCTCAAAGGAAATATTCGGGGAGCTTAGGGTCGTCATGTCCCGCATCGATCTGTTCGTTGCCATCGAAACCTTCGTCTGCGCCGTCGAGGAGGGCAGCCTGAGCGGCGCGGCGCGCCGTCTCGACAAAACGCCCTCGGCCGTGACGAAAACCATCGCCGGTCTTGAGTCCACGCTTGGCGTGCGCCTCTTCGAGCGCACCACGCGCACGCTCGCGCTGACCGAGGCGGGCCGGCTCTATCTCGCGACGGCCAACGAAGTCCTGCAGCGTCTCGCGGATGGCGCGCGGCAGCTCTCCGAGCACGATGACGAGCCGCGCGGCCCGCTGCGCGTCACGGCCGCCCATTCGTTCGGCCAGGCGGTGCTTGCGCCGCTCGTCGCGCGGTTCGGTCAGGCCTTTCCGCGCGTTCAGCTCGACATCGCGCTCTCGGACCGCTACGTCGACATTGTCGGCGAGGGCTTCGATCTTGCGCTGCGCATGGGCAATTACGATCTGCCGAGCCAGATCGTGAAGCCCATCGGATCGAATCGCAGCCTGCTCTGCGCGAGTCCGGCGTACCTGGCGCAGCGCGGCGTGCCCGCTTCGCCGCACGATCTGGCGCGCCATGCGTGCATTGCCTACCGGCATCCGGCGCTTTCGAGCGTTTGGCATTTCGCGCGCGAAGGTGCCCTGCAAGAGGCGGCGGCGATCGAGCCGCGCGGTTCGATCGTCACGGACAGCTACGATCTCGCACGCGCGGCGGCGATCGGCGGGGCCGGCATTCTGCCGTGTCTTTACTGGAGCGTCGTGCCGGAGATCGAGCGCGGCGCGCTCGTGCCGCTGCTGGCCGACTGGGTATTCAGTTGTCCTTGCTTCGGCGAGGACCGGGTCTGCGCGGTGTATCCCGTGAGCCGGCGCGGCTCGACGAAAGTCCTGAGGCTGATCGAGATGCTGCAGGCGCGGCTCGCCGACGACGAAGCGCGCGTGGCGGCCGTGATGGAGGCCACGATGGCGGCGTCGGTCGGGGCCATACGGTAACGAAGTGCATGGCGCTTCGCGGAGGGGCCGGCCCTTCCTGGCGCGGCGGCGCAGAGACGGTGTCAGCGCTGCGCAACGTCCGCCTGTTCGCCTTCCTCTCCCGCCTGGCCGAGCGTGGCATCCGGACGGAATTCGCTGGGCGGTACACCCAGTTCGCGCCGGAACATGTCGCTGAAGCTGCTCGGCAGATAGCCGAACTGGCGCGCGACGGCGCTCACCGGCTGCCCCTGGGCGAGCCGCGAGACGGCAATCGCCAGTTGCACCTGGCGGCGCCACTCCGCGAACCCCATACCCAGCTCGCGCGAGAAAAGACGCGCGAGCGTGCGCACGCTCGCGCCCACGTTGGCCGCGTGCTGCTCGAAGCCGATATCCACGGAGGGGTTGTCGATCACGGCGCGGCACAGCATGTCGAGCCGCCGGTCCGATGCGTCGGGCAACGGCACGCGCAGCGTGTAGCGCGGCGCATGGGCCAGCTCCATGGCGGCCAGCCGGTACGCGGTTTCGAGCCACGCGCTGTCGTTGCCCTCGCTGCCTTCGCCGCTGTCACGTTCGGCGATGGTCTTGATGAGTTCGCGCAACAGGCCGTTGATCTCGAAGACTTCGCACTGCGGGGACAAGTGGCCGATGTTTTCGCCGTGCAGATAGAGATTGCGCATCTCGACAGCGCTCATCATGTGGATGGCATGCAGCGTGTCGGGCGGCAGCCATACCGCGCGTTGCGGCGGTACGACCAGCGCTTCGCGGCCGATCTCTACCCACATCACCCCGGCTACCGCATAGAGCATCTGCGCCCACGTGTGCGAATGCGGCTCGATGTGCAGACCACGCGGATAATGGCGCGCAAGGGCGTGACCGCGTCCGGGCTCGTCGCCGAGTACGGGGGGCGCGGCTTGAGGCATGAGGGTCTCCTGACAAAAGATGGGCGGATGCGTGGCGGCAACGGCTACGCTAGCACGGTTTGGCCGCGAGCCGAAAGCGCGGGCATGCCTGACCCGCCACGCAAATGAGACGAAAGGCGCGGTGCGCCGCGCTTTTGTCCGCCCTGTCGCGAGCGGGTAAGACTGGGCGGCCTCCGGGGCACGCGCCCGCGCCTCAGAACACCTGCCTGAAGACCCAATAAAGCCCTGCCGACAAAGCAATCGAAGCGGGCAGCGTCAGCACCCAGGCCAGCACGAGATTGCGCACGGTGACCCACTGCAGGCCGGAGCCGTTGGCGGCCATCGTGCCTGCCACGCCCGAGGCGAGCACGTGCGTCGTGGAGACGGGCAGGCCGTAGACGTCGGCCATGCCGATGGTGAGCATTGCCACCGCCTCCGCCGAGGCGCCCTGCCCATAGGTCAGGTGTGCCTTGCCGATCTTCTCGCCCACCGTCACGACAATGCGCTTCCAGCCCACCATGGTGCCAAGCCCGAGCGCCATCGCCACGGCCACCTTCACCCAGGTCGGAATGAACTTGGTGGCGTGATCCATCTGCTGGCGGAACGCATTCATTGTCTCGAGGTCTGCGGGGGTGAAGGCAGGCGTGTTCGACCTCGTCATCAGACGAATCGCCTCGGAGGCAACATACATGTTGTTGCGCACGTTATCGACCATCGACTGCGGCACTGCCGCCATCGAGCCCGAGGCGCTGGCCTGGTCGGCGATGGCCTCGGTGAGCTGGCGCAGTGCGGGAAGCGTAGCGGGTTCGAGCCGGCGGGTGCGGACATAGGCTTCGACCGCCGCGCGCGGATTGTCGGGCTGGGCGCCATGCGTGTCTTGCGTGTACTTCCCGAGCGTGGCGGAGGCGTGGTGCGCGACGCTCACGAAGGCGGCGGTCTCGGCGGGCGTGACGGCCTTGTTGAGCGCGTAGGCCGTGGGTACCACGCCGATCAGGATCAGCATGATGAGCCCCATGCCTTTCTGGCCGTCGTTCGAGCCGTGCGCGAACGAGACGCCCGTGCAGGTGAGGATCAGGAGCGCGCGGATCCAGAGTGGCGGCGGTTTTTTGCCCTCCGGTTCCTGGTAGAGCCTGGGGACGCGCACCACGGCTTTGAGGACGACGAGCAGCAGGGCGGAAAGCACGAAGCCGACCACCGGCGAGAACAGCAGCGCCTTGCCTACGCCGATCGCCTGGCTCCAGTCCACGCCGCTCGTGCCGGAGGGCCCGCTGATGAACGGGTTCATGACGCCCACGCCGATGATCGAGCCGACCAGCGTATGCGAACTGGATGACGGCAGGCCCAGGTACCAGGTGCCGAGGTTCCAGACGATGGCCGCGATGAGGAGTGCGAAGACCATCGCGAAGCCGGCGTGGCTGCCCACCGTGAGGATCAGCTCGACGGGCAGCAGTTGCAGGATGCCGAACGCCACGGCGCCGCTCGAGACCAGCACGCCGAGGAAATTCCACGCGCCCGACCACACCACGGCGAGGTGCGGATCGAGCGAGTTCGTATAGATGACGGTGGCGACCGCATTCGCGGTATCGTGAAAGCCGTTGACGAACTCGAAGCCGAGCGCGATGAGGAGGGCGAGGCCGAGCAGCACGAAGGGCAGCGCCGAGCTTTCGCGCACGCCGCTTAGATCGATGACCACATGCTGTACGACGTAGATCGCGCCCACGAGGATGACGGCGGCGAACAGGCCGAAGGCGAGGCCGCTGCGGTGTGCCGCGCGCGGCTGGGGTAAGGGTATGTCCGGCATGGCGGTGCCCGGTCGGGAAGCGGTGGCTGGCGCGCGACGTTGAAGCGGGGACAGGCAGGTCGCGCGACCCTCGCGCATCGTTTGCAAACTGGCACGACGGCGCAGGCGTGTCGGACTCGCGAGACCTTGAAGCGGGTCTGTGGAGCCGAGTCAGTGTCTCATAGAAGGCGGCAACGAACGGGGTGCGCGTGCACCCGAACAGGGCGGGCCGGCGGACGCGGGTTTTGTGATTTGTCACAATCGACCTGTCCGGTTTCCCAGTTCCCGCGGCGCGAACTCCGCCGTAGCATGGGAGCCTCAGAGCGGTGAAAAGACGCCGCCTTCGCGCCGCATTGCGGGCGCGCCTTGTGAAACATGGAGGAGCACGTGTCCGAAGCCCCCTGGCTGGCCAGTTACGGCAGCATTCCCGCTGAAATCGATCCCGACGTTTACCCGTCGCTCGCCCACCTGTTCGACGACGCCTTGCGCCGCTTCGCCGCACGCCCCGCATTCCGCGTGGGCGAACACACGCTGACCTATGCGGACGTGGACCGGCTCTCTCGCGACTTCGCCGCGTATCTGCAGCAGCGGCTGGGCGTGAGGAAGGGCGACCGCGTGGCGGTGATGATGCCGAACCTCGTGGCGTTTCCCATCGCACTCCTTGGCATCGTTCGCGCGGGCGCCGTGCAGGTCAATGTCAACCCGCTCTACACGGCGCGCGAACTCGAGCATCAGTTGAACGATGCGGGCGTCGAGACCATCGTGGTCTTCGAGGGCGCGCTCCCGACCGTGGGCGCGGTGAAGGAAAAGACGGCGCTGAAGACCGTGCTCGTGGCCGGCGCGCTGGACGGCTTCACAGCACCTGCGGTCGCACCTGAAGGCGCCGCCGCGACTTTCGCGCAGGCGCTTGCCGAAGGCGCAGGCCTGCCGCTCGATCCTGTCGAGCTGACGGGCGACGACGCGCTTTTCCTCCAGTACACCGGCGGCACCACGGGGCTTTCGAAGGGCGCGCTGCTCACGCACCGCAACCTCGTCGCCAACGTCGCGCAGTTCAAGGCCTTCATGCCGGGGCTGCTCGGCGAAGACGACGAGGTGATCGTCACGGCGCTGCCGCTGTATCACATCTTCGCGCTGACCGTGAATCTGATCGTGAGCTTCTCGATCGGCGCCGAGAACTGGCTCGTCGCGAACCCGCGCAACCTCGACAGCCTCATCGACATCTTCAAGGCCGCCCGTCCCACGACCTTCATGGGCGTCAACACGCTCTATGCAGGGCTTGCCGGGCATCCGCGCATCGGCGAGGTCGACTTCTCGCGACTGCGTCTCGCGGGCGGCGGCGGCGCCGCGACCATGCCCGCCGTTTCCGCGCGCTGGGAGGCGGTCACGGGCACTTTCATCCGGGAAGGCTATGGCCTTTCGGAAACGAGCCCGGTGGTGTCGTTCAATCCCGGCTCGGTGGATCGCTTCACGGGCACGGCCGGTTTGCCCGTGCCGTCGACCCACGTCAAGCTGGTCAACGACGGGGTGGAGGCCGCGCCCGGCGGGACCGGCGAGATCTGCGTGAAGGGACCGCAGGTCATGAAGGGCTACTGGAATCAGCCGGAAGCCACGCACACGGCGTTCACCGCCGACGGCTACTTTCGGACCGGCGACGTAGGCGCGATCGACAAGCAAGGCTTCCTGCGCATCGTCGACCGTTCCAAGGACATGATCCTGGTCTCGGGCTTCAACGTGTATCCGAACGAGGTCGAGGCCGTCGTGACCGCGATGGCGGGCGTGGCGGAGTGCGCGTGCATCGGCGTGCCCGACGAGCGCACCGGCGAGGCCGTGAAAGTGTTCGTGGTGGCGTGCCCGAATGCCGTGCTGAACGAGGATGCGGTGATCGCTTACTGCCGCTCGCAGCTCGCCGCTTACAAGGTGCCGCGCCTCGTGAGCTTCGTGGAGGCGCTGCCGAAATCCACGGTCGGCAAGATTCTGCGGCGCGAACTGCGCACGCTGAGCTAACGCCATCGGGGCGGGCGCGCCGGCTAGCCTGCCCCCGCTTTCTTGCCCGCCTTCCTTGTCGGCGTGCGCGTTTTGCCTGCGCCGGCGGTCTTCTTCGCGCGAGCGGCGGCATGGCCCGTCTGCGCCGCGCCGTACAGCTTCAGGGCGACGTCGAGCCGGGCAATCCAGTCCGCGTCGTCCAGCTTCGCGCCGAGCAGCGTTTCGATCCGTTCGAGCCGGTAGTCGAGCGTATTCGGATGCACGCCCAGCGCCTCGGCGGCCTGGCGGCGGCGCTGGCCGTGCGCGAAATACATTTGCAGCGTGGCGAGCAGATCGGATTCGCCCGCGAGCAGTTCGGCGAGCGACACCAGATAGCGCAGCACGTTGCCGCTGCTGCGCACGCTTTCCTCGATCGCGATCGACGAATACCGGTGCACGTCGCCTTCGTGCGGCGCGAAATCGACGGCCCGAAATGCTTCGTCCACCGAAGCAGCCCAGCCGCGCGCGCCTTCGTTCATGAGACCGAGGCCGATGCTGCGCACGCGCGGTTCGGCCCGCGCGAGCGCGGACGCGCGCGCAGCCACGGCCTGGTCGTTGCGCGTGAGCGAATCGCCGCGCGCGCACGGCACCCACAGCACGAGCCGCTCGCGATGCCACACGCGCAGGAGTGCGTCGAGCTTGACCTCCAGGTGGCGCGCGGCGGCGAGCGTGAAGCGGTCGAGCGCGTCGTCGCGGGCCGAAAGCGGGTAGTCGCGCAGGTCGAGATCGATGGCGAGCGCGATGCGCGGCAGGGTGGCGTCGAGTCCCAGCGCTTCGACGGTCTCGCGAAAGCGCTCCGTGTCGTCGGGCGTGTGGAAGACGAGGCCGTAGAGCTGGTGCAGCAGCGAGCCGCGCCAGCGTGCCTGCTGGTACTGCTCGGCGAGGTAGGCTGCGGCGATGTGCTGGGTCATCGCGTCGAAATAATCGAGCAGGTATGGCGAGATGTCGAACAGCAGCTCGCTCACGAGCATGCGGTCGCTGCGGGCGAGGTCGGTGCACACGCGCCAGAGCTCGCGCGCGCCGAGCTGGAACGCGCGCATGAACGACTGCAGCGGCACGTGCTGATGCACGCGGCGGCGCGCATAGTCCTCGATGCGGTCCATCATCTCGGCCGAAGGCGTTTCGCCCGAGAACAGGCAAGAGAACCAGAGATTTGCCGAGAGCGTGATCGAGGCGAAGATGTCCTTGCGGATGGCGGACGTGAGCCCGCTGTAGCCTTCGAGTTCCATCAGCGCCGCAAAGGTGCGTTCGACGGCGCTCGACGGGTTGTCGGCCAGCGCTGCCTGCAGCTTCGCGCGCAGGCGGGGGCTGATGCGGGGTACGGGAGGCAGCACGTCGGGCAGGGCGCGGGGGCGCAAGAGACGAAAGGCGAAAAGTGTATGCGCGAAATCGCCTTGCCGTCGATTGGGTGTTTTGCCGTCTGCCTGGCTTCCGCCTCGCCGCCGGTCCGCCGCCGGTCCGCTGGCGGACCGGGCGGGACCGGCCGCTGCCTGGCTCAGCGCGAGGCCGCCGCGCGCTGGCGGGCCTGGGCGGCGAGGCGCACGGCGGCGTTGGACGCGCCGTAGCCGTCGTAGCCGCCGCGCCGCTCCACCACCTCCAGGAAGAAGCGCTGGTCGAGCGTTTCGGTGTATGCGTGCAGGAACTCGCCGCCGCGCTCGTCGCGGTCGTAGAGCAGATTGTGCTGCTGGAGCGCTTCGAGGAACGCGGCCGGCAGTGCGTGGCGCGCTTCGAGATCGTCGTAGTAGTTCGCCGGCACGCGCAGCAGCGGCACGCCGGAGGCCTCGAACGCGCAGACCGCGCGGAAGATGTCGCCGGTGGCGAACGCCACGTGGTTCAGGCCGGAGCCGTGATAGGCGCGCACGGTAGCGGCCGCGGCCGTGTGCTGGTCGACCGAGGCGTTGAGCACGATGCGCAGCGCGCGGTCCGCGCTGAACAGCGCACGGCTGCGCACGAGCCCGTAGGGGTCCGGCACGAGCACGGCCGGGCTGGCTTCGAGTCCGAAGACGCTTTTCAGGAACAGCACCCACGCATCGAACGATCCGGCTGGCAGCGAAAGGCCGATGTGGTCGATGCCCGTGATCGGCCCGACCTCGGAGGGGCCGTCGATGTCGGTCAACGTGAAGTCCGCTTCGAACAGCGTTGGCGCATTGGGGCTTTCGCTCACGAAATAGTCGAGGCTGCCGTCCGGTGCCTGGACCGCGGGCACCACGCGCTCGTTCGGACCGACGCGGCTGGAGAACGGCGCATAGCCGAAGCGCGCCGCGCGTTCGCGCGCGAGCGCGGCGTCGTCCACCCGGAACGCCGATGCGCAGAGCGACAGGCCATGGTGCTGAAAGAACGCGTTGGCGAACGAGTCGGGCTCTGCATTGAGCACGATCGCAGCCGAGCCGTGCTGGTAGAGCGTCACGTCCTTCGAGCGGTGCTGGCCCGCGCGCCGGAAATGCAGCTTGCCGAGCCAGTCGGCCACGCGCTCGCGCGAGGGGCTGTCCACGGCGAATTCGAGGAATTGCCACTGCGCGCGCTCGGGCGCGGCCGGGGGAGCGAACAAGAGGGGCGCGGCGCCGCTGGCCGCACCCAGCGCTTCGCGCGTCGCTTCTTCGAGCAGCAGCAGCGAGCGATGCCCGTCGGCGGCCGTTGCGGCAGGCGGCGCGCCGCGAAAGCCGTCGTTGAAGATTTCGAGCGACAGCGGGCCGCGATAACCGCTTTTCACCACTTGCGCCGTGAAATCCGCGAGCGCGAAGTCGCCCTGGCCCGGAAAGCAGCGGTAATGGCGGCTCCATTCGAGCACGTCCATATTCATCTTCGGCGCGTCGGCAATCTGCACGAAGCCGATGCGCTCGCCCGGAATCGCCGCGATGGCGTCCGGCGTGTCGCCCAGCGACAGCGTATGGAAGCTGTCGAGCGCGAGCGTCAGCCGCGGATGATTCACCGCTTCCACGAGTTGCCACGCGTGCCGGTAGGTGCGCACGTGGCGGCCCCACGCGAGGGCTTCGTAGCACACCGTGACGCCGGCCGCTTCGGCCGCCCCGGCCAGTTGCGCCAGTTGAGCGGCGCAGACACCGTCGTCGCACAGCGTGTCGGGCGCGACGTTGCTGCAGACCAGCAGCCGGTCGGTGCCGAGCTGATGCATGACGTCGAACTTGCGCTTCACGCGTTCGAGATTGCGCGCGAGACGCTCCGCGCTCACGCCTTCGAAATCGCGAAACGGCTGATAGAGCACGATTTCGAGCCCGAGATCGTCCGCCATCCGCCGCACGTCGGCGGGCGACCCTTCGAAATACAGCAAATCGTTCTCGAAGATCTCGACCGCGCCAAAGCCTGCCGCGCGGATGGCCGCGAGCTTTTCGGCAAGCGTGCCGCTGATGGAAACCGTGGCGATCGAGCGGCGCAGGGGCGCGTGAGCAGGGGAGGCGTTGGGCATGGCAATGGCGGCGGCGTGGGTGCGGGACGGCATGCGCAATGCGCCGCCGGAGTGTGTGCATCATAATAAAACTAACTAGTTAGTACAAATTCTCGAAAACCCCAGGTGACGTTCAAGGCTTTCCGGGCGCACACTTGCGGCCATCCGGTGGTGCCTTGCCTGTTTGTACCAGGTCGTTAAGGCCACCGCCGCCGCCAGCGTGTTGTTGTGTCGTCGTGGAGTGTGAATGATGGGAATGCCTTCGGTGCTGGTCCTGAACGGGCCGAACCTGAATCTGCTCGGTACGCGGGAACCCGCGGTCTATGGTTATGAAACATTGGATGACGTTGCCGGGCTGTGCCGCGAAGCGGCGGCGCGCCTTGGGCTCGCGCTCGATTTCCAGCAGTCGAACGCCGAGCATCAGCTCATCGACTGGCTCCATGAAGCGCGCACGCGCGTGGACGGCATCGTCATCAATCCTGCCGCGCTGACCCATACGTCGGTGGCGCTGGCCGACGCGCTCAGCGCGATCGACAAGCCCATCATCGAGGTCCACATCTCGAACGTGCACAAGCGCGAGGCGTTTCGTCACCATTCGTTCGTCTCGTCGATCGCGGCCGGCATCATCGTGGGCTGCGGGACCCAGGGCTATGTGCTTGCGCTGGAACGCATGGCGGTCCTGCTCGCGAACGAGGTGATGTCATGAGCGCGGCGATTCCGGCAGAATGTGCGCGCTCGATCCTGGTCGGGCTGATCGGCTCGGGCATCGGCGGCTCGCTGAGCCCGGCCATGCATGAGCGGGAAGGGCGCGAGCTTGGCTTCAACTATGTCTACCGGCGCATCGATCTGGAAGCGCTCGGCCTCGCGCCCGCCGCGCTGCCCGAGCTGCTGCTCGCGGCGCAGCGCATGGGCTTCGACGGGCTCAATATCACCTACCCGTGCAAGCAGGCGGCGATCCCGCTGCTCGACGAACTTTCCGACGACGCGCGCGCGCTCGGCGCCGTGAACACCGTGTTGTTTCGCGACGGCAAGCGCATTGGCCACAACACCGACTGGTCGGGTTTCGCGCGCTCGTTCCGGCGCGGGCTGCCCGATGTGTCGCTCGAAGCCGTGGTTCAGCTTGGCGCGGGCGGCGCGGGCGCGGCCGTCGCGCACGCGGCGCTGACGATGGGCGCGCGCGCGCTGACACTATTCGACGTCGACCCCGCACGCGCCGAGGCCCTCGCCCGCGAACTGCAGGCGCGTTTTCCCACGGCGCGCGTCACGGCGGGAGGCGACCTTGCCGCGACGCTGCGATCGGCCACCGGGCTCATTCACGCCACGCCCACAGGCATGGCGAAGCTGCCGGGCATGCCGCTGCCGGCGGAATATCTGCATGCGGGCCTGTGGGTGGCGGACGTCGTGTACTTCCCGATTCGCACGGCGCTGCTCGAAGCCGCCGCGGCGCTGGGCTGCCGTACGCTGAGCGGCGGCGGGATGGCCGTGTATCAGGCCGCCGAGGCATTCGAGCACTTCACCGGCGTCGAGCCGGACGCGGAGCGCATGTACGCGCATCTCGAGTCGCTGCTTGCAAAAGACGCCGGCCGGTAAGGCGGCGGGCGTCGAACAGAACCTGAGAGATAGGGAAGAGACATGGCACCTCCGTTATCCGCCGATCCGCCGGCAATGCCCGCCACCTCGGCCGAGGGCTCCGCGCGGCGTTCGCGCGCGCGTTACCGCATCCTCGCGCTGCTTGCCGTGGGCACGATGATCAACTATCTCGACCGCACGGTGCTCGGCATCGCGGCGCCGCAGCTCACGAAGGAGCTCGGCATCGACGCGGCGCTCATGGGGCTCGTCTTTTCCGCGTTCTCGTGGAGCTATGTGGTAGCGCAGGTGCCGGGCGGCGTGTTCCTCGACCGCTTCGGCAGTAAGTTCACCTACTTTCTTTCGATGACGCTGTGGTCGATGTGCACACTCGTGCAAGGCTTCATTACGGGAGTGGGTGCGCTCTTCGCCTGCCGGCTGGGTCTGGGCGCGGCCGAGTCGCCGTGTTTTCCGACCAACAGCCGCGTCGTGGCGACGTGGTTTCCGCAGAGCGAGCGCGCCTTCGCGACCGGCACGTATACGGTCGGCGAATATATCGGCCTCGCATTCTTCAGCCCGTTCCTGTTCGCGCTGATGGGCGCCTTCGGGTGGCGCTCGCTATTCTATGTGGTGGGCGGTGTCGGGCTCGTGTTCGGCCTCGTGTGGTGGCGCTTTTATCGCGAGCCGCATGAGCACCCGGCGGCCAACCGCGCGGAGCTCGACTATATCGAGGCGGGCGGCGGGCTCGTCGCGCACCAGCCGGCAGGCGCGCAGCACGACGCGAAAGACGGCAACAAACGAGGTGCGAGGCGCGGCTTCGACTGGCGCATGGCAGGCAAGCTGCTGCGCCGGCGCCAGTTGGCCGGCATCTGCATCGGCCAGTTCGCGGGCAATTCGACGCTCGTGTTCTTCCTCACCTGGTTCCCCACCTATCTCGCCACCGAACGCCATATGGCGTGGCTCAAGATCGGCTTCTTCGCGATCATGCCGTTTATCGCCGCTTCCGTCGGCGTGCTGTTCGGCGGCGCGTTTTCGGACTGGCTCCTGCGTCGCGGCAAGTCGGCCAACGTGGCGCGCAAGCTGCCGATCATCGCGGGTCTGCTGCTCGCCTCGACGATCGTGCTCGCCAACTTCGTGGCGAGCAACGTGGCCGTGATCGCGATCCTCTCGCTCGCGTTCTTCGCCCAGGGCATGGCCGCGCTGGGCTGGACGCTGGTTTCCGATATCGCGCCGGCGGGCATGCTGGGTCTCACGGGCGGCATTTTCAACCTCGCGGCGAACCTGGCGGGCATCGTCACGCCGCTCGTGATCGGCCTGATCGTGGCCGTTACCGGGTCGTTCGTCTGGGCGCTTGCGTTCATCGGCGTGATCGCGCTGGTGGGCGCGGCGGCGTATATTTTCGTGGTCGGCGATATCCGGCGAATCGAGCTCTGAGCGGCTTGTCGCACGCTCCGGTGTGCTACAAGCCCCATGCTAGAATCGCCCGCATCCTTTCCTCTTCCTATGTGCGCGGCAACGACAATGGCAAGACCGGCGGCACCGCCCGAGAGCAACGACGACAACACGCCATCCGGGAACCGGCGCAAGTACGACCCGGAAGAAACGAAGCGCAACATCCTCGAAGTGGCGACCGCCGAATTTTCGGCGATGGGGCTCGCCGGCGCGCGCGTGGATCAGATTGCCGAGCGCACGCACACCACGAAGCGGATGCTCTATTACTACTTCGGCAGCAAGGAAGGGCTGTACGAAGCCGTGCTCGACAAGGTCTACGGCGACATTCGCGCGCTTGAACAAGACCTGCGTATCGACGAACTCGATCCTGTCGAGGGCCTGCGCCGTCTAGTCGAGTTCACCTTCGACTACCACGATCGCCATCGCGACTTCGTGCGGCTCGTGACCATCGAGAATATCCACGGCGCGCGTTACCTCGAACGCCTCAAGACCTTCCGCAACCGCAACGCCAGCGTGATCCGCACGATCGAGGATCTGCTCGCGCGCGGCGTATCCGCAGGCGTGTTTCGCAGCGACGTCGATCCGATCGACCTGCATCTGCTGATCAGTTCGTTGTGCTTCCATCGCGTGAGCAATCGCCATACATTCGGCACGGCGTTCGGGCGCGATCCTTCGCATCCGCGCTTGCGCGCGCGCCATCGCGAGATGGTGGTGGATGCCGTCTTGCGCTTCGCGCGCCGCGAGGGCGACTGAGCGGGGCCTGCGGCCGTCCTCGACACTACCCTGGCGGACGGAATTCGCGCGGCGCGGTTCCCGCAGGCGCCGCTTCATGCGGCGCTGTCATTCACGGCGTTTTGTCGGCGTTTCGTGCTTTGCGCTTCGGCTTGGGCCAGCGCATGCAATGCCGGCGCTTCCAGCACCGCCGTGGCCGCGTCATGTCTCGCAACGGCCAGCATGGCCTGTCCGACGTCCGCGGTCGTCACCAGCCGGTCGCCGAGCGCCACGCGCAGCAGCGGCCAGACCGGCTTCATGAGCCGATACAGCGCGTGATAGAGACGCGTTTTCGAGCGTATGCCTTCGAGCGGTTCGATAGCGCCGGGCCGGAACAGGTACACCGCACGAAATCCCAGTCGCTGCAACGCGTTCTCGGTTCGTCCTTTCACGCGCGCCCACATGCTGCGGCCGCGCTCGCTGCTGTCGGTGCCCGCGCCCGAAACATAGACGAAAGTCATCTCCGGATTCAGGCGCGCGAGCGTACCGCCTATCGCCATCGTGAGGTCATAGGTCACGCGCGAGTAATCGGCTTCGGACATGCCGACCGACGACACGCCGAGACAGAAAAAGCACGCGTGAAAGCCCGTCAGTTCGGACTCGGCCGCGCGGCTGTCGGCCAGATCGGGCAACAGCGTTTCGCGCAGCTTCGCGTGACGGAGGCCCGTTTCGCGGCGTCCTACCGCGCGTATGAGTTCGACGTCGTCCGCGCGCAGGCATTCGCGCAGCACGCCCTGGCCGACCATGCCGGTCGCGCCGTAGATCAGTACTTTCATGAGGTTCCCGAATCACGGTCGTTGTCGATGGGCGTGCAGGACGCTCCTCTCAAGCTGCCCTGCACGTTCGCGTTCGCTCAGTTGCGCGGCATGACCGGAATGATGCCCGCGCCGCCGAAGTCGGTGGACAGCGTGACGGCGCGCCAGCGTTCGCCCTCGGCGGCGCGCGCGGCATCGGCGGCGTTCGAGAACTGCAGGGCGTCGCTGCCGAGCAGCAGGTGGGCGGGCGGATCGTCATGGCGCGTCAGTTGCAGCACCACTTGCGCGACGCGCGCGGGATCGCTGCGTTCCTTGCCCACGTGGTCGGCGAAGAGCTTCAGCAGCGCGCCGATCGACGGCTCGTACTCGGGCAGCAGCGCGGGAATGTGGGCGCCGGCTTCGGTGCCCCAGTCCGTCGCCATGCCGCCCGGCTCGAGTGCCGTCATATGGATGCCGACAGGCGCGAGTTCCTGGCGCAACACTTCGGTGAAGCCGCCCACGGCCCATTTGGCCGACTGGTACGCGGCGAGCCCGGCCGTGCCTAACCGGCCGCCGACCGACGACACATGCAGGATATGCCCGGATTTTTGCGCGCGCATCACCGGCAACACCGCCCGCGTGACGTTGACGACGCCGTAGAAGTTCGTGTCGATCTGCGCGCGGAAGTCGTCCTCGGGACTTTGCTCGAACGGCGAAATGTGACCGAAGCCCGCATTGTTGACCAGCACGTCGATGCGGCCGAACGCATCGAGCGCGGTTTGCACGGCGATGCGCGCTGCCGCGGGATCGGCGACGTCGAGCGCCGCGGTTTTCATGCGGTCTCCGTGGCGCGCCGCGAGGTCGTCGAGCCGCTGCGGATCGCGCGCCGTGGCCAGGACGCGTTCGCCCGCCTCCAGCGCGGTTTCGACGATATGGCGGCCGAGGCCGCGTGCACTGCCGGTGACAAGCCAGACTTTCGACATGATGAGCTCCTTTGCTCGCTAATTATGAGTGTGCACTCACTCATTAATGGGTCAAAAAAAAGCGCACTCAGGCGTGCGCAATCGCGTTCCAGAAAGCGTTGAACCCGGCTTCGAGGTAGCGCTCGCGCTGCGCCGGTTCGCGCACGATGAAATCCATCGTTGTTTCGGCGAGTGCGCCCATGATTGCCGAGGCGAAAGCCGGGGAGTGCCCGTCGAGATGGCCTTGCGCGATGCAATGCCCGATGAGCGCGCCGGCTTCCGCGAAGGCTTGCATGCCGACCGCGCGCGATTGCTCGGTGACGCGTTCGGAGGCGCTCAGGACCAGCATGACCTTGCGTTTGTCCGGGTTGGCGACGCCCCAGTCCACGTAGTGCCGCCAGAGATGCCGGGCGCGCTCGCGCATGCCGGCGTCGTGCGGGAAGTCGGGCGCGAGCGCTTCGCGCAGCTCGGCCTTGATGGCGAGATAGAGCGCGTTGAGCAGTTCGTCCTTGTTATCGAAGTAGGTGAAGAGCGTGCCTTCGGCAACGCCCGCGGTTTTGGCGATCCTGGCCGTGGGCGCGCCCAGCCCTTGCGTCGCGATCACGTGGATGGCGGCGGCAAGGATGGCATTGCGCTTGTCTTCGCTTTTCGGGCGGGCCATGAACGGCGTCTCGGGTTACATAGTTGAGTGATTACTCAATCATACAATGGATTTTCTCCTTCCTGCAACCTGCCGCAGGGCGGTGGCAGGCGGAACTGTCCCTGTCGTCGCGCCCCCGTAATCCGGCCCCAGTGGCTTCCCGCCTATCCCATAAATGTGCGCAGACCATTACACTAGCGACCGTGAGGGCCGCACGACGGGCCTTTCGTCCGGCCGCAACGCGCGCGCATTCGCCCGCGCCGCGTGGAGCCACGATTCAGTCAACGGAAAAAGCCCAGACGCCCAATGAGCACCGCCATGCCCCGCGCCGGCCAGGCCGGCCTGCCGCGCCAGACCGAGGGACGCTACACGCTCGGCACGCGCATCGTCCTCAGCTTCGGACTGCTGTTCGTGCTGATGCTCGCCACCGCGGCGATCTCGTACAACCGCCTGCGCACCATCGACGACGAGGCTTCCAGCCTCACGCACGATTCGGTGCCGGGACTCTTCTACGCGACGTCGCTGCGTGCGGCGGCGTTCCAGACGTACATGCTCACGGAGCGCGCCGCCTTCGTGGACGCCGACGCCGACAGCACCGGGCGGGATCTTGCCGCCTTGCCCGGCGCGCTCGCCGACGTGGACCGGCTGGTGAAGCAGTACGACACCACGGTTTTTCGCGGCGACGATCGCGAACGTTTTCAACGCTTCCGCGATGCCTACGCACGCTATCTGCCCCAAATTACCGCCATCGCGCATCAACTGCCCGCGTCGCGCCCCGCCGCGCAGGCAGCCTTCGCGCAACTCGCTCCGGCGTGGCAGGACGTGACGGACTCTGTCAACTCGATCGTCGAAGAGAACCGGGGGCAGGCCGACGATTCCGCGCAGACCATCCGCGGGTCGGTCTCGGGCACCGAGATCACGCTGGCCGCAGCGCTGGGCGTCGTGCTGCTCGCCTCGCTCGCCACCGGCTACGCGCTCTATCGCGCGATCACGGTGCCGATGGCGCGGCTCGTGGACGTGCACGACTCCATGCGCACGGGCGACCTCACGCAGCGCCTGCATCTTGGCCGCCGCGACGAATTCGGCGTGCTCGAAGACGGCTTCAACCGCATGAGCGACGAGCTCGCGAGTCTCGTTGCCCAGGCGCAGAAGTCGTCGCTGCAGGTTTCGACTTCGGTGGCCGAGGTGGCCGCCACGTCGAAGGAGCAGCAGGCCACCGCGAGCGAGACGGCGGCCACGACCACCGAGATCGGCGCGACCTCGCGCGAGATCTTCGCGACCGCGCGCGACCTCGTACGCACGATGAGCGAAGTGGCGACGGTGGCCGAGCAGTCGGCCGCGCTCGCCACCACGAGCCAGAGCGGCCTCACGCACATGGAAGACACGATGGGCAGCGTGATGGAGGCCGCCGGCTCCGTGAACGCGAAGCTCGCGATCCTCAACGAGAAGGCCGTGAGCATCAACCAGGTGGTGTCGACCATCACCAAGGTGGCCGACCAGACCAACCTGCTTTCGCTGAACGCGGCCATCGAGGCGGAGAAGGCCGGCGAGTACGGCCGCGGCTTTTCGGTCGTCGCCACCGAGATCCGGCGCCTGGCCGACCAGACGGCCGTGGCCACCTACGACATCGAGCAGACCGTCAAGGAGATCCAGTCGGCGGTGTCGGCGGGCGTGATGGGCATGGACAAGTTTGCCGAGGAAGTGCGCCGCGGCATGCACGACATGCAGGCCGTGGGCACGCAGCTTTCGCAGATCATCGGCGCGGTGCAGACGCTCGCGCCGCGCTTCCAGATGGTGAACGACGGCATGCAGGCCCAGGCCACCAGCGCGGAGCAGATCACCCAGGCGCTCACGCAGCTTTCGGAGGCGGCGCAGCAGACGGCGGAATCGCTGCGCCAGTCGTCGCAGGCCATCGACAATCTCACGCTCGTGGCCAGCGAACTGCGCACGGGCGTATCGCGCTTCAGGATCGAGGCTTGATATCAAGTGGCGCGCAAGAGCGCCCCGAGGGGACCCGGCGATGCTGTTCCTGTTGTTCGAGCTTGACGGCGAACGCTACGCGCTCGATGCGCGCGAGATCGCGCACGTGCTGCCGCTCGCACCGGTGCGTCCGCATCCGGGCACGCCGCCGTGGATCGCGGGCCTGATCGAGCACGAGGGCGCGCCCGTGCCGGTGGTCGATCTCGCGATGCTGGCGCTCGGGCGTCCCGCGCGCGCGCTCATGTCCACGCGGCTCGTGCTCGTCTACGACAGATCCGGCTCCGATGCCGCATCGCGAAGCTCCGCGCAACGTTATATTGCACTCCTGATCGAATGCGCCACCCGTACGCAGGCTTTCGCCGCGACCTCTTTTGCGGACGGTGGCATTGCCACCCCCGAGGCACGCTGGCTCGGCCCTGTCGCGCGCGACGAACAGGGTTTCGTGCAGTGGGTCAAGGTCGATCAGTTGCTCGATGCGCGGGTGCGGGCGCTGCTCTTTCCCGATCCGCCTTCGTGGCAGGCGCAGGGAGCCGCGTCGTGAGCGCCGGCGATCCGCGCTTCGCTGGGTGGCTCCTTCAGGAGACGGGTATCGATGCGCCGTCGCTCGGCGTGAACGCGCTGGCCCGCGCGGTCGCGCTGCGCGCCGCTGCAACGGTGGCGGCGGAGACAGGCGAGGCGTCACAAACCGGTTCGCTGCCGGCTGCCTGGGAGGCGGGCGCCGCCGTGCCGGGCGCGGTGCTCGACGCGTACTGGGCGCATCTCACGTCCGTCGCCGCGGAACGCCAGGCGGTCATCGACGCGCTCGTGGTGCCCGAGACCTGGTTCTTTCGGGAGCGCGAGGCCTTTACGGCGCTGGCGCGCCTCGGCGCGGAGCGGCTCGCGCGGCGGCCCGGCGACGTGCTGCGCGTTCTGAGCGCGCCGTGCTCCAGCGGCGAGGAACCGTATTCGGCGGCGATGGCGTTGCTCGACGCGGGGTTTGCCGCCGATCAGTTCGGCATCGACGCGATCGACATCAGCACCGCCTCGATCGCGGCCGCGGAGCACGGGGTTTACGGACGTAACGCGTTTCGCGGTGACGGCCTCGCGTTTCGCGAGCATCATTTCGAGGCGGTGGAGGACGGCTGGCGCGTCGGCATGCACGTGCGGCGTCCGGTGACGTTCGAGCGCGCCAATCTGTTCGAGTGGCTCGTGGCCCATCCGGTGCGCTACGACTTTATTTTCTGCCGCAACGTGCTGATCTATTTCGACCGCGATGCCCAGGACCGCGCGATACGCCTGTTGCGCGAGCGTCTGGCTGTCGACGGCATGATCTTCGTCGGTCCTGCCGAGACCGGGCTCATGATGCGGCACGAGATGGTCCCCGCTTATATTCCGCTAGCGTTCGGTTTCCGGCTGCCCGACGAGGACGAGGCGCAAAAGCGTGCGCTTGCGCCCGGACTCGCGCCTGTGCCGCTGTCCCTGCCGTTGCGGCCCATGCTTGCCGTGCCGCCGAAGCCCGCGATCTCCGCTGCGCCAGTGCTCCCGCCGTCGTCGACCGTTGCGCCGGCATCGATGCCGCATGGCGCCGGCGTGCCGCGGACCCTGCCCGGCGTACCCGCGCGTTCTTTGCGCACGCAACGTTCCGTACCAGACGGTGGTGCGTTCGCGAAGCCGCTTGCGCCTGCCGCGACTCCCGGCGCCGGGCTTGTCGAGGCGCGGCGTCTTGCCGATGCGGGCGAACTCGATGCTGCGCGCCGTCTTGCCTGGCAGGCGGCGCAATCGGCCGCGCCGGACGCTGACGCCTGGTATCTGCTCGGCCTGATCGCCGATGCTCAGGGGCACGCTGCCGAGGCGCGGGACCACTACCGCAAGGCGGTCTATCTCGATCCTGTGCACTACGAAGCACTGACCCATCTGGCCGCGCTGCTCGAAGTGGAAGGCGATGGCGACGGCGCGCGCCGCCTGATGCGCCGCGCCGAGCGTGTCGCGCCGGGAACGCCATACCACGGAGGCGCCGATGTCTGAACGCGAATCTGCCGTGCTGGCCCGCGTGCCGCTAGACGATTGCTGGAACCGCATCGGCACGCGCGGCGACAATTCGTGCCCACGGCTCGAACAGTATCTGCGCTGCCTGAACTGCCCGGTATTCGCGCAGGCCGCCGCGCGCATGCTCGAGCGTCCTGCTGATTTCGCGGCGGCCGCGCTTCCTTCCGCCGCGCGCGCCGGCGGTGCGCGAGTCGACGATCAGGACACCCTGGCTAAAAGCGAAGGATCGCTCGTATTTCGCGTGGGCGCCGAGTGGCTTGCGCTGCCGGCCACGGTACTGCAGCACGTGGGCGAGGCGCGCGCCATTCATTCGCTGCCGCACCGGCGCAGCGCCGCCGTGCTCGGCATCGTGAACGTGCGCGGTGTGTTGACGCTGGCCGTCTCCCTCGCAGCGCTGCTGCACATCGAGGCGGCGCCGGAGTCCGCTGGCGCGCGTTCCGGCCGGCGCCGCCTGCTGGTGGCGGAACGGGGCGGCGAGACGACCGCGTTCCCGGTCGACGATGTGGAGGGCGTAGCGTATTTCAGCCACGAAGCGCTGCTGCCCGCGCCGGCCACGCTGGCGCAGGGATCGGGCCGCCACGTGCGCGGCGTACTGGGCTGGCGCGGCCGCTCGGTCGGCGTGCTGGACGTGGAGGCACTATTCGAGGCATTGACGAGGAGCGTGCGATGAGCGACGACGAGCTGAGCCGCCGCTCGCTGCTCGACCTGTTCCGCGAGGAAGCGCAGACGCAGACGCGCACGCTTTCCGCCGGCTTGCTGGCGCTCGAAGCCACGCCGGCGGACCCCGGGACGCTGGAGTCGTGCATGCGCGCGACGCATTCGCTCAAGGGCGCCGCGCGCATCGTCGGGTTGCCCGAGGCGGTGGAAGTGGCGAGCGTGATGGAAGACTGCTTCGTCGCTGCGCAGCATGGCGAACTGCGGATCGACGCCGCGCGCATCGACGCATTGCTGGTGGGCATCGACATGCTGCTGGCAGCGGGCAATGCCGATGCGCCGCCGCTGGCGCGCGACGCGATCGATGCATTTGTCGCGCGCCTCAATGGCGAAGCGGACCTCGAAGTTGCGGGGGATGAAGTGCAGGCTACGCAGGCCATTTCCGTGGCGCCCGATTCCGCCTCGTCCGCCGCGCCCGTTGCGGCCGAAGCGGAAGCCGAACCCGCGTCCGCACGCGAACGCGCCACGTCGTCTACAGACGGGCAACGCATGTTGCGCGTGCGTGCAGGCACGCTGGATCGGCTCGTGGGTCTCGCAGGCGAAACGCTCGTCGAATCGCGCCGTATGCGGCCGTTCGCCGACTCGCTCCTTCGTGTGCGCTATGCGCAGGGCGACGTGCTGGGTGCGATCGGCCAGTTCCAGGATCGGCATATCGATGCGCTCGGCACCGAGGCGCGCGCCGCGCTGGCCGAAATCCGCGCGTCGCTCGCGGCGCTGCAGGGGCAACTGGCCGAACGCTTCGACGACCTCGACCGCATCGAGCGGCGCGGCGCGCGGCTCGCGCAGCGGCTCTACGACGAAGCGCTGCAGTGCCGCATGCGGCCGTTCGGCGAGATCGCGCACGCGTATCCGCGCATCGTGCGCGATCTGGCGCGCTCGCTCGGCAAACGCGTGCGCTTCTCGGTCGAAGGCGAGACGGCCCAGGTGGACCGCGACATCCTCGACATGCTCGATGCCCCGCTCGGGCATCTGCTGCGTAACGCGCTCGATCACGGCATCGAGGATCCGGTCACACGGCTCATCGAGGGCAAGCCGGAGGAGGCGCGCCTCACGCTCGAAGCGCGCCACAGCGCCGGCAAGCTGCTGATCAGCGTGGCCGACGACGGCCACGGCGTCGATCTCGCGGCGCTGCGCGCGGCCATCGTGGCGCGCGGGTTTGCCCAGAGCGACGCGGTGGAGACGATGTCCGACGCCGAGCTGCTCGACTTTCTGCTGCTGCCGGGGTTCTCGCTGCGCGATACCGTCACCGACGTTTCCGGGCGCGGCGTGGGGCTCGACGCGGTACACAATTTCGTCAAGGCCGTGCGCGGCACGGTACGGATCGAGAGCGTGGCGGGGCGCGGCACGCGCTTTGTCCTGCAGTTGCCGCTTACGCTTTCCGTCGTGCGCAGCCTGATCGTCGACGTGGCCGGCGAAGCGTACGCGTTTCCGCTCGCGCGCGTGAGGCGCGCGCTGCGCGTGCCGCGCAGCGCCATCGAAATGCTCGAAGGCCAGCAGCACATCGCCTGGGACGGAC
Organism: Paraburkholderia yinzeri; assembly: GCF_046581065.1. NCBI lineage: Bacteria > Pseudomonadati > Pseudomonadota > Betaproteobacteria > Burkholderiales > Burkholderiaceae > Paraburkholderia > Paraburkholderia yinzeri. Next base: position 865,326 of record NZ_JBFOCJ010000003.1, on the reverse strand, counting down.
GGCCCGTGGGGCTCGTGACCGCGCGCCAGTTGCTTGGCGCAAGCGGCGGCGCGGAGACGGACGGCGACGTGAGCGTCGTGCTCGTCGGCGACGAGGCGGGCCTCTATGGTATCGCCGTGGACGGTTTTATCGGCGAACACACGCTCGCCGTGCAGCCGCTCGACAGCCGGCTCGGCAAGGTGCGCAACGTCTCCGCGGCGGCGCTGCTCGACAACGGCCAGGTGGTGCTGCTGATCGACGTGGAGGACATCGTCGCCTCGGTGGCGCGGCTCGTGCGCGAAGGGCAGCTCGCCGGGATCACGCGCGGCGCGCAGGGCGCGGTGCGCGAACGCAAGCGCGTGCTGGTCGTGGAGGACTCCTTGACGGTGCGCGAGCTGGAGCGCAAGCTCCTCGAAAAACGCGGCTATGCGGTGACGGTGGCCGTGGACGGCATGGATGGCTGGACCACGCTGCGCCAGGGGCGCTACGACCTCGTCATTACCGACGTGGACATGCCGCGCATGGACGGCATCGAACTCGTCACCATGATCAGGAACGACCCGCAACTGAAGCACGTGCCGGTGATGATCGTCTCGTACAAGGACCGCGAGGACGACCGGCGGCGCGGGCTGGAGGCGGGCGCGGACTACTATCTCACGAAGGGCAGCTTCCACGACGAAGCGCTGCTCGATGCGGTCAACGACCTGATCGGAGAGGCGACCTGATGAACATCGGCATTGCGAACGACATGCCGCTTGCCGTGGAGGCGCTGCGCCACGCCATCGCGCGGCGCCCGGAGCACCGCGTGCTGTGGGTGGCCGCGGACGGCGAGGAAGCCGTCGAATTCTGCACGGCCCGCCCGCCCGACGTGGTGCTCATGGATCTCGTGATGCCGAAGCTAGATGGTGTCGAGGCCACCCGGCGCATCATGGCGGCTGCTTCGTGCCCGATCCTGATCGTGACGAGCAGCGTGGGCGCGAACGCGTGGCGCGTGTACGAGGCCATGGGCGCGGGTGCGCTCGACGCGGTCGATACGCCTTCGCTTGCCGGTCCCGGCGCGCGCGAAACGATCGACCTGCTGCTTGCGAAGATCGAGCAGATCGGCCGGCTGCACGGCGCGCCCGACACCGTACGGGCGCCCGCTGCGGCCACCGGCGCCGCGCCGGGCCGTGTGCCGCTCGTGGCGATTGGCGCGTCGGCGGGCGGGCCGACCGCGCTCGCGCGCGTGCTTGGCGATCTGGGTGCCGATTTTGCGGCCGGCATCGTGATCGTGCAGCACGTGGACCAGTCGTTCGCCGCCGGCATGGCGGAGTGGCTCGACGGACAGACGCCGCTCACCGTGCGCGTGGCGCGCGAAGGCGACCGTCCCGAGCCGCGCGTCGCACTGCTGGCCGCCACCAACGATCATTTGCGCATGACAGCCAGCGGCCGGCTTGCCTATACGCGCGAGCCCGCGGAGACGCCGTATCGTCCGTCCGTCGATACCTTCTTTCGCAGCGTGGTCGAGCACTGGCGCGGCGACGCGGTGGGGCTGCTGCTCACCGGCATGGGCCGCGACGGGGCGATCGGCCTGAAGGAGATGCGCGCGAAAGGTTATTACACGATTGCACAGGATCAGGCCACGAGCGCCGTCTACGGCATGCCCAAGGCCGCGGCGGCGCTCGGTGCGGCGTGCGCGATCCTGCCGCTTGACGCCATTGCCGCCGAACTGCGGGGCCGCGTCAAACGCCCCGTGTGATGCACGAAAGGAACGGACACGCGAGCGAGCGCGATCCTCATTTACAGAAGCCCAGAAGCGACCGACCATCATGACCACCGAGAAGCCCAACCTTCCCGCAAGCGCGCAAGGCGCATCACCGGCCGTCGGCACCGAGGACGCCGCGCTCGAAGCCTCGCTCGAGGCGGCGCGCGCGGCGCTCGAACAGCCGCTGCCCGCCGCCGACCTGCCGATGATGGTGCTGCTGGTGGACGATCAGGCGATCGTTGCCGAGGCGGTGCGCCGGGCGCTGAGTGGCGAACGCGACATCGACTTTCATTACTGCGCGCATCCCGAGGACGCGTTGCATACGGCCCGGGAAGTGCGGCCGACCGTGATTCTGCAGGATCTCGTGATGCCGGGCACCGACGGGCTCACGCTCGTGAAAGCCTACCGCGCCCACGAGGCGACGCGCGACGTGCCGATCATCGTGCTCTCCACCAAGGAGGAGCCCGCGATCAAGAGCGCGGCATTCGCCGCGGGGGCGAACGATTATCTCGTCAAGCTGCCGGACAGCGTGGAGCTGATCGCGCGGTTGAAATATCATTCGCGCTCCTATATGAGCATGCTCCAGCGCGACGAGGCCTACCGCGCGCTGCGCCGCTCGCAGCAGGAACTGCTGAAGGCGAATCTGGAACTGCGGCGGCTCACGCATTCGGACGGCCTCACGGGTCTTTCGAATCGCCGCTACCTGGACGAGTTCCTCGGCGCGGAATGGCGCCGCGCGCTGCGCGAGCGCACCGAGGTCTCGCTCCTGATGATCGACGTGGACTACTTCAAGCCCTACAACGACACGTACGGGCACGTGGCGGGCGACAACGTGCTGCGTACCGTGGCGGCGACCATCCGCAGCGAGATCAACCAGCCGCGCGATCTGGTGGCGCGCTTCGGCGGTGAGGAATTCGCGGTTGTGCTGCCCGGCACGGGCAGCGCCGGCGCGCGCCTGCTGGCCGAGAAGATGCGCCGCGATGTGGCGGCGCTGGCGCTGGCGCACGCGGGGTCGGACGCGAGCGAGCACCTCACCATCAGCATCGGCGTGGCGACGCTCACGCCGGCGGAAAACATCGCCGAGACGGCGCTCATCGAGGAGGCCGATGCGGCGCTCTATCGCGCCAAGCGCGATGGACGCAACCGCGTGGCCTTCTCCGCGCAGATCGGCACGCGCGGGTGAGGGCCGCGCGGCCTGCTGCCTCCTTCCGCCACGCCGGCTAGTTCGGCTTCCACTGATACATGAGCAGCTTCGCGCGCGCGTCGTCCTCCACGAGGATAACGTAGCTGCCGTCCGGCTGTTCGGCCGCGCTGAGTCCCATATAGATGTCGACCCAGCCCGTCGTGTTGCCGACATCGGCGCCTGGCGTGAACGTGCCGACGAACTGGCCGCTGCGCGTGTCGTAAACGTCGATGTGCGGGGTATAGAGTTCCGCGATGAACACATAATTGCCCGCCACGGCAATTCCCACGGTCGTGACCTGCGGATCGCTGCCCGCATTCCAGGGCAGGTTCACGGTGTAGGTGAGCACGGGCGATCCGCCCGACCAGTTGTCGTAGCGCGCCAATACCGGTCCGGCTTCTTTCCAGAGCGATGAGTTGTACTGACTTGCCGACGTGTAGCCCGTGAGGTACATCGTATCCGTCGCGGCCACGTAGACCATGCGCGCAACGCGTGCGAACGGGGCGGGCATCGGGAACATCTTCGCGGACGCATACGAATACACCGGATTGCCGTGGGCGTCGAGACCGAGCATCGGCATCTCGCGTATGCCCGAGGTGGGTGTCGCGAGCCAGACGTTGCCCGGCGCATCCACCCACCAGTAGCCGTCGCCTACCGTCGAGCCCGTCGAGGGATTGGCCGTGATTTCGCTCGCATCCACCTTGCCGTCGCCGTTCGCGTCGCGCCACATCCACTCGCCGTACGCTGGCTGGCCGGCGGGCCAGTTGCCCGGCAGCGGGTTCTGCGCGAAGAAGCCGGACGGAATGGCCACCTGGCCCTCCGTTCCCGGCGCGAAGCGGTATGCCGTGAGGTAGTGCGCGTATTCGTCGAGCGTATAGAGGAACAACTGGCCGTCGAAGCGCCGCACCATCGGCGAGCCACGCACGCCGCGCGCGAGGTGGAAGGCGGGGTCGTCAGGGTAGTCGAAGCGGTCGAGCGTGAAGCCCGAGTAGGTCCATTGCTTGCCCGCGGGCTGCGTATAGTCCATCGTGAAGCGCTTCGAACCGGTGAAGACGTTCGCCGTCGAAGCGGGATCGAACGCGCCGGCGTCCACGAACAGGAGGCCGTAGAGTCGCCACCCGAGCGAGCGCGTGGTCATCGCATAGCTTTCGAGCACGGCGCCCTGGCCCACCAGCGCCGATCCGATGGGACGCGGCCCCTGGCCGTTCTGCGCAACGTAGAGATTGCCCGCCGAGTCGTAGCCAATACCGGTGATGCCGTTGAAGCGCCAGTCGCCGGGCGTGCCCTTCACGGTGTGGAAGATGCCGTCGCGCGTGCCGAGCGTGGCCGTGAGCTGCATCGCGCCGCTTGCCGCGCGGCTATAGAGCAGGATCTGCTGCGCGGGGCCGTTGTCGGCGATCGTCAACTGGCCCGAAGGCGCGAACGCGAGATCGGTGGGGACGGTGCCCTGCGGCAGCACGGGCGTATCGTTGAGCGCCGTGCCGTCCACGCGGTAGTGACCGATGGTCGGGCCGCTCGCGTTCTGCAGACCCTGCACGACCCATAGCGTCGAGTCGCTTGCGAGTGCGAGCCGGCCTGGCGACGGCGCGGTCCACGAGCGTAGCTGCCGCATGGTCTGCGCGTCGTAGACGACGATGCGATTGCCGTAGGTGTCGGAGACGTAGAGCTCGGTGTCGGAGGCCGCCAGGCCACGGACGGCGCCGTCGTCGGGCGTGCGCACGTCGCGCACGCGCAGGAAGCTGTCTTTCGTCACGTTGGCGCTGTTGCCGATGCCGCTTGCGAACGGCGCGCCCTGTGCGATGTTGGAGCGCAGGCGACGCGTGACGCCGTACCAGGTCTGCCCGGCAGGCGGGTAGTCGGCACCCGAAAGCGCATTGCTTTCGTTGCCTATCGACAGGGCGGCGTAGACGTATTGGGTGTTCGCCGCGATGGCGTCGCCGCCCGTATCGCCCCAACCGTGCGTGTTCCCACCCACGGCGAGCTTGTTGCCGGCGCGGTAGACGCCGAGCTCGCTGCCGCTCTCGTCCCATGGCGCATTGGCGTACACCGTGCCGTCGGGCGCGACGGCGATCGCCTCGATGTCGAGCTGTACCCACTTGCCGTCGCCGTACCCGAAGGTATTGCCTATCCACGACGTGGTGTAGTTGAGCGTTGCCTGCGCAACGGCTGTGTCGATACATACCGCTTGCAGTGCGAACACCGCTAGCAGCATGTGCCTGGCCAGTTTCATGCTGGAACCCCTGAGCGAACGAATGGCGCACGGTGCGTGCGCAACGAATTGCGCTCATGCTCGCATGCCGGGTTCCGGAAATAATTCGGTCTTTATTCGTAGTGAGTAATGTGAATTTTTTTATGCTGACGGAATGGCGTACCGCATGCATTCTATTGTTAAGGTATACGAAAGATATGAGCGCGCGCTTTACGCCGGGAGCTGGTGGTCAAGCGGCGCAGGCCATTGGCCTCGATAGATTGCGTGGTGCGGCGGCAAAGAAGCATCTCGGGCAAGTTGCTGTGGTGCCAGAAAAACGTGGGAATAATCCACCCGCCTTACGTGTTTGCCCATCGAACCAACCTTTTCGTCGCCGAAAGACCATGATCCGCAAGGGGCCGATGGCGTACCCGCCCGTGTCCGGGACCGCTATCCAGGCATACACTGAAAGTTCACGAAGTGACGCGCCGCGCGCCCTCCGGGCAGCCGCGCTGACCGTCCTGCTGGCCACGGTGGCCGCGACCTGGCTGGCGCTCACGCAACCTGCGCAGCAGGTCGTGAACGCCGCCGCCCTCATGGCGCTCATGGAAACGGCGAACCAGGCGGCCGGAGGCGACAATGTGGACGCGGTCGCCATGGCGCCCGATCCTTTCGATCTGAAAGCATCGGGCCTGCGGCTCGTGGGCGAGGACACGCTCAGGCTGGGGCTGCTCGCAAGCGCGAGACGCTACGTCTACGAAAACGCGGACGGCAAGCGCGTGGTGTTGCTGGGCGCGCGGGCCTGGTTCTCGAAGGGCGAGCCGCAGTGGAGCGCGAGGCGTATCGGCGCGATGCGCCTGATCGAATGGACAGCGAACGGCACGCGCTGGGTGCTGGCGGGCGACGTGCGCACGCGCGGCCTGATGCGCGCGGCGGATGCCGCGACGCTGCCCGCGGATGGCGGCGACCGAGGGAATGGAATGGAGGAGGCGGGCAAGGATGGAACATGGACATCCGTGACGAACTGATAGAACACGTGCCGCGTTTGCGCCGCTACGCGCGCGCGCTGATCCACAACCGGGAACTGGCCGACGACCTCGTGCAGGACACCCTGGAGCGGGCGCTCGGCCGCTCGGGGCAGTTCCGTTTGGGCACCGACCTGCGCGCATGGCTCTTCACGATCATGCACAACGTTTTCGTGAACCAGGTGCGCAAGTCGTCGGCGCGCGGCGCGCATGTTTCCGTGGACGACGAGACCGTGCCGGAGACCGACTACGCCGTGCCCGCGAGCCAGCTCGGCACGCTCGAAGTGTGCGATCTCGACTATGCGCTACAGCGTCTTCCCGGCGAACAGCGCGAGGTCGTGCTGCTCGTGGGGCTCGAAGAAATGAGCTATGCCGAGGTGGCGCAGGCCCTCGATATTCCCATCGGCACGGTGATGTCGCGTTTATCCAGGGGGCGGGAGCGGCTGCGCGCGCTGATGGCCGGTACAGCCCCGCGTGCGAATTTGAAGGTGGTGCGATGAGCGAGCAAACGTATCCCGTCACGGAAGACGAAATCCATGCGTATGTGGACGGCGCGTTGCCCGAAGCGCGCAGGGCCGATGTCGAGCGAGAACTGGAGCGCAACCCGGACCTTGCGGCGCGCGTGAGCGATTATTTCGCGCTGAACGGTCTGCTGCACGAACGCTACGATCGGGTGTTGAGCGAGCCGTTGCCCGCGAGTCTGCGCCCGGCGCCCGAGGCAGCGCGGCGGCGCGAGGCCGCGAACGGGCCGCGGTTTGCCGCGCAGTTTGCCGGTATGGCGGCGACGCTCGTGCTGGGTGTCGGCATCGGCTGGGGCTTGCACTATGGCGCGGGCACGATGCTGGCATCGTCGTCGAACGAAGCGGACGTACGCGTGGCCAGCGCCGACGGCAGCGAGCTGTTCGCGCGCCAGGCGGCGCTCGCGCATGTCGTCTACATGCCGGAAGTCGGTCGCCCGAACAACATGACGCGCGCGCCGGAGCAGGACTTCGTGCAATGGCTTGCGAACCGGCTTGGCACCAATGTGCATCCGCCCATGCTCGGGAAGAGCGGCTTCGAACTCGCCGGCGGGCGCCTGCTGCCCGGCGCCGACGGTGGCCAGGTCGCGCAGTTCATGTATAACAACGCGCGCGGCGAACGGGTCACGCTCTGTATTTCGCGCCGCAAGGTCAGCTCGAATACCACCGCGTTCAAGCTGTATCGGGACGGGCCGGTGAACGTGTTCTACTGGGTCGACGGGGACTTCGGCTACGCGCTGTCGAGCGGCATCGACCGCGGCGAGCTGCTGCAGCTGGCGCACGATGTCTATTCGCAGTTGACGGTGGAGAAGGTCGGGTGAGTGTGTCCTGTGCGACAGGGCTTCTCGCTGAAGCCCTGTCGCGACGTCCATAGGGATCGATGCTTAAGTACATCCACCAGGGTGTCCGATTCCGTATTCTTCAAGCACTTCAATCGAGAACAAAGGGCGTTGAGCTCTCCCGTTCCTCTCCGCCTACTTCACAAATCGGACAACAATCCACGTCATTCCTTTCAAAATGAAAGGCGATTGTTGCCCGATCATGCCTGTTCATTTGCACGCTTTTTGATAAAAATATTGCCAGCCTGGCCGTGTTCCAGAAACTCTTTCTGGAAGAAAGACTGGAATTCGCATCGGCAATTCTTGATGAATTTCCAGAAAATGCGCATCAAGACATTAAGTCTTTTTCATTAAATCAATTGTTCATCTCGCTGAACAATAGCACGATCGGTAGCCAATAATTTTTGCCAAAATTGCTGCTAATAGAATGACTCGTTCCGGAGCAGGGGTTTATTGAAAGCGGCACGCCCCTGCAAGATGCGGGCCGTGCCAGATTCCGTGCAGGTGACGGCAATTCGCAACGCGTGCTCATTCTCTCCTCGCCTCACCGATTCGCCTTTGATACATTTGTAGTGAAAATAAACAAAACGAGACGGAAGAAAGTAGTTTCTGCTCTCGGAAGGCGAGCGAGATCATCCAGCGAAAAAGCAAACACGAAAGATCCCCGGGCATTGTTCTACGGGGCCTGTCTGTAATTGACGCATTGTTCATTGTGAAAGCTATTGGGAAATGTTAGCGGTACCACACCCAGTGGATTTCAAAGGTATGGAGGAGAGGATGAAGAAGGCTTTGCTTGCCGCAGCGCTCATGTCTGCGGGAATCGTCGCGCATGCACAAAGCAGCGTGACGATGTATGGCCGGCTTGATGTCGGCGTCCAGTACCGCACGGGGATTCCGGGCGGTAACGCCGTGCAGATGGAGAGCGGCGACTGGGGCGAATCGGAATTCGGCTTCAGAGGCGCGGAAGACCTGGGTGGCGGGACGAAGGCGATCTTCAAGCTGGAGATGGGCCTCGATATGATGAACGGCAACTATCAGAATGGTTCGCTGTTCGGTCGCGAAGCGCGCGTCGGTCTGACGAACGATACGTGGGGTACGTTCAAGATTGGCTATGCGGGCGCGGCGGAAATCAGCCAGGACAGTTGGGACGTCGATCCGCAACTGATGCAGTTCTATTCGATCGCCACGCTGGTTCGGGGCCGTAACTGGGCGCAGGCAGGCAACAGCGTGGAATACACCTCGCCGCTGCTCGCCGGTCTCACCTTGAAGGGCCAGTACGATCTTGCGAACGCCTCGAACTGGAACGGCAATGGCGGAACGGGCAGTGCGCCGGGTCAGCTTGGCGCGACCTCCGGTTTCGGTGCGTCGCAGGGCCGTTCGGACGGCGCCAAGATCCAGTACAACGCCTCCGCGTTCGAACTGCAGGCGATCTACGACGAAATCCGCGACCCGTTCGGGCGCTTCAGCAACGTCTACCTGTACTCGCGTTCGATCATGGCCGGCGGCACCTATTCGCTCGGTCCGGTCAAGTTCTATGCGGGCTACCAGCACCTCGCGGCGCCCGACGCGGACGAAGCCGGTTATGACTTTGCGGCCACGCCGGGCGGTGCGAGCCTGCCGACCGCGGTCGATCATGAATGGGGTGGCGTGGGCTGGCAGATCACGCCCGTTACGCTGCTCACGGCCGCTATCTATCACGCCAACGCCAACAACGGCAACGGCAACGCGACGCTGTACACGCTCGCCGGTAGCTACAACCTGTCGAAGCGGACGTTCCTGTACTCCGAACTGGGCTATATCCACAACAGTTCGACGTCGAACATCGGCCTCGGCGACGGTTATGCCGATCCGTACGGTACCGGCGGCGCGACCAATGCGAATGGCGGCGGCGCGGTTGGCAGCGGCCTCAACGAAGGTCCGGGCTACGGTCATGGCCAGTTCGCCGGCAACGTCGGCATCATGACCCAGTTCTAAAGGAGCAGCGGCAACAAGCATCGACTCGTCGAGCGGGAAGCCGGACCGGCAGGACCGGACTTCCCGCGCGTGAGGTTCGTCCCCGAGGTTCATCCGCTTAAGCCGGGAAGAAATCAGGAAGAATTTTCAGAGCAAGGAGAATCGATATGAAGTTGATACAGGTTGCCAGGGTCACCACGGCGGCGTTCGCACTGACGCTCGCCATGGGTGCTCACGCACAGGCCAGCGATACGTCGGCAAATAACGCGGCGGCGGCAGCGCCGACTTCCGCCAAGGCAACGAAGGCTGCGAACCGTGCGCTCGCCAAAAAGGTTCATCGCGCACTGGCACGTACCAAGGGACTGGATCCGACTCACATCTACGTCAAGGTCGTCAATGGCGTCGTGACGCTCACCGGTAGTTGCGATAGCCAGAACCAGATCGATCTGGCTACCGGTGCGGCGCAGGGTGTCGACGGTGTGACTTCGGTGAACAACAAGCTCAGCATCAAGACGCCGCAGTAAACGTTTCATTCTCTTCGGGTTCGGGCGGTGGCCGCATCGCCTGAACTCCCTCGCCGCGAGAGCGACGGCGACCGCTCCGTGAGCCCGGGTCCCGTTGTCTGTCGTGCGCGCCCGGCCGCGTATTGCGCGCGCCAATCGATCGGCGTCGTCCCCTTCATCGCCCTGAATTGCCGGTTGAAATTCGCCACGTTCGCGAATCCCGAACGCACGGCGATAACGGACACCGGCAGCGACGTATCGGCAAGCAACCGGCACGCGTGCCCGATGCGCACGCGCGCGATATACCGCCCGACACTCTCGCCGATATGCTGCGCGAATTGCCGCGCGAGCGTGCGTTCGGAAAGCCCCGCGGCCGAGCCGAGATCGGCGAGCCGCAGCGGCTGTGCGAACTGCGCGTCGATCATCGCGAGCACGCGATTTAGCCGTTCGGGCTCGTGCCCCGAAGGCCCTGCCGTGCGCCTATTGAAGGCGCTGGGCGAAGCGAGCGTGGCGCCCGGCGCGTCGGCGAGCGCGCACAGGATTTCGAGCGTTGCGGCCAGCCGCGTGCGCGGCGCTTCGGAGAGCAAAGCATCGAGCCGCGCGCGCATCGTCCCACCCGCCGCCGCATCGAAGGCGAGCCCGCAGGCGGCCCGGCGCAGCAGCTTGCGCAGCGGCGCGTACTCCGGGCAGCAATCGGCCAGGCGCCGGGCCCATTCGCCGTCGAACCATACGACGATCGCCACCTGCGGCTGGCCGGCATCGATCGAGCGGTTCGACGCCCACGTATGCGGCAGATCGGGCGGCACCAGCACGAGGTCGTCGGCTTCGTAGGCGCACACGGCGTCGCCGATATAGCGCTTGCCGTGGCTGTTCATCGTGAGCGTCAGTTCGTACTCCGGGTGATGGTGCCACTCGAACGGAATGCGCGGCAGGCGCCGGTGGTAGACGCGCACGGAACATTGCTCGCCGAATTCCACATGCTCGTAGGCGGGTTTCATGGCTGAATGTGCAAAATGTTTGTCAGGATAGTATCACCCATGGAACGCGCCGGCGCCTATGCTCCCGATTACCGTACAACGAGACCGGAGACAGGCATGGCAGCGTTGCATATCGAGGATCTTCCCGCGGCGATCCGTGCGGCAAAGCGCGAGTTGCGCGAGCAGTTGCCGAACTATCGCGAAGTGTTCGCCGAAGTGGAGGCGGCCATCGGCGAGGAGGCGCGCAGGATTGCCGCCTTGCGCGAGCGCGGCGAGCCGGTGATTCCCGAAATCGACTTTCGCGATATCGCCGAAGGGCGCGTGAGCGCCGCGCAGATCGAGGCGCTGAAGGCGCGCGGCGCCGGTGTGATCCGCAACGTGTTCGACCCGGCGCGCGTGGCGCAGTGGGATGCGGAGATCGCGCAGTACGTGGAGCGCAACGATCTGGACGCACGCCTTGCGCACCGGGCAGAAGATCGCTATTTCGGCCAGTTGCAATCGAGCCGGCCGCAGATCTACGGCATCTACTGGTCGCGGCCCCAGGTACTGGCGCGCGAGTCCGTCGAGCTCACGATCGCGCGCGTGTTCCTCAACCGGCTCTGGCGCAGCGAAAGCGAAGGCCGCGTGCATTTCGATCCCGAACGCGTGCCCGTGTACGCGGACCGGCTGCGCCGGCGGCCACCGGGTTCAGCGTCGCTCGGACTGTCTGCGCATTGCGACGGCGGGTCTGTCGAGCGCTGGATCGACGCCGGTTTCCGCAAGGTGTACCGACATGTTTTCGCGGGCGACTGGCGGCGCTACGATCCTTTCGACGCGGCCTGGCGTCCCGACGTCGGCGAGATTCCATCGCCGGCCGTGTGTTCGATGTTCCGCACCTTCCAGGGGTGGACCGCGCTCACGCCGCAGGGGCCAGGCGACGGCACGCTGCAGCTCGTGCCGATCGCGAATGCCATGGTCTATATCCTGCTGCGCGCATTGCAGGACGACGTTGCCGAAGACGACCTGTGTGGCGCAATGCCGGGCCGCGCGCTGTCGATCCGGCCCGAGTGGCATGCGCCTCTCGTTCAGGCGCTTTCGTCGATTCCGCAGATGAATGCCGGAGACACCGTGTTCTGGCACAGCGACGTGATCCATGCGGTGGAGGACGAGCATCGCGGCACGGGTTACAGCAACGTGATGTATATCGCGGCGGCGCCGGCTTGCGCGAAGAACGATGCGTATCTGGCGCGCCAGTTGCCGAGCTTCCTCGAAGGCACGAGCCCTCCTGACTTTCCTGCCGACCATTTCGAGGTCGACTTCGTGGGGCGCGCGGGGACCGATGACCTGACGCCGCTGGGTCGTTCGCAACTCGGACTCGACGGCTGAAAGACCGTCCCCGACGCCGGGCAAGGCCCGGCTTGGCAGTCGTCCCGGGAGTGGCGCGGATGCAACGTGCAGGCAAACCAATTAGTGCTACGAATTCGTAACCGGCGCGCTATATACTGGCCGCTAGCCTTTTCGTCGCGAATGCGCGTTTCGCCTGCCACGCCCACCATGTCCTCCCTCTCCGCTACGCCGTCCCTGGTCGACGCACAGGCCGTCCCGCCGGCCGTCCGCCCGGCGGCGGGGGCATGCGACGCGCCACTCGATGCGCTGATGCGCCTGATCGAATGCCATTTCCGTGTGGCCGCGGCTTGCGCAATACCGGGCGAGCCGGCCGGCAACTGGGCGGGCGCGGCGCTCGACTCGCCGTTGCGCGAGGCACTGCGTGCGTTGCAGGAGACGGGAGAGGCGCCGTGGACCGGCGAGCCGACCGTGGTGGCGGACACGGGCGCGGAGCCCTCGTGGCGCAGCTGCCTGAGCACGACCCGTGCGCTGCCGTTTCGCTTCGTTGCCGCGTGGCCGCTGCAGGGGGCGAACGGGGAACGCATCGGCAGCTTGTGTCTGATCGACTACGCGCCACGCGTGCTGGACGAAGCCGAGCGCGCGAGCCTTGGCGACTTCGCGCGCCTTGCCGCGGCGCTGGCCGGCCCGCAGTTGATCCCGCAAGCGGCCCAGCAAGCGAATCCAACAGCGAAAGACCGCGAACTCGAAGCGCTGCGCGAGCGCGAAGCGTGGCTCGCGCTGGCCATTGCGGGCAGCGGGACCGGCATCTGGGATCGCAACGTCGTCACGGGCGAGATCCGCTATTCGACCGGCTGGAAAGCGATGCTCGGCTATAGCGAAGACGAGGTGACGAACCGTATCGAAGACAGCTACCAGCGGCTGCATCCCGACGATCTCGACTACGTGAAGGCCGCGATGCAGGCGCATTTCGAGGGGCGCACCGAGAGTTACGAAGTGGAGCACCGCATCCGGTGCAAGGACGGGCGCTACAAGTGGATCTGCAGCCGCGGCAAGGTGACGAGCCACGACAGCGAGGGCCGCGCGCTGCGCATGATCGGCACGACGACGGATGTGACTTCCATGCGCGAAATGTCCGAGCGGCTGCGCGAGTCCGTCAATCTCATCACGAATCTCACCAACGAAGTGCCGGGTCTCGTATTCCAGCGCCGCAGCCTGCCCGATGGCTGCGTTTCGTTTCCGTACGCGAGCGCGGGCATTGCGGAGATCTACGAGCTGACGCCCGAGGCCGTTGCGCACGACGCCGCCTGCATCGAGGCGCTGATCCACCCGGACGACCTCGAAGCGTATCGCGCATCGTTCGCGGAGTCCGCCGCGTGTCTTACGCCATGGCGCCTCGAATACCGCGTGCGGTTGCCGGTGCAGGGGTTGCGCTGGCGGCAGGGCGATGCGAAGCCGCAGCGGCTGGCCGGCGGCGTCACCGTGTGGCACGGCTTCATCACCGACGTCACGGAACGCAAGCGCATCGAAGCGGAGCTGCAGGAGTTCGCGACGACCGATGGGCTCACGCGGCTCGCCAATCGCCGGCACTTCATGGCGCGCTTCGACGCGCATTTCGCGCGCCTGCATCGCGCGGGCGGTCCGGCCGCCGGCGTGCTGATGTGCGATCTCGACCATTTCAAGGCGATCAACGACCACTGGGGGCATGCGGTTGGCGATCGCGCGCTGCGCCACTTCGCCGACATGCTGCGCATGGAACTGGGCGCCGCCGATATCGCCGGGCGCATTGGCGGCGAAGAGTTCGCCGTGCTGCTGGGCGGCTCGGGGCTGGCGGGCGCGTGCGCGATGGCGCAGCGCATCCAGCGCCGCCTCGCGGGCGAGCCGCTCACGTGTGCCGAAGGGTTCGTACCGCTGACGGTGAGCATCGGCGTCACGGAAATGAGCGCGGCCGATCCGAATGCCGAAGCGGCGCTCTCGCGCAGCGACCTTGCGCTCTACCGCGCGAAGAAGAACGGACGCAACCGTATCGAATGCGCCTGAGCGGCGCTGCGCTTCCAACGTTAAGAGACGTTCCGCGCCGCACGGCATCGAGCCGGTCGCGCCGCGCGCATTGGTGTATGTTGTGGCGAAACGTCGTATCCAACGCCGCGGTGCGGGTGGGGAGGATGGCTTGTCCTGGCTTTCGCCCATGGTCCGGCCGGCGCTCGCGCGCGGGTCGCGCCGTTTCGCTCTGGTGCTCGCGGCGATTCTGCCGCTGGTGCTTTGCCTCGTCCTGACGCGCTACGAATCGGCAGGCATTGCACGCCGCGAGGCGCAGCTCGCTTCGGCCTTTATCGTCAACCAGACGGTCGCGATCGTGCAGGAGGGGCGCAGCGCCGCGCAGATTGCCATTCCGATAGCGGTTGAACCCTGCGACAAGGCGATGCCGAAGCTGGCGGTCCTCACCGCTGCGTTGCCGTATATCCGCACGCTGAATCTCGTGGAGAACTCGACCTTCACGTGTTCTTCGGCGCTCGGCAGGCTGTCCATTCCGCTCGATACGTTCGTGAGCGACGCGGGCCGTGCGACGGGCGGCACCTGGATGCTGATGGTGGGCGAGACGCCGATGGTGCGCGACCGTCAATCCTTGCTGATCGGCGAACCGGCACCGGATGGACGGGCCGTGGTGGCCGTCGTCGACGAACGTTACCTGCTCGATCTGCTGCGCGCCGCCGCGCCGCTCGACGTCTTTCGCCAGGCGGAGCTGCGGATCGGCGCAGGGCAGCCGCTCTATGAAGGGAGTTCGAGCGTACCCGTCGACGGCAGCCCCTTGCTGACCGACGTGCGCCGGAGCCTGGGCGGCAACGTGGTCGAGCTGCGCATCTACGGGCTGAAATCGCGGGAGCGGGCGATATGGTTCGGTCTGCTTGCGAGATACGTGCCGTGGGCCATCGCGATCTCGGTCCTCCTCGTCTGGCTGCTGCGGCGGCTGCAGCGCAGCGGCCAGTCGCGCCGCGAGCAACTGCTGCGAGGCATGCGCGCCAACGAATTCCACGTGAAGTATCAGCCGCTCTACGGCATGGAAGCCGGCCGCTGCACGGGCGCGGAGGCGTTGCTGCGCTGGGTGCGTCCCGGCATAGGGGAGGTACGGCCCGACGAATTCATCCCGGTGGCGGAAGAGGAGCACGTGATCGTACCGATCACGCAACACCTGCTCGGGTTGATCGCGCGCGACCTCGCCGTCATGGGCTTGCCTGAGGGTTTTCACATCGGCATCAATTTCTCGCCGGAGCACTTGTCCGGCGAGCGCCTGGAGCAGGATGTGCGCGCCCTTCTTTCGGCGACAGGCAAAGCGGGGCCCGGGATTGTCGTCGAGATCACGGAGCGCAGCCTGATGAAGAATACCGCTCAGGCGAAGAAGAACCTCGAAACGCTGCGCGCCGAAGGCGTGGGGGTGGCGATCGACGACTTCGGCACCGGCTACTGCTCGCTTTCCTACCTCGAACAGTTTCCCTTCGATATCCTCAAGATCGATCGTGGCTTCGTGCTGACGATCGATGCCGAAGGGCGCAGCGCCGTGGTGCTGGACGCCATCATCAACCTCGCGCACCAGCTCGGCGCCCAGATCGTGGCCGAGGGCGTCGAAACGCAGGCGCAGTTCGACTACCTTCGGGCGCGCGGCGTGACGTTCATCCAGGGGTTTCTGTATGCGACGCCGATGACGCCTGCCGCGTTTGCGCAGTGGTATCGCGCGAAGGGCAAGAGCGCCTTTCCGGAAACGTCTTCGGCGCTGGCGCATTAGCGGCCGCCACGGCCGGACCGGGTCCGGCCGCGGGCATGCGCCTCGTCGCGATCAATGCGGCGACGACCAGCCCTTGTAGCTGCCCACGTTGTCGCGCGTGATGAGCTGCGGCGCCATTTCGATCAGCGGGTTGGCGGGCTTCTTGCCGTTCATGATGCCGTAGCCCACGTCCACGGCCGTTTGCGCCATCTTCCAGGGGTCCTGGCTGGCCGAGGCTTGCACGAGCGTGTCGGTCTTGAGCGCGGTTTCGATATCGGGCGCGCCGTCCACCGACGTGATGACGATACCGCTGCGATGCAGTTGCTTCGCGGCGAGGTCGCTGCCAATCGCCTGCGGGTCGTTGATCGTGAAGACCCCGTCGAGTTTCGGAAAGCGCGTGAGGTAGCCCAGCATCGCGTTCATGCCGCCGTCGCGCGAGCCTTTGCCGTCCTGGTCGTCGGAGAGGATCTTGATGCCCGGTGCCTTCGCGAGCACCGACTTGCAGCCGTTCACGCGGTCGATCACGGCGGAGACCTGCGGACCGTTCTCGATGATCACGTTGCCCTTGCCGTTGAGCTTCTTCACCATGTAGTCGCACGAAAGCTCGCCCGCCTTCACGTTGTCGGTTTGCACGGTAGCGTCGGCGCCGGCGGCGCTCACGTCCACGGCCACGACCACGATACCGGCCGCGCGCGCCTTCTGCACGGCGGGCAGGATCGCCTTCGGGTCCACGGCGTTCAGGAGGATCATGTCCACGTGCGCCGAAATGAAGTTGTCGATCTGCGTGAATTGCTTGTTGAGGTCGTAGTCGGCCGAAACGGCGGTGACCTTGGCGTTGGGGCTGATCTGCTTCGCCTTGGCTTCGGCGCCGTTCACGATCGTCACGAAGTAAGGATTGCCGAGCGAGCCGACGGTAACGCCGATGGACTTCAACTGCTTGTCCGCGGCATGGGCGCCTTGCAGGGCGAACCCGAGGGAGAGGGCTGCAGCGGCGAGGACAGCTTTCTTTTTGAACATGGGTTGTCTCCAGAGAGGTCCTGTTATTCGATCCGGGGCGCGAGAGGACCGCTCGCGCTCCGATGATGCTGTATCGGAGAAACGGATTGTCTGCCCGGCGTGCGTCAGGTACGCGCCGAGCCGCGCTGGCGGTAGCGGTCGAGCGCCACGGCGCCGACGATCACGAGGCCCTTGATGATGTATTGCCAGATGTCCGAAACGCCCAGCAGCACGAGGCCGTTCGAGAGCACCGCGATGATGAGCGCGCCGATGAGCGTACCGATGATCGACCCCACGCCGCCCACGAAGCTCGTGCCGCCGAGGATCACGGCCGCGATGGCGTCGAGCTCGTACGACTGGCCGAGCTGCAGGCCGTTGGCGGCATAGAGGCGGGCAGCCGACATCACGGCGCCAAGGCCGGCAAGCAGACCCGAGACGGCATACACGAACAGTTCGATGCCCCAGACCTTGATGCCCGAGAGGCGCGCGGCTTCGGGGTTGCCGCCCACCGAATAGATGTGCAGGCCCAGCACGGTGCGGCGCAGGACGAACCAGGAGACGGCCACTACGGCGAGCGCGATGATGACGAGCCAGGGAATGCCCAGCACCGTGCCGTTGCCGATGAAGGCGAACGACAGTTGCGGATTGAAGATCGTGGTGTCGTGACCCATGAGGCGCGCGATGCCGCGCACGGCGGTGAGCGAGCCGAGCGTCACGATAAAAGGCGGCAGGCGCAGGAACGAGATGAGCGCGCCGTTGACGACGCCGAAGGCGAGGCCCACGGCGAGTGCGGCGGGTATGCCCAGCCAGCCCCAGCCCGGAATGTTCGAGCCCAGCATGGCAGCGACGGCGCCCGCGGCGAGAATCGAGCCCACCGAAAGGTCAATGCCGCCCGTGAGGATCACGAAGGTCATGCCGGCGGCCAGCACGATGTTGATGGATGCCTGCTGCGTGACGATCGAGAGATTCTGCAGCGTGAAGAATCCGTCGGTGAGGAAACCGAAGCCTACGCACAGCAGCACGAGGACCGGGAGCATGCCGGCGGTGCGCATGAGCGACTTCATGCGGGCGCGATGGCCGTCCAGTGCGCCGGCGCTCGCTTGCGCCTGGGCGGCGGCGCCGTGACGGGGAAGAATGTTTCGCATGTCGTACTCCTGATTGAACGTCTCTCGTGTTCGTGTAAGGTCAGGCCGCTTCGTCCAGCGCGGCCTGCGAGCCGGTGGCCAGTTCGATGATGGCTTCCTGGGTGATGGGCTTGCCGGTGTAGCCGCCCAGCTCGCCTGCGAATACGCCTTCGCGCATGACGAGTACGCGGTCGGCCACGCCGATGACCTCGGGCAGTTCGCTCGAAATCACGATGATGCCGACGCCGGACTTCGCAAGGTCGTTGATGATGCGATAGATCTCCGACTTCGCGCCGATATCCACGCCGCGCGTGGGCTCGTCGAGAATCAGCACGCGCGGCTGCGTCTCCAGCAGGCGCGAGAGCAATACCTTCTGCTGGTTGCCGCCCGAGAGCGCGCCCACGTTCACGCGCGCGCTCGGCACGCGGATGGAGAGCGCGCGGATGGAGTCCTTCGCGCGCTGGGCGCCGCGCGCGCGGTCGAGCACGCCGAAGTGCGCGTCGCGCCCGCACACGGCGACGTTGATGTTGTCGCGCACGCTCATGTCGAGGAAGAGGCCCTGGTGCTTGCGGTCCTCGGTCAGATAGACGAGGCCCGCGTTGATGGCGTCGCGCGGCGTGTGGACGTGGAGCGTGCGGCCGTCGATGGCGATCTCGCCGCTCGTGCGCGGCTCGGCGCCGAAGATCAGGCGCGCCAGCTCGGTGCGGCCCGCGCCCACGAGCCCCGCAATGCCGAGCACTTCGCCCGCGTGCAGATCGAGGCTGCAGCCGCGTACGCGCCGGCCGTCGGCGACGTCGCGCACCGTGAGCACGGCCTTGCCCGGATCGTAGGGGGCGTGCGCCTTCTTGTAGAAACCGGAGATGTCGCGGCCCACCATCATGCTCACGAGGCTGTCGGCATTCAGGGCCTCGCGCTCCAGCGTGCCGACGTAGGTGCCGTCGCGCAGCACGGAAACGCGGTCCGAAAGCTCGTAGACCTCGGCCATGCGATGGCTGATGTAGATGATCGCGAGCCCTTCTTCGCGCAGTTGCAGGATGAGCTTGAAAAGACGCTCCGTTTCGCGCGAGGAGAGCGGGGTGGTGGGCTCGTCCATCACGAGAATGCGCGCCTGCGAATGGACCGCGCGGGCGATCTCCACGAGCTGGCGCTCCGCGATCGAAAGCGAGCCGACGAGGGTGGCGGGCCCGAAGGTCGCGCCGAGGCGCGTGAGCACGTCCTCGCACTCGCGCTCCATGGCCTTGCGGTCCACCCTGCCCCAGCGGCCGCCGCCTTTGCGCAGCTCGCGGCCGGCGTAGATGTTTTCGGCAACGCTCAGATTCGGCGCGAGGCTCAGCTCCTGGTAGATCACGGCCACGCCGAGCTCGCGCGCGGCGAGCGGGCCGTCGATCTGCACGGCCTTGCCGTCGATGGCGATCTCGCCGCCTGGATCGGCTTGATAGGCCCCCGAAAGAATTTTCATGAGCGTGGACTTGCCGGCGCCGTTCTCGCCCATCAGCGAGTGCACTTCGCCGGCGCGTACCGAAAGGCTCACGTTGTCCAGCGCACGCACGCCGGGGAAGGTCTTGCTGATGCCGCGCATCTCCAGCAGCGGACGCGACGTTTCAGTGTGAGACGACATGGCTAGCCTCCTGCGTTTGCGCGCCGGCACCCATCAGGATGCCCGCACGTGGCGAAAAATTGTAGAACATGGGGAGTGTGGCGGCACCCAGCGCGCCCGCATCGGGGCCGAAGGTGCCGCGCACGAGTTCGGGAGTGCCGCTTGCCTCGGGGGCCGTCGCCGCAACCGCGACGGCGAGGCGACGCATGAGCGTGTCGATGAGGCCGGCGTCCACGTCGGCGTCGAGCACGACGGCCGGCAGGTCCAGCACGCACAACGACGCACGCAGGGCGGGCGCGAGTGCGTCGACGCAGTCGTCGAGCCACTCCTCCACGGCCGGGTGCTTGTGGGCGATGCAGGCTTCGAGATCGGCGCGGCTGTCCACGGTCTCGCCGTAATGGCGCAGATGCCGCCGCAGCGCGATCAGCGAGGCGCGCGAGAGCAGGATGTCCCATTTGCCGGGGGGCTGGGCCGCGGAGGGCAAGCGGCTGGGCGGCACCGGCATCACGGCGAAATCGCCCGCGTTGCCGGTGAGGCCGCGCACGCAGTCGCCGTCGATGGCGATGCCGCCGCCGATGGCCGGGCCGAGGAACAGGTAGATGAAGTCGTCGCGCTGGCGGCCGCAGCCGTAGAACAACTCCGCAATCGCGGCGGCGTTGCCGTCGTTTTCGCTGAAGACGGGCAACCCCAGCGCGCGGCCCAGTTCTCCCGCGAAGTCGACGTCGTTCCAGATGCTGAAGGGATCGGCCGGCAGTCCCAGTTCGCGCAGCCAACTGCCAAGGTTGTACGGCTGCGCGACGCCGATGCCGGCGAGGCGGCTCCGCTCGCGTGCGTCGAGCCGCGAGAGCAGCTCGCGGATGTCGCGCTGCACGATCTCCTGGGCGACGGGGGGCAGCGGCAGCGGCATGTCGTGCGAACGCCGCTCGATCATCTGGCCTGCGAAATTAACGAGCACGGTTTCGATGCTCGTGCGGTCGAGCCGTACGCCGATGGCGAACGCCCCGCGGGGGGCGAGCCGCAGGAGGGAGGCGGGCTGGCCGCGCTGGCCTTCGAGGCGGCGGCCCGTGACTTCGATGAGGCCGTTTTCGATCAGCGACGTGATGATGCTGCCAATTGCCGTGCTGGTGAGATTCGCGAGACGCGCAAGATCTGCCTTCGACGCCTGGCCGGCGCGGCGCAGCGCCTGCAGCACGAGGCGCTCGTTGAAGCGGCGGACGTTGGCCGAATTGCTGCCCTGGCCGACATGCGGACTTCTCACGTGTCTCCTCCGTCATTAATTAAATCAACATGATTTATTTAATGACGGAACGGAGGATGTGTCAGCCTGGGGAAATCCCGGTGGGGGAGACGAAGTCGTTGGTCACGGCGTTGATTGCCGGCCAGAAGACGCTGTCTGCAGGTGTTCTGGTCGACTATTTTCCGACCCTGATCTACTCCGCTACGCGTATCACCACCTTCCCGAAGTGCTTCCCACCTTCCAGCCACGCATAGGCTTCGGGCGCTTCGTCGAACCCGAACACACGATCCACCACGGGCCGGATTTGCCGTGCAGCAACCAGATTCGCCACGTCTTCCAGCATCGCGCGGCTGCCCACCATGACGCCCTGCAGCCGCCGTATACCGCCGATCACGGGCAGCAACGGGAGTTCCGGCCCGGCGAAGCCGCTCAAGCCACCGATGATCGAGACGATCCCGCCCATCTTCGTTGCCGCTACCGAGCGCGGCAGCGTGTCCCGGCCGCCCACTTCCACCACGATATCGGCGCCGGCGCCTTCCGTGAGGCAAAGTACTTCGTTCTGCCAATCAGGTGTGGCGCGATAGTTGATCGTGGCGTCCGCGCCAAGCTGGCGTGCGCGTTCGAGCTTCTCGTCGCTCGACGAGGTGATGATGGTGCGCAGCCCGGCCGCGTGCGCGAGCTGCAGCGCCCAGATCGAAACACCGCCCGTGCCGAGTAGCGCAACGGTTGCGCCGAGTCGCGCGCCACCGTCTGCGAAAAGGGCGTTCCAGGCCGTGATGCCCGCGCAGGAGATCGTCGCGGCTTCCTCGTAGCTCAGGTGCGCCGGGATCGTCACAAAGGCTTGTTCGTCGGCGACGAATCGTTCGGCCAGCACGCCGTCCACCTGGGCGCCGGGCGATACCCGCACTTTCGAACGTGTCGGGCCGCCGTCGATCCAGTAGGGAAAATAGTTGTTGATGACGCGGTCACCCCGCTTGAAGCGCGTGACCGCGCTGCCGACTTCCACCACCTCACCCGCGCCGTCCGCCACGGGTACGAGCGTCGCGTCGCCAAGGCCGAGGTAGTCGCCGCGTGCGTACATCAGATCGCGGTAGTTGAGCGAAGCCGCATGAATCTTCACGACCACCTCGTGCGGTTCCGGCTCGCGGACTGCGGCATTGGTACGGGCGAGCGCGGCGACGCCGCTGCCGGCCTTCAGTTTCCATGCATTCATTGCTGCTCCCGGTCAGGTTGAGCGCCTATGATAGTGTTGCGCGTGGGGCGACATTGGTGAGATTGAAGAAACTCAATGTCGCCATATTGGATTCAAACGAGGGCAAACCGATGATCGACCGGCTGAGAGGCGTGGCCGAATTCGTGGACGTGGTGGACGCGGGCAGCTTCGCCGCGGCGGGCGAGCGACTCGGCGTGACGCGTTCGGCCGTGGCAAAGGTGGTGGCGCGGCTTGAGCAGCGGCTCGGCGTGCGGCTTCTGCAGCGCACCACGCGCAGCCTGAGCCTCACCGACGAAGGCCACGCGTATTACGAGCAATGCCGCCGCGTGCTGGCCGAACTGAGCGTGGCCGAAGCGGCGCTCGATCACGGCCGCCGCGAGCCCGCCGGACGGTTGCGCATCACGGCTCCCGTGCTGTTCGGGCGGCAGTGCGTGGCGCCCATCGTGCGTGCGCTGGTCGAGCGGCATCCGCGGCTTGAAGTCGATCTGTCGTTCAGCGACCGCGTGGCGGATCTCGTCGAGGACGGTTTCGATCTCGCGGTACGCATCGGCACGCTGCCCGAGCACGCGACGCTCGTTGCGCGGCGGCTGGGCGTGCAGGGTATGGGCATTTGCGCGTCGCCGGCGTATCTCGCGCGGTATGGCAAGCCGGCCGCCCCTTCCGCACTTGCCGGCCACACGGGCATCGTCTATGCCCGCGCGGGACAGAGCGTACCGTGGCGCGTGCTCGGGCCCGACGGCAGCCCGCAGGAGTGGCGGCCGGCGGCACGGATGCGCTTCGACGACCTGCAGGCCATTGCCGATGCGGCCGCCGCCGGGGCGGGGCTGGCGTGGCTACCGTGCTGGTTGATGGCGCCTTACCTCAGCGACGGCCGCCTCGCGCTCGTGATGGACAGCCGCAGCGTGCTGGGCGCCGAGGTCCACGTGGTCCGGCAGCAATCGCGGCATATGGCGTCGAAGGTACGCGTGGCGGTGGATGCCTTCGTCGAGGAAATTCCGCGCATGCTCGCGCAGAGTTGAGGGCTCCTGTCTTGGCGGAGTCCGCCCAAGACCCCGGAGGCCGTCGGTAACCGGTACGCTTCGCGCTATCATTCCAGAAGTCAACGAACCATCCGATAGACAGAAGCCGACAATGGCCAGACAAAACACGACCGGTACTGCCCGTCGCGGCACCGTGCCGCGAGGGAGCCAGGCACATCCCGCCGACGAGGAGAGCGCCGCGCGGGACGCCGCAGCAATGCATGAAAACGCCCACGAAAATGCCCCCGAAGGCACCGACGAAGACGGCGCGGGCACGTCCACCTACCTCGTCCCCGGCCTCGAACGAGGCCTGCGCATCCTCACCGAATTTTCCGCGCGCGAGCCGGTGCTCGGCGCCCCGGAACTGTCGCGGCGCATCGGCATTCCGCGCACGACCACGTTCCGCCTGCTGCAGACGCTCGAAGCGCTGGGTTTTCTCGAACGCGTGAACGGCGACCGGCAGTTTCGTCTGGGCGTGGCCGTGCTGCGGCTCGGCTTCGAATATCTGAGCTCGCTCGAACTCACGGACTTCGGTCAGCCTGTGCTCGAACGGCTGCGCGATTCGACTGGGTTGAGCTCGCACCTCCTGATCCGCGACGGCCGCGACGTGGTATTCGTCGCGAAGGCGCAGACGCACGATCCGATGTTCAGTTCGGTGAAGGTGCACGTGGGCACGCGTTTGCCCGCGCACGCCACCGTGCATGGCCAGGTGCTGATGGGCGATTTCACGCTCGCCGAGTTGCGCGCGCTCTACCCGGAGAAGCAGCTCGAACGCTACACCGAGCGCACGCCGGCTACCGTCACCGATCTCTACGCGCGCATACGCGAGAGCGCGGAGCAGGGCTACGCGTTGAGCGAGGGATCGTTCGAAACGGGGATTTCGGTGGTGAGCGCGCCGGTGCGCGATCAGTCGGGCAAGATCGCGGCGGCCATCACGGTGACGGTGCCGCGCTCCGATATTGGCGGCGAAACGCAGCGGGCGCCGCTCATCGCGGCGGTGTGCGGCGCGGCCGTCGATCTGTCGACGCGCCTGAACTATCGCCCGCGCGCCGACGATCCCACCGCGGCTCGCGCGGCGCGCAATCGTCCGCTGCCGGCGGGCTTTCTCTGAACCGGCGCGGCCGGGCCGGGCCGGGTCTGACCTGGCCCTGGCCCTGGCGCCGCGCGTCGATCAAAACGATCAGAACGAGTGGTGAATGCCGGTCAGCACGCTGACCTGGTTGCGTCCGCTCGATACCCCGGCGGTGAAGAGCGCGGCATACGCTTCGGAGTTCGCATGCTCGTACAGGACGTCGGCATAGACCTGGGTGGACTTCGAGAGCGCGTAGATGTCGCCGACCACGATCTGGGACCAGCGGCGGCCCGAGAGCGTCGAAGTGGAGGCGCCGCTCACGATCGTATCGGCAACGGTAAGCTGGTAGTTCGCGCCCGCGTCATAACTCTGGAACGTGTCGGAGTAGCCGTTCGACTGCAGCTTCGTGCGCGTATAGAGACCGTGCAGGAGCAGATTGCCCAATGAGTACTGCGCGCCGATGCCCATGTTCTGCACCTTGTCCGCGAGGTACGTCGCGGCCGGCTGGCCCTGGAACTCCGTGATGCCGGTCGTCGCCATCGACACCGAGCGGTCGTTCTCGTTCGACCACGAAGCGCCGGCCTTGAAGCCGCCGTTGTTGTACGTGAGCGCGTAGCTCATCGTGCGGCCGGTTGCGAAGTTGGAGGTGTTGCCAAGGCCCAGCATCGCGCCGGCCGTGAAGCCATAAAAGTTCGCAGAACGGAATTTCACCGAGTTCTGGAACGGCACGACGCTCGTGTCGGCGAGTTCGTCGATGTTGCCGGGGTGGAACGCGAACCAGTTGCCGCTCAGGTAGCCCGTGCTGAACGGGCCCAGCACGTCGAACGAGAATGGCGTCTGCAGGCCGAACGAGAGCGTGCCGATCTGGTCCGATTGCAGGCCCACGAAGGCCGCGCGGTTGAACAGCGTGCCTGCCTTCGCCATTGCGCCCGTGTTCGTATAGAAGCCGTTTTCTAGCTGGAAGACCGCCTTCAGGCCGCCGCCCAGGTCTTCCATGCCGCGCAGGCCCCAGCGGTCGGGCTGGGTATTACCCTGTTCCTCTTCCCACTTCGTGCTCCCACCCGCGTTGCTGATATAGGCGACGCCGGCATCCATGCTGCCGTACAGCGTGACGCTGCTTTGCGCCCAGGCGCTCGTGACAGCGCAGATTCCGGTCAGTCCCGCGACAATGACGTGCTTCAACTTTGGACTCCTCAACGTATGACGAATGACCGGATCGCTCGCGCCGGCCTGTTCAACCTCTTGATTGGCGTTGCGCCGCTTCTTTCTGGTCGGCTACACTGAACGTGTCGTGTTCCATATATGGACAAACGTAACGCCTATGGAAAGTATAGAGATTCTTTCTGGTAGCCAAAATACTTTTTTGGGACGGTGAATACCCTGTGTTGTTTTGGCGTCAAGCGCTCGGCTGGTCTAAAGAAAGTCTTTCCGTTCAAGCGTTTCGGCAACTTCGGCGAGACCCGGGACGACACCGTTCCTGCCCTCTTCCGACGGACGATCGGTGTTTTCCCCAGGGAGGTGTGATTTCTGTTTTTTCCGCGCGCCACGGCTTCTATAATGACCATACATAAACTAATGTTCCTTGTATGGAACATGAGTGTCCTGGAAAGGTGAGAAATGGCTGAAGAATGGCGTTGTGCCGGACATGCCGGCGATCTGTCCGAAGATGCGCCGATCGAGTTCAAGCTCGACGGCACCGAAATCGGCATCTACAAGGTGGGCGACGAACTCTATGCACTGGAGAACGTCTGCCCGCATGCGTACGCGTTGCTGACGCAGGGTTTCGTCGACGGCGACACCGTCGAATGCCCCCTGCACGAAGCCGTGTTCCATATCCCTACCGGAAAGTGCCTCAAGGAGCCCGGCGGTCGCGACCTGAAGATGTATTCGGTCCGTCTCGCCGGCGAAGAAATCCAGATCAAGGTGGAATGACATGCGCGAAATCCCCGTGAACTTCAACCCGTCGCTCAAGCCCTGGCTGGCGCCGCAACCGAACAACGTGGCCGGCAAGGGTGTGATCGAGCAGCCCGGCGAGGCGCTGAACCTCGTGTGGCAGACCCGCAAGGCCGAGCCCACGCAATACGAAAACGACTTTGGCGATGCGCTCGAGAAGGTATTCGAGGCCGGTGCCGTCGAACTCGAAGAGGTGGTGGCAGGACTGAACCGCGTGGGTTTCCGCACGCCCGAAGGCGCGCCGTGGACCGCGGAGCGACTGACCGCCGAATTCCGTCTGCTCGCCGAATAAGCGGGCACGCCGACATGGACGGTCAAGCACCGTCACACCGAACAAGTATCCGGAGTCTCACGATGACGTCCCCCACTTCCGAAGCAGCCGGCGCCGCCGATCCGATCCGCGCCTATCTCGACCGCGGCCTGCGTAATTACTGGTATCCCGTCGCGCCGAGCTGGCAGGTTGGCAGCGCGCCCGTCGGCATCACGCGTCTTGGCGACCAGATCGTGCTGTGGCGCGATCAGGACGGCAAGGTCCGCGCGCTCGAAGACCGTTGCCCGCACCGCGGCGCGCGCCTTTCGCTGGGCTGGAACCTCGGCGACCGCGTGGCGTGCTGGTATCACGGCATCGAAATCGACGGCGGCGGCACGGTGCAGAGCGTGCCGGCCGTGGCGGCCTGTCCGCTGGAAGGCCAGAAGTGCGTGAAGTCGTATCCGGTCGAAGAGCATGCGGGCGCGATCTTCCTGTGGTTCGGCGACGAAGCGCACAAGGAGCCGGCGCCGCTCGTGCTGCCCGAAGAACTGGTGGACGAGTCGTATTCGAGTTTCCTCTGCATGTCGAACTGGAAGTGCAATTACCAGTACGCGATCGACAACGTGATGGACCCGATGCACGGCGCCTACCTGCACGCGACCTCGCACTCGATGGCCGAAGGCGACAAGCAGGCCGACATGCGCGTGCGCAAGACCGAAACGGGCCTCATGTTCGAGAAGGTCGGCCAGCGCGACGTGAATTTCGACTGGGTGGAACTGGGCGACACGGGCAGTCTCTGGATGCGTCTGGCGATTCCGTACAGGAAGAAGTTCGGCCCCGGCGGTAATTTCGGCATCATCGGTTTCGCCGTGCCCGTTGATGAAAAGCACTGCCAGGTTTATTTCTGGCGCACGCGCAAGGTGCAGGGTTGGCAGCGCGACGCATGGCGCTTCCTGTACCGCAACCGCCTGGAAGGGCTGCACTGGGCCGTGCTGGAGCAAGACCGCTACGTTCTGGAAAGCATGGCGCCGAATGCGCGCGATCACGAATTCCTCTATCAGCACGATGTGGGCATGACGCGTGTGCGTCGCATGCTGCGCCAGCGCGCGCAGCAGGATTTCGCCGAGCTCGATGTCTGGCGTGCCCAGCAGGACGCAAAGCAAGGCGCAACGCAGGGCGCGCAAGCGGCGGGCCACAGCCATGCATAACACCGTGGCGCAGGCGGGCCTGGCCGGCCGACGCGTCGTCGTGACCGGCGGTGCGCGGGGCCTGGGCGCGGCGTTCGTGACGGCGCTGGCCGCAGCCGGTGCGCGCGTGACGTTCGGCGACGTGCTGCACGACGCCGGTGCGTCGCTCGCGGCCTCGCTCGCGGAGCAAGGGCATGACGTGAGCTATGCGCCGCTCGATCTCGCCCAGCCGGAAAGCATCCGCGCGTTTATCGAGGGCGCGGCGCAACGCATGAGCGGCATCGACAGCCTCATCAACAACGCGGCGATCACGAATTCGGGCGGCAAGCTTGCCGGTGAACTGAGCGTCGACACGTGGGACGCCGTCATGAACGTCAACGTGCGCGGCACGTGGCTCATGTGCACGGCGGCCCAGCGTTGGCTGGCGGAGTCGGGCCGCGGTGCGGTCGTGAACATCGCTTCGGACACCGCATTGTGGGGCGCGCCAAAGCTGCTCGCTTATGTGGCCAGCAAGGGCGCCGTGATTGCGATGACGCATTCGCTCGCGCGCGAGTTCGGCACCGATGGCATCACCGTCAACGCCATCGCGCCGGGCTTGACCGAAGTCGAGGCGACGGCCTATGTGCCGGCGGATCGCCACGCGTACTACCTCGAAGGCCGTGCGCTGCGCCGCTCGCAGGTGCCCGACGACGTGACGGGACCCGTGCTGTTCCTGCTGTCCGATGCCGCCCGCTTCGTGACGGGCCAACTGCTGCCGGTGAACGGCGGCTTCGTGATGAATTGATCTCAACCAACCGAACCCAGGGAGAAATCGATGGCTGATGCCGATATCGAGCGCAAGTCGTGGGACCAACCCGACGACGCCACCTTCGAACAATGGATGGACGGCCGCGTGGCGCGCTATGCAACGCGCCGCTACGACTGGGACGCGCTGAAGTTCCAGGCCGACTACGATCCGAAGTACCGCCGCGCGCAGATGCGCTACGTGGGCACGGGCGGCACGGGTGTCGCGAAAGACGTGAACACGGTGCCCGCGGGCGGCTTCACGTTTTCGACGATGGTGATTCCGGCCGGCAACATCGGCCCGAGCCACATCCATATGGACGTGGAAGAAATCTTCTTCGTGCTGCGCGGCAAGATGAAGGTGATCTGCGAGAAGGACGGCAAGACCTGGGAAGCCGTGCTCGGCGAGCGCGACCTGATCTCGGTGCCGCCCGGCGTGTACCGCACGGAAATCAACATCGGCGAGGAAGACGCGCTGATGTGCGTGATGCTCGGCTCGCCGAAGCCCATTACGCCGACCTATCCGCCGGATTCGCCGCTCGCGAAGATCAAGCGCGACCTGCAGAAGTAAGGAATCCAGATTGTCCACGACTGAACCGGTTGCCATGAACACCCTCATCACACCCGCCGTTGAAGCCGCCGCACCGCTCGAAGCTCGCCTTGCCCGCTTCCCGGTCAAGCTTGCCGACGTGGGGGGCGCGAGCGTGGCGTATCGCGAGGCGCCAGGAAGGCCAGACGATGCGCTGCCGCTCGTACTGCTTCATGGCATCGGTTCGGGAGCGGCTTCCTGGATTCAGCAGTTCGAAACGCTGGGCGCCTCGCGCCGCGTGCTGGCCTGGGACGCGCCGGGGTATGGCGCTTCCACGCCGGTCGCGGCCGGGTCGCCCGTTGCCGCCGACTATGCCCAACGGCTGGCCGGCTGGCTCGACGCGCTCGGCATTGCACGTTGCGTGCTGGCAGGGCATTCGCTTGGCGCCATTGTCGCGGGTGCTTTCGCTGCGGCGAATCAGGAGCGGCTGGCGGGGCTGCTCCTGATTTCGCCCGCGGGCGGCTACGGCGCGGCGAGCGAGGCGGTGCGCGCCGAAAAGCGCGATGCGCGCCTCGCGATGCTGGCCGAACTCGGCCCGGCGGGTCTTGCCGAAAAGCGCAGCGCGAACATGCTCTCCCCGCATGCCGATGACACGGCGCGTGCCTGGGTGCGCTGGAACATGTCGCGTGTGCTGCCGCACGGCTACGCGCAGGCCACGCATCTGCTCGCGAATGCGGACCTTGCCGCCGATCTCGCGATTTTCCAGGGCCGTGTGGGCATGGCCGTGGGCGCCGAGGACACGATCACGCCGCCCGCCGCGTGCGAACGGCTGGCGCAGGCGGCACGCGTGCCGCTGCAGCTCGTGCCGCGTGCCGGCCATGCGGGCTATATCGAAGCACCGGCGGCCTACGACGCGTTGATCGACGCGTTCTGCCGCGCGGCCGAAGGACAACGGAGTCACTGAATGACACCCGATTTCGCCAGAGCGACCCCCGGCGCCGACGAAGACCGCAGCGATACGAACTATCGCGTGCCGGGTCTGGAACGGGGACTGCGCATCCTCACCGAATTTTCGCCGCGCGAGCCCGTGCTCGACGCGCCCGAGTTGTCGCGGCGCCTTGGCATTCCGCGCACGACGGTGTTTCGCCTGCTGCAGACGCTCGAATCGCTGGGCTTCCTCGAGCGCGCGGATCGCGACCGCAATTACCGGCTGGGCGTGGCGGTGCTGCGCCTCGGCTTCGAGTACCTGAGTTCGCTGGAGCTCACCGATCTCGGCCTGCCGCTCATCGAGGCGCTGCGCGACGAAACGGGCCTCACCTCGCATATCGTGATCCGCGACGGCCGCGACATCGTCTTCGTGGCGAAGGCGCAAAGCCATGCGCCGATTTTCAGCTCGATCAAGGTGAACGTGGGCACGCGCCTGCCGGCGCACGCCACCACGCACGGCCAGGTGCTGATGGGCGACTTCACGCTGAACGAGCTGCGTGCGCTCTATCCCGAGCCGGCGCTCGAACGCTTCACGCCGCAGACGCCCGAGACCGTGGAGGAGCTTCTTTCCCGAATTCGTGAGGATGCCGAACGAGGCTATGCGGTGAGCGAGTCCTCGTTCGAACGCGGTATTTCGGTGGTATCGGCGCCCGTGCGCAACGATACAGGGCGCATCGTGGCGGTGATCACCACGACGATCCCGCGTCCGGCCATCGACGCCCAGCTACTCGATGCGGGTTTGATCGACAAGGTTCGCCGCGCCGCGGACGAACTCTCGCGACGGCTCAACTATCGGCCCGAGAGCGGATCTCAAAGCGGTCCGCAAGGCAGTACCCGCAAGGGCAGCCCGTACATGAAGGCATTGGGGATCAGATGATTCAAATCGACTTGACCGGTCAGGTCGCGGTGGTGACGGGCGGTTCGTCCGGCATCGGTCTCGCGACGGCCGAACTCTTTCTGCAGGCGGGCGCTTCGGTCGCGATCTGCGGCCGCGACGCCGGGCGCCTCGCTCGCGCCGAGCAGGGTTTGCGTGAACGCTTCCCACAGGCGCAGCTGCTGGCCGCGCGCTGCGACGTGCTGAACGCCGACGACGTGGCCGCGTTTGCCGGCGAAGTCGAGACGCGCTTCGGCCGCACCGACATGCTCGTGAACAACGCGGGCCAGGGCCGCGTTTCGACCTTTGCGGACACCACCGACGAAGCGTGGCGCGAAGAACTGGACCTCAAGTATTTCAGCATCATCCGCCCGACGCGCGCGTTCCTGCCGATGCTGCGTAGTACGGCGAAGCAAGGCAACGCGGCGATCGTCTGCGTGAACTCGCTGCTCGCGCTGCAGCCGGAGCCGCACATGGTGGCGACGTCGTCGGCGCGCGCCGGGGTGCTGAGCCTCATCAAGTCGCTCGCGGTCGAACTCGCGCCCGAGCGTATTCGCGTGAACTCGATCCTGATCGGGATCGTCGAGTCGGGCCAGTGGCGCCGCCGCTACGAGACCCAGGCGAAGCCGGGTCAGAGCTGGGAAGACTGGACCGGCGAGCTCGCGCGCACGAAACACATTCCGCTGGGCCGTTTCGGCCGCCCCGAAGAAGCGGCCCGGGCACTGTTTTATCTGGCCACGTCCCTGTCGTCCTATACGACGGGCAGTCATATCGATGTATCTGGAGGCGTAGCACGTCATGTCTAACAAAACCACCGTCGGCGAACTGATTGCCGCTTTTCTCGAACAATGCGGCGTAGAGACCACGTTCGGCGTGATCTCGATTCACAACATGCCGATCCTCGACGCCATCGGCCGGCGCGGCAAGATCCGCTACGTCGGCGCGCGCGGCGAAGCGGGCGCGGTCAACATGGCGGATGGCCTTGCGCGCGTCTCGGGCGGCCTGGGCGTGGCGTTCACGAGCACGGGCACGGCGGCGGGCAATGCAGCGGGCGCGATGGTCGAAGCGCTGACCGCGGGCACGGCACTCCTGCATATCACCGGCCAGATCGAAACCGAATATCTCGATCAGGACCTCGCCTACATTCACGAGGCACCGGATCAACTGACGATGCTCTCCTCGATCTCGAAGGCCGCGTTCCGCGTGCGCTCGGTCGAAACGGCGCTGCCCACGATCCGCGAAGCGGTGCGCGTGGCGCGGACCGCACCGAGCGGCCCGGTGAGCGTGGAGATCCCCATCGACATCCAGGCCGCGCTGACCGACTGGCCCGCCGATCTGAGCGCGCCGCACCTTACGGCGCTTACGCACGCCGATGCGCGCGTGGAGGAACTGGCGAACGCACTCGCGAAAGCAAAGCGTCCGCTGCTGTGGCTCGGCGGCGGCGCACGCCATG
Source organism: Paraburkholderia yinzeri (assembly GCF_046581065.1). Lineage (NCBI taxonomy): Bacteria > Pseudomonadati > Pseudomonadota > Betaproteobacteria > Burkholderiales > Burkholderiaceae > Paraburkholderia > Paraburkholderia yinzeri. The sequence continues at coordinate 833,060 of NZ_JBFOCJ010000003.1, read as the reverse complement.
CGCGCGCGGCGGTCGAGCGCCTCGTGGCGCTGGGCTTCGGCGTGGTGACGAGCGTGCAGGGCCGTGGCGTGCTGCCAGAAGATCATCCGGCTACGCTTGGCGCATTCAACGTGAGCGCTCCCGTCGAGACGTTCTACAAGACTTGTGACGCGATGCTCGTGGTGGGCTCGCGCCTGCGCGGCAACGAAACGCTGAAGTACAAGCTTGGCCTGCCGCAACCGCTTTATCGCGTCGACGCGGATGCGCTGGCCGACAACCGCGGTTATCGCAATGCGCTTTTCGTGCATGGCGACTCGGCGGCTGTGCTCGACGCGCTGGCTACCCGGCTCGAAGGCAAGCTCAAGGTCGATCCGCAGTTCGCAGCCGATCTCGCGGCGGCGCACGAAACGGCCGTGGCGGAAACGGCCAAGGGTCTCGGCCCCTATCGCCGCCTCGTGGAAGCGCTCCAGCGTGCCGTGGGCCGCGACTACAACTGGGTGCGCGACGTCACGATCTCGAACAGCACGTGGGGCAACCGCCTCCTGAAGATTTTCAGCCCGCGCGCGGGCGTGCACGCGCTTGGCGGCGGCATCGGCCAGGGCATGCAGATGGCGATCGGCGCGGCGCTCGCAGGTGCCGCGGCGAAGACCGTGTGCCTCGTCGGCGACGGCGGCCTGATGGTCAACGTCGGCGAACTCGCGACGGCCGTGCAGGAGAAGGCCAACGTCATGATCGTGCTGATGAACGACCAGTGCTATGGCGTGATCCGCAACATCCAGGACGCGCAGTACGGCGGCCGCCGCATGTTCGTCGATCTGCACCAGCCGGACTTCGCGCAGTTCTGCGCGAGCCTCGGCCTCAAGCACTATCGTCTCTCGTCGCTCGACGACGCCGACGCCACGATTCGCGAAGGCCTCGCGTTCGAGGGCCCGGTGCTGCTGGAAGTGGACATGAAGTCGGTGGGCAGCTTCGAGACGGTCTTCGCCGGCCCGCCGGTGCGCAAAGAGGAGCCGCAACATGCCTGATGTGGCCAACCGGGGAGCCGCGCAGGCGCCCGTCGATATCGCGATGATCGGCTTCGGCGCGATCGGGCAGACGGTGTATCGCGCCGTGGCCGCCGATCCGCTCGTGCACGTCTCGCACGTCATCGTGCCCGAGCAGCACGCGCCGCTGGTGCGCGACGTGGTGGGCGCGTCGGTGGAGGTGGTGTCGTCGGTGGCGGCGTTGTCCCGCCGTCCGCAGTTCGCGCTGGAATGCGCGGGCCACGGCGCGCTCGTCGATCACGTCGTGCCGCTCCTGAAGGCCGGCACGGACTGCGCGGTGGCATCGATCGGCGCGCTTTCGGACGTCGATCTGCTCGAGCGGCTCTCGCTCGCGGCCGATGAAGGGCAGGCCACGCTCACGCTGCTCTCGGGCGCGATCGGCGGTATCGACGCGCTTTCGGCGGCGAAGCTCGGTGGCCTCGACGAGGTGCTCTACACGGGCCGCAAGCCGCCGCTCGGCTGGCTCGACACGCCGGCGGAGGAGGTCTGCGACCTGCGCACGCTCACGAGCGAGCGCGTGATTTTCGAAGGCAGCGCGCGCGAAGCGGCGCGTCTCTTTCCGAAGAACGCCAACGTGGCGGCGACGATCGCGCTGGCGGGTCTCGGCCTCGACCAGACGACCGTGCGCCTGATCGCCGATCCGGCGGTTGAGCGCAACGTGCATCGCATCGTCGCGCGCGGCGCATTCGGCGAGATGTCGCTGGAAATGTGCGGCAAGCCGTTGCCGGACAACCCGAAGACCTCGGCGTTGACGGCATACAGCGCGATCCGCGCGCTGCGCAATCGTGCGGCGCGCTGCGTGATCTGACGTAGCACGGTGGGGGGCGAGGCCCCCGACATGAGGAACTGTGAAATGACTGCTTTCGATACGAACCTCCTTCCGAACGGCGACATCCTGATCGGCGGCGAATGGCGCCGCGGACGCGCCGCGCCCTATGCAAGTCTCTATCCGGCCGACCAGTCGCTGAACCTGGAAGTCTCGCAGGCGAGCGCGGAAGACGCCGACGAAGCGATCGTCGCCGCCGACGCCGCCTGGCGCCGCGCCGACTGGGCCGGGCTCAAGCCGCATCAGCGCGCGCTCGTGCTGTACCGCATCGCCGACCTCATCACGCAACGTCACGAGGCGCTCGCGAACCTGCAGCGTCGCGACAACGGCAAGCCTATCGGCGAAACGCGCGCGCTCGTGGCGAGTGCCGCGAACACGTTCCGCTACTACGCGGCGTGCCTCGAAACGCTCGACGAAGAGCTCACGCCCTCGCGCGGCGACTATCTGACGATGAGCGTGTACGAGCCCATCGGCGTGATCGCGGCGATCACGCCGTGGAATTCGCCGATCGCTTCGGATGCCCAAAAGCTGGCGCCAGCGCTCGCGGGCGGCAATTCGGTGGTGCTCAAGCCGGCCGAGGTCACGCCGCTTGCTTCGCTCGCGCTCGCGCGCCTCTGCGAAGAGGCGGGCGTGCCCAAGGGGGTGCTGAGCGTGCTGCCGGGCAAGGGCTCGGTGATCGGCGACGTGCTCGTGCGCCATCCGCTCGTGAAGAAGGTATCGTTCACGGGCGGCACGGACGTGGGCCGCGGCATCGCGCGCATCGCGGCGGAAAAGCTCATGCCGGTTTCGCTCGAACTGGGCGGCAAATCGCCGACCATCGTGTTCGACGACGCCGATCTCGACCACGCCGTGAACGGCGTGCTGTACGGCATCTTCAGTTCGTCGGGCGAGGCTTGCATTGCCGGCTCGCGCCTCTTCGTGCAGCGCGGCATCTACGACACGTTCATGAAGCGCCTTGTGGAAGGCGCGCGCAAGCTGCGCGTGGGTAACCCGGAGCAGGCTGAAACGCAGATGGGTCCGCTCATTACGGCGAAGCACCGCGAGACGGTGGAGCGTTACGTGGCACTGGGGCTCGAAGAGGGCGGACGCTTGTTGTGCGGTGGCGAGCGGCCGGTAGGCGACGGGCGCGAGAACGGCTTCTTCTACCAGCCGACCATTCTGGAAGGACTCCAGAATAGTGCGCGCATTTGCCAGGAAGAGATCTTCGGGCCGGTGCTCGTGGCGATCCCGTTCGACGACGAAGCGTCGCTGATCCGGCAAGCCAACGACAGCGTGTTCGGCCTTGCTGCCGGCATCTGGACGCGCGACTACAAGCGCGCGTGGCGCGTGGCGCGTGCGCTGGAGGCGGGCACCGTCTGGATCAATACGTACAAGCTGTTCTCGATCTCCACGCCGTTTTCGGGCTGGAAGGACAGCGGCATGGGCCGCGAGAAAGGGCGGCTCGGCATTCGCGAATACATGCAGCAGAAGAGCCTCTACTGGGGCTTGAACGACGCACCGCTGCCGTGGGCCAAGGCCTGACGACAGGAGAGACAGATCATGACGATTCTCGGCATCGAACAGATTACTTATGGCGTGACGGATCTCGAAACCTGTCGGCGTTTTTTCGCCGACTGGGGCTTGAAGGAAGTCGCGCATGACGAAACGCGCGCGCGCTTCGAGACGTTGAACGGCTGCACGGTGCTCGCCGTCGATGCGAACGACCTGTCGCTGCCCGTCGCGTTCGAAGCTGGACCGACACTGCGCGAGGTGACTTGGGGCGTGGCCACGCGCGAAGAGCTGGATACGCTGCGCGAACGCCTCAAGGGCCAGTCCGGCTATACCTCGACCGACACGGCCGTGGGCTGCTACGACCCGGCCGGCATGGCGATCCGCATTGAGGTTACCCGCAAGCGCGAGATCGACGTCCAGGGCTCGCCGTCGAACGTGTGGGGGCAAACGCTGCGCGTCGATCAGCCCTCGCCCATCTACGAGCGCGCGGAGCCGGTGGAAGTCGGCCACGTGGTGTTCTTCACGAACTGTCTTGCCGAGCAGGAAAAGTTCTACCACGAACTGCTGGGCTTCGAAACTTCGGACCGCTATCCGAACCGTGGCGCGTTCATGCGCTGTGCGCCGCACGGCGGTCACCACGACCTGTTCCTGCTCGCGCTGCCCGATGGCAAGAAGGGGCTGAACCATGTGGCGTTCACGGTGCGCGACATCCACGAAGTGTTCGGCGGCGGACTGCATATCAGCCGCTGCGGCTGGACCACGCAGCTCGGTCCGGGCCGGCATCCCGTGTCGTCCGCATATTTCTGGTACTTCAAGAACCCGGCGGGCGGCCTGATCGAGTATTACGCGGATGAGGACATCCTCACGCCCGAATGGCAACCGCGTGACTTCGAGCCGGGTCCAACCGTGTTCGCCGAATGGGCCATCGACGGCGGCCTCGACGGCAACACGCGCCGCCAGAAGAACGCCCAGGCGCCGGAAGGCAAGTTCATGACGGAGCGCAAGCAATGAGCACCGAAGGCATGCAGGAGGCGCAGGCGTCGCCCGGCACGGTCGTCGTGATTGGCGGTGGCCAGGCGGCGGGTTGGGTCGTCAAGACGTTGCGTAAGGAATGCTTCGACGGCCGCCTCGTGATGATCGCCGACGAAATCCATCTGCCGTATGAGCGTCCGCCGCTGTCGAAGGCGGTACTCGCGGGCGACGCGGACATCGACACCGTTCGCATCGTCAAACCCGATGAATTCGCAGACCTGAACGTCGAGACGTGGCAGCCCGACTGCGCCACGCAGATCGACCGGGTCGCGCGCGTCGTGAAGACGCGCGAGGGCCGCGAGGTGCAGTACGACCGTCTCGTGATCGCGACGGGTGGTGCAGCGCGCCGTCTGCCGGCGAGCGTCGTGAAGACTTCGCACATTACTTACCTGCGTACGCTCGACGAAGCCGTGGCGCTGGGCGAACGTCTGCGCGCGAGCCAGCGCGTGCTCGTGGTGGGCGGCGGCTGGATCGGTCTCGAAGTGGCGGCCACGGCGCGCAAGCTCGGCGTGGAGGCGACCGTGGTGGAAGGCGCGCCGCGCCTGTGCGCGCGCTCGCTGCCGCCGCTGGTTTCGGACTTTCTGCTGAACCTGCATCGCGCAAATGGTGTGGACGTGCGCCTGAATGCGGCGCTCGTCTCGCTCGGAGATCACCCGGAGGACGCGAGCCGCGTGCGCGCCATCTTCGCCGACGGCTCGACGCTCGACGCCGACTTCGCCGTGGCCGGCATCGGCCTCGCGCCGCACACGGCACTCGCGCAGGACGCGGGCCTCGCGGTGACGGACGGCATCGTGGTGGACGAATACGGCGCGACGGAAGACCCGTACGTGTTCGCCTGCGGCGACGTGGCCAATCATCCGAATGCGTGGCTCAAGCGGCGCGTGCGGCTGGAGTCGTGGGCCAACGCGCAGAACCAGGCCATTGCGGCGGCGAAGGCCGTGCTGGGCGTGAAGGTTCCGTACGCCGAGATTCCGTGGTTCTGGTCCGACCAATACGACGTGAACCTGCAGATCCTGGGCGATCTGCCCGCGGACGCCGAACTGGCGGTGCGCGGCAACCTCGACGAAAAGCGCGCGACGCTCTTCTTCGTGGAGCACGGCAATCTGCGCGGCGTTATCGCGATCAACGCCGCGCGCGACCTGAAACTCGCGCGCAAATGGATGAGCCAGGGCCGTGCGGTCGATCTTTCGACCCTGACCGACACCAGCAAGGCACTTGCGTAGACCAACGAAACGGGAATGGACGAGACGCATGGGAACCATCGATAACTTCATCGGACGGCAGAGCGCCCAAGGCGTGGGCGAGGCCCACACGCGCGGTTCGATCATCGCGCGGCTGGAACGCCTGCCGACCAATGCCATGCAGGTGCGCGCGCGTATCCTCATCGGCCTCGCCACGTTCTTCGATGGCTTCGACGTGATCGCGATCGCCGCGACACTGCCGATCCTCATCCAGAAGTGGCATCTCACGCCGTGGGAGATCGGCTTTCTGATCGCTTCCGGGTCGATCGGGCAACTGTTCGGCGCTTTCCTGTTCCCGTGGCTTGCCGAGCGGCACGGCCGCGTGCGCGCGATTGCATGGAGCTCGGGGATCATCGGCGTGACGAGCATCGCGTGCGGCTTCGCACCCACCTTCGCGGCGTTCGCTGCGCTGCGGGTAGTGCAGGGTCTGGGTCTGGGTGGCGAACTGCCGGTGGCAGCCACCTACATCAATGAAATCAGCCGTGCGCACGGCCGTGGACGTTTCGTTCTGCTTTACGAAATCGTGTTCCCCATCGGCCTGCTCGCCTCGAATGCGCTGGGCGCCTGGATGGTGCCGCGCTTCGGCTGGCAGGCGATGTACTTCATCGGCGGCCTGCCGCTGATCCTGTTCTTCACGCTGCGCCGTCTCGTGCCCGAGTCGCCGCGCTGGCTTGCCGAACACCATCGCCTGGACGACGCGCATCTCGCCGTGAGCGCGTTCGAGCGCAAGGTGAAGGGCGTGCTCGAACCGATCCCGGATGCGGCGGAGTTCGACGCGCTGGTCAACCGCTACCCGGAGCGCCGCGTCAAGGATCTCTACGGTCCGGCCTACCTCAAGCGTTCGATCGCCGTGGCCATGCTGTGGATGACCTGCGGCTTCATCCAGTATGGTCTTTCGACCTGGCTGCCGACGATCTATCGCACGATCTATCACGCGCCGCTGCAACTGGCGCTGAATCTGGCGGTGGCGGCGTCCGTGCTGGGCGTGGTGGGCTCGCTCACCTGCGCGCTGCTCGTCGACAAGGTGGGCCGCAAGCCCATCATCAACGTCTCGTTCGTGCTGTGCGCGCTGTCGCTCGCGCTGGCCGGCATCTGCCACGCGATGTCGGTGTACGTGGTTGCGACATTCTGCGCGTTCGCGCTGGGCTTCCTCGCGTGCGGCTTCATCACGGCCTACGTCTACACGCCGGAGCTCTATCCCACCAGCATCCGCGCCATGGGTTGCGGGATGGGCGGCGCGTGGCTGAAGGTGGCGGCCATCTTCGCGCCCACCATCGTTTCGAAGACCATGATCGGCGGAAATCTCGACATGGCGTTCTACATCCTCGCAGCCGTGCCGTTCCTCGCCGCCTTGGCCGTGCATCTGCTCGGCATCGAAACCAAAGGCAAGGTGCTGGAGCAACTCGAAGCCTGAGGGCGGGTAGCACCTCCAGTCGCGCGAGGTCGGGGACCTGGTCACGTGCCGGGTCCGCCGGCACGTGACCAGGCCGGACGGCTAGTGGAGACCCTTCATCCGAAAATTCGTACCAGTCCGACATTGAGGGCGGGTGCGGGGTCCTACACTGCTTACCGGTTTTACCAGCGGCTCCGTAACGCCTGAGCCAACCAGCCGGAAACCTTATCCTGCCCTTGTGAATTAAAAGGGCTCCATCATTGCGAGCTTGGCCCACATCTGGAATTGCGCTTCAGCTTACGCAGGCACAGTGCGATCTCAAAAAACGAAAACAGTATTTATACTGTGTGAGTGGCCTGTAACTTGATGGAGCCCGATCCCGATGCCTCCTGTGATGAAAATCCGAGTCATACTCGCCGACGACCACCCCATGCTGACCGCAGGGCTCAAGCACATTCTTTCGGGGACGAGCACGATTGAAGTCGTTGGCGTGGCTCGCGAGTCGGGTGAAATCGTCGAGCAACTGGACAGCGTGGCATGCGACGTACTGATCACCGACTACTCGATGCCGGGCGGGAAGTACGGCGACGGCCTCACATTTTTGTCGTTCATAAGACGGCGCTACCCCAACCTGAAGATTGTCGTATTCACGATGATCGACAATCCTCCGCTGACGACTGAAATTGCCCGCCTGGGTGTGCGTGGCGTGGTCAACAAGGGGGGAAACATCGATCTGCTGGTCGCGGCGGTCCACGCGGTCGTTGCCGGCGATACCTTTTTTCCCGAAACCACCGACTCGCGGCAACTGGAGTCGAAAGTTGCTCGCGAGCGCGAACGCCCCGCGCTCACAAAGCGGGAAATGGAAGTTGTTCGTCTTCTTGCGTCCGGTCTTACGGTTAGCGAAATTTCGCAGCAGTTGCATCGAAGCAAGCAGACGATCAGTACTCAGAAGAACACTGCCATGCGGAAATTAGGTATCGAACGCGATGCCGATTTATATCGCTTCATTTTCGAAAGCGGCCAGGGCGGCCAACCCTCGTCGGCGCCCGGCGGCGCTGCGCCCCTGTCAGAAGACCCAGGGCCGATGGCGGGTTAACGCTGCCGCGAACCGGCCCGGTTCACGCCCGGGTTTTGTCGTATCTGGATGCTCTAATGCGGCCACGCGTCAAGGCTTCCAGCGCGAAACCGAATCCGATTGATGCCAGGACCAGGGTGGCGCCAACGGCGGCGCAGGCGAGGACGATCAGGTGTTCATGCCCCGCTTCCTCTGTCGGCTGGACGATTAGGGTAGCGAGCCAATTCAGGCACGGCGAGAAAATTGCCACGTTAAGGAACTGCATAAACATGCTTCAAAACCCGAGAGAAAATTTACGTCTTCATGGTGCGCGAACTATGTGCAACATGATTTAAGAATGTGCGGCCGAGTGTACCTTCGGCTCAATTTTGAGATTGTTAGAAAAAGGAAGGAATTCGCCGATAGGTGACAGGTTCTTGATCGGCGTCCAGGTACCTTAGGTGTTACTGCGTGGCAATGTGGCCGGCTATTCTGAGCAGCCTGGCCGTCACCTTGCGCGCGGCCGTTTCAAGGGGAATGGCGCTTTGTCCAAGTACGGATGCCCGAAAATCGGCAAGCGCATCGGCAAGCGGTGTGTAGCGTAGAAGCATGGCGGTACCGCTTACACGATGTATCCACTCACGCAGCACCCCCTCATCCGGCGCCTCAAGCAGCTCGGCCAGCTTTTTCACGTCGTCACGCAGGCTCTCCGCCCCGATTTTGATCAGCGTTTCGTCACGGCCGGCATGGCTTTGCTGGCCGCAGATCGCTTGCCAGTCGAGCGGCGGCAATGGAACGTCGCCGCTATCCCCCGCCTCTGGACTGTGCGCCGGATCGGAACCTGTGCTTCCGGATTGCGTTCCTTCCTGGGAAGGTGCCGCAGTTTGCGGCAAGCAAGCCGGTGCCCATCGTGCGAGGCATGCACGCAATACTTCGATCTGGGCGGGTTTGCGCAGCCAGTCGTCCATGCCGGCTCCGAGGCATCGTTCGCGCTCGTCCGGCTGCACGCTCGCCGTCACGCCAATGATGGGGAGCCGTTCGGAGGCCGACGCAAGAGCACGTTGCCCTCGCTCGCGCTCGCGAATCTCCCCGGCGAGGGCATACCCGTTGATGTTCGGCATATGGCAGTCGGTAATGAGTATGGCGTAATGGGTTGTTTCGTAGAGCTTGAGTGCCTGTGCCCCATCTTCTACGGCATCGCTCGCACAGCCTAGAAGCTGGAGCTGCATCTGGATCAGATGCCGGTTCACGGGATTGTCTTCGGCCACGAGGATCAACGCGCCGTCGCGCAGCGCCTCGTCGCGGGTCCGGACTACCGGCAGAGAAGTATCGTCGGCGTTTGCCTGTGCATGGGCGTTCACCCTTTCGCCGAGAGCCGCGTGACATACGGCACGCAGGCCTCGGAACGAGAGGGGATTGACGCTCAGGCGAATGTCGTCGTCGGTGAGCCGGTAGCCGGCGGCCTTCGGGCGCTCCGTGACGTGAATGGCTGTGAGACGCTCTCCCAACCCCTTGGGAGGGGGCACTTCCGCATCGAGAAAGACGACGTTCGGTGTGCCGGAGCTTTCTTCGCCTGGCAGGGTATTCATTTCGTCCCGGCTTGCAATGGCGGCATGCACCCCGAGCGCGCCGAGTCCCTCGCGCAGGGCTTCGGCGAGGTTCCTGTTCGACACCAGGATGGCGGCGCGCAATTGGCGCAATTGCGCTTCGTCGTCCTGCTTTCGCTTCTCGACGGGCAGCGGCAGGCAAACGGTCACGCGGGTTCCTTTGCCGGGTTCGCTCGCTATGTCGATCTTCCCGCCCATCAGCTTGATCAGTTGATTCGAAATCGCCAGACCGAGGCCTGTGCCGCCAAAGCGCCGGGACGTGGACGAGTCGGCCTGGACGAACGGCGAAAACAGCATGGGAATTTTCTCTGTCTCGATGCCGATGCCCGTGTCGGCTACCGCCAGACGAAGCACCTGAGCGGAGCCTGTATCGCTTTCAATGTCGACATTGAGCGAGATCGTGCCATTCGCGGTGAATTTGGTGGAATTGCCGAGCAGATTAAAAAGAACCTGGCGAATGCGCACGCTGTCGCCACGATGCCGTGCCGCTACGTTCCGGTCGATCCGGCAGCGCATGGTGAGGCCCTTTTCATGCGCGCGCGCCGAGAGCATGCCCATCACGAGATCGCAAACCGCTCTAAGGTCGAATGGCTCGCTTTCGATGGCGAGCTTGTTGGCCTGAATCTTCGAATAGTCCAGTATGTCGTCGAGAATCTGCAGCAGGGCACCGGCCGAATCGTGAATCATGCCTACGATGGGCGCCTGGTCTCCCCGCAAGTCGCCTTGTGCCAGAATTTCCACGAGCCCAAGCACGCCGCTCATGGGCGTGCGAATCTCGTGGCTCATCATCGCAAGAAATTGGTCCTTGACGACTGAGGCGTGCTCGGCTGCGTCGCGGGCTTCCTCCAGTTCTTCGGCCCGTTGGTGCTCGCGCGTCGTGTCGTTCCAGTACCCGTCCCAAAGCAGCGCGCCGTCCTCGCTGCGACGCGGCACGGCGCTGATCTGCAGCCAGCGCACGGCGTTGCCGTCGAGTGCCTGGACGTCGGCGAACAGCGGCCGCATGGTGCGCCCGGACTCTTCGAATGCCTCTCGCAGGTAACGTATCTGATCCGGCGCGACGGCCAGCTTATGACGAAGGTCTTTCGACGGCGGCCCGAATTGCGGGAGCTCCGGCAGTAGCTCCTCGTTCCCGCCAACGTATTGATACGCCAGGCGGTTGTTCGGATCGCGCCGCAATTGAAATACGGCGGCGGGCAGGTTGCGCGTGATGTCCTGCAGCAGGGCTTCTGTTTCGCGAATCTTTCGTTCGGCATTGACAACCGGCGTGACGTCCACGACAACGCCGACCGAGCCGAGCTGTTTGCCGCCTTCGTCGAAGAATTGCCGGGACCAGTACAGACCATGCCGTTGTTCTCCGTCGAGATTGACGAATCGAACGAAGACGCCGTCGAACGTCTTGTTTTCGCCAACCAGTGCCTCGATCGCGTGCGTGAGCGATCCGGTCAATTTGCTGCGTCGAATACATTCGGGGATCGTGAGCCCGATGATTTCCGAACGAGGTAGCCCGATGGCCGCCGCGGCTCCGGCGTTGACGTCGATGTAACGGCCTTGCGCATCGCGCACGCCGATCGGGAGCGGCACGAGGTCGAGCAGCGTTTCGCGGAACTTGAGTTGCGTGGTGAGATCGGCTTCTGTTCGCTTACGCTGGCGCACTTCGGTGCGCAGGCGCGCATAGCCGAATGCCAGTGCGACGATTGCGGCCAGGACGATCAGCAGAATGGGCAAGCTGCGGCGGATTGCATCCTGCCATGAGAGGCCGAGCTCGTATCGCGTTGTGAGATACCGGTTTTGTAGCGCGGCGCGCTGCGCCTCCGGCATGGTTGTCAGTACCCGGTTGACGATTGCCACGAGCGGTTCGAGACCGGCCCTGAACTGAAATCCGATGGCCTGCCGGTATCCGGTCCAGCCGAGCACCTTGAAGTCTTCCGCGTCGTCTCCCTGCAGCAACTGGTCGAGCGCGGCGAGGTTGCCGATCACGACGTCGGCGTTGCCTTCGCGCACGAGTTGCAATCCGTCAGTGGGCGAGCGCACTTCGATTGTTTTCGCGTTCGGGGCTTCGGTATGCACCCAGGCGGCGTTGCCGGACCGCTCTCCTACGGCGACGCGTAGACCGTCGAGTTGCGACAGGCTGCTCACCACCGGCGCCGTCCGCCGCCCGACAATGGCGACGGGATACGTCATGATGGGTACCGTGGCGCGCGGCAGGCGCTCGCGGTTCGGCACTGGCCAGACATAGACCACCAGATCCGTGGTGCCGGCCGCGAGCATCGAACCTTCCTCGTTAGGCGAGCCGCGCGGCGAAGACGTCTGGACGATCCGTATGTTGAGTCGCTTTGCGATATAGGCGAGATATTCCGGTAGCATGCCCGACGGCTGGCCGGCGCTGTCGAGATAGCTATAGGGCGCCCATCGGGTAACCAGAGTGGCCTTCAGAGGCGGCAGGCCCGCAAGGAATTTTTGCTCGTCGGGGCTGAGTGTGAACGTGCTCGACTCGGGCGGCGGCGTCACGTCACCGGATATCCATCGGGCAAGCAATTGCGTGCGCTCGTCGGGGTTAATGCGCTCAAGACCATGATTGACCCTGTCGCGTAGCGCTGCATGGTCGAGCGGGAACGCGAAACGCAAGTCGCCCGATGGTTCCGTGTGGGCCTCGCTAATAACGAGATTGCGAAGCTCCGGATCGCGCATCTCGTATTCGACTGAGGGGAGAAGGCCGAAGTATGCGTCCGCGCGGCCTGCTGCCACGGCCTGCAAGGCCTCATGCGTGTTGGGCGTATAGAGGAATCGTGCGTCGGGGTAGCGTTCGCGCAGTTGCCGCCCCATGAAGAAGCCTTCCTCTACGGCGTACGTTGCGCTGGGCGCGAGGGCGGGGCTCGCGAATGCGGTGCGATCGGGGCGCGTCACTACAACTCCGCTGCCGTCGTAGTAGGGATCGGAAAACGTGAGGCACGCTTCGCGCTGGGGCGTGCGCGCCAGGTCCGGAACGATGTCGACTTCGCCACGGCACGCGGCAAGCACCAGATCGCCCGCATTCGCAAATATGCGGGTCTGGAAGCCGTTCGCCCCGATTCCCAGCGCCTTTGAAAGAAAGGCTCCGCTGAGGCCATCCAGCTTGCCGTCCGAGAGGTAGTCGAACGGCGGCCAGCCGTCCTTCGTTACACCGACAATGGGCGTTCGCGCGGTTGCGGAATCGGCTGCGGCGACGCCGGGCGTTCCGGGGACGGCGTCCGCCGGCCAGACAAGCGTGGCAATTACCAGTCCTGCTGCCCATGCGCGGCTGCCCACCCGCCTGGGCCATGGGAAAGAAATGCCGATTCCCATTTTGCTCTCCGTGTGACGGCTTCCTGACCGGATGTCGCGATTGTAAAGACTGCTATGGATTATGAGCCAAAACGGTTGTCGTTTTGCCCTGCAAAGGCTGGTCTGGCCGCCCGGTTCGCAACGCGTTTTTCCACCGGGGCGGATTTCATGCCTCGAGTTTCACCCCCTTTTCCACCTCATTTTTCCACTGTTCGATGAAGTGCCGCTTCTGAGGCGAGGAAGACAGCAGGAAGATATTCAGGCTGGAGATAAAGCTGCGCTGCTCGGAATCGGTCAGCGAACCGAAGGCGACGAGTGCCGCACTAATTGCGGATGAATCGAAACGTTGGCGTTGATGCACGGCGAGTAAGCTCCCATGGTTTGCTAGCAGTCGGCTAGTTCAGGCAAGCGTAGCGAAGCTTCTCGCGTGATGCTATCGAACAATTTTTAAAAATTTGGCTGACTGATTACCATTTCAGCCCCCCCGCTTGTTATCTAACATACTCGCGAGCCTTTCGACAATGTGCGACGCACACCGACAGGAAACGCCTACATGGGCTGTTGCGGAGTTTTCGCTTGGCCTGATTCGGGGAATATTTAAAAAAGGAAAAATCCGGTAGACAGCAAGGCGATTTCGTACCAGTTCTATCCCTGAATGCCCTGTGGCTTCCGATAATTGCATTGGCCCGAGATTAAGGGGCGAGGAAACCAGAGCCATGGATTCAACGCGGTTCCGGGCGGTAAATCGCAAATTGACAGATGCGTTTGATGCCTTCGGCGGAATCGATTGAGTGGATCTGGTCATTTTAAAGATGATGACAATTCAGGAAAGTTTGAAAATGAAAAAGATCGCTATTAGCACGATCGTCGCTGCGATGGGTCTGGCTGCTGCTGGTGCGCATGCTGGTCCGGCAAACAACGGTGGTGTGCTGACCATCAATGGCGCGCTGACTGCCCAAACCTGCACGGTGAATGGTAACGGCTCGGGTTCTAACAATTTCACGGTCACGCTGCCGACCGAGTCGGCAGCGGCACTTTCGGCTGCGGGTTCGGTCGTTGGCGCAACGGGTTTCAGCATCGCCCTGACGAACTGCGCACAATCGGGTAAGGTGCGCACGTTCTTTGAATACGGCTCGAACACGCTGGCCGACGGCAATCTGTTGAACAACGGCAGCGCTACCAACGTGGAAGTTCAGTTGCTGGACTACAACAACGGTTCGAATGTCATCGATGTGAGCAAGGCCGATGGTGCGCAGAACTCGAATCTGGTCACGATCAGCAGCGGTGCCGCGAACCTGCAGTATGCAGCGCAATACATTTCGCCGACTGGCGGCGCGACTCAGGGTGCTGTGACGACCAACGTCACGTACTCGATGTCTTACCAGTAATCCACTGGTGTGCGGACGGAGCGCCCGAGCGCCTTCGTCCGCAAGGTTGGCCACGAAATAGCGGCTCGCGGGTACCTGCCCTTCCTACGGATCCGGGTAGGTCTCTGATTAGGTCTTGCGTGCGGCCGCTTTCTTCCGTCTGGCTTTATTTATGTTGATTTCGCACTCAGGCACCGATGCCGGAACGGGTTGTGCCGCACAAATGCGCGAAACACCATTTCACAGAATTTTGTTCTCTGGTTGAGCGTCATGAATATCCGAAAACTCCTCAGCAGCGCCATGGCCGCAGGTGCGCTGGTTCTGGGCGCGATGTTGCCTGTTGCGGCGCATGCATCGGTCGTCATTGCGGGTACGCGCGTGGTCTATAACTCCACGGATAGCGAAGTGACGCTTAAGCTCTCCAACGTCGGCCAGTCGCCGGCGCTGACCCAGGTATGGCTCGACAAGGGCGATCCGAAGGCCGATCCGAGCAAGCTCGACCTGCCTTTCATCATGACGCCGCCGCTCGCGCGCATCGACCCGGGCAAGTCACAGACTATCCGCATTTCGTATACCGGCGAAGCGATGCCGAAGGACCATGAAACCCTGCTGTGGTTCAATCTGCTCGAAGTGCCGCCCAAACCCAAGGCGGAGGAAAGCAGTGACAACTACGTGCAGCTTGCGTTCCGCTCGCGCCTGAAGTTCTTCTTCCGCCCGGCGGGTCTGCCGGGCAAGGCCGATGATGCACCGGATAAGCTCATGTGGCATGTGGGCGATAAGGCCGGCAAGCCCGCGCTGCTGGTGTCCAATCCCACGCCGTATTACGTCACGATCATCGAAGCCCATGTGGGCGAGGGCGAACATGCGCCGAAGTTCGAAGACGGTGACATGGTGGCGCCCGGTGGGCAGACCGCGTTGCCGCTCTCGGCTGCGGCCGTAGCGGGTGGCAAGGTGACGTTCACCACGCTCAACGATTACGGTGGTCCGATCAAGCACGAGGCAGCACTGCAATAACTCTTTGGCATGTCCGATTACGGAGCATGCAAATTATAAAATATAAGGATTCCGAAGCAAATTTCAGTTGAAGTGCTTCGGATTTAGCTTGAGTCGCGCTGAGCGAACAGAACCACTAAACGCTGCGAGGTAGAAGGTCCGTGTGCCGGTGATTTGACGCGTCGGCTGGGGCAGTGCTGCCTGCGGATCTTGATCATAACCATGAGCCATCAGTCACAGTCCCATTTCAATCACGCGTACGCCGGCTCGCTTTCGCTTAGCCAGGCCAGTGTGGCCGTGCTGCTCGCGTTTGCGGCCGCAGCGGCGCAGGCCGGTGATCTTCCCGATGCCAGCGTGGCTCAGCCGGGTGCATCGATCTCGGTGAACGATGTGCAGAGCACTCCGCTGTCCACGTCCGCTGGTCAGCCGGCAACAAGCAACGGAACTCAGGCTACGCCGCAGAACGTGTCTGCGCCTGTTACGGCAGGTGGCAACGCAACTACTGGCGCTACACCGGCCACCCCGGCCGCACCTCAAAGCGTGGAGTTCAATACCCAGTTCTTCAGCGGTACCGGCGCGGCAGGCACGGACATCACCCGTTTCAACAAGGGTAATGTCGCCATGCCGGGCCACTATCGCGCTGCGCTTTATGTGAATGGAGTGTGGATTGGCGTAACCGACGTCACGCTGCGTGAAGTCGACGGGCAAAAGAACAACGTCCAGCCGATATTTGACCGCGATCTGCTCACCCGCGCGGGCGTTGATGTCATGCGCCTGCCGGAAGCGGCGAGCACAAAGCTCGATGCCGTGGCCAAGGGTACCAGCGTTGTGCTGCTGCCCGAGCTGATTCCTCAGGCAACCGCCACGTTCGATCCGGGCGAGCAACGCCTCGACCTGAGCATTCCGCAGGCGGCGTTGAGCCGCAACGCACGCGGCTGGGTCGATCCGAAGTACTGGGACGATGGCGTGACGGCGGCGACGCTGCAGTACAACGCCAACGTCTACCACACGAACGGCAGCGGCTTTTCGACCACGCAGGGCTACCTGGGTCTTACGGCCGGCCTGAACATGGGCGCCTGGCGCTTTCGGTACAACGGCAATATCACGAGTCAGACGGATTCCGGCACGCACGTGCAGAGCATGCAAACGTACCTGCAGCGTTCGTTCACGCCCATCAAGAGCGAACTCACGCTGGGCGACTCGTACACGGACGGCGAAGTGTTCGACAGCTTCGGCGTGCGCGGCGTGCAACTGGGCACGGACGACCGCATGTACCCCGAGTCGCAGAGGGGGTATGCGCCGATCGTGCGCGGCATTGCCAACACCAATGCCAAGGTTCAGGTCAAGCAGAACGGCAACATCATTTATGAAACGACCGTGGCACCGGGCGCGTTCGAGATTAATGACCTGTATCCCACTGGCTATGGTGGTGACCTGCAGGTGGTCGTGACCGAAGCCGACGGCAGCCAGCACGTTTCCTCGATACCGTATGCGGCGCCGGTGAACGCGCTGCGCGAGGGCCGCTGGCGTTACTTCGTGACTGCGGGCGAGTATCGCGATACGAGCATCGACAGCCATCCGTTCGTGTTCGAAGGGACGTTGCAGCGCGGTATCAACAACTTCGTCACGCTGTATGGCGGCCTGATCGGGGCTACGGATTACGTTGCCGGCGAGGTCGGGGCCGCGGTGAACACCCCCTTGGGTGCCTTTGCCCTGGACGTGACCCAGGCGAACACGAACATTCCGCAGATGCCGGGCCGTAGCGGCCAGAGCTTGCGTCTTTCGTATTCGCGCGTGTTCGCGCCGACGGATACTGACGTCACGCTGGCGGCCTACCGCTATTCGACCAGTGGCTACCTGAGTCTCGCGGATGCGATGACGCTGCGCGATTACGCGCAGCGCGGCATCCCCAATACGGACACCGGCATCCAGAAGGGCCGGCTCCAGCTCACGCTGAACCAGACGCTGGGCTCGTGGGGCTCGGTGTATGCGTCCGGCTATGTCCAGAACTACTGGAACCGGCAGGGTACCGACACGTCGTTCCAGGTGGGCTACAACACCAACATCCGCCGGGTGGGCGTAGGCGTTTCGGCCTCGCGCGAGTACGACACCGGCACATCGCGGTGGGACAACCGCTTCATGCTCAATCTGAACGTTCCGCTCGACATCGGCTCGACCATTGCCAACACGACGACGAGCTACACGCACGACTCGCTCACGAATACGGACCAGATCCAGGAGAGCTTCTCGGGCGCGGCAGGCAAGGACAACCAGATCAACTACGGTGCCACGGCGGGCTATACGACCGGTGGCCAGGGTGCAAGCGTGAACGCCAACGCGGGCTACCTCGCGCCGTTCACCCAGGCGCGCGTCAATGCCGGCTATGCGAACGGCTACTCGCAGGTGGGCGGTGGCCTGTCGGGTTCGGTGGTGGCGTACGAGGGCGGTGTTGCGCTCACCTCGCAGACCGGCGACACGATGGCGATAATCGAAGCGAAGGATGCGGTAGGCGCACGCGTGGCCAGCGCGCCGGGCGTGGTGGTCGATACGCATGGTCACGCCATCATCGGCGGCATGATGCCGTACGAACTGAACGACGCGGAAATCGACACGAAGGGCCTGCCGATGGGTGTCGAGCTCAAGAGCACCGAGCAGCACTTCGCGCCGACGGCGGGTGCGGTGGTGCGCGTGAAGTTCGATACGGACTATCGCGGCCAGGCGGTCATCATGAGCCTGCGTCGCACGAACGGAGACGTGGTGCCGTTCGGTGCCGATGTGCTGGATGGCAACGGGAACAGCGTAGGCACGGTAACCCAGGGTAGCCGCGCCATGTTCTTCAGCAAGCAGGCGGCCAACGACCTGACCGTGAAGTGGGGCGAGGGCATTGGACAGAGCTGCAAGGTTCACTACGACATGCCGGTCGCGAAGAAGGGCGAGTCGATGACGACCCAGTTTGCAGACGCGAGCTGCCAGTGAATTGACAAACTTCAAGGCAAGAAAAATGAATTACTTTAGCAATTCAAATCGAAAGTGGTGGGTGTTTGGTGCGCTTCGAAGCATGGCTCTGGCGCTGCTAGTGTGCGTTCCGGTGCTTCATGCGCGCGTCGCGATGGCGGCGGACGCATTGAACTGCAGTACCCCCGTCACAATTAACATTCCCATCTCCGGCTCCATCACAGTTGGGCGAGATGTGCCCGTGGGCACGCAACTCACACAATGGTTTACAGCGCAGGCATGGCCCTACTCAACCTGTCTGGGTACTTTCACTCAGTATATTGGCGTGGGCATAGGATCAGCCGTTGCACCAACGGGGCAGCAGGTGAGCATTGGCGGACTCTCCCTTCCTGTATTTCCGACTAACGTAGCTGGTGTGGGTTACGTCGTTGAGTCGATGTCACGATTCGACTATGTGGTTGGCGGCTGGGACACCGGCTGGAGCAGTTACTCTGCCGTTCCGAGCTCGACGACCATTTATATTGTAGGTAATGACTGGTCGCTCAACCCTCTTTATTACAACGCCGGCTTGGGTGTACAAATAGCCTTTGTAAAAACGGGGCCAATTTCGCCTGGCCAAGTGACGACTTTTCAGGTGGGGACTGGTACTGCTGGCGCAGCTATCGGAACTGGCACGTACAAAACGTTCAGTGGCAGCCCTCTGGCACCTGTCAACGCTACGGGGGCGATAAGTTTCACTCAAGCAAGCTGTACGACGCCTGACGTTACGATTCCACTCGGAACACATTTGACCAGTGAGTTGAAAGGGGCGGGGACTTTCACCAGCGCAGCCAGTTTCAATATCAATATCAATAATTGTCCAGCCGGACTGGGTACTGTGCTCCAACCGGCCATTCAATACCGGATTGATCCTACTACAGCGGTGCTAAATAGCGCGCAATCAGTCGTGGCGTTGGACAGTACTTCGTCGGCTACCGGTGTTGGTATTCAATTGCTGCAAAGTGACGGCTCGACCCCTTACGCTTTAAGCAATAATCAGACATACAGTGGCTACAACACGAGTACCGGTGGTAGCTATACCATTTCGCTCCAGGCTCGTTATTACCAGACTGGTTCCACGGTGGCAGCAGGTCCGGCCAATACGTCAATGACGCTCACCATGACCTACTACTGATTTATCAGTATTCATGACGTGGAAGTCGAGAACGGAAAACTCGGGCAGCCAGGTAAATTCTCCGGGGTTGATTTCCAGGCGTTTCCATTCCTGTTGGAGGATCAATATGTCTAAACTTAAAGCGATTAATGCGAGCGTGGGAAAGCTATTATTTTCTTTTGCTATCCTTATGTCGGTGATGACTGGATCGGCATTCGCTGCGGACGCAACCTTAACGTTCACAGGAACGTTCCTGACGCCGTCTTGCACTATCGATAGTGCAAGTCAGAATCAAACCGTGCCTCTGGGTAGTGCACCGATTTCCAACTTCGCCTCGGTCGGTAGTACCAGCAATCCCACTGCCTTCAATCTGAACCTCACCGATTGCGCACCGGGCACGAATGTCACAATGACGGTGGCGGGTACGATGGATACGGTTCAGAGTGTGTTGCAGAGCACCGGTACGGCTACCGGCATGGGAGTGCAGATTCTGCTTGCGGGTAGCGTCGGCGCGACAACCGGTACGCCAGTTACGTTAAACAACGCGGTCAACCTTGGCGTGGTGGGATCGACGAATGCGATGACGGTTCCGTTTGTCGTCCAGTTTTACAGGCTTAGTACGCTGACAGCAGGTACGGTGGCGGCAACGGCTACGGTGAACTTTACATATAACTGAACGCTTTGAATGATTCGTCACTCAAGTTGCGCTTAGCCTTGTACCAGGGAAGCACTAATTTATCTGTCTCGGAGGGCATCACAGATGTAGCCGAAGGCGTTTTGATGGGAAGTACACGAATGGAAAGCACGCGAATGTTCGCAAAAAAAAGCAGAAAGATCGGGATACAGAGGTTTGTGGCACTGTTGCTGCTCTTTCTCATTTTCGGCCCGAAACCGGCGAATGCCACCTGTACGTTTAATTCTGGAAGTGCCAGCCGGTCTATTAATATTATTGTGCCACTGACGCTGTCCGTGCCTCGCGACACGCCGAACGGCACGGTGATCTACACGTCTGCCAGCACTACTCCGTCAGGAGTGGTCCTCATTACCTGTGCTGGCGGCGAATCCCGAGGTGTTTTGAATCAAATCGGCTCGAACCCTTCATCGGGTACCCAGTTACCCGTTGGTACGAACACCGGTCTTGCGTGGGAGTACATCCTCAACAGCACCACCAGCGCCGCCCGGGCTGCGTACCCTAACGACGCGGCGGCCCCAGATGCAATCATTAACTATGGCAGCTACGACGTTCAGTTCGCCCTCGTGAAGACAGGAGATATTCCGCCAGGGACTACCGTGCCGGGGGGCACAGTGGGTCAGTACGAAGCGGGCGGCATTATTCCCGAGTACGTCGTGCTCAGTAATCCCATCGCCATCACGGAGGTGTCTTGCATGACCCCCGATGTCACCGTGCCGCTGGGTACCCACAAGACAAGCGAATTGTCTGGTGTGGGCACGAGTACAGCGAGTGTCGGTTTTATGATCAATCTCAATAGCTGCCCTTCAGGTATCAATACCGTTTCGTATCGCATCGACCCGGTGACCGCGGTTGTCAACAGCAGTCAGTCCGTCGTGGCATTGGACGGCAGTTCGACAGCGTCGGGCATGGGCGTGCAGTTGCTCAACAGTGACGGTTCGGCACCGCTCCCGTTGAGCAGTTACCAGAAACTGAGTAACTATTTGACCACGGGCGGTAACTATACGATTCCGCTTACTGCGCGCTACTACCAGACTGATTCAACAGTCAGTCCGGGTACTGCTAACTCGTCGATGACGCTCACCATGCAATATCAGTAATCCTCCTGAGAACTGCCTGGTTTACGTTATCGTGAACGACAACATCGGCGCCCAATATTCCATCGCCAATTCAGTCAAGTTCGAAAGCACCAACTATCTGGGTTTCCATTTCGGTGCCCTTCATGGTCTTGGCAACGATCCGGGCGCCTTCCCGAACGGACGCGTGTGGAGCATCGGCGCCGGCTACAAGATCGGCCCGTTTACCATTGCCGCTGCGTATGACCAGATGGACAGCGACCCGGGTGCGGCCGCGCTTTCGTCGCCCGCCGTTACGGTGCCCTACGGCGCAAGCCTGCAACACACCTATGGCTTGACGCCAGCGCTCGCCCTGGTAGGCAACTATACGTATAGGTGGGCCAACACGTCCGGCTCGGTTACGGAATCGAGCAGCCCGAAGTGGAATTCGGTCACGCTCGGCGTGGACTATTCGCTCAGCAAGCGTACGGATGTCTACTTCGCCGGTGTGTATCAGCACGCATCGGGCGACGTGTACGACAACGGGCAGGGTGATGTGGTGGGCAATGCAACGTCTATCGCAGGTCTGCTGCCAGCGTCATCCACGCCCAATCAGGTGGGCGTGACGGCGGGCATGTGCCATCGTTTCTAAACCGGCATGAAATTGGCGAGGCGTCGGGCCTCGCGTCGCCAACTCATTGCTGAGGCAATCAAACGTTTACCTGCGCACCGCCTGGTGCGCGAATGAATTCGTCTGCCATGCAAAACGAACGGCTCCGGTGCGAGACGACTTGGTGCCTTTGCCGGTTTCGACTATAAAGAAAAGGATCCCTTAATATTGCTGCGGTGTTTGCCTGCCTCCATGACTTCAGGCTGGCGGGCGGGTTAGCCGTTTCACGGGCCGAAGCGAGACCCGGCGCGCTGATCCGTATCCTGTGAAGTGTGATGTTTTGAATCCTTGCAGGATGAAAATCATGCTCACGAAAGGCCATCGCGAACCACGCTGGGCTACCAGCGTGATCTGTCTCGCCCTGAGCGGCAACGCCCTTGCGGAGGGCGTTGCCGACGGCGCGTCCGCTGGCGTGCTGCTTGCCTCGATTGCGCCGCTGCCCATGGAGGTCGTTTCGCCCATACCGGAGCCGGGCCAGTACGTCTTCCGCTACGCTTTGCAATATTCGTCTTACCAGGAGGCCACGGCCGGGCTCAGTCCTTCCGACTTTTATGCCGCTTCGCCCGAAACGTTTGGGCGTGCTGCCGTGCCGTCGTCTTCCGGTTCCTCGCATCTGCAACAGCAACCGCAAGCAACATCCGTGGAGAGTGGGTTCGGCACGGTGGCCTCGTCGGCTTCGCTGCTGAGCCTGCTTCAGTTGTCGGATGAAGGCACGGGCTCAGCCGCACATACCACGCGCCGGCTTGCGATGATGGTCAACGACTGGCGCGTTTCCGCCAGTGCGCACCTTTCCGTCACGCACGGCCACGATACGGGAGCCGCCGTTTCGCTCCAGCACAAGTTTTGAGGGGTTGACGCGCGGCGGGTTATCTTCGCCTCATTGCGCTGCCCATTCGGCTAGCGTGGCGATGGTATTCATGTTGCGTGCTGTGCCCGCCTTTGCTGCCGGAATCCGGAGCTTCGAGCGTGCCATGCCGTCCGGGTAATGGACGTAGATCTCGCGTTTGCCGAGCGCGATTGCTTCGGTGCCGAGGCCGCTTATGTGCGCCAGCGTGTCGGCGGGCGGCGGCGCGTCGAGAAAGATCGCAACTGTTCGGTTGAGTGCCGCCGTGGTGAACGGATTGGCGCGCAGCACCGCGGCCAGTTCGCCGCCCGTGCGAACGAGCACGCCGACCGGTTTGCCGGCGTACCCGTCGAGGCGGCGTTCGAGCGCGGACTTGGCCTTCGCTTCGGAAAGCGCACTGGCAAAGACGAGGTTGCCGCTTGCGATATAAGTGCGTACGTTCGCAAAGCCGATGGCTTCCGCCATCGCGCGGAGTTCCGCCATGGGGAGTTTGCCGGTGCCGCCCACATTCACGGCGCGCAGGAAAGCGACGTAGGTTTGCATTCGGCAATTTTATGACGTTTTGCCAGCGCGCACCGCTGGTGGTGTACGCCGGCCGTGTGCTCAGGCGACCTTGAAGCCCCCCGTCAATTCGCGCAGCGTGTGGGCCTGATCGGCAAGGGAGGCCGCCGCTGCCGCGCATTGTTCCACGAGCGCGGCGTTCTGCTGCGTCACCTCGTCCATCTGCGTGATCGCGAGACCAACCTGCTGGATGCCTTCGCTTTGTTCGCGCGACGCCTGTGCGATCTCGCCCACGATGCTCGTCACGCGCGTTACCGCCGTCTCCACCTGTTGCATCGTCCCGCCTGCGCTCTCGACCAGACTCGCGCCGCGCTCGACACGCGACGTGGATTCGGCGATCAGCGCGCCGATTTCGCGCGCCGCCGTTGCCGAGCGTTGCGCGAGGCTGCGCACTTCGCCCGCCACGACGGCGAAGCCGCGGCCTTCGTCGCCGGCGCGCGCCGCTTCGACGGCCGCATTGAGCGCGAGGATGTTGGTTTGGAAGGCGATGCTCTCGATCGTGCCGATGATGCCCGTCATCTGTGCGGAGCCCGTATGGATCGCGCGCATGGTCTCGATCACGCCGCTCATGGCGTTGCGGCCATTCGCCGCGAGATTCGATGCGTCGCGCGCAAGACCGCTCGCCTGCTCGGCGTTGACCGCGTTCAGTTGGACCGTGGCCGTGAGCTGTTCCATGGCCGAAGCGGTTTCGCCCAGTGAGGCAGCCTGCTCCTCGGTGCGCTGCGAGAGATCCTGATTGCCCGCTGCGATCTCCTGCGTGGCAGAGGCGATGGCCTGGGAGCCGGTGCGCACCGAGGCCACCGTGCCCAGCAGGCGCTCCTGCATCGCGCCGAGCGCGTGCAGCAGCGTGCCCATCTCGTCGTTCGCGCGCACGGTCACGCGGGTGCTGAGGTCACCCGCGGCGATGGCGTCGAACTGGTGCAGCGCGCTCGTGAGCGGCGTCATGATCGCGCGGCGCAGGGCGCGCCAGCTCAGGAACGCCACGCCCAGCGCGAGCACGATGCTCGCCGTGCAGGTGGCGAGCATGGCGTGAAAGAGGCTCGTGGAATGGGCTTCCGTTTGCGTCGCTTGTTCGTCCAGATAGCGCTCCAGCGCGCTCTGGCTCGCGTTCATTGCCGTGTAGAGCGCGATCAGATGCTGCGCGCGGCTCTCGTCCATCCACCCCGTGTTGCCGCTGCGGATCGCTGCGATCAGGCGGTCGACGCCGTCGTGGCGCACGGCGTTGCGCTTCGCGTCCAGGTCGTCGGTGAGGGCGGCGAGCTCCAGCGTCTTCGGCAGCGCGCGGAAATCGGCCCAGTGACGGTCGGATTCCGCGAGCAGGCCGTTGGCCCGGTCCAACTGCATGCCTAGCTGTGGCGACTGCGGATTGGCGATTGCCCAGTCCAGTCCGAAGCGGGCGCGCGACATGGCCGTGCCCGACTTGCCGAGGGCGACCACCGACGCGTAGTGAGTCTCATAGGCCTCGTGCTGGGCTCGGTCGCTTTCGGCCATGCCGACGATGCCGATCACGCCGGTCGCGATCAGCAGCAGGGCGAGGAACGCGATCGTGGCGGCGATGCGCGCGTTGAGCGTGAGGTTTTTCATTGTGGGAGGGGGCGGGTTGCCAGGTCTCGCTTACGTTTCTTTGATGGAACAAAGATCCAATCATGGAATATATAACGGCAGAAAGCGGGCGTTATTTAGCCCCGATCCTGGCTATGGCAGGCATTCCAGGGAAAACGAGGGGTTGGATGGCGATAAGCGCGGTGCCGAGCCAGATAGCCTTCCGCGGAAGCTCCGGCCTGTCCTCTTGCTGTAATGACAGGCCGGCTTGGCGGATCGGGCGAAGAAGACGAGACTCAATCTTCCTCTGCTGATCGTTGACGGTGGGAAACGCGTACCGTCAGACGGTACGCTCGCCTTCGCTTACTGATGCGCCGACGCGAACAGGGACGGCTGAGTTGCCGTTTGCGTCATCGTCGGCGACGAGACGCTGGCGGCTCCGCTTGAGTAGGTGGCCATGGCGGCAACCAGTTGCGCGGTCTGCGTGTCGGAAACCGAGGCGCCCAGGCTGCTGCCCACACCCGAATTCTGCAGTGTGGCGCTCGATCCGTTGAAGTTGAAGACCGTGCCCGACGTAACGTCGCTGATCGTGGCGATGTTTCCGTTGCCAAGCTGCAGGGTCAACACCCCGTTGACGAACTGTTCCGCGCCCGCTCCAGCCATGCTGCTGTTCAGCACGATCTCTCCGGATTCGACCGTTAGCGAGGCAGATCCGATCTGCACTGCCTGGCCATACCGCGCGGACAAATCGTAGTTCATGTTGATCGAATTGCCCGAGCCAGTCAGGGCGAACGAGTTACCGGAGGTTGCGTCAATCGTGTCGTTGACGGCGTTGATGGTATAGCCGGCGCCGTCGAGGCTAATGTAGTCTGCACTCGAATCCGCAACGATGGTGCCGTTTGTGCCGTATGCGTATACGGTACTTCCCTCAGCTACGGCTATGTAGGAGCTGTCACCGTGATCATAAACAGTGTTGCCAATGCTGCTGTTCCAATAATTGGATTCTCCCCACAGTTCCCCTTGCGTATCACTACTGGCGTTAACCGAGTTTTCGTTGCCACTGACGTCGAGCGATGTGTTGTTATTCAGGACGATGACATTGGAATCTCCTTGCAGGCTCAACAAGTCTGTTTTCGAGGCGTCCTGGTCGGTGCCGACGTTGAAGACCCCATTGTTCATGTATTCGACGGAGTTTCCGGACCCTTGCAGCGCGAGCGACACGGGGCCTGATTGGGCGTTCATAACGTGGTCTTCAATAATTTCGTTATTGTTACCCGAGACCGTTGCCGTTGTCGTTCCCACACCGGAGAATC
The DNA here is from genome assembly GCF_046581065.1 of Paraburkholderia yinzeri. Classification (NCBI taxonomy): domain Bacteria; kingdom Pseudomonadati; phylum Pseudomonadota; class Betaproteobacteria; order Burkholderiales; family Burkholderiaceae; genus Paraburkholderia; species Paraburkholderia yinzeri. Next base: position 806,950 of record NZ_JBFOCJ010000003.1, on the reverse strand, counting down.
CGACGATATCGATGAGATCGTTGTCCGCGTTGACGCGGGTACCGGTGCTGCCTTGCAGGAAAATCGAATCGTCGCCCCGGGTTGCGTACACGATATCATTCGCACCGGTCAGCCACACGTCGCTATTATTTGCACCAACGGTAATCGTATCGCCGTCGGCATAATCGCTAAGCTGGACGCCAGTCCCGGCAAATACCGTGTTTCCACTACCAGAAACAAGAAGTGAAGAACCGCTTGCGCCTGTATCAATAATGGTGTCCCCTGTTCCCGTGACCTCGCATCCCTGAGCGCCGTTCTCGACAATAACCATGTCGGAAGAGCCGTTCAGGTAGAGTCATGCGCCGCTTTGTATATCAAACGTGGCATTGTCCGTCGTGTACGAAGCATCGGACGTAACTTCAATGATGTTACTCATGAGATTTCCTCGATTTAATTGAACATGCGTTTTTATCGACTCGATTCCCGACGGCGTTGCTGGATTCAGGTCCAGCGGCGGCGAGGTCCGATCGCTCGACCCACATGGACATGCAGGTCGAGGTGATATGGGCCAACTACTAGGGCGTGGTTGGCCTTGCTACGGTTGCCTAATTGCGGTTGCCTAATGATGCGAAGCGGCAAGCAGAGGTGCCGAAGCCGCCGAATCTTGCGTCGTGAGCGTCGACGAAACACCAGCGGGAGCAGCGGCGTAGGAGGCCATCGACTGGACGAGCTGTTGTGCCTGCGGATTGGCTGATGCACCAACGCCTGCGCTTTGCAGCCCGGGGTTTTGCAATACCGACCAGGTAGCGTTACCCGATGCGTCGATAGATTCAACCGACGTTCCCGCTTGAAGGTTGCCGACGCCAAGAATATTCCCGTTGCCGAGATTTATATATGCGCTGCTGTAGGACAGTATGTTGGAATTCAGGCTGGCGCCGCCGAGAAGCACAATTGTGTTTCCGTTCTCGATAAATGAACCGGAACTTGTCGCGACGGAAACTGACTCGATTGGGCAGTTATTTTGATCGACGCTTTGGCCGATGTTGATCGAGTTGTTTGAACCATTCACACTGAGTTGTACCGAGTAGCTGGACTGTACGTCAGTGCTGGCACTGATCGAGTTACCGTTCCCATTGATGGTCATCACATGCGTCGTAGCGCAAAGATCGATTACGTCATTGTTGCCGCTTACCGTATTTGCATCGAAAGCGGTAATCTGGGTACCCCCTTGTGTAGCATTAATGGTGGAATTCGAGCCAGCGGCATAGACCCAGCTGTTTGCGCCAACAGTGATAGTGTCGCTAGCGGCGTTGTCAGTAACGTGGCTGTTAGCGCCGAGAGATACGGAGTTGTTCGCACCGTACATCACGGCGCTAGCACCGTTGATGCTCGACCCGTTGAGCGCATTGCCTGTTCCCTCGATATTCACATAGCTGCCGCTGCTTTCAAGCAACACCGTATTCGACGACCCGAATATCTCCAGAAAGCCGCTAGTCGCAGCGTCGTCAAACATCGCATCGTCCGTGGTGTATGTGGTATTGGGTTGCGTAACTTCATAGAACGAAATGCTCATAAATACTCCCATTTGAGTTGAGCATGATTAATCGATCCGGATTTCCGGATCGGACTGATGGAAGCTGCGCCATGGCAGCGCAGCTTCCGCAACTGCAATTTCTAAACTGTTTCTGTTGTGAGTCGGGCGCTGGAACTATCGCGTCGCTACAAATCCTCCCGCCCCAGCGTCCCCAATTTCGCTGCCAGGTTCACCCGCGCGTTATCCCAGTCCGCCAGCGCCTGAACGCGCCGCTGCCTTGCATTGGCCAGCGCCGCCTGCGTGTTCATCAATTCGAGGATGTTCCCCACGCCCGCGTCATAGCGATGCTTCGCCGCATCCCACGAACGCTGCGCAATCGCCAGCAGGTTTGCGCTGTTCTCCGCGTTTTTCGTCGCGCCCGTGAGCGTCTGGTAACTGCTCCACACATCCAGCGCGACCTGCCGCTTCGCGTCGTCCACCGCGTCCTGCTGCCGCTCGGCCTGGGCTCTCGCCTGATCAACCTGGTAGTGCCGACCGAATCCCTCGAAGAGCGGAATGCTCAACTGCACGCCGATATAGGCGTCGTGACCCGTCGCCGGATACGTCGGCATCCCGAGCCCCAGGCTCTGCGGCTGGTTGTTGCGGCTGTACTTCGCCACGAGGCTGAGGGAGGGCAGGCCCTGCGCGCGCGTCTGCGAGACTTTCGCCAGCGCCGCTTCGTACTGCGCCTGCGCGGCCCGCACCGTCGGATGCGTGTCCTGCACGTCGCGGATCATCTGCGTGACCGGTTCGCTGAAGGTCTTGCCCGTGTCCGCGTTTTCGGTCACCGGCGGCACGTCCAGCGGAATATCGGGCATGAGGCCCATGTCGGCGGCGAGCGTGCCCAGCGCCGTCTGTGCGTCGCTTTGCGCCTTCGTCAGGCTGAATACCGCCTGCTCGTGCTGCGTCTGTGCCTGCAGGGCGTCGGTGATGGGGGCCACGCCCTTGTCGGTCCGCGCCTGGGCGGCAATCATGCTCTGGCGTGTCATGTCCTCGACGTCGCTGGCCGCCACAAGCTCGCCGATTGCCGCCTGAGCCGCGTAGTAGTCCTTGGCAGCTGTCGCAAAAAAATTCTGCAGGGTGGCGTCCTGTGTCGCCCGCGCCGCGTCGAGCAGTGCGTTCGCGTTGCGCAACGCCGCCTCGCGCCCTCCGAAGTCGTACAGCAGCCAGTTCAGGCTTACGCTCTCCGCATGCACGGTCGATTCGATATCCGAGCCCAGCAGCGGGTGGTTGTCGACATCGATCACCGAGTGGTCGCGCATCCCCTGAAGGTTGGCCGATATCTGCGGCAGGTAGGCCGCGCGCGCCGCTCCGACGCCGGCCGCCTGGGCTTTCACGGCCGCCCAGGCTTCCCGCGTCTTCGGGTTGTTGCACAGCGTGCGTTCGACTGCCTCCGAGAGTCGCAGCGGACGGCCCGGCGCCGTGTCGAACCCGCATGCCGGGTCCATGGCGCCCGCCGCGGTCGCGGAGATGTTCTGTTCCGCGCGCAGCACGTCGAAGGCGTGCGCGATACCGCTCAAGACGGCCAGGCCGGCCAGCAGCGCGAGCCGTGCTGTTCTTCTCCTAGCGCTCACGCATCCCCTCCTGGGCGGTCTGCAGCAGCGGATCGAGAAAGTACCCGACCACGCTGCGCTTGCCCGTGCGGATGTCCGCCGTCACCGCCATGCCGGGCGTGAGCGTGATCCAGCGGTTGTCCACGCGGATGCGGTTCGTTTCCAGCCGGATACGCACCGGAAACGTCAGCCCGAGCTTTTTGTCCTGCACCGCGTCGTTCGAAACTTCGGTGATGGTGCCGTTCAGATAGCCGTAGCGCGTGTACGGAAACGCCTCGACTTTCACTGCCGCGCGCTGGCCCACCTGCACGAATCCCACGTCCTTGTTCTGAAGCTTCGCTTCCACCTCCAGTGCGTCGTCCGGCACGATCTCCATGAGCGATTGCGCCGTGGTCACCACGCCGCCCAGCGTATGCACCGAAAGTTGCTGCACGGTGCCCGCCACCGGCGCGGTGAGGCTCATGAGCGACTGGCGTGTCTGCGCCTTGGTTTCGTCGTCACGGCTTTGCGTGAGCTGCTGCGTAGCCTTCTCCAGATCGTCGAGCTGGTCGTGCCGGAACTTCGAGGCGGTCGCCTCGACCTGTGCGCGCTGCTCCGCAATCCCCGCCGCCAGTTCGTTCGCATGGCTGCGTTGTGCTGTGAGCTCGTTTTCCTTGTCCAGGGCGCTTTGCTCCTTGTCGAGATAGTCGTTGCGCGCGACGTATTTGTCCGCGACGAGCGCCCGGTACGCATCGGCCTGCTGGCGCGCGAGCGGGGCGGTTGCCACGAGCTTGGCGATCTCCGCGCGCGTGCTGTCGAGCTCCGCCTGGCGTTTTGCCAGTTCCGCCTGTTCGCTCTCGTACTGGTCGCGGTATTCGAGCCACGCGCCTTCGGCCTGGCGCTGCGCATCCTGCATGCGGGCCTCGGGCGCATCGTCGACGTTCGCCACCACGGGCGGCTTGCCGTCGCGCTGGGCCGCGAGCAGGGCGTTCGCGCGTGCCGCAGCCAGGGCGGCATCGAGCCGCGAGGCGTGAGCCTTGTCGGCATCGGCGGCGGCCTGCGTCGTGTCCAGTTTCATGAGCAACTGGCCGGCTGCGACCCGTTCGCCGTCGCGCACACCGATCTCTCGCACCACGCCGGTGATCGCCGGCTGGATCGTCTTGACCCGCGCGTCCGGAATGAACTCGCCGCTGGCCGTCACTACAATGTCCAGCCGCCCGAACACCCCGATCAGCAGCACGCTTACGGTGAGCGCCGCCAGCGCGCGCATCGTCCAGCGCGGCGCGGGATGCACGGGCGTCTCGACCAGTTCGAGTTCGGCGGGCAGGAAGGCGAGCTGGTCGGCATCGCGCGCGGACCTTTCCAGTTCCCTGCGTACATCCCACACGGCGCGCCACACCGCGGCGTAGCGCCTCACGAGATCGGCGAACGCCCGAAGTTTCATCGGTTTCATGCTCAGGCGTCCTGCAGGGAGACGAGGTGGGCGTAGTAGCCGCCGTGACGCAACAGCGCGTCGTGATCGCCCTGCTCGACGATCCGGCCGTGGTCCATGGCGATGATGCGGTCCGCGTGGCGCACGGCGGAGAGGCGGTGCGCGATGATGATGACCGTGCGCCCCGCGCAGATCGCTTTCATGTTGTCGCGGATGATGCGTTCGGTCTCGAAGTCGAGCGCGCTGGTGGCCTCGTCGAAGATGAGGATGCGCGGACTCGTGAGCAGCGCCCGCGCAATGGCGAGGCGCTGGCGCTGGCCGCCCGAGAGGTTGCTGCCGTGTTCGCCCACCACGGTGTCGTAGCCTTCGGGCAAGGCGCAGATGAAGTCATGGGCACCCGCGAGCTTCGCGGCGTGAATCACGGCTTCGAGCGGCACGCCCGGATCGGAAAGCGCAATGTTCTCGCGCACGGAGCGGTTGAAGAGCAGGTTCTCCTGCAGCACGACACCCACCTGCCGGCGCAGCCACGCGGGATCGGCCAGCGCGAGATCCTGGCCGTCGATGCGCACCATGCCCTGTTCGGGCACATAAAGCCGCTGCAGCAGCTTGGTGAGCGTGCTCTTGCCCGACCCGGAGCGGCCCACGATGCCGATCACCTGGCCCGCCCGGATATCGAACGAGACGCCGTCGATCACGGGCGCCGCATCCGGACGATAGCGGAAGCGGATGTTGTCGAACGAGACGTCACCGCGAATGGGTGGCAGGGCCTGGCGCGTCTGCGGAATCTCGGTGCGCGTGTTCAGGATGTCGCCCAGGCGCAGCATGGAGATGCCGATCTGCTGGAAGTCCTGCCAGAGTTGTGCGAGACGCAGCACCGGCGCGCTCACGCGCTGGGACATCATGTTGAAGGCGACGAGTTCACCCACGGAAAGCCGCCCGTCGATCACGAGCCGCGCGCCGATGAAGAGCGTGCCGAGCGTCACGAGCTTGCCGACGAGCTGGATCAGCTGCTGGCCGACGTTGCCGAGCTGGTTCACGCGGAATCCCGCGCTCACATAGGCGGCAAGCTGCGACTCCCAGCGCCGGATGAACTGCGGCTCGACGGCCATGGCCTTCACCGTCTCGACGCCCGAGACCGACTCCACGAGGAACGACTGGTTGTCGGCCCCGCGCGCGAACTTCTCGTTCAGCCGCGAACGGAACGCGGGCACGAGCAGCGCGGAAACGAGCCCATACACGGGCAGCGAGGCGACGACGAGCAGCGTGAGCCACACGCTGTAAACGCACATCACGCCGATGAAGACGAACGAGAACGCCAGGTCGATGACGGCCGTGAGCGCCTGTCCGGTGAGGAAGTTGCGGATGTTTTCCAGCTCGCGCACCCGGGCGACCGTATCGCCCACGCGGCGCGCGCCAAAGTAGGCGAGCGGCAGGGCCACCAGATGCCGGAACAGCCTGGCACCGAGTTCAACGTCGATACGGTTCGTGGTATGGGCGAACACGTAGTTGCGCAGGCCCGTGAGCAGCACCTCGAACACGGAAGCCACCAGCAGCGTCATGCACACGACGTTCAGCGTGCTGTAGGTGCGGTTCACGAGCACCTTGTCCATCACGACCTGAAACATGAGCGGCGAGACGAGGCCGAAGAGCTGCAGCACCAATGACACGCCCAGCACTTCCAGCAACAGTTTGCGGTAGCGGACGATGGCGGGGATGAACCAGGAGAAGTCGAAGCGGGCGAGTTCGCCCGCGAGCGACGCCCGTGACGCGAACAGCAGCATCTGGCCGGTACTGCGCGCGGCAATCTCTTCGAGCGGTTTGATCGTGGGTGCCGGCGCGCCCGGCTCCAGGATCAGCCCGGTCTTGCCGTCGGTCTTCGCGAGGATGAAATGACGGCCGTCGCGGTCGAGCACCAGGGCCGGTAACGGTGTGCTGCCGAGCGTCGCGGGCCGCAACGCGACGATGCGCGCCTTCAGGCCCAGGCTGCGGGCCGAGAGCACCAGATCCTTGCCGGTGAAGCGGCCGGTGCCCACTGCGGCCGCGTGTTTGAGCTGGGCCGCGTCGGCGGCAATGTTGTGGAAGCGGGCGATGGTCACGAGCGCGGCGAGCCCCGGATCCTCGACATATTTTACTTCGTTATCCTGATTTTTGGTCATCGAGAAACAGGCAACAGAGATAGCGATAGGGCCATCGCAGCATCACATACGGAACCATTCGCAATCGTGTTCCGCAAGTGTTAAGCGATCACCGAACAGCGCAGAGCTTAATCGATCCCTGATTTGAGAAATAGCTTGTTTGGGCAAGACGGATCCTGGAATTGCAAGACTTTCATTTAATGTTGGCCCCGTCAAAAACGTATGCAAAACGAAAGCTTTGTGCGGCGCTAGCCGCCTTCTTTTCGCCGGTTTGCTGGACGATCGGCAACCGAATCGGGCGGCGATGTCATTGCAGCCCGGATCGTCCGCGCGAAGAATTTCGTCTATTGCGTTCGTCGTGCAAGACCACCTCGGGCGCCAACATTTTGCGGAGACCAGGTATGCAATTCACACTGAACGGCGCGCCCTTCACGTTCGAAGGCGATCCCGACACGCCCCTTCTGTGGGTGATTCGCGACGCGGCCGGCCTCACCGGCACCAAATACGGTTGCGGCATTGGCGCGTGCGGCGCGTGTACCGTGCACCTGGAAGGCGAGGCGACGCGTTCGTGCGTGCTGCCGGTTTCCGCCGTCGCGAGGCACGCCATCACGACGATCGAAGGGCTCTCGCCCGACGTCACGCATCCCGTCCAGCAGGCCTGGATCCGCAAGGACGTGCCGCAATGCGGCTATTGCCAGTCGGGCATGGTGATGGCCGTGGCCGCGTTGCTCAGGCAGCATCCGCATCCCACCGACGCACAGATCGACCAGGGCGTGACGAATCTGTGCCGCTGCGCGACCTATCACCGTATTCGCGAGGCGGTTCATGTCGCAGCCAATTCCTGAGCGGGCAATGGCCGCGGCCGCGCCCCGCGGGAGCCGGCGCGACTTCCTCAAGACTGGCTTCGTGGCGGCGGGCAGTCTCGTGCTGCCGCTCGCGTGGAGCACGCACGCGCATGCCGCGGACGGCGCCTCTGCCGCAGATACGCCGCGAGGCTCGGGCTTCCACGAAATCAACGACTGGGTACGTGTGGACCCGGACGGCCGCACGATCATCGGTCTTTCGCAGTGCGAAGTGGGGCAGGGCGTGTACACCGGTCTGCCCCAGGTGCTCGCGGACGAAATGGACGCCGACTGGCGTCTCGTGAGCGTGGAGTTCGTGACGGGCCGCAACGCCTATCGCATCTCGGCGGCGAACGAGATGCCGCAGCAGTTCGTGGGGGCGTCGATGTCCGTGACGATGTTCTATACGTGGCTACGCACAGCCGGCGCACAGGCGCGCGAGGCGTTTCTCACGGCCGGTGCGCAGCGGCTCGGCGTGCGACCGACGCAATGCGCGACGAAGAGCGGCCGCGTGATTCATCGGCAGACGGGCCGGTCCGTGGCCTACGGCGAGCTGCTGGCCGACGTCGCGAAGCTGCCGCTCGATTCGCAGCCGCGCCTGAAGCCGGAATCGGCGCACACGCTGATCGGCCAGCCGCTGCACAAGCTCGACGTGCCGGCGAAAGTGAGCGGCCGCGCGCAGTTCGGCATCGACGTGAATGTGCCCGGCATGCTGCATGGCGCGTTGAAGATGGCGCCCACGCTGAACGGCAAGCCCGTGGCCGTGCGCAATCGCGATGCGGTGCGTGCGATGCCCGGCGTGGTCGAGGTGGTGCAGGCAAAGGACGCCGTGATCGTGGTGGCCGCTTCGTACTGGCAGGCGAAGAAGGGTTGCGACGCGCTTGACGTCCAATGGGACGCCGCCGGCGTGACCCCGTTCGACAGCGCCACGATCCTCGCGCAGCGCAAGGCGGCGCTGATTGCGGAGCAGGCCGTGGTGGCCACGCGTATAGGCGATGCGCCCGCGCGCCTGGAGGGGGCGCCGGCGATGGTCGAGGCCGACTATCACACGCCGTACATCGTTCACGCGACGCTGGAGCCGGTCAACGCGACCGTACACGTGCGCGAGCACGATATCGAGGTCTGGGGGCCGGTCCAGGGGCAGGACAAGGTGCGCTGGACGCTCTCCGCCCTCTTCAAGGTGCCCTCGGACAAGGTGATCGTGAACACCACCTTCCTCGGCGGCAGCTTCGGCCGCAAGTACGTGCCCGACTTCGTGATCCATGCAGCGGTGGCCTCGAAGGCCGTGGGGCGTCCCGTCAAGGTGATCCGTTCGCGCGAGGACGACATTCGCCACGGCTTCTATCGCCCCGGTGTTTCTGCCCGCATGCGCGCGGCGCTCGGCGCCGACGGTTATCCGGAAGCCATGCACCTACGCGTGGTGGGGCAGTCGCTCTACTGGTCCATCAAGCGCGACTACTTCGAAAAGGCCGGCGGCTGGGACGAGACCATGCTCGACGGCCTCTACGACCTCGGCTACCGCGTGCCGAACCTGCTCGTCGATTCGGTCAATGTCACGCAGCCGATTCCCGTCAGCTTCATGCGCAGCGTGGGCAGCACCTCCAGCGTGTTTTTCCTCGAGAGCTTCGTCAACGAACTGGCGCGCGCGGCGAACATCGATCCGTTGCAGTACCGGCGCACGATGCTGCGCGACGATCCGCTCGCCCTGCGCGTGCTCGACCAGACCGCGGCGAAGGCGAACTGGTCCGGCAAGCCCGTCGCGGGCGTGCATCGCGGCATCGCGTACTGCCTCTACACGGGGCGCGGTGGCGGGTTCACCACCTACGTCGCGACCATCGCCGAGCTGCGCATGGTGGCGGGCGAGGCGAAGCTCGAGCGCGTGGTCTGCGGCATCGACTGCGGGCGCGCGATCAACCCGATGCTGATTGAAGAGATGGTGGAGGGCGGCATCGGCTTTGCGCTCACCAACACGTTCCGGAGCGAGATCACGTTCAAGGACGGCGCGGTGGAGCAGCAGAATTTCACCGACTATCCGCTGCTCGGGCTTTCGCAGATGCCGAAGATCGAGGTCGTGATCGTCGGGAGCGACCGCGATCCGCAGGGCTGCGGCGAGGTGGCGTTGCCGCCTGTCGCCCCCGCCGTGGCCGAGGCGCTTTATCAGGCGACCGGCGCGCGCCTGCGCACGATGCCGCTCGATCAGACGCTCGTTTGAGGCCCGGCGCGGTCTTTCACCCACCACGGCAATCGGATATCGTGACACTCGCGATAGCGGGTATCCAGCAGCGCTGCTGGCATTGGGAAGGGAGTCAGAGATGTCGATAGACCTGTTGAGCGATGCCCTCGCGGACTTGCGTGCCGATGCTGTGGTGACAGGCCATTTCTCGCTCACGGCGCCATGGGCGTTCTTGAAGCCGGCCATGAACGGTGTGGTGTTTCGCACGGGCTTTGGCAGCCCGTTCTACATCGTGCTGGAGGGTATGGCGCCGGTGCGCGTGGAGGCGGGCGATTTCGTGCTGCTGCCGCACGGGCATGAGCATGTGCTTGCGTCGGCGCCCGATGTCGAACCGGTGCCCTTCGATGACCTCATGGCGAACCAGGGCATCCACCCGAGCTACGACACGCCGCTGCACTTCACCGCTGGCGGCGGAGGCGCGGCGAGCGACCTGTACACGGGTATCGTGGTCTATCGCGAAGCCGTGCGCAGTCCGCTCTTCAGGGTGCTGCCGCCGCTCATCCACGTGCGGGCGAACGATCCGGCGGTGGGCCCCTGGCTCGCGAGCACGCTGATGGCGTTCATTCGCGAATCGATGGCGTGCCAGCCCGGCTGGGCCGTCGCGGCGGCGCGGCTTGCCGACGTGCTGCTCGTGCAGCTGCTGCGGGCGCATCTCGCCTCGGCGGCCAGCCACACGGGCTGGCTGCGCGGCCTCATGGATCCGCAGATCGGCAAGGCGATCGCGCTCTTGCACCGGCATCCCGAACGCGACTGGACCGTCGAAACGCTCGCGGCGGCAGCCGGCATGTCGCGCTCGCGCTTTTCCGCGCGTTTTGTCGAGCTCGTCGACGATACCCCGATCGGCCATCTAACCTCGTACCGCATGTATCTGGCGAGCGGTGCGCTGCGCGATACGCGGCGGCGCCTGATCGAAATTGCGGAAAGCGTGGGCTACGCCTCCGAAAAGGCCTTTATTCGCGCATTCCGGCGCTGGTCGGGCATGGCGCCCAAGCAGTACGCGCGCAACCTGCGCGATCCCTACGACATGGCGAAGAGCGAGTCCGGCCGCGTGGCGTGAGCGGCTCTGGCGACGGAGCAGGCGCCGGGCGGGCGGGGCGAGCGCAATCGTCACGGAAAAACGCGATAAACGGTATATACTGTTTGCTTTACAAGTTCAGTGAACAGCATGAACGAACCGACTCTGCGTAAGCCCACCAAGAAAGCTTTCTATTTCCCGACGTCTGCCGAAGCTCGCGACGAAAAGTCGGCGGTCAAGGCCACTAAAACAACCAAGGCGACCAAGGCCGCCAGGACCACGAAGGGCGCGAACGCCAAGGAGAAGCCCGTGCAAACCGTTAAGAAGACTGCTGCGGTGGCAACTGAAGCCGTAACTGACGCGGCGACCGCAGCCACAACCGACGCCGCACCCGAGGTGGCGGCGAAGGGCAAGGCCCGGCGCGCGAAGAAAGAAGACGTGAAGAAAGACGTCAAGAAGGAAAGCGCGAAGAAAGAGGGCGTCAAGAAAGAGAGCGTGAAGAAGGAAAAGGTCGTGCGCGACAGCTTCACGATGCCGAAGGCCGACTACGAAAAGATCGCGACGCTCAAGAAAAAATGCCTCGACGCCGGCATTACGGTGAAGAAGAGCGAACTGCTGCGCGCAGGTCTGATGCTGCTCGATTCGACCTCCGAAAAGCGCTTGCTTGCCGCCGTCGCTGCCGTCGAAACCGTGAAGACCGGGCGGCCTGCCAAGTCGGCCTGATTTGGGCCATGCTGCGTGGCTTTCAGGTCACGCTCGCCTGCAGTACCGCGCCAACCCAGGCGCCGAACGCAATCCCGGCTACGCGGGCGCCCATGAGGGCGCCGTGCGGCTCGCGGTGTGCCCAGACGTAGTGCCGGCCACGCTCGCGCCAGAGCTGGCAGAGCGGCCCGATCAGAAGCGCTGTCCCGGCAATCGCCACCGGTATCCCGACTGCCAGCAGATCGCCGGCCGGATGACCGGAAGGGATGTCAAGATACCGGAAGCAGACCACCACGGTGGCCGTGGTAAATGTCGCCACGAGAATCTCTGCGAGCAGCCGCTCGATCCGGTTCATTCCCATGGTCAATGTCCGCCTCTCGACAATCCGTCCTTGGTTTCCCGCTGCCGGTAGTGCGCATCTCGATCCGTTTCGAGAATCATGGCTGACCGACTCCATAACGAATTACCTGCCCCGGCGGCCGTGGCGGGCGTGCTGCCATGGAAAGCGTTGCGAGGCGCTGCAATTGCTCGTCGTAACCGTGCAGCGCCGCAAATCGCCTTGCGATAACGGGGCAATCAGGCGGGGCCGGCCTCCACCAGACGTGATGCCGTCCTTCGGCTGTACGCCGCAGCAGGCCCTGCGCGACACATACGTTTAGCAAATGCTGAACGGTTGCCGTTCCCGCATTGAGCCGGCACATGATTTCTGCCCGCGTGCACCGTTCCCCCTCGGTTATGCAGGCGAGCAGGCGCGCTACGGAGAGGATGTTTGCGGTGTCCATGATGTTCCATCATAGTCGTCGCGAATCATCCGTGATCGTTTGCAGTAGCGTAGCCGAGAGCGCACGCGCGCCATTCACGCAGATCTGTCAGAAATACCTGACAGATCTGGCCGCTAGCGGAAATGATTTGGTATCTGAAATAATTTAATTCGCATAACAAAGATTAATCCTTGACATTGCTCACCCTCAAAACGAAAACTCGTGTCATCGTTGGCAGGGTGATCGGAAGATCGCCGCGCTTCCCCTACTACAAGAACATTCCCGGCGAAAATTCATGGCCCGACTGCCCCGCCTCTACATTCCCGGTGAGCCCCAACATGTCCTCCTGCAGACGATCGCTGGACAGACCGCCTTCTGCGACGACGACGACCGGCAACTCTATCTCGATCTGCTGGCGCGCGCGGCAGATCGACGTCGGTTGGCGATTCATGCGTGGGTGTTACTCCCCCGGGCTGTCCGGCTGGTCGTTACACCGTCGGACACCGGCAGTCTGCCACTCACATTACAGGACGTTAACCGCGGCTATGTCGCCGGTTTCAACCGGCGTTGCCAGCGCCACGGCACCCTCTGGGAAGGGCGCTATCGCGCCACGGTGATCGAACCGGAACGGTACCTGATCGACGCCTGCCGCGATGTGGAATTCGCTCCGGTTCTGGAGGGGCTTGTAGGCCAACCCGGAGACTACCGGTGGTCCAGTTACGCTCATCACGTCGGTCTGTGTACCGACCGGCTGATGGTTGACCACGTGCTTTACCGGGTGCTGGGCAATACCTCCTTCGAGCGTCAACACGCCTGGCGGCGGCGATCTGAAGCGCCGCTCAGCGCGCAGACAACGGAGGAACTGATGGAGGCTACCCGTAAGGGTTGGGTGCTGGGCAGCCGCGACTACCTGGATCGCGTGGGCCATAGGGCCAACCGGAGAGTCGAGCGCCTGCCTCGCGGCCGGCCGCCGAAATCGCGCCGCATCATTGTTCACGTATCGGCATCGGCCCCGCGATCCACTGAATGACAACTTGCGCTTTAAATTGAAGCGTTCCCTTCTTTAACCCATGAGAGGCGAGTGAGACGCTTGCCAGGAAAAGTCCTCATCGTAACGGGCGCCAATGAAGGCACAGGCAGCGCGCGAACCGATAAGGATCGTTAAATAAACTTCACGGTAGCGATGTTGCTGCTGAATCCCCGCGGCCTACCATGGTTGACATGCACGTCGCGCTCTCGGGCGATGCGTGCGACCAACTTGAACAAACGGGAGATTGCGATGAAGCTTGCTATCGTACCTGGTGTGATTGCGGCCCTTGTGGGCCTGAGTTCAGCGTGGTCCGTCGCGGCGAATGCGGCGCCTTTGACTCGGCACGAGTGCACGTCGTATCCGTTCGTCCAGTCGGGCGACGTGAACCATCGCCGGCTGGAACGCGAATTGCGCGAACTGGAATCCGTCGGCTATGTGCCGGAGCCGAATGACGTGACGTATCCTCAGGACATCCAGGGAGCGGAGGCCCGCTTGCACGCCAAATACGAGCGTGACTGCGTGCGCACCGGCATCGTCTCGCCCCATGCGGGAGCGGCGCCGAAAGCGGGTTCGATCTGAGGCCTGCAAATGCCGTTTGTGTCTTTCGCGCGTGCTGACACGCGTGTGTTCATCGCACCCCCGAGCAAGGCACGGGGGTGCGATGCCCGCCCGATCCGGAACGCCTTGCAAGCCGCTCAGCACCAGACGACGCGGTCATAGGCGACGGTGCGCCGGTAGACATTTTTGCCGCGCCAGCTCGAATACTCCATGTAGGCGCAGTCCAGTACAACGATCCAGTTGGTCACTCGCATTGCAATCCCCCATTATTTCTATCCGGGTCATGGCGCCCGGCTGTGGTCCGGTCTCGAAACCAGTCTATGGTGCGTGACCCTGACGCGATGTCCCGATGAGACGCGGATATCGCGGCCAGTTCCTGCGTTCGACGCGCACGCCTGGTCAAGCGTCGGGTCCGCACGCCGCCACGCTCCGGGGAAACCCGCGACCCCCTGCCTGTTGCGTAGCATCGGGCGTTCCAGCATGCGTTTTTCGCATGCTCGTCTCGACAAATAATCGTTTGTGGCCCTTTTCTCGTCGTCCGATACTGCCGTAACTCTTGCGGCGGCAGCGCTGGAGGCCCTTTGGACGGCCTTGCGGCGCGGACGCGACGAACCGGCACCCCACGATGAGATCAGACCACAACTTCATAGACGGACAGTTCGTTCCCGCACACGACGAACGCATTGCCGTGCACAATCCGGCGACGGGCGAACTCGTCGGCCACGTGAGCGCGGCGAGTGCTGCCGATGCCGCCCGCGCCGTGGAGGCCGCCGTGGCGGCGCAGCGCGCATGGCGCCGTTTGCCGGCCGCGGAGCGCGGCGCATTGCTGGCCCGTTTCGCGGACGCGATCGAAACGCGCGCGCCCGCGATCGGGGCGGTGCTGGCGCTGGAGTCCGGCAAGAGCGTGGCCGACGCCACGGCCGAGGCGCGCTACGCCGCCGAAATCCTGCGCTATCACGCGCAATGGGCCCGCCGTATCGAAGGCGAGGTGATCCCGAGCGACAGCGCCAATGAAAACCTGATCCTGATGCGCGAGCCGATTGGCGTCGCGGCCTGCTTGATCCCTTTCAATTTCCCGATTTACACGCTGCTGCGCAAGATCGCGCCTGCGCTCATCGCGGGCAACGCGGTCGTCGTGCGGCCGAGCAACAACACGCCGTGCTCGGCGTTCGAAGTCGCACGCGCCGCGCAGGACGCGGCGCTGCCGGCGGGCCTCGTCAACGTGCTCGCGATGGACCACGAGACGGCGGCAGCGCTCTGCACGCACCGCGGCGTGGGCATGATCACGCTCACCGGCAGCGTGGCGGCGGGCCGCAAGGTGCTCGACTACTGCAAGGAAAACATCGCGAAGCCTTCGCTGGAGCTGGGCGGCAAGACGCCGGCGATCATCGAGGCCGACGCCGACCTCGAAGCGGCCGCCACGGCGATCGTGCGCTCCAAGACCACGCACTGCGGTCAGCTCTGTACGGCGATCGAGCGCGTTTATGTGCAGCGCGGCGTGCACGACCGCTTCGTCGCGCTGCTGCGCGAGAAGATGGCAGCGGTGCACTTCGGCGACCGCGCGGTGGACGAAACGCGTATGGGCCCGCTCGTGAACGCGAACGCGCGTGCAACGGTGCACGCGATGGTGCAGCGCGCGCTGGCGGACGGCGCGGTCCTGGAGACGGGCGGCCACCTGCCCGAAGGCGCCGGCCACTTCTATCCGCCGACGCTCCTTACCCAGTGCCGCCAGGACATGGAGATCGTGCAGGAAGAGATTTTCGGCCCGGTGCTGCCGGTGCTGGCCTACGACACGTTGGAGGACGCACTGCGCATGGCGAACGATCACCAGTTCGGCCTTTCGTCGGTGCTCTATACGGAGCGTTATCGCACGGCGATGCGCGTGGCCAACGAGATCGAAGCAGGCGAGCTCTACGTGAACCGCACGCCGGCCGATCCGTACCAGGGCTTCCATGCTGGCTGGAAGCGCTCGGGTCTGGGCGGCGACGACGGCAAACACGGCATGCTCGAATTCACGCAGACGCGCCTTGTCGTGATGCCGTTCTAATCATTCGGGTTCCTGATGGTTCCCTGATCGATGGTTGCAGGGTGCCCGCTAGAAGCGGCGCCTGTTTTGAAGAAGAAAGCAAAATGCCGGCACGCAGGTGCCGGACAAGCAGTATGGAGACAATCTTGCAGAAGTCCATGGCAAAGCCCCAGGCCCTGGGCGCCGTTGCGCGCGCCGAAGCCTCCCCCGCCACCCCTGCCGCCGCGAGCGCGGCGCAACGCTACGGCCAGTTGCTCCTGCTGGTGCTGGCCGCCGGCGCGATCTACCCGATCGTATATCTGCGTCAGGTCTATCAGACCACGATGCTCGACGTCCTCCACATCGACAACGAGCAACTCGGCTACCTGTATTCGGTGCTCGGCATCGTATTCTTTCTCTGCTACCTGCCGAGCGGCTGGCTGGCCGACCGCGTCGCGCCGCGCCTTCTGATCTGCTTTTCGCTGATCGGCACCGGCGCGCTCGGCCTGTGGTATTCCACGGCGCCGGCCTTTCCTGTGCTGATGGTGATTTTCTGCTGTTGGGGCCTCACGACCGGCCTCACGTTCTGGGCTTCGGTGCTCAAGCGCGTGCGCATGATCGCGGGGGCGAACGAGCAGGGCCGCTTCTTCGGCCTGCTCGACGGCGGTCGCGGGCTCATCGAGGCGCTGCTCGCGACCATCGCGCTTGCGCTCTTCGCCGCGGCTACGAGCGGCGGACGCGGCGAGGCCGCCGGGCTGCGCCACGTCATCTATCTTTACTCGTTCACCTGCATTGCGCTTGGCGCGGTGATGAGCCTCTTCAAGGATCCGGTGGCGCAGGCCGCGGACGATGAAGCCGCGCAGAGCCAGATCGGTGCGCAGCGCAATTCGCTGTGGCGCGATCTCTCCACGCTCGCCTCGATTCCGCAACTGTGGCTCGTCGCAGCGGTAGTGTTCTGCGGCTACCAGATCTTCTGGGCGACCTACAGCTTTTCGGCCTACCTCCAGCAGGGCGAACTACACATGAGCGTCGTCGCGGCCGGCATGGTGACCACGCTGAAACTCTGGATGCGTCCGATCGGCGGCATCGGCGGCGGTTTGCTCGGCGACCGGCTCTCGAACCTGCGCGTGCTGATCGTCGCCCTGTTCCTCGCCGTGCTCGGGCTGATCGGCCTGATCCTGTTGCCGGCGCTGCGCAACGTCGCGCTGCTCGGCATCGTCGTGCTGTTCATCGGCATCATGACCTACGCGATCCGCGGTCTCTACTGGACGCTGCTCGACTACTGCGCGGTTCCCATGCGCATCACCGGCCTTGCCATCGGCATGGTTTCGCTGATCGGCTATTCGTCGGACATCTTTCTGCCGCTCGTGAACGGCTATATCACGCAGCACTACGCCGGCATGCTGGGCTATCAGATCTATTTCGCCTACGTGGCCGTGATCGGCGCGACAGGCGGCGTAGCAGCCCTCGTGCTCAAGCACATGACTCACTCGAAAACGGTTTGAACCATGAAAGTCGTCTCAATGCAAACGCATGTCGTCGCGGTGCCTCCCCCGCACATCGGCGGCATGTACTGGATCTTCGTCACGCTGCAGACCGATTGCGGCATGGAAGGCGTGGGCGAGGTCTATGCCGCGACGTTTCACCCCGACGTGATGGTTCCCGCGATCAACGACGTGTTCGAGCGCTATCTGCTGAACCAGGATCCACATCATGTCGAGCGTTTCTGGCGCGAATCCTATTCGAGCGGCTTCACGCAGCGTCCCGATCTCACGATGATGGGCATCGTGAGCGGGCTGGAGATGGCATGCTGGGACATCATCGGCAAGGCCGCCAACAAGCCCGTTTATGAACTGCTGGGCGGCATGGTGAACGAGCGTCTTCGTTCGTACACCTATCTGTACCCGAAGAACCGTCAGGGCGAGTACGATTACGACGACGCCGACCTCGCCGCCGAGTGCGCCGCGCAGAATGTGAAACTTGGCTTCACGGCCGTCAAGTTCGATCCGGCCGGCCCGTACACCGCGTATTCGGGACATCAGCTCTCGCTGGAAGTGCTGGACCGCTGCGAGCGGTTCTGCCGCAAGGTGCGCGAGGCCGTGGGTAGCCGGGCCGACCTGCTGTTCGGCACGCACGGCCAGATGGTGCCGTCTTCGGCCATCCGGCTCGCGCAGCGGCTGGAAAAATACGATCCGCTGTGGTTCGAAGAGCCGGTTCCGCCTGGTCAGGAAGCTGCCATGGCGCAGGTCGCCGCGCGCACGAGCATTCCGATTGCCGCAGGCGAGCGCCTCACGACCAAGTACGAGTTCTTCAAGCTGCTGGACAGCGGTGCGGCCTCGATCCTGCAGATGAACATCGGCCGCGTGGGCGGCCTGCTCGAAGCGAAGAAGGTGGCGAGCCTCGCCGAGGTCTATTACGCGCAGATCGCCCCGCATCTCTATAACGGTCCCGTGGGCGCTGCGGCGAGCATCCAGTTGGCGGCCTGCACGCCCAATTTCCTGATTCAGGAAAGCATCGGCACGTGGGATGGCTTCCACGCCGAAGTCCTCAAGCAGCCGATCCACTGGGAAGACGGCTACATCATTCCGTCGAAGGCGCCGGGGCTCGGCGTCGAACTCGACATGGAAGTCGTGCGCGCGCACACGCCCTACACGGGCAAGCGCCTGCATCTGCAGATGCAGCGCGAGCCGGCGGACGTCCGCGACACGTCGCCTGCACGCGGCTGATCAGGAGAGCAAAGCAATGAACTACGACTACATCATCGTTGGCGCCGGCTCCGCGGGCTGTATCCTCGCCGAGCGGCTGTCGGCCTCGGGCCGGCATTCGGTGCTGCTGCTCGAAGCGGGCGGACCCGACAAATCGTTCTGGTTCAAGATCCCGATCGGTTTCGCGAAGCTGTACTACCACACGGTCTACAACTGGATGTATTACAGCCAGCCGGAGCCGGAGCTCGCGGGCCGTTCGATCTACTGTCCGCGCGGCAAGGTGCAGGGCGGCTCGGGCTCGATCAACGCCATGATCTATGTGCGCGGCGCACAGCGCGACTACGACGACTGGGCCGCCGCCGGCAATCCGGGCTGGTCGTATCGCGACGTGCTGCCGTACTTTCGCAAGCTCGAATCGCATCCGCTTGGCGATACGCCCTGGCACGGCGCGAACGGGCCCGTGCACATCACGCCGATGAAGGATGGCGCGCATCCGATCTGCGAAACGTTCATCGAGGGCGCGCAGCAACTCGGCTACGAACGCAACGAAGACTTCAACGGTGCCCGGCTCGAAGGCGTGGGCATCTATGACGTCAACACGCGCAACGGTCGCCGCGATTCGAGCAGCGTCGCTTATCTGCATCGCGCGGGGCATCGGCCCAATCTCACGATCGAACATCATGCGCACGCCACGCGCGTACTGTTCGACGAGGCCGACGGCGCGCGCCGCGCAACGGGTGTCGAGATCGAGCAGCAGGGCAAGAAGCGCACGTTCCGTGCGAACCGCGAGGTGATCGTCGCGGCAGGCGCCGTGGATTCGCCCAAGCTGCTGCAACTCTCGGGCGTGGGCCCGCGTGCGCTGCTCGAGCAGCATGGCATTGGCGTTGTGCACGAGCTGCCCGCAGTCGGCCAGAACCTGCAGGATCACCTGTGCGTGAGCTTCTACTATCGCGCGCGCGTAAAGACGCTCAACGACGCGTTCCGTAGCTGGACCGGCAAGCTCAAGTTCGGCCTGCAATACCTGCTCGCGCGCAAAGGCCCGCTTTCGATGAGCGTGAACCAGTCGGGCGGCTTCTTCTGTACCGATCCGGACGAGGCGCAGCCGAACATGCAGATCTACTTCAATCCGCTTTCCTACCGGATTCCGAAGTCGAACCGCGCGGCGCTCACGCCGGAGCCGTATTCAGGTTTCCTGATTGCCTACAATCCCTGCCGTCCCACGAGCCGCGGATCGGTGGAGATCGCCTCGGGGCGTATGGAAGATGCGCCGCTCATTCGCGGCAACTATCTCTCCACGCAGAAGGACCGCGACGAAGTCATGCAGGGCGGCCGGCTCGTGCGCCAACTGATGCAGGCGAAGGCGCTCAAGGACATCACCGTGGAAGAAGTGTCGCCGGCAGCGGCTGTCACCGACGACGCGAGCATGCTGCAGTATTTCCGCGAGCAGAGCGGTTCGATCTATCACCTGTGCGGCAGTTGCGCGATGGGTCCCGATCCGCAAACGGCTGTCGTGGATGCGCGCCTGCGCGTGCATGGCATTGCCGGCCTGCGGGTGGTGGATGCGTCGATTTTCCCGAACATCACGTCCGGCAACACGAATGCGGCGGCGATGATGGTCGCGGAGAAGGGCGCGGCGATGATCCTCGAAGACGCGGAGCCGGGCGCAAACGGCGAGACGCGCCGGGCGGTGCGCGCGGGCACTCAACGCGCGGCGGCGATCTCGTCCTGAAGCCACTGCCGGAATAGCTGGAGCGGCTTCGACGCCTTCTGCCCGGGCCGCACCACGAACCAGTACGACTGGCGTCCGTCCACGTGCACCTCGTTTACGGGTGCCAGTTTCCCCTCGGCCAGCTCGCGGGCGATCATGTTGCGGTCGGCGATCGTCACACCCAAGCCTTCGATAGCGGCGCGGATCGCATGATCCAGCAGGTCGAATTCGTAGCCGCCCGAAGTATCCACGCCTTCGATTCGGGCGGCATCCAGCCAGTGGCGCCACGTCAGAAAACGCTGGTTCTCGCCCGCGAGCACGTGCAGCAGCGTCTGCTCCGCGAGGTCGAACGGTTCCTGCGCGAGCAGCGATGGCGCGCAGACCGCGATGTGCTCCTCGTGCATCAGCAATGAACTCTCAAGTCCTTCCCATTCGCCGTCGCCAAAGCGGATCGCGCAGTCGAGCGCCGTCGAATCGGCGAGGCTGTCCTGCAGGCGCGTTGTCACGCTCAGTTCGAGCGACGGATGCCGCGCGTGCAGCTTCGCGAGGCGTGGCACGAGCCAGCGGCTCGCGAAGGTGGGCGGCACGTTCACGCGCAGGCGGTTGAGGTCGCTTTTCTGCTGGATCGTGCGCACCGTCAGTTCGATGCGGTCGAACGACTGCTGCAGCGTGCGCAGCAGCGCGCGGCCAGCGTCGGTCAGTTCGAGCCGGTGATGGTGGCGTTCGAGCAGCGTCTCGCCCAGTTGCTCCTCGAGCTGGCGCACCTGGCGGCTCACGGCGCTTTGCGTCACGTTCAACTGTTCGGCGGCGCGCGTAAAGCTGCCGCTCGTGCCTGCGGCCTCGAACGCCTTCAGGGCGTTCAGCGCGGGCATCTTGCGCTTCAATTTTCTCTCCTTGCGATCCGCGCCGGTTCGGAGCGGCGCGTCTTGCGAAGCGCGCAGTATACCGTTACCCGGGCCGCCGGGCCGCGGCTTCACCTGGCCGCCCTCGCACGGGAGAGCGCCACTAGCCCGAGCGTCACCGCGAGCGCGAACACGTAGAGGCCGCTCGCGCCCAGAACGCGCATGAAGAGCGAGCCGACCGTGGGCCCTGCCGCGCCGCCGATCGAGAAGACGAGCAGGAGCGTCGCGCTGGTTTTCACACGCGCGGACTGGTCGACGCGGTCGTTCACGTCCGAGACGATCACGCCGTAGAGCGTGAACGTCAAGGCAACGTAGAGAAATAGCAGGGTGTCGACGGCGAGCGGCGCGCGTACCACGATCAGCGCGGCGGCGAGCACGGCCGCCGAAGTCGCGACGGCGCCTAGCGTCGTGCGCCGGCCGAGGCGATCGGAGAGTTTGCCCACCGGCCACTGCGAAAGCAGCGCGCCGATCAGCACGATGCCCATGGCGCGCGAGATATCGGCCGGTGGAAAGCCAATGCGTTCGAGGTAGACGGGCGTGAGCGCATAGAACGCACTGGAGAGCAGCCCCGCCCCGATACAGGCCGGCACGCTGCGCGGCGCCGCGCGCCGCAGTTCGTGCAGACCGTCCAGCAACAGGGCTGGCCGCTTGGGTGTGGCGAGCGGCGAGGCGCGTGTTGCGGAAACGGCGGCGGCCGATGCGCTCGACGGCAGTGGTACCTGCCAGTCGCCGATCAGTGCAACGGGAATGAGCGCGCCAACGAAAAGCGCATTGACGAAAACGCGTTCGAAGTCGCCGTTTCCGGCGCTGCCCATGCCGGAGAGGCCGAGCAGGAACTGCCCGGCGCTGACACCCAGATAGGTCAGCACGAGATAAAGGGCGAACGCCCGCCCGCGTTGTCCATTCGGGACCGCGCCGTTCACGCCGCTTTCGATCGAGGTGAACACGCCCACCATGCTGAAACCGGTCAACAGGCGCAGCGCGGCCCATGCGCCGGGGGTGTCGAACGAGAGATAGCCGAGCGCGGCGAGCGCCGTGAATGCGGCAAAGCCGATGAACGCGCGCTGCGGCCCGATTCGCGCGACGAGCGGCCCGAGGCCGAGTGCGCCGCCTATGAAGCCGACGTAGTAGCAGGACTGCACGAGACCCACGTCGAGCGCGGAGCGCTCGACGTGCAGCATCCTCAGCGACACCAGCGTGGTGAGCAGGCTATTGCCGCAGATGAGTAGCGTATAGCCGCTGAGCAGCCCGATCAGCGACCGCATGCGTGCCGTTCAGTGCGGCACGCCGGCGCGGCGTTCGACGAAGCGGCGCACGTAGTCGTCGGCGGGGCGGTGCAGGATGTCGTCGGCCGTGCCGCACTGGATCAGGCGGCCGTCGCGCAGGATCGCGATCTGGTTGCCGATGCGCAGGGCCTCGTCGAGATCGTGCGTGATGAACACGATGGTTTTCTTGAGCGTGGCCTGCAGTTCGAGCAACTGGTCCTGCATCTCCGTGCGGATCAGCGGGTCGAGCGCCGAAAACGCTTCGTCCATCAGCAGCACGTCGGTGTCGGCTGCGAGCGCGCGGGCAAGGCCCACACGCTGACGCATGCCGCCCGAGAGTTCGTCGGGATAATGATTCGCGTAGCCGCCCAAGCCCACCTTGTCGAGCCATTCGCGTGCTTTCTCGTGCGCGTCGGCCTTCTTCTCGCCGCGCGTCACGAGCGCGTAGGCGGCGTTGCTCAACACGGTCTGATGCGGCAGGAGTCCGAAGCTCTGGAACACCATGCTCACGCCGTAGCGGCGCAGCTCGCGCAGGCCGCCTTCGGAGAGTTTGAGCACGTCCTTGCCGTCGATGAGGATCTCGCCCACGGTCGGCTCGATCAGCCGGTTGAAGTGGCGCACGAGCGTGGACTTGCCCGAACCGGAAAGACCCATGATCACGAAGATCTGGCCCGAGCCGATGGAGAGGCTCACGTCGTTCAGGCCGACATTGCAGCGCGTCTTCTCCAGCACGTCCGCCTTGGTGGCGCCGCCGCGCAGCAGGTCGAGTGCGCGCCGGCCCGCTTCCTGGGTGCCGAAGATCTTGTACACGTTTTTGACTTCGATGCCGCTCATTTTCGTTCCCTCATTGCTCTATCGTCCGATGACTCAGGCTCGTTGCGGCGAGCCCACGCGGAAGCATTCATTTCGCGGGCTGGCCGCTCAGGTCGCTGCTCTTCGCGGCATTCGCCTCGTCGGCGGCCTCTGCGCGGGCACGGCGAAACGGAATGCGCGAGGGCTGCTTCTGGCTGCGCGACAGACGCCGCGTGCGGCGGCCCTGGCCGTAGCCCTGGCTGATGCGGTCGATCACGATGGCGAGAATCACGATGGCGATGCCGGCCTGCGTACCCTTGCCGACGTCGAGCGTCTGGATGCCGGCGAGCACGTCTTCGCCGAGTCCGCGCGAACCGATCATCGAGGCGATCACGACCATGGAGAGTGCCATCATCGTGGTCTGGTTGATACCGGCCATGATGCTCGGGCGGGCGAGCGGAAGCTGCACCTGAAACAGCATCTGCCAGCGGGTGGTGCCGAAGGCGCGCGCCGCTTCGACGATCTCGCCGTCCACGTGGCGAATGCCGAGGTCGGTCAGGCGGATGAGCGGCGGCAGCGCATAGACGACGGTGGCGAGGATCGCGGGCACCTTGCCGAGGCCGAACAGCATCAGCACCGGTATGAGGTACACGAAGCTCGGCAGCGTCTGCATCACGTCGAGCACCGGCAGCAGCAGGCGGCGCAGCATGCCGCTCGACGCCGCGAGAATGCCGATGGGGATCCCCAGCGCGACAGAGATGAGCGTCGAAACGAACATCAGCGCGAAGGTTTGCATGAGCTTGTCCCACAGCCCGAAGCAGCCGATCAGGTACAAGAGGCCCATGAACAGCAGCGCCACGCCGACCCGCCGCGAGGCATGCCAGGCGAGCAGGCCGACCGCGGCCAGCACGACCCAGACAGGCATGGCGCGCAGCAGGCCTTCGAGCGGCACGAGAACGTAGCGCAGCATCAGCACGCTGAAGTTGTGGAACGCGTCGCCGTACTGCTGCACGAATGCGGTGACCTGATCGTTGACCCAGTCGGCGATGGAGAGATGAAGGAAGGGGGATCCCATGGTGAGCCTCATTCTGCTTAAGTCGTGTGCCGCTTCGCGGGCTGATGTGCGCTTACGTGCCCAGGCTGGCCTGTACGCGCGCCGCAACGTCCGGCGTCACCCATTGCTTCCAGATTTCCGGGTGCTGTTTGAAGAACGTATGCGCGACCGTCGACGCGTCGAGCTTCTTTTCGTGCATCTGTTCGACGAGCTGCTCGTCGAGCGGAAGCGGCAGACTGATCTTGCCGAAGAACGCCACGGCGTCGGGCTGCGCTTCATAGAACGGCGTGGAAACCGCGACCATGAGATGCGAAACCTTGAAGGCGGACGCACAGGGCGTGCCCTTCGGATCGGCGATCGTGTTCCAGCAGGCGTCGCTGTAGGGTGCGCCTTCGAGCTGCACGAAATGGTACTTCGCCATCAACCCGGCCGGCTGCCAGTAATAGAACAGGATGGGTTTGCCGCGTTCGTAGGCCGACGCGACGGCCGCGTCGAGGCCGGCGCCGGTGCCGGGGCGGAAGTTCGTGTAATCGTCGCCGAGTTTGTAGGCGTCGAGCAGCCGGTTGTTGAAGCGCTCGCAGTCCCAGCCGGAGGGGCAGTTGTAGAAGCGGCCCTTGCCTGGCTCTTCGTCGTCGGCGAAGAGATCCTTGTATTGCGGCAACTGCGAGATTGAGTGCAGTTGCGGCGCGAGCGGCTTGATCCCGCGTGCCGGGTCGCCGTGGATCACGTAGTCGGGGACATACCAGCCTTCGCGGTCGCCGCCGGGAATCAGCTCGCCGACCAGCTTCACGCTGCCGTCCTTCAGGCCGCGCGCGATGATCTTGCTGCGGCCGGTCCAGTGCTCGGCCCAGATCTGCAGGTCGCCGCTGGCGAGCGCGGTTTCGGTGGCGGCGGTGGCGCCCGGCACGACCTCGGTCTTGCAGCCGTAGCCTTTTTCGAGCACCGTGCGGACCATTTCGGTCATTAGCGCACCGCTTTCCCAGGTGATCTGGGCGAGCTTCACTGTCTTGCCGGAGCCGCACCAGTTGGGCTCGGCCGCAAACGTGCTGGTCGCGGCGCAAGTGAGCGCGAGCGCGGCGGCAAGGCGTACGCCTGCCAGCGTGATACCTCTCATGTCTCCTCCGTTACGGAATGTCTGCTGGCCCTTTCGGTTTTGTTCGGGCCAAGTCGTTTGATTCACGCGAACAGAGTCTAGCGGCAGCGTTTAGGGTTGCGAAGCCACGAATAGTCATCGAAGCATTACCTGATCTCATGCCATGCGACACCGCGCTCGCGGCGATGAATACGCCTCATGCCCCCATGAGATTTCGTAGCTTTTGTGAGCGTGTTGCTTGTGCTGCAATTCGTCTCGACGCGCAGGCCGTATCGGCAAACCGAGATTTTCCCGGACGGTTCCCGGATGCTTCCGATAGGCCGCTGCGCTGCACAACAACCCCGGTAATTCAGGAGACGGAGTCGGACATGAAAGCCTTGGAAGTCTATATCGGTGAAGGTTTCGCGGGACCAGGCGTAAACGCTGCCCACATCAACATCATGATCGGTCCGCGCAGCGGCCCCGTTGGCCAGGCGTTCACGAACAGCCTTTCGTCGCCGTCGCAGGGTCATGTGCCCTTCATGGTGGTCGCACAGCCGAACGTGCCGGTCAAGCCCGTCACGCTCTACGTGAACAAGGCCGACATTCGCGGCGACCTGCACGGCAACGCTACCTGGGGCGCCTCCCAGGCCGCCATCGCGAAGGCGGTGACCGAGGCGATGCTGGACGGCACGCTGCCGCCGGAAGCGGAGAACGAATGGTGCATCGTCACGGCGAACTGGGTGAACTGGTCCTGCGACGATCTCGACGCCGTCTACGAGAACAACTACACGGCCTGCAAGACGGCTATCCACGCCGCGATGAACGGACTGCCCAAGCTCGACAAGCTCGCCGAAGTGCGCGACCAGATCAGCAATCCTTTCTATACGCCCAAGGCCCGCGCGGCCTGAATCGGCCCGATCCCATCGACTGCAAGGTGACTGCAATGCAATACATCCAACTGGGACGCTCGGGCCTGAAGGTTTCGCGCCTGTGCCTCGGCACCATGAACATGGGCACGCCGGACTGGAAGCCGTGGATCTACAACGAGGAGCAGAGCGAGCCGATCGTGCGCCGTGCCCTCGAAGCGGGCGTCAATTTCATCGACCTCGCCGACTTCTACTCGACCGGCGTGGGCGAGGAGGTGGTCGGGCGCATCGTGCGCCGGCTCGCGAAGCGCGACGAACTGGTGCTCACGACCAAGGTGGGCTATCCCATCGGCAATGGCGTGAACAACCAGGGTCATTCGCGCAAGCACATCATGGACGGTATCGACGGGTCGCTGCGCCGCTTGCAGACCGATTACGTCGATGTCTACATGCTGCATTACTTCGACGTGAACACGCCCGTCGAGGAAACGATGGACGCGCTGAACGACATCGTGCGCTCGGGCAAGGCGCGCTATATCGGCGTCTCGACGATGTTCACGTGGCAGTTCGCGAAGATCCTGCAGGCCTGCGAGCGTCATGGCTTCGCGCGGCCGATCAACATGCAGCTGCAGCTGAACTGTGCCTACCGCGAGGAAGAGCGCGAGATGATTCCGTTCTGCGTCGATCAGGGCGTGGGCGTTTCGGTGTTCAGCCCGCTCGCGCGCGGCCTGTTGTCCGGCGACGCGAAGTCGGTGCGCAACCAGACCGACTTCTTCACCGGGCAGATGTACGACGACGAAGCATCGCGCAATATCGCGCATTCGGTTGCCGAAGTGGCGCTCGCGCGCGGTGTTTCGTGCGCGCAGATCGCGCAGGCGTGGGTGCTCGGGCGCAACGGCGTTTCGTCGATGCTGGTGGGCGCGGATACCGTTGCGCAGTTCGAAAGCGCGCTCGCGGCGCTGGAAATGAAGCTCGACGCCGACGAGTTGTACGAACTCGATCGCAACTACACGCCTTGCGACGTGATCAACGACTACGTCACGGCGCGCATTCCGCGCGTGGCGCGTCCGTCGCGCCGACTGGAGATTGCAGCATGATCGAAGGCCTCGAGGATCGGGCGCTCTGGCGCATGACGAACTATATCGACGGCGAATGGGTCGAGAGCGAGTCGACCTATGCGGTCGTCGACCCGGCAAGCGGGCAGCCGCTCGCGCAGGTGGCGCGGGCCGGCGGGCGCGAGACGCTGCAGGCCGTCGCGGCGGCGTCGCAGGCTTTCCCGGCATGGCGCGACGCCACGGCCGCCGAGCGCGGCGAGAAGGTGCGCCGCTGGGGCGAACTGATGCTCGAACACCGCGACGACCTCGCACGGATCATGACCGCGGAGCAGGGCAAGCCGTACGCGGAAGCGCAGGGCGAAGTGGCCTATGCGGCGAGCTTCCTGACGTGGTTCGCCGAAGAAGCGCGGCGCGCCTACGGCGACGTGATTCCGGCGCCGAAGAAGGGCTCGCGCATCGTCGTGATGAAGGAGCCGGTGGGGGTGGTCGGCGCCATCACGCCATGGAATTTCCCGCTGGCGATGGTCACGCGCAAGGCGGGCCCCGCGCTGGCGGCGGGCTGCACGATGGTGCTCAAGCCTTCGGAGGAAACTCCGCTTTCCGCGTTCGCGCTTGCGGTGCTGGCCGAGCGCGCCGGCATCCCGCGCGGCGTGTTCAACGTGGTGTCGGGCGACGCGCCCGCCATCGGCGATACGCTGATGGCGTCCAAGGCCGTGCGCAAGATCTCGTTTACGGGCTCGACGCGCGTGGGCAAGCTGCTCATGCGCGCGGCGGCGGACAGCGTCAAGAAGGTCTCGCTGGAGTTGGGCGGCAACGCGCCGTTCATCGTGTTCGACGATGCCGATCTCGACGCGGCGGTGGTTGGGGCGATGGCCTCGAAGTTCCGCAACACAGGGCAGACTTGTGTGTGCGTGAACCGCTTCTTCGTTCAGGCCGGCGTGCACGACGCGTTCGTTGCGAAGCTTGTGAAGGCAGTCGAGGCCTTGCACGTGGCGAACGGCATGGAGCCGGGCGCGACGCAGGGGCCGCTCATCAATCGCGCCGCGCTGCACAAGGTGGAAGCGCACGTGAGCGATGCGAAGGACAAGGGCGGCACGGTGGTGTGCGGCGGTCGTCCGCACACGCTCGGCGGCACGTTCTACGAGCCTACCGTGATTACCGGCGCGCACGGCGGGATGATGCTCGCGCACGAGGAAACTTTCGGGCCGGTGGCAGCCGTGTTCCGCTTCGAGACCGAGGAGGAGGCGGTTCAAGCGGCGAACGATACCGACTTCGGCCTCTCGGCGTACTTCTACGCGCGCGACATCGGCCGGGTCTGGCGCGTGGCGGCTGCGCTCGAAAGCGGCATGGTGGGCATCAACGAAGGCATTATTTCAACCGAGGTCGCGCCGTTCGGCGGTGTGAAGGAATCGGGGCTCGGCCGCGAGGGCTCGAAGTACGGGCTCGATGAGTACCTCGAAACGAAGTACATGATGATGGGGGGATTGGGCTGAACACCCACGGCCGGCTATAACGCGGCGCGCCGCCGCCGCGCAGCCGGCCGAGGGCGGCGGTAACGCGGCTCGCGATGGCCCTTACGGCTGGCCGAAGAAAAATTCGCGTCGATTTGTTGATTCTCGTCAAATTGTAAAAATTGTTAAAGCCGCTCCTGCGGGCATACTTGCGTTCGTTCTCGATAGTCCGTGTCTGGACGTATCGGCCGGACCGGGAACCCCAGGGGTAGGCGAGCTTCCGCTCAAGGGGGAGCCCATGAAACGACGAGACCAATCACGACGATGCGCATCAACGTCCCGATTACAGATCACGAATATGTGTTGTCACAGGACGAGGTCATCATCACCCGTACGGATAGCACCGGCGTAATCGAGTACGCCAATGAGGCTTTCCTTTGCGCGAGCGGATTCTCGCGCGACGAGGTGATCGGCGCGCCACAGAATATCGTTCGGCATCCTGACATGCCGGCGGAAGCCTTCGAAGATCTGTGGCGCACGATCCGGAGCGGCCGTCCGTGGTCGGGCGTCGTCAAGAACCGGCGCAAGGACGGCGGATTCTACTGGGTGCTCGCCAACGTCACGCCGGCCATGCGCGACGGCGAGGCAACGGGTTACGTTTCCGTGCGCACGCGCCCGGCCGAGGCCGAAATCGCGGCGGCCGAACGCCTGTATGCAGACCTGCGGCGCGAGCAGGGCGGGAAGTGGCGCCTCGCAGGCGGGCGGGCCGTCCGCAAAGGCCTGGCCGGTCTTCCCCAGCGGCTGCTCGGCCTTTCGGCCGTTGGCCGCCTGGACTTCATCATGGCGGCGCAGGCACTGATGATCCTGCTCGTTCCGGCGTGCATGACGAGCGGGCTTTTTACCCGCATGGCGGGGCTGCGGCTCGGATGGTCGATCGCGGTCGCGGCGGCACTGTCTTGCGCCCTGATGGCCGTGTGGCTGACCCGCAACGTGTTCGCACCGCTTGCCCGGATGAGCGCCAGCGCGTTCGTGGTGCTCTCGGGCGAACTGCAGCATCGCTTTCACGAGTCGGGCGATTCTCATACGCGCCTGCTCGGGCGCTTGCTCAACCAGATGAACGGAAAGACGATTGGCGTATTGATGGACGCACGCGGCTCGATCGACAAGGTGCGAGGCGCTTCCGCGGGGTTGGCCGAAGGTAATGCCAATCTCTCCATGCGCACGGAGCAGCAGGCGAGCGCGATCGAGCAGACCACCGCGACATTGGGGCAGATTACCGAAACGGCACGGCACAATGCCGAATCGGCCAGGCTGGCGCGCACCGAAGGAAGCCGGACGGCGGAAGCCGCTTCGGCCGCCGCCGAGGCGGCGCGCCGGTCGGCACAGCTAACGGATGCGTTGGCCGGTCACTCGCGACGCATTTCGGAAATTACGACCACGATCGACAGCATTGCGTTTCAAACGAACCTGCTCGCCCTGAATGCGTCGGTGGAAGCCGCGAGAGCGGGGCAGAACGGCCGCGGATTCGCCGTCGTGGCCGGCGAGGTGCGCACGCTGGCCAAGCGTTCCGAGGCTGCGGCCAGGGAGATCAAGGCGCTGATCGACACTTCGCTCGACATGATGAGGGCGAGTGCCCAGGCTGCGGCGGGCGCCGGCGCCGACATGAGCAAGGTCGAACAGTCCGTCGCCGAACTCACGCGGGCCATTTCGGACATTGCCGAAGCGAGCAGCGGACAAAGCGTCGAGATCGCCGAGTCGCAGATTGCCGTGGAGCAGCTTGCGCAGATCACCCAGATGAATGCAACGCTCGTTGAGGAGTCCGCAGCAGCGTCCACGGCGCTGAACCAGCAGGCTCAGACACTGGAAGACGCCGTCACCGTGTTGATGGGTTGAGGGCAGGGTTGACGGCTTCGGGCGACGGCCGGCCGTCCCTCAAGCCGATGGCGCGAGCGCTTGCGCGCACTGCCGCAGCATCAGCCCGGTCAATGACTCCACGGGCTGCGGCTTTGCCAGCAGATAGCCCTGCGCGCCGTGACATCCGGCCTCGCGCAGGAAGGCCACCTGCTCGGGTGTTTCGACACCCTCCATAATCACGTCGAGACCGAGTGCCCGTCCCATCGCAACGGCCGCACGGATGATCGCCCGGTCCGAGTTGTGCGTCTCGTCGCCGGCCAGAAACGAGCGGTCGATCTTCAGCGTATCGACGGGCAGATCCTTCAGGTAGGCGAGCGACGAGTAGCCTGTGCCGAAGTCGTCGATGGCGAGGCTCACTCGCCGCGCCACCAGTTCGCGCAGCAGCGAGACGATGTCTTCGCGCGTATTCATCGCCATGCTTTCGAGCAATTCGAGCTGAAGCCGTTCGGCCGGCAGCGCGGTCTCGCTGAGAATCTCGCTCAGGTCGGCCAGGAACCCGTCGGTGAAACATTGCCGCGCGGAGAGATTGACCGCGACGCGGCCGAACTCGATGCCGGCGTCGAGCCATGCGCGCGCCTGACGGCAGGCTTCGCGCAATACCCAGCGCCCCAGCGGAACGATCAACGCGGATTGCTCGGCAATGGCGATGAACTCGCCCGGCGGCACGAGTCCGCGGCGCGGATGCTGCCAGCGCAGCAAGGCCTCCACGCCGACGACGCGGCCGGTGGAGAGATCGTACTGCGGCTGGTAGAACAGACGGAATTCGTGTTGTTCGAGTGCGCGATGCAATTCGCCCAGCGTTTCGAGCTGGGCCATCGCCGACGATGTCATCCGGCTCTCGAAGAACTGGAAGACGTTGCGTCCGCGGTTTTTTGCGCTGTACATCGCCTGGTCGGCGCGCATCATCAAGGGCTCGGCCTGCGTGCCGTCGTCGGGGAAGATACTGATGCCGATGCTGGGCGTCGTGAAGATCTCGCGCCCGCCGACCGGGATGGCCTCGCCCACCGAATCGAGCAGCGTGCGCGCGAGGCGGCCTACGTCGCGGATATCGCTGATGTCTTCGAGCACGAAGGCAAATTCGTCCCCGCCGAGCCTCGCGACGGTATCGCTCTCGCGCAGGCGCCGGCGCAGCCGTTCCGCGACAATCTTGAGCACCTCGTCGCCGGCGCTGTGGCCAAGCGTGTCGTTGACGAGCTTGAAGCGGTCCAGGTCGAGATACATCACGGCGAACTGGCGGCCGCCGCGCTGGGCATGGAGGATCGCGCGTTCGAGCCGCTCCTCGAACAGCACGCGATTCGCGAGCCCCGTCAGCACGTCGTGCGTGGCGAGGTAGCGCAGGCGCTCTTCGGTCTGACGCCGCTGCGTGATGTCGGAGAAAATGCCTGCGTAGTGCGATATGTTGCCGTCGTTGTCGCGTATGCCCGTGATGGTGAGGTATTCGAGGTAAAGCTCGCCGTTCTTGCGGCGATTCCAGATCTCGCCCTGCCAATGCCCGTTGGTCTTCAGGGAGTCCCACAACTCCCCATAGAACGCGGCGTCCTGGTGCCCCGAGTTCAGGAGGCTCGGATTGCGCCCGACAACTTCCTCCTCCGTGTAGCCCGTGAGACGCGTGAACGCCTGGTTCACGCGCTCTATTTTCGCGTTCCGGTCGGTCACCATGATGCCTTCGAGCGCCGACTCGAACACGCGGTCAGCCATGCGCAGACTGAACCTCGCGCGGCCGAGCGCTTCGTCGCGCTCGCGCAGTGCACTGTGCAGTTCGTTCACGTACTCGTCCTCGATGTTCTGGAGGATGTCCGCGAAGCTCAGGAGTCCGGCGAGGCGGCCGGCGTTGTCGCATACGCCCACGTGACGGATGTGCTGCTGCAGCATGAAGTGCTGCGCGGCATACAGGCTCTGGGTGGCCGAAAGCGTTTGCAGGGGATGGCTGGCGTGATCGCCGACCTCGCCGTTCAGGGCGTCGCTCGCGATGAGGCGCACCACGTCGCGCTCGGTCAGGATGCCGTGCTCGCCGCCGGCATACGCGACGACGATGGCGTCGAGCTTCCTCGCCCGCATCTGCGCGATCGCCTCGTGCAGGGGCCGGCCGGCGGGCACGCTGACGAGCGGCTGCACGTGGATGGCCTCGATGGGCTTGAGGTGCAGAAAGAATTCGGCACCCTGGTTCACGACGACGTCGGTCTGCGTGAGCACGCCGATGCAAACACCGTCGCGCACGACCCCGAAGTGGCGGATTCCCGAATGCTTGAAGCGGACTGCCGCTTCGCCCAGCGATGTATGGGCGTCGAGCGTGAGCAGCGGGGCGCTCATCACGGTGCTGATCGGCCGGTCGAGTTCGTCCGCATGCTCGCTGACGGCGAGCGCGTCCTGCTCGGTCCAGATTCCAACGGGCTCGCCGTCTTCCATCACGACGATCGAACTGCAACGCTCGGCGAAGATGCGCCTTGCGACTTCGCGGACCGGCGTGGAGGGAGCGCACGTCAGCATGGGGCGCGTGATCAGGCGGGAAATCGGAATGGCGTAACTGCTCGTATGAAGCATGCTCGAACCCAAGGCGGTGGACTTTCGAGGTCGGGCGTGCGGCCGGTGCGCGAGCGGCACGGGGCAGTACGCCTTAACTCACACCGGGTTGACGGCCGGGGAGGGTTCGAGCTTGAGAGGCAAAACGTCGCAGGATGCGACGAGCAGGGTATTTATCCCCGCACGGCATGCTGTTCGACGAGCCATCCGCTGAAATTGCGCACGCGCAGCGTGTCCTGCACTTCGGGCCGCACATCGAGCCAGTACCCCGAGGGCCCCGTCACTTCAACGGGGCTCAACTGCACGAGCGTGCCGTTCGCGAGTTCCGGCTCGATCATGTGCCGGTCCGCCACCGCAATGCCCAGACCCGCCACCACCGCGTGGATCACCTGGTCCAGCGTGCTGAATTCGAGTTCGCCGGCGCTTGCCATGGGCACGTCGAGCCCCGCCGCTTCGAGCCACGCTTCCCACACCAGCAGGCGCCGGTCGATGTCGAGGATATAGAGCCACGGATGCGCGGTGAGCAGCGCGCGTAGCGCGGCTTCGTCGGCGGGCGGCCCGTCGAACTCGCGTGCCGAGCCCACCAGCACGTGGCGCTCGCGCATCAGCAGTGTGCTCTGGCCCCCCGGCAGCGGCTCCATGCCGAAGCGAATCTGGCAATCCTCGTTGCGCTCGGTGCCGTGCAGCGGGCCGTATTCGTTCGTCACGGAAATGCGCAGGTCGGGATGACGTCCCTGAAAGTCGCGCAGGCGCGGCGTGAGCCAGCGCGTGGCGAGCGTGGGTGCGGCGTTGACGCTCAGGAGGCTGTTGGACGGGTCGGAGCGGATCGTGTCGAGGGTGTGGGCGATGCTGTCGAACGCGGCCTGCAGCGTGGGCAGCAGGCGCTTGCCCGCCGCGGTGATCTCGAGGCGGTGATGATGGCGCATGAAGAGCGGCGTGCCCAGATAGTCTTCCAGCAGCCGGATCTGCCGGCTGATCGCGCCTTGCGTGACGTGCAGGTTCTGGGCGGCCTTCGTGAAGCTGAGAGTCCGGCTCGCCTCCTCGAATGAACGCAGTGCGGAGAGCGAGGGAAGGCGGCGCATGATGACGACCTCGTGATGCGAAGAAAAAAGCGCCGGCGCAGAAGGGGCCAATTGCGCGCCGGCGCGTCAGACTTTAGAACGAGTGCGTGATACCCACGCGCGTGACGATCTGATTCTGCGTGCTCGACGGATTGAAGGCCGTGATCTGCGCGTTCTCGGCCGAACCCGCCGCGTGCTGGTACGAGCCCATCAGGTAGACCGACGTGCGCTTCGAGAACGAGTACTGCGTGATCAGGTTGACCTGGTGGTACTTCGGCGAACCGTCGGTGGCGTGATCGAGGCCGTCCGTGAAGGTATAGCCCCCGGCGATGAGCCACGACGGCGTAATGAAGTAGGATCCCGAAACTTCGTAGTTCTGGAAATGCAGGTCGTGGCTGCCGTCGGCCGAGGCGAAATCCACGTTCGTGTAGTCGAACATCACCTTCAGGCTGCCGAGCACGTATGACGCGCCGGCCGAGAGAATGCCTTGGTAGCGTGCGTTCGCGAGTGCATTGCCGTAGATGGCGTTGACATAGCTGCCGCCGCTGCCGTAGCCGGTCACCGACACGATCGGGTCGTTTACGCGCAGGTAGCCCACGCCCGCGCTGAACTGGCCGAGCGTGTACGCGGCGGCCGCGCTGTACGAGGCGTTGTTCGAGAACTGGCCTGCCTGCCCGCCGAGCGAGTAGTGGCCTTCGAACTGCAGACCGGCGATCTTCGGGCTCACGTACTTGATTGCGTTGTTGACCGGGAAACCGTTGTCGAGGTTGTCCATGTCGTTCGGGTGTGCGAAGTACCAGCCGCCATAGTTGCCGTTCAGCGTGAACGGCTCGATCAGGTCGACGGTCGCGTCCCACTGCTTGCCCAGCGTGATCTGGCCGTACTGATCGGACTTCAGGCCGACGTAGGCGTTACGCGAGAAGAGCAGGCCGCTGCCCATGGCCCCGGTGGCGACGTCGATGCCGCTTTCGAGGTCGAAGACCGCCGAGAGGCCGCCGCCCAGCTCTTCCGAACCGCGCAGGCCCCAGCGGCTGCCCGCGGGCACGCCGCTTTGCATCTGCACGAGGTGGCCGCCGCTGCCCGGCACGAGCTGGCCGTTCGAGCCGCCGACAACGTTGTTCGAGTAGTCGACGCCGAGGTCGAGGACGCCGTACAGCGTCACGCTGCTCTGCGCATGGGCGCCGGCCATGGCGAGGGCGAACGGCATGGCCGCGAGAATCTTCTTTTTCACAGTAGTCTCCAAATGGAACCGCCTTCGGGCGGCTCCGTTTTATTGCTTGTCGA
This sequence comes from Paraburkholderia yinzeri, assembly GCF_046581065.1. NCBI lineage: Bacteria > Pseudomonadati > Pseudomonadota > Betaproteobacteria > Burkholderiales > Burkholderiaceae > Paraburkholderia > Paraburkholderia yinzeri. The sequence goes on along the minus strand of NZ_JBFOCJ010000003.1, from coordinate 771,501 downwards.
TAAGGTGTTGAGGAGGGAATCCGGTTGCGCGGGCGATCAGGCGCCGAGCGATTTCTGGACCTTCGCGGCGACGTCGGCCGGAACCCACGACTTCCACATTTCGGGGTGTTCCTTGAGGAACTTCGTCGCTTCGGTCTGCGCATCGACCTTATGCTCGGTCATGTCGAGAATGGTCGTGTTCAGGAAATCGATCGGAAAGCTGACCTTCGAGAAGAAGGCCATCACGTCCGGTTCGGCCTGGTAGAACGGCGTCGAAACGCCGATCTTCAGATGCGAGACCAGATACGAGGACGCGCACTGCTGCGGACTGTTTTCCGCGCGCAGCGTCTTCCAGCAGGCTTCGTTGAACGGCGGCATCTTGAGTTGTACGAACTTGTACCTGGCCATCAGCGCAGCCGGCTCCCAGTAGTAGGTGAGAATCGGCTTGCCGCGTTCGTAGGCCGACGAGATCGCCGCGTCGAGCGCCGCGCCCGTGCCGGGGCGGAAGTTCGTGTAGCTGTCGTCGAGCTTGAGCAGCTTCAGAAGACGTGTGTTCACGCGTTCGCAGTCCCAGCCCGAGGGGCAGTTCAGGAAGCGGCCGTGATCCGGTTCCTCGTCGTCGACGAAGAGCGTCTTGTACTTCGGCAGATCGCTCACCGACTGCAGGTCCGGCGCGCTGGCCTTGATGCCGCGCTTCGGATCGCCGTGGATCACGTAGTCGGGCACGTACCAGCCTTCCTTCGTGCCGCCCGGCAGCGTGTCTCCAACGAGCTTGACGGTGCCGGCCTTCTCCGCGCCCGCGATGATTTCCGAGCGGCCGGTCCACTGTTCGGCCCACACCTGCAGATCATTGCGCGAGAGCGCCGTTTCCGTGGCCGCGGTGCTGCCCGGCACGTCGTCGGTCTGGCAGCCATAGCCGTTCTTCAGCACGTAGCGCAGCACTTCGCTCGTGAAGCTGCCGCTTTCCCAGGTAATGCCCGCGAAATGGACGGGCTTGCCGCTGCTGCACCAGGTGCCGGCCGCGTGCGCGGGCAAGGCGGCTACCGCGAGCGGCGCGGCGAGGCACGCCGCGCGAATCAGATGGGTCAGGGTTTTCATTGCATGTCTCCGTTTTATTGAATTCATCGGTCACGCGCTATCGCTACTGCGAGGAAAAGGCAGGTCCGCCGCGCCCGGCGGCGGCCCGGAAAAGGTTTCAGTCGTAGCGGCTATCGGTTGCCAGCGTCGAGGCGAGCACGGCCTCGTTCAGCTCGATGCCGAGGCCCGGCGCGTCGCCAAGGTCGATCCACCCGCCGCCGTCGATTTCGATGGGACGCGTGAGCGGAAAGTCGCGGCGTTCGGGTGTCCACTCGGGCGGGTCGTACGGGAATTCGACGAAGGGGGCGCCCTGCGTGCCCATCGCGCCGGCAACCACGTGCAGATTCGCCGCGAGCCCGATGCCGTTGCCCCACGTGTGCGGCGTGAAGAGGCGGCCGCGCGCTTCGATCTGGGCGGCGAGGCGGCGTGCGCCTTCCATGCCGAGCGAGCAGACCACGTCGGGCTGATAGACGTCGAGGCAGTCGCGCTCCAGCAGCGCCTGGAACTCGTGCGCGTCGCGCGTCATCTCGCCGCCCGCGATACGAATGCCGAGCCCGCCGCTTTCCTTGCGCAGGCGTTCGTGGCCCGCGTAGTCGCCGCGGTGGAGCGGCTCTTCCACCCAGTACACGCGATAGCGTTCGAGCTGGCGGATCACCGCGAGCGCGTCGTCGGCGCTCCAGGGTGCCTGGGTGTCCCAGGGCATGCGCCAGCCCTGGTTGCAGTCCACCATCAGTTCGATGTGCTCGCCCGCGGCTTCGCGCACGGTGGCCAGCGCGGCGAGATCGTCGGCAAGGCTCGGACGGCCGAAGCGCACCTTCAGCGCGGGAAAGCCACGCGACACGCAGTGCCTGGCCCAGTGCGCCATGCCGTCGAGCGAGCGGTGCACGCCCGACGATGCGTACGCGCGCACGCGCCGCGAGCGGCCGCCCGCCATCTTCCAGCAGGGCTCGCCGCGGATCTTGCCGGCGAGGTCCCAGAGCGCGACGTCGAGCGGCCAGAGGCGCCCGGCATGGAAGCTGACGTTCTCGATCACGGCCGAGTGCCGCGCGAGATCGAGGGGATCGGCGCCGATGAAGAGGTGGCGGTAGTCGTCGAAGCCGTACATGGCGTCGCCGGAACCGCAGCCGACGCGGCCTTCGCTGTCTTCGACGCGTACGACGGTGGCGGGAAATGCGTGACGGGGGCGGCTGTCCCACGAGGCCGGGAACGGCGGCACGAGCGGCAGGCGATGATGGCTGACGGTGATGCGAGCGATGCGGTTTGTCATGGTGGTTATGCCGCTGGCCGGTGGCGCGGGCGCGCCGGGCTGCGTGTTGTCTCCAGTGCCCGTGTAAGCGTTACGGCATGCTAGGGGGTCGATTGGCGGGGTTCAATGAAGTCAATTGAAGTAAATGACAGCCTTCATTTCTGCGGATTGGGCGCGATAATTGATGGCATTGGCGCGCGCACGGCGCAGCCTCAGGAGACTCCGGGAAAACACCATGAACGGCTGGTTACCCACTACGTTGCCTCGTAGCAACGAGCCGAAATACCGGGCAATTGCGCAGGCCTACGAGCAGGCCATCCGCGGCGGCCAGATGCTGCCGGGCGAAAAATTGCCCGCGCACCGTCTGCTCGCGAAGAAATTGAGGGTCACGACAGGGACCGTGAGCCGCGCCTACGCGGAACTCGAACGCTGCGGCATGGTGGTGGCGCGCGTGGGCGACGGCACCTATGTGGCCGAGCCGGATGCCGACGGGCAGGGCTTGGGGCGCCTTACGGCCGCTCCGGCGCAAACCGCGATGGCTCTGACCGCGAACGGTGGCGGCACCGGTGCGGCGGCTGCGGTGGGTGTGGCAGCCGCGAGCCGTCCCATCGATCTCGGACAAAACGTGCCGATTCCCACCGACGAGGCCTCTCTCCTCTCCGCCACGCTGCGCGAACTCGCCGCGGACGAACGGCTCTCCGGCGAACTGCTGCTCTATCAACCCGAGGGCGGCCGGCGCTCGCATCGCGAGGCGGGCGCGCGCTGGCTCGCGCGCATGGGCGCGCCGGGGCCTGCCGAGCGCGTGCTCGTGACGCAGGGGGCGCAGCACGGTCTCGCCTGCGTGTTGCGCGCCGTGCTGCGCCCGGGCGACACGATCTTTGCGGAGGCGCTTAGCTACCCCGGCATCGTCGCGCTTGCGCGCCAGTTGCGCCTGAATCTGGTGGGCATCGAGATCGACGACGAAGGGATCGTGCCCGCGGCACTCGAACGCGCGTGCCAACTGCTCGCCCCGCGCGCGCTCTTCTGCGTGCCAACGTTGCACAACCCCACCACGGCGACGCTTTCCGAGGCGCGCCGCCTCGCCATTGCCGACGTCGCGTTGCGCCATAACCTCGTGGTGATCGAGGATCTCGTGCCGGCCGCGCTGCTCGATGCGCCGCCGACGCCCATCGCGGCGCGCTTGCCGGAGCAGGGCATCGTGATCGGCAGCCTCTCGAAGGCCGTAGCGCCCGGGTTGCGGATCGGCTATGTCCAGGCGCCGCAGGACTGGGTGGGCAAGATACTCGCCGTGATCCGCAGCGACTGCTGGATGACGGCGCCGCTTTGCGCGGAGATCGCGGCGCGCTGGATCGAGGGCGGCGAGATCGACCGGCTGATCGCGCAGCAGCGCACGTTCATCGACGCTCGCCAGGCCGTCGCCGCCGAGGTGCTGGACGGCACGCCTTACCGCCGCGATCCGGCCAGCCCGCATCTGTGGCTGCCGCTCGCCGAACCGTGGCGAGCGGCGGAATTCGCCACGGCCTTGCGGCACGTGGGCGTGCTCGTGAAGACGGCGGACAGCTTCGTGATCGGGCGCGGGTCGGCGCCGCATGCCGTGCGGCTCAGCCTGAGCGGCGCGCGCAGCGACGACGCCTTGCGCGAAGGGCTCACGCATCTGGCGCGGACGCTGCGCAACGGGCCGGAGGGGCTTTATTCGGCGTGAGGGTGGGCTGTGCAGGCTAGTGAGCCGGCCTTCTTTTTGCCGGAGCCGCTAGCTTGCGGGAACGGCGAACGAATCAATGAGCGGCCGCGGCGACCTCAGGAAAGAACACGGCTGGGCTGACCCGGAATCGTTGCGCCAGCAATCCAATCTGACGAGCGTTCAGGTCCCGCTTGCCGTTCAGAATTTCCGAAATGACGCCTTGGCTCCCGATCTCGGGCAGATCGTTTTGCTTCAGCGCATGCTGATTCATGAGCTCTTTGAGAACCGCCTGGGGTGTCGACCCCGGTACGTCGTGATGGATAGCTTCGTAGTCGCCAATCAGGGCGCCGAGGATATCCACCAGCGGTGCAAGCTCGCTGCGTTCGTCGCTGCCGCCGGCATCGAGCAGCCCGTTGAGTACGCGCACCGCTTCTGCATGGTCGGCTTCATTCGCGAGCGGATGCAGTGGAACGCGGTTCATCAGCGCAGTCAGGTGTCCGATCATTTCGCGAATTTCGCCTGGCTCAAACGTCAGGGTTTCCATTTGTCGTACTCCTTATGTGTCAGGACATGCCTCACGAACAGCATCTGCCGATTGAAATGGATGGCTGCAATCAGCCGGTACTTATTTCCGCCGATGTTGAACACGTAATAGTCGCTTACCTTGTCGACGGAATTGAACGCCTGTTTGAGAGCGGCGAAATCGCTAAATGAAGTCTCGACAATGATATGGCTCCACGCCCAGAGCGGATCGTGCGCCTCAGGGTGCTCGGCACAGAAATCACGGAGAGGGGTGTCGGGAATCACTCGCATCGGGGCAGTATATCTCAGATTGAGATAGCGTCAACCTGGCCGGATGGGTGCGGCTTTGCCGGCGAACGTGTGCCACACAAAAACGGTGATTTGCCTTCCTTTAAGCGCCGCTTAAGAGTCGTTGGCCAAAGTAGACCCCGACTCTGCAGGAGTCACGTCCTTTCGAAGCGAGATGGATCAAAGGAGGTAAGCACATGCGATTCCGCACGGTTTTCACCGCTGGCGCCATTGCGCTGGCCCCCGCACTGGCGCTGGCCGACCAGCCCGTCATGGTGCGCGTGAACGGTCAGGTCATTCCCGTTCAGCAGAGTACGCATATCGTCCAGACGTCGGCGGGTCCTGCGCGCGTGAGCACGTGGAGCTGGCATAGTCCGGACGGCCATGCCAACGTCCAGATGATGAGCAGCACGGGCGGCGCGCCGCCCGAGTGGGCGCTGAACCAGATGCAGGCGATGCAGTCGCAGATGCAACTGATGCAGACGCAGATGCGCATGGCCCAGGCGCAGATCATGCAGCTTCAGCAAGCGGCGCTCACGGGCGGGACCGTCATTCCGGCGCCGCTCTCGGTGATGTTCACGACACCCGCGTGGACAGTAAGCGGCGGACCGATCTCCGTGGCCGAGCCCGCGGGCGGCGCCGTTCGCACGCCGGTCCCGTCCGCGCCTTCTGCTGCGCCTGCGCAAGGCGCGCCGTCCGCCGGCGTGAAGCTCTGACGCGGCGATGGCTGCCGGGCGCAATGGGCGCCCCGGCAGCGCCGCTCCATTTGCTGCCGCCATCGCGCGGCACGGATTCGTTGGTTTCTCCTGGTGTTCCTGGTTTTCCCGCGGGCCGGTCTTTTCGTTAGACTGCCAGCCTGAGCGCAAGCATAACCAGCAACCAGGAGACATATGGCATTCCCCAACAAATACCGGGTGTTGTTGATGATCTGGCTTCTCCAGTTCGTCAACTACCTCGACCGCATCAATCTCGCGGTCGCCGCGCCGACGATGATGAAGGAATTGTCGATCGGCCCCGATCTTTTCGGTTTCGTCCTCGCGGCCTTCACCTTCGGCTATGCGATTGCCCAGATTCCGGGCGGCGCGTTGGCCGACCGTTTCGGCGCGAAGCGGATGCTGATCGTGAGCCCGATTCTCTGGAGCCTTTTCACGGGCGCGACCGGCTTCGTTTCGACCGTGCTCGCGCTGATCGTCGTGCGCGTCCTGTTCGGCTTCGCCGAAGGCCTGTCCAATGGCGCGAGCTTTAAGTCGGTTGGCGACTACTTCCCGCCGCAGGAGCGATCGACGGCTAACGGCCTTTATCTTTCCGCGCTGGCATTGGGGCCGGCCTTCGTTGCGCCGATCGCGGTGTGGTTTCTGATTCATACGGGCTGGCAGGGCATGTTCCGCTGGCTTACGCTGCCCGGCCTTGCCATGGCCGTGCTGGCGGTGTTCCTCATGCCCGCAACCCGGGTGTCGCGCGAGGCGGCTGCGGCCGGCCCGAGCGAGCCGGCTTCGCACACGGGCGGGTCGTTCGGCGCGGTCATGCGGATGCCGCGGTCGTGGCTCATCTTTACCGCCTACCTCGCGTTCAACGTCGCGTTCTGGGGCTATCTGGGCTGGATGCCGAGCTATCTTTCGATGGCGCGCCACATCGATCTCAAGACGCTCGGTTTCGCGGCTTCCGTGCCGTATTTCGCGGGCACCGTCGGCATGTTCGTGTTCGGTTGGCTCGGCAGCACCGTCCTGTATCGCGCACGCTGCCTGCTGATCGCATTCATCTACCTCTGCACGGCGGCGTGCCTGTACGTGACGTACAACGTGGATAGCGCCGCGCACAGCATCATCGGCCTTTCGGCCGCCGGGTTCTTCCTCTATGGCGGATTCGGGCCGCTCTGGTCGGTGGTGCTGGACCTCACGCCGGACACGAGTCGCGGCGCCTTCTCGGGTTTCGTGAATTGCGGCGGCCAGATCGGCGGCTTTTTTGCGCCTATCGTGGTCGGCTGGATTGTCGGCAGGACGGCTTCGTTTACCGGGGGCTTCATCTTCATGAACGTCGCGCTTGCCATTGCCGCCGTTTGCTTCCTGCTGCTGCACACTGTCGTGCGTTCGCGGCAGTCGGCGGCGCTCGCGTCGGGCAAGGCCGCATGAGCGCGAGCGGCGGTGCATTCGCGGAAAGCGAAGTGCTCGCCGGCGGCGTGCTCACACGCTACGCGACGGCGGGTGCCGCGGGGCCTGCGGTGCTCCTCGTTCACGGGCGCGGCATCGGCGCGTCGGGGGCGACGGAGTGGCATCGTCTGTTGCCGCGGCTGGGCCGGGCCGGCTTTCGCGCGTACGCGCCCGATCACCTTTCGATGGGTTGGACCGATCTGCGCCCGCACGCGTGGCCGGTCAATGGCTACGAGAGCCTGATCGGCCACATGCTGGCCTTTCTCGACGCCATGCAGATCGAACGGGCCTTCGTGATCGGCAACTCGATGGGGGCCTATGTGGCGGCGCGCCTCGCGCTCGATGAGCCGCGCAGGGTGGCGGCGCTCACGATGATCGGCAGCAACACGCTGGCTGCCGCCCTCGACCTGATTCCCGCACCGGCGCCGGCCATGCCTCGGGAAGAAGACTGGCAGCGCGAAGGGATTCGGCGACAACTCCTGACGCAGTTCGCCGAACCGTCCGCATTGCCGGAGGCCATGCTCGATCGGCGTGTTGCGGCGGCTCAGCGGCCCGGGGCGCGCGAGGCCACCGAAGCGTTGATCGACGCACTGCGGGCGCGGGCAGGCGACGAGACGGTGCGGGCGGATTTTCTGATCGGTGACGGGCTGCTAAAACTCAGGATGCCTATGCAGATCCTTTGGGGCGAGCAAGATCACATCGCGCCGGTTGCGCTCGCGCACCAGATTGCCGCGTTGCTGCCCGCCATCCCTTGTGGCGTGATCCCGGCTGCGGGTCACCTGTGCCATATCGAAGCTGCCGATGCAGTGGCGAATTCGATCGTGCGATTTCTACGGCAGGTAGTATCCCAGTAGATCAGGATGACTGATCTTTTCTTCTGGCTATGAAATGGTCATGCTCGCCGCCATCCCCTGGTGCGTCCCTCAGGCGCCTGGGGCAATCTGAAATCTGCCTGCTTCGCGACGATCCGCAGTCCGCTCCGTGCACGCGAAAGGACGTCGCCATCGTATTCCGAGGTGTACACCGCATAAGCGGAGTGTGCGAACGCCGGTGCGTCGCGGACCAGGAACACCTCGCCTTTTTCCAGGAACGGCGCCACGGTGCCGGCACGAAAATATCCGGCTCCGCCCACCTCCAATAGATAGATCAGCGCCAACGGCCCGAGCGAGATCGTGACCGGCGGATTCGGAAAATCCGGAAAGGCCGCGCTATGGTTCGCCGCGAAATTGGGCCCCCAGTCGACGTACACATAATCTTCAGGGTCGAAGCGGCCGTTCGCCATGCTGGTCACCATGACGAGCTTTTCTTCGAGCAGCAGTTCGCACACGAGCCCGGGGCGCCGCGGCGGGTTGTAGAGCAACGCGAGATCGAGCGACCCGTCTTCGATGCGATCGAGCAGGCGATTGGGGGCGTCGACATCGGCGCGCAACGCCACTTCGGGGCAGACGTGATGCATCCACACGAGCCAGTCGGCCAGCAGCGGATGCCAGATGCTGAGTTCCCCGCCCACGCTGACCCCATCTTCCCGTCCCGGCGGCAGTCCTACGTGCTGTCTTGCGCGCTCCCAGCCCTGGACGAGGCTCGTCGCGTGGCGCACGAAGCGCTCACCGGCTGGCGTGAGCCGTGCCCCGGCCTTGTTGCGAACGAAGAGCGGACGTCCCAACTGCTGTTCGAGCGAGCGAATGCGGGCGCCCACCGCGGTCTGGGTCAGATGAAGGCGCTCGGCGGCGGCGACGAAACTGCCGCTGCCGGCAATTTCGAGGAAGGTACGGGCAAGGTCGATGTCCATCGATTCAGTGCAATATTTTTGCGGTCATTGGAAATAATAATTCATTTGTCAATTTTTAAATCGATATCCAGCATAGAGGCTGTCGCGATCTCCTGACACGCCGCCGGGTGGCCGCTTGTGCGCCACCGCGGTCTTTACAGATCGCTTTCCCTCTCCGCTGCTGGAGCCGTGCCATGTTCAGTCCATTGCGCAACGTTCAGACGCTCGCGCAGACGCCGTTGTGCGAAATGCTCGGCTGCCGATATCCGATCCTGCTGGCGGGAATGGGGGGCGTGTCGCGCCATGAACTCGTGGCGGCAGTGGCCGATGCCGGCGGATTCGGTTTTCTGGGCATGGTGCGGGAACCGCTCGACCTGATTCGCGACGAGGTGACCCGGGTGCGGCAAAGCACGGACGGGCCGTTCGGCGTCAATCTGATTCCCGCGGCGACCGACGCCGAACTGCTGCGCCAGCAGATCGACTTGTGCATCGAGTTGCGCGTGCCGGTGGTCGGCCTGTTCTGGGACGTCGCGCCCGACGCGATCGCCACGTTGCGCGCAGCCGGCATCCTGGTGGTCTATCAGGTCGGTTCGGCGAGCGACGCGCAACGGGCGCAGCAAGCCGGCGCCGACGCGCTGATCGTGCAGGGCGTGGAAGGCGGCGGCCACGTGCGCGGCCGGCAGCCGCGCGCGGAACTGCTGACTGAGGTGCTGGCCGTGACGGACGTGCCGGTGGCCGCCGCCGGCGGCATTGGCGACGGCCGGGATGTGGCGCGGGTGCTCGAGCAGGGCGCTCAGGCCGCGGTGCTGGGCACGGTGATGATCGCCACGCACGAATCCTTTGCCCACGAATATCACAAGCGGCGTCTGGTCGAAGCGCAGGCGTCCGAGACCGTGCTGACCGAAGCGTTTCATATCAACTGGCCTCCCCACGCCGCGGTCCGCGTGCTCGGCAACAGCGTGACGCGCGGCGAGCACGGCGATCCGTTCGTCTATGGTCGAACCGTGATCGGCGACGAAGAGGGACGCCCGATCTATCTGTTCAGCACCGATTCGCCGCTGCGCTCGATGACGGGCGACTACGAGGCGATGGCGCTCTATGCGGGCCTCGGTGTCGGGCGCATCACGACGGTGGAGCCTGCGGCGGAGCGCGTGGCACGCATCGTGGCTGAGGCGGCGGAGTCCCTGCACCGGCTGGACGCGCCGTCGAAGGCGTTGAGTTCGCCGGTCTGCTATGCCGCCGAGTTCGAACGCGAAAGCAACGAAGCCGTCGTCGTGCGGCTCGACGAACTGCTCGAGGCCGAGCGCGCGGGCGCGCGCGTGACGCTGGAAACGGCGGCCCATACGCGCGACGCCGGGCAGCGCGATGTCATCGAAGCTATCCATCGTGACGAGGTGAAGTGGTGCGCGATGCTGGCGCACGCGATTCGTACGCTCGACGGAATGCCCAGTTCGCACACCGGCGCTTTCTATGCCGAGGCGATGGCCATCGACGATCCGCTGGAACGTCTGGCCTTCGTCAATCGCGGTCAGGCATGGGTCGTGAGCAAGCTGCGCGAGGTGCTGCCGCTGGTGAACGACGCGGCCATCCAGCGGAGCCTGACCGAGATGCTGGTGGCCCACGAGTTGAATCGCGACAAGGTCGATGCGCTGCTCGACAGTGCGGGTTGAAGCATGAATGGCAAGGATGAGGACGGAATTTTCGATGAACAGGGTAACCCGGGATTTTCGGTGGTGAGGCAAGGAGAATGACGAGCGAGCACAAAGGCGATTTCACAACGGATGTCCGGCTTCTGCGCATCAGCGCCATCGCGGCGGTCGGCGGCGCACTGAGCACGGTCGCCGCCGATTTTCTGCTGCACCTGATCCGCTTCTTCACGAACCTGTTTTTCTTCCAGACGATCTCCACGGCGAACCATTCGCCTTCGCAGAACACACTGGGACTGCTCGTTGTCGTGGCGCCCGTGATCGGCGGTCTGCTGGTGGGATTGATCGCCCGGTACGGTTCGGAGCAGGTGCGCGGTCATGGCATACCGGAGGCCATCGAGGCGATCCTGTTCGGGAAGAGCAAGATGTCGCCGAAGGTCGCGGTTCTGAAACCGCTGGCCTCGGCAATCGCGATCGGCAGCGGCGGGCCGTTCGGCGCGGAAGGCCCAATCATCATGACGGGCGGCGCGATCGGTTCGCTCATCGCGCAATTTTTCCGTCTGACGAGTGCCGAACGGAAGTCGCTGCTGGTGGCGGGGGCGGTGGCAGGCATGACCGCGGTGTTCGGTACGCCGATTGCGGCCGTGCTGCTCGCAATCGAACTGCTGCTGTTCGAGTTGCGGCCCCGCAGCCTTTTGCCTGTCGCGATTGCGTGTGCGGTAGCGGGCTTCACGCGGCCGCTGCTGCTGGGCAGCGGGCCGTTGTTTCCGCTGCAAACCTTGCCGCTCGGCCCGATCGGTTTCGCGGCATCGGCCGTGGCCGGGTTGATTGCCGGCGCCTTGTCCTGGGGGCTGTCCACCTCGCTGTACAAGATGGAAGACCTCTTCGGCAAGCTCCCTGTCCATTGGATGTGGTGGCCCGCGTTGGGCGGCATCGCAGTCGGCATCGGCGGGTACTATCAGCCTCGCGCGCTTGGCGTCGGATACGACGTCATCGGCGACCTGCTGCAAAATCATCTCGCCGTTAGCGTGGTGATCTCGATCGTTCTCGTCAAAGCCGTTATCTGGGTCATCGCGCTGGCGTCGGGCACGTCGGGCGGCGTCCTCGCGCCATTGCTGATGATGGGCGCGGGCGTGGGCGCCGTGGTCGCTCCGTATATGCCCGGGGGCCAACCCGCGATCTGGCCGCTCGTCTTCATGGCCGCTGCGCTTGGGGGCATGATGCGCGCGCCCATCATGGCATCGGTATTCGCGTTCGAGCTGACGGGCGACATGAATGCCTTGCTGCCCCTGCTGGCGGCGGCTGCGGTCGCCTATGGCTTCACGGTCCTCATGATGCGCCGCTCGATTCTGACCGAGAAGATTGCCCGCCGCGGCTATCACATTTATCGCGAGTACAGCGTCGATCCGCTTGAGCGCCATTATGTGGATGAGGTGATGACGCGTGCCGTCGAGGCGATCGATGCGGGCGCAACGGTTGCCGATGTGCTTCGCGACCACTTTGGCCCGCAGCAGAAGTATCGCGCCTTTCCCGTGGTGGCGAATGGCGTCCTGGTGGGCATGGCAGACCGGACCTTGCTCGAGCGGATTCCTTCCGGCGAGTGCGGCAAGCCTGTGACCGCGTTTCTCTCGCCGGCACGCCCCGAGGTCGCTTTCCCGGGCGAAACCTGCAGAAACGTCGCTGCGCGCCTGGCCGTCACGGGGCTCGACCGTGTGCCCGTTGTCGAGGACGCGGAGACATATCGTCTGCTCGGCCTCGTATCGCGGCACGATCTGGTCAAGCCGCTGTTGTCGGTGTTCACGGAGGAGCGCGAGCGGGAGCAGTTCCGCCGTGTCTGGTTTGCGGGGGGGACGCGCTTCGCACCGGTTGGCAAGCCGCAGGACGCCCGTAGCGAGCGCACGGGGGAGACGACCGGGTCAAGCCAGTAAAGCCAATAAAGCGGAGGAACGGGATGCCGCATGACGAGACGGGAAGCGTCGGATTGCACGATGGCCTCCCGCGCCGCTAGGCATGACTTGCCGCAACCCGTTCCGCCAGTTTCGCATCGTAGCTCGAATGCACATGTATGCGCTTCTTGCCCGGAAAGGCATAGTTATAGGCCTTGCGCAAGGCAAGCGAGGCTTCGTGGAAGCCCGAAAGAATCAGCTTTTGTTTGTTGGGATAGGTTGCGATATCCCCTGCCGCGAAAATACCTGCCCGAGAGCTTTCGTAATACGCCGTATCGACGGCGATGCGTCCGCCTTGTATCTCGATGCCCCAGTTGACAATCGGGCCGAGGTCCGCAACGAGACCGTAGAGCACGAGCAACTCATCCGCCTCCAGGCGGGTGGCCCCGTCGATCTGATGAACGTCCACCGATTCGAGCCGGCCGGCAGGCGCATTCAGGCCAGCGATCGTACCGATTACGAAGCCGATTTCGCCGGCCTCGATCGACTGCCGCAAACGCGCGACGCTTGAGTCCACTGCGCTGAAGGCATTGCGGCGATGCACGAGCGTGACCTGCCGCGCGACGGGGAGCAGTGCCAACGCCCAGTCGAGCGCGGAGTCACCCCCACCCGCCACGACTACGTGCTTTCCGGAAAAGTCGCCGATATTTCGCACACCGTAGTGAAGATGACGTCCCTCGAGCGGTCCGGCTTCCGCGAGAGCCAGGCGCTGTGGAGCAAAGGCGCCGTTACCGGCGGCGATCAGGACCGCTGCGGTATCGAACCGGAGCCCCTCGCCGGTGAGGACGGTCCAGCGCCCGTCCTCACCCGATTCGAGGGTTTCGATGCGCTGACCCAGATGGATCGGCGGATCGAACGGGCGACATTGCTCGAGCAGCCGATCGACGAGATCGCGCGCCGTGCACGACGGGATGGCGGGAATATCGTAGATCGGTTTGTCCGGATAAAGCTCGATGCACTGGCCGCCGATGCGCTCGAGCGTTTCCACGATTTGACACGAGAGTCCGATTACCCCGGCCTCGAATGCCGCAAAAAGGCCCACGGGACCTGCGCCGACAATCAATACGTCCGTGCGTATCGGATCGTCGCCGGGTACGTTGCGCTGAGATGTCATATTCGTTCCCATGCCTGACGTGACGGCCTTACGATACCGCTACGGCCGCATGCAAACAACGATGCCATCACGGTTGGTATGGGCAATGCAGGTTCGGGGCCGAGGCACGCGTATGCATTAACCACTGAGGCAAGTGGGAAGGATACCGAAACAAATCGGGATTCGTGCCGCAGCGCGATCTACTGCGGCGCGAGGCCTTTGCTGCGCAGCCAGTCTGGATTGAAGAGACGTGCCTGATACAGGTTGCCGCGGTCGCACAGCAACGTCACGATCGTATGCCCCGGACCCATCTGCCGTGCGAGCTGCACCGCCGCCGCCACGTTGATGCCGGTCGATCCTCCGACGAACAATCCTTCTTCGCGCAGCAGGCGGTAGACCATGTTCACGCAGGTGGGATCGTCGACGCGAATGGCGTCGTCGATCGGCGTACCTTCCAGGTTGGCCGTCACGCGCGACGAGCCTATGCCTTCCGTGATCGAGTTGCCTTCCGAACGCAATTCGCCCGATTTCACGAAGTTGTACAAGGCGCTGCCGTCGGGGTCCGCCAGCACGATCCGTACGTCGGGATTCTTTTCCTTGAGGAAACGGGCGACACCTGCCAGCGTACCGCCCGTGCCGGTGGCGCACACGAACGCATCCACGGTGCCGGCCGTATCGCGCCAGATCTCGGGGCCGGTGGTTTCGTAATGCGCCTGGCGATTCGCGAGGTTCTCGAACTGATTGGCGCAGATCGCGTTCTCCAGTTCGCCAGCCAGATGGGCCGCAATCTTCTGGTAATTGTTCGGATCGCGATATGGCGCGGCAGGCACGGACCGCACCTCGGCGCCCAGCGCGCGCAGCAGTTCCATTTTTTCCGGAGACTGCGTTTCGGGAATGACGATCACGCAGCGGTAGCCGCGCGCGGCGCAGATATGCGCGAGGCCGATTCCCGTATTGCCCGCAGTACCTTCGACCACCGTGCCCGCCGCTTTCAGGCGGCCCGTGCGCTCCGCCTCTTCGATGATGTAGCGCGCCGCGCGATCCTTGACGGATCCGCCCGGATTCATGAATTCAGCTTTGCCGAATATTTCGCAGCCGGTTTCTTCGCAAAGTTTCGCAAGCCGGATGAGCGGCGTATTGCCGATCGCACCGGTAAATCCCTCTGACACGCGCATGACGCCCTCCGCGGCGAAATGTGTCCTTCATGGAGAATAGACCGCCGGACAGCGAACGGGGTAGCGTGGCGCCGGCATCCCGCAGCGCGATGCTCCAAGACCGTCTTCGGCCGGATTGCCGCTTGATTGTGTCATGTTGTGATATAAAATGAAAGCATGCGCGCAGACGGCGCCATACAAGGGAGGATCCGACATGCTGGTCACGTTTCAATCGCGGGCTGCGCCTGACGTAGTCATGCTCAGGGATCTCGCCCAATATCTGCTGGGACTCGTGGGGCGTCGGCTCGGCGCGCGCGGCGTTATTTCGCATGACGAATTGCCGAAGGCGATCGAACGCATGGAAGCGGAAATTGCCGCGGCCGAGCGTCATGAACTGGCCCTGCAATACTCGCGCGATCGCGACCATCGGCCAGCCAACGAACTTTCCCAGCGAGCCTGGCCCTTTATCAACATGATGAGAGAGTCCGAAAAGCAGCACGCCGACATTATCTGGGGGTTATAGCCCCGCGCGTGTTGTCGTGGGCGTGCTTGCGGACGGGTTCGAAACGGCGCCTGGCCGGGCTGAGCGCAATGCGGCGGAAGCGCTCGCGCTTTTGCTCTTCTTCGAAATGGGCGAGCGACGGCTTGACGAGATCGCTGCGGGACACGATGCCCACGAGCTGCAACGATTCTCCGTCCGCAACGACCGGCAGCCGCTCGAGACCATGCACGGCCATGCGTGCGGCAACCTGGCGGCACGTCTCGGTCGGGAGTGCCACGACGGTCGATTTTCCGCCCAGCAGTTCCCCGACCGGCGTATCCATGGGCCGGCTATCGCGCCACGCGTCGAGCGCCGACCGGTCGAGAATGCCCAGTACCGCCCCGTCCCTCACCACAGGGTAGGCGCGCCGCGTCTGTGCCGGGCCAAAGTAGCGATCCAGCGTGTCCTGCACGCTCAGGCTCGCATCGATCGCATCGACGCCGCGCGTCATGACTTCGTCGACGTAGTGCCGTTCGAGCGGATCGACGCCGTATTCGCGGTAGATGTGATAGCCGCGCCGCGCGATCTTTTCGGTCATGATCGAGCGCTTCATCACGACCGTGGCGAAGCCATGAGCGACGAGCGTTGCCGCGAGCAGCGGCAGCAACGCATTGGCATCGTGCGTCAGCTCGAAAGCGAAGATGATGGCCGTCAAGGGGGCGCCGAGCGTCGCGCCGAGCATGGCCGCCATACAGACGAGCGGCCAGAGCGCGGGGTCGGCACCGGGCAGCACGTGGCTGAGCACCACGCCGAGTCCCGCGCCCAGCATCAGCAGCGGGGCGAGTACGCCGCCCGAGGTGCCGGAGCCGAGCGCGATCACCCACATGATCGCCTTCACGGCGAGAATGGCGAGCGCAGCCTGTACGACGATGTGCTGATGCAGCAGGTCGCCGATTACGTCGTAGCCCACACCGAGCGCGCGCGGCTCGAAAAAGCCGCCCACACCCACCGCGAGTCCGCCGATTGCCGGCCACCACATCCAGTGGATCGGCAGGTTGCCGAAGAGATCTTCGGTCTTGTAGAGCGCGGCCGAGAGGCTCGAGGCGAGCGCTCCCGCGAGGAGGCCCGCGACGACGCACGAGATCAGCGAAAGGGCTTGCGGCGGCGGCGTGTCGAGCGGAAAGAGCGGGCCCGTCGGAAAGAAGATCGCGCGTGCGAAGCCGGCCACGGCGCAGGCAAGCGCCACCGGCAGGAAGCTGCGCGGGCGCCATTCGAACAGCAGGAGTTCGACGGCCAGCAGGACCGCCGCCACGGGTGTGCCGAACACGGCCGTCATGCCTGCCGCCGCACCGGCGACGAGCAGCGTCTTGCGCTCGGCGGAGGTGACTTTCACGCATTGCGCGATGAGCGAGCCGATGGCGCCGCCGGTCATGATGATCGGGCCTTCGGCGCCGAACGGGCCGCCGCTGCCGATCACGATGCCGGAAGAGAGCGGCTTGAGCACGGCGACCTTCGGCGACATGCGGCTTTTGCCGAAGAGAATGGCTTCGATGGCTTCGGGAATGCCGTGGCCGCGAATCTTGTCCGAGCCGAAGCGCGCCATCATGCCCACGATGAGTCCGCCCATCACGGGGACGATCACGACCCACCCTCCAAGCCTGTTGAGTGCGGGCGAATGATCGGCGAACGAAAAATGACCGAAGAAGAACAGGTTCGTGAAGAGGTGAATCAGGTTGAGCAGCACGAAGGCGGCTACCGTGCCGAGCATGCCTATGCCGGCGGCGAGCGCGCAAATATAGGGCAGCCTGTCGTTGACCGAAAAATCTCGTTTGTGGGTGTTGTGATTCATGAATTCAAGAATCGATCTGCGGAATGGTGAATCTGCCCTCGAGCGAGCGCAACTCGGCACGATGCATTTCGGCAAGGCGTGCGAGGATTCGCTCGCCTGCCGGCAAGATGTGAACTTCGACCTGGCGACGGTCCCGTTCGCTGACCCGGCGCTCGACCAGGTCGAGCGCTTCGCAGCGGGACACGAGGGCCACCACGCCGTGGTGCTGCGCCTGGAGCCGTTCGGCGAGTTCGCCGATGGTCGCCCATTCGCGGCCGGGATAGCCCTTGATGTGCAGAAGCAGCAGATACTGAAGCGGCGTAACGCCTTCGCCCTGGGCTGCCTGTTCAGAAAAGCGCTCGAAGCGCCGCATCTGATAGCGGAACTCCGAGAGCTGTTCGAAATTCGTCTTGCTCAAGTTTCGCGTGGGTGTTTTCATGAGGTATTCATCGCGGGGGTAAAGCGCAAAATATGCCGCGGGGTGATATAAATCGGCGAGCATGCCACGTGGTGGGCGTACGCTCTTCAGGCCGCGAGACTCTCCTGTGCCAGCGTCTGTCTATACAGCCCCGCGATGAGGTCTGCCTGCGTGATGATGCCTGCGAGCTGACGGTGTCTGTCGACGATCGGAATGTGGTGGTGTCCCATGTCCGCGAACATCGTGACCAACTGCACGATGGGCGTATCGGTGTGGACAGTCCGTACGTGGAGGGTCATCAGCCTCGACACGGGAATGTCGGTCTGATCGCCGGGCGCGAACCATTTGTTCACGAGGCGCTCCACCCGGTTGCCGACCCTGGCCGGACGATAGTTGTCCGCGAGGTCGGTGCGCGTAACGATGCCGATTACCTGTCTGCCTGCGTCGATTACCGGCAACGCCTTGATGCCATGCCGCGTGAGCAGTTCCCACGCGGCGTTGGCCGTCGTGTCCGGGGTGATGCTGATCACGTCGCGCGACATGACATCCGCCGCACTCAATTCGCTGAACGTGCGCGCATAGGCGCGGATCTGCGCCTCGCGCAGCACGGCTTCGAGGTCCTCGGGGGCAATGTCCAGCATTTCGTTGCGTTGCTTCAGGACCGCTTCCAGATCGGCGCGCGAGAAGCCCGCTTGTGCCGCTTGTGTTGCTTGAGCGGGCCGGCCGGCCGCGGCCTTTGCGTTGGGCTCGGTGCGGGCGGCGGCGTGCGGATACCGGTGTCCGGTGATTGCATGGTAGGCGAGGGCCGAGCCAAGCAGTACGAACGATTGTGCCGCGATCGGCTCGAGTACGAAGCCGTAGCCGAGCGAGTGGATCGCCGGGCCCCCAAGCACGGCGGTGAGCGCCACGGCGCCGGAAGGCGGGTGCACGCAGCGCAGCGTGAACATTGCGGCAATCGCGACACCGGCTGCAATGGCCGCAGCAAGGACCGGATCGTCGATCAGGAGTCCACAGGTTACGCCGACCGTCGCGGAAACGAGGTTGCCGCCGATGATCGACCACGGTTGGGCGAGCGGGCTGGCCGGCACTCCGAATAGCAACACGGCGGAGGCGCCCATCGGCGCGACGAGGAGCGGCACGGCAATGCCGTCTTTAAGCGTGAAGTGCATGAGCGCGCCGGTGAGCGCGAGGCCGAGGAGCGCGCCGAATCCGGCGCGGAGCCGCTCCGGCCACTTGACCGTCACGGGAACCGGCGCGAAACGGGACAGCCAGCCCATGAGCCGGGAATGCGTTGGATTCAATTTGTACGATGGAAACAGGTGGCGGAGCAGTGCCCAAAGATAGGCGAAAGCGACGCTCTGGGGAAAGAACATCGAGTGATATTTATATGTCATTGTGACATATTGCCGCCCGGTCGACCAGTTCCCGCGCGGTATGGGCAGCCGAAACAAAAGCGGTGGAATAACGATAGCGTTGGAAATATAACGGTTTACGTTGTATTATTGATCATCGCTATCCTCGCAAGCCCGCCATGCCCGATATCCTCCCGGACGAAGCCCGTCTCGCCGCCGAAATCGACCGGCTGAAAGCGGAATTTCCCAAGACCCGCGAGCTTTACCGCGAGGTTTGCGCGCTCATGTTCTTCCGTTTCGGCATCACGCCCACGGCCAACCGGCTCTATCAACTGGTGCGCCGGGGCAGCATGGGCACGCCTACGGCCGTGCTGGGCGAGTTCTGGAGCGAGTTGCGCGAAAAGAGCCGCGTGCGTATCGAGCATGCGGATATGCCCGAAGAGCTTCAAGATGCGGCGGGCGAATTCGTCGGGGCTCTCTGGAACCGGGCGAGCGCGGCGGCCGAGGCCTCGCTGGCCGCGTTGCGCGACGAAGTGGAGGAGGCGCGCCGCGCGGCGCAGGCGGCGATGACCGCATTGCAGGCCGATCTCGCCCGCACGGAGACGGCACTGGAGCAGCGCACCGCGGCCTTGCTCGCGGCGCAGGTGCGGATCCACGAACTTGAGCAGGCCCAGGCCGCCAACCAGACCTCTGCCGGGGCGCTCGAAGCCGAGGTCGCGCGGCTGCAGGCAGCGGAAAAGCGTGCCGCGCTGGAAAACGATCGCGAGCGCGCGTCCCATACGCGTTTGCAACGCGAGGCGGAGGCAGCGGCCCGCCGTGCGGCGCGTGCAGAGGAGGGGGCTCGCACCGAAATCCAGTCGTTGCAGACGCAACTGGGCGATCTGCGTCATCAGTCGGGCATGCTCGAGGGACACCTCGAAGCGCTGCGAGCGACTCATGCGGCGCAGGGGCGGGAACTCGACACGCTGCGCCAGAAGCTTGGCGGCGCGGAGCCGACGGCTCCGCGCGCAACGCGCCGGGTGGGGCGTCCCGCGGCGGAAGCCGCCAAGCCGCTGCGTCCGCATCGCAAGGGGAGCGCGCAATCATGATGAGCGGCCGATTGTTCTGAAGCGCGCAGGTGTCGTGCGGGCATTGCACATTCGTGGCTCCATGAACTGCTGTTGTCATGGACCTACCGTTGGGACCACGATTTCCTTATCGTAACGGGCTTTCCAGTGCCCCATCGAGGATGCCGACCATGACCGCCGCCGACACCAGCCAGCCGCCTTCGTCCCGTACGCGTGTGCGCCGCGAGGCACACCGCGCGGATTACGACAAGGCGACGCTGCACGCGATTCTCGACGAAGCATGGCTCTGCCATGTCGCCTTCGCCGACGACCACGGCGTGCATTGCATTCCCACGGCGTGCTGGCGCGAGGGCGACTATCTCTACATCCATGGCTCGAACGGCAGCCGCATGCTCAAGGTAGCGGATGCTGGCGCGCAGGTCTGCGTGACGGTGACGCATCTCGATGGGCTCGTGCTCGCGCGCTCGGCGTTCAATCATTCGATGAACTACCGTTCTGCCGCGATCTACGGCGTATTCGAAGCGGTTCCGCTCGATCACAAGGCCGCGGCGCTCGATGCGTTCATGGAGCGTCTGGCGCCGGGCCGTGGAAACGAGGCGCGCCGGGGCAGCGAAAAGGAACTGGCCGCGACGACCGTGCTGCGGATTTCGCTCGCGGAGGCGGCATCGAAGAGACGCACGGGCGGCCCGAACGACGACGAAGCGGATCTCGCGCGTGCCGTCTGGGCGGGCGTGCTGCCGATGGCGCTGCGGCCGCTGCCGCCCGAGGTGGAGCCCGCCGCGCGCGGCGCGGCAACACCCGGTTACGTGGACGATTGGGCGCGCCGCGCAGCCGGTGCCCCGGCGGCGGGCACCGCGGACTGAGCCGCGCGCCCGCTTCGGTCGACCTAGGCCTCTTCCGGCGGCACGTTCTGCACCATCAGCATGCGCGGATTCGACAATGGAATCTGTGCCGCGCGCAGCCGCTTCAGGATATCGAACAGCAGGTCGCTCTTCGTCGAGGCCGCGATGCGCGGGCTCGACACATAACCTGTCACGCTGAGCGTGATGCCGTCCGGCGTGAGCTGGCTGAACGTTACCGACGGCGCGGGCTTTTCCAGAATCGCCGGATGTTCGAGATAGGCTTCGAGCAGCAGGTCCCGCACCTGTTCCGGATCCGTGTTCAGCGGGAACGTCAGTGCGAGCGTCGCGACGCCTTGCGTGCTGTCGCCCATCGTCACGTTGCGCACGTTTTGCGAGATCAGTTGCGAGTTGGGCACGATCATCGTCGACCGGTCGCTGAGCTGGATTTCCGTCGCGCGCACGTTGATGCGGCGGATGTCGCCTTCCACGCCGCCGATGCTGATCATGTCGCCCACCTTCACCGGGCGCTCGGTCAGCAGGATCAGCCCCGAGACGAAGTTCTTCACGACTTCCTGCAGGCCGAAACCGATACCCACGGATAGCGCGCTGACGATCCACGCGAGACTGTCCCATTTCACCCCGAGCAGTGACAGCGTCAGCAGCACGAGCAGCACGTAGCCCACATTCGTGAACAACGTGATGAGCGATACGCGCATGCCGGGATCCATGCCGAGCGTCGGCATGAACTTGTGCTCCAGCCAGCGCCGCACCGAACGCAGCACGTAAAAGCCGACCACGAACCCGATCACCGCGTTCGTGATGTGGTCCGGCATGATGTTGAGGCTCTGCAGCCGCTGGCCGCCCAGCGTGGCCATGAAGCTGTTGATGAGGTCGCCGGGCGTGGTGCCGAAGCCGCCCGTGAGCAGCGCGACGACCGCGAGCAGGATCAGGAGGCTCGTGCCGAGCCCCGACAGCACGGTTTGCGCCTGGTCGAGGTGCCGGTCTTCGAGCCCGAACAGATTCTTGATCTGTTTGCCGGTGGTCAGATTCGCGGCGAACAGGCTTTCAAAGAGGTCGCGAATCAGTTGCGTCAGCACATAAAGGCTGCACAACACGATCTCGAACCAGACGAGTTCGTAGGTGATGAAGCGGGCGACCGTGATGTAGCCGATGGCCAGCGCGATCAGCGACGCGAAGATCGCAAGCGACACGCCGGCGTGGATCAGCCCCGCGAGCGTGGAGTGCGATTCCGGCGCCTTGCCGGCCGCGGCCAGTGCGCTGCGCACGCGGTTCGCGCGCAACAGCGCCGCACCGACCGTCAGCACGATGACGAGCGAGACGACGCCGCGGCCAAAGAGGGTGAGCGACAGGCTCGTGTCGATGATCCGGTTGATCGATTCGATCGTGCCGGACGCGAGCAGCAGTGCGGCCAGTGCGCTCGGGAATGGCCGCAACGCGCGCGCGACGGGATCGGCCAGCGCAGGCAGCCGCCAGGTGGGATGATGCCGGCTGATGAGCGCCCGGCCGAGGCCCGCGATCAGCGCGCAGGTCAAGGTCAGCTTGCCGAGCTGGGTCCACAGGTCGTCGAGCGCCGGCGTGAGTTCGAAGTGGCGGGCCAGCGCGAGGTAGAGGACCTGCATGGCCAGGCCGGTTGCCAGCAGCGAAGCAACCGTGGTCGCAAGAGCCAGCGCGCTGCGGCGCAGATGGGTTGCGGGCAGGCGATGCAGGCAAATCCAGGCGAGCGCGCGTTCGATCAGCCGCCTGCCTCCAATCCAGACCGCGAGCGCGGCGCACAGCAGCAGCACGGTCCCGGCACGCCGTCCGGGCTGCCACACCGACGCCAGCATGTCGCCCAGTTGCGCGTTGAACGCGGTGAGCCGCTGAACATCGTCGGGCGGCTGCCGGAACAGCGGCAGCCAGAATTCCGCACTGAAAATGCCGCCCGTGCGCAGCGCGAGCTGATTCTTCAGCAGGCCGCGGTGCAGCTTCTGGAACTGGTCGGTCAGGTTCGCGAGATTGGTTTTCTGATCGACAGCCTGCTGCAAAGCCGCGTCGATCTGCGCCTTGCGCGCGCTCAAGGCTGCCCGCTGGCGCGCCACGCCCGAAGTGCTGGGCGAGGCGCCCGGCTCGGGCGCGGGGCCGAGCACGTCGAGCTGGGCCTGGAGTTGCGTGCTCTGAAGCGCGAGCTGGCTGCGCAATTTCTCGACGTCGGCGCTCAGGTCCTGGGTCGCATCGGCGAGCGCGTCGAGTTCCTTGCTATTGGTGGCCTCCGACGTTTGCTGCTTGATGCGGTCCTGCTCGGCCTGCATTTGTTTGAGCTGGGCGAGCGCGTCGCCAGGCGCTATGTCGGGAGGCGGGGCGCCGACGCCGCTCGCGCTAACGGCGGATACAGCGGTCGGGAAAGCCGATGCCGGGGCGAGCGCCGCAAGCTGCAGCAGCGCGATGAAGGCGATCCGGAGCGCGAGGCCAGGAAGTCGTGGTCTCGAGGTCGGACGCTCGTGAAATGTCGGCATGGTGGGTGTTGGCGGGTCGTTTTCTGGCTTGGGCCATGGGTCCGGTTGAATGTTACCGGCAAGCGCGGCCCATGATTCTCCTGGATGTCCGAAACAGGCGGGCGGTTCGCGGCTCATTCCCGGCTCCTGATGCGCGGGTGCCGCGGCGCGCAAACCAAAGAGATTTGCCTTCGTGAAATTATCGTGGTATTTTTTCATGAAATTCATCGTGTAAATTTTCACGGACGTTGCCATGTTCGTCGAGTCGAGCCAACACATAGACAGTTATTACGCGCGCGCCTGGCCGGGCGTGCTGCCTGTGCGCGATCCGCTGGAGGGCGATGGCAGCGTGGATGTCGTGATTGTCGGCGGCGGCTTCAGCGGGTTGCATTCGGCGCTGCGTCTTGCGCTGGCGGGCAAGCGGGTGGCACTGCTCGAAGCGAGCCGCGTGGCCTGGGCCGCTTCGGGGCGCAATGGCGGGCAGGCGCTGCTCGGCTGGTCGTGCGACATGGGGCCGCTCGAACGCTCGCTGGGCGTGGAGCGCACGCGGCAGCTCTGGGACAGCATGTGCTGGGCCGCAGCCGAAGTGCGCGAATTGCCCGCGCGGCACGGCTTCGATGTCGATTACCGGCCCGGCAGCCTGTGGGCGGCCGTGCGGCAGAGCCGCGTCGGCATGCTGCAGGAGGCGCGCGACGAGGCCATTCACAAGTGGGGCTATGACAAGCTGCGGTTCATTCCCGAAGCGGAAATGTCCGAATGGATCGGGAGTCCTCGCTATCGCGCGGCGCTCTACGATCCGGAGGCGGGGCATCTGAATCCGCTGAAACTGGCGCTCGGTCTGGCGGACGCCGTCGAGCGCGCGGGCGGCCGGATCTTCGAGCAAAGCCGCGTGCTCGCGTGGCAGGAGACCGGCTCGGGTTTCGTGGTCAGCACGAGCCGCGGAAAAATACGGGGCGATACGCTCGTGCTCGCGTGTAATGCCTACATCGACCAGCTCGACAGCAAGCTGGCAAGGCGCGTGCTGCCCGTCGGCACCTGGCAGGTCGCGACGCGTCCGCTCGATCCTTCGCTCGCGAAGCTGCTGTTGCCGCGCAACAGTTGCGTGATCGACAACCAGTTCGTTCCCGACTACTTCCGGTTGAGCCCCGATCACCGGCTGCTGTTCGGCGGCGCGTGCACGTATCTCGGCGGCATTCCGAAGGACATTGCAGCCGCGATCCGCCCGAGTCTCGAGCGCGCCTTTCCCAAGCTGCGCGGCATTGCGTTCGACTATGCGTGGGGCGGGCATATCGACATCAGCATCCGGCGCACGCCGGACGTGGGTCGCGAACGCCAACGCTACTGGCTGCAGGGCTTTTCCGGCCATGGCGTGCTGCCGACGCTGGCGGCCGCGCGTGCGGTCACCGACTCGATCCTCGGCGACGACCGCTTGCTCGCGCTTTACCAGGGCATTCATAATCCGCCGTTTCCGGGCGGCGAGCGCTTCGCCGCACCGCTGGAGGCGCTCGGCAAGCTGTGGTATCGCCTGCGCGACGTTGTGTGACGGGGCATCGAAATGGACAAGCAGGACGAAATAGAAGGCCTCGCGATCCTGATTCGCGATCTGCGCAAGCACAAGAAGGTGACGCTTGCCGAGCTCGCGAAACGCATCGGGCGATCGGTGGGGTTTCTTTCGCAGGTGGAGCGCGGGCTCTCGCGTCCCACGGTGACGGATCTGACCGCCATCGGCGAGGCGCTGCAGACGCCCACCACCTATTTCTACAGCGTGAGCAAGCCGCGCGCGTTGCCGTGGGTGACGCGCCCGGGCGAGCGGCGCGTCCTGTACTACGCGGGCGGCATCACCGACGTGCTGGTTTCGCCGGGCATGTCGTCGCGCTTTTCGATGCTGGAGAGCCTGCTGGAGCCGGGCGCGACGAGCGGCGACCGCCCGGTGGACGACAGCGACGAACAGGGTGGCTTCGTGCTGGAGGGCGAACTGACGATCCGGCTGGACGGCGAGGAAGAGCCGGTGACGCTGGGCGCCAACGACAGCTTCCAGTTGCCCGCGCGCTGCCGCTTCAGCTACGCCAATCTCGGCGACACGCCCACGAGGGTCCTCTGGGTATTCACGTGACGTGAGGACGGGGGCGCCGCAGCCGCAGCCGCGGCGCATGCATGCCGATTTCATTCATGCGATCAGTAGTCCATACATAAGAACCCACCGCTTTCTCTGGCGCAACCAAGGACTTTACCGTGACATCTCCCGCAGTCGATCTGGTCGGCGAAGTGCGTGCATTTCGCGAGGCTCATCCCGACGTGCGCTACGTCGATCTCCTGTGCCTGGATATTCCGGGTCACTTCTACGGCAAGCGCTACCCCATCGGGATGCTCGAAAAAGTCGCGGCCGGCTCGCTGCTGAAGCTGCCCCAGAACTGCGTGCTGCTGGGCACGCAGGGCGGTGTCTATCCGATCGGACAGTACTGCTTCCATGACGGCGATCCGGACGCGCCGCGCCGGCTCGTGCCCGGCACGCTCAAACCGGTGCGCTGGGAGAAGGCGCCGCTCGGCCAGATGCTGATTACGTCGGACGGCACGCCGGCGCCCATCGGCTTCGAACCGCGCGAGGTGCTCGCGCGCGTGCTGGAACGCTTCGCAAGGCGCGGCATGCATCCCGTGGTGGCCTTCGAGCTGGAGTTTTATTTGTTCGACGCGAAGCTGAAGAACGGTCTGCCGCAGCATGCGCGCGATCCGTTTAGCGGCGATGAGGATAACCAGGCGAACATGCATATCGAGCGCCTCTCGCGTTTCTCGGAGGTGCTGCACGATATGGTGGAGACCGCGCGCGAGCAGGGTGTGGACGCAACGGTCATTACTGCAGAGCTGGGGCCGGGCCAGTTCGAAATCAACTTCGGCCATTGCGACGATGGCCTGCGCGCGGCGGACTGGTCGGCGCTCTTCTGCCGCAGTACGCGCGGCGTGGCGATGAGCCAGGGTTACCGCGCGAGCTTCATGTCAAAGCCGTGGCTCGATGCGCCCGGCAGCGGCATGCACGTCCACGTGAGCCTCTACGACCGTGCCGGCAACAACGTGCTCGCGGCGAACGACAAGCGCGCATTGCGTCACGCGGTGGCCGGCTGTCTCGCGCTGCTGCCGCATTGCATGCCGGTTTTCGCGCCCAATCACAACGCTTTTCGCCGCTACGGGGCGATGGTGAACGCCGCCAGCCGCGCGAGCTGGGGCTTCGAAGACCGCGACGCGTGCATCCGCATTCCCGACTCGGACGACGTGAACCTGCGCATCGAACATCGCCTCGCGGGGGCTGACGCCAATCCGTATCTCGTGCTCGCGGCGATTCTCACCGGCATCGAGCACGGGCTCGACGCGGGCCGCGAACCGATCGCGCCGCTCAACGAGGACCGTTCGAGCGGCATCGATTTTCCGGGCGACATGCTGGCGGCCGTCACCGCGATGCGCGGCCATCCGGCCGTGCGCGAGGGCCTGGGCGAAGATTTCGTCATGGTGTACTGCGAAAACAAGCGCCAGGACCACCTGGACTTCATGAACGAGATCGGCAGCCGCGAATATCGCTGGTTCCTGTGAGCGCAACGATTCCGTGCATCTGCATAAATCGTTCCTGGCCAGTGACTTAGCGCTTCCGGGGCGCTTTGCCGACACAGTGACATCTTCTTGTGATATTCATCTGTCTTGCCCCGGGGACGGGGTGTAAGACACGTGCCGGACGGGCGAAAGACGCGTATCCATATGCAACGCGATTTGCCTGTTTCGCGCGCGTGAGGTAGGGTATGCAGGTTTTCTCAACTCAACACAGGTAGCAGATGAACAAACAGGAACTCATTGACGCGGTCGCCGCAAGCACGGGCGAGACCAAGGCAGCGACCGGCGCGACGATCGACGCGATCCTCGAGGTCGTTCAGCGCACGGTTACCTCGGGCGATTCCGTACAGCTCGTCGGCTTCGGCTCGTTCTCGACCGGCCAGCGTGCTGCCCGCGTGGGCCGCAACCCGGCCACGGGCGCGGAAATCCAGATCGCTGCGGCCAAGACGGTGAAGTTCACGGCTGGCAAGGCGTTCAAGGACGCAGTGAACGGCTGATTGCTGTCCGTCATGATGAGGCAGGCAAGGTTCGCGCCCGTTGGCGCGAGGCTTGAGCGTCTGCGGCCTCGCTAACGTCGCGACGGCTGAAGCTGGCGGTCGCCCCGTAGCGGGCCGCCGCTGGCGCGGCAAGCCGCGAGCGGCCCCGCGTTGCGCGCCGGCCCTCGCTGCTTTCGCCGGTTATCTCGGCATCCGAATCAATCGGGTGCTCGCGGGCTGCCCGCAGCATTTCCCGCAGGACTGCTATTTTCCCCATCGTCGTCACGAACCGGCTCGTTGCGCCGCCGCTTGGCGTCGTACATCGCCGCATCCGCCACGCGCAGCATGGCCTCGATGCTTTCGCCTTCATCACAGGTCGAGCAACCTAGCGAAAAGCTGAGCGCGGGGCCGCCGTAGAACTGGTTGTTCAGTTCGACAAGCTTTCCTATGCTTTCCGCCACGATTTCCGCGTCGCGCTCGTCGGCGCCCGGCATTAGCACGGCGAATTCGTCTCCGCCAATGCGTGCCGCCTGATACGGCTTCTGGATCGCCTTCGCCAGCACTTCGCCCGCGCGGCGCAGCAGGGCATCGCCGGCGGCGTGCCCGAGCTGGTCGTTGACGAGCTTCAGGTTGTCCATGTCGAGCACGATCGCGCTCACCGGGAACGGCCCCTTGCGCTGGAGGCGGTTCAGTTCGTCCACGTAGAACGAGCGGTTTTTCAGCTTCGTCAGAACGTCGTGCTTGCCGAGGAATTCGAGGTAGGCTTCCGCTTTCTTGCGCGCCGTGATGTCGGTGAGCGCGAGCAGCACCAGGTCCCACTGTTCCTCGTGCCCCGGAAAGACCGAGAATTGCAGATGCACGTGCAGTTCGCTGCCGTCCAGCGCGTAGTTGAGCACTTCGCGCTGGTGGAAAAGGCGCCCCTCCCAGAGGTCGAACAGTTGCTCGCGAAAGTGCGGACGCATCTCGTCGCGGAATACGTCGGGCAGCCGGGTGAGCAGCGTCGCTTTGTCGGGAGCCCGAAACATGCCGAGCGTGTAGTGGTTGATGTCCACCACCTGGATTTCGCTCATGCAGCGCTCGACGAATTCGGGGTGAACGTCGGTGAAGGTGCGGAAGTCGACAATGCCCTGCATTCGCACGTCTTCCAGCAACTGGCGGATCGCCGAGAAATTCTCGACCCAGAGCGAAACGGGCGCGTGTTCGAAGATGCCCTGCGCGTACAACTGGTTCGCCATCGCACGATGACGGGCTTCTTCGACCGCGGAGACGTCTTCGATGGCCACCAGCACGCGACTCCAGTCTTCCTCGTGACCCGGCAAGATCACGCCGCGCAGCAGGATGTCCATGCGGCGGCCGTCGAGCGCGTAGTTCACGCTCTGGCTCTCGAACGTCGGGTTCCCGGCCCACATCTGCTCGAGCTCGCCAACGTGCGCCTGGAACATGTCGTCGCGGAGCACGGAGCCCAGGTGCGCGGCGAGTTCGTCGTAATCGCGCGCGCCATACATGCGCAGCGTGTGCTGGTTGACCTTCAGCACTCGGATGCATGCCGAACATTCGGCCACGCGGCGCGGCTCCTCTTCGAGGTGGCGGCGGATGTCCGTGACGCCGGCCGCGCGCCAGCGATCGAACAGCGCGCGCAGTTGGCTATAGTCTTCGAGCCACAGCGAGGTGGGCGTGACGTCGAACAGCGCGAGCAGATCGACGCCCGTCGTGGCGAAGCTGGCGGCAGTGGCCTGGGTGCCTTGTTGCATGTCGGGTGGATGTAAGGGGAGGACGGCGGCGGTATGCGCCGCGGGCGAATATCCGCATCCTGGCATACCTTGCGCTTTCCGTGAGTATGGAAATAACGCCCGCGCGGCGCCGCCACGGCCGGCAATGCCGTTACGGCAGGAAAACCCGGAACGGATAACGGCTGGCCGCTCTCAGGACTTGAGCGGCTCGTCCGCGTGGTGGTGCGCGCGCAACGGCAACTCGGGCAGAAACAGGACGAGCACGAGCGCAATGGCGATGATGCACGCTCCCATGGCGAAAATGCCGGCAATGGCGTGGCGGTAGATGGCCGTCGCGACCTCGTGGCCGACGCTTGCCGCATGCGCCGAAACGTGCGCGAGTTGCGGCGCCGCCGAGTGCCGCAGCTTCGCCGCGAGGATCGCCCCGGCACCCGTGACGCCGATCAGGCCGCCGAGGGAGCGGAAGAAGGCGAGGGTGGCCGTGCCCACGCCGCGATGGCTGGCAGGCAAGGCATTTTGCACGGCAATCGTCATGTTGGGCATCACGAGTCCGAGCCCGAGCCCCACCGCGACGATGCACGGCTCGACCACGCCCAGCGGCTGGGCGCTGCCTATGCTCCAGGCGAGCACGCCGAAGGAGGCGACCGCGAGCGCGAGACCCGCAATCTGGGCGGGCTTGTAGCGTCCGCGGCGCAGCAGCACGCGTCCGTTGAAGACCGACGATACCACCACGCCCATCATCAGCGGCCCGGTGAGAAAACCCGAATGCGAGGGGCTGACGCCTTCCACGGTCTGGAAGTAGAGCGGGAAGAAGACGCTCGATCCCAGCAGGCCCATGAACGTGAATGCGAGGACAGTGCAGGCGATCACGAAGAGGCGGTCGGCAAAGAGCGCCGGCGGCAGGACGGGTTCGGGCGTGCGCCGCGTGTGCAGCGCGAAGACGAGACCGAGCGCCACGGCGAGGGAGGCGCAGAGGGCTACCTGGGCCGAGTCCCACGCCCACTCGGAGCCGCCGAGCGCGAGCACGAGCAGGAGGGCCGTCGTGGTCGAGGTGAGCAGGACGGCGCCCGCATAGTCGATGCGCCGCGTGCGTAGCGGCGGCGAGTGGCGCAGCGCGCGGCCGATCACGTAAAGCGCGACGGCGCCGATCGGCAGGTTCGCGTAGAAGATCCAGTGCCACGAAAGCAGGTCGGTGATGATGCCGCCCGCGAGCGGTCCCACGACGCTGCAGACGGCATAGACCGCGCTGATCGAGCCCTGGCGGCGGCCGCGTTTTGCGGGCGGCACGAGGTCGCCGACGATGGTTTGCGTGAGCGGCAGCAGGCCGCCCGCGCCCAGACCCTGCACCGCGCGAAAGGCGATGAGCTGCGGCAGGCTGCGGGACAGGCCGCTCAACGCGGAGCCGAACAAGAAAAGCAGGATGGCCGCGTAGAGCACGGGCTTGCGTCCGTACTGGTCGCTCAGCTTGCCATAGAGCGGCATGGTGGCCGTCGAGGCGAGCACATAGGCCGAGACGACCCACGACAAATGCGTGACGCCGCCGAACTCCGCGATGATGCGCGGCAACGCCGTGGCGACGATGCTCTGGTCGAGCGCGCCGAGACCCATCACGATCATCAAGCCGGTCAGCACGGAGCGGATTTCGCGCCGCTTGGGTGCGTCGCCGGCGGAGGGTGCGGCTGGCGCCGCCTGCGCGCGCCCGCTGTCCGCGTTCATGCCACGACCCGGCCGAGCGGTTCGACGGCCTCCCGGATGGCCCGGCGATCGGCCGGCGAAAGCGCGGCGAGCTGGCGCGCCAGCCAGTCCGTGCGGTTGCGCTTGATCGCCTTGATCGCGTCGCGTCCCTTCTTCGTGGCGACGAGGCCCACGCGCCTGCGGTCGTCGGGATCGTTCGCCTCGCGCTCGACTAGGCCTGCGCTCTCCATCGCCTTGGCATGCCCGCTGATGGTCGGCCCACGCACGTTCTCGAGCGCGGCGAGGTCGGTCACGCCGATGCCGGGATGCTTGACGATGGAGGCGAGCAGCAGCGCCTGGAGCGGCGAGACCTCGGGATGCTGGCTTTCGCGCCGCAGCTCGCGCAGCAGGCGATGCAGCACCGGGCGCAGTGCCTCGGCGATTTCAAGGGCGGAAGCGAGAGCGTCGGGTGGGGCGGGCTGATTCATGGGGCCGGCGGCGCGCAGCGGCGAATCTGGATTGATAGGCTACCTATGTTATTCGGCGTGCGCAGGAATGTCACCTGGGGTAAGCGTGCAGGGCGATCGGAGGGCCTTCGAAGGGGGATGAACGGGATTGCCGGGAGTGCGATCGCCGCGGATCGTTCCGGCCGTCCGCGGCGATTGACGGCGTCACGTCGTGGTTAGTGCTGCGGCGCGCCTTGCCAGGCCGGCAGCGTCGCGCCGTGGTAGACGGCGAGGATCTCGTGTGCCACGTTGGGCTGCTGATAGCTTTCCACGAGTGCTCTGACCCACGGAGCGTTTTCATCTTTCGCGTTGACCGCGATGAAATTGCGGTACGGATTGCCGCCCACGGCTTCCTGCGCAATGCGCTGGTCGGGAATGCGGATGCCGGACTTGATGGCCCAGTCGGTATTGATCACGGCGGCGTCGAGGTCGCGGATCGCGCGCCCGACGATGCCGGCGTCGAGCTCCTTGATCTTGATGTCCTTCGGATTTTTCTCGATGTCGCGAGCCGTGGGCAGGAGGCCCAGGTCGCCGCGCAGCGTGATGAGCCCCTGCGCCTGCAGCAGCAACAGCGCGCGGCCTTCGTTGCTGGGATCGTTGGGCACGCCGATGACGGCGCCTTGCGGCAGGTCGGCCACCGACTTCACTTTGACCGAATAGAGCCCGATCGGTTGAACGTAGGTGTAGCCCATGGGCACGATGGCATAGTTGTGGGCCTTGATCTGTGCATCCAGATACGGCTTGTGCTGGAATGAATTGGCGTCGAGGTCGCGTTCGGACAGCGCTTCGTTCGACTGCGTGTAGTCGTTGAACGTCGTCACCTTCACGGCCAGCCCGTGTTTCGCGGCATTGGCCGCCACGACGCGCCACACATCTTCGTCTTCGCCGGACATGATGCCCACGCGCACCGTCTGGTCTGCCGCGAGCGCCACGTGCGCGCCGCCAGCCCCCGCGGCGAGCACGCCCGATGCGACCAGGCTTGCGAGCCATTTTCTATTGTTGCGATTCATTCGATACGCCCTACGACGGGTTGAAGATCGGGAAATGCTAGCGAGTGGCCGCATCTCGCGACAACCAATTTTGTGCGCTTTATATATGCCCGCGGCGTTGATATGCACTGCGCTCGCGCGTAGAAGCACCGCGCGGCGCGGCGGAGAAAATGCTTGTTCCTGAAACTGATAAAGCGCCGGATCTGTGCATAGGCACATAACGAGTGGGGATTCTGCGCAGTTCGGAGAACCGGCGTATGGTAGGGCCTTCCATTTCGAACGGCCGGAACCGTACCATGACCCGCACCCGTCAGTTGCACCTTGGCGCGTTCATGCGCCCCGTTAGCCTGCATACCGGGGCGTGGCGCTATCCCGGTGCCTGGCCGGACGCGAATTTCAATTTCGCTCATCTCAAGCGCCTCGCGCAGACGCTGGAAGCGGCGCGTTTCGACGCGTTCTTCATGGCCGATCACCTCGCCGTGCTGAACATGCCCATTCAGGCGCTGCGCCGCAGCCACACCGCGACGTCGTTCGAACCCTTCACGCTGCTTTCCGCGCTCGCGGCCGTGACGGAGAAGATCGGCCTCGTCGCGACCGCGTCAACCACGTTCGACGCGCCGTATCACGTCGCGCGCCGCTTTGCGTCGCTCGATCATCTGAGCGGCGGACGCGCGGGCTGGAATCTCGTGACCACCTCGAACCCGGATGCCGCGCTGAATTTCGGTCTGGAAGATCATGTGGAGCACGACGAGCGCTACCGGCGCGCCCGCGAATTCTTCGACGTGGTGACGGGCCTGTGGGATAGCTGGGACGACGACGCCTTCGTCCGCGACGTCGAGAGCGGGGACTATTTCGATCCCGCGAAGCTTCACGTGCTCGCGCATCGCGGCGAGCATCTTTCGGTGCGCGGACCGCTGAATATCGCGCGGCCGCCGCAAGGCTGGCCCGTGGTGGTGCAGGCGGGTTCCTCGGAGGCCGGGCGGCAACTCGCGGCCGAAACGGCCGAGGCCGTGTTCACGGCGCAGCCTAGTCTCGCGGCGGGCAAGCGCTTTTATGCGGACGTCAAGGCACGTCTAGAACCGTTGGGCCGCGCGCGCGATCACCTCAAGATCCTGCCCGGCGTATTCGTCGTGCTGGGCGAGTCGGTCGAGGAAGCGCGCGAAAAACGCGCGCTATTGGATACGTTCGTGCACTACGACAGCGGCATCGCTTCGCTGTCGATCGCGCTGGGCCATGACGTCTCGGGCTTCGATCCCGACGGGCCGCTGCCCGACATTCCCGAGACCAATGCGAGTCGTTCGGCGCGGCAGCGCATCGTGGACTGGGCGCGCGAAGACGGTCTCACGATCCGTCAACTCGCACAGCGTGTAGGCGGCTATTCAGGACTGGAAATGGTGGGCACGGCGAAGTCGATCGCGGACGAAATGGAGCGGTGGCTCGTGGAGGAGGGCAGCGACGGCTTCAATGTCATGTTCCCGTTTCTGCCGCAGGGCCTCGACGATTTCACTTCGCGGGTCGTGCCGGAATTGCAGCGGCGCGGCATTTTTCGCCGCGAATACACCGGTTCCACCTTGCGCGAGCATCTTGGCTTGCCACGGCCGGAAAACCGGTTTTTCCGCAAGGAGGCGCCGCCACGCAGCGCGTGACGGCGGCTCGAGCCGTTTGGCTCTCCGGCCGATCAGGTTCCCAGCATGTCGGGCGTGATCGCCACCGTCCCGCCGGTTTGCGCCGAGCGCGTTGCCGCTTCTGCGCAGGCAAGGGCGGCAACGCCATCAGCGATACCCACGGGCACGCAGGTTCCGGTCTTGATGGCCTCGACGAAAGCGCTCCACTCCGCCTCGTAGGCGCGCATGTAACGCTCGAGGAAGAAGTAGACGGGCTTGGCCGAGCGCGCGCCTGTGCTCGTGATGCTTTCGACCGTGTTTTCGAGCACGTTCTTCGCAGCGAGCAGACCACCGGAGCCGAGCAGTTCGATGCGCTGATCGTAGCCGTAGCCGGCGCGCCGCGAGTTCTTGATGACGGCGATGCGGCCATCGTGCCAGGTCAGCGTCACGACGGCCGTATCGATGTCGCCGGCCCTGCCGATCTCGGGGTCGACGATCGAGGAGCCTGCCGCAGTGACCTTCGCGGGCGCGCCGCCCATGATCCAGCAAGCGATGTCGAAGTCGTGAATCGTCATGTCGCGGAACAGCCCGCCCGATACCTTGATATAGGAAACGGGGGGCGGGGCCGGGTCGAAGGAGGTGATGGACAGCAACTCGGCGCGGCCGATGTCTCCGGCGTCGGCGGCTGCCTTGAGGGCGGCGAAGTTCGGGTCGAAGCGGCGGTTGAAGCCGATCATGACCGGCTTGCCTGTTTCGTTGACCCTCGCCTGGCATTTCAGCGCGCGCTCCAGTGTCAGGTCCACCGGTTTTTCGCAGAGCACGGCTTTGCCGGCTTGCGTGGCGCGTTCTATCAGGTCGGCGTGGGTGTCGGTGGACGTGGCGATCAGCACGGCGTCGATGGTGGAGTCGGCGAGAATCTCGCTGACGGAGCGTACCTCGGCGCCATGCTGGGCGGCGAGCTTCGAGGCGGCATCCGCCGCGACGTCCGCGACGGCGGCGAGCTTGCAGTCCGGATTGGCACGGATCGATCGGGCGTGGACCTGGCCGATCCGGCCAGCACCTAGCAGGGCAATATTCAGCATTTGAGCTTTTTTCCGTTTCAGGTTGTTCGAAATCAGGGGCATGCCCGTGTTTCGATGAAATTGTTTCGTACTGCGATTCGTTGAGGATAAAAACCTCGAATACCCGCCTCGCGCTGCTTGCCGCGAGCTAGACGGCGAACGCATCCCGGAACTGCTGCAACGCCGCTTCGTCGTCGCCGCTCGCCCATGCTTCAAGGCCGATCGTGCCGCGGTAGCCAGCTTGCGCCAGGGCCCGGGCGATGGCCGGGTAATGGATCTCTCCGGTACCGGGCTGGCAGCGCCCCGGAACATCGGCAACCTGAATTTCCCCGATCCAGGGCAGCGCCCGGCGGACCAGCTCGATCAGATTGCCCTCGCCGATCTGTGCGTGGTACAGATCGAGATTGAGGCGCAGATGCGGACTGTCCACGGCCTTCACGAGTGCGAGCGTATCCGCGGCGCGCGCGAAGGGCACGCCGGGGTGATCCACTTCCGTGTTGAGATTTTCGAGGCAGAAGACCACGCTGGCGCGCCGTCCGAGTTCCGCCACTTGCGCCAGCGTATGCCGTGCTGCGAGCCACATCGCGCCCGTGACGACGGGCGTGGGTTGGACCGGCATGCCGTTGCCGTCGAGCCCCGTGCCGTGCAGATTCAGGCGCGGGCAATGGAGTCGTTTTGCGGCCTCGATGGATTGTTCGGCGGTTTGCAGAAGCGACCTGGCGCCGCTTTCGGTGATCAGGTCTCCTTCGATATACCCTGTCATCGAGGAAAACGAGGTGCCGCTGGCCGCGAGTTCGGCGATATCGTGCTTCGTCCAGTCCCAGATTTCCACGTGGAATCCGAGATCGGCGATTCGTTTGACGCGCTCGATGAACGGAAGCTGGCGAAAGACCATTTCCGCGCATACCGCAAGTTGAAACATGATGGATCCTCTATCGGGAAGGAACGTAAATTTCAGGAGTGCATGGTAGTGAAGACGGGTATCAGCGATACTGGCCCGCGTACTTTTCGACGAGCGCGACGTTGCTGCGCGTCACGAAGCCGGGCCCGGTGTCGATGCCGTTGGCCGAGAAGCGCGGCGCGAGACCGTAAGTGCGAACGCGTTGCTGAAACTGCGGATTGGCCTGCAGGGCCGCGATGGCCTTGCCGATATCGTGGGTATGGTTCTGTTTCATGATGGCGAGCAGCGCGACCGGAATGTAGCCCTGCAGGTAGGGCTGCTGATCGATCGCGAACTCCACGGTGCCCGCCTCGATGCCCTTGTCGATTTCCGGCGTGAGGTCGAACGTGGCGAAGTAAATCTTCGACGACAATCCGAGCTTGCTGACGGCCCGAAGAGCGGGGACGGCCGAGGTCGGGCCGAGTGCGAGCACGGCCTGGGTGTCGGGCCGCTTGTGCAGCGCTGCAAAGACCTTGTTCTGCACTTCGTTGGGATCGTTGCCGCTATCGAGCGTGGACGTCTTGAAGTCGGCGCCGATCGCTTCGGCGAAGCCGCGGCAGCGTTCGAACGACTCGGGATTGGTCACATTGTTGTTCACGCAGAGAAAGCTTTTGACGCCGGCGGCTTTCGCGCGTTCACCCGCTTCCTTGCCTGCTTCGTACTCCGGTTGGCCTACGTGAAGCAGGGCGCCGAGTTCCGCGTTTTGCTTTGCGGTCCCGGAGTTGAACGTGATCACCGGAATGCCCTTCGAAATAATGGTCTTGACCGGGCCGCTCACGACATCGTAGTCGGCGATCGTCGTCGCCACGCCGTCGTAGTTGCGGGCGGCGGCCTGCTCCAGCAGATGAACCATGTCGGCGAGATCGCCATTGGGCGGGTTGCGATAGTCGACCGTGACGCCGAAGTCCTTCGACGCATCGGCGATGCCGTTCTTGACGACGTTCCAGAACGGAT
Organism: Paraburkholderia yinzeri; assembly: GCF_046581065.1. Lineage (NCBI taxonomy): Bacteria > Pseudomonadati > Pseudomonadota > Betaproteobacteria > Burkholderiales > Burkholderiaceae > Paraburkholderia > Paraburkholderia yinzeri. Next base: position 734,946 of record NZ_JBFOCJ010000003.1, on the reverse strand, counting down.
CGGCGTCGGGCGCATGCGAGATCACGGCGAATCTCGCGCCCTCCGCCGTGGCGCTTAGGCTGAACACCGCCATGGCCAGTGCCGCGATCAGGCGTGCTGCTCTCTTCATGCTCGTCTCCTGGTTGATCTTGTCGACGCCCCGTCGTGCGGGTGGCGTATGGCTGCATCCTATGACGCGGTGACCGGCACGCCCGCGGGAGAAATGTCCATTCTGGTTATTTCTCGTCGTATCATAGGCTTACCTTACTTATGGCAACACGGCGTCAGCGCTTTTCGGCGTCGTTTCTCCCCGGGAGACTCATGCACGCACGCGACCGGTTGGCCGCCATCGCCGTCATCGACCGGCTGGCCGAAATACTGCGCGCCGAACTTGGCGACGACGCGCAGGCGATCTGGCCAGTCCTTGGCGCGCTCTTGCAGAATCATCTGAACGACCGGCCCACGACCATCACAGCGCTCGCCGATCTCTCCGGGTTGCCGCGCACGACCGCGCGCCGGGTGGTGTTCGCGCTGAAGGCCGGCGGCCTGCTGGAGTTCCGCTCCGTGTCGGGTTCGGGCAGCCGCGCCATCGTGCGTCCCTCCGCTTCGCTACTCGACCGCGTGGACAGGATTACCGAACAGACGGTCAGGCTGATCGTGGGAGCCAGCGACACCGACTCCTTCGATCGTTTCCAGGCCGAAGGTTTGACGGGGACGCCAGGCATTGCATGGCCACGGCCCGCGCCGGACGGTTTCAACGGCGCGATCGAGTTGACGCTCGTGGCCTACGAAGACCCCGTATTCGACATACTCAAGCGCAACCGCTCCGACATCGAGCGCTTCGTGGGCCATCGCTTGAGGATCCTGACCTGGCCTCAGGACACCTACCGGGATGCGCTCGACAAGGCGCTCGATGACGCATCGCGCGCGGGAGCCGCGGCGCCGGTGCTGGTGGCGATTCCCTTCCCGTGGCTCGCAGAACTCGCCGAAGACGGGCATTTGCTCGAGTTGCAGGCCTTGCAGGCTGCCAGCAGTTTTTCCGGCGCGGACTTTTACGATGCGGCATGGCAGGCCGGCTGGCACGGCAAAGCACTCTACGCCATTCCCGTGCAGCCGACGGTGGACTTCCTGTGGTATCGGCAGGATCTGTTCGAGGCCGAGGGGCTCGATCCGCCTTCGAGTTTCGAAGACGTGATTCGCTGCGCCTCCCGATTGCACCGGCCGAGGCAGGATCGGGCGGGCATCACCTGGAACGCGGCACCGGGTCTGCCGCTTGCCGAATCGTTCCTGCAGATGCTGGGCGCGCAGGGCGGCGTGAGGTTCGACGACGGCGTCCTGCAGGTCGATACCGAACGCGGCAGACAGGTGATCGAGTATCTTCGCGCGCTGCTTCCGTGGTCGTCCACGCAGTTGCGCAGCGCGCACTGGACGCGCAATGCCCAGATTTTCGGCTCGGGGAAATCGGCCATGTGCTATCACTGGTCGAACCGTTACGGCATGCTGGACAGCCATGCGCTGCTGCAGAAAGGCGGTCGCATCGGGCTGCAGTTGCATCCCACGTTCGAGCGGGGCGTGACGCCGATCTCACCTCTCGGCGGCGCGCTGCTGGCGATACCCTCGGGTAATGGTACGGAGGCGGCGCAATGGGCGTGGCGGACGATCGAGACGCTGACCTCGCCGGAACTGATGAAATACTTCGTACTCCATGGGGCGGCAGGCAGCGCCCGCCATTCCGTCGCCGAAGACCGCTACGTGCTGCAACGCAATCGCGTCATCGCCGTCATGGATCAACTGGCGAAAAACCGGCAGATCAGCGCGTTTCCGTTTCCGGCCGTCGCGGGCTATCGCCGCCTGACCCAGACGTTGAGCGATCATCTCGAGTCGCTATTGTTCGACGGCGCGCAGGACGTTCGCAAGGGGCTCGGCAAGCTTCAGGGCGCTCTGGCGCGGGCGCGGCGCGCGCCGGGACCCGCTACCCGGCGAGGCCGGCGCGGGTGATCGGCGACCGGGAGCCCCGCACAGGAGCTTCGCTCCTCGTCACTTCTGCGTATCGAGCGCCGAAAGAATTGCATACGCTGCCGCCACGCGATCTTCGATCGGGTAGTTCTTGTTGGCGAGCAGGACGATACCCAGATGCCGCTGCGGAATGAACGCGATATAGGTCGCGAAACCGTTGGTCGAGCCGGTCTTGTTGATCCACACGTCGTCGCGCGGTGGCTCGGGCGGCGTGATGCGCGTGGCCGGCGTCGCGTCGAGGATCATCGCAGACGAGTTGCCGGCCTGCAGCGTCTTCAAATCGACGGGCCAGGGGTACTGTTCCCAGATCAGATCCTGCGTGAGCGGGCCCGAACGGAAGTAGCCCGTATGCGTCGCCGTGATCGCCTGCTGCAGCTTCGGGGCCAGCCGCACTTCGCCCATGTTGGCTTCGATAAAGCGCGTCATGTCGGCGGCGTTCGAGCGGATGCCGTACGCTTCCTCGCCAAGGACGCCCGGTTTCATGCGCACGGGCTGGTTCTGCTTCGTGTAGCCCTGAGCGTAATCGGCCGCCCTGCCTGACGGTACGTCGAGATACGAGCTGGAGAGGCCGAGGGCGGGCAAGAGATGCCGCGTCATCGCGGCGTCGAAGCTCTGGCCCATGCGCTTTGCCGTGACGAACCCGAGCATGCCGATGCCCATGTTCGAGTACGTGCGGTAGGTGCCGGGGGCGTAGAGCGGCTTCCACGCGCGGAAATACTGCATGAGTCGGGCTTCGTCGGTAACGTCGTCGGGGACCTGCAAGGGCAGGCCGCCGGGCGTATGCGTGCCCAGTTCCAGCAGGCTTACCTTGCCGAACGGGCTCGACTGCAACGCGGGCACATACTGGCCGGCGGGCGCGGCGAGCGAGAGTTCACCGTTGACGGCGGCATACGAGGCGAGCGTGGCCGTCAACGTTTTGGATACCGAACCAAGTTCGAACAGCGTGTTGCGTGTGACAGGCTGGCGGCCCTCTTTCGACGCCACGCCGTAATCGAACACCCAGGGCCGGCCGTCCACCGTGACGCCGACAGCCATGCCCGGTACGTCGTCTTTCGCCATCAGCGGCACGATAGCGGCATCCACGGCCTGTTTGATCCGGGTCTGCTGGTCGTCTGCCGCATGGGCGGCCGTGGCGCCCGCGCAAAGGGCGAGGCAGACCGAGGCGAGCAGAAGGCGCTGCGTTTCCAGTTTCATCCGTATTCGATCGTGCCGTTCAGAGAGAGGCTTTGGGCAGCACGTTCCAGTGCCGTATCGCGCGGAACTCGCGATCGAAGCCGAGAACGCTGATGGAGGCCGTGTCGAGATAGAAGTGTGCGCCAAGGGCGGCGCCGCCGATCCAGCAGCCTGCCAGCGCGCGTAGAAAATGGGCGTGCGAGAAGACCGCCACGCGTCCGCTCGACGCGAGCAGGCGCGCCACCACGCTTTCGGCGCGGGCCTGTACCTGCGCGAGGTTCTCGCCTTCCGGAACCGGCGAGTGCCACACACTCCAGTCCGGCGCGCTCGCGCGGATGTCGGGCGTGGTGCGCCCTTCGTAGATACCGTAGTCCCATTCGTGCAACTCGGGCACGATGACGCGTCTGGCACCCAGGCCCGCCAGTTCGCACGTTTCGATGGCTCGTGCCTTCGGGCTCGACCAGACCGCGTCGAAGGTCTGCGCGGCCAGCCGCGGCGCCAGCGCGCGGGCCTGATCGCGGCCGCGCTCCGTGAGCGGAATATCGGTGCGGCCCGTATGCTGACCCGAACGGCTCCACTCGGTCTCGCCGTGGCGGATCAGCCAGACTTCATGCAGCGCGCCGGGCGCGTTTGCGGGGATCGATGACATGAGGGGACTCCGGAAGACGGGACCCCGCTTACGCTGGCGGCGTATCGAGCAGCGATCCGAAGCGGCTCAAGCGCGGCGCGTAGTAGTGGTCGGGGTCGAGCGAGAAAGCCACGCGGCGCGCGCGGCCCATGATCTCGTTACGCGGGAAGAAACCGAAATAGCGCGAGTCCGCGCTGTCGTCGCGATTGTCGCCGAGCATCAGGTATTCGCCGCGCGGCACGACGACAGGGCCGAACGAACTGCGCGGGCTGGGCGCATAGGGCGAGAAGCGCACGGTGTGCGTCACGCCGTCGAAGCGTTCCGCGAAATAATCGCCGGGTTCGCTGGCGTCGCTCGCGAGCAGATTCATGCCTTCGGGCCGGTAGGTCGCGCGTACGCCGTTCACATAGAGCACGTTGTCGCGCAGGGCGATGCGGTCGCCGGGCACGCCGATCACGCGCTTGACGAGCAGTTCGTGCGCGGAGGACGAATCGATGGTCACGATGTCGCCGCGCTGCGGGTCGGCCAGGTGCGCAATGCGGATGTGCGTGAGCGGCACGCGCAGATCGTAGGCCAGCTTGTCGACGAGAATGCGGTCGCCGATGCAGATGGTGGGCAGCATCGAGCCGCTCGGCACGACGTTCCAGTCCGCGACGGCGCTACGGAAGACCGTCATGAGCAGCAGGAATGCGATAAGGCCTTTGTTCTCTTTCCAGAGCCGGGTGATCATCTTCATTCGGTCAGTCAGTCGCTTGGAATGGCAGACTATAACCCCAAGGCGGCCCGTTTGCGCAAAGGCGGCGAAGAGAAATAAAAAAAGCACCTCGTGCCGCCCGTTGCCGGACGAAAGCGAGGTGCCGTTTGCGCGGCGTGGCCGCTTAGAAAGCGTGACGCATGCCCACGGTGACTGCCACTTGCGTATCGGTCGCCGACGGCGAGAGCGTGTTGATCATCGCGTGCGAGAGCACCGAGTCGGCCGGCGCGCCATGCACGTTCTGATACACGCCTTCGAGGTAGAAGTCCGTGCGCTTGCTGACCGCGTAGTCCGTCTGCAGCATCGCCGTGTTCCAGCCCGGCGCCGAGCCGTTGTACGCGCCATGCGTGTACGTATAGGCGCCCGAAACGGTCAAGGCCTGCGTCAGCGCGTACTTGACGTTCACCTCGTAGTTGTCGAGTCGCAGCGAGCCGGTGAGCGAGCCGGCCGAAGCGTCGTTCGAGCCGAGGTACGTGCCCGTGCCGAACGAGTACACGCCGCCGACGTTGTCGAGCTGCGTGTGGCTCCAGACGAGACCGACCGTGGCCGGGCCGAACGTGTAGTTGCCGCCGAGCGACCAGACGCGCTGACGCTCCGCGAGGAAGTTCGCGCTGGTGTCGCTCGTGGTGACGGCGCCGCTGCCGCTGCCGGCGTTGTTGAGCTGCAGGTAGCCGGCCGCGAGGTTGAGCGGGCCTTGCGTGTAGGCAAGCGCGAAGCCGTACGAACGGTTGTTCGCGAATTCGCTGCTGTTGCTGAACGAGTACATCGTTTCGCCCGTGATGCCGTGCCAGGTCGGGCTTGTGTACTTGACCGAGTTGTTGATGACGACCGAATCGGCGGCGAGATTGTCGTTCTCGAACGGGTGGGCGGCCATGTTGCCGCCCCAGGTGTTCGATTCCGCCGTGAGCGGGCCGACCAGGTCGTTCATCACGTCGAACTGGCGGCCGAACGTGAGCGTGCCGTACTGGTCGCTTTGCAGGCCGACCCAGGCTTGCGAGCCGAAGATGTCGCCGGAGAACGCTTCGGCGCCGTTATTGAGCACGAAACCCTGTTCCAGCTTGAAGACCGCATGCAGGCCGCCGCCGAGGTCTTCCGTGCCTTTCAGGCCGAACACCGTGTTCTGCGTCGAGCTGCTGTTCAGTTGCCAGTTGCTGTGGCCGCCCTGGTTGTTCGTGTAGACGAGGCCCGTGTCGATCAGGCCGTAGAGGGTGACGCTGCTTTGTGCATGTGCGGAAATTGCGAAGACACTACCGAGTGCGAGGGCGACAAGACTTTTTTTCATGCTTTTCTCCGAGTACAGCTATGGATTGGCGTTAATGGCTAATTCGTCCTTCTATTTTCTGCAATAAAGAAGGCGTAATCAGGCCGAAAGATTTTTATGTAACCTTCAATAATGAAAGTTAATCCCTTTTGATTATTGCTGGCGCCGCAAGCTCCGCCGCTTTTGGGCGGCGATTATTGCGAAGCGGCCGCATGGACAGGTCGTGTCCGGAGCAGCGAAATACGACGGGCCATCATAGGACGGCGAAAATAAAAATCGCGTTGAAATTGGCCGCGGCGTGGTGTCAAAAAAACACTTGTTTTCGGGTACTCGACTAACGCCAGGGATTGTGCATTGCAGCGTGAACGTGGAGTTTTTCCGTCTCCGAAGGGCTCCCTGACTGACAGGAGGCAGGGGCCGCTGCGTTACGCTACAACTATCGGTGTGAGCGATATTTCTGCTTTATACCTGTGGCTGATATTGTCAAACTATCACCGACAGGCATAAAATTGCTTTATGCGTGACAGGAATATCTCATGAAGATCATCGTCCATACGCCGGCTGCACTCGGCGAGATTCTGCAGTCGGCCAGAAAGGCCCGGGGGATGACCCAGGCGCAGGCGGCCGCGCGTATCGGCATTGGTCAGCCGCGGCTTTCCGCGCTTGAGACCACGGGTACGGCCAGCCTCTCGTTCGACCAGATGATGGCGCTTTTCGCGCTTTACGGTCTTGAGCTGTGCGTGCAGTCGCGCGATACCGGGGCGCCCGGCGCCGCTGGCCAGCCGGAGTGGTGAGCGATGGGCCGCAAATCGCATTCGCGCGCGCTCTCCGTATGGGCCAATGGTGAACGGGTAGGCATCTGGGCCGCGCTGCCCGGCGGCGATATGGAGTTGCACTACGAACCGGCCTGGAAGCTTTCGGCCGTGGGGCGGCCGCTCTCGCTCTCGTTGCCGTTCGGCGTTGGCGAACGGCCGCTGCGCGGCGAGCGCGTTCATAACTACTTCGACAACCTGCTGCCGGACAGTCCGCAGATCCGCCGGCGCATCGCGGCCCGCTTCAGCACCGAAACGGTTGAAGCATTCGATTTGCTGAAAGCGGTCGGACGCGATTGCGTGGGCGCGGTGCAATTGCTGGGCGAGGACGAGGAGCCCGAGGACGTCGAGTCGATCGACGGTACGCCGCTCTCCGAAGCCGCGATCGAGCGGTTGCTGCTCGAAACCGCGGGCGCGCTGCCGGGCGAGGGCGCGGGGGACGAAATGGGCAGCGAGCTGCGCATCTCGCTCGCAGGCGCGCAGGAAAAGACGGCGCTGTTGCATCACGACGGCCAGTGGTATTTGCCGCGCGGCGCCACACCCACCACGCACATCCTCAAGCTGCCGCTCGGCCTGATCGGCCATCGCAAGGTGGACTTCCAGACCTCCGTCGAAAACGAGTGGCTCTGCCTCGCCGTGCTGAAAGCGTACGGGTTACCCGTTGCCGGTGCGCGCATCGAAACCTTCGGCTCGCAGAAGGTGTTGTGCGTGGAGCGCTTCGACCGGGCCTGGTCGCAGGGCGGCGCGTTGCTGCGTCTACCCCAGGAGGATTTTTGCCAGGCGCTGGGCATGCCGCCGCATCGCAAGTACGAATCGCAGGGTGGCCCAGGCGTGCGCGAAATCGCCGACATCCTGCGGCAGTCGCGGCGCGCAGAGGACGACCTCGAAACATTGCTTGGCGCGCAGATCGCGTTCTGGTTGCTCGCGGCGCCCGACGGCCATGCGAAGAACTTCAGCATTCGCCTGCTGCCGGGCGGCCGTTTTCAGTTGGCGCCGCTTTACGATGTGATGTCGATCTGGCCGGTTGAAGGCGACGGCGGCAATCAATGGTCGTGGCACAAGGCGACGCTTGCGATGGCCATGTGGGGCAAGGGGCGCCACTACCGCATGCGCGACGTGAAGCGCGCCCATTTCGATGCCACCGCGCAGCTTTGCCACTACGGGGGCGATGCGGAGGCGCTTGTGGCTCGCTTCGTCGAGCGCACCCCCGCGGTGATCGAGCAGGTGGCGGCGGCGCTGCCCGCAGGTTTTCCCGAGCGTGTTGCGGCGCGGTTGTTCTATGGGTTGAAGTGGTCGGCGGAGCGGCTCGAGGCCGCTGTCTGAGGGGACGGGGGACGGGGGACGCGCTCGCCTTGGGTGTCGACCGGAAAAAACGGTTCTCCGCAGATTTCCGGGCTTTATCAACGCAGACGACAGTCGTCTAACGAAGAAGCAACCCGGTATCGTCATGTCGGCTGAATGCCAAGCAGCTTTTCGCTGAGCGTCCATAGCCCATCGGCATTCGTGTGATCGACGGCATACGGCGCCACGCCGACGAGCCGCATGGCATCGGCCATATCGGCGATTTCGGGCTGCGCCGCCATCAGCGGAGCCACGTCGACGTTTTCGCAGTACACGCCGCCCCGGCCATCGAGCTGAGGGCTCGTCGCGCACCAGACCTGGGTGGCCGCACCTTGCCCAATCGTTTTGAGCTGCCGCGCCGGATCGCGTATCGGCTTGCCTTGTTCGTCGAGAACGCCCGCGGAGATCAACTGCTCGCGCGTCACGTATTTCCCCAGACCCGTATCGACGATGGCACCCGGATGCAGCGAAAACGCGCGGATGCCGTGGCGCTTCTCCCGTTCGTCGAGCGCGACGGCAAAGAGAATGTTGGCCGTCTTCGACTGCCCATATCCGGTCCAGGGGTCGTACGGGCGCCGGTCGTAATGCGGGTCGTCGAGAAACACCGGCGAATAACGATGACCGACCGACGAAACCGAGACCACGCGCGCGCCGTTCGCCCGGCGCAGCGCGGGCAAGAGTCGCAGCACAAGTTGAAAGTGGCCGAGGTGGTTCGTTGCAAACTGGGACTCATAGCCGCGCGCGTCCCGCGTCAATTCTGGCAGGGCCATGATGGCAGCGTTGTCGACCAGTATGTGCAACGCACGCGTCGATTCGAGAAACGACGCCGCAAAGGCATCGATCGAAGCGGGATCGAGCAAGTCCATCGGGGCAATTTCCACATCGATGCCAGTCAATGCCGCACTCGCCCGATTCATGTCGCGCGCGGGGACGACGACACGAGCGCCGGCGGCGCGCAGCACGCGCGCAGTCTCGCGCCCGAGGCCCGAATAGCCGCCGGTCACGATCGCGACCTTGCCGGAAAGGTCGATGCCGGCAATGGCTTCGTCGGCGGTGGTGGCGGCTCCGAAATTCGAACCGATTGGTTTTTGCAGCGTCTGCATGAAGTCCTCCTGGGCGAACAATGTTGGGTACAGTGTGAGCCCGACTTCCGGTACGATGAATAATCAAAAAGCCGGAATACTGTCGCATGAGTTCAGAAATGGAAGGTGACCCCCTATCAGACATGCTTCGGCTGCTCGACGCGCAACCGGTCGTGGCCGGCGGCTTCTCCGCGGGCGGCAGGTGGGCGATCCGCTTTCCGCAGCCGAACAAGATCAAGTTCTTCGCGCTGGTGAAGGGCAGTTGCTGGCTTGGCTTCGGGCCTCGGAGCGAACCGGTCGCTGTCGGCGAAGGCGACGTTTTTTTGTTGAATGGCGAACGCTCATTCATTCTCGCAAGCGACCCGGACACCGAACCCGTCGAGGCGACGAGCCTGTTCTCCGGCAGTGGGAGGCGGGCCGTGCAGATCGGCGACGGCAGCGGCTGCACGCAGATCGGCGGGCACGTGAGACTCGCACCATCCAACGATGCGCTGCTAACCGACGTTTTGCCGCCGCTCATTCATATCCGCGCAAACTGCGAGCAGGCGGGTGTTCTGCAGTGGCTGCTCGCACGGCTAGTGAAGGAGTTCGAGGCCGAGAGGCCAGGCGCCAGTCTGGCTTCGGCCTACCTCGTGCAATTGATGTTTGTCGAGATGCTACGCGTTCATCTCGACACGGGCGCGGACGTCCCCAGAGGATGGTTGCGTGTCATCGGCGACCCGCGGCTTGGTCCTGCGTTGCGGTTGATGCACGGCGACCCAGGCAGGTCGTGGCGGCTCGACGAGCTTGCAGCGGCGGCGGCGATGTCGCGCACTGCGTTTGCCACCCGTTTCAAGTCGGCCGCAGGCATGGCACCGCTTACGTGGTTGACGCACTGGCGCATGCGTATGGCAAGGCGCGCACTGATCCAGGAGGCAACGCCGATTGCCGTCCTCGCGGCCAGGCTGGGATATGCGTCGGAAAGCGCGTTCAGCAGCGCGTTCAAGCGCGTGTGCGGCGTGGCGCCGAGGGACTATCGGCGTACGGGCGTTGGATCTTGATGCGGAGTTGGATGTTTGAGCGTCCCGTCATAATAACGCTCATGGAGAATTACGCAGCATATCCGGCTACCGGCGGATGCGGTGGGCCGTAGCCGACCCGGAGCGGACTTTCATTTTTTCCAGGAGCGGCCATTCAATCGACGATTGATTTTCTTTTACGAGGCGTACAGTTTTCCACCCTCGCCGACCCAAATGACACCTGGGATCATGAAAAAATAGACTATTAGTTCTGGATCGTTTGCATCAGACACGTGCATTGGCCATTGGGCGGCGAGCTGGCGAACAATTTCTTCGGGCGTCTCATGCCACTGGGCATCTCGATCGTAAATAGTGTATCGAGGATGAGGATTTTCCGGAGATGTATAGCAGTCAGCTCCCGGTGCGATGAACATGATCTTGCCGTCATCCAGCAATTGCCTTACGACGTCAAAGAACGCAGCCTTATATTCATCCAATGAGAAGGTCGGATTCCAGCGCCTAATCGAATCAAAGAGACCCGTGATCCAAAGACCGAACGAATATCGAATGATCTCTTCCATGTGCTCTATTTGCGCCATAGCCGAAGACCAACCTCCACAAAATTGAACTGCTAGATATCTGCCGTCCGCTCGCGGCCGCACTGCGTCCGACTCTAGTCGTGCATGTGTTTGGCGATTCGTGCGCGGTAAGCGGCGCCCCCTCAATATCTGGCTCCGCAGCTAAGACGAACATCAGGATCTAAGTCGGCGCAATCGTCTCCCCGAGGTCCCGACATACTGGTCTGCCGTCTTCTTTCCCTCTATATTTTCGACCGTGACCGAAAAGTGTCGACCGTATACCTGATCCGTTCCATATCGAGCGGTCAGCGTTTTGATGGTTGAAAACGCGATGCGATGCTTGTCACAAAGAGTCGGGAGCGCATCACGATAAAGATGAATTGCGCGCTGCAACGTCACAGAAATCGGACCACCAGACGTCGTTCCGTCAAGAAAGTTGACGGTGATAAAACCTTGGGCGCTTGCTGAAGCCTCTGCAAATATATCGAAGTCGTACATGCCAATCATTAAGCCGATTCCGCTAGCCAGCGAATCGGCGATATTGTGGCCAAGCGACCTCAGCTCACCGGGTTTCATTGGGCTCTTCCATGATTCTGAGAAAACGGTCGACCTCGACAGATTGTCGCCGATTGGTGGGGGTAGTCGAACGGTAGCTCATGGTCGAACTCACCCTTTCTCACGCCTCGGCGGTTCCGGCTCTTGCTCGTCTTGGGAGAGAAGATCCGATAGTTCAGACGGGGAGAGGCGCTTCATTTTTTTTTCGAGCTTGCGATCGTACTGCCTGTCGTTGGGCTCTGATGCTTGAACCTTCCGGGCGTACTGTTGCACGAAGCGACTAAGCTCGCCAGCTAGCCGAGTTTTTGTACGGTTCGTCGTCATGTGTCGATCTTGCGCTAATCCAAGTCACGCCCAGAGTCAGCCTGTGCTGATTGTCAACGAATCAGATGCTGACGTCGAGTGACCGTTCATGGCCGACTACCGCCCGACGCCCGAGCGCGAAGATCGCCTCGGGCGTTCTTCCCATGCAACGAACATAAACGACCCGTTGGCGTCGTTCGACGAAGCGTGACGTCTTCGGCAGCTTCAGGGTGTAGCGGCCATCGCTTTCTTCGAGCCCGTTGCTAGTCAGACCAGCACGCCACCGCCATCCACAATTATGGTCTGTCCCGTAGCATAGCGATTGGTCATCAAATAGACGTACGTTTGCGCGAGGTCCTCCGCCTCGCCGGCACGACCGACTGGCAATGCCACGCCACTCGCGGCGTAGAGCGCTTCGCGCTCAAATTCGGGCAAGTTATCCCACAGCGGCGTGCGCACCAAACCGGGACTCACGAGGTTGACGCGAATGGGCGCCAACTCCACCGCGAGTGCCCGTGTTAAACCTTCCATCGCGCTGCAGACGCCGGCGAGCGCCGCCCAACCCGTTTGTGGCCGCAAGCTCGCAATACCGCCGGTCAACACCACCGAGCCGCCGGGACGGAGATACGGTGCCGCATATTTGACAGCGGCAATTGCGCCGAAGACTCGCACTTCGAAAATCTGGCGGACCGTAGCGAGGTCCATGTCGGCGAGCGCTCCGGTTCGCAACGAATCCCCCGCGCTGTAGACCAGATGGTCGAAGGCGCCGACTTGCCCGAACAGTGCACGCACGGCGGACTCGTGACTCAGATCGACCGTGTACCCCTTGACCCGGTCGCCGAGTCTCGCGACGGCTTCGGCGACTCGCTCACTGCGGGATGAAACAACGCTCACTGAGGCGCCGGCTGCCAGCGCGGCCTGCGCCGTGGCAAGGCCGATTCCGGAGGTGCCGCCCAGCAGGACGACGTGTTGATGCCGAAGGTTCGTGCTTGCAATAGTCATGGTGAGTCCTCGCTGTGGATTGTGAGTGAAGCCATGACCCGAGTATTATTCTTTAGCCAGACTTGATAAACCCAGTATCTCTTCGAACACTCCTTAATAAGACTTGCGAATGGATCGATTCAACAGCATGGCGATATTTGCACGCGTGGTCGAGCGCGGCAGCTTTACCGCCGCGGCCGAAGGCAGCGGTATGACGCCCACGATGGTCGGCAACCATATCCGCGAGTTGGAGCGACGGCTCGAAGGCCGGCTGCTGAATCGCACCACGCGGCGTCAAAGCCTGACCGAACTCGGCAAGCGCTATCACTCGCGATGCCTCGAAATTCTGGCGCTGGTGGACTCCGCCGAACTGGACGCGCGAGAAATGCAGAGCAACCCGCGTGGCCGATTGCGGGTGAGTTGCCCGGTTATCTATGGCACGCGTGTGCTCGTACCGGCGCTTGCCGCGTACCTCGACCGCTACCCCGAGGTTCAGGTCGAGCTGTCCCTTAACGATCGTTTCGTCGATCTGGCGGAAGAAGGTTTCGACGCTGCGATCCGAACAGGGGTACTGCCGGACTCGGGCTTGATTGCGCGGCCGTTGACCCATTCGCCGCGTATTGCCTGCGCATCACCGGCCTATCTGGCGCGCCACGGGCAGCCTCAGGTGCCCGCCGATCTGGCGCAGCACAACTGCCTCGCTTTTATAGTCGCGACCGGACCCGAACGTGAATGGCGTTTCCCACGTCCCGGCGGCAATGGCGTGGAGCGCATCGCGGTGCGTGGCCGTCTCGATGTCAATGGCGGCCTCGCGCTTCGCGAAGCTGCGCTCGCGGGACTGGGGGTGATTTTTCAACCTCAGGTAATGCTGCAGGAAGATCTGGATGCGGGTCGGCTCGTTCGTCTTTTTCCCGACTGGCCGGCGCAGACGTGGCCAATCCATGTGGTGCATTTGCCCGATGCGCGTATGCCACGGAAGCTGGCAAGTTTTATCGCCTTCCTCCAGGAAACGTTGGGGCACGACAGCGAACGGTAGACTGGCCGTGTTGTGGGAAAGCGGCCTGTAGCGACTCAGCAGTGAGTTTCTGTGACGGTGTTCATGGCGGTCACCCATGCGATGTTTCAGTATGACCGCTTTGGGCCGTCACTACGGACGTTCATTGCCGGTTTATCTGCATCGCCTCGAACGTGAATGATTGGTCGCTGGCCCAAAGCGTTTAACTGTTACGTCCGGTCTTAAGCCGTGGATTTGTATAGCGCGCAATAGAGTTGGGTGCAGCGCTTGGACCCATTGCGGCCAGGTCCATATTAGTCAGCTGTCAGCGCCGTACGCGCGGCGTTTTCCAGTTCGACTCGCGCGCGAACTCGACGAATGAATTCAGGTAATCGACGACGGCATCGTCCTCGCGCGTGCCCAGAAAAATCTGCTTGGCGATGCCCTGTTTGCCGAGCTTGACGATGGCGAGCGGCATGCGGTCAGCGTATTCTTCCGCGAGCCATTTGGGCAGCGCCGCCACGCCACGGTGGCTCGCGACCATCTGCAGCATGATGTCCGTCGTTTCGATCGTTTTGTGCCGCCGCGGAATGATGCCGGCGGGGCGCAGAAACTGGTTGTAGATGTCGAGCCGGTCGGTTTCCACGGGATAGGTAATGAGCGTTTCGTCGACCAGTTGTTCCGGTTTCACATAACGCTCGCCTGTCAGCCGATGATTTTCCGCGACCACCAGCACCTGCTCGTAGTCGAACACCGGTTCGAAGCGCAGGCCGGGGCGGTTGAGCGGATCGGGCGTCACCAGCACGTCGATGTCGTAGCCGATCAGCGCGCCGATCCCGCCAAACTGGAAGCGCTGCTTCACATCCACGTCCACATCGGGAAATCGCGCGAGATACGGTGAAACGACCTTGAGCAGCCACTGATAGCACGGCGCGCATTCCATGCCGATGCGCAGGGTCCCGCGCTCGCCCGCTGCGTACTGCTTCATGCGCTCCTCGGCTAGCTCGAACTGGGGCAGAAGCCGCTCGGCGAGCGAGAGTAGATACTGGCCGGCCTGCGTAGGGCGCAGGCTGCGTCCCTCCCGGTGCCAGATCGGGGTGCCGAGTTGCTGTTCGATCTTCTTGACCGTGTGGCTCAACGCCGATTGCGTGAGGAAAAGCGATTCCGCGGCTGCGGTGAGTGAGCCCTGTCGGGCCACTTCACGAACGATGACGAGATGAACGCGCTCGAGCATGGAAATGGACAACCAAAAAATGAAGAAATCTAATGGATGGATGAAATAATGCCATTTTTCTTCATCGAAGATAAGCCCTCTACGTACCCGCAATTTCTTTATGCCGCCCGATCCTTAACGTACGCGAACGCAGTGTGAGGCCAGCGACCGGATTTTCGGATGAACGAAACTAATGGATGTATGAAGAATAATCCATGGTCGAATACAAGGCGGTCCAGGATAATTACGGGCTACCCCGGCAATCTTGGCGTTTCCCGCTTTAAAGCATGACTTTTCGGATCGACGAGGCCGCTAGTGATGCACCGCTGGAACAACTGGCGTTCTAGCCAAAGCGCGGCTTCGCGAGCACTGTCCACGCAATGATTTTGCGTAGCGGCGCAACGCGACAAGCTCAAACTCGTACTCGATACACCACGTGAAATCTGGCGCGAGGCTTGAAGATAACCGTCGCTGCGTAAGCATGCCGGTCTTGTATCAGCCTGCGTGACGTTTCAGCGAAAGGAGATGTTATGACATCAACCCATGACCGTAAGCCTCTCCCACTGCCCGGCGGCCAGAGCAAGGTGCTGCTGCATTCGTGCTGCGCGCCGTGTTCCGGGGAAGTCATGGAAGCCATGGTAGCGTCGGGCATCGACTTCACGATCTTTTTCTATAACCCGAATATTCATCCGCGCAAGGAATACGATCTCCGCAAAGACGAGAACATTCGCTTTGCCGAAAAGTTTGGCATTCCCTTCGTCGATGCCGATTACGACCGCGATAACTGGTTCGAACGCGCACGCGGGATGGAAAACGAACCGGAACGCGGTGTGCGCTGCACGATGTGCTTCGACATGCGTTTCGAGCGGACCGCGCTTTACGCGCACGAAAATGGCTTCCCGGTGATCACGAGTTCGCTGGGCATCTCGCGCTGGAAGAACATGCAGCAGATCAACGAGAGCGGAGCAATCGTCAATAGTGGTGTACGGGCGGGACGGCATGATCAGGCGGCCAGCGCTTGAGGAGCCGGTGTGCTTTCAATCACCGGGTTTCCGTCTTTGAACGGAACGCCCTTCAGAAGCTGATCAATTTTCTCGGCGCTGCGAATCTTCCTCCAGGTCTGCCCGGCCGCTTCAATCAGCTTGAACGCCATCGCCAGGAAGGTCGCGCGCGACAGACAGTTGCGCGTGCGGCTCGTGCGATGGCGTACCGTCGCAAACGTCGATTCGATCGGATTCGTGGTCCGCACATGCTGCCAGTGCTCCGCAGGGACATCGTAGAACGTGAGCAGTGCGTCTCGATCCTTCGTGAGCTTCTCGACAGCCTTCGGGTACTTGGCCGCGTACACGTCGACGAACTGATTGAACGCAACAATCGCATCGGCGCGCGTCGCGGCATTCCAGATCTCTGCGAGCGCCGCCTTGGCCTTGCCGTGCTGCGATTTGGGCATCGCGTTGAGGATATTTCCGACCTTATGAAACCAGCAGCGCTGATGTCGCGTTTGCGGGAACACCTCATCGAGTGCCGCCCATAGTCCCATCGCGCCGTCACCAACCGCGAGCAGTGGCGGCGCCTGCAGGCCGCGCGCTTTCAGATCGAGCAGCAGTTCAATCCACGACTGTTTCGACTCGCGGTAACCGTCGCTGAGCGCAACGCGCTCCTTGCCGCCGTCCGGTTTCACGCCGATGATCACGAGCAGGCACTGCCCGTCCGAATCCTCTGTGCGGGCTTGAGTATGGATGCCGTCGGCCCACCAGTAGACCCAGCGCGAGGCGGACAGGTCGCGCTTGTTCCACTTCTCGTACTCTTCTGACCATGCGGCCTTCAGGCGGCTCACGACGCTCGCTGACAGCCCTTTAGCCTGCTCGCCGAGCAGCTCGGACAGTGCGTCGCCCATGTCGCCGGTTGAGACGCCTCGCAGGTACAGCCACGGCAGCGACGATGACACGCGCGGCGACTTGCGCACATAGGGCGGCACGATCGTCGAATTGAACTTGATGCCGGAGCTCGAGCGGTCGCGAACCTTCGGTACCTTGACCGGCACCGGGCCTACCGCCGTGACGATCTCGCGCTCTGGCAGGTAGCCGTTGCGCACGACCGCGCGCCGGCCGTCCATCGTCTTCACATTCGAATATTGCTCGAGCATCGCCGCCAGTTCCGCCTCGATTGCCTGCTGGATGATCCGCCGCGCCCCTTGCTGGATCAGATCGTCCAGGCCGGGTGCGCCCTCAAATTGCGGTTCTGCTGTTTGACTGCTGCTCGTTTCCTGCGTATGTTTCGCCATGGTGGTGGAGTTCGATTGAGGAAGTGTTACCGTGGAAAGCAACATTCTCCATCAATCGCCACCGCCTTCTCCTGCCTCCTCCCTACGCCGCATACACCACTTCCGACGATAACTCACGAGAGCGGCGTGCGCGCGGCTTCGCATTACCCCGATCTGATGTACTGGGAATACAACTGGCGCAAGGCAGGCGGATCAGCCCGCATGATCGAGATTAGCAAGCGCGAAAACTTCTACCAGCAGGAATATTGCGGCTGCGTCTACTCGCTACGCGACACCAATCGGCATCGCCTGGAAAGCGGCCGGGAACGTATTCAGTTGGGCGTGAAATTCTACGGCGACGACGACTTCGCAATTGAATCTTGAACTCGCTATCTGTATCCAGATAAACAAGCTGAACGGCTTGAGGACACCGTATCGGGCAAAACTCCGATCACGCTGCGTACCGTCCGAGGCATGCCACAGATCGCCGTGGCGTAGGCTTAGGCATGCCCCACAGTTCGTTGCTGGATTCGATTCGAAGCAGGCATGAAAATAGCTAATGGTTACATGAAATCAAATCATTTTTATTCATGAATGGCATGGCATAAAATTCTGAAAATGCAAGAAATAAATGCAGCTTCTACATCAGAATTCAGGTTGCCAGATCAAAATGAGTAAAGATTTTGCGTTCGCTATCAAGAGTATTTGCTTCGACGAAGACTATCGCCCTTCAGACAATACGCGTATCACGACCAACTTTGCTAACCTGGCAAGGGGAACGAGTCGCCAAGAGAACTTGCGTAACACTTTCAGGATGATTGACAATCGTTTCAATGCCCTGGCACATTGGGACAACCCTGAAGGCGATCGTTATACTGTCAAGCTTGAAATCATTTCCGTTGAGATGAATATTGAGGGTGAAAGCAGTGGTAACGCGCTTCCTTTGATCGAAATATTGAAAACGAATATTGTTGATCGGAAGACGGGCGAGCGCATTGAAGGCATTGCAGGGAATAATTTCTCCTCTTACGTGCGAGATTATGACTTTAGCGTGCTATTGCTGGAGCACAACAAGAGCCAGTCGAATTTCAGCACTCCGGAAAATTTTGGAGACCTGCATGGAAAGCTGTTCAAGTGCTTCGTGAATTCAAGCGCTTACAAGGATAATTTCAAGAAGCCGCCCGTCATCTGCCTCAGCGTTTCGAGCAGCAAGACCTATCGTCGGACTGAAAATCAGCATCCTGTATTGGGCGTTGAATACGAGCAGGATGAGTATTCGTTGACTGACGAATATTTCAAAAAAATGGGGCTGAAGGTTCGCTATTTCATGCCTCCGAATAGCGCTGCACCTTTGGCTTTTTATTTTTCCGGCGATTTGCTGGGTGACTACACCAATCTTGAGATTATCGGCACCATCAGCACGATGGATACCTTCCAGAAAATTTACCGGCCCGAGATTTACAATGCGAACTCGGCAGCAGGAAAATCCTATCAGCCTAGTTTGAAGCACGAGGATTTTTCGCTAACCCGAATTGTTTATGATCGAGAAGAACGTAGCCGGCTGGCTATTGAGCAGGGAAGGTTTGTTGAAGAGCAGTTTATCAAACCCTATCAGGCTGTTCTTGAGCAGTGGTCTGCTAACTACGCCCTTTGACTAACCAAAACGCAAGGTCATCTATTGTGAAAAAATTGCTACCCACTTCAACTGCTGGCAGCCTGCCTAAACCCTCATGGCTCGCAGAACCCGAGAAACTTTGGTCACCGTGGAAATTGCAGGATGAGGGGTTGATTGAGGGTAAACAGGATGCCTTGCGTTTATCGCTGCAAGAACAACAACACGCAGGCATCGATATCGTCAGCGATGGCGAACAAACGCGTCAGCATTTTGTGACCACGTTTATCGAGCACCTGGACGGCGTCGATTTCGAGAACCGCAAGACCGTCAGAATTCGTGATCGCTATGATGCAAGCGTACCGACGGTCGTTGGTGCTGTTGCCCGCAGGAAGCCGGTCTTTGTCGAAGATGCCAGGTTCTTGCGTCAGCAAACGAAGCAACCCATCAAATGGGCGCTGCCCGGCCCGATGACGATGATCGATACGCTGTATGACGATCACTATAAAAGCCGCGAAAAGCTGGCCTGGGAATTCGCCAAAATCCTGAATCAGGAAGCCAGGGAGCTGGAAGCGGCCGGGGTCGATATTATTCAGTTTGATGAACCCGCATTCAATGTGTTTTTCGATGAGGTGAACGAGTGGGGCGTTGCCACGCTGGAAAGGGCCATCGAAGGGCTTAAGTGCGAAACGGCTGTCCATATTTGCTATGGCTATGGCATCAAGGCCAATACGGACTGGAAAAAGACGCTGGGGTCGGAGTGGCGGCAGTATGAAGAGGCTTTCCCCAAGCTGCAAAAGTCCAGTATTGGCATGGTCTCGCTGGAATGCCACAACTCTCACGTTCCGATGGAGCTCATCGAGCTTATTCGCGGCAAGAAAGTGATGGTGGGGGCCATTGACGTGGCTAGCAATACCATTGAAACGCCCGAGGAAGTTGCCAATACCCTGCGAAAAGCACTCCAGTTTGTCGATGCCGACAAGCTCTATCCTTGCACCAACTGCGGCATGGCTCCCTTGTCTCGTGCAATAGCGAAAGGCAAGCTGGAAGCCTTGAGTGCAGGCGCGGAAATCGTCCGCGGAGAACTCTCGGTCTGATTTCGGGGCGGAAATGGCCGTCGTGAACGGCTCGCGATGGCCAAACGCGGAGAATCGAGCGGGCGATTGGGTCGGTTTTGACCGATGGCTCGCTTTCAACATTGGCAAAGGCCGATGTCAGCCAGCATTACCGGCCTGCTTCAGGCCTTCCTTGACCCTTTCGAGCTGGATCCAGTTCTAGTCCCTACTATGTCACTCCCTGGTACTGCTATCGAGCCGTTGAGCTTTCGGGAAGCGCTCGGGCACTACGCATCCGGTATCACGGTAATCACATCACACATTGATGGCGAGCCGATTGGCTTCACCTGCCAGTCGTTCTATAGCGTGTCGATGAGCCCTCCGCTGGTGTCATTCAGCGTAATGTCCAGTTCGGCCAGCCTCCCTAAAATTCGCCAGGCAGGTCGATTCGCAGTCAATATCCTGTCAGATGAGCAAGTCAAGATTTCGAACCAGTTTGCTCGGCGAGGCACGGACAAGTGGCACGGAGTCGAATGGCAGGAATCGCCACTGGGTAATCCGATCATTGCCGGCAGCCTTCACTGGCTTGATTGCGAAATTTACGCCGAACATGCCGCAGGTGATCACCTGATCGTGATTGGTGAAGTGAAAGCGTTAAACCTGCAAGAAGCTGCTGCTACGCAGCCATTGCTGTATTTCAAAGGGCAATATCGCAACATCGCCGAGCATGGCGCGGTTTGAGCGCTTACCTCCGCTGAGCGCCCGCGCAATTGTTCTTCTCCTATGTCGCCAGCCTGCTGCTGGCTATCATCGCAGTCGTTGCTCTGCACTATCACCAGGAGGCTGCGGCAACGACGCCCCTCTGATTTACACAGTATCGAGCTGTCTTGAGTTCATTGAAACAGGCGCTGAACGAAGGACGCTTCGTCTGCGTGCTTGAGGTCGTTCCTCAACAGTCCCCTTCGCGCCTGGCCGCGCTCGAGCAAATCGTGCAACGCGGGCATCTGGCAGGCTGGACGTTACTGCTAGCCTTCGCCGATCGTGTCGGCCTGCACTCGGACTTGAGCCCCCTGGAAGGGGCTGGGGCATTGGGAAATCCGGCGTCATCCCTGCTGCACTTTTCAGGCAAGGATCGCGAGCGCGCAGACTTGCTGCTCCAGATGGAGTCCATGAAGGCCCGTGGTCTGGAGCAATTGCTGCTGCTCAGTGGTGATCGCTTGCCAGGCCACGATCCTGGTCAGGCACCCGTGCGCTATCTGGAGTCGGTGCCTGCGCTGCAGATTGCCCGTGAGCATTGTCCGGACTGGCTGTTGGGCGCTGCGTTGAACCCGTTCAAATACCGCGAAGAAGAAGGCGGCGCGCAGTATCTGAAGGCGCAGAAAAAGCTTCTGGCTGGCGCCGATTTCCTTACCCTGCAACTGGGTTTTGATGCCGCCAAGCATATTGAAGCCCAGACCTGGATGCGCGCTCAGGTCCGCAGGAAACCCATGCTGGCCTGTGTGATGAAGCTGACCGACAAGCGGGCGGTGGTTCTGCAGGACGTGCCCGGGGTCGTTATCACCGAATCCATGCGCGAGCTGTTGGGCAGGGAGCAGCAGATATCGCACGCCTACGCCAGCGCACGAAGCCTTGAGCGCCTGGCGCTGCAGATAGTGGGTCTGCAGTTGATGGGCTATGCCGGTGCTCACGTGTCCGGAGTGCATACGCTGGACGAACTGCTTTCGTTGGAGCAGGCGATCACCGGGCAGCGGGACAGAATCACCTCACTGACCGATTGGGCCGATCGATGGCATGCAAGTTGGCAGATGCCCGGGGCGCCCGCAGTATGCTTCGCCCCCGAAATCGGCGCCTGGGAAATGGGGCAATCCGATGTTGCCGCCACCCGCGGGGAGCGCCTGCGACACACGCTGCTCTCTTCGGTGCATGGCCAGTTCTTCAGTCGCACGGGCTGGCTCAGCAGAGCCTTTGGCTGGAGCGTGACGCGGCCGATCTGGAAGGTCGGCGTTGCTGCGAATGCCCTGCACGCTGTCGAACGGACGGTGAAACGGCCGCTGGTCGGCTGTGATACCTGTGGCCGCTGCCGCTTGCAGGACACGCTCTACATTTGCCCCGAGACATGCCCTAAGAGACGGTTTCATAAAGGCTGTTGAGTTCGCTGAAGAGTGTTCCAGCAGATCAGGCAACAACCGAGTTTGAGGAACGCGTCGTGAATGTCCGCACGGCGTTCGAAGCGAATACGCAAACGGCGGAAGTTATGCAACCAGGCATGGGTACGTTCGACGACCCAACGAACTTTTCCAAGGCCGCTACCGTGCGGGTGACCGCGCCGTGCGATGCGGGTGGGGATGTTGCGCACGTGCAGGAGGCGCCGGTACTTGTCATGATCGTAACCACGATCGGCGTAGACACGGCCAGGACGACTCAGCGGCCTGCCGCGCACCCCGCTAATCGGCACGATGGCCTCGATCAACGGGATCAGCTGGGTAACGTCGTGACGATTGGCGCCGGTCAGGATTGCCGCGATCGGCGTGCCGTTAGCGTCGGTGGCGATGTGGTGTTTGGAACCAGGTCGTGCTCGATCGGTGGGGTTCGGGCCAGTTTTTCGCCCGCCCCAACCGCGCGAATCGACGATGAGTCGACGACGACGCGGGAGAAGTCGATCTTCCCGGCCGCTCGCAGTTTCGCCAGCAGCAGTGCGTGCAGTCGATCCCACACGCCGGCTTGCTGCCAATCGCGCAGCCTGCGCCAGCAACTGACGCCGGAGCCGCATCCCATCTCCGCTGGCAGATCTCGCCAGCGGATGCCGGTCTTCAGCACAAACAAGATGCCGGTCAGCGCAGCCCGATCCGGTACCGGCTTGCGACCCGGATACTTGAAGCGGCGTGGCTTCGCTGGTGGTAGCAGTGGCTCGATCAGTGCCCACAGTTCGTCGTCGATGATTGGTTTGCCCATCTCCTCGATCCTGTTGTCACAACAATCGAGGTTAACAGGTTGCGTTACGGGTTAACAGCCCCTACGAACTCTTTTTGAAACCGTTTCTAAAGGCCTGGCGAACGGCCCCTGTGGCGGGACCCGGCTCAATCGTTGCGAATTTGACGACCGGGAGTGCGTGCACAGTGTCAAATACCGGATTGCCAAATCTGCCAATCAGTTACCTGTGCTGGCGCAGACGTTGATTCCTTGCGTCGAAGCAGAAAGCAGGCACCGCAGCTCCTGGCCTGAATGGTTTGAGGCAGAAGATGCGACGTCAAAGCGCTAAATCGAACCCCGGAGAATGATGGCTGGCCAGACGACCTTCGCGATGCCGAAAGTGATCAGCGGCCGAAAGCGCTTCTCGAACGGTCATCCAATCTGCTTTTTTGAGTGGCTGTTGGTGGCCGACTACTGCGCGACACAGTGCGGACGGCGACCCGAACTGGCCACGTAGTTTAGCGACATGGCGCGCCGCGCTCAGAGGAAGTTCCTGATCAGCATCGTCACCCACCGCCAGGCACCGCCGCAGCCGGCGGCCCGGCAGCGTGCATCGGGATCCGCCAGAAGGCGGCCATTGGCGTCGCTCACCGAACTCGAGTTGCGCAGGAAGTACGCCACGCTGTCTTGCAAGGGATCGAGCCCGTCTTCAGGGATATCTATCCACAGGCCGTTTTCGGTATTCAAGTGAGCCGACAGCGAATCGAAATTGAAACTGCCGAGATAATATCGATGGCCGTCGATGAGGACCAGCTTGGCGTGCATCATGCGGTTGTCCCGGTCGGAATATTCGCGCACCTCGATCCCGGCATTCACCAGGCCGGGCAGATCGTCGGCATAGGCGCGCCCGACTGCGGGGAATTCCTGCGTGATGCTCGCCAGCGAAGCGCTCACCAGGATCACGTGGACACCTTCGCGCTGCTTGCGCTCAAGCGTCTCGCGCAATTCCGGCACCAGGATCACGTAGGGGTTGATGATCAGGATCTCGTGCTGTGCCGTATCGAACGCTTGTAGCATGTCCTGCAACGTGCCTGGCGAGCGCTTGTCGGGCCAGTCGTGGACATAGTGCAGGCGCTCGCAGGCGATCGGCATCCAGGCGGGATCGAAAGCCGCCCCGGGAGCGGGCGGAGCGTCGGGATCGTTGGGCGTATCGGAGGCAGTGGGTGTATCGATAGCGGCCGGGTCTGGCGCCTCGGCTTCAGCATCGAGCGGAGCCAGCAGCCATTCGCGCCAATAATGGATGCGCGCCGGGTCCAGCGTCGCATAACCCTGTGAGTCGCGATAAGGACTTTCGACTTTGAGGAATTTTTCCGGCTCGGGACGAACCACTTCCGGGCTATTCCAGAACAGGGCGAAATGCTGGTACATGGCGTGCAGGGAGGAAGCGTCCTGGCCGGGGTCGCCCGACACCATCAGATCGCGCTCGCTAAGCCAGTTGCGGAAGCTCGCATCCCAGATCGAGGTACTGCCGATCACGGCCGTGTCGCCAACCAGGAACAGCTTGTCGTGCATGCGATGCGAAATCTCGACGAGATCGGATCGTGGATGGAAGATTCGGAGTTCGATGCCGGGAGCCACCTCGTGCAGGGCGACGATGAGCTCGTCCTCGAACGGGTAGTGCGGCTCGGGGCCGATGCCGTCGATCAGCAGCTTGACCGGCACGCCTCGGCGCGCGGCCTCGACCAGATGACGCAACAGCAGGCCGCCGGTCTGATCGATTTCGAAGATGTAGGCGAGGATGCGGATCTGCTCGGTAGGCGTGGCACGGTCGACCAGCGCAATCCGCGACTGCATCAACTGACCGTCGTCAAGACTGGCGACCAGGTCGACACATTGCGCGTGGCCTGGCTGAGAAGAGGCAAATACGCATGCCAGAATGAGCGCGAGGCTTCTTGTTGTGGTCATGATGTGGCGAACTGATTCGATGTGTCTCCGGCCCTACGTCCTTGAAGGTCTGGAAGGCTTTGTCGCGTTAGCGCGGTGAAGTAGCCCGCTGTTTGAAGAGAAGGTGAACAGAACGGCGAGCCCGAGATAGTTACCGTGGACAAGAGCGGCGCGAATCTGGCTGCACATTGAGCACTCAGTGGACAGGACATCGGCGCAGTTGAAAGCATGGCTTTCCAGAATGTCCGATTGTCGCCGATCTATGAGCACTGTTCCAACGACCGCTCTGGGCCAAACTCAGAAGTCAGCACACGGCGTACGATTTCCTGTTACTTCGCGACTCCCCTCAAGTTAATTTTCAACCAGTTCGGAATCGCTGGTGGAAGATGTGCACCCGCGTCACATGCGCTCGAATAGTTTGTGCCGGGCGGAAAACCGATCTCATTTATTTCGGTTAGTTCACCATCTTCCTTGAGCCCCCGCGCCAGCATCCACTGGACGTACAGATCACCGATGCGCGTCGCAGGACCGATAATCCCCCGAGCCTGCAACCAGGTCGTCATTCGTTGTGCTTCTCCCGGCGCTGCATTAAGCGATATCGCGGGATCAACGAAATAAATATGGTTATCGCTCATCAGGTTGTATTGGCTCTGATCGCCTGAAGCTCATTTTCATCTCAGGCGATTGGTTATCGGGTTGAGGTTCTGTCGGTTTTTCGCCTGTTGATGGGCTGGATTGTTAGCAATTCAGATGGTTATGTCGAATGTCGCTTGTTGGCGCCGACTACAACCTGTCCGCAATCGTTCCCCTCAGAAATCCGCAAAGAGCCTAAAAAAACGGGGCGCACCGCAGTGCGCCCCGTATCGTTCTTGCCAGGTTCTTGCCCGACCCAGGCAGTGCTTATGCCTTCTTGCCCGCTTCCACCTTCCAGACCCAGTTCGCCGGATCCGCGACCTTGCCGCGCTGGATGCCGGTCAACAGCGTGCGGATGCGGCGCGTGACTTCGCCTTCGCCGCCGTCGCCAATGGTGAACTCGCCGCCCGCGTGACGCACCTGGCCGATGGCCGTGACCACGGCCGCCGTGCCGCACGCGAAGCTTTCCTTCACCCGGCCGCTGGCAGCGCCTTCACGCCACGCATCGAACGCGACCGGCGCTTCCTTGACCTCGATACCTTCCTTGCGGGCCAGCTCGATGATCGAAGCGCGCGTGATCCCCGGCAGAATCGTGCCCGAGAGCGGCGGCGTGACGAGCGAGCCGTCGTCCATCGCGAAGAACACGTTCATGCCGCCCAGTTCTTCGATCCAGCGGTGCTCGGCCGCGTCGAGGAAGACCACCTGGTCGCAGCCCTTGGCCGTTGCCTCGGTCTGCGCGATCAGGCTGGCCGCGTAGTTGCCGCCGCACTTGGCCGCACCCGTGCCGCCGGGCGCCGCGCGCGTGTACTGATCCGACACCCACACGGTCACTGCCGACTTGCCCGACTTGAAGTACGGGCCGACCGGACACGCGATCACGCAGAAGATGTATTCCGACGAGGCGCGCACGCCGAGGAAGCTCTCGTTCGCGAACATGAACGGGCGGATGTAGAGGCTGCCGTCGCCGCCGGGCACCCAGGCCTGGTCGATGCCGACCAGCGCGTCGATGGCCTGCATGAAAAGCTCCTCAGGCAGTTCCGCCATCGACATGCGGGCGGCCGAGGCGCGGAAGCGCTTCGCGTTTTCCTGCGGGCGGAACAGGGCGATCGAGCCGTCTTCGCGGCGATACGCCTTCATGCCTTCGAAGATTTCCTGGGCGTAATGGAGCACGGCGCAGGCCGGGTCGATCTGGAACGGGCGGCGCGCCTCGACCTTGGCGTCGTGCCAGCCTTGCCCTTCGCTCCAGCGGATCGTGACCATGTGGTCGGTGAAGACCCGGCCGAACACCGGGCTTTCGAGGCGCGCGGCGATCTGGTCGGCGGGCGTGGGGTTGGGATGCTGTTCGACGGCGAATTGCAGGCGACTGCTAGTGCTCATGTTTCTCGGTCTCGCGGTTGTTGATTGCGGTTGTCTGCGTATTTTCGGTCTTTTTTCGGGTTTGGTGCAGATTTTCCGGCAGGCGGGCGCTCGGCCATCTCACGGCGGCGTGCAAGTCCGAAAAAGTATGGTGACGTGGGGTTTCTTCATACATGCCGGTCATAGCATACCTTTAAGGTATTAAAAGCAGCTAGCAAAAGTATTGGACGCTGTCAAGGCCGGCGCGTATAAAACCACTCCATGAACTTCACACACGCAGTTTCCGCCATGACTTCAGTGACGATTGAACGTATCGAAACCTGTCTCGTCGATCTGCCGACGATCCGCCCCCACAAGCTTTCGGTCGCCACGATGCATGGGCAAACCCTGATGCTCGTGAAGGTGTATTGCAGCGATGGCGTCGTCGGCATCGGCGAGGGCACCACGATCGCAGGTCTCGCCTACGGTCCGGAAAGCCCCGAATCGATGAAGCTCGCGATCGACGCCTACTTCGCGCCGGCCATGATCGGCGAGGACGCCACCCGTATCCAGGCGTTGATGGCGCACCTCGGCAAGCTCGTAAAGGTCAACCACTTCGCGAAGAGCGCGCTCGAAACCGCGCTGCTCGACGCGCAAGGCAAGCGCCTTGGCGTGCCGGTGAGCGAATTGCTGGGCGGGCGCCGCCGCGAGCGTCTGCCGGTGGCCTGGACGCTGGCTTCGGGCGACACGTCCCAAGACATCGCCGAAGCCGAAGCGATGCTCGAAGCGCGGCGGCACAACGTCTTCAAGCTGAAGATCGGCGCGAAGGAACTCAAGACCGACATTCGCCACGTTGCCGAAATCAAGAAGGCGGTTGGCGAGCGCGCCGCGGTGCGCGTGGACGTCAACATGGCCTGGAGCGAGACGCAGGCAGCATGGGCCATTCCGGCGCTGGCCGAGGCCGGCTGCGAACTGGTCGAACAGCCGGTGGCCTCCGCGGCGGCGCTGGCGCGACTGACAGGCCGCTTCCCGGTCGCGCTGATGGCCGACGAAATCCTGCAGGGCCCGGAAAGCGCCTTCGAGATTGCGAAGAACCACGGCGCCGACGTGTTCGCGATCAAGATCGAACAAAACGGCGGGCTTTTTGCCGCGCAGCGCGTGGCCGCGATTGCCGATGCGGCAGGTATCGAACTCTATGGCGGCACGATGCTCGAAGGCGCGTTCAGCACGATTGCCTCGGCGCATCTGTTCGCCAGTTTCGCCAACCTGCAGTGGGGCACCGAATTGTTCGGACCGCTACTGATTACCGAACAGATCCTGACCCGCCCGCTGGATTACCGCGACTTCGAACTGACCGTGCCGAACGGGCCGGGTCTCGGCATCGAACTGGACGAAGCCCGGGTCAAGCGTTTCACCCGCGACGGGCTCATCAAGGTTACCCGGTAATACCGGCAACAAAAAAAGGAAGTTGACGATGCTTTACCACGTACGAATGGATGTGCATCTCCCGAACGACCTCTCCGCGGATGCCGCAGACGAGATCAAGGTGCGCGAGAAGGCCTATTCGCAGGCGCTGCAAAAGAGCGGCAAGTGGCGCCATATCTGGCGCCTCGCGGGCGAGTACGCCAACTACAGCATTTTCGACGTGGAGAGCAACGCCGAACTGCACGACATCCTGACGGGTTTGCCGCTGTTCCCGTACATGAAGATTTTGGTGACGCCGCTGTGTCGTCATCCGTCGTCGATTCGTGACGACGACGTTTGAACCCGAGAGCCGTGTGCTTTCGGGAGCAAGTGCGTCCCGAGTCGTTTTTCCCCCGAGAACTATGTGGAGACAGTAATCATGAACGCCAAAGTATTCGACACCCAGGAAGTGCAGGACCTGCTGAAGGCCGCGACCAACGTCGACGGCAAGGATGGCAACGCACGCTTCAAGCAGATTCTCAATCGCCTGCTGAACGATCTGTTCAAGGCGATCGATGACCTCGACATCACGCCCGACGAAGTCTGGGCCGGTGTGAACTATCTGAACAAGCTCGGCCAGGACGGGGAAGCGGCGCTGCTCGCCGCCGGCCTCGGTCTGGAAAAGTACCTCGACATTCGCATGGACGCCGCGGACAAGGCGGCCGGTCTCGACGGCGGCACGCCGCGCACGATCGAAGGCCCGCTCTATGTGGCCGGTGCCACGGTGCGCGACGGCGTAGCGAAGATCGACATTAATCCCGACGCCGATGCCGGCCCGCTCGTGATTCACGGCACGGTCACCGGCACGGACGGCAAGCCCGTTGCCGGCGCCGTGGTGGAATGCTGGCACGCCAATTCGAAGGGCTTTTATTCGCACTTCGACCCGACCGGCGCGCAAAGCGATTTCAACCTGCGCGGCGCAGTCAAGACCGACGCGAACGGCAAGTACGAGTTCCGCACGCTCATGCCGGTGGGCTACGGCTGCCCCCCGCAGGGCTCGACCCAGCGGCTGCTGAACGAGATCGCCCGCCACGGCAACCGTCCGGCGCACGTGCACTTCTTCGTGACGAGCGACGATCACCGCAAGCTGACCACGCAGTTCAACATCGAAGGCGATCCACTGATTTGGGACGACTTCGCCTACGCCACCCGCGAGGAACTGATTCCGCCCGTTACCGAGAAGACGGGTGGCGCGGCGCTGGGCCTCAAGGGCGACATCTATAAGGACATCGAATTCAACTTCGCCCTGACGCCGCTGGTCCAGGGCAAGGACAACCAGATCGTCCATCGCCTGCGCGCCGAAGCCACGGCGTAACAGTCCGACACGGCGGCGGTGCGGGGTCGCACCGCCGCCTGTCAAATCCCCCAAGACCCGTTCGACACCGATGCAGGCCATGCCTGCAGGGGCCGGTGCGCGCATAGGGAGAGGAACCATGTCCGTCATTCACGACCAAGCCAACGAACTCGATCATCTGCTCGCCACGGCGGTGCAGGACGACAAAGAGGCCGGTGTATTCCGTTGCCGTCGCGATATCTTCACCAACACCGATTTGTTCGAACTGGAGATGAAACACATCTTCGAGAGCAACTGGGTGTACCTGGCGCACGAAAGCCAGATTCCGAACAACAACGACTACTACACCACGTGGATCGGTCGCCAGCCGGTGGTCATCACGCGCGACAAGAACGGCGAGCTGCACGCGGTCATCAATGCTTGCGCGCACAAGGGGGCGATGTTGTGCCGGCGCAAGCACGGCAACAAGGGCAGCTTCACCTGCCCGTTCCACGGCTGGACCTTCTCCAACACCGGCAAGCTGCTCAAGGTGAAGGACGAGAATACGACCGAGTATCCCGTGCAGTTCAACACGCATGGCTCGCACGACCTGAAAAAGGTCGCCCGCTTCGAGAACTATCGCGGCTTTCTGTTCGGCTGTCTCAATGCGGACGCCGCGCCGCTGGAAGACTACCTGGGCGAAGCGCGGGTGATCATCGACCAGATCGTCGACCAGGCGCCGAACGGGCTGGAAGTGCTGCGCGGCAACTCCTCGTACGTGTATGACGGCAACTGGAAGATGCAGATGGAGAACGGCTGCGACGGCTACCACGTCAGTACCGTGCACTGGAATTACGCCGCGACGATGGGCCGGCGCAAGGAAGACGGCACGCAGGCCGTGGACGCGAACAGTTGGAGCAAGTCGGTGGCGGGCGTCTACGGTTTCGACCACGGGCACATTCTGTTGTGGACGCAAACGATGAATCCGGAGGTGCGTCCGGTGTATCGGCAGCGCGACGAAATTCGGGCTCGCGTGGGCGAAGTGAAGGCGGATTTCATCGTCAACCAGACGCGCAACCTCTGTGTGTATCCGAACGTGTTCCTGATGGATCAGTTCAGCACGCAGATTCGCGTGGTGCGGCCGATCAGCGTGGACAAGACCGAAGTCACCATCTTCTGCTTCGCCCCGAAGGGCGAGAGTGCCGACGATCGCGCGATTCGCGTGCGCCAGTACGAGGACTTCTTCAACGTTTCGGGCATGGGCACTGCCGACGACCTGGAAGAGTTCCGCGCCTGCCAGTCCGGTTATGCCGGCATCACGGCGATGTGGAACGATCTGTCGCGCGGCGCGCCGTTGTGGGTGGAAGGCGCGGACGCCAACGCGCAGAAGATGGGCCTCAAGCCGCTCATTTCGGGCGAGCGCAGCGAGGACGAAGGGCTCTTCGTGTGCCAGCACGAATACTGGGTGCGCACGATGCGCGAGGCGCTGAAGAAGGACCGCGAGGAGGTGGTGGCATGAGCTTCGATTATCCAACCATCTGCGCGGCGCTGTACCGCGAAGCGCGCCTGCTCGACGATCGCCAGTGGGACGAATGGCTGGCCTGCTACGCCCAGGACGTCACGTACTGGATGCCGGCATGGGACGACGACGACCAGTTGACCGACGATCACGAGAGCCAGATCTCGCTGATGTACTACCCCGACCGGGGCGGGCTGGAAGATCGCGTTTTTCGCATCAAGACCGAGCGCAGCGGCGCGTCGACGCCCGAGCCGCGCACGAGCCACAACGTCACGAACGTGGAAGTGCTGGCCGAACGCGGCGACGAAGTGGATGTGCGCTACAACTTCCATACGCTCAGCCACCGCTACCGGACGAACGATCACTTCTTCGGAACGATGTTCGTCACGTTGCGCCGGGCCGGCGACGATTTGCTGATTGCCTGCAAGAAGATCGTGCTGAAGAACGACTATATCCGGCAGGTACTCGACGTCTATCACGTTTGACGTCGAACGTTATATCCCTGAAGGGAGTTGGAGGAGGTTCCATGTCCAGTTACAAGATTGCGCTGAACTTCGAGGACGGCGTAACGCGTTTCATCGAATGCAAGGCAGGCGAGAAGGTTCTCGACGCCGCATTTCGTGCCCGGATCAATTTGCCGATGGATTGCTCCGACGGCGTGTGCGGCACCTGCAAGTGCCGCGCCGAAAGCGGGCGTTACGACCTGGGCGACGACTATATCGAAGACGCGTTGACCGAGGACGAGAAGGACAGCGGCCTCGTGCTGACGTGCCAGATGGTGCCGCAGAGCGACTGCGTGATTGCCGTGCCGGCGGCTTCCGCCGTGTGCAAGACCGGACAGAGCAAGTTCGGCGCGAGCGTGGCGAAAGTCGAGCCGCACAACGACGCGGCCATCGTGCTCGAACTGGATGTGAAGGCGAATGCGCCGGTCTTTCTGCCGGGTCAGTACGTCAATATCGACGTACCGGGCAGCGGCCAGCATCGTTCGTATTCCTTCTCTTCTGCGCCGGGCGAATCGCGGGTCAGCTTTCTGATCAAGAAGATTCCTGGTGGCGTGATGAGCGGCTGGCTCGAATCGGCGCAGCCGGGCGACAAGCTCGATCTGACCGGGCCGCTCGGCAGTTTCTATCTGCGCGACGTGCAGCGGCCGCTGCTGTTTCTCGCGGGCGGCACGGGGCTTGCCCCGTTCCTTTCGATGCTCGAGGTGCTGGCGCGCGACGGCTCGCAGCAGAAGGTGCATCTGATCTACGGCGTGACGCGCGACCTCGATCTCGTGCAGGTCGAGGCGATCGAGGCGTACATGGCGAAGCTGCCGGGTTTCAGCTACGCCACCGTGGTGGCCGACGCGGCTTCGAGCCATCCGCGCAAGGGCTGGGTGACGCAGCACATTCCGGCCGATGCCCTGAACGACGGCGACGTCGACGTTTATCTGTGCGGGCCGCCGCCCATGGTCGACGCCGTGCGCAAGCATTTCGACGACGAAGGCGTGAAGCCCAACAGCTTCCACTACGAGAAGTTCACCCCCAACGTTGCACCGAAGGCGGCATGACCATGCAACGATTCTCAGGCAAGGTCATGGTCGTCACCGGCGCGGCCCAGGGCATCGGTCGCGGCGTGGCGCTGCGCGCGGCGGCGGAAGGCGCCAGAGTGCTGCTGGTCGATCGCGCCGATTTCGTCTCCGAAGTGGCGGCCGAGGCGGGAAGCATGGAAACGGCGGCGGATACGGCGGCGAATGCGGCGAGTTTCGTTGCCGACCTCGAAACCTACGAAGGCGCGGCAGCGGCGATGGCGTTCGCCGTGCAGCGATTCGGCGGTATCGATATCCTGATCAACGGCGTGGGCGGGGCGATACGCATGCGTCCCTTTGCGGCGTTCGAGCCGGCCCAGATCGACGCCGAAATCCGCCGTTCGCTGATGCCCACGCTTTACACGTGCCATGCCGTGCTGCCGCATCTGCTGGCGCGCGGGGGCGGAACCATCGTCAATATTTCGTCGAACGCCACGCGCGGCATTCGTCGCGTGCCGTACTCGGCGGCCAAGGGCGGCGTCAATGCGCTCACGCAGTCGCTGGCGATGGAATACGCGGAGCACAATATTCGCGTGGTTGCCACCGCGCCGGGCGGCACCAGCGCCCCCCCGCGGCGCGTGCCGCGCAATGCGGCCGGCGACAGCGAGCAGGAGAAGGCCTGGATGGGCGAAGCGGTGCAGCAGGTCACCGAATCGACCTTTTTCAAGCGCTATGGCAGCATCGACGAACAGGTCGCACCCATCCTGTTCCTCGCGTCGGACGAGGCCGGCTATATCACCGGGTCGGTATTGCCGGTGGCAGGCGGCGACACGGGTTGATTCGCGATCGAGTGTTGAGGAGCCGAGACTTGTCTAAAGAAATGCGTAGCGAAGCGGCACGTGAAGTCGTTTCCATGTTGCCGAACCGCGCCCGTGATCTGGCGCGGCTGCAGACCCTGGCCGGTCGCGCCGAACCTACGGTGACCGTGATCGGCAAATACAATCACGGCAAGAGCCGTCTGCTCAACGAACTGATCGGGCGTGACACGTTCGCCGTGGCCGACAGGCGCGAGACGATGCAACTGGCCGGCAGCGTGCACCAGGGCGTGCGCTGGCTGGATGCGCCGGGGCTGGACGCGGACGTCGGTAGCGGCGACGATCGGCACGCCTTGCAGGCGGCGTGGCTGGAGTCGGATATCCGCCTTTTCGTGCATGCCGCGAAGGAGGGCGAACTGGACACGCGGGAGCTGTCGCTGCTGAAAGCGCTGCACGTGGACAGCGCGCGGACGCAGCGACAAACCTTGTTCGTGCTTTCGCAGGCCGACCAGTTGGCCGACGACGTCGAACTGGCCAAGGTGGGCGACGCCATTGGCGCACAAGTGCCGGGCTTGACGCTGAACGTCGTGTCCTCTACGCGCCATCGCAAGGGGCTGGAAGGCAACAGGAAATTACTGCTGGAAAAGAGCGGCATTCCGGATTTACGCGTGGCACTGGCGGCGGCGCTTGCCAGCGTGCCGAACGCGCGTGCGCATGAAACCGCGTTGCTGTTCGGCGAGATTCGCGCAGAACTGCAAGCGCTTCGTGCCGGGCGGGAAGCTGCGCTTGAGGCTTTGTGCCGGACACAGCGAGAGCAACGGCAGGATTTCGATCAGGGTCTCGATGCTGTCGTCGAAAAGGTAGGCGGCACCATTGGCGCAATGCTCGATGCGCTTGGCACGGATCATGCCGCCGTACCGGATTCCGCAAGGGACGCCTATGCGATCACGGCGGGTAAGCTCGAACGCGCGCAGATCCAGATTGTCTACTCGCGTGCCTGCATCGAGATCGACGCCTTTCTGGCCGGGCACGGGGTCGTCGGCCTGCCGCAGGCGCAGCAAACGGCGGCGCGCAGCCTGAACTCGGTGATGGTTGCCGTCATGGGCGTGTCCGTGAAGTTCCGCAAGGACTTGCGCAGGATGTTCTGCGAAGCATCGGGGCGGCAACGCATGCAGCGCGAGTTCACCCAGTATTTCGAAGTGTCGGCGGACAGACAGACCCTGGCCACACGGATCGTGGATATCGAGTCGATCATTGCCGCCCTGGACAAGGCTTTGGCCGCATTGGCAACGCTGGAGGCGGTTGCATGAAAACCGACGTGAGCCACGAACAGCGCTTGATCGACGAGATCGATTCGTTCGAGTTCATTGCAAAGGATGTCGAAGGAATCCTGCAATCGCTGAACGATTGGCTCGCGCGGCTGAATGCGGATCTTCATGGCAGTCTGCTGACGTGCTCGGGTTTCAAGGAGCAGGGCGTGCTGGCGCGTCAAGCCGGGGCCATCAACGCCGTGGTGCGGAACGCCATGCAGGTGTGGTCGCGACAACGGGCCAGCATGGAAGCGGTGCACGCGCTCGCCGATACCTTCGACGACAAAGTCTTGCTGCTGGTGTTCGGCAAATTCAATGCCGGCAAGAGCTCGTTCTGCAATTTGCTTGCCGATCGTTTCGCGGCGCACGGCAGGACTGTCGAGTATTTCCACGTCGAAGCCGGGCGTATCGTGGAGACGCCCAAACGCTTCAGGAAAGGCGCGACCGAAACCACAGCGCGGCTGCAAGGCGTGCGTCTGGGCGAAAAGCTCGTGCTGCTGGACACGCCGGGTCTGCATTCGGTGACGCCGGAAAACGCGGCGCTGACGCAGCGCTTTACCGAAAGTGCGGACGGCGTGCTCTGGCTGACCAGTTCCACCTCGCCCGGGCAGGTCCAGGAACTGGACGAACTGGGCCGCGAACTGCATCGGAACAAGCCGCTGCTGCCGGTCGTGACTCGCAGCGACCTGTACGAGGAAGACGAGGTGGACGGCGAGATACGTAAAGACTTGCGCAACAAGACCGCGCAGAATCGGGCCGAACAGGAAGCGGACATCAAGACCCGGGCGGAACAGAAACTGCTGGCAATGGGCGTGGATGCCGCGCTGCTGGGCGCGCCGGTTTCGATTTCCGCGCTCATGGCACGCCAGCAGGGGCAAACGCCGGCGGCGATGAACGAGGCTGGGTTCGAGAGGCTCTATGCCGCGCTGCTCGCCATCGCCGAGCCCACGCTGGTCTACAAGCGGCGCAAGGTGGCCGAAGTCGTGCTGCACCATCTGGAAGAGCAGGTGCTGGGTAGGTTGCACCATGAGGTGCTGCCTTTGCTGGCGGACTTGAAGGTAGCATTGCGGGACGCACTCGAATGGATCGAGCGACAACGGGAGCCGATTGCCGCCGCCGTGTGGCGCGGCGTGATGCCGGCGCTGCCCGGGTTGCTGGAAAAGCATTCGGTCACGCGCGATGTGGGCGCGATCCGTAACAGCTTGTCGCAAGCGATCCTCCAGACGTTTTCGCGCGAAGCGAACAAACAACTGACTGATCACGCGATTGCGCCCACAGCCTCGCTTGCACAGATCGAACTGGCCGATGGCGCGGAGTTCGAGGATATCGTAATCGACTCTCCGGGAGAGGCTGGCAACCTGCGTCAGATCGTGGGTGTCGCCTACGAGCGTCTGTATGGGGCGATGGAGGTGGCGATTCGCCATAGCCTGCAGCGCCTTGGCGATGAGGCCGCCGAACAATGCCGCGTTTCGACGAGGCAGCTAGTCGATCAGGCAGGGCGCCTGGAGGACGCTTTGGCGCTCCACGAACGAGACCTCTTCGATCTCAAGGGCGATTTGCGGCGCGAGTCCGCATGAGTCCACACGGTCCCGCAGGCGTGGCGAGAGGTTCGGTCGATAAAGCAATGAGTTAAACTATTTTTCCGAACCGGACCTGATACCAGGACGAGAAGCAGGACGAAATCTCACCGTCATGAACATCGAACTGCGACACCTGCGCTACTTCGTGGCGGTAGCCGAAGAGCGCAACTTCACGCGTGCCGCCCAGCGCCTGCATATTGCCCAGCCGCCGCTCTCGCGCCAGATCCAGCAGCTCGAAGAGGTGCTCGGGGTGCAGCTCTTCGAGCGCAATTCGCGACCGCTCAAGCTTACCGATACGGGCCGCTTCTTCTATTCGCACGCCATCCAGTTGCTCGCGCAGAGCGCCGAGCTCGAATCGATGACGCGGCGCGTGGGCCAGATTGAGCGCAATCTTTCTATCGGCTATGTCGGCTCGACGCTCTACGGCATGCTGCCGAAGATCATCCGCCGCTTTCGTCAGGAGAACCGCGCCGTCGAGATGAGCTTGCACGAAATGACCACGATGGAGCAGATCAAGGCGCTCAAGGAAGGCCGCATCGACGTGGGCTTCGGGCGACTCCGGCTGGAAGACCCCAGCATCCGTCGCGTCGTGCTGCGCGAGGAGCGCATGATCGTGGCGCTGCCGCTGGGGCATCCGCTCATCGAAGCCAAACCGGTGCTCTCGCTTACCGACCTCCTCGGCGAAACGCTCATCATCTTCCCGAAGGCGCCGCGCCCGAGCTACGCGGACCAGGTGCTGGCCGCCTTTCACGACCGCTCGCTCAAGCCACATCGCATCTACGAAACGCGCGAACTGCAGATCGCGCTCGGACTCGTCGCGGCGGGCGAAGGCATTTCGATCGTGCCGAGCAGCGTGCACGGCCTCAAGCGCGACGACATCTTCTACAAGGAACTGGACGATCCCAGGCTCGTTTCGCTGATCATCATGAGCATGCGGCTGCTCGACGAGTCCGAGGACGTCACGCGCATGCTCCACCTCATCTACGAACTCTACGACGAAGAGGGGATGGCCTACATGGCCTCCGCGGAGCCCGGCGGGCAGGCAGCCGGACCGGATTGCGCCGACCCAGGTAGTTGAAATTTTCAACTACTTTGACTATAGTGCCCAGCATCGCCGGTTCAGCCCGCCGCGCAACGGGAGCTTGCGCTTGTCCACCGCCTCGTACGCCGATTTCCTCACCTTCCGGCTCGACCTCACGAGCGCGCTCCTGTGCGAGCGCGCTAACGCCGTTTACCGCGAGCGCTGGGACCTCGACGTGCGCGCGCTGCGCGTGCTGCGCATCGTTTGCGGCGAACCCGGCATCTCGCCCAAGGCCGTCTCGCAACAGGCGCTGATCGAAAAGACGCTGCTGTCGAAAACGCTTGCCGAGCTGGAGGCGCGTGGATTGATTGGCCGCGACACGCATCACGAGGACCGCCGCCGCGTCGCGATTCGTGCGACGCCCAAGGGTGCCAGAATAGCGCGAGACTCGGCGCAGGCCGGGGCCGAGCTCGAAGCCGAACTGGCCGTGGCGCTCACCGTGACGGAACGCAGGACGCTCGACCGTTTGCTCGAAAAGCTGTCGGGCAGCCTGCTCGGCGGCAAGGCGCAGGCGTAGCCGGGTTCCCCCGTTCCAGCCCGGTATGCGCACGCCCGAATCGTCATTACGTCAGCATGTATGCCTGCATTTGAGCGGGCATCGAAAGGAGTCTCCCATGTCCTCTCAAATCGAAACCCGGCTGCCGGAAACCGCCGCGCCCGCCATCGACGCACTTTTGCCCGAGCCCGAAGCGATCTGCAAAGAGCGGGGTCATGCCGGCGAGGCCGCCGCGTGAACGCAGACCTGAGCGCGCACGTGAGCGCGCACGTGAGCGCGCATATGAACGCTCACACGGCATACACGGCGCTCGATCTGATCGGCACGTTCGCCTTCGCCATCTCGGGCGCCGTGGCCGCGCGGCAGCGCCGCCTCGACCTGTTCGGCATCATCGTCGTGACCTTCATGGTGGCCTGCGGCGGCGGTATCCTGCGCGACGTCTGCATTGGAGCGATTCCGCCCGCGGGGCTCTCGAACTGGGCTTATCTCGGCGTAACGCTGCTGGCGGCGGTGCTGACCATCGCGGCCTATCCGCAAGTGCGGCGCTTGCGCCACCCGGTGCTGTTCTTCGATGCGATCGGGCTCGGTCTTTTCGCGGTGGCCGGCGCGCAGAAAACGTGGATCTGGACCGACAGCGCGGAAACCGCCATTGCGCTCGGCATGGTGAGCGCGGTGGGCGGCGGCGTGCTGCGCGATATTCTGCTTTCGCGCGTGCCTGCGATTCTCGAACGCGAAATCTATGCGTCGGCCGCGCTGCTCGGCGCGTCGTTGCAGGTAGGGCTCACGTACCTTGGCTGGTCGTCGTTCTGGACGCCGTGGGTGGCCACCATCGCATGCGTGCTGCTACGCCTCGCCTCGCTGCATTACGGCTGGCGTTTGCCCGTGTTCCATCTGCGCGAATCCGCGAAGCCGCGCGGGGCGCCCGCAGTGCCTGCGGCGTCGACCCGATCCGCCACGGACGAGCGGCGCGACGCGTCGCGGTGAGGCGCGGTGGGGCGCGGGTGAGCCGCCAGGTCTCCTGCCCGTGTACGATGGCGCTTTCTGTTCAGGAGACGGCAAACGATGAACAAAATTGGGCATCTCGAAGTCCCGGGCTTTCCCGGTTCGGCGGCGCGGCGCGTGTGGCTCAAAGGCGTGAGCGCCATGGCGGCAGCGTCGGCCATGGGCACCTTTGCGGGTACGCAGCCGGCACGCGCGGCCAGTCAGTCCGCCGCGCCCACGCAGGCGGCGCAGGACGGCAACGCGCTCTTCGCCTATGTGGGCACGTACACGCCACATGGGCTCGGCATCCATCGCTTTCGCGTGGACCGCGCGACGGGCAAGCTCGAAGCGCTGCCGGCCGTGCAGGGTATCGAGAACCCGAGTGCGCTCGCCATCGACCCGCAACAACGCTTTCTCTTCAGCGTGAGCGAGGTGAAGAACTACAACGGCACGACGAACGGCTCGGTCAGCTCATATGCTATCGAACCGGGCACGGGCGAGCTGCGCCTGATCAGCACCGTCAACTCGCAGGGTGCCGGGCCGGTCTATCTGAGCCTGCATCCCAACGGCCGCTTCCTGCTGGTGGCGAACTACGTGAGCGGCAGCGTGGCCGTGCTCCCGTTGGGCGGTGACGGCGCGCTGGGCGACGCGGTTTCCATACAGGCCCCGCAGGCGCCGGCGGGCGCGGAGCATGCGGCCGAAGGCGTGCCGGGCAGCTTTGCGATCAGCGATCACGATGGCCCGCATGCGCACACCATCGTGTCCTCGCCGGATGGCCGTTTCGCGATCTCGACCGACCTTGGCGTCGATCGTACCTATGTCTGGAAGTTCGACGAGGCGAGCGGTGCGCTCACGCCGAACGATCCGCCGTTCGTCGCGGCGTCGGCCGGCGCGGGGCCGCGGCACGTCGCGTTTCATCCGAACGGGCGCTTCATGTACGAAGTCACGGAAGAGGCGTCTACGCTCGTCTGCTACGGCTACGATGCGGCGCACGGCACGCTCACGCAGCTTCAGTCGGTGTCGACGCTGCCGGCGGGCTACGAGGGTACGAGTTTCGCATCGGAAATCGTGCTCTCGCACGACGCCCGCTTCATCTATGTCGCCAACCGGCTGCACGACACGATCGCGCAGTTCGGCATCGGCGCGGACGGGCACGTGCACTGGATCGGCGAGATCCCTACGGGCGGCGACTATCCGCGCGTGATCCGCTTCGACCCGTCAGGGCGTTTCCTTTATTCGCTGAACCAGCGCAGCGACCACATTGCGATCTTCGCGGCCGACAAGGCGAGCGGCAAACTGCACTTCACCGGCAACTACGTGGCGGTTGGCAGTCCTTCGGATATCGCGTTCGCATCGGCGTGAGCGGATCCGCGGCTTTGCCGCGGACGAAAAAAACCGCACACGTGAAAAGCGTGTGCGGCTCGTGTCTGGTGCGACAGATCCGGCGCCTGGCCGCACCGCGTCATCAGAAGATGTTGCGCAGACCGATTGCGACGGCGGTCTGGTTGTTGCGACCCGGGTAGTCGATCGTGTAGGCGCCCGTGCCGTGCGTGAAGTCGACGGTGCCGTAGACTTCGGTGCGCTTGGAGAGCGAGTACTCGGCGAGCAGCGTGGCCGAGTAGTTGATACCTACGCCGAGCGTCGTGTCGCCGGGCATGACCGCGTTGCGGGCGTGGCCGTAGTAGCCGGCGGCCGTGAGCGCCAGCGGCGCCGTGACCTGCCATTGCGTGCCGACGTAGAAGTTGTCGTCGATACGGTTCGGGCTGAGGAGGCTCGACGTCGACGAGAGAACCTGCGAGGTGGCGAGGCCGCTCTGCTGCTCGTAGATGTCGGTGCCGCCGGTCTGATCCTGATAGTGCAGCCAGCCTGCCAGCAGCTTCATCGACGGGAGCACCGCGTAGACGGCGCCCACGTTCAGGGCGTTGAACTTCTTGCCGTTCACGTCGTTCTGCTGGAAGCCCACGAGCGTCTGCAGCGCGCCGACGTCGTACTCTGCCGTGAACGCGTACATCTCGTTCGTGCCGACGCTGCCCGCTACGCCGCCAAAGCCATACATGGCTTCGATCTGCAGGCCGCCGATCGTGTTCTTGTACTTGACCGAGTTGCTCTGGAACAGGTACGGGCCGATCGGGTTGTACGCCCAACTGTCCTGCCAGTAGTCGGCAACGGTGAGCGGGTCGAACGTGTTGCCCATCGCCTCGAAGAACGGCGTCTGCTGGTAACCGAAGGTCACCGTACCGTAGACATTGTTCGACAGACCTACGTAAGCGTTACGCGAGAAGAGCGGGGCACCGGGGGGCAGTGCGCCGTTGAAGAGGTTGAACTGGTTCTCCAACTTGAAGATCGCCTGCGTGCCGTCGCCCAGATCCTCGGACCCCTTCAAGCCGAAGCGGCTCGGCGTTTCCACGCCCTGGACCATCGAAGTGAGGCCGTCATTCTGCGGGTTGGCGTTCGTCTGGTAACGGATGGCCGTATCGACCAGGCCGTAAAGCGTAACCGAGCTTTGCGCGAAAGCCGACTGGGCCGAGAGGGCCAGCAGAGCGGCGCCGAGCGCTGCAGTAGTCTTTTTCATGAGAGTCCCCGACATTGTTTGACCGGCGGCGCGCACAGCGGGCGCCGCTATTACAGTTCAATCAGGCCGCTGGTTAATTCCAGCGACTGAACGGTCGGGATGATATTTCCATTCATTAAATTTCAATAATGAATTTGCAACGGTGTCGCCCCGTTGCAACATGCGGTTGACTCCCGATATCGGAACCGGCCAACCCCGACGAAGCGCCCGAGGGGCGGGCTTTCAGCTTGTTTTCAATATGTTTGCGCAACCCGGCCTGGATGGATCCTGGGGAGCGTGAATGGAAGTTTGGGTAACTTTCATTTAACCAATATTTCATGAAAGTGTTGTGTAAGGTGTGCCGGTTTCACGGCAACCGGGCCTGACGTCACGAAGGCGTTGCGGCTCTGGTTTCGGCGACTTGCGGCGCGCACTGGCCGCGGGCCCACAGAACCAGATCGCGCTTGGTTCGCACGCCGAGCTTGGCGAACGCGCGCTGCACGTACGACTCGGCCGAGGTTTGCCGCACGCCCAGGATCTTCGCCGTTTCGGGCGCGGTGCGTCCCGCGATCAGGTGGCGGCAGCTTTCGTATTCCCGTTTCGAGAGCCGGATGTCTTCGCTCGCAAGGCGCGCGTCGAACAGCACGAGCGAATCGGTTTCGCTCATCGCGTTGGCGGTCCGCTTGACGGCCGCCGTGGACACATGCAGTTCCAGCAGCGGAAACAGAAAATCGCCGAGATGCCGGAAGTGATTGAGCTCGGCCAGCGAAAACTGCGGCTGGTCATCGCGGCGCACGATCGCGAGCGAGTACTGCGTGTGGCGCGTGCTTTTCGTGAGCACGCACTCCTGGGCGATATGGCTGGGCTCGAAGATCAGCTCGCGAAACTCGCCGGCGGGCAGCTTGCTCATGTCGCGGACCACGAGATGCGTGCCCGTCGTGCTGCGTATGCCGGCGCACGAAATGAGGCAGGCCGACCGATTCGATGACCTCGCCCAGCGCCTTGATCGGCACGTTCAGGTGCCGGCTGTTTTGATTGAAAGGGTCGACGTTAAGCAGCATGGTGTCCCCCGTTGCTTCGGTCACCAACCTTATCA
Source organism: Paraburkholderia yinzeri (assembly GCF_046581065.1). Lineage (NCBI taxonomy): Bacteria > Pseudomonadati > Pseudomonadota > Betaproteobacteria > Burkholderiales > Burkholderiaceae > Paraburkholderia > Paraburkholderia yinzeri. Next base: position 692,853 of record NZ_JBFOCJ010000003.1, on the reverse strand, counting down.
GATCACCTTTCTGCGCAGCGACGGCTCGTACGCGAAGGCGAACGACCTGCTGGGTACGCAGTTATCTATTCGTTCTGAGTCGATGGGGGATGCAAGCGGGCCGGCCGCAACAGTTGCCGCACCCATGAGCCCGCTCACGCGGGCTCATGTCGTTGCCGTTATGCCTGCACGAATGCGAGCAGATCGGCATTCAGGACTGCTGCATTAACCGTCAGCATGCCGTGCGAAAAACCGGGGTACGTCTTCAGCGTTCCGTTTTTCAACAGCTTGATCGACTTCAGCGCCGCGTCGGCGATCGGTACGATCTGATCGTCTTCTCCATGCAGGACCAGCGTCGGGACCGTGATGGTCTGGAGATCTTCCGTCTGATCCGTTTCCGAGAAGGCCTTGATGCCCTCATAGTGCGCCTTCGCACTCCCCATCATGCCTTGCCGCCACCAGTTCTGGATCACGCCTTGATGGACCGCCGCGCCGGGACGGTTGAAGCCGTAGAAAGGGCCGGCGGGGACATCAACGAAGAACTGGGCGCGATTGTCGGCAAGCGCCTTGCGGAAACCGTCGAAGACCTCGATCGGGAGACCTTCCGGATTGGCCCCGGTCTTGAGCATGAGCGGAGGCACGGCGCTCACGAGCACGGCCTTGGCGACGCGTCCGCTGGGCTGCCCGTGTCTCGCCACATAACGAGCCACCTCGCCGCCGCCCGTTGAGTGGCCGATATGCACCGCGTTATGCAGATTGAGCGCTTCCACGACGGCAAAGGCGTCGGCAGCGTAGTGGTCCATGTCATGTCCATCCGGGACCTGCGAGGACCGGCCATGACCGCGCCGGTCATGCGCGATGACGCGATAGCCTTTCTGGACGAAAAAGAGCAACTGTGCGTCCCAATCGTCGGAAGATAGTGGCCAACCGTGATGGAAGACGATGGGCTGGGCGTCCTTCGGACCCCAGTCCTTGTAGAAGATTTCGACATTGTCCTTCGTCATAACGTACGGCATGGTCATGCTCCTTTGACGTTATCCGGGCGATCGCCGGTCAGCAGGATCCGGCGCCCGGGTGACAGAAGTTACCGCTTCGGCGAGCAGTCGCCGAAAGCGAACGGTACTGCGAACGAAACAAAGCGATGGGAAGACCAACATCGTGACGGAACGGGACGGGACCACCCGTTCGAAATCATCCTAACAGTTCAGCAAAGAAAGCTATTCGCAGCGGACACTCGCGCTTTCTCATTCCTTGCCGGCCTGCGCTGCGGCTTGCTCGATCAGCTTCGCGACTTCGGCCGGATGCGACATGTAGGCCACGTGGCTGGAGTTGATCTCGACCGTCTTGCTGCCTGCTCGCTGGGTCATGAAACGCTCCAGATCGGGGTTGATCGCGCGGTCTGCGGTTGCCACCACAGCCCAGCTAGGCTTCGTTCTCCATGCGGCGTGCGTGATCGGAACGCCGAACGATTGCGCGGCCGGGGTCACCTGCGAGATGGCCATGAAGCTCGCTTCGGCGGCGGGCAGGTCGGCGGCGAAATCCTGGTGGAAATCGGCCGGATCGATGTACAGATGGCCGTCGGCAGTCGCCTTGATGGCCTTGGTGGCGGGCGGCATCTTTTTGGCCAGTTCGAGCGGGGTTTCGCCCGTGTCGGGCTGGAACGCGGCCACGTAGACGAGACCCGCGACCTTGTCGTCGTTGCCGGCCTCGGTCACGACCGCGCCGCCGTAGCTGTGGCCGACGAGGATGCTCGGGCCGTCCTGCGCATCGATCACGCGGGTGGTTGCCTTCACGTCGTCGTCGAACGAGGTTTCCGGCTCCTGTACCACGGAGACCTTGTACCCGTCGCGCGTGAGGATCTTCGAGACGGCCTGCCAGCCCGAGCCGTCGGCGAAATATCCGTGGACGAGGACGACGTTCCTGATGGGCGCGGCCGTGGCGGCTTGCGAGCCGAGGGCGGCGGCGGAAAGGGCAACGGCGGCGGCGATGCGGGTTACGTATGAGGAAAGCTTCATTTTCATGCTCCTGGGGATGAGGTAAGGGAGACATCGGCAGGACAGTCCCTGTTCGATGAAAACATCCTACTAGTAGGATGGCTGATGCGCAAGAAAAATTTCGGAGCTGGAAATCGATCTCCGCTCCGCGTACACTGTCGATTAATCAACCGACTAGATGGTAGGCTAAATGACGGCAACGGGAGACCTTACGGCAAACAGGATCATTGCGGCTGGACGGCAACTCATCATGCGTCGCGGCTATAACGGGTTCAGTTATGCCGATGTCGCAGAGGCGATCGACATTCGCAAGGCGAGCATTCACCACCACTTTCCCGCTAAAACCGATCTCGTGATCGCGGTGCTGAACGAGTGGCAGGAAGCATTTGAGGCCGACGTGGAGGCACTTCAGGCCAGCGGCGCCGACGCTATTGCCCAACTGCGGGCTTACGTCGGCCATTGGGAACGCTGCATTGCTGACGATTCGGCTCCGTTCTGCGTGGCGGGCATGCTTGGCGCCGAACTGCCTTCATTGCCGGAGGACGTGGCGCAAGGGGTGAAAGCGTTCTTCGATAGCCTGACTGCGTGGCTCGAACAGGTGCTTGAATCGGGTGTGAAGAGCGATCTCGTCAAGCTGGATTCGTCGGTTTACACCGAGGCCGCGACGCTCGTGTCGCTGGTTTATGGTGCCATGCTGGCTGCAAGGGCTTATGGTAGCGTCGCGCTATTCAAGGATGTCACCGGGGGGGCAGTGGAAAGGCTGGTGAAGCCGCGCAAACGCGCGCGAACCGGCTGATTGCCGACGAACGGGGGGGCGTATTCGTTCTTTTCTCCTCAATCCGTCTTCAACTTCGCCCACAGGCGGTTCTGCAGCCGCGTGAGTTCCGCCGTCATCGGCTTGCTCACGAACATCTTGCGGTATTCTTCGGGCGGCGGGAACACTGCCGGGTCGGCCAGCACGTCCGGGCGCACGAGTGCCTTCGCGGCCGGTACCGCAGTCGGATACGAGGTAGTGTTCGTCAGATTGGCGGCTTCCTGATTCGAGATCACGAAGTTGATGAACTTCATCGCGTTCCCGGGATGCGGCGCATCTTTGGGAATCGCCATCATGTCGAACCACATCGCCGTGCCTTCGTCGGGAATCACGTACTTGATGTGGTAGGGTTTCTTCGCCGCTTCCGCGGCGATTCGCGCCGAGTTCACGTCGCCCGACCAGCCAGGCGCAAGGCAGATGTCGCCGCCCGCGAGGTCGTTGATATAGCTCGCGCTGTTGAACTGCGTGATGTACGGACGGATGCTCTTCAGCAGTTCGTAGGCTGCCTGGTAGTCCGCAGGATTGTTCGTGTTGGGATCTTTCTTCAGATAGACGAGCGCCATGCCGCCCGCTGCCGATCATCCAGACCGGTGTGACGCGCGTGCTCGTAGACGAACCCGGCGGAACCCCGACGAACGTCTCGACCTCCTCACGATGCTCGAAGCCTATACGATCAACGCGGCCTATGCCCTGCGTTTCGAGGACTGCACCGGATCGCTCGAACCGGGCAAGGATGCGAGCTTCACGAGACTCGACCGCAATCCGCTGCTGTACCCTGTCGAGCAGTTGACGCAGATGCGGATTGTGGAGACGTGCTTTCGCGGCGAGGTCGTCCATGCGGCGCCGGACCGGTCGAACGGCACGGCGTCGAACACGCCGACGGCCGTCGCGAACGGCTGATTCCCTGAGCGGCCCGTCGTGGCAGCTACGGACCACTCCGGGCCAGCCGCCTTCATCGCATGTCTTCGAGGAACTCGGTGATCGAGTCGCGGTTCGGGGTGAGGCCTCTCAACTGGAGCAGCGCTCCGGCATTGCCCCGGTGGTAGGTGCCGTGCAGGCATACATGCAGGATGATCTCGCCCCGGCGCAGGCGCGCCGGCTTGCCGCTCGTAAAGACGAACTCGATGGGCTCTTCGAACGCGTGCTCCGCGAGGCCGTCCACGTAGTGCGCGTACCAGTCGTCGACCTCGCGTGCGCTGTCCGCCAGGGCTTCGAGCCTGGGCATGGCTTCCGACCGCGGTGCCCGATACGCATGCGGTTGCCCTTGCAGGTGGTGCTGGAAGATTCGGTCTACTACATGGATATGGTCGAGAATGCGTAGCATGATCGAGGCATCGTCGCTGCCAAGCCGGTCGAAGTTCTGGCTGAGGGTATCGTAGAGGCCACGATCGGCCCATTGCTTGATGGCGATAAGCTGGGAATAAGGCTGACAGGACATGGAGTGGCTCCAGACAGGGTGTTCCGTTGAGATTCGCATTGCCAGATGCATAATACGAGCAACGGCTCGTCTTACCTACTCGCATTGGGAGCGCAGGGCATGGCGCGAAAACCGCTCACGAAACCGAGGAAACACGCTTCCCAGGAGCGATCGCGCGCAACGGTCGACGCGCTGGTCGAAGCAACTGCTCGCATTCTGGTGAGGGACGGCTTCGACAAGATCAGCACCAACCGTATTGCCGAACGGGCGGGCGTGAGCGTGGGCTCGCTCTACCAGTACTTCCCCGGCAAGGAGGCGCTCATTGCCGCCGTGGTGGAGCGCCACCGGCAAGACCTCATGCAGGTCGTGCGCGGCGCGCTCGCCCAGGCCGCGGCACTGCCGATGGAGCAGGCCGTGCGTGCGCTCGTTGCGGCGGCGATCGAGGCGCACCGCGTCGATCCCGCGCTGCATCGCGTGCTGGCTGAACAACTGCCGCGCACACAGAGGACCGAAAACACGGAGGTCCTGAGCGGCGAGACCTACGCCTTGTTCAGGTCTTATCTGGAAACGCATCGCGCCGAATTTCGCGCCGTCGATCTGGAACTCGCGTCGTTCGTCTGCGTGACTTCCATTGAAGCACTAACGCACACGGCGGTCATTCACCATCCCGACAGCTTGCCCGACGAGGCGTTCGACGCACTCGTCGACGAGGCCACGCGGCTCGTCGTCCGCTATCTGCAGTAGCCGGAGCGGCATGTGGCTTGCCGTTCGGCTTGACATGAATATTCCTTACGAGGTATATACTCATTATGGAATCTGCTTTTGCCATCATCGCCGAGCCTAGCCGCCGCGCCATCCTGAGCCTGCTTGCAGGCGCCGAGTGCTCGGTTGGGGATATCGAGGACGCCTTGAATCTCCCGCAGCCCTCGGTTTCGAAGCATCTGCGCGTGCTGCGCGAGGCCGGATTCGTAGAGTCGCGTGTCGACGCGCAGCGGCGGCTGTACCGGATCAAGCCGGAACCGCTGATGGAGATCGATACCTGGCTTGCCCAGTTCCGCCAGTATTGGGAGGCGCACGTCGACGCGCTCGAACGCCATCTCGACCAACTGGATCCCGCACCCCGCACGAGGAGGAAGAAACGATGAGCAACCGTGATGCGTACAGGCCGGGCCCGGCGGCCGGCGCCGAAGTCAGAAAGGATGGGGAGAAGTGGACCCTGGTGGTGGTTCGCGAACTGCGCCACGCACCGGAGAAAGTCTGGCAGGCGCTGACCGACCCGGTCAGCCTGCGCGAATGGGCGCCGTTCGATGCCAGCCGGAGTCTGGCCGCCGTCGGTCCGGTTACGCTGTCGACGGTGGGCATGCCCACGCCGCACGTTTCGGAGACCCAGGTGACGCGCGCCGAAGCGCCGCGGCTCTTGCAGTACCGCTGGGGCGACAATGACATGCGCTGGGAGCTCGAGCCGCTCGGCGACGGCACGCGGCTCACCCTCTGGCATAACATCGACCGGAATTTCATCGCCATGGGCGCGGCGGGCTGGCAGATCTGTTTCGACGTGCTGGAGCGCTTCGTTGCCGGCGAGCCGATCGGGCGCATCGTGGGTGCGGAGGCGATGAAGTTCGACTGGCCGCGCCTGAACACGGAGTACACGCAGCAGTTTGGTCAGCAGTTTGGTCTCTAGGCGCGGCGCAGACCCATCAGTCGGGAGAACTACATGAAGCAGACGAATTCCGGGGGGAGCCAGGCGGCGTCGCAATGGATCGACGAGCGGATCGCCGAGCTTGGCGACTGGCGCGGCGCCACGCTGGGCAGAATGCGCCGGCTCATCAAGGAGGCCGTCCCGGACGTCGTGGAAGAGTGGAAGTGGCGCGGCACGCCCGTCTGGTCGCACGGCGGGATTCTCTGCACCGGCGAGTCGTACAAGGCGGTCGTGAAGCTGACTTTTGCCAGGGGCGCAGCGTTGCCGGATCCGGCCGGGCTCTTCAACTCCAGTCTCGACGGCAACGTCAGACGCGCGATCGATATTCGCGAGGGCGAAGAGGTCGACGCGCAGGCGTTCAAGACGCTGATACTGGCCGCGGCGGCGCTCAACGCGTCTGGCAAGAAGGCGAAGCAAACGCCGGCGAAGTAGGCCGCCGCATCGCTAATCGGATCGCCGGGTTCCTTTTCACTGGGCGGCACGTGTGCAGGCGCTGGCCTCGCGCGGCGGCGGAAGCGTCGCCTCCGGCAGCGTTTGCAGCGCGCCGTCCGTGACGAAGGGCACGATGTCGTGGGCGGCAATGTTCGCAGCGGTCTGCCGCGCGCATTCGGCGTCGCCCGGCGCGCAATAGTCGATCGAGATGACGGGCAGGCCGTATTGCGTCCGCACGGTTTGCGCCATGCCCAGCAGCCAGTTTCTATCTGCCTCGGGCACGGGAACGTAGCGCGATTGTGCCTGGTTCCAGCCGCTATAGAGCGATTCGAACGCAACGGCGGTCACCTCGCCGTGTATCTGCGGCAGCAGTTCGAAACCGCGATTCAGGATCAGTTGCGCGGCCGGGTGGCTTGCCTTGATGGCGCGGATCACGCGCACGATGCCGTCGCGCTGGCGCGCGCGTTCGGCGTCCGTGGCGGTCACGAGCTGATACGAGTCCAGTGTGTCGAGAAAGAAGCCGCGATAGCCGCGCGCCCATAATGGATCGATGACGTGGCGCACGAAGAAGGCCGGCCAGCCGGCACGGCTTTGATCGACCACGCGCGACCCCCAGCTCTCGTTATGGCCCAGCAGCCAGTCTTTCGGCAGCGCCGCATAGTACGGCCGTTGGGCCGTGATCTCGCCGACGCTCGCATACGCGAACCACTGCGTGCACGGCAGCGCATGATCGCGCGGGAGAAAGCCGCTGTCCGGCTCGAGCACGGCAATGTCGTAGCGGGCGAGCAGTTCGGTGGGCGGCGTCGTGCCGTAGTAGAGCGCCACGCTCGGCGCGGGAGCGTTCGTGTCCGCCGCGCGGGTCGCGGGCGCCGCGCACAAGGCGCACAGGGCGGCTGCGAGCAGGCGCGCGCCACGCGTGAGGAAGCCCGGGGAGCGTCGCGAGCGGGCTTGCGGCGCCGTGCGCCCGGAGGTCTTATGCATGGAGGGTTCCGCGCATCAGGAAGGAAGAAAGGGCCACCAGCATACCGTGTTGAGCGCCGAGGTCGCCACCGACGGGTTCAATCCGGCCGCGAGACTCGCGTTCCAGTCGCTTTGCGCGGCGCTCGTTTGCGTGCAGTCCGTCATGTAGTCGAGCGAGCCCGTGAAGAACGCGCTGCGCGGCAAGCCGGCTTCGACGCTGCGCCAGGTTTGCAGCTCCTGCACCTGGCCGGTGTCCACTGCCGGTGCGAAGACCTGCTCGCCGAAGTCGCCGTCCACGAGCATCGGGAACGCGATGCCACCGCTTGTGCCGCTCAGCGCCGTGACGGGCGCATGGTTGAGCACGATCGGCGCGTCGGGAAAATCGTTGCGCAGCCGCGCGACGAGGTCGAGGCCGCCTTGCGCGCAAGTCGCGTCGCAGGGTCCGTCGGTCGCGCCGGCGCCGTGGCCGACGATCTCGAAGTTATCGAGCATCAGGCCGTCCACGCCGGTCGCCATCAGTTGCGGCGCGACGTAGTCGGCGATCAGGTGCTGATAGTCGCTGTTGGCGGGGTTCATCCAGTATTCGCTGTAGCCCGCCATCTTGCCGAGCTGCGCGGCCGTGTTCGCCGAGCACGAGAGGAAGCCCGCCGGCGCGCTGCTCCAGTAGGTCCGCCATGTTTCGCATGCGCCGAAGTTCAGGTAGCTCAGGACGGTGGCGCCGTTGCTCCTGAGCGTGGCGATCTGCGCGGGCGTGACGGCCGGGCTGCCGTTGGCCGGATCCGCATCCACGACGATGAGCTTGAACGTCGATGCCATGCGCGCGAGGTCTGCCTGGGATCCCGAACCGTAGTACACCACCCAAGCCCCTTGCGGGTTCAGATTGCGCGAGGCGGCAATCGTCACGTTCGTCGAGCCGTTGATGGCAACGGCCGGTTGCGGGCTCGACGCGCCGCTGGCCGGCGACGCGGCCGATCCCGAGGCGCCGCCGCCGCCACCGCAAGCGGCGAGGAGTGCCGCGCAGGCGAGCGCGGCTGCGCGGCTGCGCAGCGAGTTCGTGTCACCGGTTTTCATTGCAGCATGTAGGTTTCGTATTCGAGCGCGGCGAACTTGGCGTCGAGCGTGCGGACCGCGACGATCGTCGCGATCAGAAGGGCCAGCGCGAAACCGTAGCCGTACGCGGCCGGTCCGAGACGGATCGAGAGTGCGGTGAAGAGCGCATTGAGCGCGACGAAGAGGCCGGTGAGCCTCAGGCCGTCGCGGCGCGTGTCCAGATAGAACATCACGTTGAGCAGGCCGAGGAACAGCACCTGCAAGCTGGCGGCGATGACGTCGACGAGCAGCAGCGGCAGGTACAGCGACGAGATGCGCAGGACGCCCAGCAGCGCGGCGCCGAACGCCAGCATCAGCAAGACCACGACGATCTGGACCTTGACGATTTCCGCGAGACCGGTGCGGACGCTGCGCACCATCATGTCGCGCATCGCGTTGATGCGCTGCAGGGTCGCGCCCGTGCGCACGGCGTCGTAGAACGCGTCGTAGTAGCCGGCGAAATCGGCCTCGATGCGCACGAGGAAGGCGGCCATGGCCGGCATCACGCACACGTAGGCGAGAAACACGGGAATGTCGTAGATGACCGAGGCATGGAACCAGCCGATCACGCGCGTGCCGGTGACGTCCGAGAACCAGAAGATGAACTTGTCGATCCAGACGCCGAGATTGAACATGATCCCGACGCAGGCCAGGCTCGGATAGACGTAGCGGCGGTCGAACATCTCGAATGCGATGTAGCGCGAACCCGGGTATTGCCGGTGCACGATCGTCGAAAGGCACAGGAAAAGAATGGCATGACCGGCGACGAAGCCGCCAAGCAGACCTTCGAGCCCATGGCGATTGAGCCCGAGTGCGAGCCCGACCACCGCGGTGTAGCCGATGGCGAACGACACCAGGATTTGCCGGTACTGCTTGACGCTCGAAAGAAAGATCACGGCGATCCAGATGTTGCTCACGATCACGAAGCCGCCGATCATCAGCAGCCGGTAGGCGAGCGGCGTCTGGCCGAAGCCGAAGCTCATCGCGAGGGTGCCGAGCACGCCGGACATTGCCGTGCAGGCGAGCTGGACCGCGCGGTAGTTCGGCAGCACGAGGTCGTCGCGGCGCTCGTAGAGCCGGTCCGAGACGAAGCGTGTGAAGGAGAGCTGCAGCGGGCCCGTGACGATCAGGCTGCAGGCGATCATATAGGTCACCGATACCTGAAACTCCGTGATGAGCACGCTCGGTATCACGATAGCGAAGCTCAGCATGCCGATGATCAGGATGCCGAAGCACGAGAGGATCATCGGGCCCGAGCTGATGAGGCCGGCGTAGAAGTAGGCGCGCGCAACCCCCGTCAGCGTGTCGCGGCGCATCAGTTTGCGCAGTTCGAATCCAATGCCGGCCATCAGCGACTCCGGTTGAAGGCCGCGCGCAGCGCGGCGAGGGCGCCGCCGCGCGCTTTTCCGTGAACCGGGCAGCCGCCCGCGGGGCCGGCCGCACCGGGCGCGGCGCCGTCGCGTGGGCGGTCCGGCTGCGCGTTCGCGCGGGCGTAGATCGCCTCATAACGCTCGATCATCTGGCTGCGCCGGTAGTAGCGCTGCGCGCGCTGCGTGGCGGCGCGTTGCGCGGCGAGCCAGCGCGGCTCGTCGTTCAGCAGCGCGATGGCCTCGCTCGCGAACGCCGCCGGATTGGCGATCTGCACGACCGCGCCGGCCACGCCGAGCTCGCGGTCTTCGGGCTGGCCGCCTTCGATGAGCTCGCGGCACGCGCCCACGTCGGTCGTGATCGCGGGCACGCCGGCGGCGAATCCTTCCAGCACCACGAGCGGCAGGGCCTCGCTGATCGAACTCAGCGCGACCAGGTCGACCTGGGGCAGCATCTCGTCCATGCGCTGGAAGCCGAGGAACTTCAGGTTGCGCTGCAGGCCGAGGCTTTCCGCCAGCGCGCGGCATTCGCGTACGTATGCTGGATCTTCGTCCTCGGGGCCGATGATCCAGCCTTCGATGTCGGGCATCGTGCGGGCGGCAATGAAGATCGCGCGGATGAAGGTCTTGATGTCCTTGATCGGCACCACGCGGCCGATCAGCGCGACCACGCGGCGCGCTCGCGCGGGACGCCGCGCGGCGAGCGGCATCAGCGTTTCCACGTCGATGCCGTTAGGGATCGTGCGCGTGAGCTCGGCGCGCGCGCCGTCGACAATCTGGCGCTGGCGGTTGCCTTCGTAGAGCGCGACGATCTCGTCGGCAGCGTCGTAGGCGAGGCGCCCGAGCGCTTCGAAAAAGCGCAGCCACAGGTCGCGGAAGTAGCTCACGTCCGAGACGTCGCGTTCGAACACGCCGCGGTTGTCGCGTATCCAGCGGCTTTGCAGCAGGTCGATCTTGCGCTCCTTCGTGTAGATGCCGTGCTCGCTCACGATGAGCGGGCGGCCCGTGCGATGGTGCAGCAGCGCGCCCAGATAACCGGCATAGCCCGTCGATACCGTGTGGTAGATGCGCGCCCGCACGGTGCGCTCGGCCACGCGGGCGAGCTGCCAGAGCGGCTGGTGCATGTTGCGCACGGTCCAGAAGTAGTCCGTGAACGAGGGGTCCGTGCAGCGCTCGCGGTATTGCTGCTCGATGTACTCCCAGGCTTCGCGGCTGTACAGGAACTGCTCGGCCGAAAGACTTCCGCCTTCCCCGAGCATCCCGATCAGTTCGACCATCATCGAGCCGATTTCCGGCTGGCGGTCGCGGCCGCGCAGCATCTCGTGGAAGGCGGCGGAGCGGGCAAAGGCTTCGTGGTCGCCGGGTACGGCGCGATGATGCGGCATCGCGTCGGCAAACGACGCTTCGTAGAGATAGTGGTCCTCGAAGTGCACGACATTGTCGGGCAGCGCATAGGCGGCCTTCGTGTAGTCCTCCCTGCGCCCGCCGATGAAAACGATGGCGAACTGCCGCTGCGGGTAGGCGCGGATCATCTCGTTGACCCAGCTCGATACGCCGCCGCGCACATAGGGGAAGGTGCCTTCCAGCAGCAGGCAGACGTCGGCTTCTTCGGCGCGGCGAGTGAGCGTTGTGTTCATCGTGTCCAGTAATCGATCACGGGTTTGAGCGCCGGCGTGCCGGCGTGCCGCGCGAGTTCGCCGACGATCGCGGCGGCTTCGGCGTCGCGGCGTTGCCGGAAGGCCGCCTCGGCGAGCCAGGGCAGGAGGCGCTCGCGCGGGAAGCTGAGTTCGCGCGCACGTTCGAGCAGCGGCGTGGCTTCGTCGGCCCGGTCGCGGGCTAGCGCGAGGCGCGCGAGCAGCAGGCAGAGCGCGGCGTCGCGGTCGCCTTGCGCGAGCGCTTGCGCCTTGCGCGCATGCATTTCGGCCTCGGCGATCGCATGGTGATAGACGTCGCCCTGCGCGAGCCGCTGGTAGACGAGCTCGAAATGCAGTTCGGCGAGCTGGCGGTGCAGCGCCTGCTGTTCCGCTTCGGTGCCGGCGCGCGTGAGCGCGTCGCGGCACGCGAAAATCTGGTTCACGATTTCGTTTTCGGCCTGGTCGAGCATGCCGTAGGCGAGGAGGCGCAAGTCGTCGACGGGGTCGGCGAGCAGATCGCGCAGCAGCGTGCCCGTGGTTCGCGTCGGCAGTTGCTGGATCGAAACGAGCGCGGCGAGGCGGTCGCCCGTGGCCGCGTGGCGGTTTGCAAGGCGCGCCTGCACGCGCGCGCCGGCGGCGTGCGAGACGCGCGAGACGAGATGGGAGACGAACTCGGGCCGTCCCACCACGTCGATCTCGCGCAATGCGCGCGCGATGGCGAGCCGGGTGCCGACGCGGCTCGCGAGCACTTCGAGCAGGCCGCCCACGCAGGGCGCGAAGAAACACAGCGCCCAGAGATGGGCGAGGGCGGCGCGGCGCGGCTCCTGCTGCTCGGCGGGCATCAAGCGGCGGAACAGGATCGCTTCGGCCGCCGCTGCCAGGGCCTGCAGCACGAGAAAGCACGCCAGCGGTTCGAGGCCCGCGAACGGATGAAACGCGCTCCACAGCGCCGCGCCTTGCAGCAGCGCGGCAAACGGCAGGGCGAGGAGGATCGCGGCCGCGTCACTCATGGTTCGTTACCCGCTGCAGCAGTTCCGCGAGATTGGTCTTGCCCGAGGCGCCCGTCACGTGCAGCGTGTGCACGCCGATGCGCGCGCGATCGAAGTCGGTGTCGAACTGGTTGCGCAGGTTCGTCTCGATGCGGGCGAGATAACCCGCGACGCCGGTGGCATCGGCAAGCGGCATCAGGTTCACGAGCACCGAGCGCTTCGAGGTCTGCAGCGGCCAGGCGAGGTCCGCCGAACGCCCGCGGCGCAGCACGTGCTCGAACAGCGAGTCGTGCTCTTCGTCGCGCGGGAACGACAGGGCCACCACGGACGACTCGATACCGCTCCTCTGGTGCAACTGCACGAGGCGGCCGTATTCGAGACCGAAATCGCTCGGGCAGCCGGGCACGGCGTCCATGAGATCGTGCGTCGCGCGAGCATATTCGAGGCCGTCGCCGTAGTAGCCGAGCAGGACGAACAGCAGTTGCAGGTTGTCGTGGTTGAGCGAGAGAAACGGCATGCGCTGGACCACCAGCAGCGCGCGTGTTTCGCCGCTGGCCGAGATCAGCGGCGCGCAGGCGATGTATTGGCTGCCGACGCCGAGTATGTCCGCCGATTTCAGGTGCGCGAGCTGGCCGCTTGCGAGGGCGAGCGTGACGAGTGGATCGGCGGCGTCGAGTTCGAAGGGCTCGCCCACCGTCGCGAGCGGCTCGGCCGCGAGCTTGCCGGTGTTGACCGCATAGAGCGCCGCTACCTCGATCTGGCAGGCCCGCGCAACGAATTCGATAAGCCGCGCCGTGCCCGGCAGCCGGGTTGCCGCATCGGCGGCGTCGGCGGCATTGCCGGCCGAAAGCTGGCGGAGCTCGTTGATCGAGTCGCGCAGCGTGGTCGGGCGCGTGAGCAGGTCGCGCTCCAGCCGCTCGTGCGAGAGCCGCAGCAGGTAGTGGTTGTCGGTGAGTGCCGTGAGGCGTTCGTTGAGGTAGTCGTTGACCGAATTGGCGCGGTCGGCGCGCACGTTCCAGGTGTCGGCGAAGTGGCCCGCGAGGATCACGAGCACCCCGCCGCCCACGAAGAACGGCGTGGGCCACGGCGTGCCCGTGGGGTAGGCGAGTGTCCAGACCAGTGCCAGCAGCACGCCCGAGCCGAGACCGGCAATCACGCCGTAGCGCAGCGCGATGAGGGTCGGCACGAGCCACAGCCAGGGAAAGCCGCTTTTCAGCAGGAGCGGATCGGCGCGGTCGAAGAACCAGGCGAGCGCGAGCGCCACGATCGTGATGAGCGCGGTCTCGGCCCACGCGAAGCGCGAGCGCATGACCGGCGCGAGCACATTGCGCAGCCAGCCGGGGTCGCTGTGGGGCCGCTCGTAGACGTGCCGCCGGCCGCTGCCTTCGCGCGAGGCCGGATCGCGGCCGCTATTGGTCTGGATTTCCATCGCGATCTCGCTTGAGGCGTGTTCAGCCGTGTGCGGCCAGCGGCGCGAGCAGCTTGCCGACCAGGCTTTGTGCCGTGCTGCCGAGGCCCGAGCGGCTCCAGCCCGTGCGCGAGCCCGTCGCGCTCCAGACCACGCGGCCCGAGGGCAGCTCGCGCAGCTCGAACGAGAGCGTGACGACGGGTTCGCCGTCCACGCCCACCTTGTAGCGCCACTCCTCCACCGCGCCGGTCAGCACGTATTTCGCGTGCTGGCCGCGGGCCCAGTCGAGGCCCTGTTCGAGGTTCGGCTGCGTGGAGGCGTCGAAGCTCGCGCCGTTGTCGGCGCTTGCCATCGTCGCCACGCTCGCGTAGCCGAGCGTGCGCAGCGTATTCGCCGCTACGGCCTGGGCGGAGCGTCCCGCGTCGGGCGTTTCGGTGAAGTTCGCGAGCGGCAGCACGGCCACGCCGTTCGATGCCGCGAGCGCCGGCGCCGGCGTCGAATCGACGCTGGCGCAGGCGCTCAGGGCCAGCATGCCGGCGGCGGCCAGCATCAGCCCCCAGCTTCTGCGGATGCGCTCGATTGCATTCATGTCTGCTCTTCCTTTCCGGTTCGTTGAGTGTCGGGATCGGCACGCCCCGAGGCGCACCGTCTTGCGTCGTGAAGTCAATACAGCCAGCGATAGCGTGCGCCGATCATCGTGAGCTGCGAGCCGTTTTGCGCGAGATGCTCGTGCTCGAAGTAAATCGCTGCATGGTCGCCGCCAAATACCGATCCCGCAATGCCGACGTCGGCGTTCAGGCCCCAGCCCTGGACCGTGTCGTGCACGATGCCGAGGTCGAGATAGGGCCGCCAGGCGTGCGTGTAGCGTTCGGCGAGATCGTTGCCGAAGCCCACGTACGCGCCGAACTGCGTGTAGCTGTTCGGCATGAAGGTCGCGGCGGTGATCGGGCTCTCGTCGGCCGGCACGAGCCGCGCAAGCAGGGCGTCCGGCTGGCCGCTGTTGTTGTAGCCGCCGTGCGCAGCCACGAAGCGCAGCGTGTAGTCCGGGTACTCGGTGCGGATCTTGTAGTCCACTTCCGCCTGCTGAACGCCACCCGTGCCGATGAGATTGCGCGCCTGGCTGTAGAAGCGGTCGGCTTCGAGGCTCGCGTTGAACGACCAGCGCGGGTCGATCTGCCACAGAAGATTGCCCGTTACGAGATCCTTCATGCCGCCGACAAAGAGCGTCTGCGTTTCGTCCGCGTCCGCGTTGCGCGCGATCGAGCCCGACAGCGTGACGGGCGAGCCGTTGCCCGTCGACCCGTCGAGGCGGAACGTGTAGAACGAATCCATCCCGTCGCGCCGCCCGAAGCTGGCGTTCACGGTCGAATCGTTGGTCTGGCGGCGCAGGAAGAACGACGCCTGGCGGTCCACGGGATCGACGTTGACGAGCTGCGTCGTGTCGGCGGTGCGCTGCCAGCGCTGGATGCCGAGCAGGCCGATCAGGTAGTGATCCGTGAGCTTGAGGCTGGCCGTGATGGTCTGCTGCACGTAGTCGAGCGGGTGCTCGATATAGTTTTCGATCGAGGTGCCGATCGACTGGTCCCAGAACAGCGACGTTTCGACGAGGCGTTCGTGCAACTGGTCGTCGTACGGCGCGCCGTCGAGGCCCGCGAACGCATGCGCTTGCGCGGCGCCCTGGCGGTCGACGAAATTCTCGGCGTCGATGCGGCTGTAGAGCGTCGGCGCGGTGCTGCGCGAGTCGAGAATCTGCGTGATCTGCTGGGCGTCTTCCTCGGCCAGCGCGATCGTGAGCTGCTCGTTGCGCTGGCTGGAGAGATCGGTCGCGTAGCGGCGCGAGAGCCAGCGTTTGGCCACGTCGTTGCGCTCGAGCGAGAGCGCCCACGCAACGGCGACGTCGCGCGCGACCGAGCGGCGGAGCTTGCGGTACTGCGCGTCGCGCTCCTGCGGCGCGGGCAGCGCATCCACGCCGGGCGCGTTGCCGAGCAGGCTGTGCCCCGATGCATCGTCGGGCGCGCGGGTGTCGGAGGCGGTCAGCGCGGCGAGAAGATGGGCGGCGGTGTCACCGTTCTCCAGCATCTGCGCCAGCATCGCGCGGCGCCCCTGCAGTTGCTCCTTCGCTTCCCATTCGTTGCGTGCGGGCATGGCGAGGGGCTTCGTGCCGGGCCTGGCGCCAGGCTTGCCCGCGTTCCCCGAAGTCTCGTGCAGCAGCGCGATCCAGACGCGCCGCCGCATCGACCACGCGAGCGCCGTGTGCCCGGCCATTTCCTGCGCGTCGGCATAGGTGAGCAGCCACAGGGGATCGTTGCCGCTCGTGACGGCCTGCCGGCGCAGATAGGCGAGGGCGGCCTCCGGGCGGTTCAGTTGCATTTCGCCGGCGGCGTACGGTCCCCACAGCATTTCGTCGTCGAGCGAGCGGTCGCGCCAGCGGTTGAGCGCCGCGCGTAGCTCGTCCTCGGTGCCCGCGTCGACCACCATCCACAGATACGCGGCGATCGTATCGGCGTTCGTTCCCGGCATCGCGACGGCCCGGCGCAGGTCGGCGAGCGCGGCATCGAGGCGGCCGATCTGACGCTCGTACTCGGCGCGCGCGGCGAGGAAGCCCCCGTCGCGCTCGGCGTTGGCGAGCTGCTCCGGCGTGAGCGAGGCCAGCAGCGCGCCGGTCTCGTCGAGGGCGTGCGCGGCGAGGTAATAGTTGATCGCGTCGCGCAGCGGCTGGACCTCGCCCGTCTTGCGGAACTGGCGCGTGGCGGTGCGCGCGGCGTCGATCGGATAAGGCTCGTAGAAGAAGGTCATCGTGACGAGGTCCTCCGGCTCGGTGCCGGGGTTCGTCAGCAGATGCCGGTAGGCGCGGTCGGTGTCCGCGTCGTCCTGCAGCAGGCGCGCGAGCTGGCCGTAGGTGCGCCAGTAGAGCGTGTCGGTATCGCTCGCATAGGGCTCGGCGCGCTTGAGGGCGGCGAGCGCCTCCGCGTAGCTGCCGCGCTGATAGAGCAGATTCGCGCAGCGCTCGGCGTATTCGGTGTTGCGTGGCGAGGCCAGCGCCAGCTTCTGGTAGGTCGCGAGCGCCTGATCGTAGTTGCCGTTGCGTTGCGAAAGCCACGCGTAGCGGCGCAGCATTTCCTCCGTGCGCGCGCCGGTCGCGCGTGCCTTCAGGAACGCGAGGCCGTCGTTGGGGCGGCCGAGTCGTTCGTAGGCGGCCATCACGTCGTCGACGAGCTTGAGGTTGTCGGGCGCGGCGTCCGACGCGTGCACGAGCGACTGCACGTAGGCGTCGTCGTCGTCGAGCATCGGCGCGATGCGCTGGACGTTGCGCCAGGCTTCGGGGTCGTCGGTCGCTTTCGCGTAGGCGAGCCACGACTGCAGCGCGGCCATCGGCTCGTTGTGCCATTCCTGCACTTGCGCGAGACGCTTGCGCCACTCGGGTGCGGCGCCCGGGCGCTGCGCCTGTTTGGCCGCGATCGTTTCGGCGTTCGAAAGATCGTTCGCTTCGAGAAAGGATTGATAGAGCGTGAGCGCGAGCTTGTCGTCCGCGGACTGGGTGCGGGTTGTGCCGGCGGGGCTCGCTGCGGCGGGTACCGACGCAGCGACGCGCAGGAGCCGCACAGGCCGCGCCGACGCAACACCGGTTTCGACGAGCGGGCCGAATGAGCCGAATGGGGCGACCGCGGCGCGCTTCGCACGCACGCGCTCGAAGCGCTCGATGCCGGGTAGCCGCAACCACTTCGCGTGCTGCGGCGCACGGTCTGCGGGCACGTTGGTGGCGACATGTGCTGCGGCGAGCCGTATCGCGCCGGCCTCGGGCGTGCGCTGCGTGACGAACGGCATGAGCGCGCGCGCGTAGCGCTGGACGAGTTCGGGGCGATTCGCGGCCCGCGCCAGTTCGAGCATGACTTCGAGCGTCGCGCGGTCCCCGGAGAGAACGCCCAGATGCGCGCCGCCCTGCGCGAGCGCGTCGTCGAGCAGATTGCCGGCCTGCAGCGCGCGCACGGCGGCGATGAAGTTGCGCCGGGTGTCGTCGCGCGTCGTGGCCATGGCCTGCGCGGCGAAGTAGCCCGCTGCTGCCGCGCGATAGTCGCCCGTCGCCAGATACAGGCTTGCGGCCTCGCGCTGCCAGTGCTGGCGGCGCTCGGGGTCCACGGCGATGAGCCGCTCGTTGTAGCGCGCGGCGATGCCCGGCGCGTTCACGGCGAGAGCCTGTTTCGAGAGCCATTGCAACTGGCTGGCGTCCTGCGTTTCGGCGACCATCGCGCCGAGCAGCGCCTGGGTCCTGGCCGTGTGCGTTGCGCGCTCCGGCGAGCCGGGCCTGGCTGCGAAGGTCTTGATCAGCTCGCAGCGCAGTTGCAGGGAGTCGGCCGCGCGGCGCTGTTCGGGCGTGCCGAGCGCGGCGAGCCGCGCGGCGATTACCTCTGCGTCGTCGAGCCGGCCGAGCCCGAGGTATTGCTCGCCCAGCGCTTTCAGATAGACCGGGTCCGCGGGCTCGCTGCGCAGCCACGCTTCGAGGTAGGCGGTGTTCAGTTCGTTCGGCGTCGTATCTTCGACCACGCGCGAGCGCAGGTGTGCCGCGCCGTAGACGCCGCTCAAGGCGGCCACGAGCGCGAGCGTCGTCGCGGCGAGCGCCAGCGGCGAGGCAATGCGGGGCCGGTCACTGGCCACAGTTCACCTCGACCGGCTGGTAGGTCACTTCGACGCCCGGCACGGCCGGCACGACGATGTGCAGCGTGTCGCCCTGGCGCTGCGTGGTGAGCGCGCGGCCACCGCTGCTCGCGCGGCATTGTCCGGCGTGCGCCACGTCGATGAACGGCTGGTAGTAGCTGCCGAATTCGAAGCGCAGGCCGCGCGCGGTGCGCTCGAAATCGCGCACGAAGCCGTTGGCTTCGGCGAGGTAGGGCAGCGTGCCGTTCGGGTCGGGCTGTGCGAGCGTGAAGCGCGCGCTGCCGCCGTCGAAATGAATGTAGGTGCCGTCGGGGCCCGACGAGTAGCCCGTCACGCCGGAGGCGTCGGCGAGGCGCGGGACCTCGTTGCCGTTCCAGTGCAGTTCGCTCACGCTGCCGTTGCCGCGCACGAGCCAGCCGTCGCCGTCGCGGGCGACCGCGAAGTGATGCCAGTCGAGCACGATGCGCTCGTAGTCGGTCACCTGCACGGGCAGCACCGGTTGCGCGAGCA
Source organism: Paraburkholderia yinzeri (assembly GCF_046581065.1). NCBI lineage: Bacteria > Pseudomonadati > Pseudomonadota > Betaproteobacteria > Burkholderiales > Burkholderiaceae > Paraburkholderia > Paraburkholderia yinzeri. The sequence goes on along the minus strand of NZ_JBFOCJ010000003.1, from coordinate 673,908 downwards.
CAGTGCTCATGATCGTGTCGAGCGAGCGCAGCGACGCGAGCTTGGTGCCGCTGTACATGTGGTAGTAGATGTCGATCGGCTTGAAGCGCAGCGGCTTGTCGGTCATCTCGAAGGTCTGCAGCACCTGATCGAAGCCGTAGAACGGGCCTTGCCAGTCGTTCGTGTAGACGTTTTCATCCTGGTTCGGCGCGAGGACCTGGTAAGCGCCGGGCCCCTTGTCGATGCCGATGGGCGCGATGTTCGTCCAACTGTTGTTGCCGCGCGTGATGACGGTGTCGCCGCCGTTGAAGTTGTAGACGCCGGCATCGTAGGTGCGCTTCACCGCGACGGCGGGCGGCATGCAGTCGCCCGACCATTGCAGGACGAGCACCTTCTTGCCCGGCGGCGCGAGACGCGTGTTGATGTACTTGATCGAACCGAAGATCTCCCGGTCCAGATTGAAGTGGTAGCCGGGAATGTTCAGCGAGAACGCGGAGTCCGAGCCGCCGCGATCGGTGCGCGAGCCGTCCTTGCCGTTCACCTCTTCCCAGATGAACGGGTGCGAGTAGGTGTGCGTGCCGATCTCCACGTAGGGCAGCGCGAACATCTTGCGCGCGATGGCTTCGAGGCGCGGCGAAATCGCCGGATACAGGCCGTCCGGACCGACCTCGCCCTCGATGACCGAGAGCAGGGTCGGCACGGGGTAGCGCGTCCAGATACGCTCGTAGAGCGCTTCGCCCGAGTAGTCGGGACCGGGGAACTCGGCGCGCGAGGCGAAGCCGTCGCCGTCCACGTGCGTCATGAAGAGGCGTCGCCCGTTTTGCGTGGTGGTGCTCGGTCCCGGCAGCGCGGCAAGGCGCAGGGTCGCCTTCAGGAAGCTGATGGGCTGGATCACCCAGCGCTCCTGGTCGATGCCGCTCAGGGATACTTCGGTGTACTGATTCAATGCGAAGCCGCCCCACGGCATTACGCCGACAGCATCTACGCGTGTGCCGTTCGCATCGATACCGAGGAGCGAGCGGCCCGAGCCCGCGACGCGCACGGATGGCAGGTCGCGCGGGTCCGGCTTCGGCATCGTCTCGAAGCCGACCATGGGGTCCTGGGTGACGATGGACAGCGGCCCCGTTAACTGGCCGCTTACGGAGGCAAGGCCCGGGAGCTCGCTCGAATCGCCGGCGCTAAATCCGAACTGGCCGAGAAAAGCGATTGGCACGTGCGCGGCGGTCACGCGCCGGATCCAGCGGCGCCAGGACATCTGATCGGCAACGTCGCCGTGCTCGATCCACACGACGACGCCGGCGTAGCGGTCGGGCGTCACGTTCGCCGGCAGCGGGCCCGAGATGTCCGCGTACTGGACGTCGTAGCCCAGGTAATTGAGCGGCGTGGCGAGCACGCGTACGCCCGGTGTCAGGTCGAGCTGGTCTCCGGTCTCGCGGTCCTGCACGACCAGCACCTTGCGCGGCATTACCTCGATGCGGCCGATCCCGACTACGTCCTGATCCGGATCCGTCACGTAGGCGTCGAGCCCGGCGGCCAGCGCCTGCTGGGCGGTGTGGCGCGCGCATGCCCGGTCGGTGGCGTCGCAGTATTCGAGCGTGACGACCGGCACGCCGGTCTCGCGCGTGAGCGCCTTGGCCGCTTCGAGCGCACCTGCCGGGCTGGCGGCCGGCGTGGCGTCCGCCGTCGCGCCAGCAGCAAGGGGCTCGGTGAAGAACGGGCCGGCGAGCACGGCGTAGACGTCTTTGGCGTGGGCGCGCGCCGCGTTCAGCGCGTCGGCGCCGCCGAGCACGATGGCGGCATCCGGGTGGGCCGCGCGAATCGCGTCGAGCGCGGCGATGGCCACAGGCGTATCGAGCACGAAGCCGCGGAAGCCGCGCTGCCAGAGCGGCGCGATTTCCTGTTCGACGAAGGCGTCGGCGCGCTCGCCGGGCTGCGCGGTCGTGCGCGCCAGGTAGATCGTATGAGCGAGGGGGCGTGAGGCAGGATCGAAGCTGCGCGCCGGATCGAGTACCACGGCGTCGAATGCCTGCAGCCTATCCATCGGCGGATCGTCGCCGTCGAACGTGGCGAGATTGACGTGGCGTGCCGAGGCCGTCGCCGTGCTGGTGGAGAGAGGGAGCGTCGAAATGGCCGAGCTGGCTGCCGTTGCCGCTGCCGTCGTCGCGGCGGCGGGAGGCGACCCCCAGGCCGCATGAGAACACGCGCTGGCGGCGAGGCACGCAACCAGAATGCGTTTTATCTCAAAAATACCCGGCAACCGGCCCGCGAGTCGCGCGCGCAGCGCGATCTTATGTACAAGACTTGCCAACTTTCCACACCCGGTAAGAATTTAGTCGGCGGAGAACACTTCAGCGCGCGTAAATCGGTCGGTGGGATTATTGAATTCCGACGAGGCGTAGCCCGGTGCGCGGTGCGGTTGACTCCCTCTTTAGGAGGCGCAAGGTAACATAAATATGTAGAAAGTCAAAGGCATGTTAAATGTATTTTTCTATTTTAACGTTTTACATGTTGTTTTAGATCGACATTGGAGGCGGTTTTAAAAACGAACGGTTGGACTTTCTTTGGAGTGCGGTCTTTGCAGGGCTGGCGTATGGGGCGGTCAAGTCAGGAAGATGATGATGCATCGAGTTATCGGCTGGCAAAAAAATTGTAGTCAATAAATCTGGCCCTTTGCATGCGAAAGATCTTGACAAAAATGGCAATGGGGCGGGGTTAACCAGTGTCGTGCCCGGTTTCCCCTTGTTTTTCGCATAAAGGGTAAATACGGATTTTGGTCTTGTGAATTTGACGGCATTCACGCCCGGAGAAGCCGCGAAACCTCTGACCGCTTTGCAGTCGCAGGTGAAACGCCGGTGATGCGTCAGAATTTTTTGAGGAAGGCCTGCGGCGCCGATGGGCAGAGGGCAGACGGAGAGGAGCGGCTACCCGCTAACGCTTCATGCCGAGCAAAATCGCCGTCATGGTCATTACACGGTCACGGAATGGTTGCCGCGCGAAGTGAAGCAGCCGCGCGCGGGGTTCTGCTGCGGCGCATCAGCCATCTCGTCGTCGCGGCTGCTGTGACTCATGACCTGACGGTGGTAACGCGAAATGTCGACGACTTCGCCAGTACAGATACCCGCGTGCTAACCCTCTTCAAAGGGTAGCGTCGGAGAGGGGCAACCGGAAAGCGCATCACCTTCTTTCAGGCTTGGTCCCTGTTGCCTTACGCCGTCGCCTGGCAGCGCCCGATGCCCGCTCGTCAGGCAAATCCACACAGGTCCTGAAAAGCAGTTCCCGCACCCAGCGATGCCCCGCGTCGTGATGCCTACGCTCATGCCACACCGCATATTTCGTGAATCCCGGTATGTCGAGCGGCGGCTCGAACTGCACGAGGCCATCGGCATGCGAGGTCAGCCGGCCAGGCACCACGGCGATCAGGTCGCTCTGGCGCAGGATCTCGGGCAATACAAGAAAGCTCGTCACCGAAAGGGTAACGCGCCGCGCGCGCCCGAGCCGGGCCAACGCTTCGTCGGTTACCCCTTCGAAGCTGCCACCTGTGTAGGACACCAAAGCATGGTCCAGCGCGCAGAACCGGTCCAGCGTGAGCCGGCCTTTCGCGGCGCCGGGATGATCCGCACGCATGATGCAGATGTAGCGTTCCTCGAAGAGGCGCCGCGCGTGCAGATCCGCCGCGGTACTTTCCAGCGTGACCAGCGCCAGGTCGATCTCGCCGCGTTCCAGTTGCGCGTGCAGTCGCGCGTCCTGAACGGGCAGCACGGCAACGCGAATGCCGGGCGCCTCGCGTCGGAGCACCGAAAGAAAAGGCGCGACGACGGCGCGCAGCGCGTAGTCGGTGGCGGCGATGGTCAGCACCATGCTGGCAGTGACGGGATTGAACGCGGCCGGCCGCAGCAAGCCCTCGATTTCGCTCAGGATCTGCTTGACGGGGACCGCCAGTTCCAGCGCGCGAGCGGTCGGCACGATGCCGCGCTGGGTGCGCACGAACAGCGGATCGCCGAAGCGCTCTCGCAGGCGCGTAAGCATGCCGCTTACGGCAGGCTGGGTCAGCGAGAGCCGCGCCGCCGCGCGTGTGACATTGCGTTCGTCGAGCAGGGCATCCAGCGCCTTGAGGAGATTCAGGTCCATTGTCCTGATATCACTGTTCATGATGACAAAAATAGATATTCGCGATTAGATTTATTTCAGCATAACGCCCATCATGAGCGGTGTCCATCAAGGAGCTGGCGAATGAAAATGAACGCAATCCTCTGGCCCGAGGGCTATGTGCCGGGCTTTACCGACAACTACGCTTCGAACGAAGTGATCGTGGCGGGCCTGAGCGCGGCCGACGTCTGGCCGCTGCTGGGCGCGCCGTCGAGCTGGCCTGCTTACTACGCGAATTCGGCGAACGTCCGCTTTTACGATGGTAAAGGCCTCGAGCTGGAAAATGGCGCACGCTTTTACTTCGAGACCTTCGGATTCCCGGTGGAGGCACAGTGCAACGAATACGTTCCGCCGGCCGGCGGCCAGCCGGGTCGCGTGGCCTGGCACGGCTGGGCGGGCGAGGAAGGTGCCGAAGCGCGTCTCGACGTGCACCACGCGTGGCTCGTGGAGGATCTCGACGGCGGGCGCGTGCGCATCCTCACGCAGGAGACCCAGAAGGGCAAGCCGGCGCAGGAACTGCACAAGACCAAACCGAACCCGATGATCAACGGTCATCAGGACTGGCTGGACGGGCTCGTCGCGGCGGCCCGCAAGGAGAAGGAGAATCAATCATGAAGGCCATCGTCGTCAAGGCGCCGGGCGGTCTCGATCGCCTGGAAGTTCGCGATCTGCCCGACCCGGGGCAGCCCGGCGCAGGTGAGATTCGCGTCGCACTGCACGCCACTTCGCTGAATTTCCACGACCTGCTGGTCGCCAACGGCAGCATCCCGGCCGCCGACGGCCGCGTGCCGATGGCCGACGGCGCCGGCGTGGTTGAGGCCGTGGGCGCCGGGGTCACGGAGTTTCAGCCCGGCGATCGTGTGGTGTCCTGCTTTTTTCCGCAGTGGCCGGCCGGGCCTGCGTTCGACGCCGTGGGCAGTTTCGCCGGTACACCCGGCGATGGTATCGACGGCTACGCCGCGCAGTACGCGGTGCGGCCGGCCAGTGCTTTTACTCACGCTCCGCGCGGCTGGAGCCACGCGGAAGCGGCGACGATCACGACTGCCGGACTCACCGCCTGGCGCGCGCTGGTGGGCGACGCTCAGTTGAAGGCGGGCGATGTCGTGTTGACCCGCGGCACGGGCGGCGTTTCGATCATGGCGTTGCAGATCGCGAAAGCGATGGGCGCGCAGGTCACCGTCACGTCCTCGTCCGACGACAAGCTCGAACGCGCTCGCGCATTGGGGGCCGACCACGGCATCAACTACCGCCAGCACGCCGACTGGGCAAGGTCGTGGCCGAATGGTGAGCGCGATTCGGTTCGCCTTGCGTCGAGGTGTCTGCGTCGAGTCTAATGGAACGTCGACAGCTTGAGGCAAGGAGAAACCGATGGACGAACGCGAGGCCGTGCGCAACGCGGCGCCTGGCACGGCCGCACTACCGCAGCCGGTGTTGCAGAAGCTCGACGGCGACCATCTTGCAGCGAGCCTCGGCGAGGCGATTCGTCTTTCGACGCTCGGCCCCGATGGCTGGCCGCATGCGGCCCAACTGAGTGTCGGCGAGATGCTGGCCGTGGGGCCGGCCGAGCTGCTCGTTGCGATCTGGCCGCAGTCGAATACGGCCCGGAATTTGCAGCGCGATGGGCGGTTGACGCTGTCGCTCGCTCACGACGGCGCGCTGCTGGAGATACGCGGCCGCGCGAGCGTCGCGGCGGAGCATCAGACGGCGCTCGATCTCACCGTGTTCCGGGTGGCGATCGAGGCAGTCGACGAGCATCGCGCGAAATACGCAGAGGTACTAAGCGGCGTGACGTTCCGCCTGCACGAGCCGGAGAGGGTGCTCGCGCGCTGGCGCGAGCAGATCGCGATGCTGCGCGGCTTTGCCTGAGCGAGGCTTGCCCATACCGCCGACGCGGCGATTGCGAACTCTTTCACGCGGTATCGATTCTGTTTATGGGAGACCGTGCGCGCGGGTGGATCGCGGGCATGTTCGTACGCTTTCGCCGCTAGCCGCGACCAGCCTTGTCCCGCAAGGCGCGGCGCCCTGCGCGGGAGGCATCGCGCGTGCCGTTCCAGGCCACGGACGGCCCCCGCGACAGCCCTGATTTCTGGTTAACCCCGTATAGCCGGACCGCTGGCCGGCTCCCTATCTTCATGTTCGATCTGTCGCGACCGCTCGCCAGGGCGGCGCGAACGCCAAAGGATGGTTCATGATTATCGATATCCACGGTCACTACACGACAGCGCCCAAGGCGCTGGAGGCCTGGCGGAACCGCCAGGTCGCGGGCATTACCCATCCGGCCGAAATGCCCCGGGCTTCCGAACTGAAGATCGGCGACGACGAGCTGCGCGAATCGATCGAGCAGAATCAGTTGCGCCTCATGCGCGAGCGCGGTCTCGACCTCACGGTGTTCAGCCCGCGCGCGAGCTTCATGGCGCATCACATCGGCGACTTCGAGGTGTCGAGCACCTGGGCCGCGATCTGCAACGAACTGTGCTACCGCGTGAGCCAGTTGTTTCCGCAGCATTTCATTCCGGCCGCGATGCTGCCGCAGAGTCCCGGCGTGGACGTCGCCACCTGCATTCCCGAGCTCGTGAAGTGCGTGGAGCAGTACGGCAACGTGGCGCTCAACCTCAATCCCGACCCGTCGGGTGGGCACTGGACGAGCCCGCCGCTCTCCGACCGCTATTGGTATCCGCTCTACGAGAAGATGGTGGAGTACGACATCCCGGCGATGGTGCACGTGAGCACGAGCTGCAACGCGTGTTTCCACACCACGGGCGCGCACTACCTGAACGCGGACACGACGGCGTTCATGCAATGCCTCACGTCGGACCTGTTCCGCGATTTTCCCACGCTCAGGTTCGTGATCCCGCATGGCGGCGGCGCCGTGCCGTACCACTGGGGTCGTTTCCGTGGTCTTGCGCAGGAGCTGAAGAAGCCGCTGCTCGAAACGCATCTGCTGAACAACCTCTTCTTCGATACCTGCGTCTATCACCAGCCGGGCATCGATCTGCTGACCAAAGTGATTCCTGCCGACAACATCCTGTTCGCGAGCGAAATGATAGGCGCCGTGCGCGGTATCGATCCGCAAACGGGACACTATTTCGACGATACGAAGCGCTATATTGAGGCATCCGAAATGAATCCCGATCAGCGCTACAAGATTTACGAAGGCAACGCGCGGCGCGTGTATCCGCGCCTTGATGCCGCGCTCAAGGCACAAGGACGCTGACCATGTACGAACTCGGAGTCGTTTATCGCAACATCGCGCGCGCGGACAGCCGTGCCGCTGATGGGCTCGGCGCGCTCGGCAGCGCGACCGTGCACGAAGCCATGGGCCGCACGGGCCTCATGAAGCCGTATATGCGGCCCATCTACGCCGGCGCGCACGCGTGGGGCACGGCGGTCACGGTGCTGCTGCATCCCGGCGACAACTGGATGCTGCACGTGGCGGCCGAACAGATCCGCCCCGGCGACGTGGTGGTGGCGGGCGTCACGGCGGATTGCACCGACGGCTACTTCGGTGATCTGCTCGCCACGAGCTTCAAGGCGCGCGGCGCGCGGGCACTCGTCATCGACGGCGGCGTGCGCGACGTGAGCGTCTTGCAGCACATGGACTTCCCGGTGTGGAGCAAGGCGATTTCGGCCAAAGGGACGATCAAGGCGACGCTCGGCTCGGTGAACATTCCGGTGGTCTGCGCGGGCGCGCTCGTGCACCCGGGCGACGTGATCGTGGCCGATAGCGACGGCGTGGCGGTCGTGCCCGCCGCGAAGGCGCTGGATACGCTGGACAAGGCCAGCGCGCGCGAGGCGCTGGAGGAAGAGAAGCGCGCGAAGCTGGCCTCGGGCGTGCTTGGCCTCGACATGTACAAGATGCGTGAGCCGCTCGAAAAGCTGGGCCTGCGCTACATCGACTGAGGGCGGCAATCATGGCACGGCAGCCCTCGCTCATGGGTATTTCGTCGATGGCGACGCGTCTCGTTCTGGCGGATTTCGTCGAGGCCTGGCGCTCGCGATTCGCCGGAAACGAGGCAACGGCTCCGTACATCGAGTCGGTGGGCGGCGTGGAAGCGGCGCGCCGCGTAGCGGAAGGCGAGCCGTTCGATTTCGTGGTGCTTGCCGACGATGCGCTCGCGCGTCTGGGTACGCAAAGGCACGTCGACCTGGGCACGCGGGTCGAGGTGGCGCGCTCGGGCGTGGCGATCGCCGTGCCGGCCGGCGCGCCGGCCGTTGTGCCACTTCCCGCCCTGCACGACGAGGACGCCGTGCGCCGCGCAGTGCGGGAGGCTCGTCGCATCGGCTATTCGACGGGACCGAGCGGCGCGCATCTCGCGACGCTGCTCGATCGCTGGGGCATGGCGAAGACCGTTGCCGATCGCCTCGTGCAGGCGCCGCCGGGGGTGCCGGTGGCCTCGCTGCTCGCACGCGGCGAGGTGGACCTGGGTTTTCAGCAGTTCAGCGAACTCGTCAACGTTCCGGGTGTGCAGATTGCCGGCGCGCTGCCGGACGACATCCAGCTCGTGACCGTGTTTGCCGCCGCGTGCACCGCCGCAACTTCGCAGCGCGCGGCCGTGCAGGCTTTCCTTGACTTTGTCGGCGCACCGCAAGGCGACGGGATCCGGCAGCGCCACGGCATGGAGGCGCCTGTGCGCGCCTGAAGCGGTTGGGATTGGAAAAGCGTATGCCGCTTCGGTGGCGGATCTCACTACAAAGAGAGAGGAGACAACAGATGTCGACCAGCAAGACGATTGATATCAAGGCGTTCATCGACGAACGCCCCATTTCGGCCTGGCAGTGGCTATTGGTGGCGCTGTGCTTTCTTGCCGTGACGGCGGACGGGATGGACGTGGCCATCATGGGATTCGTGGCGCCTTCCGTCATTCACGAGTGGGCCATTTCGCGGCCGGCGTTCGGGCTCGTCATGAGCACCGCGCCCATTGGCCTCGTGATCGGCGCGCTGACCGCGGGTCCGGCTTCGGACCGCATCGGCCGCAAATGGGTGCTCGTGGCTTCCGTGTTTTTGTTCGGTGTCTTTACGATCCTCACTGCGTTCACGCAGTCGCCGGCATCGATGGCCCTGCTGCGGATTCTGAGCGGCATCGGCCTGGGCGCGGCCATGCCCAATTCGACGACGCTGCTCTCGGAGTACTCGCCGCAACGCAAGCGCGCACTCCTCATCACGATTATGTTCACGGGCTTCAATCTGGGCTCGGCCTTGATCGGGTTTGCCGCCGGCTGGCTCATTCCGGCGCACGGCTGGCGCGCCGTGCTGATTTTCGGGGGTGCCGTGCCGCTTGCGCTCGTGCCGCTGCAGATCTGGCTGCTGCCCGAGTCGGCGCGTCTTCTCGCCGTGCGCGGCGCTTCGCCGGTGCGCATTGGCGCGGTTCTCGGCCGGGTCACGGGGGCGCGCTTCAACGGCAACGAGACCTTCGTTTCGAACGAACCGCCGCTGCCCACCCGCAAGCCCATTGGCGTGCTGTTCTCGCACGGCTACGGGGTGATGACGATCGCCCTGTGGGTAACGTATTTCATGGGACTGCTCGTCATCTATCTGCTGACCGGCTGGCTGCCCACGCTGATCAAGGACGCGGGCCTTTCCGTGACCGTGGCGGCCAACGTGACGGCCATGTTCCAGATTGGCGGGACGATCGGCGCGGTGCTCGTGGGCTGGGTCATGGACAAGGCGCGCCCCGCGCGCGTCATCAGCCTCGCGTACGTTGGCGGCGGAATCTGCGTGCTGGTGCTCGGTGCGATGGGGGCGTTGTCCTCGTCACTCGCACTGCTCGTGTTCGCGGCCGGCTTCTGCATGAGCGGCGCGCAAACGGGCCTCAACGCCTACGCGCCAGGACGCTACCCGACTGTCGCGCGTGCGACGGGGGTTAGCTGGATGCTGGGCATGGGCCGCTTCGGCAGCATTTTCGGCTCCGCCATCGGCGGCGCGCTGCTGGGACTTGGCTGGCAATTCGGCGCCGTGCTCGGGATGCTTGCCGTGCCGGCCGTCCTCGCGGCCATCGGCATACTCGTTTCGCAACGCACAGTGAGTGCGGAGCCGGCGGCGCAAATGCGCGCCGCGCAGTGAGCGCTGTGACCGGGCCGCTACGGGATGCTACGTGAGGGCGCGCGCCCTGCGGCGTTTGCGCTCCGGCTGTTCCGGCACACTGGCGCGCTCGCTCAACAGGTCGATCACCTTGCGGCGTAGCCAGATGCTGGCCTGATCCTGTTCGCTGCTGCGATGCCAGTACAGATGCCATTCGAGCCGCGGGAGCCCGAATGGCAATTCCAGAATTCGCGCGTCGTGCCGTTGCAGAAGCTGGACCGGCGCGGTCAGCGCGAGATCGGTGCGCAGCGCCACGAGCGGTGCCACCATGTAGTGCTGCACGCGCATCTGGATGCGTCGCGCCTTGCCGAGTTTCTTCAGCTCCGCATCCACGAACCCGCTTCCCTGGCGGCGGCTCGACACCTGGATATGGCCGAGCGCCAGGTAGTCGTCGAGGCTCAGCGTGTCGCCCGCGAACGGGTGGTCGTGGCGCAGCAGGCAGGCGTAACGGTCGCTTCCTAGCGGCAGCGTATGCAACTGCGGGTCGTCGATCAGCGGCACGTCGATGGCAAAATCGATCTTGCCGGTCGCGAGCGCAGTGGACAGTTCGCTGCGCGGCGTGAAATAGCATTCGAGGCTCATGCCCGGCGCCTGTTGCTGAAGCAGTTCGCCGAGTGCGGGCAGCAAAATCGCTTCCGTCAAATCCGGCATGCTCAGACGAAAGGTGCGCTCCGAAGTGGCCGGCACAAAGACGTCGCCTTCGGTCGCGCTGGCCTCCAGCAATTGCAGCGCCTCGCGCACGCGGCCGATGATGTTTTCGGTGAGCGGCGTGGGCACCATGCCGGACGGCGTGCTCACGAAGAGCGGATCGTTGAACGCCTTGCGCATGCGGGCCAGCGCATTGCTGACCGCGGGCTGGGTGATGAAAAGCGCCTCTGCGGCGCGGGTCAGATTGCGCTTTTCGTAGATCGACTCGAATACGACGAACAGGTTCAGATCCAGCTTCGGTGAACGCATCTCACTGCCTCCGTTTGCCCGCCATCATAAACGAGAGGTGTCGTGGCGATGCGTCCGGCCGGATCGTTGCCGCTCAGTGCTTCAGTCGCGCGGCGGGATGTTGAGGTAGGCCGCCGTCGAGCCGAGCCGCTCCTTGCCCCCGCCGATCTCCATGCGGGCGATGGCCTGGAGGTGGACTTCGTCCGGGCCGTCGGCGAAGCGCAGGGCGCGGCCCCAGGTCCAATGATCGGCGAGCGGCGTGTCGGGGCTCAGGCCCATGGCGCCGAACACCTGCATCGCGCGGTCGCAGACCGTGGTGTGGACCTGCGGAATCAATGCCTTGATCATCGAAATTTCTTTGCGCGCCGCTTTCGCGCCCACTTCGTCCAGGAGCCATGCCGTTTTCAGCACGAGCAGCCGGGCCTGCTCGATTTCGATGCGCGACTTCGCAATCCATTCGCCCACCGTGCCGTGCTGATGCAGATACTTGCCGAACGCCTTGCGCTCCTGGGCACGCTCGATCATCAGTTCGAGCGCCAGTTCCGCCGCACCGATCGAGCGCATGCAGTGGTGAATGCGTCCCGGCCCGAGCCGTGCCTGCGCGAGCGCGAAGCCGCTGCCTTCTTCGCCGAGCAGATTCGATGCGGGCACGCGGACGTTCCTGAACGTCACCTCACAATGGCCTTCCGGGGAAACGTGATTCATGACCGGAATATTGCGCACGATCGTCACGCCCGGGGTGTTCGCCGGCACGAGAATCATGCTCTGCTGATGGTGGCTTTCGGCATCGGGGTCGGTCTTCCCCATGACGATGAAGAGCTTGCAGTTCGGATGCGCCGCATTCGTGATGAACCACTTGCGGCCATTGATCACATAGTCGTCGTTGTCGCGCCGGATCGACGTCGTGATGTTCGTGGCGTCGGAAGAGGGGACGTCCGGCTCGGTCATCGCGAAGGCCGAGCGGATCTTGCCTTCCAGCAGCGGTACGAGCCACTGATCGCGTTGCGCGGGCGTTGCGAACATGTGCAGCAGTTCCATGTTGCCGGTATCGGGCGCGTTGCAGTTGAACACCTCGGGTGCCCAGGAGATCCGGCCCATGACTTCGGCGAGCGGGGCATATTCGAGGTTCGTGAGGCGCGTGCCCGACTCGTCGTCCTTCAGGTGCGGCAGGAAGAGGTTCCACAGGCCTTCGGCTTTGGCGATGGCCTTGAGGTCTTCCATGAACGATACGGGATAGTGCCCCGCGTGTACCTCTTCGAGCCATTGCCGGTGGCGCGGCACGATATGTTCGTCCATGAAGCCGCGCACGCGGCGTAGCAGGTCTTCAACCTTGGGGCTATAAGCGAAATTCATGTCGGGTTCCTTCCTTGCGGAGTACTAGATCGTCAGGCCACCGTCGACGACGATGCATTCGCCGTTCGTGTAGCTCGACGCATCGGAGACGAGATAGAGCACGGTGCCGGCCATCTCGCGCGGTTCGCCATGGCGGCGCAGCGGGATCTCGCTGATCCAGCGTTCGTAGATCTCCTTGTTCTCGAACAGCGCACCAGCGAACTTCGTTTTCGTGAGGCCAGGCAACAGCGCATTGACCCGGATGCCGAACGGTCCGCACTCCTTCGCGAATGCCCTGGTCATGTTGACGACCGCGGCTTTTGTGATCGAGTAGATGCCCTGCATGTCGCCGGGCTGCAGCGCGTTGACCGAGGCCGTATTGACGATGGCGCCGCCGCCCTGCGCCTTCATCATCCTGCCGGCTTCCACCGACATGAAGAAGTAGCCGCGCACGTTCACTTCGACGGTCTTGTTGTAGGCGGAGAGGTCCGTGTCGAGGATATGGCCGAAGTAGGGGTTGGCCGCCGCGTTGTTGACGAGAATGTCGAGGCGGCCATGCTTTTCGCGGATATGGGCGAAGATGGCCGCGATGTCTTCCATGCGGCCGACGTGGCATGCGAAGGCTTCGGCGCTCTTGCCGTTTGCGCGCAGGCTTGCGGCAACCGCTTCGCAGTCGTCGAGCTTGCGGCTCGAGACGATCACATGAGCGCCTTGTTCGGCCAGCAGCGTTGCGATGGCTTCGCCGATACCGCGACTGGCGCCGGTCACGAGGGCGATTTTGCCCGTGAGGTCAAAGAGGTTCGTGCTCAATGTCGTTTCCCTAGTTCGGGTTGAATGGCTTGGTGTGTCAGGCGAGCAGGTCCGCGGCGAGCCTGGCGAGCGGCTCGACCATCCCGCCCACCTCGTGAGCATCGGTGCTCGAAGCGTTGCCCTGCATGGCGCGCGCCTTTACGCCCTGGGCAATCGAGGCAAGCCGGAAGAAACTGAACGCCAGATAGAAGTTCCAGTTGGCGATGCCGGGCAGGCAGCATAGTTCGCAGTACTGCGCAACGATCTCGTCTTCCTCGGGAATACCGAGTGCGGCGCGGTCCTGACCGCGCAGTCCCATGATGTGCCCCTTCGAAGGCAAACGCAGGCACATGCAGAAGTAGGCGAGGTCCGCGAGCGGATTGCCCAGCGTCGAGAGTTCCCAATCGAGCACCGCGCGTACGCGCGGCGCGTCGCTGGCGAAGACGAGGTTATCGATGCGGAAGTCGCCGTGCACGAGGGCAGGGCGCTGGCCGTCGGGAGGGCAATGCGCCGGCAGCCAGTCGATCAGCGCTTCCATCGACGCCAGGCGCTCCGTCTCGGCGGCCCGGTATTGCCGCGTCCAGAGCTCGATCTGACGCTGGAAATAGTTGCCGGGACGCCCGTAATCGGCGAGATCCACAGCGTCGATATCGACGTTATGCAGCGCAGCGAGCGTCGCGACGATCGACGCGTAATAGTCGCGCCGCGCTTCGCGGTCTACCTCGGGAAGCGCCGGGCTCCAGAAGATGCGTCCTTCTTCGTAGCTCATCAGATAGAACATGCTGCCGATCACTGCGCGGTCCTCGCACAGATGCACGGCCTGGGCGACCGGCACCGGCGTGGGTGCGAGCGCTTTGAGCACGCGGAATTCACGATCGACGGCGTGCGCCGACTTGAGCAACTCACCGGGCGGCTGGCGGCGCAGCACATAACGGCCGCCGGGAGTGTCGAGCAGAAAGGTCGGGTTGGACTGGCCGCCCGCGAACTTCGTTGCGCGGACCGGACCGCGAAAGCCGGGAAGGTGCTGTTGCAGATACGGCGTGAGCCGCTCGACGTCGAGCGGGAGGCTGGAGTGTTCGCTGGTCATGGACTTCACTGCGGGATTTCGCTGCATGTCGGGTGAACGACGGGGGATCAACCGTAGGTCTGGAACTCGCGGCGTTGCGGGTCATCGAGGTGCGAAACGACATTGAAGCTCGACAACTGAAACGTTTCGCGGTTGAAGAAGCAATGGGTGACGCTGCTATTGCGGATCTGCATGTTCAGCGCGATGGCCGTCGCGGCCGGCGCGTGCAGGATCTGCTGCGTCAGCGCGCCGATTACGCCGCCCGACGTGATCGCCAGTACGCGCTGGGCGTCGCTCTGCTGGATCGCCGCGCGCGCGTCGGCCACGCGCTGCTGGAAGGCTTGCCACGTTTCGGGCACGCGTGCATCGAGCGCACCTTCGGCCCATAAATGGAGGACCTGGCGCAGGGCCTTGAAGAAACCGCGCGGATTACCGTTGACGGCCTCGGCGAGGCTGCGATGTTCGTCGCCGAGGGCGCGAAAGAGCGCGTGGAAATCGTATTCGTCCAGCCCCGGATGAATGTCGCATGCCGCGGGCAGGCCGGGCAGCGCATGCCGGATCGCATCGAGCGTCTGCGCGTGGCGCCGCAGCGTGCCGCTGACGATCCGGTCGAAGCGAATGCCGTTGCGGGCAAAGTGCTCGCCGAGCCAGACGCATTGCTGCTCGCCTGGGGTCGAAAGCTGGTCGTAGTTGTCGGCGCCGAGCGACGCTTGCCCGTGCCGCACCAGATAGAGTTCCGCCATCGCAAAGTCCGCCGGAAAAAGGATTGAGCCAGCATAGCGATGGCGCGGGTATTGATGAAGTTTATTTTTTTAATATGCTGGCATTCATCGTAATGATGATTGTCATAAGCGCAATTTCATCGGCAAGCCGGTTATGACGAGAAATGGTTTGTCAGACACGGTGACTGCCCGCAATATCTGGGGGTACGAAACCCTTACTACATACGGCAAGGCGAGTGCTCTCCGCGTCGTTCGCTCATCATGGATCTTCTGGTTTTCAAGCTCGTCGTTACCCCGCTGTTGCTGCTGGCCGCAAGTCTTGCCGTTCGCCGCTGGGGCGAAGCGGTGGGCGGATTGCTGGTGGGCCTGCCGCTCACTTCGGGGCCGATCTCCGTGTTTCTGGCGCTGGAGCATGGGCCTGCGTTTGCCGCGCAGGCCACGGCGGGGTCGCTCGTCGCCACGGCTGCACAAGCGGCCTTTTGCCTTGCCTATTGCCGGCTGGCGATCCGGGGATGGTCCGTGGCCCTTGCCGGCGCCTGCGCGACGTTTGCCGTCGTGGCCATCCTCCTGCAACGCAGTGCGCTACCGGAAACGGGCCTGTTCGCGGTTGCCATTCTTGCCGCCGCCCTCGCGCTCAGTCTCATTCCCCACAAGGCCGGCAAAAGCGGCCGGCTCGATCCGCCGTGGTGGGATTTGCCCTCGCGCATGGTGCTCATCGCCACGCTCGTGGTCAGCGTCACGATGATTGCGTCTTATGTCGGTCCTGAAGCGAGCGGCGTGCTGGCGTCGTTCCCGTTCATGGCCATCATTCTGGCGGTCTTCGCCCATCGCATGATCGGTCAAGCCGCTGCGCAGCAATTGATGCGCGGCATGGTGGCGGGGCTGCTGGGCTTTGCTGCGTTCTTCTATGTCCTGAGCCTGGCGTTGCCGCGCGTGAACCTGCCGGTTGCGTACGGCAGCGCGATTCTTTGCACGCTCGTGATCCAGGCGGTCTCGTTCTACCGGATGCGCGTTCCGGTCACTTTGCCCGCGGATTAGTCTCGCGCGGGCGCCATGGCTGGACTGGGCGCCCTTAAATCGCGTATCGCGATCGGACTCGCCATGAAGCGGGCATGTCAGACCTTCTGCGCGGGAAGCGGCGGTAGTATGGCGCGCGAAAGCATATGGCGTTTTCCCCTGTTCATCGTCAAAACTGCCCCATGACCTGGAACCCCAGTGTCACGCGGGCGGTATCGAACCCGTCCGGCTTGTAGATCGGCGTGCCCGCGAAGAGGTCCCAGGAGAGCGTGCCGATACGGATGGGCAGACCGCCCCGGATGCCGATGACGGCCCCCGCCAGTTGTGTTCCGACCAGCACTTCGGTACCGGGGCCGAAAACATGGCCGTAGTCGATGCCCGCGTAGAGCGATTGTCCCGTTTGTCCGACAGGCCATTGCAGTTCGTTGCGCCAGTAGAAGCCGCGCCCGGCGGCGAGCATCTGTTCGCCGTCGAAGCCGCGCACCGTATAGCGCCCGCCGATGCTCAGGTCGTCGATGTAGAACAGCGTGTCGCCGGTGTACTGGCCGTGCACGGTAGCCACGTAGCGCAGCGGTTGGCTACCGACCGCGAACGGCACCGAGAGATTCGCGTCGAGCGTCGCCATGTGGAAGCGGTATGTGGCCATCTGCGGCGTGCCGTCGCCGGCGTCCGGGTCGGGCGTTGCCCCGAGCCCCCCGATACCCTGGCGGTACGCGAGCGTGCCATCGAATTGAGCGGCGCCGAAATAATGCCGGTCGGTCACACCGCCTTCGATGAACGTGTTGTTGCGGTCCTGTTGCGGAATCGTCGTGTCCGCGATGAAGCTCGCGCCCCAGCGCTTGATCAACTGGAATTCGAGGCCGAGTACGTCGTTCTGGCTGCGGCTGATGACCCGCTGGATTTTCAGGGCTGCTGTCTGCGCATTGCCGCTCGATACGAAGGCCTGGTTCGCGGTCGCGATCTGCTGGTAGTACGTGTTCGTGTTGCCGTAGAGCGTGGCCGTCCAGTAGCCCCAGGGGATCGAATACGAACCGTTGAAGCCGTGCGAACCCAGGCCATGATCGGCAAATTCGAGGTCCTGGTTCGCACCGACCGTAAAGATGTCGTTCAGGCCGAGCGGATTGTCGATGCCGAGCGATACGTTGCCCTGCAGTCTGCCGGTGGCGCGCTGGCCCGAGTTGTCGACCGAGGCGACGAAGGTCCAGGGCTTCGAGCGCTTCACGGTGATGTCGACGTCGCTTTCGCCAGGCACAGTGCCGGGCACGATCGGCATGGTGGCGTCCTGGCTTGCCGGGCGCTTCATCTGCTCCAGGCCCTGTTCAAGATCGCGCAACTGGAGCACGTCGCCGTCGCGCGCGGGAAACGCGCTCTTCCAGGTGCCGCGCGTGGACGGGTCCACGAACCCCAGATGACGGATGACGCCGGGGATGAGGGAGAATTTCAGTGTGCCTTTAGACAGGTCCTGCGGTGCGAGCAGGACGCGCGTGGTGACGTAGCCCCGGCTCAGGATTTCGCGCTGCAGACCTTTAGTGAGTACGTCGAGGCCCTGCCTGCCGATGCATTGACCCCGGTAGTGCTGCAACCAGTCGTGCAGGAATGCGAACCGGTCCATCGGCAATGCCGAAGCGCCCCTGGCGCGCTGTGCCTCGGGCAGTGTATCGGGCACCTCGACCGCGAATGTGTCGATGCGAAAGCACGGAGTTTCGGCGGGCAGGACCGGCCATGCGCCTGCTGCCGGCGCTGCCGAGAGGACAGCGGGCGCGGCGACGGTGGCCGCGCGCTGCTGCGCGTCGCGTTGCTGCTGGAGCTGCTGGTTTTGCAGCGCGTTTGCGCGGGCGGCAGCGGCAACATCGGGCGGGGTCTCTTGCGCGTGGGAGGCGAGTGTAACCAGGGCTGTGAGCGGCAGCGCCGCCATCAGCCTCTTTGAGGTTTTCATGTTGATGAAAAATAGTGCAGAATAATTACAGGGTGTGATTTTTGATAAATTTGGATTGCTTATGATATATAGAGGTGAGCGCCGTTCAAACACCATCTTTAAGATTGTCCTTTTAAGACGTCACGTCCTCTCCATAGAGAAACCAATCCAGCTATGCCGATACAGATTGAGAGGCTCGGAAAGAAGCTAGGTCGAATAATCAATGTCAGAACATTCATGGAAAGGTTCGTCAGAAACATCGCCATTGCCATGCGCCAAACGAATTTTGTGTAAGTTGACAAGTTCACGCCTAACAGGAAGTAGGCGACAGAAAAAGCCAAGTCCGTCACTACACCATTAAGCGTTACGAAAAGGCGTTGCAGCGTCGTAGCCTGGGAGGCAAGCGGAATAGAGGAAAAATTCGCGACCAGAATGATCGCTGCAATTATCTGAAATGTCGCGAATATGTAAAATGCAACCTGCGCCGCAAAAAACCTGTCATCAGGAATAAAAGTACTTGATTTTGATTCGCTCATTTATTGATTCCACCCTCTCGAAGGTAACCTGATTTTGCGTGCCAAATAAAGTCTGCAAATTTTAACGCTTCTCGATATACCAATTTTGAGATTCAAGTTGCATCCGGCGTAAGACGCACCGAATCGGGAGCAAACGTCCTTTTGTTTGCCGTTAAGTTCCACATTCATCATAAAAATCCGAAGTAATTTCTCATTTTGGATATCATAGTTTGTTTGGACGGTGTGAGGTGCAGCAGCAGACAGTAACCGCTGCATCACATTCCTAGAAAATGATGCTGTACTTGTCCGAAAGCGAGAACTAACCCAAGCGT
The DNA here is from genome assembly GCF_046581065.1 of Paraburkholderia yinzeri. NCBI lineage: Bacteria > Pseudomonadati > Pseudomonadota > Betaproteobacteria > Burkholderiales > Burkholderiaceae > Paraburkholderia > Paraburkholderia yinzeri. Next base: position 655,080 of record NZ_JBFOCJ010000003.1, on the reverse strand, counting down.
GGCCGATTAATCACGTCAAGCAAATTCTCCAACTCCCGGCCGTAATCATTGGGTTCGAAATTCAGTTGAATACCTTTCATCATGAACTCGTCATTGATGATCCCGCAAACCCATTCAATGTCCTTCGGGTCTATATAACCGTTCTCAAGGTTTTCAAAAATATCGGAATTTTTCCCCGAGTCCTTGGTACGTAGCACACCAAGAATATTCTTTTGGCGAGTCGTAAGAGTGATTTTCATTTTTTAACTCCAGCGGCACTTGTGCCCCACGTAGTGACAACGTTCCCTTGTTCGTTCACAACGACCGTTGCATTTTGGCCTATGTATTTGAACGTCGGTCCATACGCGCTAGGCACATATTGAATGTTAGTAGGATTGGAAAATGCATCATTGACGGCAGCCTGATTAACGCCAATGCCTCCATTCCGACCTGCGATTTGCTCAAGAGCATGATTGGAATAGCTAGTAATCGCCGTGGGCGCCGTAGCTCCTGCTGCCTCCTCAGCGGAAAGTTGCATGCTGAGGCGTGCAGCTTGAAGTGAGCTTTGTGCAGCTTGTTCGGCAAGGCTACTTTCCCCTGCTGTGAGTATACCGACGCCCGCGTCAACGAGAGAGCCAACTGCCAGCGCCGCCGCAGCGCCGTAATTACCGTTCGCAAATGCTGTCTGCGCCTGGTCGGCCAATTGTTTGCCTGGCACAAGGTTAAGCGTGGCTTGGCCAAATTCTTTCGCATACTGAACAAAGCTAGCCTGGTTCTGAGCGGCCGCCAGATCGCTTTTCGCCTGCTCATTACCCTTGTCGTTGTGCTGGTTGTAGAGATCGACGTTCGAGGCCGTTGCGGCTCCCGCCGTGCCCCCAATCAGCGCACCGCCCAATCCTGACAGGACATTCCCGGCGAGGTTACCAAGCAACGATGAACTTGTTGCATCAGTGACCGAATTGCCAGCCGCCTTCGTCTGGTCGGCCAGCTTCGACACTAGCCCCGCACCCAGCGCACCGCCTGCCGCTGAGAACATGCTACCGCCTCCGAGGCCGCCAATGAGTGCACTGCCTACCGCCTGCAGTTCCGCGCGCGAATCACCACCTTCCATCCACTGATTGGCCTGGGCTGCATCCGCCGCCACGGCAACCGTGTCGCCATTGGTCGCATCCACCTTGGCCTGGGTGACCGCCGCATCACGCTTGCTGTCCGCATACTGTCCGATACCCTGCGCGACGACCTGACCCGCTGCCTGTGCCGCCTGCGTCGTATCCGCCTGCTGGTTGAGCAGGGTGTTCACATCGGGCGTATTCGCAACCGTGCCGTTGGTGTTCGTCGTGTCGCGGCTCAGGTTCGCCACGTCCTGCGTCTGCGCACCGGGATTCGTGACGTTGATCGTGCCCGCACTGATTGCGCTGCGCGTTGTCGCGCTCTGGTCCCCATTGGCGTCCTGCGACATCATCGGCGCGATACTACCGGTGCCGCTCACCGAGCCGGGGCCGATCAGGCGACTGACGATGATGGATACACCATCGAGTAAGTCGGGTTTGCCCATGTCCTTCAGGCAAAGGTCAACTGCCTGGGACGGGTGCAGGACCAGCGCTAGGGGCTTGCACCCATTGAGAACGATGTAACGCTCGATGCCGTCCTCAATGAGTGTCCACGGCCCACAGGCTAGATCGAATGCTTTCATGGAACCACACCCCGCTATCTTTCGTCTTCCTTATCACCATCGTCCTTTGCCTTGTAGTTGTCACGGCTTCTTAACGCCAGCAACTCTCTAACCAACTGAAACGTAATTCCGCCAAACAGAATTACATACAGCGGCATTCCTGCCATCGCGGGACGCCACCCTGCACCTTGTGCTATAGACACAATGGCGAAGGCACCAAAGATTCCGAGTAAGGAAAAGTACGCAATTGCGTAACGACGTATTATTTTTGTTCGCTGCTCGCTGTTCATTGCTTAGATATCCTGTTCTGAATTGCTGTCTGAACTGGTCCAGCTGCACCTTGTATCATCTGATTCAGGTAGTTTCCCATTGCCCCTGGAAGGGCAGCTTTTGCGCCAGAACCTAGAGCTGATGCAAGTGTTGCACCGGCTGCCGCACCATCTGGGTTACTGCCCGTCATTCCCGCAGTGCCGAACGAACCGACACCACTCACGACAGCGTTATAGCCATTTGCGGCAATTTTCCCGACCGTACCCATTTGTGCAATTGCGGCATCACCTACCGCAAGCGGTGTAGCTAATCCCGCGACGATTCCTGCGATATATGAGTTTGTAAAGCTAGGCGCATCCTTTGATTGTCCGCTCAAGTAGTTGTAGGTGGCCCCGCCGAAATCGGTCACAAAACCCCAACTAGCGGCCACCACAGCTTCCGGGCCAAGCGCAGCTACGGCAACCGCAGGAACTCCATACAAGGCTTCAGTTTTCATGTTGTCCGATGCGACCTGCGCATTCGCTCCCTCGGCATTAACGGCTGCCATCGCGAGGGATGGATCGCACGGCCCCGAAGCGTTACAGACCTTCGACAACAGGCTCTTTTTGTTGTCCAGGCTCTGGTTGTAGAGTTGCACAGCCGAACCCGTCGCCGCGCCTGCCGTTCCTCCAATGATGGCCCCACCCAGACCCGCAGCAATATTGCCCGCGAGGTCGCCGATCAGTTCCGAGCCCGTCGCCGAGCTTACACCGTTCGCGATATCCGCCAGCCCCGGCGCAGCCTTCGACGCAAAGCCTGCACCCGCAGCACCGCCAATCGTGCTGAATGCGCTCCCGCCACCCAGGCCACCAATCAGCGCACCGCCCGCGGCCTGAGCCAGCGCGCGGCTGTTGCCACCTTCATCCCACGCCGCCGCCGTCGTCGCATCCGTCGCCGTATCGCGCTTGTAGTCCGCATACGCGCCGATACCCTGCGCGACGACCTGACCCGCTGCCTGCGCCGCCTGCATCGTGTCGGCCTGCTGGTTGAGCAGGGTGTTCACGTCGGGCGTATTCGCAACCGTGCCGTTGGTGTTGGTCGTGTCGCGACTCAGATTCGCCACGTCCTGCGTCTGCGCGCCGTGATTCGTGACGTTGATCGCGCCCGCGCTGATCACGCTACGTGTCGTCGCACTCTGGTCCCCGTTGGCGTCCTGCGACATCATCGGCGCGATACTACCGGTGCCGCTCACCGAGCCTGCCCCCAACTAAGAAGGAATTTTTCTGGATCGTATGTTGCCGTAGCTTTTGTCCCATCATCCTTGTAAATATCAAGTTCCGCTATGAGGCCCGCCTTTAGAAGGAGAATGAAATTAATATATGGGTTCGAGATCGCAGTAGCGTCGATGTCTTCTTGCTGTCCAGTCACTAATGGACCGCTAACATCAGCATACGGAACTGCTTCGGAAATATAAAATTCAAGGGAGCCATATTCATCAATGCGCCTCACGTAGGCAGATTCAATTTGCCTTATTAAATTTTCATTCTTTTCTAGCACTGAAATTAGCTTCATCACAATACTTTTCTCCAGTGAGGTAAGAGGTCTAAAATTTTTGTCCAATTTAAAATCTCTTTACTTGTAAAAGTACGTGCCGATGTTCACGTCGCCGTTGGGCAACGGATACGCTCTATAAAGATAGTTTTGGGTTTGCCCCCAAAACGGCCCACCTATAATATTCAAAGGTGGCAGACTTCCCAAAATCTCGGCGCGAGCAGCGACAGGATCGGAAACGTGACGATCTCCGTGCCCCCAATGTACCTGCTGATTGTAGAGGTATACATTCGATGCTGTAGATGCGCCTGCGGTGCCGCCCACCAGCGCGCCACCAACGCCCGCCGCCACATTCCCAGCCAGATTGCCGAGTAGGGTCGATCCGGTCTCGGACGTAACATTATTCGCCAAGCTTGCCAGTTCGGGCGCGTACTTAGAGGTCAAACCCGCAGCGAGTCCGCCGCCCACTGCCGTAAAGACGCTACCACCTCCGAGGCCACCGATGAGCGCGCCGCCCGCAGCGTGCAGCAGGGCGCGGTTGTCCCCCCCTTCAGCCCACGAGTCGGCTTCCGCCTGATACTGTGTGGCTAACGCCGTATCTCCCGCCTTCGTTGCTGCATCAGCCGCACCCTGGGCCACGTCCTGCTTTTCAGTGGCATACATGCCAATACCCTGCGCCACGACCTGGCCCGCTGCCTGCGCCGCCTGTATCGTGTCCGCCTGCTGGTTGAGCAGGGTGTTCACATCGGGCGTATTCGATACCGTGCCGTTGGTGTTCGTCGTGTCGCGACTCAGATTCGCCACGTCCTGCGTCTGCGCGCTGAAGCTCGCGCTGCCGCCGGCCTCGCTGATACTGAACCCGCCACCCGCGCTGCTCTGGTGTGCTGCGCTCGTCGTCGTATCCTGTACGCTCGCGATATTGAGGTCGCCGCCTACGGCCGCCGTCACCTGGTTTCCCGCGACCTGCGAGCCGGTGATGTTCGTGTCGCCGCCGCTCAGGATCGTGACGCTGTTCGTGCCTGTAACGTGCGAGGCATTCTGCGTCGCCGCATCGCTGTTCGCGTCACCGTGCGCGTTCTGCATCGAGGCCGAGACCCCGAAGCCGTTCGTGGTGAGGGACACGCCCACGCTCGCCCCGGACGACGAATTCGAGCTGCGCGTCGAATCGGTGTTCGTCGTATTCACGATGTTGACCTGGTTCGCCGCGGCCAGCACGACATCGCTGGCACTCACGTTCGAACCGGCAATCGTCACATTACCGCTACCCGCCGTGCCGTTGCCCGTCGCGACGAAGGTGGTCGTGCCGCCCGCCTGCACGTTCGAACCCACCTGCGTCGTCTGGTCCTCCGACGACTGGCTCTGGCTGTGGCTCGACCCGACACTGACCTGCACGCCGATGCTCGGTGCGCCCGCCGCCTGGGAGACTCCGGTTGTCGCCATCTGGTACGCGCCGTAGCCCGCCAGCGCCGCATCCGCCCACCGCCGCAATCGCATGCAAGGCGTCGGCACGTCCATTGCTGTTGCCGCTCGCGAGCGACTGACCCTGCTGGTACGCACCGTTGATCGCATCCCCGATGCTGCCACCCAGGCCGATGCTCAGATCGTGCCGGTGTTCTGGACGCTGGCGGCACTGATGCCAAGGTTGCCGCTCGCATTCATGCGGCCCGACTGCACGAGTTACCCCGCGCTCGTGAGCGTGAGGTCGCCCGCCTGCGCTGCGAGGGTTCCGGCATTGGCGACCCCGACACCGTTCTCCGTGCCCACCAGGGTTATGCTGTTCGCATACATACCGCCGAGCTGCGACACGTCGAGGGAGACCCCCGGCGCGGCGCCGCTGCCCGCGATGGGTGTTGGCGTCAGGCTCGCATAGTCGATGTTGTTGGCGCCCGTGGTGACGTTCAGCCGGTTGGCGTAGATCGCCGCATTGGCCTGCACGGCACGCGCCAGCAGGTCTACCTCGTCGATATTCGAGGCGTTCAGGCCCGCGCCCTGGACCGTGATGGTGCCCTGGGTGACGCTGAAACCGCTCAGGTTGCCGCTGCCGTCGATGAGCGGATTGCCCGTCGTTAAAATTCCGCGGGCCGTATTGATAAAGCCCCCGCCATCCACCACCAGGCCCGAACTGTTGGCGATCACGACATCCGCTTTCTGCCCGGCCACCTCCACGTAGCCGGCGAGGCGGGAGGGAGTGTTGCTGTTGACCTGGTTGACGATGATCTTTGCGGACTGCCCCGGTGAAAGATTGGGATTACCCGATATCTGCCCGGCGAGCTGCGTGTTCGTGATCGTGGGGGAGTTGTTCAATATCGCGCCGCCCGATCCGACATCGAACTGCGAATAGGTATTGAGCGAGACGCCCGCCCCCGAGGGCTTCTGCACGTTCACCTGCGGCAGACCGTTAGCCGTATTGATCACGTTCGGCGCATGCGCACCGGATGGCACGATCTGCGCCCCGGCCATCAAGGGTGCGAGGCCAAAGACCGCGAGCGCAGCAAAAGCCACATGACGCATGGCGAACAGCGTGAAGGACCGGCGTGCGACCGATGGGCCGGTTTCGCCCTGGCCTGACTTGCCCTGCGCGATGGCCGTTTCCGAAACGGCGACAAGCATTCCCCGAAGCCTGCTGAACACAAGCCGGTAGCAATGGTTATTCAATTTTCTTGTACCTGTGATGCTGGACGAAGCCCTGCCGGTTTGCAGGACGTTTCCCAGTGACGTCACACGAGGCCAGACACGGCATCGGAACTGGAAGCGCGCTTTGCACGCACAGGCATGCTTACCCAATCCCTAATTAACGACTGTCAACTATTGCCAGGATTCGTCGTTAAAACCACACTTCGTTAAATGCTTTATGCGCCTTGTCGGTAAAACCGGCTTCGACCGATTACGCAGATAACGCTGCAATCTGGCCGATCGCGATCGGGCGATCTCGCCCGATGAGCCCGACGAAATCCGGCCGGATAGTGCGGCATGCTAGCGGTGCGTCCCATGTGCGCGCGCCGCTCGCGTTTGCGCGGCCTTTTTCGCCGCGGCCGAGCGTCCCGCCGCGCCCTTGGTCTGCGCGGCCTTCTTCGCGGCGGCCGAACGGCTGCTGGCCGGCCGGCGCGCGGCTGCGCTCTTCGCCTGCTTCGACATGGCCTTTTTCGAGGCGCCTGCCGGACTCTCACGCTTCAGTGCGGCCGTGGTCGCGCGCGAGCGTTGGGTCTTCGATTCGGAACTGGCGCGGGCCGGCTTCCGGCCCTGGCCCGCAACCGCATCCTTGCCGGCTTTTCTGCGCGTCGCTTCGCGGGTCTTGCCCTGCGCCGGCGGCTTCAGATCGACGCCGGCCCGGCGTGCCTCGGAAAGGCCGATCGCCACCGCCTGGCTGGCGGAACGCACGCCGTGCTTGCCGGCCCGCACGCGTTCGACTTCTTCCTTGACGAATTCTCCAGCCTGCGTGCTGGCCGACTTGCCGGCGCGCTTGTCGGCGCGCGCACGCTCGATGGTCTTTTGCTCGGGCATTTTCGTTCTCCCAGGTAAGTGTCGGGACATCTTGCATTTGCGCAATAGCCGTACCGCGCAGGTCCAGGTCGTGCCGAGCACTTCGTTTGCGATCAGCGCTTCGTTTCTGGAGCGTCCGGGTCGTCGCGCAGGCCGCGCATGTCGAGCACGGCGGGATCGTCCCAGTAGGGCTGGGTGCCGTAGTATGCGTGCAGCGTCGTGGCCCAGCTCAGGTCGGCCATGGTGGGCCACTGGTCCTTGTCGAATCCCGGCGCTTCCTTCACGCGTTCGGACGAAACACTGAGCAAAAAGCACTTGCGGCTCGTATCGAGCGTAAGCGCGCTCCACGGTATGGCGAGGAGCTTGTTGCCAATGCCGAGAAAGCCGCCGCTCGCCATCACGGCATAAGCGATGCGGCCGCCCTGCACGTCGAGCATGATCTCCTTGATCTTGCCGACTTCTTCTCCCTCCGAACTCAGCACGCGGTCGCTGTCGAGCGTGCTGGCCGCCATGACGTTCGGCCCCGGCCCGGCGGCCGTGGCACTGCCTTTGCCGACGATGCGCGCGCCGGTTCCTGCTTGCGTGGAGGTATGAGAGGTAACAGACATGATGGACTCCTGATCGGTTGGATGGCCCCTCATGGGCAGCAACGCGCGCGCCTGACGCGAGTTAGCGGGGTCTCGCGATGCGTGGCCTTGTGCGGATCTTTACGTGCGTGGCCGACAGCAGGCGAGTGGCGTTACCGGAAGGGGGCGCACAGGCGGTCGAGGGGCAGGACGAGCAGCACGGTCCCGCTGAATGCCAGGCCGAACGTGAAAGCGGCGGCCGAGGCCACACTGCACCAGGCCACGAACCGGATCGCATCGCCGCGCCGCGGCGCGAGCGAGACGATCTGGCGTAACGCGCGTCCCGCCGCGACCACCAGCGCGAGGCAGGCACCGAACGCCAGCACCGAGGCAATGGTGACGAAGCGCTCGAGTTCGTCCCATGGAAGCGCGTTGTGTTGCGTGATGCCGCCGGAGCAGGCCGTCGAGACGAGCTTTATGCTCACGAGCAGGTGCAGTAGCCAGATGAGCGGCGCGGCGAAGAGCGCAGTCCAGATGATCGCCCGCTGCAGCCGGGTGGGATCGCGGGGGGAGGGGGAAGCGGGCAGGCTCATCGTCGGTCGGCGGAATGATGGCTCGTCGCCATGGCTGGAGTTCCTGTCGGCAAATCTCGCTCTCGATCATACGCGCCTATCGCGGACTGCCCGATGGTGCCCGCCTGGCCCGACGCGACGTGGACAGGTCGGGTCACCTGGCCGGCCTGCATGAAAGGCCGGTGGAAGTGCAACTGTACCGTGCAACGCATCTCCCATGCCCGGGGCCCATTCCGGTAGTCCGGCAGCGCGACCTGACCGCAGGTACGAGCGATGCGAACCGCCATGTCGGGCAGGTTCATCGTCACGCGCGGACCGCCGTGCCCGCACCGTGCGGCCTCTCGCCCGAGGCCACGTTACCGAAGGAGAGTTCCATGAATTCTGCCAAACCCCATTCGCCTGCTGGCTCCGCCACGACGCCCCCTGTCGAAGGCACGCCGCCACGATCCGACGCGAAGCCCGCGCGGGGTTATCCCGGCTCGTTCGATCAGCCGGAGCCGCGGCCGGAGGCGATGCCCGCCGAAGGCGGTCCGCATCCTGAGCAGACCGCCGAGGTGCCGCTCGGCATGCACGGGCACCCGGAGCCGCCCGGCGCACGCGGGCACAACAGTCCGCCCATACGTAGGAAGCCCGGCGACAAATGCACGCAATAGGCCCACATAACCGCCACGCGCAGCCACATCGAGCGATGCGCTGAGGAGTGCGGATCATGCCGGAAGAGACCGCGTGGTTCCTGCTGGTTGGCGTGCTGCCGATGTTCGTCGCGCTCGACGCCATCGTGATTACCGTTGAGGGACTTTGCGGACCACCGAGGGCGACGAGGGCGCCGTTGCAACGATGACGTGTAATGACTGCAACGGCGAGCATCTCAGGGCCAATCGTCCGATGGTAAGCGCGTCTGTCTGCGCTCGTAATCACCTCACGCGCCGCTGCGAGATGTCTTCCAGCGTATTGGCCACGCTCTGGCGCTGCTGGCCGTCGCAGCGCGTGGCGATATCGGCGAGCGAAAGCGTCCCGACCAGTTCGCGCGCGTGGTTGACGACCGGCACGCGGCGCACCTGCGCCTCGCCCATGCGGCGCTGCACGACGTCGAGGTCGTCGTCCTCGTAGCAGCACTGTACGTCGGAACTGGCCACGCGCGCCACGGGCTCCATCGGCTCGTAGCCGGCGGTCAGGGCGCGCACCGCGAGATCGCGGTCGGTCACCATGCCGACGACATGATCGCCGTCGCAGATGGGCAGCGCGCCGATGTCGTGCCGGCGCATGAGTTGCGCAGCGTGCCGGATCGTGGATTCCGGCGTCACGCGCACGACGTTGCGCGACATGATTTCGTAGACCTGGGTCATGGGTTCCTCCTCTTTCGTGTGCAAGCGCGCAAGCATAGGAGCATCGGCCGTTCCGCGCTTCGCCTTAAGCCGCATCAGAGACGGGCATGGCAGTTGCACGTCCGGTCCTCACGTGCGCGGCCGCGCCGCGACGCTGCTGCCAGGGAGGGCTCGATGGAACGTTTCAACGACAAAGTTGTGATCGTGACCGGTGCGGGCTCGGGCATCGGCGCCGCCACCGCACGCCGCTTCGCCGCAGCGGGCGCCGCCGTGGTGCTCGCGGGCCGCACGCCCGCGAAGCTGCGCCACGTGGCCGCCGGGTTGACGGAAAGCCGTGCGCTCGTTCATCCCGCGGACGTGAGCGATGCGGGCGAGGTGCTGGCGCTCGTCGACGCCACTATTGCGCGTTTCGGCCGCATCGACGTGCTCGTCAATAACGCGGGCATCGCCTCGATGGGGGCGATCGACGAAGCGCCGCTCGAAGACTGGGACCGCGTCATGGCGACCAACGTGAGCGGGGTGCTCTATTGCATGCGAGCGGCTGCACCGTTTCTCAAGGCGACGAAGGGTTGCATCGTCAATGTGTCTTCGGTGTCGGGCCTGGGCGGCGACTGGGGCATGAGCTTTTACAACGCGGCCAAGGGGGCGGTCACGAATCTCACCCGTGCGGCAGCGCTCGATTTCGCGCCGGCGGGCGTGCGCGTGAATGCGGTGTGCCCCTCGCTGACGCGTTCGGATCTCACCGGGGATCTGCTCGACGATGAAGCCCTGATGGCGCGCTTTCGCGAGCGCATTCCGCTTGGCCGCCATGCCGAGCCCGAGGAGGTCGCAGCCGTGATTGCGTTTCTCGCGAGCGACGACGCGCGTTTCATCACGGGCGCGAATATTCCCGTGGATGGCGGATTGGGCGCGTCGAACGGGCAGCCGCGTCTGGCCTGAACGCATTCGTCAGAGGTACGAGAATTGCTGTGCGGGCGCGGATTCCACCACGGGCCGCCATGCGTCCCCTACAAGATGATTTCAAAGGCAACCGTTCTGGCTCTTCTTGGCGCCGCCTGTCTTGGTGCGGGCTGCGCGCATATCGGCCCGGATCACCTGCGCGCCGACCAGGTGGACTACGCGCGGGCACTCGGCGATGCCAAAAAGCGGCAGATCCTCGCCACGATCGTGGGGCTGCGCTATGGCGACGCCCCGGCCTTCCTCACGGTCAGCTCGGTCATTGCCGCGTATCAGTTCGATTCGAGCGCGGGCGCAACGGGCAACATTGGTTCGGGATCCGAACCGAACTACGCCATGGCGACGGGCAGCGTCTCGTATGGCAACCACCCCACGTTCACGTTCGCGCCGACTACCGGCGAAGCCTACGCTTCCGCCTATATCCGGCCGCTTGCGCCGGAACTCGTGTTGCCGCTCGCCGAAGGAGGCATTCCGATCGATCTGCTGCTGCGCATGACGGCGCAATCGATCGGCGGCTTGCAGAACGGCAGCGCGCTAGGCGGCGAGAACAGCGCCGGCGCCCCCGGTTTCTTCGAGTTGCTGCGCGTGTTCCGGCGCCTGCAACTGGCGGGCGAGTTGAGCCTGGAGTCTCGCGACGACAAAGGCAAGCCGAGCGTCTGGCTCGCGATCGGCGCCGAGCAGAGCGCCAGCACGCACGAGGTGGCAGCCGATCTGGCGCGCGTGCGCCAGTTGCTGCATCTGTCGGCGGCCACGCGCACCTACGAGATCGTCTATGGACCGTCCTCCGGCGGCGGGACGCGCATTCCGATGGTGACGCGTTCGGTGCTCGGCATCCTGACGGACCTCGGCGCGCAGGTGGAGGTGCCCGACGAGCAGGTGAGCAATGGATCGACGAAGGCGACCGTCGGCCTCATCGGCGGCGAAACGCGGCCGACCATCATCGTCCATGCCGGCAGGAAACCGGGCGCGGATCCGTATGTCGCCGTCGACTACGACGGCACGGCCTACTGGGTGGAGCGCGACGACTTCGACTCGAAATACGCGTTCACGGTATTGCAGAACCTGATGGCGCTCGCGGAATCCGATACGAGCGCGAAGGCGCCGGTGCTGACGATTCCGGCGAATTAAGGGGTCGTTTGCAGCCGGCCCTGCAGCCTGCCCGTTCCGGCGGCGGATTGCCCCTATTCGTGCGGGTCGCCCTGGACTTCGCGCTCCAGACTGATGATCGCGTCCGTGCGCTCGCCGTGGCGGCTTTCCACGACCACGTAGCCCTGCACCACCACGCGGTAGCCCGGCAGCGCCGCGATATGCGGCACGGCGCGCACGGTGCGGCTGTCGAAGCCACCGAGCCCGTCCGACGCGACGGAGACGTGGTTCTCCATCGTCGCATTGGAGGTGACGACGTTGTCGTGCCGTTCCCTCACGTCGCGACGCGCTTCGAGCGTCTTGCCGTCGGCGTCGACGGAGCTGTTGCTCGCCGCCGTTCCCGCTACTTCGACGGTGAGAATTCTGCGGCTCGCAATGGCGAGGGGATCCAGCGACGCGAAGCCGGCGGGGTGGTCGGCATCGGCTTCCGGCGGGGTGTTCCGGTTGTGCTCGGAATGCGGCATGTTGGCCTCCATGAGTGAGATCACATCGATGCGCATCGCGCGTTCCAACCGCCTGGCCGCCCTCATTTCACGTTCGTGCGGCTGCGTGCGGTACGGCTTTCGTCGACGGGTTTCACCGTTCGCGTGGGATCGAAGTCCGACCATTGACCATGTTGCCAGAGGCCGGACGCTTCTTCGATGTCCTGACCGTTGGCTTCGCGCAGGATGCTCACCACGCGCGGCTGCTCGGCGGGGCTGACGTGGACGGCGACGAGCACGCCGGACTCGCGCTCATGCGGACCTGCCGTAACGGCAGGCTCGTTCTCCTTGCCTCCGCCTCGTGTCATCAGCATCGCACCCGCCAGCGAGCCGACATAGGCGCCCACTGCGGTCGCCACGATCAGGACCAGCAGCGAATGAAAGAACAGGAGCGTCAGGATGCCGGCTATGAGCATCCCCACCACGGCGCCGATGCCGCCGCCGCCCGTTGCCCCGATGCCGGCGGGTCGCGCCTGTGTGTCGGCGTATTCGTCGCCGCCAATCGGGTAGCGCGCATGCTGGCCGCTGGGATTGACGTAGAACTCGGCGACGTCTTCGTCGACGAAGCCGTGGGTCAACAGCCGCCGTTTTGCCGAGTCGGCAGCGGCGAATGTCGTAAACCGTGCTGCGATGATCTGGGACATGGCTTCCTCCGTTTTGCAGTCGGCGATTGGGGATCGACGCCAGTGAAGCGACGCGTCGATCGATCTGCCTGCTGTCGCGCAAGTGCCGTTCCGACCATGTCGTGGAAAGCTCGTGGAAAGCGATGCGGACGCTTCGGCACGGCATCACGCGCCGGTAATCGGCCAGTCGGCCGCGCCGCCGCTTCGGTCCGCCGCGAGCAGCATGCGGACCACGCCGCTGTGCAGGATGACGGGTTTCCCGCCGTTGCGTTCGAGTGCCTGCGCGCAGATCGCTTCGATGCGGTCGCGCGCCTGAGAGAAGGCGTCGAGCAGCCAGGTCGCGCGGAGCACTCGCGAGGGCGTCGGCAGGATGCGCGCCTGGGCCGCCGGTCACGTTGGCTTCACGGCACGGCTTCCTGCCGCGACGTTAATCCGGCGCCCCGAGTACGCTCATTTGCCAGCCGTCATGTCGCGCGAGATCGTCGAGCATCGAAAAATGCGTGCAGCCGGGCACATGCACGAGCCCGACAGGTTCACGTGCCGCTTCGCACGCGAGCGCGTAGTCGGTCGAATGGCGCACCAGTTCCGCAAGCTCATTTGCGCCGACCGCGAGCACCATCGGCGCGCCGTGGCCGATATGCCTCAGCGGACTGTAGTCGTTGATCTCGCGCGCGCTCAGTTTCAACTTTTCGTCGAGCCAGCAGAGGCTGATCGGTTCGAGGTCGACGAGCGCGCTGATCGCGAGCACCTTCGAAACGGCCGGATGCGCGCGATAGATCGCGCTCAGATGCCCGCCCGCGGAATGCCCGCTCAGACACAGCGGGCGCCCTGCGATGCCGGCTCCGGCGCGGTCGGCGGCCAGGTGGTCGAGCAGCAGACCGATTTCCGCCACGATTTCGGTCATGCTGGCTTCCGGGGCGAGCGTATATTCCGCAAGCGCCACGTTATAGCCGCGCGCGATCGGACCCGAGGCGACGAACGCGAAGTCCTCTTTCACGCAGTTCTGCCAGTACCCGCCGTGAATGAAAACGAAGGTTGGCGCGTCCGGCCGGTCACAGGGGATCCAGTCATAACGCTGGCGCGGCCGCCCGCCGTATCGCAGATCGCGTTGGCAGGGCACGGCTTCGTAGAGCTTGCGGCTGCGCGCCTGGAAGTCGGCCAGCACGCCCGCGAAGTCGGCGACGGCTTTCGTGTTGTTGTAGGCCATGTCGAGCGTGTCTCGATCCATGCCTCGATAGATGGCTTGCGTCATCGTCTCCTCTCGTCCTCTGTGGTCGGATCGCCGTTTGCGGCCACGGCATGCAGCGTATTTTATGATCGGGCCGCAAACCCGCGCTAAACCGACGTGTGCCCGGCGTAAAACTGTCCGAAGTGGCGCGCGGCGAAGAGGGAAATCAACAGCCCGCCCAGGCCGGCGGCCGCCACATGCGAGGTAGCGTGAAGATCGAAAGACCCGACGCGGCAGATCAGCAGGTAACCTGTGGCGAGATTAAAGGCCCCCCACAGAACATTGACCGTCGGCGAGGACCGTCCCTTGCCGGGGGGATTGGCGAACGGACTCTGAAATGGCCGCCCCATCGTTCCGCTCACGAGATGAGGTATGGCATTGGCGAGAAAGACCCCGCCGAAAAAGTAAGCAATATGGTGTGCCCATTCCATTAGCAAGGTTCCTCATTGAGTGTTCCGGACCATCGACCGCGGCTCCATGCCGTGCGGCTTGCACAAGCGAAATTTGACAGTAACACTTAACAGTTTATCTGGCAAGTTTGACTGATGATAAGGACGTGCGCGACGGCTGCGCGGAAGCCGTCGCTTCGTGCAGCCGTCCCGGCAGGAAATGGGGGCTTTGTGCTTTCCCGGCGGAAAGCCTTCAAACGCGCGTGGGTGCGACGGCGGTGCGGGGCCGCAAGGCCGTCATGATCAGGTACGTGCCGCCGCCGATCGCGACACCGAAGAACCACCCATAGGTGTTCCACCAGACCGGCAGCAGGCTGGTGAGATTGGGCAGAAACGTGGAAAAGAGGCTGCCGAGCGCGACGGCGACGAGGGCGTTGACGTTCCAGCCGCCTTCGTAACGGTACTCGCCGTATTCTTCGTAGAGCGCCGCGACGTTGACGTTCCCTTTGGCCACCAGATAGTAGTCCGCAAGGATGATGCCGAGCAGCGGGCCCATCGTGGCGCCAATAGCGTTGACGAAGTGCGCGGCATTGCCTTCCCACGGGGCGAACGGGTAGAGCACGAGCGCGATGATCGCCGCAACGTAGCCGCCTTTGCGGAAGCTGATCTGCTTCGGGAACGTGTTGGAAATGTCGAAGGCCGCCGAGACGAAATTGGCCACCACGTTGATGCCGAGCGTGGCGACCGCGAAAGTCAGCGCCGCGATGAGCGCCAATACCCAGCTATCGAACCGGGCCGAGATCTGCTCCGGGTGGAGCAGCACTTCGCCATAAACCCGGTAGGCGGCGAGGGTGGTGATGCCGGCGACCAGCGAAAAGGCAATCAGGTTGACCGGCAGGCCCCACAGATTGCCTTTCTTCACGGCGTCGCGGTTTTTCGCATAGCGCGAAAAGTCGCAGAAATTGAGGTACAGCGCTGCGAAATAGGTGATCCAGGTGGCGCCCACCGCCATCAGCGCCCAGAATGAGCCCGGCTTGCCGCTCACGCCGACGTCTTTGGTCTTGTCGAGCAGCACATCGGTCGGAATGCCGCTCGCGAACGAGAAGCCGCCCGCTTTCACGCACAGGCCGACCGAGAGGATCAGCATGGCCACCCACACGGCCGGTCCCGCCCAGTCCTGGAACCGGCGCACCGTCTCCATGCCCTTTTGTATGATGAACAACTGCAGCACCCAGATGACCACGTAGCAGATCACCTCCAGTGCCGAATGGCCGAGCAACTGCGTGCCCTTGTGGAACGCGAGAAGGCTGTCGTTGCGGATCAGCAGCGCGACCACTGCGCCCGAAGCCGCCGCCGTTTGCGCGCCGTACCAGAAGCAGGCCACCACGGCTCGCACCAGCGCGGCCAGGTTGGCGCCCCAGATGCCGAAGGAGGCGCGTGCGAGTACCGGATAGGGCACGCCGGTCTTTTCGCCGGCATAGCCGATCAGGTTCATGAGCGCGAAGATCACGAGCGAGCCGATGCCGATCGCGAGGATGAAGTTGACGAAGCTCCCACATAGCAGGAACAGGCTGGCGGCGAGGTAGTAGCCCCAGAGGCTGTGCACGTCCGAGGTCCAGACGTTGAAGATGCTGAAGGCCCCCCAGTTGCGCGTCTGCGCCGGCGCGAGGTCTTCGTTGTAGAGGCCGGGGGAGGGATCGCGGAGGTCCATCTGTTGCTCCTTTGCACGCGCGGAAAAGAAGAAACACGACCGGACATGCCCAGATGGAGACGCTCCGCCACTGAGGCCTGCTGGTTTGCAGGCATTCTATGCTGTCAAAAACGCTCGCGCATGCCAATGGTGGCGGCGATCTGGGTTTGCGTGGACGACGGGCCACCCGCACCGTCGATGAACGCGACGTAGTTGTGCCCCGAAACCTTCTGGAACATGGTTTCGAAGTAGACGTCCGTATGTTTCGACAAGGTGTACACGGTCTGGAAATCCGCGGACTGCCAGTGCGGATTGCTGCCGTAGGTCTTCGTATCGGAAACGCTGCCGTCCGTATACGTATAGGTCAGTCCGACCGAGACACGCGAGGTCACGGTGAACATCGCATTCGCTTCGTAGTTGTTGAAACGCACCGTGCCGTCCGCGCTGCCGAACGAATCGCTGCCTTCGAACGCGCTTTGCGTATAAGCGAGCCCTAGCCGGGCAATACCGATCCCGTAGTTGACGGCGCCGCCGAAAGTCCGCTGTGTCTGCGCGCCGAGCTGGAAGCCGGCTTTGGCTTCGTACGACGACTCCGCGGTATCGACGGCGCCCGTGGTGTTGGTGGAGCTGGATCCATTGACCTGCATGTACCCGGCGGCGACATCCAGCGGACCGTTCGTGTATCTCGCGCCCGCGCTGTAGGCCCGGTTCGCGGCGAACTCCGTCGTGTTCGAGAACGCGTAGGCACCCCCGAAGCTCAAGCCGGACAGATCCGGGCTTGCGTACTTGACGGCGTTGTTGAACGCGAACGAGTGGACGAGGTTGTCGTTGTCGAACGGATGGGCGAAGCCGGTACTGCCGAAGGTATCCGCCTGGGCGGTCAGCGGTCTCAGGTAGTCGACGATGGAATCGTACTGGCGACCGAGCGAGAGCGAGCCGCTGTTGACACCCCCGATACCGACGAAGGCCGAGCGCCCGAACAGCCGGTTGTCCTGCCCGAGCTTGCCGTTCGTGACGTTGAAGCCGTTTTCGAGGTCGAAGAACGAGTTGATCCCGCCGCCCAGGTCTTCCTGGCCGCGAACGCCGAAACGCGATCCGTTGATCGTGCCGCTCGTCGCTTGCCAGAGCGGCCCATGGGCGCCCCCGCTCGAGACGTTGTTCGTATACATGAGCCCCGCGTCGATCAGCCCGTAGAGTGTCACGGAGCTTTGTGCGTGCGCGGCGCTGGCCCAGGCAAGAAGCAGGGCGGCGGGCACGGGTAGTAATTTTTTCATTGAGTTTCCCAAGGTCTCGACTGCACGATCAGCAGGCAGCCGAGTGTAGGGAAACGCCCCTAATTGCCGAACCAAGCAGTTTGAAAAAGCATTCCCGCGGCAATGCAAAGTAAGCGGGGCGGGGATGGCGGGGGCGATCGCGTTGTTCTGAAAGTCAGAATTGAGAATTTCGGAAGAATGGCGGGCGATTTTGCGGGGCTTTCGCGCCCGCGCCTTGTCTCCTCGCGTCGTCAGGCCACCGGTGCCTCGGCGCGCGCGCCCACGCGGAACCGCGCGCCGGCATGGCGTTCGGGCAGCGTGTCCTCTGCGCCGAACAGTTTGTGCCGCAGCGTGCCCGGCGCATACGCCGTCTTGTAGAGCCCGCGGTTCTGCAGCTCGGGCACGATCAGTTCGACGAAATCCTCATAACTTTCGGGCACTACCGTGCGGCTCAGGTTGAATCCGTCGACGCCGGCTTCGTCGACCCAGGCCTGCAGTTCGTCGGCGACTTGCGCAGCACTGCCGACGATGGCCGGATAGCGTCCGCCCAACTCGAACATCTCCAGCAGCTTGCGGCGCGTCCAGCCGTGCTGCTTTGCCGTGCGCGCCGCCGATTCGATCGCGTTGCCGCCTGCGTAGTCCACCGGCGCGTCGAGATCGTATTGCGCGTAGTCGACACCGGTGCTGGCCGCGAAGTGGGCGAGGCCGGCTTCGCGGCTCGCGTAGTGCAGATAGTCCGCGTATTTTTCGCGCGCTTGCGCCGAGGTCGCGCCGGGCACGACGGCCGCGCCCACGAAAACTTTCACGTCGTCGGGCCGGCGGCCCGCGCGCACCAGTTCCTCGCGCAGCGTGCGCACGGTTTCGCGGGCGGCCTGGCGGTTGGGCGGCGAGATGAACACGCACTCGGCGTGGCGCGCGGCGAAACGCTGGCCGCGCCCGGAACTGCCGGCCTGGAACAGCACCGGCGTGCGCTGGGGCGACGGCTCCGCGAGATGGTAGCCGTCCACGTTGTAATAGCGCCCCGCGTGCTGCACGCGATGCAGTTTCGCCGGATCGGCGAACACGCGCGCGGCCTTGTCGCGGCGCACGGCGCCTTCTTCCCAGCTGCCTTCCCAGAGCTTGTAGAGCACGTCGAGATATTCGTCCGCGCGATCGTAGCGCTCATCGTGCGGCAGTTGTTCGGCGAGTCCCATCGCGCGGGCGGCGCTGTCGAGGTAGCCCGTCACGATGTTCCAGCCGATGCGCCCGCCGGTCAGATGATCGAGCGTCGAGAAACGCCGGGCGAGCAGATAGGGCGGCTCGTACGAGAGATTCACCGTCACGCCGAAGCCGAGATGCGAGGTCGCGGCCGCCATCGCGGAGACGAGCAGCGTCGGGTCGTTGACCGGCAACTGGATCGACTCGCGCAGCGTCACGTCCACGTCGTGCCGGTAGACGTCGTAGACACCGACGATATCGGCGAGAAAGAGGCCGTCGAACAGGCCCCGTTCGAGCGTGCGCGCGAGATTCGTCCAGTAGGGCAGCAGCCGGTAGTCGGTCGAGCGGTCGCGCGGATGGGTCCAGAGCCCGTGATTGATGTGCCCCACGCAGTTCATGTTGAACGCGTTGAGGAGGACAGGCTTGCGCGGCGCGGTCATCAGATCGCTCCGTGCCGCGGCGGCAGGACGTCGTTCAGGAAGTAGTTGCCGATGGCGTGATATTTCCAGCGGACGGGGTCGTGCAGCGTGTGCGTGCGCGCGTTGCGCCAATGGCGGTCGAGGTTGTGGGCGGCGCGCGTGGCGGACGAGCCGGCCAGCTCGAAGAGCTTTTCGCTGGCTTCGAGCGCGATGCGCGTGGTCAGCACCTTGGCCTCGGCGACGGCTACCGAGGCGCGCGCGCTTGCTTCGGCGTCCACACGTTGCGCCGCGATTGCGTCGAGCGTGCGTGCCGCTTCGAGCAGGACTTCGCGCGCCGCGTGCAGATCGATCTGCACGCGGCCCACGTCGGCGATGATGTAAGGATCGTCGGCGGCGCGCGTGACGCCCGAATCGATCCAGGGCCGCGCGCGTTTGCGCACGAATTCGAGCGCGTCGGCCACGGCCGCCTCGGCGATGCCCTGGTCGATGGCTGCCTGGATCAGTTGCGAGTTCGGGCCGTAGAGTCCCGGACGGGTCGCGAGCTTCCAGATGGGCAGGACGTCGTCGGGGTCGACCGGCACGTCTTCGAAGATGACCGTGCCGCTCGCCGTGGTGCGCTGCCCGAACGAGCCCCAGTCGTCGATGATGAGGAGACCTGATGCGTCGCGCGGCACCCAGACCTGCACGGCGCGGCCCGCGTCGTCCACGGCGCGGGCGGGCACGCGATGCGCGAAGAGCGCGCCGGTGGAGTAGTAGCGCGTGCCGGAAAGGCGCAGGCCTTGCGGCGTTTCGGCAAGAAGCGTGGAGCCTTGCAGGATCGTCGCGGCGTCGGCTGAGCGGCGCTCCGGCCCGGCATTGCCGAAGCGGCGGCCCGCGAGCGCTTCGCCGTAGAAGCGGCGCTTCTGCGCCGGCGAGCCGATCTCGCGCAATACGCCTGGTACGCCGAAATGATTTTGCGGAATCTGCCCGAACGCGGGATCGGCGGCGCAGAGGATCGCGAAGACTTCGGCGAGCGTCGCGTAGGAAACGTCGGCGCCGCCGTATTTGCGCGGCACCGTGATGCCGCCCAGACCGCCTTCGGACCACAGGTCGAGTTCGTCCCACGGCAGCGTGCGTTCGCGGTCGCGCTGCGATGCGCCCGGCGCGATGGCCGCGGCGAGGGCGTGCGCCGCTTCGAGCGCTTCGGCGTCGCTGGCGATCCGGCGCACGCGCGAGGGATCGGGAAGACGAGGCAAACGCGCCCCGTCGGAGGCAATGACGGAGAGGGACATGGAGATCCGGTTCGAAAAGGCCGATGGACTGTGGTGGCCCGCGCGCATGTCGTTGCGTACCGTTGCGCGCCGTGGCCGGCGGCCGACACGTCGAGTGGGCCTGTCATTCATTGGAACAGCGGGCGCCGCGATTCCCTACCACTAAATCGTCGATTGCATATGCGCTTTCTTGCTATGCCGCCGCCGCTACGCCGGGACAGACGCCTCGGCCTGGGCGCCTGCGCGCGCCGCCGCTTCTTCCCGCTTGATGCGCTCGATGTCGCGAAAGCGCGCGGCCATATTCTCCCGCGGCAATCTCAACCCAACGGCTCGTTCCCCGGCGCAATTCGCCTGGAGATGACCGCTCCGGTCCAAAGGACTATATCGTTTAAAGACGATTGATCCGCTGCGCAATATCAATTCGCCAGTCTGTCTCCAACAAAACGAAAAAAAATCCGCCATTGTTTTCCGTATCGCTCAATTCGGCGATGTCGGTAACTGTCATTAGGGCGAAAAGTACGCCATTGCGGGCATTACCATTCCTTCTTCCAGGTAATATTCGAAACCGCTGGCGCCGCTAATCCCGATGGACGAATCGTCTTGAATCGCGGTTTGTAGGCTAATTGAAAACTGGTAATCCGTTTTAATTGACTCATTGATTAAGTTGGCTTAGGCTTCGTCGTTATTGTTCCTGGGGCAATCCCTTACGGCGGGTTCGCGAATGCACGTGTTTTCCGGTTTCTGCACCAGAAAGTCGCTTTCAGCACATGCCCGCTTGCGGGCCCTGACGCAATACGGGTGCATGATCGGCGCGGCCTGGTTGATGGCGGCGTGCGCGGTCGGGCCGGACTACCAGAAGCCGGAAGTGGTGATCCCCACCAGCTTCAAGGAAGGGGTGGACTGGCAGCGTGCGCAGGTCAATCCGCAAGCGTCGCTCTCGAGCACATGGTGGCTCGACTACAACGACCCCAAGCTCACGGAGCTGATCGAACAGTCGTTCAAGGCCAACCAGTCGATTGCCCAGGCGGAAGCCGCATACCGGCTCGCCCAGGCGACCGTGGAGGCCAGCAGGGCGAGCTTTTTCCCGACCATCGGCGCGGAGGCGGCCGGCACGCGCGTGGGGTTCGGCTCGGGCGCGGCGCAGCTCCAATACGGTAGTTCGGCGTTGTCGGGGGCGTACAACACGATCAATGTCAATGCCACGGCGAGCTGGGAGCTCGACCTGTGGGGGCAGTTCCGGCGCGAGCTCGAATCGAGCAAGGCGAGTGCGCAGGCGAGCGATGCCCAGCTTGCCGGCGAGCGCCTTTCCATTGCCGCGAGCATCGCGACCGACTACTTCGAGCTGCGCCAGGCCGATATCGATATCGACCTTCTCAAGCAGCAGGAGCAGATCGATAGCCGTATCCTCGAAATGACGCGCGCGAGCTATACACGCGGCATTTCGTCGTCCGATGACGTGCTGAACGCGCAAGATACGCTCGAACTCGTGGTCGCTCTTTTGCAGTCGACACAGACCTCGCGCGAGCAGGACGAGCATGCGATTGCGGTGCTGATCGGCGTGCCGCCCGGCAATTTCTCGCTCGAACCCAACGTGGATTATGCGTTCGCCGCGCCGGCCGTGCCGCTCGCCTTGCCGTCACAACTGCTCGAACGGCGCTATGACGTGGTGAGCGCCGAACGTACGGCCGCCGCGGCAAACGCAAAGATCGGCGTGGCCGAAGCGGCGTTCTTCCCGACGCTCACGCTCTCGGCCGAGGGCGGCTTCGAGCACAACGCGCTTGCCAACCTGTTCATGGTGCCGAACCGTTTCTGGACACTTGGCCCGACGCTCGCAGGGACGATTTTCGACGGCGGCGCCCGCACGGCCGCGGTACACGAAGCGCGCGCGACCTACGACGAAGATGTGGCGGCCTACCGGCAAGCCGTGCTGGGCGCGTTCGAGAACGTCGAGGACAGTCTCTCGTCGTGGAATCACCTGCAGCAGCAGCAAGATGCCTACGCGAAGATCTATCAGCGCAACCAGCAGCTTTTCAGCAGCGAGCACGCGCAGTTCACCATCGGCACGGCCAGCGAGCAGGATCTGCTGAACCAGCAGCTCACGCTGCTGACCGCCCGGGAGAACCTCGTGGATACGCAGGCGCTGCTGACCGAAGCCAGCGTCGTGCTGATCAAGAACCTCGGCGGCGGCTGGCAGTGGGATGACGCCAGCGGGCACGCGGCCAATGCAGTTGCGTCGGCGGCGCAAGCGCCGGTCGCAGCGTCCGGTTCGACACTTGCGCCGCAGTGAGGCCGGTATTCACGGGGCTCTCCGCGCGGCGCTAGGCTCGGGGCAATGCGCTGTCCCTGCGCGGCAAGACGTGCCGCGGGCAGTTTATCCACAGCGGCAAGCAGGTCCCCGGTGGGCCTGGAAAGCCGGCCCGGAAAGCGGGCCTGGCCGTTGCCGGCTGTCTTGTACTCATTCGCAGTCCTTTCTCTTTCAACGATCATGCAAGCATGGTGTCCCATGACGTTATTGCCTGTGCGCGCGTCCCTGCTGTCCTTAGGCCTACTCGCCCTCGCGGGCTGCGACAAAAGCAGCCCGCCGCCTCCGCCGCCGCCGCAGGTGAGCGTCGTCAAGGCCGAGCCCCAGAATGTTCCGCTCAAGCGTGACCTCGTCGGGCGGCTCTCGGCCTGGTACAGCGCCAACGTCACGGCCCGCGTTTCCGGCGTGCTGCTCAAGCGCGTCTATACGGAAGGCGCCACCGTGAAGGAAGGGCAGTTGCTGTTCGTGATCGATCCGGCCTACTACCAGTCGGTGCTCGACAACGATCTCGCGACGCTCGCCGAGGATCAGGCCACGTACGTCAACGACCACGTCACGGCGGTGCGCTATCGCCAGTTGCTGCCGGTCGGTTCGGTCTCGCAACAGACGGTGGACAACGCGGACGCCGCGGAGCGTAGCGCGGCGGCCAAGGTCAAGGCGGATCAGGCGGCTATCAACGGCGCGCGCCTGAGTCTCGGCTATACGAAGGTGACGTCGCCGATCAGCGGCATCGCGGGCCAGCAGCAGGTCACGGAGGGCGCGGTGGTGGGCTCCAGCACGGCCGACGCCGGCACGGGCGGCACGCTGCTCACGACCGTGCAGCAGATCGATCCGCTCTATCTGAACTTCACCATCAGCGCCGCCGATCTGGTCACGCTGAGGCAGGCGCAAAGCCAGGGCAATGTCGCGCTGGCCTCGCAGAATGCGACGACGGTGCAGATCACGCTGCCCAACGGCAGCCCCTACGACCAGACCGGCACGCTCGACTTTTCCGACGTCACCGTGAACTCCACCACGGGAGCGGTCAACCTGCGCGCGCGGATTCCCAATCCGCAGCATCAGTTGCTGCCCGGCATGTACGTGTCGCTCACCGTCGACCTTGGCCAGCACAACGGCGTGTACCTGATTCCGCAGCAGGCTATCCAGCGCGATACCGTGGGTGCTTTCGCGATGGTGGTCGACCCGAGCGGCAAGGTCGCGCGCAAGGACGTCGAAGCCAGGGACGCCGATGGCAACAACTGGATCGTCACGGGCGGGCTCGCCGAGGGCGACGAGGTGATCGTCAAGGGACTGCAGAGCGTACACGAGGGCGTGTCCGTCAAGGCGAGCGCATGGCAGCCGGATTCGGCGGGCGCCGCTCCGGCATCGGGGGCTCAGGCCGCCGGTGCGAAGTCGTAAGGAGTCCGCCCCATGCCACGCTTTTTTATCGATCGCCCGGTCTTTGCCTGGGTGATCCCCATTTTGATCTGTCTGATCGGCGCCATTTCGCTTTCGCGCATGGGGATCGATTCGTATCCCGACATCGCGCCGCCGCAGGTGACGGTCACCGCGACCTATCCGGGCGCGAACGCCGCCACGATGGAATCGACGGTCACGCAGGTGATCGAGCAGCAGCTTACCGGCATCGACAACCTGCTGTACTTCAGTTCGACGTCGAACAGCAACGGCACGGCGACGATCACGCTGAGCTTCGCCACCGGCACCGATCCCGACATTGCCGAAGTCCAGGTGCAGAACAAGGTCGCCCTGGCGCAGCCGCTGCTGCCGACCGAGGTGACGCAGCAGGGCGTCGTGGTGGCCAAGGCGAGCCCCGACATTCTGATGTTCATCAGCTTGCAGTCCAGCAACCCGGCTATCGATGCGGCCCGGCTCTCCGACCTCGTCGCTTCGCAGATCCAGCCGGTGATCGCGCGGATCAACGGCGTGGGCAATACGTTCATGCTCGGTTCGGAATACGCGATCCGTATCTGGCTCGATCCGGACAAGCTGCAGGGCTATGGTCTTTCGACCACCCAGGTGCTGAACGCGGTCAACGCGCAGAACGCGCAGTTCGCGACGGGCTCCGTGGGGGCGGACCCGGCGGTGAAGGGGCAGGTATTCACGGCGACCGTCTCCGGCGACACGTTGTTCTCGTCGATCGAGCAGTTCAAGAACATCATTCTGGTGACCACCAACGACGGTACCGTGGTGCATCTGGGCGACGTCGCCCGCATCACCTTCGGCGCGCAGTCATACGGCTCTTCGGCGGCCTACAACGGCCACTCCGCGGGCGGCATGGGCGTGTACCTGCTGCCCGGCGCCAATGCGCTGGCCGTGGCGAAAGCGGTCAAGGCGGAAATGGCGACTCTCGCCAAGGACCTGCCGGCGGGCGTGACGTGGGACGTGCCTTACGACACCACGCCGTTCATCACGGCGTCGATTACCGACGTGGTGCGCACGCTGATCGAGGCGATCATCCTCGTGTTCTTCGTGATGCTGATTTTCCTGCAGAACATCCGGGCGACCATCATTCCCACGCTGGTCATTCCGGTGGCCCTGCTTGGCACCTTCATCGGCCTGAAGGCGCTGGGCTTCTCCCTGAATCAGCTCACGCTGTTCGGCATGGTGCTCGCGATCGGGATCGTGGTGGACGACGCGATCGTGGTGATCGAGAACGTCGAGCGCATCATGACCGAGGAGAAACTCAGTCCAAAGAAGGCGACGCGCAAGGCGATGGGGCAGATCACCGGCGCCATCATCGCCATTACGGTGGTGCTGGCCGCGGTGTTCGTGCCTTCGGCTCTGCAGCCGGGCGCAACCGGCATCATCTACGCGCAGTTCGCCATGACCATCGCCATTTCGATGGGTTTCTCGGCCTTCCTCGCGATGTCGTTCACGCCGTCGCTGTGCGCAACGATCCTCCGGCCCGAGCACAACGCGGATTCGCACTTCATCTTCCGGTGGTTCAACCGGGGCTTCAACCGGCTCAGCAACACGTACTTTGGCCAGGTGGGGCGCGCGGTGCGCCATGCGCCGCGCTGGATGATACTGTTCGTGCTCGTGGCGGCGCTGGCCGGGTTCCTGTACGTGCGTATGCCGACCTCGTTCGTTCCCGACGAGGACCAGGGCTTCATGCTGGCGATCGTCAATCTGCCTTCCGGCTCGACGCTGCAGCGCAACGACGCGGTCATGGCGGAGATCGGCGACAAACTGCAGCACAGTGACATCGCCCGTGACATTGCCGGCGTGTTCGACGTGAAGGGTTTCAGCTTCGTGGGGCAGAGCGAAAACGTCGGCATGGTCTTCATCAAGCTGACCGACTGGGGCAAGCGTTCGCGTTCGGCCATGCAGTTGATCCCGGAGGCCAACAAGGTCCTGCACAGCATTAACGACGCGCAGATCTTCGTGGTGAACCTGCCGACCATTCGCGGGCTGAGCCAGTTCGGCGGGGTTGACATGTTCCTGCAGGCGCGCGCCGGGCAATCGCGCGCGCAGCTCGGGCAGGCCGAACAGACGCTGCTGGGCGAAGCAGGCAAGAGCCCCGAGCTTTATGGCATCCGCCCGAACTCGCTGCCCGAGGCGCCGCAATTGCAGGTGGCCGTGGACCGCGTGCAGGCCTCGGCCATGGGCCTTTCGCTGACCGACGTCTACAACGCGCTGCAGATGCAACTGGCGCCGTACTACATCGACCAGTTCACGTACGCGGGCCGCGTGAAGCGCGTCTATCTGCAGGCCGACGCGCCTTTCCGGATGAACCTCGACGCGCTGCAGCACATTTACACGCCAAGCGGCGTGACCAGCAGTTCCTCCGGCAGCACCAGTTCGAGCGCCACGACCACGGCCGTCAATGCGAATGGCTACGTCACGCCGTCCAATCCGTCGGTCAGCAACAGCGCGATCAGCCCGTACAACATGGTGCCGCTCTCCAGTGTCGTGAAGGCGAACTGGGGTGTGGGCCCGCAGGCGCTGCCGCGCTATAACGGCTATTCGGCGATCGAGATCGTCGGCAACTCGGCGCCCGGTTATTCCACCGGCCAGGCAATGCAGGTGATCACGCGCATCATCGACAAGTCGCTGCCGCCAGGCTTCGCCGCGGACTGGACCGGACAGTCGTATCAGGAAATCCTGGCGGGGAACGCGGCCACCTTGCTGATGATTCTTTCGGTGTTTGTCGTGTTCCTGTGTCTCGCCGCGCTCTACGAGAGCTGGTCCATCCCGGTTGCGGTGCTGCTGGTGGTGCCGCTGGGCCTGCTCGGCATGCTGACCTTCTGCGATCTGCGCGGCATTCCTAACGATATCTACTTCAAGATTGGCATGGTCACGGTGATCGGGCTGGCGGCGAAAAACGCGATCCTGATTGTCGAGTTCGCCGTGGACGGCCAGGCGCAGGGCATGACGCTGTTCGACGCCACGCTGAACGCGGCCAAGCTGCGCCTGCGGCCTATCCTGATGACTTCCATGGCGTTCATTCTCGGCGTGCTGCCGCTCGTCTTGTCGAGCGGCGCGGGCGCGTCGTCGCGGCACGAGATCGGCACCGGCGTGATTGGCGGCATGATGTTCGCCACATTCTTCGGCTTGCTGCTGATTCCGGTGTTCTACATCACGGTGCGCCGTGTGCTGGGCGACAAGCTCGATGAAGTCTCGAAGAAGATTCATCATGCCGATGACGACGATGACTGACGTGCGAATGCCCGGCTCCGGCCGGGCACTTGCCTGTCGGCAGGCGACGGGTCGCGACACGCTCAGGTGAGGTTCAGGCCGCCATCGGAAAGCAGGATTTCCCCGGTCAAATAATCCGAGGCGACGAGCATTGAAACGATCTGGGCGATGTCCTCCGGACTGGCCGCCCGGCGCATTGGGGCCCGTTCTTTCCAGAGCTGCTGCGCCTGAGTCCAATCCGCTGTGAGAGGCGTATCCACGAGGCCCGGAGCAACGGCATTGACCCGGATGTCCGGGGCAAGCGAAAGCGCCAGCAGGCGGGTGACATGATTCAATGCCGCCTTGGTCGCGGCATAAGGAATGGACGCACCCTTGGGCCGCACGCCGGCGTGGGAGCTCACGTTGACCACGCAACCCGGCTTTCCTCGCCTTGCGGCTTCGCGAAGCGCGGACTGGGCTTCGGCTATTAACCGAAACGGCGCTACGACGTTGACCTCATGCAGTTCATGCCAGACCTCAGGCGTTGCCGCCGCCATGTCCGCGTGAGCGATAACGCGGCTGATGCCCGCATTGTTGACGAGGACGTCCAGCCGGCCCGAGATCGCTATGGCTTCCCGGACCAGCTTTACCCGGTCGGCGTCATCTGCCAGATCCGCTTGCACGTAAGCGGCCGATCCCAGCTCGCGGGCCAGCGTACGGCCGGTTTCCGCCGAGATGCGCGAATGCAGGACAACAAAGTAACCGTCCAGCGAGAGGCGTCGTGCAATTGCCTCGCCAATACCAGAGGTCGAGCCGGTAACAAGAGCGACAGGGGGCGAAGATGGCATGGTGGACAGGGATTGTGGCCCATGCGCCTTTGGACATTGAAGGCGCATCGATGCTGGCCGTTTATTAACTCGGTGACGGATTGTCTGCGATTTAGCCGATTGTGTCGAATGTCCCCACCTCGCGGCATCTGCACCGATGCGGGATCGCCAGTCATTTTCCCGGCGTCCAGATAACGGCGTGCCACGGAGAATAAGGCGTCGCGGAGAAGCCCACGATCTGGCCGCGATTATTGATCGTGTCGGCGCCGCTGGTGTTGCCGCCAGGGAGTTCGCCCAGGTCGGTCATCACGCCGTTTTCATACAGGAAAGCGTGAAAGTTTCCAGTTGCATTGGTCGACGAGCCGACTATCTGGCCGCGCTCGTTGATCCCGGAAGCGGCGCTGATGCTGCCGCCGGGCAGCGTGCCCAGGTCGGTCATCACGCCGTGCTCGAACAAAAAGGCGTGCTCGTACCCGGCTGGCGTGGACGCCTGGCCGACCACCTGGCCGCGATCATTGATCGCGAAAGCGTCGCTGCTGTTGCCGCCGGGTAGCGTGCCCAGGTCGGTCATCACTCCGTTTTCATATAGAAAGGCATGGTCGTTGCCACTGCTTGCGCTCGTGGACCAGCCAACCACCTGGCCGCGCTCGTTGATCCCGTAAGCCGCGCTGAAGTAGCCGCCAGGGAGCGTGCCGAGATCTTTCACGACGCCTTTATCGAACAGAACGGCCTGAGTGTCCGTGAGTGAGTTGAGCGACCAGCCGACCACCTGGCCGCGACTGTTGATTGAGTTGGCGACACTGGTGTTGCCATTGGGCAGGGTGCCCAGATCGGTCATCACGCCGTGTTCGAACAAAAAGGCGTGCTCGTTCAACAGGGCGTGCTCGTTCCCGCCCAGGGACGACGAGCCGACTATCTGGCCGCGGTCATTGATTCCGGAAGCGGCGGAATTGGTGCCACCGGGAAGCGTGCCCAGGTCGGTCACCTTTCCATTTTCAAACAGGGTGGCGTGCTGATCCCCGTTCGAGAGGTTCGAGAAGCCGACGACCTGGTCGCGCTCGTTGGTTCCGCTTGCCTGACTCGTGTTGCCAGGAAGCGTGCCGAGATCCTTGATCGTAAAACTTTGCGCGTCAGCGGGCTGGAATGCGGCAGGCGCAAGCAGCGTGAAAATAATCAGGGTGCGGTGAATGGAGGGTGTCTGGCGAATTGACCTGCATGCGAGTTGCATAGTAATCCCCTTTCCAGTCATTGGAAATCAGATTAAAGGAGGCAGGTAAATAGAAGTCATCGACCAGTCTAGTCTACGGAATGCGTTTTTCAACCGGTCGTTGTACGCGAGCGAGAAGACATGCGAAAGACCGGGAGCGATGCCATCGGCACTCACGCAGACGCTAACACCAGCACTAAAAAAGGCTCGCCTGCCCCGAAGTTATCGTTTCGAAATCGTCGCCCACAAAGAGCAGGATCGCATCCGCAACGGGTTGCAACTGGCGCGCCACATAGAACGCGTAATCGATCGGCGCCGCCAGCGTTTCCAGCGGCTGCGGCCCGGCCACGGTCATCACGTAGCTGATCCATCCGCCGTTCTGGTACTGCAGCGGCCGTCCCTTTTCGCGATTGAATTCGTCGGCCACGCGCGCCGCGCGCACGTGAGGCGGCACGTTGCGCTGGTAGTCGCTCAACGGACGGCGCAGGCGCTTTCTGTAGACGAGCTGATCGTCGAGTTCGCCGCTCAGGGTTCGGCGCACGTAGTCGCGAATATAGTCGGCGTAGGGCTCGCGCCTGAAAACGCGGCGGTACAGCTCGCGCTGGAACTGCTGCGCAAGCGGCGTCCAGTCCGTGCGTACGGTTTCGAGCCCCTTGAACACGATGTCCTCGCTGCCGTCCTTCGCGCGCGTGAGCCCCGCGTAGCGCTTCTTGCTGCCTTCCTCAGCCCCGCGCACGGTGGGCATGAGAAAACGCGAGTAGTGCCGTTCGAATTGCAGTTCGAGTGCGCTGTCGAGCCCGTAGCGCTCGCGCAACTCCGCCGTCCACCAGGCATTGACGTGCTCGACGAGCGCGTTGCCGGTCCGCACGGCATCGGCTTCGGCGTAGGGGCGCTTGAGCCAGACGAACGTCGAGTCGGTATCGCCGTAGATCACGTCGTAGCCCTGCGCTTCGATGAGTTCGCGCGTCTTGCGCATGATCTCGTGCCCGCGCATCGTGATCGACGAAGCGAGCCGCGGGTCGAAGAAGCGGCAGCCGGTCGAGCCGAGCACGCCGTAAAACGCGTTCATGATGATCTTCAGCGCCTGCGAGAGCGGCGCATTCTGCTGGCGCTTGGCCTGATCGCGGCTTTCCCAGACCTGTTTCACGATCTCGGGAAGACAGTGCTTGCCGCGCGAAAATCTCGCGCCGAGAAAGCCCGGCACGGACTGCGGATCGGACGGGTCGCGCAGGCCCTCGATCAGGCCGACGGGATCGATGAGAAAGGTTCGGATGATCGACGGATAGAGGCTCTTGTAGTCGAGCACCAGCACCGAATCGTAGATGCCGGGGCGCGAATCCATGACGAAGCCGCCGGGGCTGTTTTCGCCCGTGACGTCGCCGAGATTCGGCGCGACATAGCCGAGGCGATGCATTCGCGGCAGGTACAGATGCGAGAAGGCCGCGACCGACCCGCCGCTGCGGTCGACGGGAAGTCCTGTCACCGAAGCGCGTTCGAGCAGAAAGGCCATGAGCTCCGTCTTCTCGAAGATGCGCGTAACAAGTTCGCAATCCTTGAGGTTGTAGCGCGCGAGCGCGGGCTTGTCCTCGTCGAAGCGGCGCTGGATCTCGTCCATGCGCTGATACGGATTGTCGATCGATTTGCCTTCGCCCAGCAGCGCCTGCGCGACGTATTCCAGGCTGAACGACGGGAAGCTCCATGTGGCCGAACGCAGCGCCTCGATGCCGTCGATAATGAGGCGGCCTGCCGCCGCGGCGAAATAGTGCTGCTGCCGCATGCCATGCTCGCGCCATTCCATCGCCTCGCCGCCGCGCCCGAGGCGCAGGGGCACACCATATTTTTCAGCGTGCTCGCGCAGCACGCGCAGATCGAACTGCACGAGATTCCAGCCGATGATCGCATCCGGGTCGTGCCGCGCCATCCACGCGTTCAGGCGCTCCAGCATCTGCGCGCGGTTTTCGCAGTACTCGAACTGGAAATCGATCGCGCTCGCGTGGCCGTTCTCCGGTCCGAGCATGAAGACCTGGCGTTCGCCGCAGCCTTCGAGCGCGATCGAATAGAGCTCGCCCTGAGCGCTCGTTTCGATGTCGAGCGAGACCAGTTTCAGGCGCGGGCGATATTGCGTCGCCGGCTTCAGCTCGCCGTTCATCAATCGGCCTGCTTCGTCGGGCTCGCCGCGAAAGAGAACCGGTGCCGTGATGAAGCGCTCCATCATGTAGCGATCGGGAGGCTGAATATCGGCTTCATATACGTCGACGCCGGCCTGCGCGAGCCGTTTGGCAAGACCCACGAGCGGGCGATATTGCGGCACGTAGAGCCCGAGCACAGGGCGCCGGCGAAAGTCTTCGAGCGAGAGCGGGCGAAGCTCGACACGCGCTTCGCCTTTGAGCACCCGCGCGGCATCGGGTGCCTGGTCGGCCGGGATGAACGCGACCGAGGGTTGCGGACGCAAACGCAAGAGGCGTGGCCCGGTTTGCGTGGATAGCCAGAATTCGACCTCGGTATGCGTGCCGGCATCGCGCCAGTGGCGCGTCAGAATGTAACCCTCCTGGAAATCGGTCAAAGCTTTACCCAGCAGTCCGTGTGATCTGCGATGATTTTAATACGCCGGTGCGGCACGACGAGGCCGCGGCTTGGGGATGCGGCGCGGGCTCGCGTCGATGTCGATGTTTTCTTGCGCGCAACACGGATCACCGGCTGGCTTCTTCCATCGCCAACGCGATAAACGCCTGGGTTGCCGCACTGCGCCAGGCTTCCTTTCTCAATAGCAGCGCGGCCGTTCGCTTGGGAGGTGCGGGCTTCAATTCCACGAGGCAAAGCTCCTTGTGGTCACGCGTAATATCGGCAGGCAATATTGTCGCGAGCTTGCTCCGGCTTACCAGTTCAATAACGGCGCTGATCGAATTCGCCTCGATCGCGATACGCGGCGCAATGCCGTGCTGCCGGCAATACCGGTCAATGTAATGGCGCGTCGCGAAGTGGTCGTTTAGCAGAACCAGCGCCTCGTTCCTGAACTCCTTCAGCGTCAGCGGCGCACGGGTTTTGGCATGCGGATGCGTCTTCCCGACCACCATGGCCAACGCCTCCACGAAAAGCACCTGCGCTTCGATATCGGGGGACTGGATATCGTCGAATGCGATGCCCACATCGAGCTCGTCTTCGCTCAACAGGGCTTCCATCCGTTCCTGCGACATTTCGATCACATTGAGCGTGAGGTTGGGATAGCGCCGATTGTATTTTTCGAGCAGTGGACCGATCAGGTACGCGGTGAAGGTTGGCGTGGTCGCGAGCCGCAGCGAGCCGCGAGTGAGTTCCTGAACATCGTGTATGGCGCGCTGCCCGGCCTCCAGATCCTGAAGCGCCCGCTGCGCATATCGAACATACGCCTCGCCCGCGTCGGTCAGTTGCACCGTACGACCGGATCGGTCGAACAACTGGGTGCCCAGCATGTCTTCGAGCTGCCGGATCTGTTGCGACAGCGTTGGCTGAGACACGTGCAATGCCTCGGCCGCACGCGTGAAATTGCGGTGTTTTGCGACAGCAAGCAGGTAGCGAATATGTCTGAGCAGCATGACCGGGCGGGTTCGAGGTATTGGTGTTGCCTATGGAGTGTATAGCAAGCCGGTCTTGGACTCGATAACGGGATCGGCGCATTCTTCGCTCATCGGTTGAACGACACCATCTGATGGAGCGAACCATGCAAGAGATCATCGACGGCTTCCTGAGATTTCAGCGCGATGCATTTCCGAAGCGCACTGAACTGTTCAGGGAACTGGCCACCTGCCAGCATCCGCAGACCTTGTTCATCTCGTGTTCCGACAGCCGGCTCGTGCCCGAACTCGTCACTCAGCGTGAACCCGGCGATTTATTCGTCATCCGAAATGCTGGAAATATCGTTCCGTCCTATGGTCCGGAACCGGGCGGTGTAAGCGCGACGGTCGAATACGCGGTAGCCGGACTCAGAGTGGCCGACGTGGTGATCTGCGGTCACTCCGATTGCGGCGCCATGACCGCGATCGCGACCTGCAAATGCATGGATCACATGCCCGCGGTCCGCAGTTGGCTGAACTACGCGGATTCGGCGAGGGTGGTCAACGAAGCGCGCGAGCATGCCAGCGAACACGAGCGTGTCGATTCGATGATCCGGGAAAACGTAATCGCCCAGCTTGCCAACATCAAGACGCATCCTTCCGTGCGCCTCGCTCTCGAACAAGGCCGCCTCGCACTGCACGGCTGGGTGTACGACATCGAGACTGGTTCGATCGAGACGTTCGACGGCACGAGCCACTGCTTCGTCCCGCTCGCTGAACATCCGGGTGTTTGCGCGACACCGGCCCGAGCCGACGCCAGGGCTTGAATCGCTATTTCCCCTTCATTTCACCACCAGGAGAACTATCATGACCCAGTCGCTGTGCATCAAAGCCCCTCGTGAAGCTCTTACCGAAACGATTCTGGACGCGAAGATCAGCAAGGATCTCACGTTCGAGCAGATCAACGAAGGCACCGGTCTTGGCCTCGCGTTCGTCACGGCGGCGCTTCTCGGACAACATGCCCTGCCGGCCGACGCGGCGAAGGTCGTGGGCGAGAAGCTGGACCTTGACGAAAGCCAGATTCGCCTGCTGCAAACGATACCCTATCGTGGCAGCATCCCCGGCGGCTTGCCCACCGATCCGACTATCTACCGCTTCTACGAGATCATTCAGGTGTACGGAACGACCCTGAAGGCGCTCATTCACGAAATGTTCGGCGACGGGATCATCAGCGGGATCAACTTCAAGCTGGATATCAAGAAGGTGCCCGATCCGGATGGCGGCGAACGAGCCGTGATCACGCTGAATGGCAAGTATCTGCCGACCAGGCCGTTCTGATGCATCGAGGGGGCGTTTCCATGGCGCCCCTCGATGCCTGGCGGAAACCCGGACATGCAGGCCGCGCCGCTCAGTCGGCCGAAGCGACCAGGCAGCTCCCGCACGAACGCGCCTGGCCTAATCGCAGACGCCCGGCACTCACGGTCGTCTCGCCACCGCAGTCGCACCGGCAAACCCACAAACCATCGCCGGCGTACCGGTCCGTCGTCAGTTGGCCGAACACCTCGCCTCCGCGTAGCGCAGGCGAGCCCGGCCGGGACCGCCACACACGGCGCTGCTCACGGCAGCCGCAATCCCGCGTACGGCCGGCCTCCACCGCGTCGAGCCCCGCGGTCACGTGGGTGCCGCACCGGCACCTCCAGAGCCACACGCCGGCGCCGCGATATTGAAGTGCGACGAGATCGCCGAAGGTCCGACCCGCGACATCGCGATTCGGCGGAAAGGGCCATTCGGGCGGCAAGGAGGGACGGATACGCGGATTCACGAACGATAAATGGGACTCGGTACCCGGCTTTCAAGCCTTGCAGCGGCCGCTTGATCGAGGGGCCATTGAACTCCTTACTGGCAGAATCGGACCCGGCATGTATCTTCTATCACACAATTGACCGATTTTTATGTTGGTGTCGACACCGCCTGGGCCAGTGCGAGGACGCTTTTTCCGTGCCACTTCCGGCTCCCGGGCACGGTGGACCCTATGCAGGGCATCGTTACTGGTATCGTTGACATCGAGGCCAACGCCCCTCGCGCGATCTGAGCGCCAGCGGGCCGCCAAGGACAGAACGCTGTAACGGCCACACTCGCCGGCCTGTGCGCGGGTATCTAACGGGAAGGGAACACGGATATGGCATTCGGACAAGGCAGCGGCCTGCAGCGACAGGTCATCAGCACGCTCGACAACCAGGGGCGCGACGTGATGGGGCTGGACACGCTGGCCTGGAAGTACCCGGACAGCAGTATCGTGTCCGGCTCCCTGCTGACCGTGGAATCGAACCACTTCTGCGTGCTGAAAAGCCGCGGCGCAGTGCTCGACGTCTACGAGACCGGTCAGCATCAGGTCATCACACCGGACAAGCCGATCCTCGGCAATATCGTGCAGGGCTTTTTCAGCGGCAGCTCACCGTGGCAGTACGAAACCATCTACGTCCAGCGCAGCAAGCTGCTGGCGCAGAACAAGGGCATCGCCACCTCGAAAGAGATGGCGATCATGGAATACACCGTTGACTATTACGTCCATGTCGACACGAAGGACGATGCGGTCAAGCTCATCACGCACATGCCGTTCGCCGGCGAACGTATCCCGATCGCGGAGCTGACCGCGTATGCCGGGCCCGTGATCGAACAGGCAATCAACCAGATCGTGCAGGTCACGCCGATGGAGCAGGTCAACGAGCGTATTCACGACATCATCGAGCTTGCAAAGGGACACCTGAGCGAGTTTCTCGACATCTACGGCGTGCATTTGAACGACGTGAAGGTGCTGATCATGCCGCAGGACGCCCGCATGCGCGAACTGATCTCGCTGCGCGCCTTTGGGATGACCGAAGTCGAGGCCGCGCGCATGTACCTTGCGTTGAAGATGGCGGACAAGGGCCTCATTTCCGCACCGAATGCTGCGGCGGGCATGCCGTTCCAGATCGGCGGCGGTACACTGGGCACGTTCGACGCAGGCGCGCTGGGCGGCCTGCCGAAGTAATCTCTCCACCGCGGCGGGCCGGCCGGCCCGCCTTACTTGCGACCGGACAAGCCATGTCCCTGACACCGAACCCCATCGACGACGCCGGCGTGCTCAAGGCGCTACTGGTTAATCTCTACACCGGTTGGGGCTACAACGCTTATCGGCAGGAAAACAAGGACCGGGCCGATGACCAACTCGTCCGCAATGGTGTGTGCGGCTTGCTGGGCGAAGCACGCGCGGCGCTGGCCAGTCGTGCGACAACCATTCGCCGCACGATCCCGACGCCCAGCCGCGAAGTGCCGTTTCCGGGCGTCGAAGAGCGTGCGCAGATCAAGAAACTCGAGGCGATCGGCCGCGATATCGAAGCGGTTGAAGCCCTCATCCGGCATCTGCCTGTTCCCGAGAACGACACGACCTGGCTGCGGCACCGCGCCGAGCGGGAATTTCTCCCGCGCCTGATCGCCGCCGATGAAGCCATGGCCGGCGAGGCGCTGCAATTGCGCGAGTGTGCGTGCAACGGTGCGGATCCCGCGACCGTTGTCGGGAGGATCGAAAAGCTTCGCACGACAATCGCAAACCGCAAAGCCATCCTGTAGCAATGCAGCCGGCGCGGTTTGGCCCGGTCATCGTCACCGGGCTATTCCGGGCAGGAAATCCAAAAACGCTCAAGAGCTATGCTTCGCTTGCGGAACGCCACGATGCACGTCTTGGCATCATTGCCGGACAGGTCCAACACGACTCGGCGAGAAATTCTGGCGTAAGCGACGACCAGATAACCTTCTTCGAACAACAGGCCGATGCCATCGAAGCGGTTCGCTCGGGGGCGATCGATGCATATGCGAGCACCGCTTTGGGAAATCGCATACTTGCCTTAGGCCTTCAGCACCTTCACGTACCGTGCTATGTCGGAAAGACGCATTTGCGCGAGACGCCGGAGCAATTCGTCCTCCGCCGAATTCAGTGCATCGTCGAGGAACCGGTTGACTGCTGACTCCACCGGGCAGGCCGGATTGTCATCCGCCGTACCGATCGCGAATGCGCTCTTGGATGCTATAGCAGCATATATGTCGCGCACGGTGAGATCATCGAGTTCACGACAGAGAGCCCAGCCTCCCCCCGGTCCTGCGATCGACTCTACATAACCGGCTGAACGCAGCGCAGCCATAGTGCGTCGAACCAGCGACGGCTGAGTGTGCAGCATTTGCGCGATCGTCTCGGAGGTGGTTGTGCCGCCGCGCAGATGCATGTGTACGAGTACGTGAAGAAGCCGGGCCAGCCGTGTATCTCGATGCATGTTTTTTGAAGCAGGGTATTCGTGACATTTGATGTTACGATTTCGCGTGACTTAACGCAACCATAGGAGCGCGATCGTGTCTGCATTGACTCAGTCCTTCATCGAAACCAATGGCGTCCGCCTGAGCGTCGCCGTCCAGGGAGCGGGGCCGCTGGTCCTGCTTCTCCACGGGTTTCCTGAAACGTCGTACGCGTGGCGACACCAATTGGCGGGCTTGTCGAGTGCTGGATTTCGTGCAGTTGCTCCGGATCTGCGGGGCTTCGGACTCAGCGATTGTCCGATTGAATCAGGGCGGTATACGACGCTCGACATCATCGGTGACCTGGTGGGGATCATGGATGCGCTCGGAGAGACAAATGCCGTCGTGGTGGGAAATGACTGGGGCGCAACCATTGCGTGGCAGGCCGCGCTGTTGCGGCCCGACCGCTTTCGCGCTGTCGTGGCGCTAGGGGTTCCCATGATGGACCGGGCCCCGATCATGCCGAGCCGGCTATTTCCGCAAACTGAACAAGCGTGGTTTTACACGCATTATTTTTCTCAACTGGGGCAAGCCGAGAGCGAACTTGAGTCCGACGTTGCCGCTACACTGCGTAAGCTCTATTTCTGGGCATCAAGGGACGCCGGCCCGCGCGACCAGAAAACACCGAATCCTTTCGGACTCGTGGCACGGCAGGCGGGACTCCTCGACGCTTTGCCGGAGCCCGCATCGCCACTCACGTGGCTCGAGAAGGCCGACATTGACACTTTTGTGCGGGCATACGAGGTGTCGGGGTTTCGCGGTGGACTGAACTATTACCGCAATCTCGACCGTAACTGGGAATTGCAGGCAGCCTTCATTGGCCTGCCGGTCCAAACTCCCGCCCTTTATCTCGTCGGGGAATACGACACCGGGCTGGCGATTCCGGGTATGCACGAAATCATTAGCGGCATGCGTAAGCTTGTGCCCAACCTGCGAGACTCCCGAATCATTCAGCAAGCGGGTCACTGGCTTCAACAAGAGGCCCCGGATCTCGTCAATGCCGCCGTGATCGAGTTTCTGCACAGCCTTTAGGAGCCGTTGACCGCACGTAGATTATCGGTCGTTCGCTCAAGGGGGAGCAACGACCGTCTCGGGTCGTCTTATATCATTTGCGTGAGATGCCGCCCTCCGGCGATCACCGCGCTCACTCGTGGGGCGGTGGTCGGCCACTTGACGACATTCGTTGTCACGGCTAAACGGTTACCAGAGTGGCTGTTCCACCAAGTAGAGCAGTCATTGAATGGATAGTGGGCGGAGTGGGTGAATACGGGCAACTACGCTGATTCGATACGGTCGACCGAGAATATGTACACTCCGGTTTTGCACCGGTTAGCCGTGACTTCGTTCATTGCGACTTCGCGAAATCCTGGCCAATCATCGCCACCACCGCTTGTTCGCACACTTTCAGGCCCGTCACGGACTGATCGAACTGGTCTTCCAGTTTTCCGAAACTTCCGTAACGGTACGCGGCATCACTATCAATATGAACGCTATTTGCCTTGATGTCGTAGCCGCAGGCGAAGGTCTTGTAGTACATGTCTTGCTTCGTCTTTGCGTCCAGTAGACGGGCACGAACAACAACCCATGGGACGAAATCGGTGGACTCAGGCGGCGACACGTAGCCGAACGATGTGAACCACACGTTCAGGATGGCATCTGCGTTTGTATGAATGTCAGAGTAGTCGTCCGATTTGCCATCCGCTGAAAGTTTGACCTTCTGATTGGTCAGCTTGACAACCTGATACCCGTCTGTGGTGAGGCGCGAGATGATTCCATCGCTGGTCAGTGGAGCAAACAGAATCTTCTGTTCCGCAATTTTCTGTGCGTAAGTCTTCGAATGACTACTGTTGATACCGGCTTGCACGAGCCCGCCAACAAGGCCAAACGCACCTGCGGCGCCCCCCAGATTCCAGACATTTTCGGCAGCCGGCTCGTTCACCTGAAGAATAGCGATGGAGTGCAACCCCTCACGATTTTGGGCAGCAAGTTCGCTCTTGGGTAAAGATACACATCCCGCCAGGAACGTTATGCAGAGAGCAGAAGTCGCTAGCCCGGTCCTGGAAATATATTCATTTTTCATAGTGTGGTCCATTCTTCTTTTATACGGAAAATCCTCTGGGGGAGTCGCACCACGGATGTGCTAATGGTTCGTCCATGCGGACCCGAGAGGACAGGATTAATATCGGCAGAACACGCATATACTTTAGGAATGACGCTTTCGACCGGAGTCGGGACCGGTCGAAAACGGATATCGCGTATTCACCTATTCGATCAGCACTCGTTGCTTTGGACACACACTGGATCTCCCTTCAACTGAAAGGAGATTGTTGCGAGTGTGCCATCCAATACCGGTTCGTCGCGGGTGCCGTGGAACAAAGGGAGATTGACCGGTCGATCAGAAGCCGCCGTTGAAGCTCAAGGAGATTTGGGCGATCCGAGCCTGCAGCTTTCGTTCCGCGTGCGGGATCTGGCCATGTTCAATCTCGCCATCGACAGCAAGCTTCGGGCGTGTGATCTGATGAAGTTTCGGGTGCGAGACGTCTGTCACAGGGAGCACATCGCCAACCGCGCGACGGTCGCCTTCGGATCGACTTGTACCTTCTGCATGAAGCGCGTGCCTCGGTCAGGTTCTTGTGCCAGTGGCGTAAAGATGGTCGACGCAATATGCGCTACCGTTCAACTGATTCTTCTCACAGGCATTCCACATGCATTTTGCCCCCGTATTCTCCCCGCGCAATTGAACGAGATATTCCTTACGCAGGGCCTCGTCTGAAGCACTCCAGTCCTTCATCGCCTTGACCTTTACCGCAAACTGAATCTGATACTTGTCCCATTCATCAGCAGCCCATAGTTGTCCGCACGTCGGACATCGCAGAAGCGCTCTCCAGTCCACAGCATCCACACGCTGGAAGCCGGGAAACAGTGCCAGCAAAGTCCCGTCAATCCTGCGAATTGCTGGCTGATCGTGGCAATCACATTTCATAGGCTTCCCGCAGTCTCTCATCGCTGAAAGAAGGTAACAGCGATAGCACGGATTAGGTCGTCAACCCTCGTCTGCTCCACTTCGGAAATCTCTGTCCGACAATTGGCTCGTAGTGTTCGTAGCGCTTCATGCAGAGCACCCCAATCGTCCGTTAGCCCGCTTGTCAGCGGCCACGCGCGCAGCAAGTGGCGTAAGGGACGTGCGGCGCGACGTTCGCACCCTATGTCGAAAAGTTCGGAGCATCCAGCGTTGATGTCGGCAGGAAACATTGATCGATTTTCGTCGGGTACGCGTGGCGCCTACGGTCTCGTTCTGTGCTCACCTGAATGGCAAGCACCAGTGCCAGAAGAACCCAAACCTAGGAATAAAAAGTCTCGCCTCGGTTCAGCATGTCGACGAATTCCTCGATCTTGCGCGCGCGTGTTTCCGGCTTTTTCGCATTCTGTACCCGAAACAGGATCGCATAACGATTGCGGCTGTTAAGCGTCGCAAAGAATTTCCTGGCTTTCGGATTGGCGTCGAGCGCAACCTGCAGATCGTCCGGCACTATCGAGTGACTTGCCGACGTATAAGCGGCCTCCCAGCGGCCGTCTTTCCTGGCCTTGTCGATCTCCCTCAAGCCTTGGGGACGCATTCGGCCCGCAGCGATCAGCGCTTCAGCTCTCGTTTTGTTGAGTTGGGACCAGAGGCTTTTCGGTGAGCGCGGGGTGAAGCGTTGTAACCAGTATTCCTCGCTCCCGGCCTGTTTTTGACCATCAATCCAGCCATAGCAGAGGGCGCTTTCCGTCGCCTGTGCGTAAGTCAAGGCAGGCTGCCCGGCGCCCTTTTTCGACAGGCGCAGCCATATTCCGGTCGAAGTGCCGCCGTTATGCTCCAACCAGCTTTCCCATTCAGTCTGGCTGCCAAATGCTAGAGGGACTTCAGTCATTGAAATGTCGCAAATGGTCGAGTAGGGGCGGGGCGTTCCGCGTGCAGTCTAGCAGCGTTTAACAGACTCCTATCTCGTGCTTCTGCGGAAGGCCAGCCGCTCAGTCGCCGCTCGCCGGACGACATCGCCGTCCGGCCGTTTGACTTTTAAGACGACCGGTCATATTATCCGCTCATGTCTCGAACCGCCGACAAAACCGACATCCCCAACCGCCTGATCCGGGCGGGGCGCGAGCTCTTTTCGCGCCAGGGCTACAACGCCACCGGCATCCAGCAGATCACCGATCACGCCGGCGTGCCGAAGGGTTCGTTCTACAACCATTTCGACAGCAAGGAGGCCTTCGC
This sequence comes from Paraburkholderia yinzeri, assembly GCF_046581065.1. NCBI lineage: Bacteria > Pseudomonadati > Pseudomonadota > Betaproteobacteria > Burkholderiales > Burkholderiaceae > Paraburkholderia > Paraburkholderia yinzeri. The sequence goes on along the minus strand of NZ_JBFOCJ010000003.1, from coordinate 613,988 downwards.
GGTCGAAATCATCGCGCAGTACGCGGCCTATCTGCAGCGATCGTGGGAGACCATGATCGAATCCGCGCCGCCGCAGCCGATGGCCGCGATCCGCTATGTGTTCGCGCAGATGATCGCGTATCACGAACGCCGGACGATGCAGGCCGGCTGCCTCGTCGGCAACTTCGCGGCGGAGATCGGGCTTGCCAGCGACCCGTGCCGTGTCGCGCTGCTCGAAGCGCAGTTCGCCTGGCGCGAGCGCCTTGCCGGAATGATCAGCCGCGCGCAGGCGCACGGCGACATTCGCGACGACGTGGCGCCGGCTGCGTTGTCGGGCCTCGCGTGGGACGCGTGGGAAGGCGCGCTGCTGCGCGTGAAGCTCGAGCGCTCGGTCGAGCCGCTGCGCCAAAGCGTCGACCTGATTCTCGATCAGTTGTTTCCGCCTGTTATCCGGGCTGCCGCCCCCATCAAACCAACCTCGGAGTAGTCCTCAACATGGGTGTCCAGACCGAAGCCTGTCTCACCGACGCATTGTTCCAGCCGATCAAGCTCGGCAAGCTCGAACTCGCGAACCGCATGGCCATGGCGCCGCTCACGCGCAGCCGCGCCGACGACAGCCTTGCGCCGACCGATATGGTCGTCGAGTACTACCGTCAGCGCGCCAGTGTCGGCCTCGTCATCGCCGAAGCGACGCAGGTCTCCGAGACGGCCCAGGGCTATACGCATACGCCGGGCGTTTACACCGCCGACCAGATCGCCGCGTGGAAGAAGGTGACCGATGCCGTACACGCGAAGGGCGGCAAGATCTTCGTGCAGCTCTGGCATACGGGCCGCATGTCGCACACGCACTTCCAGCCGGATCGCCAGGCGCCGGTCGCGCCTTCGGCGATTGCCGCGAAGGCCAAGACCTATATCGCCGACCAGGGCTTCGTTGACTGCTCGGAACCGCGCGCGCTCGCAACGGCCGAGATCGCCGGCATCGTCGACGATTTTCGCACCGCCGCGGCGAAAGCCATCGAGGCCGGATTCGACGGCATCGAGATTCACGGCGCACACGGCTATCTGATCGACGCCTTCCTGCGCAACGGCTCGAATCACCGCGCCGATGAGTACGGCGGCAGCATCGAGAACCGCGCCCGCTTCCTGCTGGAAGTCATGGCCGCCGTGATCGGCGAGATTGGCGCGGAGCGCGTCGGCATTCGCTTGTCGCCGGTCTCGCCGGTCAACGATTCGTCGGAAAGCGATCCGCAGCCCCTGTTCGAATATGTGGTGCGCGAGCTGGAGAAATTGCACCCGGTGTACATCCACGTTGTCGAAGGGCACACGGGCGGTCCGCGCGACAATGCGCCGTTCGACTACGAAGCGCTGCATCGCCTGTACACGGGCGTGTGGATGCTGAACAACGGCTATACGAAGGAGATGGCCGTCGACGCGCTGCAGAGCGGCCGCGCCGACATGATCTCGTTCGGCCGCGCGATGATCACGACACCGGACCTGCCGCGCCGTTTTCGCGAGAATGCGCCGCTCAACCCGCCGTTCAAGGACGCTTCGCTGTATGGTGGTGCCGGTGCGCACGGCTACGTCGATTATCCGGCGCTGGCGTGACGCGGTGCGAGTGAGCGCCTGATTCGATCCCTCAAGCCACGCAGGACAACGGGAGAAGTGCGATGTCGACGGACTGGAAGCATGGCTATGCGTACACCAATGGCATCCGGATGCACTACGTCGAGGCCGGAAGCGGGCCGCTCGTGCTGCTGTGCCACGGCTGGCCCGAATCGTGGTACTCGTGGCGCCATCAGATCGGGGCGCTCGCCGATGCGGGCTTCCGGGTGGTCGCCATGGATCAGCGCGGATACGGCGACACCGACGCGCCGCTCGCGATCGATTCGTATCACGTGCTCAACCTCGTGGGCGATCTGGTCGGCCTCGTGCGCGCGCTGGGCGAGCAGGAGGCGATTCTTGTCGGGCACGACTGGGGCTCGATCGTCGTGCAGTACGCTTCGCTGTTGCGCCCCGATCTGTTCAGCAAGCTTGCGCACTTGAGCGTGCCGTATCTGCCGCGGCACAAGCTGCGGCCGGCGGTGCGCTTCGATGCCGGCACGCAGGAGCGGGACTTCTATCAGCACTATTTCCAGGAGCCGGGGAAGGTCGAGCGGGAACTCGAACTGGACGTCCATCGCTCGCTGCTAGGAGTGCTGTACACGGCGTCCGGCGATGCGCAATTCGACGAAGCGCACAAGCGGATCAGCTTCGCGCGATTCGAAAAGGGCACGCGGATCATCGACAACCTGGCGATTCCGGACAGGCTACCCGACTGGCTGCCGGCCGAGGACCTCGACTATCTGGTCGGGCGGTTCCGGCTGTCCGGTTTTCGCGGCGGGATCAACTGGTACCGGAATCTGGACCGGAACTGGGAGATGACGCCGTTCCTCGACGGCGCGAAGATTCTGCAGCCGACGCTGTTCATTGCCGGCGAACTCGATGGCGTGCTGAAAATGGCGAAAGACGAGTACGCGAATCTGTCGAGCAACGTGCCGAATCTCGTTGGCAATCATCTCATCGCGCGCGGCGGGCATTTCATCCAGCAGGAGAAACCCGAAGCGGTGACGCGCTTGCTGCTGTCGTTCCTGACAAGAGGGTGACAGCTTCCGTCGTGCTCACGCATTCATCGTTCGATCACCTTGACGGTGCATAATGGCCGGACCGCCGATGCAGTCGATGGCTACCCGTCAAGGAGTCCGTCATGCTAGCGAAGAACGAAGAATTCGTCGCTCATCTGCTCTCCGATGTCATGGAATTCGCTCGGGCGCGTTTGCCCGAGCCAACCTTCCTGATCGTCGAACCTTTCCTGCGGCACTACTACGATTTCGCCGACGCAGAAGATCTGCGCAGCCGCAGCATTGCCGACCTCTACGGCGCCGCCATGGCGCACTGGCGAACCGCCCAGCGCTTCGTGCCGGGCAGCGAGCGCACGCAGGTTTACAACCCGATTCTTGAGCAGCACGGTTGGCATTCAGACCACACGGTCGTCGAAATCGTCAACGACGACATGCCGTTTCTCGTCGATTCGGTCTCCATGGCCGTCAACCGGCTGGGGCTCGCGCTGCATTCGGCGCTGCACCCCGTGTTCCGGATCTGGCGCGACAAAGAGGGGACGATCCGGCGGGTGGACGAGGGCGTTGCCAGCACCGACGACGGACAATCGCAACTCGCCTCGTTCATCCACTTCGAGGTGGACCGCTGCGGCGACGCAGCAAAACTCGAAGAATTGCGCCACGACATTGCCAGGGTACTGGGCGACGTGCGGGCGTCGGTCGAAGACTGGCCGAAGATAGTCGAAGTCGCGCGCGCCACGATCAAGACCCAGAAAGCCCGCGAGTCGACCGCCGAGGACATTGAAGCGCGGGCGTTTCTCGAATGGATGGTGGCGGATCACTTCACTTTCCTTGGCCAGTGCGACTACGCGCTCGTGGGGCACGACGGCGGCTACGGTCTGCGCCGCGTGGAGGGCTCGGGCCTCGGCATCCTGCGCGAATCGCTGCGAGTGCCGGGCGCACCCGACGTCACCCCGTTGCCGCCCGCGGCCCAGGACATCATCGGCGGCGCCTGGCCCATTTTTCTCACCAAGGCCAACTCGCGCGCCACGGTACACCGGCCGGGCTATCTCGACTACGTGGGGGTGAAGCTCGTCGGGCCGGACGGCAAGGTGTGCGGCGAGCGCCGCTTCGTCGGGCTCTACACCTCGACCGCGTATAGGGTGTCCGCCGCCGAAATCCCCATCGTGCGGCGCAAGTGCGCGAACATCGTGCAGCGCGCGGGTTTTCTGCCGAAAGGGCATCTCGGCAAATCGCTTGTCACGGTGCTGGAAACGTATCCGCGCGACGAACTGCTCCAGGCCAGCGAGGACGAGCTCTACGAGATCGCGCTCGGCGTGCTGCGCCTGCAGGAGCATCAGCGCACGCGGCTGTTCGTGCGGCGCGACCGCTTCGACCGGTTCGTCTCGTGCCTCGTGTACGTGTCGCGCGACAAGTACAACACCGACTTGCGGCGGCGTATCGCGAACCTGCTGGCGGATGCCTTCAATGGCGTTTCCGTGGAATTCACGCCGCTGCTTTCGGAGTCCGCCATCGCGCGGATCCATTTCGTCGTGCACGCCGAGCCCGGCACGATGCCCGACGTCGACACCCGCGAACTGGAGGCGCGGCTCGTGCAGGTCACGCGCCGCTGGCAGGACGATTTGGCTGACGCATTGCTCGACGCATTCGGCGAAGAGCAGGGCACGCGGCTCCTGCATCGCTACGCCGATTCGTTTCCGGCAGGCTATCGCGACGACTATCCGGCGCGCACGGCGGTGCGCGATATCGAACTGATCGAGCGTGTGCAGGGTACGCCGCGCATCGCCATGAATCTTTACCGCCCCATCGAGGCGGGGCCGCGCACGTTCCGCTTCAAGGTCTATTGCGCGGGCGAAGCGATCGCGCTTTCGCGCAGTCTGCCGATGCTCGAACACCTGGGCGTGCGCGTGGACGAGGAACGGCCCTACGTGATCGAGGCGCCCACGTGCGCGCCGGCATGGGTGCACGACTTCGGCCTCGAACTCGCGGACGACACCGAATTCGATATCGAACGCGTGAAGGGCCTGTTCGAAGACGCGTTCGAAGGCCTGTGGAGCGGCCGCATCGAGAACGACGATTTCAATCGGCTCGTCCTGCGCGCCTATCTGGGCGCGCGCGAAGTCACGATCCTGCGCGCTTACGCAAAATATCTGCGCCAGGTGGGATCGACCTTCAGCGACGCCTATATCGAACGCGCGCTGACCGGCAATCCGGCGATCGCCCGCCAGTTGGTCGAACTCTTCGTACTACGATTCGATCCGCGCGACGACGAAGCCCGCGAGGAGCGCGTGGCGCTCAAGCTCAAGGCCATCGAAGCCGCGCTGGACCAGGTGCCCAATCTCGACGAGGACCGCATCCTGCGGCAGTTCCTCGGCGTGATCAAGGCGACGGTGCGCACGAACTATTTCCGCCGCGGTGCGGACGGCGCGGAACGGCCCGCGCTGTCGTTCAAGTTCGATCCGTCGAAAGTGCCGGGCCTGCCCGAACCCAAGCCGATGTTCGAGATCTGGGTCTACTCGCCGCGCGTGGAGGGGGTGCATTTGCGCGGCGGGCGCGTCGCGCGCGGCGGCCTGCGCTGGTCGGATCGCCGCGAAGACTTCCGTACCGAAGTGCTCGGCCTCATGAAAGCGCAGATGGTGAAGAACGTGGTGATTGTGCCGGTGGGCTCGAAGGGCGGCTTTGTCGTGAAGAATCCGCCGCCGGCGAGCGACCGCGAGGCATGGATGCGCGAAGGCGTGGCGTGCTATCAGACCTTCCTGCGCGGTCTGCTCGATCTGACCGACAACCTCGTGACCCGTGCAGTCGTGCCGCCGCCCGACGTGGTGCGCGACGACCCCGACGATCCCTACCTCGTCGTGGCCGCCGACAAGGGCACGGCCACGTTCTCCGACTACGCGAACGCGATTTCCGCCGAATACGGCTTCTGGCTCGACGACGCGTTTGCTTCGGGCGGTTCGGTGGGCTACGACCACAAGAAGATGGCGATCACCGCGCGCGGCGCGTGGGAGTCGGTCAAGCGGCACTTCCGCGAAATGGGCGTGGACACGCAGGCCACCGACTTTACGGTGGTAGGTATCGGCGACATGTCGGGCGACGTGTTCGGCAACGGCATGCTGCTCTCGCCGCATATCAAGCTCGTGGCCGCCTTCGATCACCGGCACATCTTTCTCGACCCCACGCCCGATCCGCTCGCGAGTTTCGCGGAGCGCGACCGCCTCTTCGGGCTCGAACGCTCGAGCTGGGCCGATTACGATACCGCCGCGATTTCGGCGGGCGGCGGCGTGTTCGCGCGCACCGTGAAGACGATTCCGCTCGCGCCCGCGGTGCAGGCGGCGCTGGGTATCGAGGCCGTGGCGCTTACGCCGAACGAGCTGATTCGCGCCATTCTGCAAGCGCCCGTCGATCTGCTCTACAACGGCGGCATCGGTACGTATGTGAAGGCTGCGCGCGAAACGCACGCGCAGGTGGGCGACCGCGCCAACGACGCGGTGCGCGTCAACGGCTCGGACCTGCGCTGCAAGGTGGTGGGCGAGGGCGGCAATCTCGGTGTGACGCAGCTCGGGCGCATCGAATTCGCGCAGCACGGCGGGCGCATGAACACCGACGCGATCGACAACTCGGCAGGCGTCGATTGTTCGGATCACGAAGTGAACATCAAGATCCTGCTCGGCCTCGTGGTGGCCGACGGCGAAATGACGACGAAACAGCGCAACACGCTGCTGGCGGAAATGACCGACGAAGTCGGACTGCTGGTGCTGAGCGACAACTATTACCAGACCCAGTCGCTCTCGATTGCCGGTCGTTATGCTGTGAGGCTGCTGGATGCGGAGGCGCGCTTCATGCGCTGGCTCGAACGCGCGGGGCGGCTCAATCGCGTGATCGAATTCCTGCCGACGGACGAGGAAGTGGCCGAGCGCCAGGCCGCGAAGCTCGGCCTCACGTCTCCCGAACGCGCCGTTCTGCTCGCCTATAGCAAGATGTGGCTCTACGATGCGCTGCTCGACTCGGACGTGCCTGAAGATCCTCTCGTGGCCGGCCTACTGACCGATTATTTCCCGAAGCCGCTTCAGCAGCGGTTCAGCGAGCCGATGCAGCGGCATCCGCTGCGGCGCGAAATTCTTGCCACGCATCTGACCAATGCGCTCGTGAACCGCGTGGGCTGCGCGTTCGTCCATCGTCTCATGGAGGAGACCGACGCGCAGCCCGACGAGATTGTGCGCGCATGCATCATGGCGCGCGACGTGTTCGACCTCGACGACATCTGGCGCGCCATCGACGCACTCGACAACCGCGTGCCCGACGACGTTCAGGCGCGCATGTTCGTCGAGATCGCGCGGCTGCTCGAACGTGCGGCGCTGTGGTTCCTGCGCCATCTGCAGGCGGGCGCGGTGGACCGGGACGGTGTGGGCTCGCTGCTTGCGCATTGCCGGACGGCGGCGCAGCGGCTCGCGCCGCAACTGCCCGCGCTGCTGCCGGAGGGCGATCTCGAAGCGCTTTCCGTGCGCCAGGGCGAACTGGTGAATGCGGGCGTGGAAAGCCCGCTCGCGCTGCGCGTGGCGGGCGGTGAAATCTCCGTCGCGCTGCTCGATATCGCCGAAGTGGCGGCGGCATGCGGCCGGCCGCTGGAACTCGTCGCGGCCACGTATTTCGCGCTGGGCACGCGGCTCAATTACGGCTGGATCAGCGAGCGTGCGGCGGCGTTGCCCACGCCGACCCACTGGGACACGATGGCGCGCGCGGGCGCGCTCGCGGAGGTGGCGCGCCTCAAGCGCGCGCTCACGACGAGCGTGCTGGCGCAGGCAGCGGAGGTGGCGGATACGGCGGACGCGCAAGCGCTCGTGGACACCTGGTGCGGGCAGCACGAGGCCGCGCTGGAACGCTATGGGCAGTTACTTGCGGAATTGCGCGCGTCGAGCGGCGTGAGTCTTTCGGTGCTACTGGTGATTGTTCGGGCGATGGCTACGCTCGAGAGGGCTTAAGGAGGGAAACCGATGACGAAGAGAGTGATTGTGACCGGCGGCAGCGGCCTTGCCGGAAAGTGGGTAGTGCAAGACCTTGTCGGGCACGGCTACGAGGTGCTGAATCTGGACCGTGTGCCCATGGCGCAGCGAACCGCGCGCACGCTGATCGCGGACATCACGGACGCCGGCCAGGTGTTCAACGCGCTCGCCTCCAGCACGGCGGCGGTGGAGTTCGCCGAAGACCTGGAGCCGAAGCCGATCGACGCGGTCGTTCACCTGGCCGCCATTCCGCGCATCATGATTACGACCGACAACGAGGTCTACCGGATCAACGTGATGGGCACGTACAACATTCTCGACGCCGCCTCGAAGCTGGGGATCCGCAAGGTGATCGTGGCGTCGAGCGAGACGACTTACGGCGTGGTGTTCGCGCACCGGCATCGCGACCCCGAGTACTTCCCGCTCGACGAAGCGTATCCGGTGAACCCGATGGACAGCTACGCGACGTCGAAAGTGGTCAACGAAGTCACCGCGAAGGCATTTCAGACGCGGACCGGTTCGGATATCTACTGCTTTCGTATCGGCAACGTGCTCGAACCCGACGACTATGCGAAGTTCGCCACGTGGCTCAAGGATCCAGGCTTGCGCAAGCGGATCGCGTGGAGCTATATCGACGGGCGCGATCTCGCTCAGGCATGTCGCCTCGCGATCGAAACAGACGGGCTCGGCTTCGAGATCATGAATATTGCCGCGGACGACGTCTCTTCCGACGTGCCCACGCAGACGCTGCTGGAACGCTACTATCCCGGCGTGCCGGTCAAGAAGACGCTCGGCGAGTTCGAAACGTTGCTCAGCAACGAGAAGCTCAAGCGTCTGCTCGGCTGGCAGCAGCAACACTATTGGCGGGACGAGGCGGCGCGCTTCAGCGGGTAGGCGTTTGATCTCAGCATGCCGCTTTGCGCCGCGTTTTCCGCAGACCGAGCGCGCGGCATGCTATCTCCACCAGTTCGGCGACGATGGTGTCGACGTCGAGCCGTCCTTCGGGCTTGTACCAGGTGTACAGAAAGCCCGACACACTGCATGCGGCCTGCGCGGTGATACGCGTTTCGTTGAAATCGAACCAACCCTCGTCGCGGCCCTGTTCGAGCAGCGCGCACAGGCGCGCATAGAAATGTTCGGCGAGCTGATGCTGCTTCTCCAGGTACTCGGGGCGGTAAGCCTGCCGTTCGCGCGCCGGAAAAAACGAACTCGGGTAGTGCTCGATCGTTGCGCGGATCAACTGCTCGATCCCGGCGACCACCTTCTGGTGTGCGGGGCGAGGGTCGTCATCGGGGAAATCCAGCACCGTGAAGCAGGCGACGGCCGGCCGCCACGACAGCGTTTCGAAGATTTCCTGCTTGCTGCCGAAGTAATAATAGACGAATGGTTTGGTCACGCCGAGTGCCTGGACGATCTGGTCCATGGTCGTGCTCGCATAGCCCTGCGCGGCGAAAAGCCGCTCCGCGGCATCGAGAATCCGCTCGCGCTTATCGTCCGTACCGTGCGTCGCGATACGCTGGCGGCCCGATTTCGCGGGCAGGGTCGGCTTTTTTTTCATACTGACTAGTATAAGAGTGATACTGGTTGGTATATATTAAGGGCGCTGCTACGGCCGGTATGGGCTGGCGCCTGTCCCGGCACACGACTGTCCAATTGTATGGGATCGGAGTAAGGCGCTGAAGCGCTCACCCCGGTCGACACTGGAGACGACCCGATGGCCGATGCCGCCCCGCAAGCCCAGCCGTTGCACGAAACCCTGCGCCATCATGCGCGCACGATGCCGTCGCGCGCGGCGCAGATCTGGTACGGGCGAACGATTACGTGGGCCGAACTCGACGCGATGAGCGACGCGTTCGCGGCCCGGATGCAGGCGCTCGGCGTGAAGAAGGGGGAACCGGTCGCGCTGTACATGAACAACTGCCCGCAGTACCTGGTGGCGCATTATGGGATCCAGAAAATCGGCGCTGTCGTTTGCCCGTGCGGGCCGCTGAACAAGGAACATGAACTCGCGTATCAGCTTGGCGACCTGCACGCGCGCGTGATCGTCGCGGCCGACGTGCTGTTGCCGATCGTCGACAAGGTGCGCAGCCAGACGCAGTTGCAGCATGTATTCGTTGTCCGCTACGGCGATCTGCTGCCTGACGAACCCGAGATTCCGGTGCTTGCCGAGTTGCTCGAAATGCGTGCGCGGGCGGCGCCTGTGCCGGCCGGCTGTGAGGATTTTCTCGAGTCGGCCCGCTCCGGCGCGCGGCCGACGCCGGTGGATGTGGGTCTCGACGACCTCGCGCTGATGACCTATACGTCCGGCTCGACCGGCTTGCCGAAGGGCGCGATGCTGACCCACGGCAGCACGGTGTACAAGATTTCGTCCGCGGCGAAGATCAACGAAACCGGGCCCGACGACGTGATGCTCGCGGTCGCGCCACTCTACCATATCGCCGGCATGAACAATGGCGTCTACGCGCCGGTCTGCACCGGCGCGACTTCGGTGCTGATGTATCGCTTCGATCCGGTTGCCGTCGCGCTCGCGCTCGAACGCTATCGCATCACGTGGTGGTACAGCATCGCTCCGATGAACGTTGCGCTCATGCAGTTGCCCGACGCGCGCCAGCGCGACTGGAGCGCATTGCGCCGCAATCCGGTGACGAGCTTCGGCATCGCGTATACCGAGGCGCTGGCGGACCAGTGGCACGAATTCACGCCGAACTGCATCTCCGCCGAGGCCGCGTACGGGCTCAGCGAAACGCATACGTGCGACACCGCCATGCCGCCCGATGCGATTCGCTGGGGCACGCACGGCAAGCCGTTGCCGGGCAACGAGATCCGCATCGTCGATCCCGCGACGGGCGCCACGCTGCCGGCCGGTGAGTCGGGCGAGATCGCGATTCGCGGGCCCGGCAATTTCCGGGGCTACCTGAACAAGCCCGAAGCGACCGCCGCGACACTGCGCGACGGCTGGGTCCATACGGGCGACATGGGCCGTTTCGATGCCGACGGTTATCTGACCTTTCTCGGCCGCTTCAAGGAAATGATCAAGGTGTCGGGTTACAGCGTGTTCCCCGAGGAAGTCGAGGTCATCCTGATCAAGCATCCGGCCGTCGCGCAGGCAGCGGTGATCGCGAAGCCGGACCCGGAGAAGGGCGAGGTGGTCTGCGCGTTCATCGTCATCAAGCCGGGCACTGGGCTCACGGCCGAGGCGCTCGTGGCGTGGGCGCGCGAGAATATGGCGGCTTACAAGGTGCCGCGTGAGGTGCGCTTTATCGACGCGCTGCCTACGACCGGTTCCGGTAAGGTGCTGCGGCGCATGCTCAAGGAGCTTGTTTGAGATTTGCGTTTCCTTGTGTTCGTGGTGGTTTGCCAGGGTTGCCCCTGTGCGGGGCGGCACCTACTTTCTTTGCCGCGGCAAAGAAAGTAGGCAAAGAAAGCCGCTCACCCCGCCAGTGTGACGCCGTCCGCCACTCGCCCACTATGGTAGTGGTTCCGGGGCGTCTGCCATCACTCGTCGTTAGCCGGAGTGACAAGGCGCTCATCCTTCCGGCGGCGCTGCGCGCGCCGAAGGGCATAACTTAAACCAGCGGTACGTACACCGAAATGCTCCGCAGCAAGGCCGGTTTCCCTTGCAGACCTGTCTGCGGCGCGCGTAGCGCGCAGCAGGAGGTATGAGCCCTTTGTCACTAACGTGGAGGGTGCGGGGTGACAGACGCTCCGGAGCCACTGGCTATTGTGGTGCGGGGTGAATGGTGGCTGACATTAGCGGGGTGAGCGGCTTTCTTTGCCTACTTTCTTTGCCGCGGCAAAGAAAGTAGGTGCCGCCCCGCACAGGGGCAACCCTGGCAAACCACCACGAACACAAGGAAAGGCTAACTAACTAAACCCACGAAAAAAAATCCAGAAATCGAATTTCAAAACACTCACTAACCGTTTCCTCCCCATTGATTCCGCTGTCATGACTCGAACCCTGTTCAACAAAGTCCTTATTGCGAACCGCGGCGAGGTCGCCCTGCGGATCGTGCGTGCATTGCGCGAACTGGCCATCGCGAGCGTCGCCGTCTACGCGGACGACGACGCCGAGGCACCGCACGTGCGGGCGGCCGACGAGTCCGCCGCGCTAGGCGCGGTGGGGCCAGCCGCGTATCTGGACGCCGCGCGGCTGATCGCCATCGCCCGCGAGCACGGTTGCGACGCCGTGCATCCCGGCTACGGCTTCCTGAGCGAGCGCGCCGATTTTGCCGCCGCGTGCGCGCAAGCGGGTTTGCGCTTCATCGGCCCCATGCCCGAGCAACTCGCGCTGTTCGGCGACAAGGCCCACTCGCGCGCGCTCGCGCAGCGCTGCGGCGTGCCGGTGATGCCGGGCAGCCAGCAGGCAGTCACGCTCGAAGAAGCGCAGGCGTTCTTTGCCGCGCAGCGCGGCGGCAGCGTCATGATCAAGGCGATCGGCGGTGGCGGCGGGCGCGGAATGCGCGCGGTCACGTCGATCGACGATCTGCCGGCCGCCTACGAGCGCTGCCGCAGCGAGGCGAAGGCGGCATTCGGCGTGGACGGTGTCTATGTCGAGCGGCTGATGACCGGCGCGCGCCATATCGAGATCCAGCTCGTCGGCGACGGCCACGCGGTGCTCTCGCTCGGCGAGCGCGAATGCACGCTGCAAAGGCGCTTCCAGAAGCTTGTCGAAATTGCGCCGAGTCCCTCGCTGACCGACGCGCTAAGGCAGAGCATCGTCGCCGACGCGGTTGGCATGGCGCGCGAGGTTCGCTACATGGGGCTGGGGACGTTCGAGTTCCTGGTCGACGAAAGCTCAGACGATCTGCCCTACGTGTTCATCGAGGCCAATCCACGGTTGCAGGTCGAGCACACGATCACCGAGGAAGTAGCGGGCGTCGATCTGGTGCAGACGCAGATCGCCATTGCGGCCGGCGAGCGGCTGGCCGATCTCGGCCTCGATCCCGGCGCGCCGCCTGCGCCGCGCGGCTTCGCGATCCAGTGGCGCATCAATGCGGAAACGCTCGACGCACAGGGTCAGGCGCAGCCGGGCAGCGGCAGGCTCACGCGTTTCGATCTGCCGGCCGGACCGGGCATTCGCGTCGATACGCACGGCGTCGCGGGCGGTTCGCCTTCGCCGCATTACGACACGCTGCTCGCGAAGTTGATCGTCCATACGCGCGGCGCGTCGTTCGACGCGGCGCTGCGCCGCTCGCTGCGCGCGCTCGCGGAGTTCCGCATCGCGGGTGTCGCGACCAACCTGCCGCTGCTGCGCGCGCTGGCCGCCCGGCCGGAGATGGCGAGCCAGCAGATTCACACGCGCTGGCTCGAAGCGGTGCTGCCGGCGCTGGTGGACGCGGCGCGCGAATATGCGGATCCCACGGATGACGGCACCCGCGTTCCGGCCGGCGCATCGCAGGAGGCGCATCCGGCTGCGCCCGAACACGCGGTGCTCGCGCCGATGCCGGCGCGCGTCGTGCAGCTTTCCGTTTCCGAAGGCGACGTGGTGGCGGCCGGTGCGGAGCTTGGCGTGCTCGAATCGATGAAGATGGAGCATCTGCTGCAGGCGCCTCACGCGGGCCGCGTGATGTCGATTCTCGCCGCGCCCGGCAACTATCTCGCACAGGGGCAGGCGGTGCTGGTGCTGGAGCCGGTCGACGCGGCCGCAGTGGAAACGGTATCGGCCGAGGCGGCGCGCGATCCGGACTGCATCCGCGCCGATCTGCAGAAGGTGATCGACCGGCACGCGTTGACGCTCGACGCCGCGCGTTCGGAAGCGATCGCGAAGCGCCGTGCGCGCGGCGGCCGCACGGCGCGCGAGAACATCGCGGATCTGTGCGACGAAGGCAGCTTCATCGAATACGGTGCGCTCGCGATTGCCGCGCAGCGCAGCCGCCGCACGCTCGACGACCTGATCGCGAACACGCCGGCCGACGGCATCGTCACCGGAATCGGCGGCGTGAACGGCGCCCTGTTCGGCGCGGAACGCGCCCGCACGACGGTGATGTCGTACGACGCGACCGTGCTGGCCGGCACGCAGGGCTTTTTCAATCATGCGAAGACCGACCGGCTGCTCGAACTGTCGCTCAAACAGAAGCTGCCGGTTGTCCTGTTTGCCGAAGGCGGCGGCGGCCGGCCGGGCGACGAGTCGTTGCGCGGTCCCGGACTCGACGTCGGCACCTTCGCGAGCTATGCGGTGCTCTCGGGCCAGGTGCCGGTGGTGGGTATCGCTGCGGGCCGCTGCTTCGCCGGCAACGCGGCGTTGCTCGGCTGCAGTGACGTCATTATCGCCACGCGCAACAGCAACATCGGCATGGGCGGCCCCGCGATGATCGAAGGCGGGGGACTCGGCGCCTACACGCCGGAGCAGATCGGGCCCAGCCATGTGCAGCACGCGAACGGTGTGATCGACGTGCTGGTGGACGACGAACGCGAGGCGGTGGGCGTCGCGCGCCGCTATCTGGCCTTCTTTCAGGGCGCGATGAAGGACTGGCGCGCGCCCGATCCGGTCGGGCTGCGTCATGTGGTGCCCGAGAACCGGCTGCGCGTCTACGATACGCGCGCGGCAATGACGGGACTCGTCGACGAAGAGAGCCTGCTGATGCTGCGCGCGGGCTTCGGCACCGGGATCCATACCGCGCTCGCGCGCATCGAGGGCCGCCCGGTCGGGCTGATCGCCAATAATCCGCTGCATCTCGGCGGCGCAATCGACGCGGACGCGGCGGACAAGGCGGCGCGCTTCCTGCAGCTGTGCAATCTCTACGGACTGCCGATCGTGAGTCTCGTCGACACGCCGGGCTTCATGGTCGGCCCGGACGTCGAGACGACCGCGCAGGTTCGGCACGTGAGCCGGTTGTTCGTGACCGGGGCGCATCTGCGCGTGCCCGTGTTCGCGGTGGTGCTGCGCAAGGGCTACGGGCTCGGTGCGATGGGGATGACGGCCGGTGGCTTCCACGGGGCCGTATTCACGATCAGCTGGCCGACCGGCGAGTTCGGCGGGATGGGGCTCGAAGGCGCGGTCAGGCTGGGTTACCGCAAGGAGCTGGAGGCCCTGCCGGCCGGCCCCGAACGCGACGCGCTGTTCGACAAGCTGCTCGCGCGCCAGTACGAGCGCGGCGCGGCGCTGAGCATGGGGGCGACGCTCGAAATCGACGCGGTCGTGGATCCGGCCGAAACGCGCGCGTGGCTCGTGCGCGGGCTCGCGTCGACGAAGGTTGACGAGCAGATCATGCCGTTCGTCGACACGTGGTAATCGGGTAATGCGCCTCCGCAGGACCACCTGAGGTTTGTACCAAGTAGTATAAACATTGTACTGATTGGTATATTCGGTTTCGTTGCGTCGAACTTCTATTCAGGAGTGTGCAATGACATCAGTGGCAGCGCCCGCACCGAACGAGACAGTTTCCGGATCGGCGGCCGACAAGGCGATGTTTTCGACAATCGTCTGGCGGCTGATGCCGTGGCTGTTTCTCGCGTATGGCGTGAACTACGTCGACCGCATCAACATCGGCTTCGCGAAGCTGCAGATGGCGCAGCGGCTGGAATGGGGCGATACGGTGTTCGGCATCGGCGCGGGGATTTTCTTCATCGGCTATCTGATGTTCGAGATCCCGAGCAATCTGATGCTCGACCGGATCGGCGCACGCAAGACGCTGCTGCGCATCATGTTCTGCTGGGGCATTGCGGAGAGCGCGCTGATGTTCGTGCGCACGCCGCTGCAGTTCTACGTCGTGCGCTTCGTGCTCGGCTCGTTCGAGGCAGGCTTCTTTCCCGGCGTGATGCTGTACCTCACGTACTGGTTTCCTGGCGCGCGGCGTGGGCGCATCATTTCGAAGTTCATGATCGCGATGCCGATTGCGGGCATCCTGGCCGGTCCGACTTCGGGGGCGGTGCTGAAATTCCTCGACGGAGCCGGCGGCTTGCAGGGCTGGCAGTGGATGTTCGTGGTGCATGGCGTGCCGGCATCGATACTCGGTGTGCTGATCTTCGTATTCCTGATCGATCGTCCCGAGCAGGCGCCGTGGCTTTCGCTGGAGCAGAAGCAGCGGCTGCGCGAATTGCTCGACGCGGACCGCGAGCACGCCGCGCAGCCGGCGCACGGTTCGGCGCTGCGCGTGCTCCGCGATCCGCTGGTTTGGGTATTCACCGTCACCTACTTCCTGACGCTTGGCGGAAGCTACACGCTGGCCTTCATGTTGCCGAGCATCGTCAAGAGCTGGGGGATTCCGGACCCGTTCGTGGTCGGTCTCTGCACGGTCATTCCTTATGTCGTGACCGTGCTGGCCCTCATGGCGTTCGGCAGCAGCTCGGACCACTTCCATGAGCGTCGCTGGCACTTCGCGCTCTCCATTCTGATCTCGGCTCCCGGCGCGGCCGTGATCCTGCTGGCGCAAGGGCATGTCGCCACGCAACTGATTGGGCTCACCGCCGCCGTGCCGGGCACGATCGTCAATGCCGCGATGCTGTTCGCCCTGGCCACGGAGCGGCTGCCGAAGCGCGACGCCGCTGCGGGCATTGCCATGATCAGTTGCTTCGGCAATCTCGGCTCGGCGGTGGCGCCGGTCATTACCGGACGAATCGTCGAAAACACCGGCAAACCGATGACGAGCCTCTATTTCATGATCGCGATTTATCTCGTCGCGGTGGTGTGGCTGATGATGAGGGTGCCGGCACGCGCGGCGGGTGAGAGCGACGACGTTCGTCTGCCGCGGGGCGCGTGACGACGCGCTGTCTGGTGGTCCTTCAAGGCGTCGCGCCTGGGCGAGTGGCGCGCCGCCGTTGTCAGCTCACGAACGGCAGCTTCATGTCGCGCGCGGTCGCGAGCATCGACAGCGTGATCTTGCGCACTTCCAGTTTGCTCTGCGTAATGTGAGCGCGTAGCAGAAGGCTGGCCTCGCCGAACTTGCCCCGGTCGATCAGGTTGAGCATGGCCGAGTGCTCGTCGTAGGTCGCATTCGTGCGGTGCGCCTTGAGAAAATCGAGCCGCCGCACGATGCGGATGCGCTCGGTCACTTCATTATGCACCCGCAGCATCTCGGTGTTGCCGGCCGCGCCAACCAGCCCGCGATGGAAATTCTCGTCCAGCACGAACATCGCGGCCGGATCGCTCTCGCGCTGCGCAGCGTCGACGCACCATATGGCCCGCAATGCTTCCATCGAATCGTGCGGCGCCGTCGAAAGCCGTTCGATGGCCGCGAGTTCGAGCACGATACGCAGGTCGTAAAGCTGGTCGAGCTGGTCGAAGTCGATGTCGCAGACCTTCCAGCCGCGCCGGAAACCCACTTCGAGATAGCCCTCGCGCAGCAGCCGGAATAGCGCATCGCGCATGGGCGTGCGCGACACGCCGTAGTGCTGTGCGATGTCGTTTTCGGAAAAGCGGTCGCCCGGAAACAGCCGGAAGCTGAAGATGTCCTGCTTGAGCCGCAGGTACACCTGTTCCGCAAGCGGGTTCACGCTATAGGCCGCCTTGGCCCCGGAGGCTTCGGCAGTCGCTTCGCGCATGTCGTCCATGAGTCGGGTTTCGTCGGTGTCGAGGGGTGTGCGTCGCATCGGTACGCCTGTGATTATCCGCCCTTCAGACCGGTTCGATCAGGCTGACGTGCGCTGCCACGATCGTCCAGCCGCCGAAGGTCCGGTCGGCAGCGCCGATGCGGGCCCAGGTTTGCATCTGGCGGCCCGTCAGCGGTGTGGCGTCGCTCGTGAATTCGGTGCTCACGGTTGCGAAGTCATTGCCGAATGTGGTCACCACGGTGCGACGGAGACGCCGCGAGCGCGGCACCGGCGCGCAGCTTTCGCGCCAGCGGCGGATCGCCTCGCCGCCGTGCTGGATCTCCGCAATGCCGTAGCGCACCGTTTCGGGCGCGTCCCAGAACAGCGCGTTCATCGTTGCGACGTCATTGTCGACGAGCGCGCGCTCGTATGCCTCGAAGGCTGCCGCCACCTCCGCGACGATGGCGGGGCGGTTTAATTCCATTGTCATCGGGCTGCCTCCAGCAGGGCGTCGAGCGGCGCCGTCCAGCCGACGATGCCGCCTTGCGAGTGAATCATCGCGAGGGTCGCGTCGCGAAACGCGGGAATGTAGCTCGCTGTCGCGTCTTCGATCAGCAGGCATTCGTAGCCTCGGTCGTTGGCTTCGCGCATCGACGTTTGCACGCAGACTTCGGTTGTCACGCCGGCAAACACGAGGTGCGTGATGCCGCGCATGGCGAGCTCTTCGCCAAGGCGCGTGGCGTAGAACGCGCCTTTGCCGGGTTTGTCGATCACGAGTTCGCCTTCGAGCGGGGCGAGCGCATCGACGATCGCGTTGCCGGGTTCGCCGCGAATCAGGATGCGGCCCATCGGCCCCCGATCGCCGATGCGTGCATTCGGCGTGCCGCGCAGCCGCTTGGCCGGCGGGCAATCGGAGAGATCGGGGGCGTGCGACTCGCGCGTGTGCACGATTTGCCAGCCCGCTGCCCGCGCGTGCGCCAGCAGTCGCGCTACCGCCGGCACAATGCCGGCCAGCAGGGAAACGTCGTTGCCGAGCGCCTCGCCGAAGCCGCCCGGCTCGATGAAGTCGCGCTGCATGTCGATGACGATGAGCGCGGTATGGCGCGCGTCGAAAGTGAACGGTGCGGGCTTCGCCCGTGCAACGGTGGTCATCGTGGACTTTCTCCTTCTTTTGGCGGGTACTTCATCGCATCCTTGCCTGGCCTCTGCCTGGTTCATGCGCCGGCATGCAGCACCGCGGGTTCGGCCACCGGCGGCGCGCTTTCGTCGCCGTGGCCGGCCATGTGACGTCCGAGCGCCACGCGGTCGGCCTCGCTGGCGGCCGTCTCGTACACGAGCCGCCCTTCGGCCATCACGACGATGCGGTCGGCCAGTTCCAGCAGTTCGTCCAGGTCTTCGCTCACGAGCAGCACGGCCGCGCCGGTATCGCGCGCGGCCAGGATGCGTGAGTGAATATCCGCGACCGAAGCGAAGTCGAGACCGAAGACCGGATTCGCGACGATCAGCACGTTCACGGGCTGCCCCAACTCGCGCGCCAGCACGGCGCGCTGCACGTTGCCGCCGGACAGCGTGCCGATGGCGCGCTCCGTTTGCGGTGGCCTGACGTTGAACTCGGCGATCAGCCGCCCGACGCGCACACGCATGGCGCGGCGGTCGAGCCACCAGCCGCCGCGGCGCAGCGGGATACGATCGAAATCTCGCAGGGCCATGTTCTCGGCCACGCTCATGCCTGCCACGCAGGCATTGCGCAGCGGCTCCTCGGGCAGCGCGAACACGCGCAGGCGCGTCATCGCTTCGCGCGTCGCTGCATAGGGCGCGCCTTCCACGGTCATCTCGCCCGACCGGACCTTGCGCTGGCCCACGAGCGCCTCGATCAGCTCCTTCTGGCCGTTGCCCGACACGCCGGCAAGTCCGAGAATTTCGCCTGCCCGCACTTCGAGCGTCGCTTCGCGCACGGCCGCGTGGCCGCGGTCGTCGACGATCGAGAGATTCGAGAGTGCGAGCCGCACGGGCGCATCGGCCGGGCAGGGCGGCCGCGCGGGCCGCAGTTTGCCGGCGTCTTCGGCAGCGCCTGCACGCGCTTCGGCGCTCGCTTCGGTGCCCATCATCCACGCCGCCAGCCGATCGCGGTCGGTATCGGCCACCGCGCAGGCGCCGACGAAGCGGCCCTTGCGCAGCACCGTCACGTCGTCGGCATAGGCCATCACCTCGCGGAACTTGTGCGTGATCATCAGCACCGTGAGGTCGCCGCGCGAAGCCAGCGTACGCATCAGGCCGAGCACCTCGTCGGCCTCCTGCGGGGTGAGCACGGAGGTGGGCTCGTCGAGGATCAGGAAGCGTTGCTGCAAATACAGTTGTTTGAGAATTTCGAGCTTCTGTTTCTCTCCCGCGGCAAGCGACGAGACCGGCGCATCCAGTGCGATGCGAAACGGCATGCGGCGCATGAACGCCGCGAGCCCCGCGCGTTCGGCAGTCCAGTCGATCCGCCACGGCAGGCTGCCGCGCGCAAGCAACAGGTTCTCCTCCACGGAAAGACCCGCCGCCAGCGTGAAATGCTGGTAGACCATGCCGATACCCAGCGCCTGCGCGTCGCGCGGCGAGGCGATGCGCACCTCGCGCCCATCGGCCAGTATCGCGCCGTGGTCGAGCACGCCGTAGCCCACAAGCCCCTTCACGAGCGTGCTCTTGCCCGCGCCGTTCTCGCCGAGAAGCGCGTGAACGGTTCCGGGCGCCACCTTAAGCGAAACGTCGTCGAGCGCGCGAAACGCGCCGAACGACTTGCCTGCACCGATCACCTCGATGCCGAGCGCACGCATGGCGGTGGCCATGATCAGCGCTCCAGCGCGGCAGCGAACGCCGCCGAATCGGACACGGTGCCGAACACGCCGCCCTGCATGAGGATCATGTTGAGCGCGGCGTCGTGGTTGCCCTGGTCGGTGGCGCCGCAGCAGTCGGCCAGCACGGTGCATTCGAACCCGCGGTCGTTGGCCTCGCGCATCGTCGTATGGACGCACACGTCGGTCGTGATGCCGGTGAGCACGAGATTGGCGATGCCGCGCGTGCGCAGGATCAGTTCGAGATCGGTCGCACAAAAGGAGCCCTTGCCGGGCTTGTCGATGACGATTTCTCCGCGTAGCGGCGCGAGTTCGTCGATGATTTCCCAGCCCGGCTCGCCGCGCACGAGAATGCGTCCGCAAGGCCCATCGTCGCCGATACCGATGCCGTTCGTGCCCGCCTGGCGGCTGCGCCAACGCTTGTTCGCGGGCAGGTCGGAGAGGTCCGGACGATGTCCCTCGCGCGTGTGGATGACGGTGAAGCCGAGCTCGCGCATGAGCCCGAGCACACGCTTGATCGGCTCGATCGGGGCGCGCGTGAGCGAGAGGTCGTAGCCCATCTTGTCGACGTAGCCGCCGTAGCCGCAGAAATCGGTCTGCATGTCGACGATGATGAGCGCCGTGTTGTCGGGACGCAGGTTGCCGTCGTAGGGCCAGGGGTAGGGGCGGGCTTCGATGTAGCGGGTCATGGGATTCTCCGGGGCACGTGCCCGGGAAGCGGGCGCGTTGCGATTTCGATCAGGTATCCATATTGATTAATTTGCGCTTATCGCGTGAGACTCAGTTCGCCGGGCGCTCCCGCGAGCGTGCGGTCGGGGCGGCAGTTCGCGATCATGAGCGCAAGCGTCAGCACATAAGGCGCCGCGTTGAACAGGTAGTAGCCGGTCGTCACGCCGATGGCCTGCAGCGCGGGACCGAGCGCGCCCGCGGCGCCGAACAGCAGCGCGGCCCACAGGCAGCGCAGCGGCTGCCAGCGCGCGAAGATCACGAGCGCGACGGCCATGAGGCCCTGGCCGCTCGACAACCCTTCGTTCCAGCTACCGGGATAGACGAGCGAGAGATACGCACCGCCCACACCCGCGAACAGTCCGCCCACGGCGGTTGCAATCACGCGCACGCGCGTGACCGGATAGCCCATCGCGCGAGCGCTTTCGGCGTTCTCCCCGACGAGCCGCAGCGTCATGCCCCAGCGCGTCGAGCGCAGGCCCCACTGCAGAGCGAACGCCAGTGCTATGCCGATGACGAATAACAGATTGACGTGCAGCGCATTGTGCAACTGCGGCGACGAAGACCAGGCGCCGAGATCGATAGACGGCAGCATCGGCGCCTGCGGTTCGATGAACGGTTTGCCAACGTAAAACGCGAGGCCGGTGCCGAACAGCATCATCGCAATGCCGAACGCGATATCCGAGACGCGCGGCAGCGAGCAGACGAGTCCATGCAGGCCGCCGAGCACGAGTCCCGCGAGCGCGGCGCCAAGCACGCCTATCCACGGCGAACCCGAGAGATACGACGCCGCGTAGCCGCACATCGCGCCGGACACGAGGATGCCTTCGAGGCCGAGATTGACGCGGCCGCCCTTTTCCGTGAGGCATTCGCCCAGGCTCACAAACAGGTAAGGGGTGCTAACGCGTATGGCGCCGGCGAAGAGCGAAAGCAGCAGCACGGCCGCGGGCGAGTGAAGATCAGGCATGGTGAGCGCGCTCCGGCGAAATGGCGGAAACCGGCAGAGAATCGGCCTGCAGCCTGACGCGCCACTGCGCGAGGCGAGGGCTGAGCGCCTCCCAGGCCAGCAGGTTCGCGAACAGCAGGCCTTGCAGCACGAGCGTGGCGGCGTCGGGCAGATCGAGGCGGCGCTGCAGCAGGCTGCCGCTCGACTCGATGCCGCCGATCAGCATGGCGCAGACGATCACCGCCAGCGGGTTCTGGCGCGCCGCGAAGGCCACGAGAATGCCCGCATAGCCATAGCCCGAAAGCAGCGAGGCGTTGGCGCTGCCCTGCACGGCGGCGACCTCGAACATGCCGGCGAGTCCCGCGGATGCCCCACCCATCGCGCAGGCCGCGAGGGCGAGCCCGCTCACGGGCAGGCCGACGAGACGCGCCGCCCGCACGTTGCCGCCGGCCACGCGCATCGCAAAGCCCAGCGTGCTTTGACGCACGAGCACCCAGGCGGCCAGGCAGGCGAGCACACCCCAGAAGAGGCCCCAGTGCACGTCGAGTCCGGGCAGCGAGCCGACGGACATGGCATCGGGAATCGGCAGCGTCGAGGGCTTGTTCAGGCTCGCAGGATCGCGCAGCGGTCCTTCCACGAGGAACTTGAAAACGGCGATCGCGATGTACGACATCAAGAGGCTGCTGATGGTCTCGTTCACGCCGCGCCACTGGCGCAGGGCACCCACCGCGCCAATCCATAGACCGCCCGCGAGCATGCCGGCAATGGCCATGAGGGGCGTGGCGACGAACCAGGGCGTGGCAGGCGGCAGACATTGCGGCATCACGGCCGCCGCGAGACCGCCCAGCGCGAGCGCGCCCTCGCCACCTATCACGATCAACCCGACCTGGGCGGGCAGGGCGACGCACAGCGCCGTGAACATGAGCGGCGCGGCGCGCAGCAGCGTGTTCTGCCATGCGAACGACGATCCGAACGCACCTTCGGCGATGAGGCCGAGCGCATCGGCCGCCGGTTGACCTTGCACGAGCAGGAAGGCGCCGAAGAGCGCGAGCGTGGAAACCACGGCACAGGCCGTCGGCAGCGCGGGCAGCACGGCAAGCACCAGACGGGCCACGCCGGGCGAGAGGCCGTGCGACCCGTGAGCGGGCGAAACGGAAGCAGACATCGCAACTCCTGGCGAAGGCGCGGGCGCCCTCAGATCTGGCCGACGACGCCGGCTACGAGGTAATTCATGTTTTCGAGCGCGATGTCGGTTTGCGCGTAGCTCGTGCCGGCCGTGATGGCATTGCCGCCCTTGTTGTCCTTCATGGGCCCCTTGAAGATGACGTATTGGCCGGCGACCATCTTCGCCTTTACCGCGTCGGCATTCGTGCGCGCGCCGGGCGTCACCTTCGCGCCGTAGGGCGACATCTTCACGAAGCCTTCGCGCAGACCGCCGCGCAAGATATTGGGCTGCGCCTTTCCGGCCTGGGCCTGGGCGACGAGCAATTTGTAGGGCGTGGCCCAGTCCCACTCGGCACCGGTCAGGTAGCCCTTGGGCGCGAGCGCGGCCTGGCTCGCGTGATAGCCGCAGCTCATGACGCCGCGCTTTTCCGCGGTTTCGATCACGACCTTGGGCCCGTCGACGTGGCAGGTGAGGACGTCGCATCCCTGATCCACGAGACTGTTCGCCGACTCCGCTTCCTTGACGGGCATCGACCAGTCGCCCGTGAAAATCACGTGCGTGGTGATGGATGGGTCGACGCTCTGCGCGCCCAGCGTGAACGAGTTGATGTTGCGCAGCACCTGCGGGATGGGCTTGGCCGCGACGAAGCCGAGTTTTTTCGACTGGCTCGCATGGCCCGCCACCACGCCGTTCAGGTACTGGCATTCGTCGATATAACCGAAGTAGCTCGTGATATTGGCCGGGTCGCCCTGTTTCCAGAGGCCGCCGCAGTGCGCGAAGTGCACCTTCGGATATCGGGCGGCCATCTTCAGCACGTGCGGATCGAAGTAGCCGAACGAAGTCGCGAAGACGAGCGTCGCCCCGTCCTGTTCGATCATCGCCTCCATCGTCTTCTGCACGGCGATGGTTTCGGGCACGTTTTCTTCTTCGACCACCTTCACGTTGGGCAGCTTCTTGATGACGGCCGCGGCCTGCGCCTGGGCCTGGTTATAGCCGTAGTCCTCGCGCGAGCCAACGTAGATCACGCCGACGGTAAGCGGTTCGGCGCCGAAGGCCAGATCGAAGGGCAGCGCGCTGCCCAGTGCGAGCGCGCCAGCGCTCTTCATAAAGTCACGGCGTGTGGTCATGGTTGGGCTCCTCGTGGATTCTCTGGATTGGGCAGGGCGCTACTGGACGGATGGGGTTTCGGACTGAGCCTCGGCTTGCGCGGCGCTCGCGAGCCACGCGCGCCAGCCGCCGAACGACGTGATATCGAGCGCGCCGCTGCCTGGTCCCACGGCGGCCGGCTCGCAGATGAACCCTTTGACGGTGTGGCCGTTGGCGGTCCGGACGCTGCCGATGCCGAGCGGCGCGGGCACGTTGGCCACGAAAGTGCCGAAGGTGCGTGCCGGGATCTCCCAGAGCTCGATTTCGATTGGCATTCCTTCCTGTTGCGGCGTATGGACGAGTGCGGGCTTGGCTGGCGTCGTATGGGCGAGAGCATAGAGGCGGTGGTGCGACGAAGTCGTGGTCGTCTCGACGAAGCGTGCGCCGGCCTCTCGCATCTGCCAGCAGAGCGGTTGACCGCGCAGATGGGCGCCGACCACCGCGAGCGTGATGGTGGGCTCCTCGAAGGGCAGCGGCTGAGCCGCAATCGCGGCGGCATCGCCTGCCAGCCCCGATGAGCGGCCCGCCATGAAAAGCGCCTGGATCTGAGCGCCCAGCACGGCGAGCCGCTGGTCGGCGCCGGCGGGCGCGATCAGCGTGATGCCCGCGGGCAAGCCATCGGCGCGGCGCGGGCCCGGCACGGCGAGCGCGCACAGGTCCAGCAGGTTCACGAAGTTGGTGTAGACGCCAAGCTGGCTGTTCGCGCCGATCGGGTCCGCTCGCACCGCGTCGAAGGTCGGATGCGTGGGTGTGGTGGGTACGATCAGGATGTCGAAGGTTTCGAACATCGCTTCGACTTCGCGCCGTAGCGCGGCGAGGGCGTACTGGCCGTTGAACGCGTCGGCGGCGCTGTAGCGGTCAGCCTTCGCGATGATCTCGGCGACGACCGGATCGATGTCGGCGCGATTCGTTTCGAAGAAGGTACTGAGCGCGGCGCGCCGCTCGGCCACCCACGGGCCATCGTAAAGCAGCGCAGCCGTGCGCTGCATCGGTTCGAACGGCACACGTATGGGAGCGGAGCCCAGGCGGGTCGCAATCGCATCGAGCGTTGCCGCAAAGGCCTGCTGCGCTTCTCCGTCGCCAAAGAAGGTCAGCGGCTCGGGCACCGCGAGACGCAGCGGCGCATGGGGCAGGCCGAGCGCCGGCAGGCGCCGCGCGTAGCTGTCCTCGGCGTCGTACTTCGCCATCTGCAGCAAGACCTGCCAGGCGTCGCCCACGTCGTGCGCGAAGATCGACACGCAATCGAGGCTCCGGCACGCGGGCACCACGCCTCGCTTGCTCACGAGCCCCGGCGTGGGTTTGAGACCCACGAGTTCGTTGAAGCCTGCCGGCACGCGCCCCGAGCCCGCCGTATCCGTGCCGAGCGAAAAGGCGACGAGTCCCGCCGCAACGGCAACGGCCGAGCCGGAACTCGATCCGCCCGAGATGTGCCGGTCGGACTCGAACTGCCGTACGCCGCCATGCGGCGAGCGCGTTCCCACGAGGCCGGTGGCGAACTGATCGAGATTCGTTTTGCCGATGAGGACGGCGCCGGCGTCGAGCAGGCGGGCGACAGCGAACGCCGTGCTGCCGGGCGTGTATGCGAATGCGTTGCAGGCTGCGGTGGTCGGCAGGCCGTCGACGTCGATGTTGTCCTTCACCGCGAAGGGCACGCCGAACAGCGGCAACCGCTCGAAAACAGCCGCGCCGTGACGGGCCAGGGCTGCTTCGAGTGCGGCAGCGCGTGCGGCGAGATCGGCCGCGTTCACGCGCGAGATCCAGATTTCCGGGCGCGCGGCGCCGTCAATACGCGCGCTTACCGCTTCGAGAATCTCACGGGGCGTGTTCTCACCGCTCGCATAAGCATGAAGCAGCGCTCGAATCTTGAATGGAGTCGTTGTTGGCATGAGTGCAATCTTGAATACAAGATGGCATCCAAAAAGCAGAAACTATGCCAAGAGGTGAGTTTTTGTCCTCGGAGCGTTGCAGGGCAAGGGGTTGCGGGTCAGCGCAAGCCGCAGGATGGACGGGCGGACGTGATGCGGGATGGTGCGGTCCGTGCTCAGGCTGGTGCATGTGTCCCACACGGTGTGCAAGTGCTTCCTGGTGATTTGTACTCAAAAATCACGTTGACCACCGGATTACATGGTCAATGCGTATTGGTCGAGGCCACACTCTCCCTCGGCGGCCTCGAATCCGACTTCGATTTCCCATCGCCTGCCCGCAACGCTGACCACGGTCTGGCAGGTGACCTTGCTTCGAGGTGCATAGACGACGTAGTACGCATGCTCGCGTTTATCGTCGAGGCGACGCCAGGACCGTGATGGCAAGGCTTGAGCGATCTTGTCGGCGCGTGCGTAAATAGGACCATTCCACCACAGCGGCTCGCTCTCGCGTGGGTTTTTGACGGTAAGTGCTCCAGTAGACCGCATTCAAAACCCTCGCGTCGGAGTCAATGAGTATCGACGCTTACAGATAAGCCCTGGTATGTTGAGTTTACGGGTTTTGGACATCGAATCTCATGGCATAAAAGTTTGCTGTGCCCCATTTCGTTCCGTCCAGAGTGCGAATTGTGCAATGCCGAGTTGGAATTCTTTCGAAAATGAGTTGACGGAATTATATGGCCATACTGAATGATTAAATAAAAATTAAGATAAGTGGATATCTTCTATCTACGATCAATGGAAATTAATGAGGTGGATGATTAATTCATACCCAAGGATTCTTCTTGGATTATCTCGATGCAAGAGCGATGAGATTAAATAAAATTCATTAACGTGAAATGAGATCAGGTAGCAAAAGATAGGGGAAGCGTGTTGAGCCGTGTTTGGGAGGGGTGGGAAAGGGTCCTGTTTCCTGGAATGATCGTTTGACGAAGGGAAAAATCATCCAGGACGTGATCGTTCAACGTCTCCCGGTGATTTGATGAAAATTCACAACGCCAGCGCATTCATCATTCGCTTCGCTGACCCGGCTTTGATACATTGATTTAGAGCACAAGAAAGCAGGCAACAGAATACCGTTTCAGCTTCCTCGCAGCAGCTGTGAACGCCCGCGACACGGGCAAAGATGGCAGAGTCCATGAATGGGTCGGATGGCACTACTTGTAGCAAGCGTTTTCGCTCACTTTGTAAACCATCGGGTAAAGTTAGTAGTACTGCGCCCGGCCTTTGTGAAGATATGGAGGAGAGGATGAAGAAGGCTTTGCTTGCCGCAGCGCTCATGTCTGCGGGAATCGTCGCGCATGCACAAAGCAGCGTGACGATGTATGGCCGGCTTGATGTCGGCGTCCAGTACCGCACGGGGATTCCGGGCGGTAACGCCGTGCAGATGGAGAGCGGCGACTGGGGCGAATCGGAATTCGGCTTCAGAGGCGCGGAAGACCTGGGTGGCGGGACGAAGGCGATCTTCAAGCTGGAGATGGGCCTCGATATGATGAACGGCAACTATCAGAATGGTTCGCTGTTCGGTCGCGAAGCGCGCGTCGGTCTGACGAACGATACGTGGGGTACGTTCAAGATTGGCTATGCGGGCGCGGCGGAAATCAGCCAGGACAGTTGGGACGTCGATCCGCAACTGATGCAGTTCTATTCGATCGCCACGCTGGTTCGGGGCCGTAACTGGGCGCAGGCAGGCAACAGCGTGGAATACACCTCGCCGCTGCTCGCCGGTCTCACCTTGAAGGGCCAGTACGATCTTGCGAACGCCTCGAACTGGAACGGCAATGGCGGAACGGGCAGTGCGCCGGGTCAGCTTGGCGCGACCTCCGGTTTCGGTGCGTCGCAGGGCCGTTCGGACGGCGCCAAGATCCAGTACAACGCCTCCGCGTTCGAACTGCAGGCGATCTACGACGAAATCCGCGACCCGTTCGGGCGCTTCAGCAACGTCTACCTGTACTCGCGTTCGATCATGGCCGGCGGCACCTATTCGCTCGGTCCGGTCAAGTTCTATGCGGGCTACCAGCACCTCGCGGCGCCCGACGCGGACGAAGCCGGTTATGACTTTGCGGCCACGCCGGGCGGTGCGAGCCTGCCGACCGCGGTCGATCATGAATGGGGTGGCGTGGGCTGGCAGATCACGCCCGTTACGCTGCTCACGGCCGCTATCTATCACGCCAACGCCAACAACGGCAACGGCAACGCGACGCTGTACACGCTCGCCGGTAGCTACAACCTGTCGAAGCGGACGTTCCTGTACTCCGAACTGGGCTATATCCACAACAGTTCGACGTCGAACATCGGCCTCGGCGACGGTTATGCCGATCCGTACGGTACCGGCGGCGCGACCAATGCGAATGGCGGCGGCGCGGTTGGCAGCGGCCTCAACGAAGGTCCGGGCTACGGTCATGGCCAGTTCGCCGGCAACGTCGGCATCATGACCCAGTTCTAAAGGAGCAGCGGCAACAAGCATCGACTCGTCGAGCGGGAAGCCGGACCGGCAGGACCGGACTTCCCGCGCGTGAGGTTCGTCCCCGAGGTTCATCCGCTTAAGCCGGGAAGAAATCAGGAAGAATTTTCAGAGCAAGGAGAATCGATATGAAGTTGATACAGGTTGCCAGGGTCACCACGGCGGCGTTCGCACTGACGCTCGCCATGGGTGCTCACGCACAGGCCAGCGATACGTCGGCAAATAACGCGGCGGCGGCAGCGCCGACTTCCGCCAAGGCAACGAAGGCTGCGAACCGTGCGCTCGCCAAAAAGGTTCATCGCGCACTGGCACGTACCAAGGGACTGGATCCGACTCACATCTACGTCAAGGTCGCCAACGGCGTCGTGACGCTCACCGGCAGTTGCGATAGCCAGCAGCAGATGGACCTGGCGGTCGAAGCGGCAAAAAAGGTTGATGGGGTGACTTCGGTAAGCAACGGACTGAGTATCAAAACGCCGGATTAACGCTAACGCTCTCTCGCGGCCGCGTCAGGCAGACACCGACGTCGCCTGACGCCGTGAGACTGCACATCGGGTTCTTGATCGTGTTAGGCGCGAAGGCAAGGATCGTGTCCATCCAAATTGCGGATATCGATGCTTCTCGCCCCTGTCGATCCTCGCCAGACCTCAAATCTTCGTGTCAATACACTCCCGGTACACCTTCGGGTCGATTCTTGAATCGCCTGTGAACCCAATAGTACTGGTCAGGGATTCGATTAATCTGTTGTTCAAGGAATTCGTTCATCGTGCACGCGTCAACCAATTCATCATTCGTGGGATAGTTTGCAAGCGGTTTGAATATGGTTAGCTTGTATCCGCGATATTCGGGAAGCACTTCGGTGACAAACGGCACGACGCGCGCGCCGGTCAGCTTCGCCAGGCGCGAAACCGAGGTCAACGTGCAAGCGGGTACTCCGAACAGAGGCGCGAATACCGAGCCGGTTATGCCATGGTCCATATCTGCGGCCAGCATCACCGGAACTCCGGAACGCAAACTCCTCAGGGCCAGCCTCGCGCCCGTACTGCGCTCGATCATCTCAGCACCGAATCGACCACGTTGTCGCCTGGCGAGTTCGCAGAGGCGAGTATTCGACATTCGGGTGTATAGCGCTGTAACTGGCAGGCGCATGGAGTACCGCATGCAACCGACCTCAATTCCGACAAAATGAAACCCCATGAAAATGGTCGGCGGAGGGTCGGGGTCACCCAGATCGATGCCACTCTCGATCTGCACCAGCCGGTCGATCGTGCGCGCACTGCCGAACCATTGAAAACCGCGCTCCAGGTAGCTACGCGCAACATGGCGGAAGTGCGCAAGCGCGAGCTCATCACGCTCGCACTCGGTTTTCGTGGGAAAACAAAGGCGCAGGTTCACGAGTACCACGTGCTTACGGTGACTCGGCAACCGGTAAAGTGCCGCGCCAAGGGCCGCTCCCACGCTGGCGACCCACCGATAGGGAAGAACGGAGAGGAGCCCTAGCAAACCGATGAGCATCCAATATCCGAGAGTTTTCATGCATTCTTTCACTTGAACGATCATGGGTGATTTTTGTGTTCAGGATGACTGGCGAATGAACAGCCGCTTTGCCGGAAACCGCGTCAACCTGGAGGTATAAGCAGACGACGCTCGTCTCGCGCCGCACGTGCGACCGGACTCATTGCCCAGCGAGCTGGAGCTTGGCAACCGGATTCTTTCGCATAGGGGGTCGAGAATGCAAGCTCGGGCAGATGAAGATCGATTTATTGACAATCGCCACAGGGGGGGGCCGCATGGGCACGCGACAAACGTTGCAACGATACCGGGTTTTTGCCGCGTAGACGACCCAAGATACGGGAAGCCATGACTAGCAGTGTACCCTCGGCAGCACGCAGATCAAACAGTTCGGTGTCGAGGCCGGAGCTGCCCCAGTTTCGGTAATGTTCAGCCTCTTCGCTATGCGGCGGGTTGCATAACGCGTCGAGGAACGATTCGTAACCAGCCGGCCTGGAGCAATCGTTAATTCTGGTGTGCGCGGGCGGGAGGCATGATGAGGCGGCCAGCGCTTGAGAAGTCGGTATGCGTTGACTCACGGGGACGTCGTGCGCAAGCGCGAGGGTCGGCGCGCCGAGGCGAGAGGTTCCCAGATCCAGCAGCATTGTCGTAGCCAGCCGATCTGGTGGGACAGGCCGCCGAGCAGCATGAGCACGCTGACGACCACGATCGGGTAGATGGCGAAGATTTCGGCCGTAGTCGTCAGAGTGATCGGTCTTGGCGAAGTTCGACATGTCGGTCTCGACGACGCCAGGCGCGACCGCAAACTAGGCGCTTTCCCGCGGCGTGAGCATGAACCGCAGATCGACGCAACTCCGCTCGGGCGGATGTCCGTCCAGTATCTGCAGCAACAGTCGCGCGGCCTCGAAGCCGATCGGGTAGCGTGGCGTCGTGATGGTCGTGAGCGACGGCGTCGACCATGCGGAAGGTGGCAGATCGTTAAATCCCGCGATCGCAATCTGGCCTGGCACGGAGATGCCGCGCCGCTGGCACTCGAAGAGTGCGCCGAGTGCAAGGTCGTCGTTGCAGCAGAAAATCGCGTCGCATCCGGGAGCCTGTTCGAGCATCCGCGCGAGCAGCTTCGAGCCGAGCCCGACGCTCGATGGTTCGTCGGTCAGTATCTCGACATCGGGGTCGAGACCCGCCGCGCGCAGCGCGCGGCGAAAGCCGGCGCGACGCTGCATGGTGCGCGGGTCCAGTTGCGCCGCGATGAATCCCGGGTACTGGTAGCCGCGTTCGAGCAGATACTTCGTCAGTGTGAAGCCCGCGCGCTGCTGCGAAAAACCCACCGACCATTCACCGGGAGTCCGGCTCAGATCGTACATATGAACCACGGGCACACGTTTTGCCGCCAGGCGTTGGCAGATTGCTTCGGAGCCGTCTATACCGGTGACGAGAAAGCCGTCGGGTGCGTGCGCGAGGTAGGTCGAAACCAGTTCCGCCTGCTTCTCAGGAGAGTAGTTTGTAATGCCAATTAAAATCTGATAGCCGGCCGGTCCCATGCAATCCTGAATGCCGGCGAGCGTATCGACGAAAACCGCATTCGACAAAGACGGTACCAGCACGGCCACGACGCGTGAGCGCGACGAGGCGAGCGTGCGCGCCGCATGGTTCGGCACGTAGCCGAGTTCCGCGACGGCCGCTTCCACACGGGCACGTGCTTCGGGCGACAACTGCGCTGGATCCTTCAGGGCACGCGATACTGTCATCGTACTGACTTGTGCGAGATCCGCGACGTCGGCGATCGTCGCGCGTCCGCTTTGCCGGCGTCGCGCTGATTCATGGGGTGTCGCGGTCGTGGCGCTGCGCGGGCTCTGGAGCGTTCCGGGCTGCCGTGCTGCGCGAGTCGGTTTGTCTTTCATCATGCGAGTATCGCCTCGCCTATGCCGGAAGGGAAGCCCGGGAAAGCGCGGGATTGAAGCAGGGTTCATCCGGATAGGGCAGAGTGATCTGTTAGCGCTAACATCCGCGTCATGCAACATGAAAGCACGACGATACAAGGAGACAGCCAGATGCGAACCCAACGAGGCAACCTGCCAAAGCCGGCCAGCCGGACTGCGAAAGTCACCGCCTGCTCGCTCGGCGTTGCGGCGCTCCTCGCCGCCGGGGCGGCGCGCTCCGCGGAGGTCGAGGTGCTGCACTACTGGACCTCCGGCGGCGAAGCAAAATCGGCACAGGTCCTCAAGCAGATGCTTGAAGAAAAGGGCGATACCTGGAAGGACTTCGCGGTGGCCGGCGGTGGCGGAGGAAACGCGATGACCGCGCTCAAGACGCGCGTGATCGCCGGCAACCCGCCCGCGGCAGCCCAGATCAAGGGGCCCGCCATTCAGGAGTGGGGCGACGAAGGCGTGCTGGTTTCGATCGACGACGTAGCGAAACGCGAAGGCTGGGACAAGCTGATTCCCCCGCAGATTGCGGGCATCATGAAGTACAAGGGGCAATATGTGGCGGCGCCGGTCAACGTGCATCGCGTCAACTGGCTGTGGATCAATGCCGACGCGCTGAAGAAGGTGAACGCACAGCCGCCCGCCACGTGGGACGAGTTCTTCAGGATAGCTGACGCACTACAGAAAGCGGGCATCACGCCGGTCGCGATCGGTGGCCAGCCATGGCAGGAAGCCGAAACCTTCGAGACCGTGGCGCTCGGTGTGGGCGGCGCGGCCTTTTACAGGAAAGCCTTCGTGCAACTCGATCAGGCGACCCTCAAGGGGCCGACCATGGTCAAGGCGCTCGAAACGTTCAAGAAGATCAAGGCCTACACCGACAAGGGGCAGACGGGGCGCGACTGGAATCTGGCGACCGGCATGGTGATCTCCGGCAAGGCGGCGATGCAGTTCATGGGGGACTGGGCCAAGGGCGAGTTCAGCGTGGCCGGGAAGGTGCCGGGCAAGGATTATCTGTGCGTGCCGGGTCCCGGCTCGCAAAACGCCTATACGTTCAACGTCGACAGCTTCGCGTTCTTCAAGGTCAAGAGCGCGGATGTCGAGAAGGGACAGAAGGATCTCGCGAGCCTGCTTCTTAGCCCGAAGTTTCAGGAGATCTTCAACCTCAATAAAGGTTCGATTCCGGTGCGGCAAGGCATGGATCTGTCGAAGTTCGACGCCTGTGCGCAGCGTTCGGCCGCCGACTTCACCAGCGCGCAGGCGAAGGGAACGCTCGTGCCGTCGTGGGCGCACGACATGGTCGATACGCCGGCGGTGGAAGGTGCCTTTTACGATGTGCTCGGCAACTTCTGGAACGACGACAACGAAAGTGCGCAGGAAGCCGCGGACAAGCTCGCCGTTGCGGCGAAGACTCGCTGAAGTGGCGGCACGGAACGGCCTGGATGACAGGTCTTTCCGTGACCACGGCCATGCGGTTCGTCAGGATGGGCGATCTGCGTGGCGAAAATCGCAACGCCGCGCCGTATCAAACGCTGCCGGCAAGCCAGGCCGCGATTTCCGGCCACGTTCCGGCAAGCGTGCGCGAGCCCATGAACAAGCCGATATGCCCGCCCGGAACCGTTCGGCTGACGATTTGCCCGTCAGGGGTGCCCAGATACTTTCGCGCGTCGAGTACCTGCTCGGGCGTCGTGATGTCGTCGGATTCGCCCGCGAGAAGATAGACGGGACAGGTGATGGTTTTCAGGCTGAGCTTGCGTCCCAGCGCGACAAACGTGCCTTTCGCGAGGCGGTTTTCCTTGAACAGTTGCTCGATCGCCTGCAGATACCAGCGCCCCGGCAGATCGATCGGATTCTCGTACCAGCGGGCGAACGCTTCCTCCTTGCGCACGTAGGCAGGATCGTCGACATGTTCGTACAGGTCGACGAATTCGCCGAGGTAGTGCTGATCGGGATGCATGTTCTTCCAGCCGCGCAACATCAAGCGTCCGCGCATCAGACCGCCGCCCATGGCGACGAGCTCTTCGTAGAACGACAACGGCGAATCGTGCGCCATTCTCCTGATCGGACCGTCACCGGCGTCGGTATCGATCGGCGAGCCTGCCAGCACGAGCCGCGCGACCTTATGCGGGAAGCGCGCCGCGAACATGGCCGACAGCCAGCCGCCCTGGCACAGGCCCACCAGATTGACCCGACCGCCGACCTCGTCGACACAGACATTCAATTCTGCGAGGTACTGGTCGATCTCGAGATCCTTCATGTCGTCCGTGGCCGATTTCCAGTCGGTCAGGTAGAGATGCCCGACACCGTGCGTGCGTAACGTTTCCATCAGGCTTTGACCCGCATGGAAGTCAGCGATCATCGCGCTGTGGCCCGCGTAGGGGGCATCGACGATGGTCGGCAACCCGACCGCGCCTTCGACCGAGTAATCGCGGAACGTCATCGTACGCAGTTCGAGCAGCGGTCGATTGCTGGACGCGAGTTTGGGATGCAGCTCGAAGTGCAGCTTTTCCTCTTCGGCGAAGGCGCGCAGGCCGCGAGCCGAAAGCTCCATGCCGGTCTCCGCCATGGCGACGGCGGCGGCCATGGGCCAGAAGAACGGCAGGGCAGGGGTCACGTGCTTTGCGGTGTTCGTCTTTTTCGATTTCGTCATGATGTTTCCATCAGCAGTTGCGTGGGTTCTTCGTGTGGAAGGCAAGAGGACGCGTTTGTCGTGATCCATTGTGGTACAGGTCAGCGCGGATCGCATGACTTCGATCAATTTATTCGGGAGCCGCCAGGCTGTTGCAACGAGGTCAGGTGAGGTCGAAGCGCCGGAACACGATGCGCTTGATCTGGTCGAGTACGAGTGCGAATGCGACGACGCTTCCGATCAGGACTCCGATCAATTTTGGCGATACCGCAACCATCAGCACTCCCGTTGCGGCCAGCGCGCTCACGAGCACGATGTCCGCGATACTGGCCAGTGCCATGACGGCACCCGGGGCGAACGTCCAGATTCGCCCGTCGTTGCGTAGCACATACACGTTGGCCTGGGTCGTGAATACCAGCAGCAGGAACACCACCGTCTGCATCTGCCCGGAATCGGCTCCAGAGCGCGTCCGCACCAGTTCGTAGAGCGACAGTGAGAAAACGAGGGAAACCGAGGCGAGCACGGCCGCGGCCCCGACAAGTTGCCCAACCCGCCAGTGTTGTGGCCGGGCCGCCGGTTGGACCCGATCGGCGGCGATGCTCATGGTCACGAAGTCGTTCGCGAACAACAACAGCACGATCAGGCGTGGCGAGATCACAAAGCCTTTGGTGAGCCAGAGGCCGAGCGTAAGGAAAACGACGATCTCGAGGGTCTTGACGACCTTGTTGAGAATATAGGTCAGCATGCGCCGGTGCACTTCACGCCCCGTGCTGACCACCGTCAGGACTCCACTCAGGCCCGGATCGGTCAGAACAACCCCCGCCGCAGCTTTGGCCACGTCGGTTGCGCTGGCGACCGCGATCCCGAGTTCCGCCTGGCGCAAGGCAGGCGCATCGTTGACTCCGTCGCCGGTCATGCCCGTGACATGTCCGGACCGCTGCAGCGCGCAGACGATGGCGTGCTTTTCTTCGGGCAGCACACGCGCGAAGATGTCGCAGCTTTCGGGATGTCGAAGGTCGTCACCGCGCGGGACACAGATGCGTGTGCCGAGTCCGAGTCGCTGGCCGATTGCCTGCGCTGTCTCCAGTGCGTCACCGGTGGCCATGCACACGCGAACGCCGAGCCGGCCGAGCTTCGCAATCAGTTCGGCCGCATCTGCCCGAGGGGGATCGGCGAGGGCAATGAGGCCCGTGAGCCGGATCGCCCCCGCCGGACCGGCTGCGATTGCCAGCACGCGCGCACCGCCGGCGGCCAGAATCCGCTCGGCTTTCTGTGCTGCCTCGCGCTCCGCTTCCCCGGTTTCGCAGCGCTCGAACACGGCGCCCGCCGCGCCTTTGATCGCATGCCACTGGCCGCCGTCGACGGTGTAGATGCCTTCGCTGAACCGCGTTGCTGGATCGAAGGGATGATAGTCGGCACGGACAGGCTGGGAGGTGTCCTGGGGGCGCGTGCGCCAGGCTGCGAGAATCGCAAGATCGAGGGGATCCTGCGATGCGTCGTCGCTGGCGAGTGCCGCCGCCCGCAGCACTTCCGTCTCGTCGGTTGCCGCCAACGTCCGGATCCCGGTGACCGACAGCACGTTTTGTGTCAATGTGCCGGTCTTGTCCGAGAGCAAAGTGTCCATTGCGGCGGCTTCCTCCACCGCAGGGAGCCTGGTGACGAGAACGCCCCGGCGGGCGAGCCGAGTACTGGCGACGGCTGTGGCCAGCGTATACGTCGCCGGCAACGCTACCGGTACCGAGGCAATGAGCAGCAACAGGGCGAACACGGCGGTGTCGGCCCATGGCAGATCATGGGTTGCGGCGTAGAGGACGACCAGCACGACGAGCGCGAGGTCGAATGCGACAAGGCGCTTGACGATGGAGAAGATCGTGCGCTGCATGTGGCTGGGTGCGCTGGACGTGCGTACCAGTTCTGCCGTCCGGCCGAAACAGGTTCGCGAACCGGTCGCGGTGACTTCACCGCTGGCTTCGCCTTGACGTACGATCGAACCCGTATAGGCAGGCTGCCCAGGGCCCGCGTCGACCGCGAGGGATTCGCCGGTCAATGCTGACTGATCAAGCGCCACCATTCCATCGAACAGCACGAGATCGGCGGGCACGATGTCGCCTGCCCTTACGTGCACCACGTCTCCGGGGACCAGTTGGGCTGCGGGCAAGCGACTCCAGTGCGCGTCACGCAGTACCCGGGCGCTAACCTGCAACTGATGCCGCAGAAGCATCAGGGCATCCTGCGCGCGGCGCTCCTGAACGAAAGCGACGAAGGCGTTGAAAGCAAGCAGAAACAGGATGACCAGCGCCTCCTGGGTCCGGCCAAGCAGGATCTGCAGAAGGATGACCGCCTCGAGCATCCATGGCACCGGTCCCCAGAGCTTCCCGGCAAGTTGCCGCCATCGCGGTGTGCGGGCTTCTTCGATGGCGTTGGCGCCGAACTGTTGAAGGCGACACCCGGCCTCCGCCGACGCGAGTCCCGTCGTATGATCGGTCGTTGAAGGCGGTTGTGTTGTTGTTGCCTGAGGTTCGGCGATAATCGGCATTGGCGGCAGGCTACGGATCAGGGGAGTGAGGACGACTTCTGCGTCGCGCACACGCACCACAGCCTTGGTGGGTGCGTCGGTGTCAGGCGATGCCGTGAGGTGCGGTATCCATCCGTTCGCCGTGGCTGCAACGCCGTGGACTTCAAAGAGAGTACCGTTGAAGCGAGCCCGAGCATTGATCTAGCTCAAAACGGTGTATTGCGTACGACATACCAACGGCATAGCTGTACTGCTCGCCATTCTGTAATTCTTGCGGGCACTCTGATGCAGATTCCGCGAACCAGACGTTTGCAGCGGGTGAGCCGTCTCGCACCGTTTGTGATAAGTGCGCCTATTGTGTCGCCGAGGTATTGCGTCGGGAAGCCACCGGTTTCGGTGAGCCACCATGTATCAACGATGACCGCTTCGCCTTTGCCCACAACGCTGTGATACCACTTCCAGACTTCGGATCGATGGGCTCGCCGACGGTCGTCATATGCTTGAAGTGGTAGTTGTACCTCGATGGTTCGTCGGGACCGCTGCATACCCGAACACGACATTTCTATAAAGCTACTACAACAGAAAATTCGATAAATTATGTTATGTAAAGTCTCGGAAGCTAGTCCGAACAGAATGTAGTTATTTCGACAGCATTGAGTTAACTATTTGTAATAATACTTACAAAAATATAACGGTTAGCCTCAACTGCACTGCCCATGAATGCTGTAGCACCCCGTCACGGCGAGTTGTCCGATTTCCTCGCGCTCTCAAACGGCCTGTCAATCGCGCGTATCGCTGATGTTCTCCGCTGCTGCACGCGAACCGTCCGGAACTATCTCGCCGGTCGTTCGCCGATCCCGTGGCACCGAATCGAGCTGATGCGTTTGCTCGTGCGCGAGGCGGCCGCGGCATCCTCCCAAGCCCAGACACAGCCTGAGCTCGACGAAACCGGCGTCACCGCCAACATCGAGCCCGATCCCGATGCGCCTGACGTGCCGCCGGCGGAAATGCTGGCGTGGGTCGGCGTCCACGCTCCGCATTACCTGTCGAGTCAGCGCAGCTTCGAGCAATATGTCCGGGGATGGCGAGTCGTCGAAAAAATCCGCCGCGCGAAACTCGAAGGCTCATTTGCCGACGTGCTGGCTCGCTGGCGAGTGCTCGCCGTCGAGCTGCCAAAGGCTTGGCGATCCGGCCGCCTCTGGCGCGACCTGGGACCACCCGCTTACCACAAGGCCTAAACCAGCAGGCTAATTGGCATCGGAACCAAAGAGGTCGTCGACGATCTTGCGCGCCGCGCTGTACCCGCCCATCAGCGCATCGGACTCGGTGGCGAATGGACGGCCGGCGACCTCACCGAATCGCAATGGCGAAAATGCGGCAACTGTCGCTCCCGCACGAAATATTCTCACTACCGCGACGAATCCCGAATCGGTCGGCCGGGGTTGGGGCGCCCGCGTCTTGAAATTCGCTTCGGTAGTGACTTCAAGCGTATAGCCGTGGTATTCGTAACTGCGCATCATCTCGGGGCTTGATTCATTTCAAAAGTCGAACGATTTCGTGCGTCGGCACGCTTGCCGCGAGCGTCAAGATTTTCGCAGGTTTAAACCAGCGACATTGCACGATCTCGTTTTGTGGTTCTGGTCTCGTGTCTCGCGGGAGTTCGGCGAAAAACACATGATGACGCTTGCTGAGGCCGCCGAACTGGAACAGATAGGCCAGCGCATGACCGGTAATTGTTGTCTCTTCCTCAAGTTCCCGGTAAGCGGCCTCAAGCGGCGATTCTGAACGCTTGATCGTACCACCCGGCAAGGACCAACGCGATCGCCCCCGTGCGACAAGCAGCACCTTGTCGCGTTGAAAGCACACGATGGTCGCCCTTTCTCTCATCCCGTTCCCTGCTCCCGTTCGGTGCCCTATCCTTTAATCAGGCATGGTCCCTTGGCACAGGACTTTAGCCTTCGGCCGACCCTGCTCCGATGTCGTCGCTGGGCGTCTGCAACTCAGGGAGAGAACACAGATGAAAACCCGGTCCTCATGCAACATATGGCTGCCCATCGGAGGCTTCGCGGTGGCTTGCTTGCTTTCCGTTCCTACACTTGTCCTCGCCCTGGCGTGGCTGAGTATTGGCGTCTGTGCGATCGGCTACCGCTCGCTTGATACCTTCCCTGTCGAGGGGTTCTCAGTCAAATGGTTGTGCGGGCGACGTCGCGCCTGCCTTTGGTTTCATCACCTGCTCTACTGGCCGCGCCACATCGAGCCAGGGCTACAGGAAATCGCCACCCGCACCGCCAAACACGTCGCCGAAAGCTGCACGCGCTCACGCAGCAAATCGCGGTCCTCCGCGGACTTACCGTCCGGCAACCGCGAACGATGACGGCCTGCGAACGCTGTCTTGCGAGCGGCTGTCGTCAGAAATCTAGTTGCGCGGCCGTGATGCCAAGCGCGGCCGCAATCTTCTCACGCGACGATTTCCGCAGGCGTGCACTCGCCTCCTGCTGCGCGTAAGCCGATTGGCTCACGCCAAGGCGTGCCGCGACTTCAGCCTGAGTCAGACCAAGGTGTTCCCGCCATGCCCGCGCCGGCGGCACGTCATCAGCCAGTGTCCGACGCACAACATCATGCGGGATCAGGTCGCTGTCGCGCGCGTGCTGCGCCACATAGTCCGCATATGGGATGACAACAAAGGCCGGCTTGCCGTCCGGTCCCATAATTGTTTGAATGTTAGTAGGTGCGTTCATCGCGTTTCCTCACTTCCTGAATGTCGACGATCTTGATTGCCCCATCCCAGTCGAACAAGACCCGGTAGTTCCCTACCCTCAAACGGTAGCCGTATTCGTGATTGATGAGCGCCTTCACGTTCGAAACATCGGGCATCGTTGCGAGACCTTCTACGGCATCAAGAATCTGCAGTCGCACGGGGCGGTCGAGCTTGCGCGCCTGCTTCGCGGCCTTGGGGCTCCAGTTGATCTTGTTCATCGACTCCAGTATAAGCCAAATATAAGTTATTACAACCGACGATGCCCGCTTTTTATAAGGTTCAGGCTGGGCGCCGGAAATGCGACCGGTGCCTGTCGGTCGTCGGGTCGTCACGCACTTCGAGCTCGAGCGCGGTTGTGAACCCGCCGTCGCCGAGCGTGTGCGTCGCCTTCTTTACGAGCCAGGGCGTTTCGTCGATTTCGGGTTTGAAGCCGGAAACTGTCACGGGCAGCTCGGGGAATATCCCGGCCTGCCCGCGTGCGAGCGTGTAGTCGAGCGTGGCCTGGCTGCGCTGCGTGCGGGCCAGCTCGGCTTCGGCGGCCGCGCGTGCTTCGGCTTCGTTCGGGTAGTCCTCGGGCAATACCTTGACGTTGTGATTGTTGTTGCCGCCGACGACGACCGATTTGCGCCTGCCCTGCCCGTTCGAATGGTAGTGCGCGCGCACAGCCGCATAGCTCTCGCGTTGTGAGACGTGGTAACGGTGCTGGTCGCCGCTTTTGCGCGTGATGTTCAGCACGTCGAACGCCCTGCCGCTCACCGTCTTGCCGGTGCCGATCGGCGTGAACAGAAGGCGCAGGTCTTTCACGTTCATCACGGCATCGTACCGGCGCGCGAGGCGCGTCAGAAACGACATGTCGCTTTCCTGCGTCTGGTCGATATGAGCGATCGCAATCTGTGCGAGTGCATCGGCGACGGCCGGCTTGAGCGAGTGCCGGCCGGCGATCGCGTTCACGATCGCGCCGAGCGTCTGCGCGTGCCAGCTCTGTTCCCGCCGCTCGTGCATGGCTTCGGTCATCGAGGCCGATCGCGCGCGGATCGTGATGATATCGGGCGCCCCGCTGTGCTCCACTTCGTCAACCGTGAATGTTCCCTTGTCGACAAGGGGCTCGCCCACCCATCCGAGTGCAACCTTGATATCGGCGCCGCGCTTCGGAATCGCGAACGTGTTTTTCGAGTCGTCGAGAACAATGTCGAGCGTGTCGGCTTCGTCGGCGCGCGATTCTGAAAGTGACAGGCTGATGAGGTACGGCGCCATTGCGCCCGACAGATCGCGACCGTCGAGCGTTACGCGGTAGTCGGCCTGCGGTTGCACGCGGCCGGCGCGCGAGTGGTCAATATCCGTCATTTCACGGCCCGCTCGTTGACGGCAGAAAGCGCGTCATCGTCGACGCGCTTGAGGGTCAGCGTGAATTCAATCTTGCGCGCGACGCCTTCGGCCGTGTGGTACGTCTGCGTTTCGTCCAGGCCTTCGATGACATAGGCGCCGTACACGTTGCCGACTCCATCCACGAGCACATACGCGTCGCCCGTGTCGCCCATGTCGGCGAGCTGCTTGATCGAGGCGCGCGAGCCGATCGACTCGCCCTGCGCGACGGTTCCATTGAGGGTGATCGAGTCGTCTCCGGGGCCGGTGTACTGGCTCGCGTCACGGGCGCCCACGCGCGAGCTGGTTCGGTGCTTCCAGTTACGGCGACGCTGCAGCTCGCGAAAAGGTGCCGTCGCGAGACTGAAAACGAATTGATCGAGGGCCATCATCATGAGCCGCTCTCCTCCAGGTTCAATGATCGGACAGGCTGGAAACCCGGCGCGAACGTTGCGCGCGCTCGCGGCGGTCCAGCTCGGCCGCGACGGCACGCGCGATCGCCTGCGGATCGGCGCCGGCCTGCGGGTAAATGTTGATGATGGGCGCCCCCGCGCTGCTCGCGCCGGCCGCCTGCGCCGCCGGCGAAGCGACAACAGGCGGCCGGGTGTCGATCGGTACGGTCGGACGCACGAGCGGGACCGTCGCGGCGCTTGCGCCGGTGCCGAATGCGGGTGCGCCGAAAGCCGTCGTCGCGACGGTCGCCATCGCGACGGCGGCCCTGGCGACGCGCCCCTGCTCGCCTTCCATGCCGATTGCGGCGCCCTGCGCGACGAACCCGCCCAGCTCGGCGAAAACCCGGCTCGGGCTGTGAATGCCGAGCTTTTCCTTGAACCATCCGACCGTCGAGCTGGCGACGTTCACGATCGCATCCTTGACCGTGCCGAGGCCGTTCGTGATGCCGTTCACGAGCCCCGAAATCAGGTGTGTACCGAACTCGGCGAACTGCGCCGGCAGCGTGGCAAACCATGCCATTCCGCCCGCGAATGCGCCGCGAATGCCGTCCCACGCCCACAAGGCGCCGGCGCGAATCCGGTCCCAATACGTGTAAATCAGGTACGCGCCGCCGGCGATGACTGCGACGGCCGCGGTGATCGCGAGGCCGATCGGATTCATGAGCATCGCGCGGCTGGCGAACATTGCCGCGGTGCCGAACATGCGGAATGCGCTCGCGCCGAGTCCGAGGCCGCGCGCGAGCAAACCGCCCTGCATGCCGAGCGTTTGCATGCTGAATTTCACGATGGCCATTGGGCCGAGCACGCCGGCGAGCGCAATCGTCAGCGTGCCGACGACGACAAGAATCGCCGCGAGTGCCGCAAGTACCGTGAGCATCACTTTCGCGGCCGTGCCGTGTTCCTTCATGAACCCGACGACTTTCGAGGTTGCGGTCGCCGTCGCCTGCAGCGCCGAGTTGTAGAGCGGTGAAATCTTCTCGCCGATTTCGAGCTTGAGGTCGCGCAGCTGCGTGAGCGCGGCAATCTCGCGGCCCTGTGTGAGCTGTTCGCCCTTCGCGGCCGCATCGTCGATCCCATCGGCGCCGGCATTCAGGCGCTCGTTTTTGTGAATCTGGTCACGCTGCATGTACATCGTCGTGAACAGGTTCGCGGCCGTCCGGTTGGTAAAGATCGTCGAGATCATGTCCTTTA
Source organism: Paraburkholderia yinzeri (assembly GCF_046581065.1). Lineage (NCBI taxonomy): Bacteria > Pseudomonadati > Pseudomonadota > Betaproteobacteria > Burkholderiales > Burkholderiaceae > Paraburkholderia > Paraburkholderia yinzeri. The sequence goes on along the minus strand of NZ_JBFOCJ010000003.1, from coordinate 571,382 downwards.
CCTTGTCCGGGTCAGTGATGCCCTTCGCCGCGAGCTTCGGGAGCAGCACCTTTTCGAGCCATTCGAGCGGCGACGCCTTGAGCTGGTCGCCGCCGGCAAGTGCGCCCGGTTTGACCTGCTTGATCGTGCCGATCTTCGTGTATTCGACCATCTTCGGATCGAGCAGGCCGAGCGCCATCATCTGTTTCGCGGCCCGTACCGTGGTTTTGCCCTGGTACGCGTTGCTATATGCGGACATCAGGCCCGTGCCTACGGCGTGGCCGCCCATCTCCTGAATCAGCGGCTCCATCTGGTAGTAAAAGGCATCCTTGCGCATCTGCTTGGCCGCGACGCCGCCCGTCTGGATGAAATCGCGCCACTGGTCGCCGCCGACACGGCCGCCGGTCGCCGTGATGACTTTCTGCACCATGTTCGCTTCGTCCTTGAACGTTGCTTCGTTCTTCGTGCCGCCGCGCAGCTCGATCACCTTCAGCATGTTCATGAACTTTTCTTCGTTCGCGTGTGCGTCCTCGGCGCCATACATCGAATCGTTGGCGAACTTCATTTTCGAGAGCGTGGGCATCACCATCTGGGCGTGATGCTCGTCGGCGAAGATGCTCAGGGCGTCGCGCATCATGAGCACGTTGTCGGTCGTCGCGACGCCGTACTGCTTCATCGCGCGGGCGTACTTCACGGCATCGGCCGACGCGTGATCGCCGAGGCCGAGCGCCTTGATCCGCATCGCCTCGCGCTCGAACTCCTTCGACTCGTCGAGCGATTCGCGCAGGTCGCCGAAAATGTGCGTGCCGGTCGAGCGCGCCGCGTAGCCGCCTACGGCCATACCGGCGGCGACGCCCTGCATTTTCTCCATGCTCCTGCGCGCGGCCGCGACGCGCTTCTCGCGCTCGCCGATCGCTTCGAGCTTCGCCATCTGGTCTTTCATGGTCGCCGTCGTGGCCGCGATGTTGCCGCGCAGGTCGCGCTCGTGCTGCGACAGGTTGCGCGTGTTCACGCCGGCGGTCGCGAGCTGGTCGCGCAGCTCGCGCACGCGCGTCGATTGCCGCCCGTGTTCGGTGGTGAGGCGCGTGGCCTCCTGCTTTGCCTTCTCGAAATCGGCCGCCATCTGGCGCGACGGGTTCGAGGTCGAGCGCATCGAGGCGGCCAGTTCGCCCACGCGGCCGCGCGCCGCGTTGAGCTGCGTGGCGGTCGCGGCGAGCCCCTTGCGCACCTCGCGGAACTCGCCGACGGTCTTCTGCGTCTTGCCCATCTCGGTCAGCTCGCGCCGCGTTTCCTTGAGCGAGCTCGCGAGCCCCTTGTTACCGGCGAGGATGTTTTTCAGGGGCTTCGTCAGGTTGTCGATCGCGTCGAACATGACGCGAAGCTTCAGGGCGTTATCCATCGTTTCCGGTTCCGCTTCTCACGCGCGCACGCTCGCGCCAGTCCATCAGTTCAGCCAGGCCGAAACCGTCCATCAGCGGCGGTTCCCATCCGAAAACCGTCGCGATATCGGCCATCGCATCTTCTACGCGGTCAGGGAGGCCATGCTCGCCTTCACGGCCTTCGGCATCAAAAAACCGGCGAAGATACCCCCCAGCTGCACGAGGTCGGCGGGGTCGAGCTGGGCGACATCGTGCTCAGTGAGCGTCGGCGAGCTGATACGCGGCAGCACCTTCGAGAGCGCCGACACGTCGAGGCTCACAAGGTCGGAGAGCGAGACGCCGCGCAGCTCGCCCGATTGCGGCTTGCGCAGCGTGATTTCGGTGATCGTCTGCTTGCCGCGCACGATCGGCGTGTCGAGCGTGAGCGTGTTCGGGTCAGCAGCGGGCGGCGTGGAAACTGCATCGGTTTCGTTCGTGTTTTTCATGGTATCCAGCTATGGGAGGTTGTGACCGTTAGAGGCCGATCGCCGTGCGAAGCGTCTGCATCAGGTCGGTGCCGTTGATGTTCTCGATCATGTTCACGAAGTCGATTTCAATGATCGTTTCGCCGTTCACGGTCAGCTTGTAGTAGCTCGCCACGGTCGTCACCTTGAACGCAGTGTCTTCCTTCGCCTTCGCCGTGCCGGGGTCGATTTCCATGTGGCGGCCGCGCACGACGACTTCGATCGCATCGATTGAGGCCGAGTCTTCGGCCTGATAGCCGCCGGCGAAGCGCAGCAGCACGCCGTCGTGCTTGAGCGTGCCGTAAGACTGCAGGACCGATTTCAGGAAGCCGGCGGCGGTCCATTCCATCTGGATACCCTCCTGGCCGAAATCGATCTTGATCGGGCCGCTCATGCCGCCGCCCTGATAGGCCTCCATCTTGCGGGTCAGCTTCGGCAGCGCCACTTCGGCGACCTTGCCGGCGAAGTTTTCGCCGTTGTGAAAGAGGTTGAACCCCTTCAGTTTGCTCGGGAGAGCCATCGAATTTTCTCCTGTGTTGGGCCGTCGTTATGCCGTGACGCGCGAGGCGAAGTCGGCGAGGTAGCGGTCGGTGATGCGCTGGCGCAGCATCAGGTTTTCGAGTGGCGGCACGGGCGTATAGTCGTAGTCGATGTACGCCTTGCCGGACTTCAGCACGTCCTGCGTGTTCGGCTCCGAATCCCACCACGAGCTACCTCCGACCAAATAGCCGTTACTCGTCTGCTCGCGAAACCATCGGTTGATACCTTCGATGACGTCGCGCGGCAGCGAGGGATTCAGCGGCCCGTCGACGACGGGCATTTGAGCGTCGGCGATCGAGTCGGCGATAACCTGCGCGGTGCGCGTGTAGTTCTCGAACATGAACAGCGGATCGTCGGAACAGGTGCGCGAGCCCCAGAAGCGATAGCCGTCGCGGTTGATGAGGGTCGTTACGTCCGCTTCGTTGAGATAGCCCGCGTCCGTCGCCGGATCCTGCAGATCCCAGAAAACGTCCTGGCTGATGCCCGTTACGCCGTTCACGCCGACATTCGAAATCGTCTTGTGCCAGCCCGTATCGTTGTCGATCTTCGCGCGCAGGCCGAGGGCGTAGGCCGTCGACGGCACTTCGACCGTTTCGCTGGTCGCTTCATCCCATGCGAGGAAATTCGGCCAGATCACCATCACTTCGCGCTGGCTGAACTGCTTGCGGTACGTGGTGGCCTCTTCCTTCGTCTTGCAGCCGTAGGCGTACACGTAGGCGAAGGCGCGCAGCGATTGCGCGGTGCTGGCGAGCGCGGTTGCGACGGCCTGTGAATCGAGGTTCGGCGCACCGATGATGCGGGGCTTGACGCCGACCTTCGCCTGCGCCGTGAGCAGGGCCTTCATGCCGGTGTATTTGCCGTCAGCGGTCACGGTGCCGATCACGTTGCTCGTAGTCTCCGCATCGTCCTTGCCTTCCGCGACGCGCACGACAACCGTGATCGGCTTCGTCTGCTTGCCGATGCCGTCGAGCGTCTTGTACAGCGTGCCCTTCGTGCCGGCCTTGCCGAGCGCCGACACGACGTTCGTGATCAGCACGGGCGTATCGAGCGGGAACGTCGCCGCGTCGGCATCCTCGGCCGTGCAGACGATACCGACGATCGCGGTCGATACCGAACGGATCGGGCGCGTCCCTTCGTTGACTTCGGTGACGCGTACCCCGTGGTGGTAGTCCTGCGGCATGTTTTGTACTCCTAAGGTGAGAGGAAACGGGATGTACCCGGTTTCAGGTCGAACTGCAGGTCGAATTACAGGTCGAGCACTTCGGCGCCGGCGAACGCGTAGCGGTCGGCGCCGAATTGCGTGACAACCGGATTGACCGTCACGTCATCCGGCGCCGGCGCGGCCAGCGCTGCCTCTGCGAAATCGAAGGCGTTCTGCCCGTTCGCCGGGATGCCGTCGAGCTGGATCGAAACCTGTGCGAGCGGGTTGAGGCCCTGCTTGAGTGCGTCCTCGCTGTAGAAGCACGAGACGACGGCAAACGTCAAGTTGGTGAGCTTGTTGAGCGTGACGTTATCGACACGGTGAACCGTTGCCGGTGCGCCGTTCAATGCGACGAGAATCTGCTTTCTGAGTGCCATGTTTTGAGGTTCCGTTTCAGGGATAGATGGATTGATGTGTCAAGCGGAACTAGATCAGCGGGCCGGGCGCCTCTGGCCACTCAACATCAATCGGGAAACCCGGATGCTCCGTAATGTCCCGTAGCGCCTGCCGGTACGCTTGCCATTGCGCGGCCTGCGCCTTGACCGGATCGGGTGCATCCGGCGGGACGATCACCCGCGCATCGGTCAGCCGGAGCATGTTGTCGCGCACGCGCCGCATGACGATGCCGCGGACCTCGGTCCGGTTATCGCGGAAGTGCCGGGTCACAGCCAGCATGTCGGGTTGCGGGACCGTCGCGCTGTACCAGGCCGCGATCGCCGGCTCGCCGGTCTGCTTGCCTGATGCGTCGACGGGATGCCCGACGCAGAAGTCGACGCCGGATTGCACGCCGAGCATGTGCGTCAACGTTGCAGCCAGCAGGTCGTGAGAAAACCGCTTGCAACTGATGCCCATAGAGGCCCCCTTTAGTTGTTGCGCAGAACAATGCCGCGCATGTGCCAGTAGCCGCCGGGGTCAAGAAACTGCCCGACCATGACGTAGGGCGACGGGCAATCCTGACGCTGGTTTGCGCCAGTGAATGCGGCGCCTTCCCATGCCCCGGAATTCCACTGGCAATTCGCATTGCGGTCGGCCTTGCCGGCGTTCAGGTTGTCGCGCCACGCGTAGAGGTCGCCGATCACGTCGCTGATCCACTGGCCGCGGAACGGCATGTAGATGTTGCCGTCGTTGTTGAACTGCGCCCCGCCCGCCTGGAAGCCGCCGTTGCTATACAGGCGGCCGCTGTTGTCGAACCACGCCGTGACGGCGCTGTAGCCGTTGTTGATGACTTCGAGGCCGCCCCCGTTGCGGGCGCGGATATACGTCCACCATCCATCCCCGGAGCGCATGCCGAAGTCGCCCTGGCTCCCGGTCGGCGCGATGGAAAGCCGGGACGTCATCGTGTCACCGCTCCTGTTCACCTTGGCGCTGACCTGGCCATTGGTCGCGTCGCGGTCGGCGGTCGTCGCATAGTTCGCGGGGTTGAGGTTGGCGGTATCCCACGGCGTAGCCCCGTTGAACACAGGGCGCTGGTTGAACGATGCGACCTGCGAGGCACGCGAAACTGTCAGGACACTTACCTGTGTTCCGTCGTCTTTCCAGGCACCGAGGAAGAATTCACCGCCGGCGTTGTTGCCCGTTTCGGCGGTGTCACGCTTGCCCAGCATCCAGCGCGTTTTGCCGTTGTTGGACAGATACAGCGCGCTCAGGCCTGCGCCGCCGTCGATGGTCGAGCTGGCCTGTTTCACGCCGCCCGCGACCTGCAACGTGTTCGTACCGTCGTCGGCGGTCGTGGCGATCAATACGCGCCCGCTGAGCTTCGGCGAATTCTTCGGCGCGTATCGCGTGGCCGCCTTCTTCGGCGTCACAGCGCGCGCGTCATCGGTGCCAGCATCGACTTCGGCCTGCGTGGCGAGCTCGATCACGCCCTGTATGTCCTCGCCCGCCGGTGGATTCAGGAACGAAGCGGACGGAAAGGACAGCGCCGCGGCATCGATCGATGCGAACTGAACGTCGACGGAAAGCAGCAGCTGCGCCGCCGGCGACTTCTCCATGATCGGGCCGTCTGCAGCCTGCTGGCTGTAGTACGCAGCAAGCGTGCCGTCTTCGAGATAGAACCCGAAGCCCCAAAGCGTGTACTGCTCGGCGGTGCTGTCCTGCAGCGTGACGTGAATCGTGTCGGCATCGATGTTCTGCCCGCCGAACGTGTCGATACGCTTGAGCTCGTTCGGGAGCGCGGTCAGCTTCCTGTTCGACGCGTCAAAGGCGGCATTGCACAGGCCGATCTTTGTGACCTTGTGGGCGTTCGTTCCGGTGTTGCCCGAGGCGACGAGCGCCGCGCGAAAGGCGTCTGAAATCGTGATGAGGGTTCCGGCCATGGTCAGATTCGTCAGATATCCGAGAGGGTGAGGCGGCGATACAGGGCGGGCCGTGCGGCGGCCGCGACGCCAAAGCGCCCCTGCATCGAATAGCCCTGCGTGAACGTGTAATGCGCGCGGACGGGCTTCGTGCGTTCGATTTCCGCGATGATGTCGGCGACGTATTCGGCCGTTGCGGGCTCACCGTTGCGCGCGGTGACAGTCATCACAATGTCGAACGTGCCGGGCGTGCCGCGAGGCGTCATCTCGAACCACTCGCGCAGCACGAGGTTGGCGCCAAATGTGGCGACGACTTCGCGTACGGCCGCCGCGGTGCCCTTCCTGCGTGCGATTGGGATCGCCTTCCTGACGCGATCGCGCTTCACGCTTTCGGGCCAGTAGTCTTTCCACGTATCGACGCCGAGGTGCCACGCGAGCCACGGCAGCAGATCGAGCCGGATGGTTGCCGGGTTCATGAGCAAGCGCAGCGGCACGTCGATATCGCTGATCGCCGCGTTCGTCGCGGCGAGGTTGCGCTCGTGCCGGCTCGCGTTCGGCGGGAGCAGTGAGGTCGTGCGACTACTCATTGCTGTACACCCCGCCGTCGATCAGGCTGATATCCGTGCAGAAAGGCGCCTGTTGCTTGGTCGACGGCATATCCGCCGCGGGGGTACGCAGAATGACCTTCTGCACGCCGGGCTGACGCGCGGCCGCAAAGATGCCGTCTCGCGTAATTTCCATGCCGAGCCGGTGCATGTCGTCGGTGTACTTTTTCACGGCCTTGTTTGCCTGCGCGAGCACGACAGAACGATCGGGGCCAGCGAAGAAAATGAGCGTCGCGTCGACGGCGTAACCATTGATTTGCGCTCCCTGCACGAGCACTTCGTCGGTGAGCGGGCGCACGTCGTCTTTCGAAAGCGCGTCGCGCACGGCTTCTAGAATACCGTCGCCGTCCTGCACGGAGCCGTCGCCGATGCGCGAAAGCACGGTAACGAGCACCTGACACGGCGACGGGCTCATGGCCGTTGCATCGAGCACGCGGCCATCAGCATCGCGCGCGTGCTTGATGTACGCGCTCTCAGGGCCGGCGACAGACAGACTCGACGGCGCGAGCTGCGTGCGATAGCGCAGGTCGCTGTCGCTTTCCATGACGGCCACGATACCGTGTACCGGATCGGCCGGCGTGATCGTCAGACGCTCCAGATCGAAGAACGCGGCGAGCTGTTCGAGGTCGCCGTTTTCTGCATAGGCCAGCATGACGGCGCGCGCCGCGTCGTTCACACGCTGACGAAGCACAACCTCGCGGTACGCGTTCTCCTGCAGGAGCTTCACCATCGGCTCCGATTCGAGCTCAAGCGTCGCCGCGACTTCGGTCTGTTCTTCGGCCGGATAGAGCGACACGAGCCGCGCCTTACGTTGCGCGAGCAGCGTCTCGTAGTCGATCAACTCGACGATATCGGGAACCGGGAGTTGCGAAAGGTCGATCGGCGTCGCGCTCACGCTGCGGCCCCGTTTGCGATTGGGACGCTTGCCTTGACCGTCTCTCCGGTCTCGGTGGTCGCGCCTTCAATGTCGACGACCTGCACGCCCTGCCCTGCATCGTCGGTGTCGGTTGCGAGCTGGACGCGCGTGAGCGTCAGGCGCGGTTCCCATCGCATAAGCGCGGTCGCGATCGCCGCATACACGCGGGTGCGCGTCGCGCCATTGTTCGGGGCGTCGATCAGGTCGGGAATGTCCGAGCCAAACGTGCGGCGCTTGACGCGCGAGGCGAGCGGTGTCGACAGGATTTGTCCGATCGACTGATACAGGTGATCGAGCCCGCTGATCGCGCGGCCCGTCGTGACGTTCAGGCCTTTCATTGTGGTTCGCTCACGAGTTGACCGTCGCCCTGCTCGCGGTGCGTGTGTTTCGGCAGGCTGATGCCTTGCGATTTCACTTCGCCCGTAAAGTCGGCCGCGCCGTTGATCTTCATGGTCGCGCCGCCGCCTTCGCCGCCCGTGCCCGTCATGCCGGATTCGAACGCAAACGGGCCTTTAACCGTGAGCGATTTCGTCACGGTTGCGTCGCCGTCGAGCGTGATCGTCTCGGCCTGTACGGTCGCCTGTTTGGTTTGCACGTTCACGGCGCCCGGTGCGACGATCAGCACGGTCGCGCCGGCCGGCAGCGTCGCTTTGAGGGCGTGTGCTGCATGGTCGTATTCGAGCTCGGCGCCGTCCGGGTAACGGCGCAGGTGCTTGTCGGGGCTGGTGCTCGGCGGCGGCGTGTCGTCGGCATTCAGGCCAGCGACGGCGACGCCCTGGGCGGGGTCGCCCATCGGACACAGAAGCAGAACCCTTTCGCCTTTCGTGAGCGGGTTCCATTCGCGGGTTGTGCCGGCGCGCAGCGCGAGAAACGGAATCCAGTTCGTTGTGAGTCCGGGATTGTCGGTGTCGGCAGGGTCGCCAACGGATACCCGGCACGTCGGCGGGTTGCTCGTGAGGTCAACGTCGATCACAGATCCTTTGCGGATCAGGTTGACGATGAGGCGGCGGGTTTCGTTGGCATCCATACCGCCCATGTTGCCGGCCGCGCGTGCGCGGGGCGAGCAGCGGCATGCGTTACCGGTCCGGGTACAAAAGCCCTGCGCAGATTTCCGGAGAAAGGCCGCTTACCGATCCGCTTCAGTTCCCCGCTTGGTCGATGGCCTGCTCAGGAGCGGGAAGCTGCACGTTCAGTCCGGCGGACAGTGTATTCATACTGAGTCGTGCCGCGGATATTGCCCAGTGGTAAGCTGGCGCTCGCAGGCCAAGAACAATTTCGAGGACGAGCTTTATAACTACCGAACCAGAACAGCAATGAGCCCACAGTCGATTATGAGCGCAGCTCACATCGTGAAAGGTATATCTACAGCACTGGGCATAGTTGGTGGTTTGCTTGGGGCATATACCTTTATTGATACGTATGTGCTGCGGTTCAAGCCAAAATTTGTTATTGGCGACCGCATCTATCTTGTGTACAAGAAAAACAAGGCCGACTATACGTATCTATCGTCGCTTGTTATTCAGTTCGATATTTTTAACCACAGAAATAAGCTTGGCCGCGTAGAGGATATTTTTCTAAAAATTTATGATTCTCGGATGCTAGAGGCATCCGTATTGGATTTGTTTCCAATCGCAAATTTGGAAGAGATGCCCATAAGCAGAGAGGATGTTATATCGGTAAAGCGCCTCCCGCCTGCACCCTTTGCGGTTCCAAACAAATCTTCTAAGACCATAGTTCTAGAAATGGCGCAAGAGAAATTACACCACGGCGCGATCAGCCCCAGCGCATATTTGAATTTGGAGGCATTTTACAAAAACCCGGTGGGCAAATGGAAGAAATTTGCGAAATTGTCTCTTTATGCAGGGTTCGAGGAAAGCTCGACGCATGGAGATGCGACTGTGCATAATTTTTCGCTGATAGATCGATTTTCGGAAAGAGAGAGGCTAAAGCGAAAGCGCATAAGGCTGAAAATCACTTCTTATAAGGGAATCGCGGGGTTTTATCTTTCCCTCTGGATGCACAAATCATATCGATTTGTGATATCGAAGTTTGCAGTGCTGCCAAAAGGTATTCGTTATTTGCTATCAATGGGGGTTGCATTGTGGGGAAATATTATTTCCGAATATATTGAGTGGCCGATTGCGAGAAGCAAAACATCAAAAAAACGCCCTCTAAATATTTCCATTGGCAATGCGATTCATGCCAAGCAAACAATTTTATTTTTAACAAAAATTGGCGTTAGCTTAGAGCGAAAGGTTGCCAAATTAAATAAACACGAAACACCCGAAAGGAAGATAGTCATTACCGCAGAGGCCAAGGAGATTGTGGTTAAGAGGGGCGATGTTCGGATAAAAATATATATCGGCGGAGATGGATTTATAGGTATTCACAAATCAATTCCAAATTCTGAAAAAGTGGAAATGATATTTACAATCAAAATCAAACAATTCCCATTCCGCAGATTTATTTGGAGCCTTAGCGAAAAGCCCGTTTTTTCGTCAACCGTCGCAACGAGAGTTCTCGATTATCTCGCTTTGCTCACGTTGCGGTAAGCGTCGGACGTCATTTTAGACGTTGAATCACGTGGCGGACGCTCAGTTGTTCGCCGTGGATTGACCGGTCTTGGCCCCGAGTAGTGTAAATGTAATTATGTATTGCGCATAGATAGCGCTATCGCAATACTAGGTGGACGCACAACATCCCAACATGCGAGAAAGCGTCTAGACTTTCAACATCGATTTCACTGCGGTGGACACTATGGTCACCAAGACTGTGCGTCGTGCATTTTCTGCATTTGCGTCCGTGTTTGCCTCAACGCCCGAGGCGAAGCAACGGACCGCGCATACCTTGAACGCGGCTTATCGGCATGCTGACGAAGCTTGGCGGCACACGATGCATGCGGAGGTATCGGCAAGAATCGTAAAAGTGCGAGACCGTGAGCTGCGGAGACAGGCAGCGCGTCAACGGACCTGACCGCCCGTTTGCTGACTTTTGACTCGGAGATCCCATGACTGCGCCCCGTAAGCTCGACGGAGTAACGCTCAAGCCACGCGTCAAGATTCGTCCACGCAGAAAGATCGACATCGCCGCTCCCGAAGGCAAGCGGGACACACGCGATATCCTTCGGCAAGTCGTTGAGGAGCATCGAGAAGTGATCGAGCATTTGCCCGATCGTTAGCCTTTCAAAGAGGCCGCAAGGAACGTTGTGCTGCAGTACAACCAATTCGTCGTCGACCACCCATTCCATCTTTTCGCAAAGCAGAAGCCGGCCAATCCGCGCCCAGCACGGGCGAAGGTCGATCCGGAACCGACGTTTAAGGGATGTCGATGATGTGCTTGAGCAGCCTGTCGCGAATCAGCTCTCTATCGGCATCGGTAAAGCCGAGCAGGACACGGGCCGCATAGCGCACTTCAGGGCCGGCCGGTGAGACGCGATCCAACTCGCCGAGCTGGTGAACGCGTGCGATCCGCGCGACGCGGCCGGCGAAGCCAATCGCGAGGCCGGTGGGTGTTGCTTCGACCTGCATGTAACGTGCCGTGCGCAGCTTTGCAAACATCGCCGCGCGTTTGATGCGGCCGCGCTTGCCGCGCAACCTCTTACCACCCTTCTGAGCCTTCACCTTGCGCGGTGTGTACGCGGTGCCGTCAGGGTCTTGCTGCGCGGCGATGCGGGCCTGTTGACTGCGCCGCAGCTCGCGCGCGATATCGAGCATGACTTTCCGGCGCGCGGCCGGCGCGAGCTGGGCGAGCAGCGAGCCGGCCCATCTTTCGACGGCCTGCAGCTCGTCCGTCATGTCGGCCAGCCCTGCGAATCGTCGACGTGTTCAATCGTTCGCGTGCCGTCGTCGGCCCGCCTGACGACGACGCTCTCGGTCAGCTGCAGCTTGACCGATACGTCGACCGTTGCGTTATCGAGAATGTCGACTTCGTAGGTGATACCGTTCGCGCGTTCGTCGGGATTCAGAAAAAGATCGGCCTGATACGCGCGCGTCCATTCGACGATCGCGACGAACAGCTCGTCGGAGTCGCCCGCGAAATCGAGCAGCATCACATTGCACGTATAGCGATACTCGAACGAGAGCGAGCGCGCGCTCGTCGCCGCAATCGAGCCGGCGTCAATGAACACGGTCAGCTTGTCCGGGTTGGCAGCGAGCGAAGGAATCGCCCTGACGATCGCCGCGCGCAGGCTCGCGGGCTTAATCATGCGGCGCGCTCCCCTGCTCTCCCTTATGCTGGCAATCGAACACCATGTCGACGATCGCCGCGCAGGATGCCCAGGCGGCGCGCGCGATGGTCAGCGCGTCGTCGAGCTCGCCGTTAGTGCGCGGTGCCATCGCCGGGAGCGTGCAGCGCGGCACGGTCTGACACTGCTGCAGCGTAATCGCCGGCGCCGGTCTGGGCGGGGGTGTTGTGCAGGCGGGCAACATCAAAAGGCAAAGGTGTATCAGCCCATGCGCGAACCTCGGCGTTTTCATCCCTGAGTCTCCGGTTTTCCTGCAGTGCGGTGTCGAGCTGTGAGGCGATCGCCGATCGTGCGCGGTCGAGCTGTTGCTGTTGCTTTGCCTTGTCGGCGGCATCGTCCTGAAGGCGTTTGATGGCGTCGTCACGGTCGGCGATGCCCTGCCGTGCGTCGTCGAGCTGCTGCGTGCGTTCGGCCAGCTCCGCGTGCAGCGCGCGCACGTACACCACGCCGAGGTCGAGCGCGACCAGCACAAGCAGGCCAGCGAGGATTTTCGCGGTGAGGCTCATGCGGCCGCCTGTTCGGATTCGGCGTAGCGGTCATACGCGCGGGCGAGCTTCACGTCGTAGAGATTGGCCGCGTAATTCGGGCCGTTGTAGCCCTTGGCGAAGGTCGCCCACTTCCGGGCCTTGAGCGCCGCGACGAGCCCGCTGTCAACCGCCACGAAGCGCACAAACGCATCGAGCTGGTCGGCTTCGCTGTTCTCCATGTGGGCGACGAAATCGTCGACGCTGGCATAGCCCAGGCGCTGCCAGTTCTCGCCCATGACCTGAAACGCGCCCCAGCTCGCCGACTCGTAGGCAGCGGCTGGATCGATCAGTTCGGCCGTCGCCAGCCGCGTGTATTCCGCCGCGCCGCCCTGATAGCCGCCGGGCGTCTGCGAAACGATGTTCGGATACTTCGCAGCGAGCGGCGCCGGATCGATGCCGCGCGCCTTTAGCCGACGCCGGAACACATGCCGCTCGAACAGGATTTTCGGGCGGCCGTCGACGAGATAGCCTGAGCCGGTCGACTCCACTTCGTTCACGGCCCGCACGCACGCAAGCGGCACGCCGAGGGAGTCGGCCGCGCGCACGAGGTCGGCGTCGGCGAGGTGCTTCGGATCGCGCTGGCCGGTGGCGAGCGCGGCGTAAGTCTTGGGGCCGGCGATGCCGTCGACCACGAGGCCGGTTTTCGTCTGCAGCGCGCGCACCGCAGTTTCGGTGGCGGCGTCGTAGACGTGCGTAACAGCGAGCGCGAAGCCGGCGCGGTTCAGGCGTGACTGCAACAGGCCAACATCGGCGCCAATGTCGCCGAGGCGGTGCGTTTTCATGGGGTGTCACTCCGCAGAAGCCGCGCGACGTTGCCGCGCGCGCAAAAGACGAACAGGGCCAGCAGAACCGCCTTGCCGGCTTCAAAAAATCCGACCTGCTTCGCGTGTAGCGCCAGCTCGATCGACGAGCCGCCCAGCACGACCACAAGCAGCCAGGCGAGCCAGGAGACGTGATGCCGGTGGCGCGCGCCGTTGCGACGGTACGTGAGCAGGAGCAGCACGGCGGCGAGCTGCGCAAGTTGTGCGACAAGCGGCGCGATCATCGCGAGGGTGATGTGCATGTCAGCCCCCTTTCTTCAGGAACGCCAGCAGGTCGACCGTCTTGATGCGCTCGATCAGCTGCAGCGTGACCGTGATCACGAGCGCGGCCGCGAAGAATCCCGCTACGCCAGTGGAACGGATCGGCGTCGCGTTGACGATTTCCGGCGCGGCGAGGTAGCCCATCACGAGCGAAATCAGCAGGTACGCGGCGCGCTTCAGGACGCCGAGATCCTTCGAGGTGACGACCACGAGCGCCGCGCCCGTGAATGCCCCGATCAGGGCGTTGCCGTCGATACCCGGTGCGAGGCCTGCGAGCCCGATCGCAGCTGACACGGCTGCAGCGGTGGTGGTGTTCGGTTCGGCCATGCGTTCGGCTCCTGGGGTCAGTCAAACAGTTGCAACAAGGGGGCCGTGCTCGGCACGGTGTCGAGGTCGGGCAGATAAACGACCGTTCCGATCGGCAGCACGGCGCCGAGATCTGCTAGGCCCGCATTCGCTTCGAGCACCGCCTCGACCGTGGCGTCGGTGCGGCCGTAGTAACGCCAGCAGATCGCGTCGACCGTATCGCCCTGGAGTGCAGTCACGTTCATCAGATCAGCTCGACGGTAGTGCGGCGGATGCCGCGAATGTCGGCAAGCGCGATGCGGACATTGCGCCGCGCTTCGCAGATCGTTTCTTCGAGCGCTTCTGCCGCCTGGCCGCCCGATTTCGTCGAGTCGTAGCCGCGATACTGCTCGGTGAGGTCCGCGCGCACGAGGTTGAAAATCGCGCGGCGGTAACGAATGACGTGCGTGCTCTGGCCGCCGAGCTTCGGCGCCGGCACGCTCGCGAGGTCGGAATGGCCGGCGGCAACCTGCGAGACCTGCCACGAGCCCAGCTCGGCGTTGCAGCTCGCCATCGCATCGAGCGCGGCCGCGCGCAGGCGCGTGTCGGTCACGGTGCCGTCAAGGCGCGTTTCCTCGCGCAGTTCGGCGAGCTCGATATCGGGAAACCATCCGTCGTTTTCGAGCGTGGTCGGCGGCGCCGGCGCGGTGCCGCTGGTCGTGTCTGCAGTGGCGAGAAAGCTGCTCATGTCCGGGGCGTTGAAGAGGTGGCGGTGGACCGGCGTTCGAATCCCGTTGCCGTCAGGTGTTGGGAGTGAACGCCGGTGCCGCCATTGCCGGGGGGCTCTTTACACGCAGGCGGCCGATCGGCGGCCGTCCGCTTCGCCCAACATCTTTTCCAGTCGGGCGATGGTCTGTTTCACGCCGGCACGGGCATCGAGCCGCAGCGACGTTTGAAGGTTCTGGACGGCCTGCGCGGCGCGCGCCCGGTCGCGGGCGTCGTCGAGCTGGTCGTCGCTGATCCGCTGCATCGAGGCCAGGCCGAGCGCCTTGTGCAGCTTGGCGCGGATCGGGTCGTGCATGTCGGCCGCTTCCGTGAGCTCGCGCACTTCGTTGAGCTGGTCGGCGTCAAACGTGCCGCCGTCGCGCAGCGCCGCGAGCGCGGCGTCGGCGAATTCTTCGGCGATCGCGGCGGCCGCCGAGCGCTCATAGTGGTCGGGCAGCGTCAGGCCGTGGCGCAGCGCGTAACGCGCGATTTCCAGCGCGCCGGCGTAGTCGCCCGCGTCGATGCGCCAGATCAGCACGGTCATCAGCACATCGTCCTGACCGCCCCGCCCGCCTTCGAGCGTGCCGGCCACGTAGTCGGCATATTCGGGCAGCACTTCGCGCTTGACTTCGACCTTGCGCGCGACAGACTGCACGGCTTTCAGGCGCCGCCGGTCGGCGGTGAGCTTCACGAGCATCAGCTCATAGTGGCTCGCGCCGGCGGGCAGTTTGCCGGGCTCCGTGCGGGCCGCATCCTTCGCGGCCCGTACCTGCTCGTAATGGCGGCGTGCGGGGCTCGTCATGCTCAGGCCGCGATTGCGATGTTTTCGACCACGCAGCCCGAGCCGAAGTCTTCGACCACGTAGGCGTCGTTGGACGATTCGTAGTTTTCGATCCGGTCGCGCTTCGGGTTGTCCTCCACGGCGCGGCGGCGACCGCCCTCCTGCCAGTAAATCGACAGGTGGTCGAGGCGCTGGATCATGAGTGCGTTCGCCGGGAAGTACGGCACTGACACGGCCGGCAGGCCGCCGATGCGCTTCTGGCTCACGATCATGTCGGCCGCCATCTGCTCGGTCGGCGCCTGCTGCGTGTTGAGGATCGGGAAATACTTGTCGTGCAGCAGCCCACGGCCGCAGATCACGACGAGGCCCGTATCATCGCGATACCACGGCTCGACGAGACTCGACAGCGCGTCGTACACGAGCGCATCGAGCGTTTTGTAATCGCCGCCGGCGCCGACCGTCACCTTGCCCGTGCCCTTCGCCACTTCCTTGAGCACGCGCTCGGCGGCCTGCTCCCGGTACTTCTGCAGCCAGCCCTTGTTCACGTCCTGCAGCAGCGGATTCGCGTTGCGGTCCGAGCTCGGCGCGCGGCTCGTGCCGTTGAAGCCGATACAGATGCGGTCGAGCGCCTGACGCTTCACGATCGCATCACGAATGCGCGTCTGGAAGTCGGGAAACTTCGCCCACGCGTCGAGCTTCGCGTACGTGAGGTGTGTGTCGAAATTCGTCTGCGTGCAGAAATAGCCGTTCGGGTCGAGGTCGCTGGCGTCGACGGTCGTGCGGTCCTTCGTGCTCGTGTCGGTGGTACTCGCGATCGGCGAGCCCACGCCGAGGCCAAGTTTCTGGCCCTGCTGCTCGGCCACGCCGATCACGTTGATCTTGCCGAGGAATTCACTCGACTCGGTGATGCGGTTTTCGAGGGTCTGCTGCACGCTCGGGTCGACCGCGAATTTCGCGGCCGCATTCTCGATGCCGTTGAGCTGCGCGATCGCGCTCAGGTAGGCGTTGAAGGCGTGCCGGGTTTCGTTGCGCATGGGTGGATTCTCCGGGATGTTGGGGTCGGTGGCCGGTTAGCAGTCGGTCTTGATGCCAGCGTTCTGGCCGGTCACGGCGGGACGCTGCGCACCGCTGCCCTGTTGCGAGAGCGTCACCTTGAGCTCGGCGAACGCCGTGTCGGCCGCTTCGCGGGCTTTCTTTTCTGCGGCGAGCTCGGTGCGCACCGCGTCGAGCTGCGAGGCGAAATCGGCGACGCGTTCGGCCTGATCGCGGCCGTGGTTCGCGAGCGCTTCGACCGCCTGCGCCACATCGGCGAATCGCGTGTCGTCTGCGGCGCCCTTCTTCTTCGCGAGGCCGAGGGCTTCGGTCACTTTCGCAAACAGGGAGGCGACGCCAGCGCCGGGCTCGGTGGCCGGCTCGAACTCGATCACGGTTTCGGCGGCCGCACTGAACAGGTTGTCGGGGCCGAGCTTGCGCGCAGCGAGCGGGCTGGCTTCGCCCTTCGCAACCTGCCCGGCCGAAAACGCCAGCATGTCGGTGCCGAGGCTCGCGGGGCTGTCGGTCACGGCAAGGCCTACGAGATAGGCCTGTTTCGAATCCGCGAACGAGGGGTCGACTTCGATCGACGTGAACACCTTCTGCCGCGCCTTGGTCATCGCCACGAGCGAGGGCGTCGGTGAAATCTGGGCGTACAGACCGACCTTGCCCGAGAACTCGCCCGACTCGTCGCGCGCGTCGAGCGCGAGAACGTCGCCGTACGCGTTGAACGGGCCATCGGGCAGCACGCCGCGAATGTGTTCGAGGTTCACACGGGCGCCGTACAGCGTCGGGCTGTAGTTCTTCGCCATCTGTGCGATCCAGTCGCGCGAGATGCTGCGGCCGTCCGTCGTCGCACCTTCAACGGCGACGCGGAACCACTTCGACGTGCTCGCGTGATTCGTGTTGCCCGGTTGACCGTTCATTTAGTTTGGACTCCATCTGTTTGGATCGTGTAACCGAATGTTGCCGGGATGAAAGCGAGTGGGCAATCAGGCGCCTCAGTGGATGGGCCGGGCACAAACGGCAACGCTGCGCACGCGCGCGCGTGACCGTTACGCTCTCGTCATGCCTGAAACAACGAACATTCCTGTATCCACGCCTGATCCCAAAAAGGCGGCACGCGCCCTCTACTGGCAGGGGTGGCGCGTGTCGTCTATCGCACGCCATCTCGAACTGAAACGCTCCACGGTCGAGACGTGGAAGCAACGCGACGGTTGGGACAAGACGGCGCCAGTCGACACGATCGAGCTCACGACCGAGATGCGCGTCAATGCGCTGATCGCGAAGGAGAAGAAAGATTCGGGCGATTACAAGGAAATCGACCTGCTGATGCGCCAGCTCGAACGCATCGCGCGCGTGCGCAAATACGGCGAGACGGGCAAGGAATCGGACCTGAATCCGAACATCCAGGCGCGCAACGCGGCGCCGAAGAAGAAGGCCACACGTAACGCGTTCAGCGACGAGCAGGTCGAGAAGATCAACGACGCGTTTCGTGAATCGCTGTTCGACTACCAGAAGGTGTGGTTTCGAAGTGGCGAGCAGCGAACGCGCAACATCCTCAAGTCGCGGCAGATCGGCGCGACCTGGTATTTCGCGCGCGAGGCGCTGGTCGACGCGCTCAACACCGGCCGCAACCAGATTTTCCTGTCGGCCAGCAAGGCACAGGCGCACGTATTCAAGCAGTACATCACGCAGTTTGCGCGCGAGGCCGCCGACGTTGACCTGAGTGGCGATCCGATCGTGTTACCGAACGAGGCGATTCTCTACTTTCTCGGCACGAACGCGCGCACGGCGCAGAGTTATCACGGCAACTTCTACTTCGACGAATATTTCTGGGTGCCGAAATTCACGGCGCTCAACAAGGTCGCGTCAGGCATGGCGATGCACAAGCACTGGCGCAAGACCTACTTCTCGACGCCATCGAGCATCGGGCACGAGGCCTATAAATTCTGGAGCGGTGAGCACATCAACCGCGGCCGCGCGAAAGCCGATCACGTTCACTTCGATGTCACGCACGAGGCACTGGCGCGCGGCCGGCTCTGCGAGGATCGGCAATGGCGCCAGATTGTCACGGTCGAGGACGCGGCGCGCGCGGGCTGCACGCTGTTCGATCTTGGCGAGCTGCGGCTCGAATACAGCGCCGAGGAATACGCGAACCTGCTCATGTGCCAGTTTATCGACGACACGGCGTCGATCTTTACGCTGGCAAACCTGCAGCGCTGCATGGTCGATTCGTGGGAAGTGTGGGAAGACTTCGAGCCGCTGCTCGCGCGGCCGTTCGGCTATCGGCCGGTATGGGTGGGCTACGACCCGGCACTTTCGGGGGATTCCGCCGGCTGCGTGGTGGTCGCGCCGCCCGTGGTTGAGGGCGGCCCGTTGCGCGTGCTGGAAAAGCACCAGTTTCGCGGGATGGATTTCGAGGCGCAGGCGCGCAGCATCGAGGAAATCACGAAGCGCTACCAAGTCGCCTACATGGCGATCGACACGACGGGTATCGGCCAGGGCGTCTATCAGCTCACGAAGCAGTTCTATCCGCGCGTCGTCGCGTTCAACTACTCCCCCGAAGTGAAAGGCCGGCTTGTGCTCAAAGGCCTGTCTGTCGTCGGCAATGCCCGGCTGCAGTTTGATGCCGGCTGGACCGACATGGCGGCCGCCTTCATGGCGATCAAAAAGACGGTGACGGCAAGCGGCCGTCAGGTCACGTACGAGGCTGGCCGCAACGAGGAAACAGGACACGCCGACCTGGCGTGGGCGGTCCTGCACGCAATTTCAAACGAGCCGCTCGAAGGCATGGCGGCCCGCAATTCTGGATTTATGGAGATTTCCGCATGAGGGCGAAACACAAGTACCGCGCGCAGCTCACGCGCGCCGTCGAACCGGCCGCCGCGGCATCACGCGCGCCGAAGGCAACGGCATTCACATTCGGCGATCCGATGCCGGTGATGAGCCGCGCCGACCTGCTCGACTACTCCGAGCTCGTCGAGGTCAACGGCTGGTACGAGCCGCCGGTGAGCTGGACGGGGCTCGCGAAGTCGTTCCGCGCCGGCACGCATCACGCGTCGGCGCTCTACTTCAAGCGCAACGTGCTGGCGTCGACGTTCATTCCGCACCCCCTGCTCTCGCGCGACACGTTCCGCCGCTGGGCGCTTGATTTCCTCATGTTCGGCAATGGATACATCGAGCGGCAGGCGAACCGGCTCGGCGGGACGCTGAAATTCGAGGCGGTGCCGGCGAAGTACACGAGGCGCCGTGTCGACCTGACGAGCTACGTGCAAACGGACGGCTGGCAGGCGGTTCACGAATTCGACGCGGGCGCCGTGCATCACCTGATCGAGCCTGATGTAAATCAGGAGGTCTACGGCCTGCCCGAATATCTTGGCGCCTTGCACGCGGCCTGGTTGAATGAGTCGTCGACGCTCTTTCGTCGGCGTTACTACGAGAACGGGAGTCACGCCGGCTTCATCCTGTACCTGACCGACCCGGCACAGAATCAGGATGACGTGGATTCGTTGCGCGATGCGCTGAAGAACGCGAAGGGACCGGGAAATTTCCGCAATCTGTTCTACTACGCGCCGAACGGCAAGAAAGACGGCCTGCAGCTCATTCCGGTGTCGGAAGTGGCCGCAAAGGACGAGTTTTTCAACATCAAGAACATCACTCGCGACGACCTGCTCGCGGCGCATCGCGTGCCGCCGCAGTTGCTCGGCATAGTGCCGAGCAATACGGGGGGGTTCGGTGCGGCCGACACCGCGGCGAAGGTCTTTGGGCGTAATGAAATTGCGCCTCTGCAGGCCCAATTCACAGCGATTAACGACTGGTTTGGTGACGAGATCGTCAAATTTCTACCATACGAGATCGACTGATGCGGTACAAATAGAGCGTACACCCCTCACAGAAGACGTGAAAAATCTCCGCGATAGGCGACTCACAAGCCTTCAAGTTTCGTGATCCAGTCGTTGAATCGTGGGCATTTGGCTCGCATCCGCGGTAGTCCTATCTGCAGTGCGACAAGCGTCCCATATAGAGGTTTTGACCGCTCATAAGTCGGCCATCTCGCTATCAGACGCTTCGACGGAGCGGTCAGTGGGGAGTTATTAAGAAGCTCGGGATTTGCGACTGCTGCAAGTTCCGCTTGCCAGCCCAGAGCAATCGTCAATAGTGGTGTACGGGCGGGACGGCATGATCAGGCGGCCAGCGCTTGAGGAGCCGGTGTGCTTTCAATCACCGGGTTTCCGTCTTTGAACGGAACGCCCTTCAGAAGCTGATCAATTTTCTCGGCGCTGCGAATCTTCCTCCAGGTCTGCCCGGCCGCTTCAATCAGCTTGAACGCCATCGCCAGGAAGGTCGCGCGCGACAGACAGTTGCGCGTGCGGCTCGTGCGATGGCGTACCGTCGCAAACGTCGATTCGATCGGATTCGTGGTCCGCACATGCTGCCAGTGCTCCGCAGGGACATCGTAGAACGTGAGCAGTGCGTCTCGATCCTTCGTGAGCTTCTCGACAGCCTTCGGGTACTTGGCCGCGTACACGTCGACGAACTGATTGAACGCAACAATCGCATCGGCGCGCGTCGCGGCATTCCAGATCTCTGCGAGCGCCGCCTTGGCCTTGCCGTGCTGCGATTTGGGCATCGCGTTGAGGATATTTCCGACCTTATGAAACCAGCAGCGCTGATGTCGCGTTTGCGGGAACACCTCATCGAGTGCCGCCCATAGTCCCATCGCGCCGTCACCAACCGCGAGCAGTGGCGGCGCCTGCAGGCCGCGCGCTTTCAGATCGAGCAGCAGTTCAATCCACGACTGTTTCGACTCGCGGTAACCGTCGCTGAGCGCAACGCGCTCCTTGCCGCCGTCCGGTTTCACGCCGATGATCACGAGCAGGCACTGCCCGTCCGAATCCTCTGTGCGGGCTTGAGTATGGATGCCGTCGGCCCACCAGTAGACCCAGCGCGAGGCGGACAGGTCGCGCTTGTTCCACTTCTCGTACTCTTCTGACCATGCGGCCTTCAGGCGGCTCACGACGCTCGCTGACAGCCCTTTAGCCTGCTCGCCGAGCAGCTCGGACAGTGCGTCGCCCATGTCGCCGGTTGAGACGCCTCGCAGGTACAGCCACGGCAGCGACGATGACACGCGCGGCGACTTGCGCACATAGGGCGGCACGATCGTCGAATTGAACTTGATGCCGGAGCTCGAGCGGTCGCGAACCTTCGGTACCTTGACCGGCACCGGGCCTACCGCCGTGACGATCTCGCGCTCTGGCAGGTAGCCGTTGCGCACGACCGCGCGCCGGCCGTCCATCGTCTTCACATTCGAATATTGCTCGAGCATCGCCGCCAGTTCCGCCTCGATTGCCTGCTGGATGATCCGCCGCGCCCCTTGCTGGATCAGATCGTCCAGGCCGGGTGCGCCCTCAAATTGCGGTTCTGCTGTTTGACTGCTGCTCGTTTCCTGCGTATGTTTCGCCATGGTGGTGGAGTTCGATTGAGGAAGTGTTACCGTGGAAAGCAACATTCTCCATCAATCGCCACCGCCTTCTCCTGCCTCCTCCCTACGCCGCATACACCACTTCCGACGATAACTCGCCAGCCCACAATATGGGCTGGATCGACATCGCAGTACGCAAATGCGTCAAGATCGCTAAACAGAAGGGCTTCGAATTCGTGCAATTGCAAATAAGGTAAAAAATTCTGCTTCGCAACTGAATTCTTTAGCGTATTTTCTAATAGTGCAACTTGATTTACCGCATTCCCTGCATTATTCCACGCATTTACCCCCGGATAATTTGCCGGCAGTCCATAGACGTCAAACATTGTAGTAACAACGGCTGTCTGGTCCTCCAAGCACCAACGACTAACTTGATCACAGATCTTTACGTAGCTGACCGCACCACCTTTGTGGTATTTGCTAGTCCGGACTACCCGCGCTGTCGCCCATACGCTAAAGCCTGCCAGATGAGGGACTAAAAGATCCCGCACAAACGATTCCTCAGTTTGCCCTTCAACGAGGATGTTAACGCGTGTGTTGTTACCCGCCATCAGCGAGGCCTCCCACCGAAGACGTTTTGCTTCCACAATTCACCGAGTGAATATTCCTCAAGCCAAGTAGCCAGCGTCGACACGTTTGGTCGCGTGAAGGTAGATTGCCCATCTACTCGGTCAACAACAATTACATCCTCGGGGTCAAACTGATTCAGCAACTCGACTGATTGTGTAGAGACGATTAGTTGGTGATCTCTATCAACACATTGACGCATTAATGCCGCGAGTAGTTCAATTGCATACGGGTGTAGACCAAGCTCAGGCTCGTCGACCAAGATGGTGGCCGGCATCAACTCGTCTGGCTGCAAGAGCACCGTAGCAAGACAGATGAAGCGCAGTGTGCCGTCGGACAAATGATGCGCGAGAAATGGGAAATCACTTCCCTTCTCCTGCCACTCTAGTTGGATAGAGGTCTGGTCGAGAGGGTTCGGGCGAAGCATGAACCGCGAAAAGAATGGCGCAACAAGTCGAACTGTATCAACTATTCGCTGATAGTGTGCTGGAAACGTTTCGCTAAGCCTATATAAATAGGCAGCCAAATTTGCACCGTCCGGGCGCAATCGGGCATTGTCGTTGATCGCCCACGACTGTTTCATCGGAGCTGAATCGCTGGTATCGTGAAAATGATAGACGATCCAGCTCGTAATCGCCGGCACGATGTATTCTGCCATCGTGCCATATCGGCCGCTTGTCGAGGCTGTTTCTGTATGCCCGGCCCCAAGCGTATAAAATTTATTTGTGTAGTTCCAATAAAACTCTTCTTTTGAGAACACGAAGCGGTTATCTTGCGTCGGCTGTAGTTCCAGCCTATATCCGTTGTTCGCAAAACGCAGGTCAGCGGCGAGCGCATGCGTACGCTTCCGACCGTAATGCAAGAGGCTGTCAGGGCCGCCGGCCTTTGCAACGTACAAGTTCAGTTCTCCGGCCATCAATCGAGCAAGCAGCCGGAAGAAGCCGATAAAGTTGCTCTTACCGGCACCGTTCGCACCGATTAGCACATTCAGCTTGCCGAGCGACAAACCGTCCAACTTCCGGATCGATTTGTACCCCTCGATGCTGAGTCTATCGATTGCTGTCATAGTCAGTCTGTTAAATTTTGCTCTCGGCCCGCAGTGGGCACCGGAAGCGTTGCGATCCCATTTGAGTATTGTCACATATAAATGCACTGTTCAGACCACCCATCCAAGTGGACTGTCTGCACTTGTATGCCTGATGGCATGCCGTCAAGCATCGGAATATGTGACGCGAGGTTGATCGCGGATCACTCGCCATTACGCATGCGCCTGCGCACACGGCCTGGTGTCTCGCCCGGATAAAGCAGCCCCTTTTGGCGTGTCGTTGGGGGGGCGGTCAGGCACGGTTCAGCGTCCATTTCCTTCTCGAACAGTTCCCAAACGCCGGCCAGCGCATATGACGAGCCTACTTTCGGCCCGATCATGCGGCGGATCTGGTCTGCTCGCATGATTGTCGCTCGCAGACGATGAATCTCCCACAGCAGCCGCAACACCTGTGGGGTCGGCTGGCTGTCGTAAATCTCCGCAAGTTCGGCTGCCGTGAGCGGCGGCCGGTGTCGGTGCCCGTTCCCCATCTCCTCAGTCCAAACACTGTATATATATACAGTATAGCCAGTGGTGCTCCATGTGCCGGCCTTTTTCGGTCGACATTTGGTTCAGCCGCCGATTCGCGGGCATAGGATGCAACTAGATCGAAATCGAAGCTAATTGCCCGAGCTCCGCTCCCGACTGGCTTTCATTGTTGCGAAAATTAACCTATTTTTTGCATCAGGACGCGTTAACTGCCAACCTGCGCGTGCGCCACGAAACCTCCGCTGCTGCCGGGCTCCCGCCAGATGGCGCAAGCATCAAAATTGGCCATCTTTGAAGCGCTCAGGCGGGGCGGGGGACCGCGCTTCTTTCGTCGCGTGCTGTGCGTCAGCCTTGTAGGTCACCACCGTAAATTGCTTTCACTTTCTCCTTTGGAAAGATCCACACCTTATGGCTCTTTGTGTCGTACAGAAAGCAAAAATTCGGCGTCGTCTGCAATAACCTAAGCTGATCGGCTCGAATCAGTAATTTGACGCTGTCGTCGAGCTCTACCCGATCGGCATCACCTTTAAAAAAACTTCCGTTCCTGACAGCAATTGCGTTCATTTGAGCTTTAGCATAAATGCTTGCAGAAAAATAAATGACATATAGAGCAACAAAGAGCATGATGAATGGGCGCTTGAAATAAGCATCACACCACCCCGGCACGTACAATAGCGCCAGATTCCACGTAAAAATCGGCAGCACGTCGAATGGAAAGTGGCGACTAGTAAGCCATTCAATGATCAACAAAATTGTAGTGAGTGCAAAGGAAAACCACAAAAAATAGCGATCAGTCTTTAACCTTACTTGTTGCGTCATTTTATTTGACTGCGTGTAGCGCATTGCTCCAAAAAACATCGCTACCACATTAATTCCCATGGATAATGCAGCTGGAGATATTGTGCCTATACTGGAAGATAAATAATCAGAAATGGATAGATATCGAGTTATATCTATTCCCAGTCCTTTAAAGAAAATTACCTGATAGAAGAAACCTCCTGTCACCAAACTGACTGAAATCAAGGTGATTGTTTGTGCAATATCCGAGCCTGTTACATCAACTTTTGGAGCCTTCCTTACTTCGATCGCCTTTCTGGCGCTTCTAGCAATTGTTCGGGCATACCACCACAACTTAAGGATTGACCATATGTTAATAGATTTATTTTTCCCCGCCCGATTCACTGAAAAATCTGGCTGAGACGCCAAGCTGATAAGATGATCGGCCTCAAGGAGTGCGACATTTCTGGAATTCAATAATCTTTTAATAACCTTGTTTTCTGAAAGTTGCGCAACAAGCGGCTCAACTTCACTCGATTGCTCATCAGTCGGTGAGACGCCGCAAATTACCTGCGTGGCGCACCGAATTACTTCGTCAGTTTTCGGATCATCCGAGAAATCTAAATCAGGAAATCTCTCAAATCGAATTGTGCGACCGATCGCATTAAAGCTTGTTTGCGAAACAAGATTCAATAATGTAATTTTCGCGGAAATTGAAATTCCTCGCCAAAATGTTTTTTTAAATAAAATCATGCCTATTATTACCCTCGACCGTTGCGCGATAATATTGTGGAAGATGTTTTTTGATAAATTGCGGCGCATTTTCTCCTGACTGCCTGACCAAAGCCCCCGGTTTCCGCGGGCTCCCTCGTCTGCGATATATTCTCACGACCAAGCTGTCGTTAGGTGAACCGCCAACGTCGTTCGTGCAGGTTGGCCCTTCCACGAGATGAGGCCGGTCTGCTGAAACTGTTCAATCTTAAGTCGGGCTGGTTTCTGGACTACCGCTCGCCGATCGTTCGAGAGGTTCATGCGATGTGCGCGGCGCATATCGCGCATCGCTGACGACGGGCCGTCGCTACGATCAACCGCCCTCCTCCTGTTCAATGAGCCGCACCATCGCAAGACTGATCGCCGCCGCGCGTGTGAGCCCCAGACGGTCTGCGAGAGCGTCGAACCGCTTGAGTAGCTGCGAATCGATACCAGGACTAATCACCTGCTTTCGGCGCCGTTCTGCCGGCTGCGGCCGATCGTGGCCCGCGTCCGGTGCCCGCGCGATGAAATCGTCAATGCCCGCCGTGCGTTCTGCGCCTGACGGCCGTTTCGTAATCGCCATATTCCTGCCCCTTCAATATTGATTCGATATCGTTTTGATATCGAATCGATGCCTGTTCGATCGCTAGTCGATATCTAGATGCCGAACACGGCGGCCGTGAGCCGGTCGATTTCCGCGCAGGCTACCGTATCCCGTCGAGGCATTTCTTCGACGTGCAGGCCGGCACCGCTCGCGTTCGCGAAGGCCTTGCGGCGGCCGAGACGGAACGGAAGCAGCTCAACCTGTGAAAACTCCGCGATCGCGGCGGCCGCGTCGCGATTGTCGGACCCGTTGGCGTCGGCTGCATTCAAGAATGCGAAGGCCCGCAGGTCGTGAACGGCGCGTGCCTCGTCGACGAGCTGCACCATGTCCTGCATGGCCCACACGTCGAACGTACGGGGCAGGCACGGAATCACGACGGCATCGCAGACCGTAAGCGCGGCGCGTAGCGCGCTCGAATCTCGCCCGCCGGCATCGATCACCACGAAATCATAGGCGTCACGCTGTTGGAGCACCTGGGCACGCAGCGTGGCGCCGTTGGCATAAGCCGACGCGGCAATCGGCGGCCGTCCGCTTTCTGCACGCATGGTAATCGCGGTGACGCTGGTTTCCTGCCGATCACCATCAACGAGCCACACGCGCGCACCTTCGCGTGCCAGCCCGATTGCGAACTGCAGCGAGCTCGTCGACTTACCCGTGCCGCCCTTCGAATTTGCCACCACAACGGTTTTCATAATGCTCCCCCGAGCAGGATTGAAACGCATGGCCGATATCACGTCGATATCGATCTAATTGCTTTGAAGCCGGGCCGCTACTCGCCGAATTGAAGTGCGACTGTTTCACGCCGCTCGCGGCGTGGGATAGGCGTTTCCGGCGGAAACATTTCGATTCGTGTGCGGTACGTGTGGCCGCACGTCACGTCATCGCACTGGAAGTCGAGCAGCCACGACACGGGCGACTCCTTTTCGATCGACCTGGCGATGCCGCGCGCGCCGCAGTGCGGGCATTTGATGGTGAACCTCATGCCGCCCTCGCGAGCGCCGCCGTCGTGCGCGCGTTGAAGCCGCCGCGAAGCATCGGCGAGGGCCGCACTTCGAGGGCGACGTCGGCGCGCGGCTTTGCGGACGCGGACAGCGAGAACAGGATTTCGAAGCCCGCCGGCGTGCGATAGCCGCAGTCCTCGCAAACGAAGTACATGCGCCGCATGGTGTCGGACAGGCCTTCCGTGTGCCGCGCGTCGATATCGCCGCCGCAGCAAGGACAATCAATTTTCATGGTCGTCATTCCGGTCTCCGGTCAGTACGAATTGCGCCGCCCCCGGCGAAACTCAGGACCGCGCCGTCGAAATCTGCATTGAGCGGCGCGGCCGTGTGGTGATCAAATTCCGGCTCTGTGGCCGGTCGCGTACAGTTATTCACACAGGTCCGAGGCGCACGCTGCGCGCGCTCCAAACCCAAACCACTCGCCCGCGAGCCGGCGCGCACAACTTCCCACTGGTAGCGCTTCGAGTCGACCGTGACGGTCCGCGGCAACACGTCGATCCAGTTGCCGATCGCATCGCGCACCTTCGCGACTTCGAAGTACTCGACGCCGACCGGCTTCGCGGCGGATTCCTCGCCGTAGGCCGTGCGCGAGCCATCGCGGAACGTCGCGAGCCGTACGCGGTAGTTGCGGCCGCAATGCACGCCGCCCTGGGCGTTGACGTAGTGATCCCAGGCGACGGACGCGTTATCCCGCCCTTCGAGACTTGCGACGCGGTTCACGGCGTTGTGCGCGGCACGAACGTGCGCCGGCGCATCGGCGGGTACCGATTCGACGCGCCGCAGCTCGCGCCATACAGTGACTGGTGCCCCGCCGATTTGCTGGAACTGGCGAATGCGCCAGCGCGAGGCCCACGCTTCCACGCGCGCCGACGTTTCGAGTGCGTCGTTTCCGATCAGATCTTTGTCGAGCTTGTAGCCGTCGATATTCTTCGCGACGTACTTCGCGATATAGGCGGCGGCCGTGCCAAGCTCGGCGTCCATGCGCTTGAAGTCGCAGCGCTTCTCCTGCGCGCCCGCCTCGTCGCCGTCCATTTCGAGCGCGTAGCGGCGCACGATCGACTCGACGGTCGAATCGTGCTGCGGCGAATAGAACACGAGCAGATGCCAGTGCGGCGTGCCGTCGTGCTGCGGCTCGGCAATACGGAACCCGTAGAGTGCAATGTCACGGCGCGCGAGCGCGGCGCGGATACGCGCCCACACGCCACGCAGATACGCCTGTGCCTCGTCGGGCTTCGTGCCGTCGTGGCGCGGGTTGCGAATCGCCCGTGTGCCGACCATCTTGAAGGCGTGCATTTTCGACGGGCATGTGATCGTCAGGAACAGGCCCGCGTGCGCCGAGGCGATCGCGATGCGCTCGAAACCGGCGATGCGTGTCATGAGCTCAGCGCGACGGATTGCCTTGTTGGCCGGCCCCTTTGCGGAGAGCTCGGCCAGCGTGAATTCCTGATCGGTATCGAGGTTGTGCGCAATCGTGCTTTCGAGCATCTGCGCGTTGCGGGCGTTCTGTGCTTCGCGCGCGGCAAGCCCTTCGTTAGACACGTACGCGTCGCGTGAGCGGTTCACCAGGCCGAAATCGATCGCGGCCGCTTCGACTGCGCGAGCGTGTGCGCGCCGCATCCGCATCGTCCACCATCGCGGCGCGATCATGCGGCGCACGGCGCCCTCGTCCGTTATGCGGCCCGTGGCCGGCAGCACGCCGCGCGAGTCGCAGAAGTCGGCGAGGAGCGCACGCGCCTCCAGCACTTCCACGTCGGCGAGCTCAAGCGCCGAGACGCCGGCGGCCCGCGTGGCACAGCGCCCCGCTTCCTGCCACGCCTCAAGCGTGAGCAGACGCACGCGCGCCTGTTCGGC
Organism: Paraburkholderia yinzeri; assembly: GCF_046581065.1. Lineage (NCBI taxonomy): Bacteria > Pseudomonadati > Pseudomonadota > Betaproteobacteria > Burkholderiales > Burkholderiaceae > Paraburkholderia > Paraburkholderia yinzeri. The sequence goes on along the minus strand of NZ_JBFOCJ010000003.1, from coordinate 542,639 downwards.
ACATGCCTGCGCATGTGCGATTACGTCGTGGTCCTGGGAGTCGAGCGGCAGCTCGTCGCTTACCGCATGGCCGATCAAGCTCGCAACGGTATCGCGCAATGCGACGTTGGCGGCCCGCTGCGCGTCGTTCTCCGCCGTAACTTTCTTCGGGTTGAACGATGCGCGGCGGCGATCCCATTCGTGCATCATGTTGGCCTGCCAGCGACGCGGGAACGGGGCAACGAGCCCGGCGGCCCAGACGTCGTTTGTGCCATGCATTACGCGTAGCCCCGCACGACTCGGCTGATTGCTGCCCAATAGGCGTCAGGTGTCACCCTCAGACCGCGCGACGCCGTGCTCTGCCCTGCTTCGTCCGCCGCTTTCGTGGTGGTGAGTATGGATTTGATGCGGGCGAGCTCCGCGTCGCCTCGTGCAGTCGCGCGAATGTGCGCGACGCTCGGTGCGGCGTGCTGCTTGAAAGACAGGTGCATATCGCCCGCGTAGCCAATATCGCCATCTTCGACACGAGACCAGACTTCACCGAAAGCGGTTGACGCACGCATAGCCGTCACGCCCCGAGCCAGTAGAAAAATCGGTCGAGCGCGCGAGCGAGGCGAGATGGGCGGCGGTAGAACGGGCCTTCGATGGTGAATCCGCCTAGCGATGCCGGGTGGACCGGCGTGACGGACTTCAAAGAGGAACTGCGGCAAGCCCGACTCGAAAATCGTTGCGACCCCGTGAGAGCTGTAACGGATTGTTGCTGCGAAATCTGCATTTTGCGTTCCCCTGCTCAACCCCAAGAGCGATGTTTTCGAAAAACATCGCCCCGGCGGCCGGGTAGCAAATCCAGCACTGGCGGGGTTGAGGGCCAGTTGCCGGGGCGACGACCGGATCATAGTTGATGTTACTCGCACTAGTCAAACTTACTCGTACGTACGAGATTTTCGGACGTTGCAGCCGGTCGAGCGTTCGACTAACCTTGACGGCGGGTTGACTTGATTTGTAAGGGGTTTTTAATGAGAACCACGATTGAATGGCTCGACGCAGCCAAAGTGCGTCTTGATCTCCCCTCCGACTACGCGGCAGCGAAAGCGCTCGGCGTAACTCGCTCTACGATCAGCGGGTACCGGACGGGGCGTTCTGTTTTTGACGAAAAGACCTGCATTCGGGTCGCCGAAATTCTTGGGATCGATCCGCTCGAAGTGATCGCTTCTGCGCGCGTTGAAAGCGCGAAAGATGCCGAAACGCGTGGCGTTTGGATGCACGCCCTGGAAATTTTTTCCAAGGGTTTTCGGTTGCTGGCGCTACCCGCTAACGCTTGTGGGACTTGGCTCCCACAGGTGTAACGCCAGCTAAAGTTAGCTTTCGGGACGATTACTTATTATGTTATGTAAAATAAAGTGAATCCATCTACATCGCCGCGACCTGGAGATTGCAGACCATGACCGCTCAAGCCCCGCAAATTCCCTATCCCGCTCGCACGCAATCCTTGCCGAGCCAGCACGATTTTCCGACCACCGTGTCACGCTTGATCGAAACGCTGAAGTCGCGCGGATTAACCCTGTTCGCGGATATCGATCAACGTGCGGCAGCCGAGAGCGCCGGAACTACGTTGAGACCAACACGGCTTTTTCTTTTCGGCAATCCCAAGGGCGGCACGCCGGTCATGGAGGCCAATCCCCACGCCGCGGTGGAATTGCCGTTGCGTGCCGTGATCTGGGAAGACGAGCGCGGCACGACGCATATCGATTACGCGGACATCGGCGAGATCCTGTTGCGGGACTACGAGCTGCCGCAGAGCGTGGTTGCGCCGCTATCCGGCGTGCGCATGCTTTTGCAGGGGGTGGCCGGCGGGCAATGACCCCTGCACCATTCGCGTTTCAGCAATAGTGAAATCGCGCGGCGCCGTATTCAGTTCCCGGCGGGACCTCTCTAGACTGCAGTGCATCGTGGTTGATGCCACGTTTTCCACCCAGTCCAGGAACTGCCTAATGAAACTGTATTACACGCCGCTATCGGGCCATGCACATCGCGCGCAACTGTTTCTCTCGCTGCTTGGCGTCGAGCACGAGCTGGTTTCGCTCGACCTTCGGGCCGGAGAGCACAAGACGCCGGCGTTCCTTCAGATCAATAGCTTCGGTCAGGTGCCGGTGCTCGTCGATGGCGAGACGGTGATCCCCGATTCGAACGCGATCCTGGTTTATCTCGCGAAGAAGTATCAGCGGACCGACTGGCTGCCGGAAACGCCCGCCGGCGCCGCGGCGGTGCAACGCTGGCTGTCCGTGGCGGCGGGTCAGGTTGCGTATGGCCTCTGCGCCGCGCGTCTCGTCACGCTCGTCGGCGCTCCGTTCAATGCCGACGAGGCGATCGCCCGCGCGCACGCCATTCTGAAGCTGATCGACGCCGAACTCGACGGCCGCGAATGGATCGCGGCGCCCCATCCCACCCTCGCAGACGTGGCGTTGTACAGCTATATCGCGAATGCGCCGGAAGGCAACGTCGATCTTGGCGACTACTCGCGCGTCGCGGCATGGCTCGCTCGCGTGGAGTCCCTGCCCCGCTTCGTGCCGTTCGTCCAGACTCCGATCGGCTTGCGAGCCTGACCGCGGAGCCTGCCTCGCACCGCTTCGAGGACGCTCGATCATGAACACCGCCGCCTCACCGTCCCCCGTTGCCTCTGGCACAACCGCCTCGTCGCTGTGGCATGCCGGCGAGCTGGCGATGCAACAGGCGGCGGGCGTGGCGGAGCGGATGGAGGCGGTCGGCCGCCGCAATGTGCGCGATCATCTGATCGACCAGCATCGGCGGTTCTATCCGCAGTTGCCGTTCGCGGTGCTAGGCGCCGTGGACGCGAACGGCGACGTATGGGCGACGGTGCGCGCGAACCGGCCGGGCTTCCTGGGCGCCCCCGACGCGTACCGCCTGCACGTCGAACTGAGCCGCGATCCCGCCGATCCCGCCGATGCCGGGATGAACGATGGCGATTCGATGGCCCTGCTCGGCATCGAATTGCCGACACGGCGCCGCAACCGCCTCAACGGCACCGTGCAGCGCGCGACGGACGGCGGCGCGATGGGGTTCGATCTGCGGGTCGAGCAAAGTTACGGCAACTGCCCGCAGTACATCACCCGGCGCGACTTCAGCTTCGTACGCGATCCTTCGGCACCCGGCGCCATCGCGCCGGTTGTCGGCAGCGAACTCGATGAACGCGCACGTCATCTCATCTCCCGCGCCGATTCGTTTTTTGTCGCCTCGTATGTCGATCGCGAGGATGGCCGCCGCCAGGTCGACGTATCGCATCGCGGCGGCAAGCCGGGATTCGTGCGAGTGGACGAGCACGGCGTCTTCACGATACCCGACTTCGCCGGCAATCTTTTCTTCAATACGCTCGGCAATTTCGTCGTGAATCCGCGCGCCGGTCTGGTGTTTGTCGACTACGCAACGGGAGACCTGCTGCAGCTCACCGGCCACGCCGAGGTCGTGCTCGACAGCCCGGAAATCGCGGCTTTTCAGGGCGCGGAGCGGTTGTGGCGCTTTACGCCTCGACGCGTCGTCTACCGTGCCGAGGCGTTGCCGTTGCGCTGGACCGTGCAGGACGATGGCGCCTCGCCGAACGCACTGTTGACCGGCAACTGGACCAAAGCCGCGGAGCGTATGAAGGCGAATGCGCTCGCGAACGCCTGGCGGCCGTTCAAGGTGGCACGCATTGCCGACGAAAGCAGCTCGATTCGTTCGTTCTACCTGGAACCTGCCGACGATGCGGGCCTCGTGCGTCATCAGGCGGGACAGCATTTGCCCATACGTGTGATCTTGCCGGGCGAGGCGAAGCCGACGCTGCGGACGTACACGCTTTCGGTGGCGCCATCGGACGGCGTGTACCGGATCAGTGTGAAGCGCGAGGGACGGGTATCGCGCCATCTTCACGACACGCTGAAGCCAGGTATCCGGATCGAAGCACGCGCGCCCGCAGGCAACTTCACGATCGATGCGCACGCGACCCGGCCTGCGGTGCTGCTCGCCGCCGGGGTGGGCGTCACGCCCATGCTCGCGATGCTGCGGCACCTCGTCTACGAGGGGCTGCGCACGCGCGGCATCCGGCCGACGTGGTTCCTCTACGCGGCAAGGACGAAAGCGGAGCGCGCATTCGACGACGAGTTGCGCGCGCTGGTCCACGAAGCGGGCGGCGCCGTGAAGCTCGTCAACGTGCTCAGCGACCCGGCCGGCGCGACGTCGGCCATCGATTATCAGGCGATCGGACACATCGATATGCCGATGCTGAGCGAGGTGCTCCCGTTCAACGATTACGACTTCTACCTGTGCGGGCCGGCTGGATTCATGCAGTCGCTCTACGATGGCCTGCGCGGACTGAACGTCGCCGATTCGAGAATCCACGCCGAGGCCTTCGGTCCCGCCGCGCTCAAGCGCACGCCCGAGGCGTCGGCACCGGCCGCGCCGCAGCGGCAGCCCGCGGCGCAGGCGGTTCCGGTTCGCTTTGCCCGCGCGGCGAAGGATGCGCGCTGGACACCGGAGGCGGGCGGCACGCTGCTCGATCTTGCCGAGGCGAGCGGTCTTGCCCCGGAATTCAGTTGCCGCGGCGGCAACTGCGGGACGTGCCGCACACGCATCCTCGAAGGCGCGGTCGCCTATCCGGATCAGCAGCCGTCGGCATCCGCAGGCGAGCACGAGGCCTTGATTTGCTGCGCGGTGCCGGCGGCGAATCCGGACGGCGGCCCCTCCTCGCTTGTCCTCGATCTGTGACGCCCCGCGGCCGCCCGCGCACCCGCGTAATCGCGGCGGTTCCCGCCTTGAGCGCCCCTCCCCGATCAGGTTCGACGTCACCCGACTGTATACTGCGGCCATCCGATACTGAGCGTCTGCCGGGAGGCAGGCCACCCTTCCCTATGGACCGTCTGCAGGCCATGACCGCGTTTCTTTCCGTGGTCGACACCGGGGGTTTTGCCTCGGCGGCGCGCAAGCTTCAGGTGTCGCCGTCCGTCGTTACGCGCATGGTGAGCGAACTCGAGGACGATCTCGGCGTGCGCTTGCTCACGCGCACCACGCGCATCGTCCGCGTCACCGACGCCGGGGCCGGCTACGCGGACAGTTGCCGCCGCATCCTCGGCGATCTGGAAGAGGCCAATCTTGCCGTCGCCGGTGCACAGCAGCTGCCGCGCGGACTGTTGACCCTGACTGCTTCGGTGCTGTTCGGCAGGATCTACGTGACGCCCATCGTCCTGGACTATCTGCGTAGGTACGACGAGGTCGACGTGCGCTCGTGGTTTCTCGACCGCGTCGTCAATATGCTCGACGAGGGTATCGACGTCGCTGTGCGGATCGGGCAACTCGCCGATTCGTCGATGCAGGCAATACGCGTGGGCAGCGTGCGGCGCGTGGTTTGCGCATCGCCCGAATATCTGACCCGGCACGGTGCGCCGCAGACACCAGGCGAACTCGGCGAACATGTGCTGATCTCGGCGGGGGGAGCCTCGTCGCTGTCCGAATGGCGCTTCGGGTCCGGCTCGCAACGCGTTGGCTCGCAGTTGCGCGCGCGGCTCTCGACTACGACCAACGATTCGGCGATAGCCTCTGCCGTCGACGGGTTCGGCCTGACGCAAGTGCTGTCATACCAGATCGCGCAACAGCTCGACTCGGGGCAGCTGCGGATCATACTGGCCGATCACGAGCCGCCACCGTTGCCAATTCACCTGCTGCACCGCGAAGGCCGCCACCCCACGCGCAAGGTCCGCGCATTTCTCGATCTGGCGACCGAGCGCCTGCGCGCCAATGCTTCATTGAACCGCTAGCCGGCGTGCGGGCTCAAAAGCCTTGAACCGTGCCTGTCGAATGCGCGACGAGCAGCACGACACCAAGAATGCCGCCGGCAATGACTGCCGCGAGCCCAACGGCCACGACCGGCAGCAGGCTGAACTTCACGTTCGCGAAGTCGGCTTCGTGCGACGCACGCTTGCGCACGCCGAAGAAGCTCCACAAGACAATACGCACGAGACGAAAGAATTCCATCGTTTTCTCCATTTCGCCCGACCCCAGGGCACTCTGCCCGGCCATCGAGGCGAAAATGCCCCGGCACATGTGCACCGGGGCGAAGCGCTTGCCGCGCTACAGGCATGGAGCCGCAAGCTCTGCGGGTTTAGGGTGATGATCCGGGCACTCGCGCAGTAATCCCGGCGCATCCCGGGAGAACAGACCCGGACTTCGATGCGCACTGGACGCCATGTTGCGCGCCGCGGCCGCCACCGTATAGCAGCAGACGGCGAGAAAATCGCCGCAGCAGATTGCTTCCCAAGCCCGGCAAGACGTACGAAAATTGAGCCGGAACGCGCGGTATGGAATCGACCACCCTGCATCGAAAGAGAACGAATGACCCGCTACGAACGCCTCGCCAAAAGCATGGCTGCCGAGATTCGCTCGGGCAATCTCGCGCCCGGCTCGCGCATGCCGTCGCTGCGCCAGCTCATTGCCCAGCACGGCGTCAGCCAGTCGACCGTGACGCGCGCTTACTATCTGCTGGAGCAATGGGGCCTCGTGCGCGCAGCGGAGCGGTCGGGCTATTTCGTCAACCCGCCGGCCACAGCCGGCAAAACGGCAACGCGCAGCACGACAGGCGAATCCGCCACCGTCGATATCAGCGAGCTCGTTTTCTCGGTGCTCGATGCCGCCAAGCGGCCGGGCATCGTGCCGCTTGGCTCGGCCTTCCCTTCCCCCCTGCTCTTTCCGCTGGCGCGTCTCGCGAAGTCATTGGGCCAGGCGGCGCGCAGCGTCAGTCCGTGGAGCACGGTCGTCGACCTGCCGCCCGGCAACGAAAACCTGCGGCGCCAGATCGTGCTGCGTTATCTGCGCGTCGGCATCTCGCAGCCGGCCGAAGACATCGTCGTCACCAATGGGGCGCTCGAAGCGCTGAATCTCTGCCTGATGGCGGTGACGCAGCCGGGCGACATCGTCGCGGTCGAGTCGCCGGGCTTCTATGGCGCGCTGCAGGCCATCGAGCGCCTGGGCTTGCGCGCGGTCGAGATTCCCGTGGATACCGTGACCGGACTCGATCTCGATGCGCTGGCCGAGGCACTCGCCAGGCATCCGGTCCGCGCCTGCTGGTTCATGACGAATTTCCAGAACCCGACCGGGGTCACGCTCAGCGCCGCGAAGAAACAGGCGCTCGTCGACCTGCTGGTGCAACACGACGTCCCGCTCATCGAAGACGACGTCTACGGCGAACTGCACGACTCGCCCAGCTATCCGCCGCCGGCCAAGGCGTTCGACTGTCACGGTCTCGTCATGCACTGCAGCTCGTTTTCGAAGACGCTCGCGCCCGGCTACCGTATCGGCTGGGCAAGCGCCGGGCGCTTCGCCGCGCGCGTGCAGCGCCTCAAGCTGATGACGACGCTTTCGGCTAGCATCCCCGTTCAGGCCGGCATCGCGGACTATCTGGAGCACGGCGGCTACGAGCGCCATCTGAAGAAGATCCGCCTTGCGATGCAGAGCCACCGCGAGGCCATGTCCCAGGCCATCCGGCGCTGGCTGCCCGCCGGCACGGAGCAGACGGCCCCGGAAGGCGGCTATTTCCTCTGGCTCACGTTTCCCGAGGCCATCGACGCCATGGCATTGCACCGCCTCGCTATCGAGCACGGTATCAGCGTCGCACCAGGCCCCATGTTCTCCGCTGCGCACGCGTTCGAAAACTGCATTCGCCTCAATTACGGCCACCCCTGGTCGCCGCGCATCGAAGAGGCCATCCGCACGCTGGGGACTCTGCTCGTCGATCCCCAGGTACGCGCCCCTAGCTGAAGCTAACCGGGCGCCACGGAGCACCGCTGCCCGCATCATCTGCTGCGCTCATTTTTGCTGCATCTGCTGCTTGAGGGCCGGATGCCGACGCGATACCGTCGTGACATCCCTCTTTTCCGGCCCCCCGGCACTCTCGCAGTCACCATGTATCGTTACACCGAATTCGACAAAGCCTTCGTGGCCAACCGCGCCGCGCAGTTCCGCGATCAGCTCGAACGCTGGCAGAGCGGCAAGCTGAGCGAGGACGCGTTTCGCCCGCTGCGCCTGCAAAACGGCTGGTATGTCCAGCGCCACGCGCCCATGCTTCGCGTGGCGGTGCCCTACGGCGAGTTGTCGAGCGAGCAGCTTCGCGTGCTCGCGCGCATCGCCCGCGAATACGACGAGCCCGAAGCCGAGGTCTATCGCCGCGCGCTCGAAGCACAGCGCAAGCTGGGCACCGTCCGCCTGCCCACGCAGCATGCGCATTTCACGACGCGCACCAATGTTCAGTTCAACTGGATTCCGCTCGCCAGGTCCGCCGACGTGATGGACCTGCTTGCGACGGTGAACATGCACGGCATCCAGACGAGCGGCAACTGCATCCGCAATATCTCATGCGACGAGCGCGCGGGCGTGGCGCCCGACGAGATCGTGGACCCGCGTCCGTTTGCCGAAATCATGCGGCAGTGGACCACGCTCCACCCGGAATTCGCCTATCTGCCGCGCAAGTTCAAGATCGCCATGACGGGAGCGGCCGAAGATCGCGCGGCGACCGACTGGCACGATGTGGGCCTGCGGCTGCTGCTCAACGAACAAGGCGAGCTTGGGTTTCGCGTGACCGCGGGCGGGGGCATGGGACGCACGCCGGTGATCGGCACGGTATTGCGCGAGTTCCTGCCGTGGCGGCACATCATGAACTACATCGAGGCCGTGGTGCGCGTGTATAACCAGTACGGCCGCCGCGACAACAAATACAAGGCTCGCATCAAGATTCTCGTGAAGGCCGAGGGCCAGCGCTTTCTCGACGACGTCGAGGAGGAGTTCCGGCAGATCGTCGACCACGACGGCGGCCCGCATACGATTACGCAGGCCGAGTTCGAACGCGTGAGCGCCTGTTTCGTCGAACCGCCGAAGCTGGTCGCCAATCGCGCGGCCAGCGCGACCGCCGCAGCCGAACTCGAAGCCGCCGCTGCCAGCACGCCGCAACTCCGGCGCTGGCTCGAACGCAACGTCTGCGCCCACAAGCAGCCTTCGCTGCGCATTGTCACGCTCTCGTTCAAGCGCCCGCTGCAGGCGCCAGGCGACGCCTCCGCCGATCAGCTCGAACGCGTGGCGGATCTCGTGGATCGCTTCTCCGCCGGCGAGGCGCGCGTCACGCATACCCAGAACGTCGTGCTGCCGTGGGTTCACGCCGACGACCTGCTCGCGCTCTGGCGTGCCGCCGGGGAAGCCGGCCTCGCGAGCGCGAACGTGCATCTGCTTACCGACATGATCTCCTGCCCCGGCGGCGACTTCTGCGCGCTGGCCAACGCGCGTTCGCTGCCGATCGCGCAAAGCGTCATGGAACGCTACCAGGATCTCGACGAACTGAACGATATCGGCGCGATCGATCTGCATATCAGCGGCTGCATCAATTCGTGCGGCCACCACCATAGCGGCCACATCGGCATACTGGGCGTCGACAAGGACGGGGCGGAGTGGTATCAGATCACGGTCGGCGGCTCCGACGGGTCGGCGGCCAGCGGCGATGCGAGATCCGGCAAGGTCATCGGGCCGTCTTTCGCGGCGCAGGAAGTGCCCGACGTCATCGACGCCCTGCTTGCCGCTTATCTCAGGCAGCGCGAGCCGCGCGGCGAACGCTGCGAAACGTTCATCGAAACGGTTCGCCGCATCGGCCTCGAACCGTTCAAGGCGGCCGCCGATACGGTTCGCGCCACGGCGGAGGGTGCCGTATGACGCGTCTTCGTCTCCTCGGCGCCCTCGAACAAGCTGCGGATGTTTCGTCATCCACACTGGTTCTTGCCAACGACGCCGATCCGCTTGCCTACGCCGATGCCATCGCGCATGCATCGCGCGTGGAGCTTCAGTTTCCTGCGTTCACCGATGGGCGCGCCTATAGTCAGGCCTATCTCATCAGGCGTCGTCTTGGTTTTGGCGGCGATTTGCGCGCGACCGGCGACGTGCTTGGCGATCAACTGCTCCAGATGGAACGCATGGGATTTTCGAGTGCCGTGCTAAGCGATGGGGTTTCCATGGATGACGCGCTGCGCCAGCTCGAACGGTTTCGCGCGTTCTACCAGGGGGATGTTTTGCGCGAGGCGCCATGGCGCGCGAAAGTGCCGAACGAGACTGAGGCTGAGAAAGTACGGTGCGACTGACGTGAGCCTTACCGCCGCGGCGTTCCAAACATCCGCGACAACGCGCGCGCCAACTCCGTGACGGCCGTATCGGCAGTCGGGCGATGAAGCAGCGCGATGTCCATGGTGTCGATGGAAGGCAGTCCGCTCTTCGGCGTCAACACGACGTGGTCGGCGGTGACCGCCCGCGCCGGGAGCAAACTGATGCCGAGCCCGTCGGCCACGGCGGCCTGGATGCCGCTCAGGCTGGTACTGATGAAGCTCATGCGCCAACGGCGGCCGAGCCCCTCGATCGCGTTCGTCATGTCGTCGCGATACAGCCCGCGTGGCGGGAAGGCGACCAGCGGAACCGGATCGCGCTGGATCGAGGGATATTTCGCGCTGTCGATCCAGCGTAGTTGCTCGGGCCAGCAGGCCACCGCCTCACGGCTGTTGTGCCGCTGCTTCAGCAGCACGAGATCCAGATTGCCGTGATCGTAGCTGTTGGCGAGGTCGCGGCACAATCCGCTCGTGACTTCGAGCTTCACCTGGGGATGCTTGCGATTGAACGTCGCAAGTAGTTGAGTGGTCGGTCCGCCGACAAAATCCTCCGGCACGCCGAGGCGAACCGTCAACCCCACCGCCTCGCCCGCGAGGGATTCGATCATTTCGTCATTGAGCGCCAGCATGCGCCGGGCGTAGGCCAGCAAGGTCTCGCCTGCATCGGTCGGGCGCGCGTCGCGGCTGCCGCGTTCGAGCAGCTTGTGCCCGGCCATCTCCTCCAGACGCTGCACTTTCTGGCTCACCGTCGACTGGGTCGAATGGAGCCGTGCCGCTGCCGCCGTGAACGTACCGCAGTCGGCCACCATCACGATGGCCCTCAGCAGATCCAGATCGAATAGCGGCGTGCGCGCTTTTCCGTTGCCTTTCATCCGGCCATTTTACTACTACCCCCTGCGCGTTTGCGGCGCGCCGAGCGTGAGCTTCATCTGGCGGTTGACGTCCTTGTAGAGCAGATAGCGGAAGCGCGAAGGGCCGCCCGCGTAGCAGGCCTGCGGGCAAAACGCACGCAGCCACATGAAGTCCCCCGCCTCCACCTCGACCCAGTCCTGGTTCAGCCGGTAGACGGCCTTGCCTTCGAGCACGTAGAGACCGTGCTCCATCACGTGCGTTTCCGCGAACGGGATCACGCCGCCCGGTTCGAACGTGACGATGTTGACGTGCATATCGTGACGCATGTCGTTGATGTCGACGAAGCGCGTCGTCACCCAGCGTCCCTCCGTACCAGGCATGGGGATCGGCTCGACGTCGCGTTCGTTCTTCACGAACGGATCGGGCAGCGGCAAACCGTCCACTGCTTCGTAGTGCTTGCGAACCCAGTGGAAGCGCGCGCAATCGTCGGAACGGTTATGCAACGCCCAGTTCGTGCGCGGCGGAATGAACGCATACCCACCCGGAACGAGCCGGTGTTCGACGCCATCGAGCGTGAGCGAGATCTCCCCTTCCACCACGAAGAGGACGCCTTCCGCGTGCTCGTCCAGCTCGGGACGCTCGCTGCCGCCGCCGGGCCCCACTTCCATGATGTACTGCGAGAACGTTTCGGCGAAGCCGGACAACGGACGCGCCAGTACCCAGAGGCGGGTATTGTTCCAGAACGGCAGATGGCTCGTGACGATGTCGCGCATCACGCCTTTCGGAATGACCGCGTACGCTTCGGTGAACATGGCGCGATCGGTCAGCAACTCGGTCTGGGCGGGGTGGCCGCCGTGCGGTGCGTAGTAAGGGGTCGACGACATTCGGCGGGCTCCGTGCGGATGGGTGTTGGACATCGACACCATATCGGACACGTGCGTTATCGACAAATTAAATATTGGAATGCGAGGTATTCGATTTCTGGATGGATGGTAGCTGGGTGGCGACGCGTGGCAATCCGTCTGCCGAATCGCGGGCGTTGCGATCCGGCCCGCTGCTACGCGCCCTGCCGGGCCTTCCAGGCCGCGTAGAGATCCGCGCGGGACGCCGGCCGGACCGGCTCGTAGCGAATCTTCATGGATTGCTCGGCGAACGGCTTTGCCAGTTCGGCGTAGACGGCCGCCGTCGATAGCCCGTAAGGCGCAGCGTCGTCGTTCGAATACGCATAGACGACCTCGCCGATGCCGGCCATCCGCATCGCGGCGATGCACATCGGGCATGGGTGGCCGCTTGCGTAGACCGTGCATCCCGCGAGGTTCGGCGAGCCGAGTTTCTGGCTGGCAGCGCGGATCGCGTTCAGTTCCGCATGCGAGGTTGGATCGTTGGTGCGCAGGATCTCGTTGACGCCGGTGGCGATAGTTTCGCCATCCTTGACGATCACTGCGCCGAAGGGCCGGCCGCCCTGCTCCACGTTGGCGTAGGCGAGTTCAATGGCTTCGGAAAGGAAGCGTTGCTGAGGGGGCATGGTTGTGGCTCCTTCGGTGATCGAGGCGATAGCGCGCAAGTCCTGTTCGTTCGCACGCCTCCCGATTCTACCGATCGCCGGATCGGCGCATCCGCGACAATGCCACGAACCCGGCTTCGCGCCGAAGCGCGAAGCCGGCCGCACGCACGGCCCATGTTTTCCTGCAATGCGTGCGCGCCGCTCATCGGCCGAGCATCGGCAGCTTCAGGCCCGCTTCGCGCGCGCTCTGCTGCGCCAGCTCGTAGCCGGCGTCCGCATGGCGCATCACCCCCGTCGCCGGGTCGTTGTGCAGCACCCGCCCCAGACGCTCGTGCGCCGCCGCCGTGCCGTCCGCCACGATCACCACGCCCGAGTGCTGCGAGAAGCCAATGCCCACGCCGCCGCCGTGATGCAGCGACACCCACGACGCGCCCCCCGCCGTGTTCAGCAGCGCGTTGAGCAGCGGCCAGTCGCTCACCGCGTCCGAGCCGTCCTTCATCGCTTCCGTCTCGCGGTTCGGGCTCGCCACCGAACCCGTGTCGAGGTGATCGCGGCCGATCACGATCGGCGCCTTCAGCTCCCCGTTCTTCACCATCTCGTTGAACGCCTGGCCCAGACGATAGCGGTCCTTCACCCCCACCCAGCAGATCCGCGCCGGCAGCCCCTGGAACGCAATGCGCTCGCGCGCCATGTCCAGCCAGTTGTGCAGGTGCGGATCGTCGGGGATCAGCTCCTTCACCTTCGCGTCGGTCTTGTAGATGTCCTCAGGATCGCCCGAGAGCGCCACCCAGCGGAATGGCCCCTTGCCCTCGCAGAACAGCGGACGGATGTACGCCGGCACGAAACCCGGGAAGTCGAACGCATTCTCGACGCCCATCTCCAGCGCCATCTGGCGGATGTTGTTGCCGTAGTCGAGCGTCGCCGCGCCGCGCGCCTGCAGCGTGAGCATCGCGCGCACCTGCTGGGCCATCGATGCCTTCGCGGCCTGGACGATGCTCTCCGGCGCCACCTTCTGCGCCTCGCGCCACTGCCCGACCGTCCAGCCCTGCGGCAGGTAGCCGTGGATCGGGTCGTGCGCGCTGGTCTGGTCCGTCACGCAGTCCGGCACGATGCCGCGCGCCACGATCTCCGCGAACACGTCGGCCGCGTTGCCGAGCAGGCCCACCGAAACCGGCCTGCCCGTTTGCTTCGCTTCCTCGACGATGGCGAGCGCCTCATCCAGCGTCTTCGCCTTGCGGTCCACGTAGCGGGTCTTCAGGCGGAAGTCGATGCGCGTCTCGTCGCATTCCACCGCGATCATCGAAAAGCCCGCCATGGTCGCCGCGAGCGGCTGCGCGCCGCCCATGCCGCCCAGCCCGCCCGTGAGGATCCAGCGGCCCTTCGGGTTGCCGTTGAAGTGCTGGTTCGCCACCGAGTAGAACGTTTCGTAGGTGCCCTGAACGATGCCCTGCGAGCCAATGTAGATCCAGCTACCCGCCGTCATCTGGCCGTACATCATGAGGCCCTTGCGGTCCAGTTCGTGGAAATGTTCCCACGTGGCCCAGTGCGGCACGAGATTGGAGTTCGCGAGCAGCACGCGCGGTGCGTCCGCATGCGTGCGGAACACGCCCACCGGCTTGCCCGACTGGATCAGCAGCGTCTCGTCCTCGTTCAGGTCCTTCAGCGACGCGAGGATCTGGTCGAAACATTCCCAGTTGCGCGCGGCGCGGCCAATGCCGCCGTACACCACGAGCGCGTGCGGATGCTCGGCGACTTCCGGATCGAGATTGTTCTGGATCATCCGGTAGGCCGCCTCGGCCAGCCAGGTCTTGCAGACCTTCTCGCTGCCGCGCGGCGCGCGGATCGTGCGGGTGGGATCCAGACGCGGATCGGTGAAATTGGGGTGATTCATGACGCCCTCGGAATGGTTATCAGGTTCGAACTGCGATTCGTGAAATCCTGCCGCGCTTATTGTTCGGACGCGAACGTCAGCGGGCTGTGCGCCGCAATCACGCCGTTCTGCACGAGACGCGTCATGGCCGCGATGTCCGGGGCAAAGTAGCGGTCGAGATCGTAGTGCGGTACCTCGCTGCGTACTGTCTGCATCACGTGCGCGAGCGCCGGGCTCGTCTGGTGCGGCGCGCGCAGGTCCACGCCCTGGGCGGCAGCGAGAAGCTCGATCGCGAGGATGTTCGCCGTGTTGTCCGCAATGTCGGCGAGCTTGCGCGCGGCGAAGGTCGCCATCGATACGTGGTCCTCCTGGTTCGCCGAAGTCGGCAGCGAGTCGACCGAAGCCGGATGCGCAAGCGTCTTGTTTTCCGAGGCGAGCGCGGCCGCCGTCACATGCGCGATCATGAAGCCCGAGTTCACACCGCCATCCTTCACGAGGAACGGCGGCAGGCCCGAGAGCGTCGCGTCGATCAGCAGTGCGATGCGGCGTTCGGCCAGCGCGCCGATTTCGGCGGCGGCAAGTGCCAGGTTGTCGGCGGCGAACGCTACCGGCTCGGCGTGGAAGTTACCGCCCGAGAGCACTTCGCCGGTGTCCGGGAAGATCAGCGGATTGTCGGAGACGGCGTTCGCTTCCACGAGCAGCACCTGTGCCGCGTGGCGCATCTGGTCGAGGCACGCGCCCATTACCTGCGGCTGGCAGCGCAGCGAATACGGGTCCTGCACCTTGCCGCAGTCGCGGTGCGAAAGATTGATCGCCGAGCCTTCGAGCAGCGAGCGGTAGGCCGCCGCCGCCTCGATCTGGCCGCGATGTCCGCGCAGCTCGTGAATACGCGCGTCGAACGGCTTGACCGAGCCCGCCGCCGCGTCCACGCACAGCGCGCCCGAGACGAGCGCCGTGCGGTACAGGTCTTCGATCGCGAAGAGGTTGTAGAGCGCGAGCGCCGCGGAGGCCTGCGTGCCGTTCAGGAGCGCGAGACCTTCCTTGGCCTGCAGCGCGAGCGGTTTGAGGCCAACGAGACGCAGGCCTTCTACCGCGCTCACGCGCTCGCCCTTTGCGAACACTTCGCCCACGCCAAGCAGCACGGCCGACATATGTGCGAGCGGCGCGAGGTCGCCCGAGGCGCCCACGGACCCCTTGACGGGAATCACCGGCAGCACGTCGGCGTTGAAGAGCGCGATGAGCGCGTCCATCACCTCGCGGCGGATGCCCGAGTGGCCGCGGCCGAGGCTCGACAGCTTGAGCGCCAT
Source organism: Paraburkholderia yinzeri (assembly GCF_046581065.1). Classification (NCBI taxonomy): domain Bacteria; kingdom Pseudomonadati; phylum Pseudomonadota; class Betaproteobacteria; order Burkholderiales; family Burkholderiaceae; genus Paraburkholderia; species Paraburkholderia yinzeri. The sequence goes on along the minus strand of NZ_JBFOCJ010000003.1, from coordinate 526,952 downwards.
CAGGAGGCGCACGACCGGGCGCGCCATCGGCTCGCCCACGCCCACGGCGTGCGAGAGCACGAGATTGCGCTGCAGCAGTTCGAGCTGGTCGGTCGGAATGTGGGTGCTTGCGAGGCGGCCGAAGCCGGTATTGATGCCGTAAGCGGGCTCGCCCTTCGCGGTGATTTCGGCAACGGCGCGGGCGCACGCGTCGATGGCGGCAAAACTTGCCGGATCGAGTTCGAGCGTCACCCCGTTTTTGTCGGTTGCGCGGGCGATCTGGCGCAGTTGGGGAAGAGTCAGGTGGCCGGGAGTCAGTTTAATCATGGCGATCAAGTTGTCTGGACAAGATGACTGGCAGATTACAGAATGAGGCTTGTATAGACAAGTAGAAAAAGCTCCGCGTATACCCGCAAATCGTCTTTCTGGCGCTTCCATTACTTGGCCTTTCGATTGTGGCGCGAACGCTTGTCTCGGTAATAACACCGATTGTTGGCCATCGAGAGTACCGTTAATTTGTATAGACAACTTGATGCTGTGTCGACAATCCTTCCCGGAGACTTCATGAAGAAACTTGCCTTGTGCGTCGCCCTTGCCCTCGCTGCCGGTGGTGCTTATGCGAAAGACTGGTCCACCATCCGTTTCGGCACCGACGCGAGCTACGCGCCGTTCGAATCGAAGGCGGCCGACGGCAAGCTCGTCGGCTTCGACATCGACCTCGGCAACGAGATTTGCCGGCGCATGAATGCGAAGTGCGTGTGGGTCGAGCAGGACTTCGACGGCATGATCCCCGGCCTCAAGGCGAAGAAGTTCGACGGTGTGCTCTCCGCGCTGACGATCACCCCGCAGCGCGAAGAGCAGATCGCCTTCTCCGCGAAACTGTTCAACACGCCTACGCGTCTCGTCGCGAAGAAGGGTTCGGTGCTGCAGCCGACCGTCGCGTCGCTCAAGGGCAAGACAGTGGGCGTCGAGCAAGGCTCGATCCAGGAGACTTATGCCAAGGAGAACTGGGCGCCTAAGGGTGTCAACGTCGTGCCGTACCAGAACCAGGACCAGGTCTATCTGGATCTGCAGTCGGGACGCCTCGACGCCGCGCTGCAAGACGAAATCCAGGCCGACCTCGGCTTCCTCAAGACGCCGCGCGGCGCCGACTTCGCGTTCGCCGGACCGGAAATCCCGACCGGCGCGGCGGCCATCGGCTTGCGCAAGGACGATGCCGATCTGAAGGCCAAAATCGACAAAACGATTGCCGACATGATCAAGGACGGCACGTACAAGAAGATCGAGTCGAAGTACTTCGACTTCGACGTCTACGGCGGCTGAGCCTTGCCGTTTGCATCCGCATCAAAGGAGTCGGTGCTGCGCGGCCGCGCGGCGCCTGCCCTGTAATCGAGGATCCATCCATGCTTTTTCAAGGCTTCGGCCCGCTGCTCCTCGCGGGCACGTGGGAAACCATCAAGCTCGCGGTGCTTTCGCTTGCCGCGGCATTCCTGCTGGGTCTCGCCGGCGCTGCGGCGAAGCTCTCGCCCAACCGCGTGGTCTCGCGCATCGGCACGCTCTACACGACGCTGATTCGCGCGGTACCCGACCTCGTGCTGATGCTGCTGCTGTTCTATAGCATCCAGATCTGGCTGAACGACCTGACCGACATGCTCGGCATGGACCAGATCGACATCGACCCATTCGTGGCCGGCGTCATCACGCTCGGCTTCATCTATGGCGCGTATTTCACGGAGACCTTTCGCGGGGCATTCCTCTCCGTGCCGCGCGGGCAGATCGAGGCCGGCTTTGCCTACGGCATGAGCTCGCGGCGCGTCTTCACGCGCATCCTGTTCCCGCAGATGATGCGCTACGCGCTGCCCGGCATCGGCAATAACTGGCAGGTGCTCGTGAAAGCCACGGCGCTCGTCTCGATCATCGGTCTCGCCGACGTGGTGAAGGCCGCGCAGGACGCCGGTAAGGCCACGCAGGCGTTCTTCTTCTTCACGCTCGTCACCGGTGCGATCTACCTGGCGATCACCACCGTTTCCAACCTGGCATTGCATCGCCTCGAAAAGCGCTACTCGACCGGCGTGCGGAGGGCTGCGCTGTGATCGAACTGCTTCGGCAATACTGGCCCAACTATCTGTACAGCGACGGTTTCAATTACAGCGGCCTTGTCATCACGCTCTGGCTGCTGGTGGTTTCGATCGTGCTCGGCTTTGCGCTCGCCGTGCCGCTCGCCATCGCGCGCGCGTCGCGCAATCCCTGGATTTCGCGGCCCGTCTGGCTCTATACCTATGTGTTTCGCGGCACGCCGCTCTACGTTCAGTTGCTGCTCTGCTATACCGGCCTCTACAGCCTGCACTACGTCCATACTCACGAGCTGCTCGGCGAATTCTTTCGCAGTGCCATGAATTGCACGCTGCTCGCGTTCACGCTGAACGAGTGCGCCTACGCCACCGAGATCTTTGCCGGCGCGATCCGCGAAACCTCATACGGCGAGATCGAGGCGGCCCTCGCCTATGGCATGCCGAAATTCAAGCTCTATACGCGCATCATCCTGCCCTCTGCCCTGCGGCGCGCCCTGCCCGCGTACAGCAACGAAGTGATTCTGATGCTGCACGCCACCACGCTCGCCTTCACCGCAACCGTGCCCGATATCCTCAAAGTGGCGCGCGATGCGAACTCCGCCACCTACATGACGTTTCAGGCTTACGGCATCGCGGCCGTGCTGTACGCGTCGATCGTCTTCGCCCTGATCTGGGCATTCCGCCGCATGGAAACCCGCATGCTGGCCTACCTGAAACCGCAAGGGCACTGACGCGCTGTTAGTCCTGATGGAGTGTATTGAGCATGTACAAGCTGATTGTCGACGACCTGCACAAGAAGTTCGGCGAGAACGAGGTATTGAAGGGCGTATCGCTCAAGGCGAAAGCCGGCGACGTGATCAGCCTGATCGGGTCGAGCGGCTCGGGCAAGAGCACGTTCCTGCGTTGCATCAACTTCCTCGAATCGCCCTGCTCGGGCCGTATCGCGGTGAACGGCGAAGAAATCCGCACGAGCCCCGACCGCAGCGGGTCTCTGCGCGTGAGCGACCCGAAGCAACTGCGGGCGATGCGCACGCGCCTCTCGATGGTCTTTCAGCATTTCAACCTGTGGGCACACATGAATGTGCTGGAGAACATCATCGAAGCGCCCGTGAGCGTGCTGGGCCTGAGCCGCGACGAAGCCGAGGCCCGCGCCCGCAAGTACCTGACCAAGGTGGGTCTGTCGACTGGCGTCGAGCACAAGTATCCGTCGCACCTGTCCGGCGGTCAGCAGCAGCGTGTGGCGATTGCCCGCGCGCTGGCGATGGAGCCCGAAATGATGCTGTTCGACGAACCGACCTCGGCGCTGGACCCTGAACTGGTCGGCGAGGTGTTGAGAGTGATGCAGGCGCTGGCGGAAGAAGGCCGCACGATGATTGTCGTCACGCACGAAATGGGGTTCGCACGCAATGTCTCGAATCACGTCGTCTTTCTGCACCAGGGAAAGATCGAAGAGCAAGGCGATCCCCGCGAGGTGCTGAATGCGCCCCGCAGCGAGCGATTGCAGCAGTTTTTGGCGGGGCGGTTGAAGTAGGCGCGCCGCGCGTGCTACCTCGCCATCGCTGAGTTCATTCGCCAATAAACTTGCTCAGCAGCCTGCGCAGTTCGTCGAATTCAGCTTTGGTGAATTTGCGCAGTCGTGCGTTGAGCACCTTGGGTGCGATGTCCGGAATCTGCGCGGCAGCGGCCTGGCCCTCCGCGGTCAACGCGAGGTTCACCACCCGGCGATCTTCCACGCAGCGCGAGCGCTCGACGAGCCCCTTGTCTTCCAGCTTGTCGAGCAGGCGCGTCATCAGGCCCGTATCGACGCTGAGGAGTTTCGAGAGGGCGTAGGGCGTCGTGGCGACACCCCTGCTGATCGACAGCAGAATGCCCATTTGCGGGCTCGTAATGTCGAGACCCTTCAGCGCCGCATCCATCTCCGATGTGATCAGATTACGCGCCTTCGTGAGCGCAAACCCCACGCTTTCGGTGAGCATGAAATTCTTCGGCGTGTAGTGGTCCATCGCGATGGGCTCCGGAGAGACGTTGTCGAATTCAAAATAACTGCAGAGTCAGAATTTGTCAAGATGCTCCGGAGCTGCCAACTGGGTGGGCGTCAGGCCGGTAGATCCCCTTACCTGCCCATGATGCGTGCCTCCGACTCGCCGACGATCACGATCTCCGTGCGCCGGTTCCTCGCCTGGCCTTCGGGCGTATCGTTGTCTGCTACCGGGTGGTCATATGCGAAACCTTTCGTCGTGATCCGCGAGGGGGGGATGCCGCGTTCTTCGAGTGCATCGGCGACGGTTTTCGCGCGCGCTTCGGACAATTGCATGTTGTACTCGTGCGTGCCGACATTGTCCGTATGTCCTTCGACGATCACGGGCTTGTCGCTACGCTTGAGCAGCACCACTGCGCGATTGAGCGCAGTGGTGGCATCCGCGCGCAACGTGGACTGGTCGAAGTCGAACAGCACCTTCTCGGGTAGACGCAGTTGCACGCCATCCTTACCTTGAATTACTTCGATGCCGCTCGCCTGGTTAAGGGCCTCTTCATGGCCGCGATTGAGATTCGAGCAGGCTGTGAGCAGCGTGATCAGGCTGGCGCAGGTGGCGACGGTGAATATATTTTTCATTCAGGTTTCCTTTATATATAAAACTGTACTACTGAGATATGATTCGACGATCTACGTGCTTGCCCGAACCACTGAAATTACGCGGCGCGCTGCTGTAGGCAGTATCGAGCCTGACCTGTGCCTGCTCTGTCGGGAGACAAGACCTTGAACGTGTAGCTCAACATGCGATTCCAGAATTCGGGGAAGCCAAAGTCATCCACCACGTCGTCTGGCGCGTAACCCTCCGAGTCCGTCCAGTACTTTGCGATGGCATAACGGAGGGACCTGCGTTCGTTTTCGACACGCACGCGCAGCACCAGTGCGCTCCAGTACTCCTCGTCTGGCCTGTAAGCTTTTGACGCTACGAAGGTTAGCCACCGTTCGTTTGCGGAGCCTGACGGCAGTGCGGTATGTTCGAACAGCATGAGCAAGCCAATCCCCTCGGGTCCGTGTCTCATCGAGAGTCCCGGCACAATACACAATGCCCGCGCGCCAGTGGTCGACGCGTCAAGTGGCATGTCGGAGGCCACATCCGTCATCTTGAGCAGTTGCTGAAGCGATTCCGTATGGTTCATACAGCGCACCCTTGCGCAGCCAGAGCGCCATGTTTGGCACACTGGACACAACGATTCCCCCCAGAAACTCCCCGTTTTTTTCCGCCAGTCTCGTTGGGTGTGAGTGAGGACGAGAAGCCTGGTTTCCGTCAGAAAAGAGAATGGATCGTTTTGCGGATCGGCAAGTGCGGACTCCAGCTCTGCGCCGGGTTGGCCGTCGGCGCAGCGTGCTTTGCCCCATGCTTCGATTGCACCCGAGGCCCGAACGCGGATGAGTATGGGAAGCATGCGGTAGTGACCGTCAACTGCGTCAAAGCTGCGATCGATCCGATCGCTCGACAATCGCGGTGGCCGGCGTTCGATGGACGACTCCTTCGAGATTGAAACCGATCGCATCACGAGATGCAGACGTTTGATTGCCTTCCATCCGAGATCGCGTGGCGCCGTGCCTCCCAATAGTCGGCGTAGCAACCCTGGTCATGGCGGCGATATCCCGAGGATCTTCGACATCGATCTGAAACACGCCCGGCAACCAGTCCAGATGAGACCCGTGGGCAAATCGGGCAATCGCCCCAAGGGCCTCGCAGCACAGCAGTTCGCTTGACGGCTCAAACTGGATATAGTTTGGAGGAACGCCAATATAACGTTTAATCCTCTCGCTCCCACTGCGCCAGTAGTTCAGCAGGAATTGCGGTAACAACATCGGCGTATCGCTTACCGACAAACTGTTCGGCGCGCTTCAGCAATACCGGAATCGGGCTGCTGGGCTCGTGAAGTTCGAACCACTGTCGTGCCTCACGGATCAGGTTAAGCGCTGAGTGACGATCGGAAGCCTTGCCGGCTGCGCGGGGAGGTACTGGTTCGGATAACGTACTTGCCTCACTTTCATCAGAAGTGGTCGGCGGCTCAACCAATTCCGCAGATTCGTGGATCACTTCCTGCTCGTCCCTTTCTTCGTCCGAGGCGTCTTGCACCGGGCGACTGCTGGCCGGCACCGCGATGTGACGAAGAAGCCGCTTGAGCGCGGTGAGATCCGGTGCGTAGACACTCAGGTGCTCGTGGCACCAGTCTTCGATCGCCGTCAAACTGTCTAACGCATCGTCGAACCCAGAGAGGACTTCGGGACGCTGCATGCGCAACTCTTCAAGCTGCCTTGTCACAGATTCCGGTGTCAGCGTATCACTCGGACGGGGATGCGCGAATGCCCGCTCGACGTCGCGCAACTGCAGGCGCGTCGCCGTCGACCGCGTTAGCGCGATTTCCCGCAGATCGGAGATCAGCCCGTCGGTATCGGCCAGCGATTGCAGCGCGTTCATGCGGATTTCGAGCGCGACCGCGCGATCTTCGTCCACACCCAGTTGCGGGTGAACCAGATCGGGGAATGCAGCCAGCCATCCGGCCAACAGACCCAGTCCCTCCGCGAAGCCTGTGGCGGCCGCGAGCCGTGTGCGGCCGCGGATAAAGAGCACGGCCAGGCGCACGTCCTTGCTGCGCATCATCAGGCGGCGGCAGTCCCTGTCCACATCGCTCCAGTTCACTGGCTCCGGCGTACCGACGAAGTCGCCATATTGAGCTGCGGCCTTTGCGGCGACGCTTGCGCTCAACACGACGAACTCCGGATCGTATTCGAGATCACTGCCGCACGGCGACTCGCCCGAGATGGGCGCCATCCAATCGTGCATGGCGCCTCGACTCCCGGCTTCAGGCCGGTTTTTTTTCCGCTCTTGCTCATGGTTCAGTCTTTTTCTGCCGGGCCGCACGGGCTTCGGCGTCGCGTTGAAGCTGGGGCACATAGCGCTCCGGCTCGAAAGTCATGCCTGTGACAGGCTCAGGCGAAGGAGACTGCCCGAGCCATCCGGACCAGCACGCCGAAGTAGTGGGACAGCGTCGGGTCTCGCCGGTGCTCCTTGCGTTCACGCGCAATCTCGGTTATGTGGATGGGCAGCGGGCCGTTGGGTCCGAGCATGCTGAGCCTGACCAGGAGAACCTTCAGGCGCTCTTGTTCAACGCTGACGCTCGCGATCTCGCGCGGCGCGAAAACAAGACTCGCCTGCTGCCCCACCCGGTAAGGTTCAGCCTGAGACAGCCGGGCCGTCCCGATCGGGTCGATGGCTGGACTGGCCCCGATACGGCGCATCAGGGCGAGAAATCCATATCGCCACGGCTCGGCCTGCAGGTGGTCGAGCAACGGCTGGGACAGGGCGATGTCCTGGATCAGCGCCTTGAACGGAGTACGCTGCATCAAGCCACTCCGCGCGTACCCATGCGCACGGGCCAGCGCGCGACCCGGCCGCGTTGCATTGAGTGCAACTCGGTGCGCGTGAACGAGTTGATCGACACATGCCGCGCCATGTAGTGCTCGAGGATCAGGCCAAGCAGATAGGGGCTCACGCCTGAGAATCCGGTCTCGTCCACGGTGAAGACACACTCGATACCGCGCCCGAAGACGAGCGGGCCGTTACCCGGCAACATGGCGTTGATGGGACGCGTTTTCACCCCGATCAGGCCTTCGACCTGGCGCTGACGCTCGGTATCGTCACTCGCGAGGAAAAGCCTGAGCAGATCGCGCAGGCCCTGGCCACCTTCGCGGTGATCCATGTCGCTGAACGGCAGATAGTTGAAGTTCAACTGCCGGATCAGGCGCCAGGCCATCTCGCGCTCAGCATAGGGAGGTCTCGGCGGACTTGGAGGACGGATCAGGCCGATCGACAGGATCGAATCCTCGTCGTTTCCGTCGAGGTCGTCCACACCGTTGCGCGGAACGAGCAGCGGGAGATCGCGATTGGTCACCCATGCGTCCGCCGACAGATAGCGGATTTCGCCACTATAGGGCGCCTCCGTCTGGTCGACCAGGGAGACGAACATTTCGGTGCCAATATAGGGCGTGCGTGTGCCATACCGCCGGCTGTTGTCCGACGCCAGGCGCCGCTCGCGGCGCCCCGAAAAGTATCGGCCGTAGTTGCCTTCATCGTTGTTCAGCGTCTGGTACAGCGGCCTGAATTCCAGTTCAGCCGAACTGGATGTCTTCTGGCCGCATAGCTTCCGGATGGCAAAGATTTCGTAGTCAAGCGGTTCCAGCTTCGACGGCGCAAGCCTGATCTCAGCTTCGCCCCGCGGGATTTCGATCTGGTCGGTCCGCTTTTCGAACAGGTTCACGACCGGGGTGCAAAAAAGTGCGAAGCGCGACGCATCAACCAGATGTGTCAGCTGACTGGTGGGCTGGTCCAGCAGCACGATCACTTCGACTTCGCTACCGGCGATGCGGCTGAATCCTTGTGCGAGCCCGGTCAGCGCAAAAAAATAAAACCTGCTCGGGCACGCGAAGTACTCATGTAGCAGATTGTGCCCGTGAAACTTTGACCAGGTGAGTGGCAGAAGTCCCTGGCCAATACCGATGCCCTCAAAGTCAACCGGGTTCGACTTCACAACCGACAAGGACTCGCCCGCCGTACCGAACTGTCCCGGCTCGCCGATGACCAGCGCAACGTTGGTGGCATGCACCAGTTCGAACAGATGAGAAGCCACCTGCTCATCGCCGGCAAGATAGATCGGCAGGCGGTCAAGGCCTTGAAGATCCGAGATCGGCGAGCCATTCGTGGTGCGGAACCGGATGCGCAAGGCACCCCGAACCTGGCAGTCAGGCGAAACATAACGGTCAAGTCCGATCACGTCGGGCGGAATCGCGGTGAGTTTTGCTTCGGAGATACCCAGCGGATACAACGTAACATCCAGTCCACTGCGGAACTGGCACGCCGTCTTCTCGCCCACGGGTTTGCGTGCCTTGAAGATGGTGCCGCGAGGCAAATGAAACCCCCTGTTCAGGTTCTCTTCCTTCGGACTCGGATAGATGCGTGCCACCGACATGGATGGCGTCGGCGCCACGTAATTCGGGTAGATGACTTCGAGAAGCCGTTCAGTGAACTTCGGAAACTCCGCATCGATCTTGATCTGGGTACGGGCCGCCATGAAGCAGAACGACTCGATCAGGCGTTCGACGGAAGGGTCTGCGACTTCGCCCACCTGCATGCCCAGACGCGCTGCAATCTTGGGGTGCTGCCGCCCGAACTCGCCAGCGAGCTCGCGCATGTAGATCAGTTCCCGGTTGTATTCGTCGAGCAGTCTTGGCTCCATTTCCCTACCCCGTATTCGTTATGATTCAGACGGCGTGAGCGCCGCTGACGCTGAGCTGACTGGTCTCCAGATCGAGTGAGCTCTGCACCATGAATTCCAGGGGATAAGGATCCATGCTGATCAGGCCGCGCACCTCAAACGCCAATGCGTTGTACTGAACTTCACCCTTCTTGTCCGCCAACGGCGATACGCTGAGGCTGTCTGGAACCAGGCGCGGCTCGAAATCGGTGATCGCCTGTTTGATGATGCTTTCAATGTCCGCCCACTGGCGGGTTGCCATGAATTTGCCGGCCAGCGCCGGCACACCGAAGTTCACCGTCGAGGCCGCCGCTTCCGGGTAGCGGGCGCGATCGATCTGCTCTTCGATGTTGGTCGTATTGAGCAGATAGGCGAGATCGCGCTGGACGATGTCTCGCATCTGCGAGCGGGTGACTGCGTATTCGCCTGGCGCCTCATGCTGCCGGTGTGGCGCATCATCGCGCAACCTGTCCAGCAGCGTTGGCATCAACCAGGCATTCGGTCGCCGCGGAGCCGTGGTCGTGTTTGCGGCCCCGGTCTTGCGCTTACGCTCCTCCATGAGCGCCCCCCTCGCCGGATAGCGCAACCTCAGCGATGCCGTCGGCCGGTCTGGGATCGGCATCCTGGGCAAACGTACAGACATCGAGTTCGAACAGGCCGATATCGCCAACGCTCGTCGCCCAGGTTTTGCGGCCCTGGGCAATCACGCCTGTACGACCGGCCGCTGCCCAGATCGTCGTATTGCCGAGGCGCAGCGCATCCTGCGTGGCGTCATCGTGGGTTGTATCCGCGATAGCGGGAAAACGGGCAGGCATAAAGCCACGGACCGTCGAACCGTCGACGAGCGCGATCGAGCACGGCGCCCAGACGAGATCCACCAGTGCCGTCGGCCGGCCGAGTTCCCAGGCCGAGATGTCGGAGAAAGGCAGCCAGCGATAGCGGCCTGCCGTAATGACCTCGCAGACGGGCCCAAGACGCGAGTCGCTGTCCGCGATCCACTCAAACGGATGGGCTGCACCAAGACCGCTCGTCAGGGGAGCCTGATCCAGCGCGGCTTCACGCATGTCATCGGCAGCGTCTGGTTCTCCCGCTGCACCCAGGCGCAGTGCCTCGACGAGGCCTTGCGCCCACGATGGCGGATCGATGACGAAGCCGGGCTGCGCGAGTCCACCCATGACTTTCGCACGCCAACGCTCGGCGCGGATCAGGTCCCGGTATGCCTGCGCCACCTGGGCCTGCCCGGGACTCAACTGCGCAAAGATCTGGAGTTGCTGGATCGCCCGCTCCCATTGTTCCATTACGCAAAGCAGCTGGAACAGCATCCAGCGGTGGTCCGCAACGGCGGGCTGACTGCGTATCATGCCCTGCACGTCATCCATGCTTGCATGCAGCGAAATCATCATGGTGTATCCACGGTCGAGCTCACTTGGGGCATTGGCAGCGGGCTGTCAATACCGGGTGAATGATGGTCGCGCCGGGCGAGTGCAGGCGGCAGGGTCGCCATCGAACGCCAGGCCGAAGCCAGGTATTCCGGTGGCGCAAAAAGGCGCAGGATCTCCGGCACGGATTCCGACTCCGGCAGGTTTCCGATATCGCTCTCTTTCAGCGGGCCAAATGCATGGTCCAGCAGTTGTGCGCCAGAGAGCAGTGCTTCGATTGAATCCAGGCCGGCATTGGGGCGACGCGGATCATCAGGCAGACCCGAATCTCCACGGGCGTACCGTTCAGATCCGGTCGTGGATTCCCAGTCAGCCTCGACCCCTGGTCCGAGTGGATTGTCCAGTGCCTGGCAGTACTGCCTATGCAAGCTGGCGATCAGATCATCACCATCTACGCGTGTCGATGTCCGGGACACAGCGCGCGGCTCCATCACCGGGCGTGATCCGATGAGACCAAAGATCGCCTTACTCCCGTGCAAATCCGCGTGAGTCTGATGCGTATCAAACATCAACAACGCGCCGTCGTTCATTTCCGGCATTTCCGCATGCTTTTGCCCGGCGGTATTCTCAAAAGAAAGTGTGCGCGGCTCGGCGCGCGTCACAGGCAATTCACGACGATGAAGCAACCGGAGGATGTTCATGAGACAGTGGCTGGAATATACATCGAAGATGCGCATTTTAAACATAGTAATCGCACGTTCGTCCACTGTGGTCTCATGAAAGCATATCTTTTTATTCGAATCGCATATTGTTAAATAATTGTTGAATATCGAAAAAATTCTGATATGGGGCAAATTTTCGCATTAATGTTGAGAAAATTAAGAATCCCGTTATTGACTGAGATTGCCAATTTTCTGTAGTCGAAGCACTAAATATCGAAAAATTATTTTTGAGATATTCGAGATTGAAATTTAGAGCAAACATCCTGAATTTATATCGTTGACGAGCGCGGACATAAAGAATTAAAGTTCGACGTGGAAATAGTCCCAGATGTCCAGAAGGGGCTATTCTTCGTCGTATTTACCCGGGGAAGAAGGAGGCACCAGGCAATTGCGGTAAAAGCACACGGTGCATACCGCAATATGCGATTTCCAAGGGTGGCGAAGCGCAACAAGAATGAAATCAAAGACAATCCTGGAAAAAATCATGACGATTTCCCGTCAGGCACTGTTTGGAAAGATGGGTATCACACTGTTTAGGAATGCTGAATCCGCGACAGCGTATTGCAAGCTTAGAGGCAATCCGTACGTCGAACTGGTGCATTGGTTGCACCAGATCCTGCAACAGCCCGATTCCGACCTGTATCGCGCGTTGCGACACTGCGGCATCGAGCGCACGATAGTGGATTGCGACATCGCGCATGCATTGGTGACGCTGCCCTCTAATGCAAGTTCTGTCATCGACTTCTCGCACCACATCGATATCGCCATCGAGCGGGCCTGGGTTATTGCAACACTGAGCATGAACGACCAGCGCATCCGCAGCGCGTGGCTGCTGGTGGCCCTGGTGACAACACCTGAACTACGGCGCGTTCTCCTTTCCATCTCGTCTGCCTTTGCGAAAATTCCCGTAGACGGTTTGACCGAAGCGCTACCCGCATGGATTGACGGGTCGCCAGAAGCGAGTGAAGCTCCGCACGACAACAGCGACTACACCCCCGCCCTTCCTGGCGAGGCGTCCCAGGCGCTGCCTGGTACATCGAAAGGCTCCATGTTCGAGCAGTACTGCACGGACTTGACTGCCCGTGCAAGCGCCGGTGAGATCGATCCCGTCGTCGGGCGCGAGCTCGAAATCCGCACGATGATTGACGTGCTGCTGCGCCGACGGCAGAACAACCCGCTACTTACGGGTGAAGCCGGTGTCGGCAAGACAGCCGTCGTTGAGGGGCTTGCGCTGGCGATCGCCAATGGTGAAGTGCCGCCCAAGCTTGCCTGTGTGCGACTACTGAGCCTCGACGTCGGTGCGCTCCTTGCCGGTGCAAGTATGAAGGGTGAGTTCGAGGCGCGCCTGAAGAGCGTGCTCGAAGCGGCCGCAAAGTCGCCCGTCCCGGTCATTCTCTTCGTCGACGAAGTCCATACGCTGATCGGCGCGGGCGGGCACGCCGGTACTGGCGATGCGGCCAACCTGCTCAAGCCGGCGCTTGCACGCGGCACGATCCGTACCATCGGAGCGACGACGTGGACCGAGTACAAGCGACACATCGAGAAGGATCCGGCGCTCACCCGTCGCTTTCAGGTATTGCAGGTTCTCGAGCCTGAGGAACTGGCCGCCATTGACATGGTGCGGGGTCTCGCGCAAATGTTCGCGAAGCATCATGGTGTCACGGTGCTCGATGAAGCCATCCGCGCCGCGGTAACCCTTTCACATCGCTACATTCCCTCGCGGCAGTTGCCGGACAAGGCAATCAGTTTGCTCGATACGGCCTGCGCACGTGTGGCGCTCTCGCAGCACTCGCCACCGCGCGAAATGCAAAGCCTGTCCGAGCGCCTGCGTGCGGCAATCGTCGAGCGCGACCTGCTGCAGCAGGAAGCACGCATTGGTCTCGATGCGGATCGCGCCATCGCTTCGGTCAGCGAGCGCATCGAAACCCTGACCTGTGACATGACAACCATCGAAGGACGATGGCGTACCCAGCTCGACGCCTTGAAGGCGCTTGCGGGTGCGCGCGAGGCGGCCATGTCAGGCGACCGGGAAGCGGTTGGTTCACTGCGCGATCTTGATGCGCAGTTCTCGGAACTGCAGGGTGAAACACCCTACGTGTTCCCGGAAGTTGATGAAACCATCGTCGCCGAGATCGTGTCGGACTGGACCGGTATTCCGGTGGGCCGCATGGTGACGAACGAAATCGCAGCAGTTCGCACGTTGCCCGCGACACTCGAGGCACGTGTGATCGGCCAGACCGACGCACTTCACCAGATTGGTGAGCGCGTGCAGACAGCCCGTGCCGGTCTCACGGACCCGAAAAAGCCGCTCGGCGTATTCCTGCTCACAGGACCTTCCGGCATCGGCAAAACCGAAACGGCGCTTGCGATCGCCGAAGCACTCTATGGTGGCGAGCAGAACTTGATCGCCATCAACATGAGCGAGTACCAGGAGGCTCACACAGTCTCTGGCCTCAAGGGCGCGCCGCCGGGCTACGTCGGTTATGGTGAAGGCGGTGTGCTGACGGAAGCCGTGCGCCGTCGCCCCTACTCGGTGGTACTCCTTGACGAGATTGAGAAGGCGCACCGTGACGTCCACGAATTGTTCTTCCAGGTATTCGACAAGGGCTACATGGAGGACGGTGATGGCCGGTACATCGACTTCCGCAACACGACGATCCTGCTGACCAGTAACGTGGGGGCTGAACTGACCGCGAGCCTGTGCGCCGACCCGTCGCTCGCGCCCGCAGCAGAGGCCCTGCGCGATGCGCTCACGCCCGAGTTGCTCAAGGTCTTCCCGGCTGCATTCCTCGGTCGCGTCGCTGTCGTGCCGTACCGCCCGCTCGCCAGCATGTCGCTCGCCCGCATCGTGCGCCTGCATCTGGATCGCGTCGTGAAACGCATGGCTGAAACGCACCAGATCGTGCTTACCTATGACGAGGCGGTCGTCGATTACATCGCCGGACGACGCCTCGTGCAGGAGACGGGCGCCCGCGTGCTGATCGGCTTCATCGAGCAGCACATCCTGCCCCGTCTTTCGACCCTGTGGCTCGATGCGTTCTCGTCGAAGCAGCCCCTTTCAAGCATTGATATCGCCCTGGGCGATCGTGATGCGCCGCCGGCCACCGCGCTGCTGTTCCGCTTTCCATCGGCGGAGTCGGCCAGCCGGACCGATGACCTCAACGCAGAAACCGAAGAATCTTTCCCTGTCGGGCAGGCCCTCTGATGCTGCCGACCTTTTACCTCCGCTCACGGGAGTTTCCCCATGTCCGCTAGCAGTTCGCAGAAGTTCATTGCACGCAACCGCGCGCCGCGCGTGCAGATCGAGTACGACGTCGAAGTCTACGGTTCCGAAAAGAAGGTCGAGTTGCCGTTCGTGATGGGCGTGCTTGCCGACCTCTCCGGCAAGCCGGTCGAATCGCTGCCTGCTGTGGCAGACCGCCGCTTTCTCGACATTGATATTGACAATTTCGATGAAAGGATGAAGGCCATCCGGCCGCGTGTCGCATTCGCCGTACCGAACACGCTCACGGGCGAAGGCCAGATCATGGTCGACATGACTTTCGAGAGCATCGAGGACTTCTCGCCTGCGGCTATCGCACGCAAGGTTGAGCCGCTGCGCAAACTGCTCGACGCACGCACGCAACTCGCGAACCTGCAGACGTACATGGACGGCAAGTCGGGAGCGGAATCGCTCGTGAACCAACTGCTCCAGGACCCGGGACTCCTCAAGTCGCTCGCTTCCGCACCGAAGCCGCAGGCGACAGACGATGCAGCGCAAGCCACGGAAACTGGCAGCGCGAACTGATCGACAGGATATCCCAAGAGACAAGCCATGACAAAACAGCAAGCACAGGCCGCAAGCGCCGCCGTCGAGACCCAGTCGGATTTTAGCCAGCTGCTCAATCAGGAATTCCGCCCGAAGACTGACCGGGCCCGCGAAGCCGTCGAACTTGCGGTCCAGACGCTCGCCGAACAGGCGCTGCTGCAATCGGCCACCATCAGCGACGACGCCTACAAGAGCATTACCGCGATCATCGCGCAGATCGATCATAAGCTCTCCGAACAGACCAACCTCATCCTGCACCACGACGATTACCAGAAGCTCGAATCGGCATGGCGCGGCCTGCATCACCTCGTCTCGAACACGGAGACGGACGAGCGCCTCAAGATCCGCTTCATGGATATCTCGAAGGACGAGCTGCGCCGCACAATGAAGCGCTACAAGGGCCTAGCATGGGACCAGAGCCCGCTCTTCAAGCAAATCTACGAAGAGGAATACGGTCAGCTCGGCGGCGAGCCGTACGGCTGCCTCGTCGCAGACTACTATTTCGACCACACCCCGCCCGATGTCGACCTGTTGGGTTCGATCGCGAAGATCTCGGCCGCCGCGCACGCACCCTTCATCTCGGGCGCGTCGCCATCGGTTCTTCAGATGGAATCGTGGCAGGAACTCGCCAATCCGCGCGACCTCACGAAGATCTTCACGCAGAATCTCGAATACGCTCCCTGGAATTCGCTGCGCAACACTGACGATGCCCGCTATGTCGGTCTTGCAATGCCGCGCTTCCTGGCCCGCCTGCCGTATGGCGCGAAAACGAATCCTGTCGACGAATTTGACTTTGAGGAGGAGACGAACGGTTCGGATCATCGCCGTTACGCGTGGGCGAACGCGGCCTACGCGATGGGCGTGAACATCAATCGTTCGTTCAAGCTTTACGGCTGGTGCTCGCTGATCCGCGGCGTCGAGTCGGGCGGCACGGTCGAAAGCCTGCCGTGCCACACGTTCCCGACGGACGACGGCGGAATCGACATGAAATGCCCGACCGAAATCGCTATCTCGGACCGCCGCGAGGCAGAGTTGTCGAAGAACGGTTTCATTCCGCTCATCCACCGCAAGAACACGGACCATGCGACATTCATCGGCGCCCAGTCGATGCAGAAACCGGCTGAGTACACCGATGCTGACGCAACGGCCAACGCGAACCTCTCGGCACGCCTGCCGTATCTGTTCGCCTGCTCGCGCTTTGCGCACTACCTGAAGTGCATCGTACGCGACAAGATCGGCACGTTCCGTGAGCGCGAGGACATGCAGCGCTGGCTCAACGAATGGATCATGAACTACGTCGATGCCGATCCAGCCAACTCGTCGCAGGAAACCAAGGCCCGTCGACCGCTGGCCGCGGCTGAAGTGGTTGTCGAGGACGTGGAAGGCAACCCTGGGTACTACCAGGCAAAGTTCTTCCTGCGTCCTCACTTCCAGCTTGAAGGTTTGACGGTTTCGCTGCGTCTGGTCGCCAAGCTGCCGTCGATCAAGGAAGCCGCATAACAGGCACAGATGGGCCATCGGCATATCGGGGTCGATGGCTTGGACCGCATTCCTTCACAAGGAGTCCACGCATGAAAACGTCCTTGATCAGTCTGTCCCCTGTCATCCTCATTGCCGCGCCGCTGATCGCCCCGGGCGCCGTGGACGTCAAGGGTGCACTCGTCATGAATGTGCAATGCGGGTAGTCCGTATCTGAAGCCTGTGTGTATCGAGGGCGACTCGCGAAAGGCACCTTCGGTTCCATCGGTAGCAGTAAGCGTAAGCAGGTTGGTTTCTACTTTTCCAGACTTAAAGAGGAACAAGCAATGCCGTGGACATATATCCAGTCGACAGGCTCCCTGACTGACCCGCAGGGACATCCGATAGCCAGCAATACCTATTCCGGTGCTGGACTCGGTCGCAACAACGGCGCAATGGGACAGACACCCAATGTCGGCCCCATCCCGCGTGGGCGCTATAGCATCGGTAATGCGCGCCACTCGCCCCACACTGGCCCGGTATCGATGGACCTGACACCGCAGGCGGGTACGAATATGTTTGGGCGCAGCGCGTTCCTGATCCATGGCGATAACCTGACGCATACGGCGTCCAACGGCTGCATCAGCTTGCCGCGCACTGTGCGCGACCAGATCAATCGCAGTACCGATCGTGAGCTTGTGGTTCGATGATACGAAGACGTCCATACGCGCTCGTGCTTCTCTTTCTTGGCGTACCCGTGTTCGCTGCAACGTTGACACCTTCGCAACTGGATCAGGAGATCCATACACGCGGAGCAAAAGCGACCGTGCAAGCGCTCGACCGGAGAGGGATGTTCGATACAGTGCTCGACAGGATCGCCACTGGGAACACCGCATGGGTGCGCCTGGCATCCGGCCTGGCACAGGGAACTGACGCCGGTGATTCGACCGGCCTGACTGTCGCGTTGGCCACGGCGTTGCCAAAGAATCCGGCGGTGGTGCTCGCTGCCCTCAACGATGGTCCGGTTATCAACCCGGCGGCTGTGTGTGGTGTGCCGTTCATCGAACCTTCTGCGCAGGAAGTCCGCGAATATCTGGACCGGACCATTCCCGCTGTGACACGCGTCAAACCTTCGGACCGCGTACCGTTTCGCACTCAGTGTCTGGAAGCGCTGCATCACATCCAGAATCCGGTTGCCGGCCAACCTTGACGCTGCAGGCCAGCAATTCGGAGACAGGTTATTTACAGAGACTTAACGGTCTCCACACCCGGCAGTACCATTTTCAAGGAGTTTTAGATGGCGCAAGATATTTTCCTCAAGATCGACGGTATCGATGGTGAGTCGCCCGACGCGTCCCACAAGAACGAGATCGAAGTGGCCAGCTGGAGCTGGCAGGTTTCGCAGCAGTCGAGCATGCACGCCGGCTCGGGCGGCGGTGCAGGCAAGGCAACCGTGGAAGATCTGGCGTTCGACCATTCGGTCGACCGCGCCAGCCCCAACCTGATGAAGTACTGCCTGACCGGCAAGCACATCGACCAGGCCGTGCTGACGGTGCGCAAGGCGGGCGGCAATCCGCTCGAATACCTCAAGATCACCATGAGCGACGTGCTCGTTACGCACGTGAGCCCGGCCGGCAGCAACACCGACAGCGGAATCCGTGAACATGTCCGGCTCTCGTTCGCCAAGGTCAAGCAGGAATACGTCGTGCAGAATGCCCAGGGCGGTAGCGGCGGTGCGGTAACGGCCAGCTACGACATCAAGGGCAACAAGGAGGCATAAGCCTCACCTGGCTGCTTCGTGCAGTCCCGTTGTTGTTCCACCCTGCGAGGGCACGTCCGGTACGTACGTGCCCTCGCAGGACGTTTCAGGACTTATACCGATGTTCCCTGACGCATGCGCCTGATTCCCTTCGTGACAGCCTGCGCGTTCGCGCTGCTGCTCGCCGCCTGTGCGAGTGACGACCCCAAGCCGCATGAGCCGCTGCGGCTGGACCTGACGGTCAGTGCCGCCACGACGGTCAACCCTGATGACCAGGGACGGGCCGCGCCTATCGTGGTGCGTGTCTATGAACTGAAAACCGATAACGCATTCAAGGCTGCAGACTATTACTCGCTGCAGGACAAGGACAAGACGGTGCTCGCCGACGACCTCGTCAAGCGTGACGAATTCCTGTTGCGCCCAGGCGAGTATCAGACGATCCGGCGAAATGCCGATGCGACCACCACAACGCTGGGCGTGCTGGTCGAATACCGCGATTTGCCGCACACGATCTGGCGAACCGCATACGTGTTACCGGAGACACCCGAGAAAGCGTGGTACCGCATCTCCTCGCCAAAACTGAATCTGACCATCAATCTTGACGCCAGCGCGATCAGGATTACCGACAACACGCAGAAGTAAACCGTAAGGCTGAGACTTGAATCATGAGCTGGCACAACAAGGTCGTCTGGTATGAAGGGCAGTTCATGCGCCCACAGCTGTTTCAGCAGTTGGAGCGTTACCTCGAGCACTTCGCGCACAAGCGCGCGGCGCCTCTTTCGTCGTTCTTCTTTGGTTTCACGCACTACGGCCTCGACGACGAGGCACTTGCGCTTGGCAAGGTGATCGTGAAATCCGCGGCAGGTATCTTT
Source organism: Paraburkholderia yinzeri (assembly GCF_046581065.1). Lineage (NCBI taxonomy): Bacteria > Pseudomonadati > Pseudomonadota > Betaproteobacteria > Burkholderiales > Burkholderiaceae > Paraburkholderia > Paraburkholderia yinzeri. The sequence continues at coordinate 507,607 of NZ_JBFOCJ010000003.1, read as the reverse complement.
CCGGACGGCACACCCTTCGATGCGCCGGGCGGTACTCCGCCGCCCGCGCCACTCACGATCCGGCCGGAACACCTGGAGCAGCTCATCTACCTCGCCGTCCCCATCCGTGTGCCCAACGGCGAAGAGACGACCTTCGACAATGCGTCGGATTCGCTCGCACGCAACGCTGTCTTCAACACGGATCTGCGCGACACCAACTCAGTCGGCCAAGGTTCGCAGATGATCCAGCTGTCGAACCTGCGACTGCGGCTTGTGCCCGAGAAGGAAATGACCGATGCGTGGATCGGTCTTGCGCTCACACGCGTGAAGACCATTCGGGCCGACGGCAGCATCGAGCTCGATGACACGGTCGTGCCGCCAGTGTCGGCATACGGCGCGAGCAGTCTGCTCTCGAGCTGGCTTGCCAGGATCCATGACCTCACGCGTCTACGCGCCACGGCGCTAGCACAGCGCCTGACTGGGGCAGACGGCAAGGCCGGCACCGCAGCCGAGGTCTCGGACTATCTGCTGCTGCAGACCCTCAATCGCTACGAGCCGCTTCTGCAGCATCTGCGCCGCGTGCCGACCACGTCGCCCGCCGATCTTTATGCACTGCTTCTCAGCATGGCGGGCGAGCTGTCAACCTACGTGCGCACCGCGACGCGCCGGCCGCTCGATTCGCATCCGGCATACCAGCACACGGCACCGCACCTATGCCTGAAACCCGTCGTCGATGACACACACCAGTTGCTCAATGCCGTGCTCGTCCGCAGTGCGCAAAGCATCGAACTCAGGGATGCCGGCTACGGCATGCGCAATGCCGTGGTGGATCCGGCGGAGATCCCGGGTTTCACGTCAGTCGTGCTCGCGGTCAGCGCCGCCATGCCGCCCGATACGCTGCAACAGCAGTTCGCCGCCCAGGCCAAGCTTGGCCCTTCGGAGCGCCTGCCTGATCTAGTGCGTGCTCACCTGCCGGGCATTGCACTGCAGGCACTACCGGTACCACCACGACAGATCCCGTTCAATGCAGGCTACATCTACTACGAACTCTCGCGCTCCGGGCAACTCTGGGAAGACATCGAACGCCGTGGTGGTCTCGCGCTGCACATCGCCGGGGACTTCCCGTCCCTGAAGCTTGAACTGTGGGGCATCCGCGGATAACCACGCGCGGCGGCGCTCGCCAGGCAGGTGAGCGCGCATGTAGCGGATACGCAGACAAGGAATTGCAGTAATGTCACACGCAACGATGGATCCGGTCGGGCAAATCCCGGACGTCAAGGAAAAGCAGGCAACGCCCCGCCGGGAATTGCCACCCGGCGAAGCGCTCACGACGCGTCTGGCGGCCGTCAAGGCCGCCAGTAACCCGCTGCTTGAGGCCGCGCGCCCCCTGCTGCGGGCATTGGCCGACATGCCCGAACAACTCGACCGTGAGCGTGTAGAGCAGTTGCGCGAACTGCTTGAGCAGGAAGTGCGCGCCTTCCAGAAACTGTGCGAGCAGACGAGTATCCGGCGCGACCACATGCTCGGCGCACGCTACTGCCTCTGTACGGCGATCGACGAGGCGGCCATGCAGGCCGCGTGGGGCAAGAACAGCAAGAGCAGCCAGCCCGACGAGGGTACAGGTAACACCACAGCCCCCGTGCAACCCGGCAAGGAGCGTCCTGGAAAGGATCAATCTGGAAAAGATAATGCTGCTCCCGGCCGGGACAAGAATTCGCCAGACGCTGGCGTCGAATGGATGATCCGCGGACTGGCGACCATTTTCCACGAGGACCGGCAGGGTGGCGACAAAGTTTATCTCCTCATCGGCCGCCTGATGGCCGATCCACAGGAGCACTTCGATCTGCTCGAGGTGATCTACCGCATCCTGAGCCTCGGCTTCGAAGGCCGCTACCGCTTTGAGCCAGGTGGTCACCGCAAGCACGAGGCCGTGCGCCAGCGCATCTACAACGAAATCACGGCGCGACGCGGCATCGTGCCCACCGCCCTCTCTCCGCACTGGCAATCAGATGTCAAGGGCCAGCGCGCCTCGTTCTACGACTTTCCGGTGTGGATCACGGTCGCCCTGCTCTCCATCATCCTGCTCGGCTGCTTTGGTTACTTCAAATACGCGCTGCTGGGCCGCAGCGCCGAAGTGCAGAAGCAGATTGCGGACATCGGCCATATGACGCCACCGCCGGCACCACCCGTCCTGCACCTGAAGACATTGCTCAAGGACGAAATCGCGGCCGGCACGGTCAGTGTCGACGAAGACGTGCACCACAGCGCGGTGACGTTCCGTGGCGATTCGATGTTCCCGCCTGGTGGTGTTTCAGTCAATGCATCGGTGGGACCGCTCATCTCGAAGATTGCAGCGGAAATCATCAAGGTGCCTGGCAAGGTTTCGGTGCTGGGCTATACCGACAACGTGCCGATCAGGAGCCGCCAGTTCGCGTCCAATGACACGCTGTCTCTTGAGCGCGCCACGCAGGTCATGCAGATGTTGCAGGCCGCAGGGATCCCGGCGAGCCGCCTGGAGGCCGTCGGCAAGGGCGACGCTGATCCGGTGGCCGACAACAGCACGCCGCAAGGCCGAGCACAGAACCGCCGCGTCGAAATCACGGTCGCGGAATAACGAACCATGAAAGCAGTCAGCATCCTGGCATGAAAAAATTCCTGTCGTTTCTGGTATCGCGCCAGTTCCTCGCCTTCCTCGCGCTCGTCGTCATCGCGCTGGTGATCTGGTTCGTTGGACCCTATGTCGCGTTCGGCGGACTCAAACCGCTCGCGAGTACGGGCATGAGTGTGTTTGTCATCGCCCTGCTGCTCGTGGGCGTGCTGCTGTGGCTCGCCCACCTGTCAACGAGCCCGGTCGTCGTGGCGCTGCTGTGCCTGCTAATCTGGTACGCCACGCCGCTGCTCACTTTCGGCAAGGCCCAGCCCTTTGCATCGGAGTCGGCCCGTGTCATCGCCATCGCGGTCGTGCTGTTCGTCTTCGCGGCGTACTGGCTCTTCCGTCTCTGGCAGGAGATGAAGAGTAACCGGCCGCTCGTCGACAGGATGCTGACGTTTGGTGGCAAGAAGGATCCCTCCCCCGCCAAAGCGCAATTGAAGGAAGTCAGTGCGATCGTGGATAGCGCCCTTGCTCGCCTGAAGGCGATGCGAACGGGCGCACGCGGCATCGGGCGCCTGTTCCAGGGCAAGCGGTACCTGTACGAACTGCCGTGGTATATCGCGCTCGGTTCGAAGTCGTCCGGAAAGACGAGCGCGTTGCTCAATGCGGGCCTCGCGTTTCCGGTTGCCGAACAGATGCAGCGCGCGGCCGGGGCAACGCAGAAGCCCACTGCAAACGTGGACTGGTGGCTGACCAACGATGCCGTCCTCATTGACACCGCAGGCCGATATACCCGTCACGGATCGGGCGGCGGCAGCCTGTACGCCACGCCCTCGGGGGAGGGGCAAAAGCCCGCGGCCAACGCCGCGGGAACGTCTGGCAACGCCACGAAGGGTGCAGATCAACCGGGTGCTTCTGCTGGGGAGATTACAGACAAGGCAGAACTGGCGACAACGGGCGCGACAAACAGCACGGCGATTACCGACTCGCAGCGCGTTGACTCGGCTGAGTGGCTCGGCTTTCTTGCCATGCTGCGCAAGCACCGCCCGCGTGCGCCGATCAACGGCGCGCTGCTTGCCGTCAACCTCACCGAACTGGTGAGCCAGGACGAGAGCCGCCGCATGATCGAAGCTGCCGCACTGCGTGCACGGTTGGCCGAACTACGTGGCGAACTCGGTATCCGGTTTCCCGTCTATCTGGTCGTCACCGGCATAGACCGGCTCACCGGCTTCTCCGAATACTTCTCGTCGCTGACCAGCGAGAGCCGGGCCCAGACGTGGGGTTTTACGCTGCCCTACGGTAAGGAAACCATTGCGAAGGAAGGGGTAACCGCACGCTGCCGCTCCGAGCTTGCCCAGCTCGTGCAGCGTCTCGACAACGGCATCAATACCCGCTTGCAGGACGAATACGACCAGATTTACCGCCGCAAGCTCGCTGCGTTGTCGCAGGAGTTCGCGGCGCTCAACGGCCCGCTTGTCGAGCTGATCGAGCGCGTGTTCCTCGATTCGCGATACGACGACACACAGCTGTACTCGACGCTGCGCGGCGTATACTTCACGAGCGCCGATCAGACCGGTCGCGAGATTGTGGCTGAGCGGCGCACGATCCTGCAGCGGGTGATGTCAGGCATGGCCGCTCCGACAACTTCGTTGCGCGAAGCCACGAGTGAAGGCTTCTTCCTGCACGACCTGTTCACGAAGATCGTGATTCCGGAAGCCCACCTGGTCCGTCCAAACCTGCGCTGGGAGTTCCGCTTCCGCCTGCTGCGCCTGATCGGTCACGCGCTCGCCCTGCTGCTCTTCGTGTGGCTGGCGATCGGGCTGCGCATGAGCTTCAGTAACAATAGCGATTACCTGAGCACTATCGAGCGCAAGACACAGGCACTCGCCGCACGCGTAACACAGCTCTATCACGACCTGAAACCGGAAGCCGTGCCGGACACGCTGAGCGTAGCGCAGTATCTGCCGACGTATCAGGGGCTCGACCTCTCGGACCCCGACAGCACGTTCCGCTACGGCCTCTACACGGCACCCGATATCGTCACGGAAAGCCGCCACACCTACGACGCGCTCGAGGACAACCTGCTGGTGCCGCAGATCGTGCATCGGATGGAGGATGTCATTTCGCAGTCGATCGCCGGTAACGACCCGAAAGCGACCTACGAGGCACTGCGCGTCTACCTCATGCTCTACGACAAGGCGAAGTTCAATGCCGACGACGTCAAGACTTGGGTGCTCAACGACTGGGCAAGAACCGACAGCGCGTCCGTGTTCGGCGGCCGGGCCTCGATGATCGACCACGTCCAGCAGCTCTTTTCGGGAGACCGTGTGGTCCAGTCGCCGCTCATCCGCAACGATGCCCTGGTCCAGCAGGCGCGCGCCTTCCTCGACGGCAGCAATGCGACCGACCGGCTCTATGAGCGTGCCAAGGCCGCGATGATGAAGGAAGCGCCCGACGAGTTCACACTGATCCGCGCGGTCGGCCCGCAGGCGGGCACCGTCTTCGCGCGGGCGAGCGGCGCCCCGCTCTCGCGCGGCGTGCCAGGCCTCTTCACGTTTGACGGCTACCGCAATCTCTTCGACAAGCGTCTGCCGGAATTTGTGCAGGTCGCACGCGACGACGATGCCTGGGTGATGGGGCGCTCATACCTCGGGGAACTCCCCGGCGGCGCTCAAAAAAAAACTGCTGAGATCGTAAGCACGGCAATCGGCGCAGACGATTCGCTGACCGAGGCAATCCGCCGCGAATATCTGACGGAATACGCCCAGCAATGGGATACATTCCTCGGCGACATCCGCACGGTGACGGGCACAAGTCTCGCCTTCAACCTGCAAGTGCTCCGCGGCTTTGCGGCACCCGATTCGCCCCTCGCACGGATCGCCCGTGCCGCCGTGCATGAGACGACGCTCACGCAGCCCGCCGCCGCGGCCGATGGCTCGCTCCTGCAGAAGACCACTGACCAGATCAGCCAGAAGGCAAATTCTGCACTGGGCATCCGGGCCTCGGAACAGGTCGAGCGCGAACTGGTCGACAACCACTTCGCTGCGCTGCGCGAGGTCGTGACCGGCAACGCGGAGGTGCAGGCCTCCGGCGACGCCGCGGCGCAGGCGGGCAAGACCGGGCTGGACGGCGTTACGAACCTGCTGAACGACTACTACACGGCGCTTACTGTGGCCGACAACGCCATCAGCAACAACAGCATGCCGCCGGCGAACGACACGGCGGCCAGGCTCAAGATGACAGCCAACACGATGCCCGTGCCGTTCCGTGCGGTGTTGCTGCAGCTCGCCCAGCAGGGCTCGCAGGAGGTCAACCAGGGCATCGGCCAGTTGCTCTCGCGCCAGATGGGCGCGGTCATCGGCGACACCTGCCGCCTCACGATCGAGGGCAGCTATCCGTTCACACCCGGTAGCACGCGCGATGTGAGCATCGACGACTTCACACGACTGTTCGCGCAGGGCGGTGTCATCGACGATTTTTTCAGCAAGATTCTGGCGCCGTTCGTCGATACCTCGGCCAAGCCGTGGCGCTATCGCACGCTGCCCGGTGCGACTGAGCCCGTCCAGGGTCCTGACCTTGAACCGTTCCAGCATGCGAAGGCGATCCGTGACGTTTTCTTCAGCGGCCAAGGCCAGAACCAGATGACCTGGAAGGCTAGTCTCCAGGTGCCGGAGCTTGATCCGTCCATCACCGGTCTCATGGTCGACATCGACGGGCAGACCCTGCTTTACCGGCACGGACCGGTCCTGCCCTTCGCCGTCAGCTGGCCGGGCCCGCGCGGTGGTGTCCACGCCGAGATTACGGCGAACCCGCGTATCCGTCCCGACACGTCAACGGCTTCGGCCGACGGTCCGTGGGCTTTCATGCGCCTGCTGGACAAAGGGCGCGTCACGGGAACCGCCACGCCCGGACGCACGCGTGTCGCCTTCGACTTCGACGGGCGGCGCGCTGTGCTCGACATCACGGCCGCCGGTAGTGTCGCCAATCCGCTCACGAGCGACGTGCTGAAGACGTTCCGCTGCCCTAGTTCGATGCCGGTATTCGGTCTCGCTGACAGTGGGCCGCCGCCCGGTTTGCCGCCTGCAAGACTCCCCGCGGTACCGACCGGCTCACCTTGATCGAGGCGCCCATTACCGCAGCAGCAGCCTCGCCAGAAGCACGACGCGATACCGCTCCAGAGGCATCCTGGCTCGCACGCCTGCGCGCGGCCGAAGGCGCATCGAATCCGCTGCTCGAAGCCGCGCGCCCGCTGCTGGATGCGCTGTTGGATACACCTGCCGGGCTCGACGTAACTGGCGTCGAGCAATATCGGCAGCAGCTTGTCTATCAGGTGCAGCAATTCGGGAAAGTGTGCGCCACATTGCAGCTACCGCCGCCGCAGGTCGACAAGGCACGCTATTGTCTTTGTTCCGCGCTCGACGAAGCGGCCACGCTGACCGACTGGGGCAATGGCACGGCAACCGGGGTCGAATGGGAAACAAACGGGCTCGCCTCGACATTTGGCTACGACCGTCAGGGCCGCGATCGCATCTACACGATCGCGACCGACTGCATGCGCGAGCCTGAGAGAAATCACAACCTCAATGAGGTGATCCAGCAGATTTTCGCGCGGGGATTCAAGGGCCGTTACCGCTTTGCCGTTGATGGGAAGCATCAGATCGAGGCCGTCCGCGCGGACATTCGCGATGCGATTTACCCTGATCCACAGGACTTGCCAACGGCGCCGGACGACATCCAGTCGCTCCCCATACCGCGTCTTCCCGATGATCTGCGCACGGACTCACACGCTCCGAAATCCCGTCTCTGGTCTGCCGTTGCGGCGCTTTGCCTTGCACTGCTACTGCTGGCCATCACCACGAGTGTGGCGCACTGGTGTTTCTCGCATGTCAAGGCGCCCGTTCCGGTGATACCGCTCATCGATGCGTTGGCCACAAGGCTCACGGGGCGCCTCGCGAACGAAGTGCAGGCCGGCACCATTACGCTTGCGGAAAACGCCCAGCGCAGCATGCTCACGCTTCGGCTTGAGGGTATCTTCGAAGCCGGCGAATCGACTGTCAATCCGTGGGTTGCACCAATGATCACGGCCATCGGACAGGAGATCGCGAAAACGCCGGGCACGGTCCTCGTCACTGGCCATACCGACAATCAGCCTTTCACCCAAGCGCAATCCAGTTCCAACCAGGCGCTGTCCGACGCACGTGCAAAGGCAGTCGTGCAGATCCTGGTCGCAGCGGGTGTCGCGACCGATCGCGTTGCCGCAACAGGAAAAGGCAACACCGAGCCCGCCGCCGACAACGCTACCCGTCAGGGCAGAACCAGGAACCGTCGTGTCGACATTACCGTATCGGAATAACTGCGGTGCAGACGAGACGCATGCAGATCAAGCATAACGTACAAGCCACACCGAATAGCATGAAGAAAAGTCGTATTCTGGGCAGTCTGACTCTCATTGCACTAACAGTCGTCACGTTTCATGATTATGAATCGTACTCCGAAAAATGAATAAGTCCGCGGCAACTCGGACTGGGAGAGGCACAGGCACTCTGACCTGCCCTGGAATTTTCGGACCAGCTGAAACTTGAGAAAATGGCTTCCATGAACTGCGATTTCTTCACGACAAGGTCTCTCCTGCGGCCTCGTCACTAACTTTACAGTAGGATACTTTAGAGAATAAAGGTCAAAGTGGTACACAAGTCTCCCTCACACCAACCCATCACTCAATCGCCTCATACGGCAGTCCTACATAATTCTCGGCGATAGTCCTGAGCCCCGCCTCGGACCCCGTGTAATAGTCGTAATCGGTGCGCTGCATGCGCTTGTCGAACGCATCGCGGTCCGGAAATTCGTGCAGCAGATTGGTCATGAACCACGAAAATCGCTCCGCTTTCCAGACGCGCCGCAAAGCGATTGCCGAATAGCGTTCAAGCAGTTCGGTGCGACCGTCCTGGTACACGCGGCGCAAGATGCGATACAAGGCGCTCACGTCGCTCGCCGCCAGATTCAACCCTTTCGCGCCCGTCGGCGGCACGATGTGGGCAGCGTCGCCGACGAGGAAGAGCTTGCCGTACTGCATCGGCTCGACCACATAGCTGCGCAGCGGTGCAACGCTCTTCTCCAGCGAAGGGCCCGTCACGAGGTGGTCGGCGATATCGTTCGGCAAGCGGGTCTTCAGTTCTCCCCAGAAACGCTCGTCGGACCAGTCGTCGGCCTTCTCGGTCAACGGCACCTGAAGATAGTAGCGGCTGCGGGTCATCGAGCGCTGGCTGCAAAGCACAAAGCCACGCTCGTGATGAGCATAAATCAATTCGTGGTTGACGGGCGGCGTATTCGAAAGCAGGCCGAGCCAGCCGAAAGGATAGACGCGTTCGTAATGCGCGAGCAGATGCTCGGGAATGGTCTTGCGCGATACGCCGTGATAGCCGTCGCAACCGGCAATGTAGTCGCAGTCGAGCCGGAACGTTTCGCCATCCTTCTCATACGTGACATAGGGGTGTTCGCCCTTGACGTCGTGCAACTGGACGTCGCCGGCTTCGTAGATCGTCGTCGCCCCGCTCGCGGCGCGCGCGTCCATCAGGTCGTGCGTCACTTCGGTCTGGCCGTACACGAGCACCGAAGCGCCCCCCGTCAACCGCTTCAGGTCGATGCGATCGCGCCGGCCGCCATAAACCAGCTCGATGCCATCATGGACCAGGCCTTCCGCATCCATGCGCCGGCTCACGCCGGCCTCGCGCATCAGATCGACTGTGCCCTGTTCGAGCACGCCCGCGCGGATTCGGCCAAGCACATACTCGCCGGATTGCCGTTCGAGGATCACGTTATCCACGCCCGCCCGGGTCAGCAACTGACCGAGCAGCAACCCGGACGGCCCCGCGCCAATGATCGCAACCTTTGTTCTCGTCTCCATCTTCTCCTCCGTCTCAGCTCATTGCCGCGGTGCGTCGAGGTAGAACTCCCGCTGCGGCATCCGTCATCGATGGACTGTATTTTTTGTTAAATACCGGGCTTTGATAAGGCACAATTCCGCACTAAAATTGTACTTTTCAAATATCCGTCGTGATCCCGCGAAGCCCGGCAAACGGAAATGGCTCACTCGACCCTGCAGAACATTCCCGTCTTCAAGCTGTACGGCGAAGGTGCCGAGTGGCGAACCCCGGACCTGCTGCACTGCGAGTCGATTCCGGAGCGCAGCAGCCTCCACGACTGGGAAATCCGCAGCCATCGGCACGCGGATCTGGCGCAGTTGCTGTACGTGCAACGGGGCACGGCCGTCCTCGAGGTGGAGGGCGAAGCGACGCCGATCGACCGCCCGTCGCTTCAGGTCGTTCCGCCGATGTGCGTTCATGGCTTCCATTTCAGCCCGGAGGTCGATGGATTCATCATTACGATCGCGGCGCCGCTGATCGGCTGGCTCCACGAGCAATGCGACAGGCGGCGGCTCCCCTTGCAGTATCCTGGCTGCTACCCGGTAGGCGACGATCAGCCGTGGCTGGATACGCTCTGTACCACGCTGAACCGCGAATACGCGAACCCGGCGCCGTCGCGCGATCTGCTGCTGCGCTCGCTCGTTAGCGCGCTGGTAGTATGGGTGAGCCGGCGCGACTACGAACGCAATGTCGCAAGCGAGCGTCTCGATCGCGGCCGGCACTATCTGGGCGCGTTTTCCCGGCTCGTCGAAAAGCATTACCGCGAGCATCTGTCCATCAGTCAGTACGCCGCATTACTTGGCGTCACGCCGGTGTATCTGAATACGGTCTGCCAGCGTGCCGCCGGCCAAAGTGCGCTTTCAATCGTACATCAGCGGCTGTTGCTGGAGGCCAAGCGCAATCTGGTTTATACGACACTGAATGTGAGCCAGATTGCCGACCTGCTCGGCTTCACCGAGCCAGCCTATTTCACGCGGTTTTTCAAGCGGCTCACAGGCACGACGCCGAATCACTTTCGGGCACGAAAGTGATCCGGTTTCCGCGTCGTGCGCAGCGCTGTGAATGCGCTCGAAGCGTCCATGCTGGAAGGTCTGGTCGAGATTCCGGTCGATATGCTGAGGAAAGCGCGGCAGGTCCGCGTGTCCAACTTTAGCAACTAAGGCCGGCCTGCGGCCAGATTAACGCGGGCCTTGGCGGAAGCGTTGCGGGTTCGATCCCGCAAGCTGGGAAGACAATATCAGGAGATCGGGCACAGCGCGGGACATGGCATCCGCCGCGCTGCGCCCGAGGCCGATGTTACTGGCCGATTGCCCGGACCCGCAGGGCGTTCTGCACGCTCTGCACCCCGTTCACCCCCTGCGCGGTGGTTACGGCCATCTGGATCTGGTCGGCCTCGGGCACCGTGCCGCCCAGCAGGATCGCGCCGCTCTTCGCCGAAACGACGATATTGCTCGAATCCAGTCCCTTGACCTTCACGAGCGCGCGCTGCACGTTCTTCGAGAGCAGCCGGTTGGCCTTGCGCATGGCCTTGGGGCTCTGCGCCGTGCTGCTCATGGCCGGCGCGCTGGCCGCGGTGCCGCTGCCCTGCGCCCAGGCGCCTGCCGTACCGAGCAGGAGCAGCGAACACGCGAGCGTGGTGATGAGGCTAGCCTTCTTCATGTTGTTTCTCTTCCTTTCAAGAGGAGGTTGACGCGCGGAACGGCGGACCGGCAGTTAGAAAATGTGGCGGATACCGATGTCCGCGCCGACCGTCGTGCCGGCTGCGCCGTTGAGCGCACTGTCGACGGAAAGGCCGGTATCCATCGTGCCATGGTTGTTGACCACGCCAAACTGCGCATAGAGGGTCGTGGCACGCGACAGATAATAGTCGGTGCCGATGGCGCCCATGACGGAGTGGTTCGTGGTGTCGCTGCGGTCGCTCGTGTACCAGACGCCGCCGTTCAGGTCGACTCTGGGCGTGACGAGCCAGTCGAGACCGCCGCTGTAGACGTTGTCGTTGAACGAGCCGGCCAGCCCCGTTCCCTTGTAGCTGGTGAACGAGGCCTTGGCGGTGAGCTTGCCGAACTTGTAGGACATGCCGATGACGCGGCCTTCGAACGCGTAGGTCGAGGGGACCGGCGTGGCGGCGCCGCCGGCGTTGCTGTCGTAGAAGCCGGCGTTGATCAGGAACGTGCCGGTGCTGTACGAGAGGTTCGCCGAATAGTTGCGGCCTGCCTGGAAGTCGCCCGCCACCCCGCCCAGCCCGAGCATCACGCTGCCCTGGAAGCCGTAGACCTTGGGGCTCGTGTAGGAGATCGAATTGGCGTTGAAGATGCCGGTGGCGATGACGCTGTCGAGGTAGGGCAGCAGGCCGCTGCCGAACTGCGAGAGGTCGCGCGGATCGAGCTCGTAGACCGAGAGGAAGAACGGCGAGAACTGCAGGCCGACCTTCACGTCGCCGTAGTTGCTGTCGAGGCCCACATAGGCCTGGCGGCCGAACAGGTTGCCGTTCGAGTCGTTCAGGCCGCCGTTGGACATGCTGATGCCGCTTTCGAGCTTGAATTCCGCTTTCAGGCCGCCGCCGAGGTCTTCGGTGCCCATCACGCCGAACTGCGAAGGCGAGTTGCCGCTGTCGATCATGGAGAACTGATGGCCGGCGTTCTGCCCGGTGGTCGTGTTGAGCGTCTTGCTCGTGTACAGCAGGCCGCCATCGACCAGGCCATACAGCGTGACACTGCTCTGGGCATGGGCAGCACCGCCTGCCAGCAGGCAGGTTGCAGCGGCGATGAGCTTCAGGCGCAGACCTCGTTGCTTGTACATCGTCGATCTCCTTCGGGACGGAACGCATGCCGTCGAGTTTTGGTATGAATCGGGTAACTGCGGGGTAACTGCGGGGTAACTGCGGATTACCCGAGTGAGTAATTGCGTCTTTTAATTAGCAATACTACCTATATGGATTACACCAGGCGGCTGCTTGATGTTGCCCTGGCGATTCCCCTGCGAAGCGTGTTGCCTGTTGTGCTGCTTGCTGCGTCGAGAGGCCGGCAAACCTCGTGAACCGGCGTGCGTGACGGCCCGGAAGGTTCCGGATCCGCTCCGATAATCGCGGTTCGATATTCGAACTCGATTTCGTTTTCCGAACCGTCCGGGCGATCTTAGGAAAAATCGCACGATCGTGTCAATGTAAAGTACCGCAGGAACAACAATCTGTTGCCTACACGTTTCCACTCATTTACCGGCGTGCCGGTTTCCTCTTGAAGCCCTCGGCGCGGCTTCGCCGGCCTCGGGCACAAGGCGTCCGCCATGTGCCGGCGCAACGACTTCGGGAATGCACGAATGGGGAGTGCCCCAGGTTGCCCGGGTTTTCCCTTGTGGTGGAGTGGCGACGCTCTGGCCGAAGTTCGCCGCGCACTTCGCCAGAATGGTACGGAATGCTATGCAATATTCGGGTTAAACCGGATCAGATGGTGCCGTCACGGCCCAGCAAGCGTCTTGCGGCGAGCAGCGGCAAACGTGCCCCGAAGCCGGCGACGAGCCGCAGGTGCATCCAACTGAGCAGCAGGTTGTCGCGCGCGTAGTTGAAATGCGACACGCCCCCCTCCTGTGCACTGAAATAGCGCACCGGCGCCTCGATCTGGATCGGCCGCACCCCGGCCCAGCACAGGCGCACGGCGGCCTCGGGATCGAAGTCGAAACGGCGCATCCACGGCTGCCGCCGCATGATCGCCTTGAGCGGCGCAATGGGATAGACGCGAAAGCCATAGAGCGAATCGCCGATGCCCGCCCATAGCGTCTCGACATCCGCAAAGAGGTTCGAGAGACGCCGCCCTTGCACGCGCAGTTGTGGCGCGCTCGCATCGAATTTCGGCAAGCCCAGCACCATCGCGTCGGGCGACGCCTGCGAGGCCGCCATGAAGCGCGGAATCAGCGCGGCCGGGTGTTGGCCGTCGGAGTCCATCGTCAGGACGTGCGTGAAGCCTTGCGTCGCAGCCGCCTCGATTCCCGCGAGCACCGCGCCGCCTTTGCCGCGATTGGCCGGCAGCACGATCACATGCAGCCCCGGGTCCTGCGCGGCCATCGCCTGCAGACGTCCGGCGCTGCCGTCGGTGCTCCCGTCCACGACGACCCACACCGGACTCCACTGAGCACGCGCCGCGCGCACGGTTTCGTCGACCTTCATGCCCGGGTTGTAGCTCGGGATCAGGACGAGATGCGTGGTCGAGGGCGTAGGGGAAGCAGCGGGCGCGGTCATGAAAACAGCCGGTTGCATGGAACAGGAATCCAGGGACGCAGACGCGCGCTCAGGCGAGTCCGCCGTTGATCGACAATACCTGCCCGGTCACATAGGCGGCCGCATCGGAGACGAGGTACGCAACCATGGCGGCGACCTCCTCGGGCTGGCCGGCACGCTGCGCCGGCACGAGCTGCTTGATGCGCTCAGCGGGAAACACGTGCTCAACCATGGGCGAAGCGATGATGCCGGGCGCGATCGCGTTGACCGTGATGCCGCGCGAGGCCACTTCGAGGGACAGCGCCTTCGTCGCGCCGATCAGCCCGGCCTTGGCGGCCGAGTAATTGACCTGCCCGCGATTGCCCATGACGCCCGCGAGCGACGCGATGTTGACGATGCGGCCATGCCGCGTGCGGATCATCGGCAGCAGGAGCGGCTGCGTGACGTTGAAAAAACCGTTGAGCGAGACGTCGATCACGTGGCGCCACTGGTTGCGCGTCATGCCGGCCAACGGCGCGTCGTCGTGCACGCCCGCGTTGTTGACGAGAATCTGCACCGGCGCGTCCTCGATGAGACGGGCGAGCGCGGCCTCGGCGGCGTCGGCATCGGTTACGTCGAACGTGATCGCGTGCGCCGTCCCGCCCGCATCGGCAATGCGTTGCGCGACCGCTTCGGCTTCGCCCGCACGGCGATTGGCATGCACCCACACATCATGGCCGGCCCCGGCGAGCGCGAGGCAAATGGCCTGGCCCAGCGCTCCGCTGCCGCCTGTCACGAGTGCACGCATCGGCTCTCTCCTCTCGTTCGCGCTTGACGTTCAACGCACGCGGTGCGCGGCGACGTAGGCGGCCAGCGAACCGAGCGTCGCGAAGATCTTTTCGTTATCCGGATTGTCGGAGCGCAGCTCGAAGCCGTACTTCTTCGAGATCAGCAGGGCGATTTCGAGAATGTCGATCGAGTCGAGCCCGAAGCCTTCGCCATAGAGCGGCGTCTCGGCGTTCACGTCGTCGAGCGAGACATCTTCGAGATTCAGTTCGCCGACGATCAGCGCGGCAAGCTCTTGTTCCAGTGCGTTCATCATGCGTGCGATCAAACGGTACGGGCCGTGCGCACAAACGGGGGTGGCGCCCCCGTGCCGGACAAGGGCACCGCCGGCTTCCCGGCTCCTGCCCACCGCCCCGCCCGCCTGGGTTTGGAGTCGATTTGGTAAAAGTTACGCGGATTTTAGACGATGGGTACCGGTGCGTATACGGGATGTACGGCAGAAAGGTTACAGACGTTAGAAGGGGTGACGTCCGTATTTTGGGATACAACGGGGCGGCGACGCCTAAGCGGCCTTGGGTGTAATCGGATTGTAGGGCGACGTGGCCGTCCGGCGAGCCATACAAACGGTTACAAACGCGCCGCATGTGCTCTGAAAGATGCCCCGCCGCGGCCCTAAAATACGCCTGCCGCAATCCTGCTCGCCGTCATTCCCGTGACCAATGCCGGCGGCCAGGGATTAAGTGCACCGACTCACCGCGCCGCTGCCGGACGCAACCCGATGAAGACTGCTACTCATTTTTGAAGCCTATCGATCATGCCGCGCTCACCCACCCCACTTCGTCACGCACCGGACTGCCGTCTCGTCCATGCACGGACGCGGGGCCGTTTCGCGGCTCACGGAGTTCATGGGGCTCATGGGATTCAGGGCCGGGTCTGTGGCAAAATTCGCGCGCGATCTGGATGCGAAAGCAGAGGCAAAGGCGGACGACGCACCCCCTGCCCTTGCCCGTCGGGAGGTCCGCAATGAATGCGTTGGCCGGTTTCGTCCGCGGTGCGCTGGCAATCGCCGCCGTAGCCGCGTATCAGTTGCTGGCGCACCACGCTGTCGCGACGCCCGGCGAGCACGGACTCGGGCTCGCCATGGCGCTGCTGCCGCCACTGGCCATCGCCCTGGTTGCCGCTGCCCGCTCGTCGCACCGCGCCGCGTGGCTGCCGCTTTGGGCGCTCGCGGTTGCCGCGGTCTGGACCGCGCGCACGCCGCTTGCTCTTCATTTCGAATGGGGCCTATACATCGAGCATGTGAGCTTCAACCTCGGAATGGCGCTGCTGTTCGGCCGCACGCTGGTCGAGAGGCGTGTTCCGCTCTGCACGCAGTTTGCGGCGCTGATCCGCGGTTCGCTCCCGCCGGCGATTGCGCGCTATACGCGGCAGATCACGGTGGCGTGGACGCTGTTCTTCGTCGCGACCGCGGCCGTTTCGACGCTGATGTTCGCCATCGCGCCGATCGTTGCGTGGGCGACGTTCGCCAACTATGTGGCGCTGCCGCTGGTCGGTGCGATGTTCGTCGCCGAGCATGCCTGCCGGCGCTTTGCGCTGCCCCGCGAGTCGCACTCCGGCATGCTCGATGCGATTCGCGCTTACCGGCGATCCCGGCCGGAGCCGGTGCGGGTCGCAAGGTGAAGCGCACGCCGCGCAGGGATAGCCACTATGCCTGCATCGGCGCCGCATCGCCGGTGTTTTTTGTTCCAGCCGAAGTTATGCCGACGTTATGCCGACACATCCGCTGATTTTTCACACCTCACCCCGCCAGGTCATCGCCTGGTGCGACGGTTCCCCGGTCACGGCGCGAGCGTTCCTCGCCGACGTGGCGCGGGTAGCGGCTGCGCTGCCGCCGGGCGGTCACGTCTTCAACGTCTGCCGCGACCGCTACCGCTTCGCCGTGAGCCTGTGCGCGGCACTCGTCTCCGGCCGGATCAGCCTGCTGCCGTCCACCCACACGCCGGAAACGGTGCGCCAGCTCGCCACGTTCGCCCCCGACGCGTTCTGCCTGCACGACACATCCGACTGCGCGATCGACCTGCCGCGCTTTCGCTACCCCGAAGGCCGCGTCGAAGATGCGGCGGCGGTCGGCCACGACGCCGGCGACGACGCGCCCTTCGACGTGCCCCGGATCGACGCGGCGCGCATCATGGCCTACGTCTTCACCTCCGGCTCGACCGGCGCGCCGGTGCCGCACCGCAAGACCTGGGGCTTTCTCGTCGCCAATGTGCGCGCGGCGGCGCAGCGCCTCGGACTGCTCGACGCGCACGGCGAGTCCCGCGCGCAAGCCGGGGCGACGACGCCAACACTGATCGGCACGGTGCCCGCGCAGCACATGTACGGCTTCGAATCGACGGTGCTGCTCGCGCTGATCGGCGGCCTCGCTTTCAGCAACCGCCAGCCGTTCTATCCCGTCGATATCCGCGCCGAGCTAGAGGCCGTGCCGCAACCGCGCGTGCTCGTGACCTCGCCGATCCATCTGCGCGCGCTGCTCGCGACCGAAGCGCCATTGCCCGACGCCGCGCTCGTGCTCAGCGCGACGGCGCCGCTTGCGGAAAAGCTCGCGTGCGAAGCCGAGGCGCGTCTGAACGCCCCGCTGGTCGAGATTTACGGCAGCACGGAAACCGGCCAGATCGCGACCCGCCGTACGGCACAGGGTGCGACGTGGGAGCTGCTGCCGCAGATCCGCCTCGATGCGCGCAGCGCCGCGCCGGCCGGCGCGGAGGCCGAAGGCGACGAAGGCCCCACGATCTGGGTGTCGGGCGGTCACGTGGAAGCGCCGGTGCCGATGGGCGACGCGCTCGAAGTGCTCGATGCGCACCGCTTCCTGCTGCACGGACGCAAGGCGGACCTCATCAACATCGCGGGCAAGCGGACCTCGCTCGCCTATCTGAATCATCAACTCAATGCGATCCCGGGCGTGATCGACGGCGTTTTCTTCATGCCCAATGAAAGCGGCACCGGGGACGACGGCTCGCACCGCGAGCCGGTGACGCGCCTGATCGCACTCGTGGTCGCACCGACGCTGAGTGCCGTCGACCTGCAGCGGGCATTGCGCGAGCGTATCGACGCCGCGTTCATGCCGCGCCCGCTCGTATTCGTCGACGCGCTGCCGCGCAACGAAACCGGCAAGTTGCCGCATCACGTCCTCGCGGCACTGGCCGCGCGCCATACCCGGGCCGTTCCGGCAGGGACCCTGACGCCCGAGGCCGGCGCAAACCCGGCAGGCATGGCCGCCCCGACCGGCAAGACGCCCGGCGCCACCACAGTCTCCTTCACGATACCCGCCGACCACCCCGCGTTGCCGGGCCACTTCCCGGGCCAACCCATCGTGCCCGGCGTCGTGCTGCTCGACCACGCCATCGACGCCATCGGCGCGGCCCTGAACCGCCCGATGGACGCCTGGCGGCTCGGCGCTGCGAAATTCCTGAGCCCGGCCGCCCCCGGCGAGCCGCTCGATCTCGCGTTCGACGCCACGGCAAGCGGCGCGATCCGCTTCACCGTCCAGGCCGGCGCGCGCGATGTTGCGAGCGGCACGCTGTCGGTTCCGCCGTCCCCTGCACACCCCGTACCCCAGGAAGGCCCGCACCCATGATCAAGCGCACCGACTGGACCCAGCGAGAAGAACGCGGCAGCGCGCTGTTGCTGCGCGTCATGACATGGCTGTCTCTGCGCATCGGCCGCCGCGCCTCGCGCGTTCTCGTGCATCTGTGCACCGGCTATTACATGCTGTTCTCTCCGCAGGCGCGGGCTGCCTCGCGGACCTATCTGAGCCGCGTGCTGGGCCGCCGCGCGCACTGGCGCGAGGTCTACCGGCACCTGTTCACCTTCGCGACAACGATCCACGACCGCCTTTACCTGATCAACGAGCGCTTCGACCTCTTCGACATCCGTCCGCAGGGGCACGAGCTCGTCGACGCCGCGCTCGATAACGGACGCGGCGCGTTCCTGATGGGCGGCCATCTGGGCAGCTTCGAGGTCGTGCGCGCGCTCGGCCGCACGCAGCCTGGCCTGCGCGTGGTCGTCACGATGTACGAGGAAAACGCGCGCAAGATCAACGCGACCATCGCCGCCGTGAACCCGGCCGCCCAGCCCGAGGTGATCCCGCTCGGGCAGGTCGATTCGATGCTGCGCGTGAACGAGCGGCTCGACCAGAACTGCATGGTCGGCATGCTGGCCGACCGCACACTGCTGGAAGACACCACTTCGGCGCGCAGCCTGCCGTTTCTCGGCAAGCCCGCGTCGTTCTCGCTCGGGCCGCTCTACATGGCCGCGATGCTCAAGCGCCCGGTGATCTTCATGACGGGGCTCTATCGCGGCGGCAACCGCTACGACGTGCACTTCGAAATGCTCGCCGACTTCACGCACACGCCGCGCGAAGCGCGCGCCGACGCCATCGATGCGGCGCTCGCGCGCTATGTGACGCTGCTCGATCGGCATTGCCGCACGGCGCCGTACAACTGGTTCAACTACTTCGACTTCTGGCAGACCGCGCAGGCGACCGAAGCGGCCGAGGCGGCGACCACGACGAAGCAAGGGGCCATCGCCGCGCGGGTGGCGAAAAACGCGTATGGCGTACGCCGTGCCGACGTGCAGCACGCGCGCCTCGCCGCCCAGGAGACCTCCGACGCATGAGCGCCTCCCGCCGTCCCGCCAGCCGTTTCGTTTTGCGCGACGCCTTGCGCCGCACCGTGGCGCACGCCAGCCTTGCCGTCGCGCTTGGCGCAATCGCGCCGGCATTCGCCGGCACGGCCTCCGCCACGCCGGCCACCACCGCATCCGCATCTACCTCCACCTGGACGCTCGACCGCCTCATGGCCGCGCTCGCTCAGCGCAAGTCGGGCCGCGCCTCGTTCAAGGAGACGAAGTCCCTCGCGATCGCTTCGCAGCCCATCGAATCGTCCGGCGAGCTCGTGTTCGTCGCGCCCGATCATCTGGAAAAGAACACGCTGAGCCCGAAGCCGGAGCACCTCGTGGTGGATGGCGACATGCTCACCGTCCAGCGCAACAACCACACCTACACGCTGCCGCTGACGCGCTATCCCGAGCTTGGCGCGTTCATCGAAAGCATCCGCGCGACGCTCACCGGCAACCGGCCCGCGCTCGAACAAACGTACCAGGTCGCGCTCGCCGGCAACGGCGACGACTGGACCCTCACGCTCACGCCGCGCGATGCGCGCATGCTGAAGGTGGTGAGCACGATCACGCTGGAAGGCACGGCCGACGTGCTGCGCAGCGTGGCAATCGAGCAACCGGGCGGCGACCATTCGCTGATGCGACTGCAGCCGCTTGCGGCCGCAGCGAATGGGGCGGCGAACTGAGCGTTCGCCCCTTGGTAACGAGCCGATGAACACCCCCGCCCGGCCCACACCGACCACCCGAGGCCCGCATGCCCTGGCACGTGCCCTGGAGCGGCACGCGGTGCTGATCTGGCTGCTGTTCCTGCTCGCCTGCGCGGCGGCGATCGCGCGCGCCCACTTCAGCGCGGACCTCTCCGCCTTCCTGCCTCGCACGCCGGATGCACGCCAGCGGGTGCTCGTGGATCAGTTGCGCGAGGGGCCGGCCCTGCGTCTCATCCTCGTCTCCATTGAAGGCGGCGATGCGCCTGGGCGCGCCCAGATCTCGCGGGCGGTCGCGGCGACGTTGCGCGCCGACCCGCAGTTCGCGGCCGTCAACAACGGCGAAGCCGCGAACGATGCCCGCGACGAGCAGTTCGTGTTTGCGCATCGCTATCTGCTGAGTCCGGCCGTCACGCCGCAGCGCTTCACGACGGCGGGGCTGCACGACGCGCTCGGCCAGAGCATCGATTTGCTGAGTTCGTCGGCGGGTCTCGTCGCCAAGGACTTGTTGCCGCGCGATCCGACCGGCGAAGTCGCCGCGCTCATCAGCCAGCTCGACAGCACCGCGCAACCCACGAGCCTCGGAGGTGCATGGGCTTCGCGCGACGGCACGCGCGCCGTGCTGGTCGCGCAAACCGCCGCGGCGGGCTCCGACACCGACGCGCAGGAACGCGCCATCGACGCCGTTCACCATGCGTTCGACACCGCCAGGCGCGCACTGCCGGGCGCGTCGCCATACCGGATCGAGCTGAGCGGCCCCGGCGTGTTTTCCGTCGAAACGCGCGATCTGATCCGCCACGACGTGGAGCGCATTTCGACCCTGAGTCTCGTCCTCATCGTCGCGCTCCTGCTGACGATCTACCGTTCGCCGCGCACGCTAGGGCTGGGTTTGTTGCCTGTGCTTTCAGGCGTGGCGGCGGGCATCGCGGCGGTGAGCCTCGCATTCGGCACGGTTCAAGGCCTCACGCTCGGTTTCGGCACGACGCTGATCGGCGAGGCGGTCGACTACTCGATTTATCTCTTCGTGCAGTCCGCGCAGGTTGGCGCGACTGCGCAGATGGCTCACCCGGCACACCCATTACGCGCATGGATCGCCGCATACTGGCCGACGATCCGCCTCGGCGTGCTCACGTCGGTGTGCGGCTTCGCCTCGCTGGTGTTCTCCAGTTTTCCTGGGCTCGTGCAACTGGGCGTCTACTCGATCGCGGGATTGACGGCGGCGGCACTGGTCACGCGCTATGTGCTGCCGCGTCTGCAAGGCGGTCCGGTAGCGGTACGCGACGTCTCCGGCATCGGCGCGCGGCTCGCACACCTCGCCCAGGCCGCGCCGCGCCTGCGCTGGCCGCTCGCGGCGCTCACGCTCGGCGCCCTCGCCGTGCTGGCGTGGCATCGCGGCAACCTCTGGAGTCACGAACTCGAAGCGCTGAGCCCGGTCCCGGCGGCAAGTCGTGCGCTCGACGAACGGTTGCGCGCCGACCTCGGCGCCCCCGACGTGCGCTATCTCGTGGCCATTCCCGCCGCCAGCGAACAGGCAGCGCTCGAAGACGCCGAGAAGATCGGCGCGCAACTGCAACCGCTCATCGACCAAGGGGTGCTCGCGGACTTCGAGAGTCCGGCGCATTACCTGCCGAGCGACGCGATGCAACGCGCGCGCCGCGCGAGCCTGCCCGACGCCGCCACGTTGACCGCGCGCATGCGCGAAGCCGTGGCCGATCAACCGGTCAGCATCAAGCCGGAAGCGTTCGCGCCGTTCGTCGCCGACGTCCAGGCGGCGCGCGAGGCGCCGCTGATCACGCGAGCCGATCTGCGCGGCACCTCGATGGCGCTCGCCGTCGATTCGCTGCTGACCCGCCACGCGAATGGCTGGAACGCCATGCTCGCGCTGCGGGCGCGCGACAACGGATCGCCCGTGCAGGGCGCATTCATGCAGGCCGCTGTCGCGCGGGCGGGCGTGCCCGGCGCGCTGTTCGTCGATCTGAAAACCGAGGCCGACCGCCTTTACGTGAACTACGAGCGCGAGGCCGTGCGCCTTTCGCTCGCGGGATTCGCGGGCATAGCCGTGCTGCTGGCCTTCGCGCTGCGCTCGCCGCTGCGTGCGGCGCGCGCGCTCGCGCCGCTCGTCGCCGCGGTGCTGGCCGTCGCCGCGGGCTTCGCGCTGGCAGGCGTGCCGCTGACGATCCTGCACCTCATCGGCATGCTGCTGATCGTCGCCGTGGGTTCGAACTACGCGCTGTTCTTCTGCAAGCCCCGCAGCGGCAGTACGGACTTCGCGGAAAATGCCCTGCAACCCGGGCCTCGAATCGCCCCGTCTACGCTCGTCTCGCTGCTGGTCGCCAACCTCGCGACAGTCGCGGGCTTCGGCCTGCTCGCGCTTTCGCGCGTGCCGCTGCTCGAAACCTTCGGCCTCACGGTCGGACCGGGCGCGATGCTCGCGCTCGCGTTCGCCGCGATTCTTGCGCCGCAGACCGCACATACCGAGCGGACCGCGCCGACGCCGGCCGCCTCTGCCGTTCCCGCCGGCCGCGAAGGAGGACGTGCATGAACGCGCCCGCACCGCGCGCAGGCACTCCGGGCGCCGCGCGCCGCTGGAAACCGGCCCCGCTGATCCTGGGCACGGCGGCGCTGCATGGCGGCGCGGCGGCAGCGCTGCTGGCCCAGCCGGCAATATGGCCGTGGGCGGCCGGCGGCGTGATCGCCTCGCACCTCGCGTTGACCGCCGCGGGACTCTGGCCGAAGAGCGCCCTGCTCGGTCCGAACTGGACGCGCCTGCCCGGCATGCCCGGCGGCGTCGACCGTCGCATCGCCCTGACTGTCGACGACGGCCCCGACCCCGAAGTCACGCCACGCGTGCTCGACCTGCTCGACCAATATGGTGCGCGCGCAACTTTCTTCTGTATCGGCGATCTGGCGCACCGGCATCCGCAGTGGATCGAGGCCATCGTCGCGCGCGGTCATGCCGTGGAGAACCACAGCCAGCGGCACCGGCACACCTTCTCGCTCTCGGGTCCGGGTGCCTTGCGGCGAGAGATCGAGGCCGCCCAGAAGACGCTCGCCGAAATCAGCGGCATGCGTCCGCTCTTTTTCCGCGCTCCCGCGGGCCTGCGCAACCCGTTCCTCGAACCGGTGCTGTGCGGCCTTGGCCTGCGCCTCGCGAGCTGGACCCGGCGTGGCTTCGACACGCGCGAGCGCGACGCCGGCAAAGTCGCGCACCGGCTGCTGCAGGGTCTGGCGCCGCGCGACATCCTGCTCGTTCACGACGGCCATGCGGCGCGCGGCGCCGACGGTCGCCCGGTGGTGCTGGAGGTGCTGCCCGGGTTGCTGCGCGCAGCCGCCGACGCGCAACTGCAATGGACGACGCTGCGCGCCGCGCTTGCCGCGCAGGCGGCATGGCACGAGAGCGAGCGCCCGGTGCCGGGCGGGGGACGCCATTCCCCGTTTGATAAAATTTAATGCCTGTCGACGCGCTGGCATCGGCTTCGCCGCCAGCGCGGCCCTCACTGGATACGACCTTCGTGAAACCTCTCCTGCTCTCGCACTTCACCGCCGCCAGTTGTATCGGGCGCGGGCTCGACGCGACGCTCGACGCGCTGCGCGGCCAGAAGAGCGGCCTCGCGCCGTGCCGTTTCGAGCGCGCGGAGCTCGACACCTGGACGGGCGAAGTGGCAGGCGTCGACACCGAAGTGTTGCGCGCCGACCTCGCCGACTACGACTGCCGCAACAACCGTCTCGCACAGATCGGCCTCACGCAGGACGGCTTTGCCGCAAGCGTCGAAGCGGCCGCCGCCCGCTACGGGGCCGAACGCGTGGGCGTTTTCATCGGTACGAGCACGAGCGGAATCCTCGAAACGGAAAGGGCCTACCGGCAGCGCGCGCCGGAGAGCGGCGTGCTGCCCACGGGCTTTCGCTATGCGCAGACCCACAATCCCTATTCGGTCGCGGCTTTCGTGCGCGCGTACTTCGCGCTGCGCGGGCCCGCGACGGCAATTTCCTCCGCATGCTCGTCCGGCGCGAAGGTATTCGGGTCGGCGCGGCGCATGATCGAGGCGGGGCTCATCGACGCCGCCGTCGTAGGTGGCGTCGATTCGCTGTGCCTCACTACGCTGTATGGCTTCAATTCGCTCGAATTGCTGTCGCGCCAACCCTGCCGCCCGTTCGACGTTGCGCGTGACGGCATCTCGATCGGCGAAGCGGCGGCATTCGCCCTCCTCGAACGCTTGCCCGGGCCAGGCGGTGCGCTCGACGACGAGGCGATCCTGCTGCTCGGCGTAGGCGAATCGAGCGACGCGCATCATATGTCGGCGCCGCACCCGGAAGGGCTCGGCGCGCGCACGGCGATCGAGCAGGCGCTCGCGACGGCCGGCCTTACGCCGCGCGAGATCGGCTATATCAATCTGCACGGCACCGCCACGCCCAGCAACGACGCAGCGGAAAGCCGCGCGATCACCGCGCTGTTCGAAGGCACACCGTGCAGTTCGAGCAAGGGGGCGACCGGCCATACGCTGGGCGCGGCCGGCGCGCTGGAGGCCGTGATCGCAGCGCTCGCGCTGCGCCACCGTTTCATGCCCGCAGGCGTGAATACCACGCAAGCCGACGCGGCGCTCGGCCTCGACTACATCCTGCAAAACCGCGACGCCGACCTGCACACGGTCCTCAGCAATTCGTTCGGCTTCGGCGGGACGAACTGCAGCCTGATTTTTGGCCGCGCGACCCATGCGCTGCGCGAGCATCGACCATGAAACTGAACGCCTGCATCGAAAGCATCGGCCTCATCGGGCCAGGCCTTGCCGACTGGCCGCAGGCCGCCGACGTGCTGGCGGGCCGCAGCCCTTACGCGAGCGCGCGCACCGTGCTGCCGCCGCCCGCAGGCCTGCCTCCCGCCGAACGGCGCCGTACCGGCCCGATCGTGAAAACCGCGCTGGCCGTAGGCCACGAGGCCGTGGCCGCCAGCGGACGCGACGGCACGACGCTGGCCGCCGTCTTCACCGCATCGGGCGGCGATGGCCCGAACTGCCACACGATCTGCGAAACGCTGGCGGGCGACGACCGCCAGCTCTCGCCTACGCGCTTTCATAACTCCGTCCACAACGCCCCCGCCGGCTACTGGAGCATCGCAGCGCGCTCGCGGGCCGCTTCTAACGTGCTTTGCGCGTACGACGGCAGCTTCGCCGCGGGCCTCATCGAGAGCGTTTGCCAGGTCGCGGTGGACGGCGTGCCGACCCTGCTGATCGCGTACGATGCCGACTACCCCGAACCGCTGCACGCGGTGCGCCTGATCGAGGACGCCTTCGGCGTGGCGCTGGTACTGGCGCCGCTTGCCTCGGTGACGCCTGCCGCCGATCCGCAACGCGCGCTCGCGCACGTCACGATGACGCTCACCGACGCGCCCGCGACGACGCTCGCTTCGCCCGAACTGGAGGCCCTGCGCGTGTCCAACCCGGCGGCGCGCGTCCTGCCGCTGCTCGAAGCCATCGCAACGCGCCGCGCTTCGAGCGTGGTGCTCGACTATCTGCCTGAGATGCGCGTGCAGATCGACGTGACTATTCTGAACACTGCGCTGAACACTGCGCCGGACACAACGCCAGACACAGCGGCGGAGCGCTCGCGATGACGCAAGATGTTTCCCGAGGCGCTTCTCCCGCCGCTGCGCCGCTCGCCGCACCGCTGAACCGCGCCTGGATCGCCGCGCACATTCCGCACGCCGGCACGATGTGCCTGCTCGACCGCATCGATGCCTGGGACGAAGCCCGCATCTGCTGCACCGCGACCAGCCACCGCGATCCCCACAACCCGCTGCGCTCGCAGGGGCGGCTCGCCTCGGTCTGCGGCATCGAATACGCGGCGCAAGCGATGGCCGTGCATGGCGCGCTCGCCGGTGGCCAGAATGAGGCGGCGCAGCAGCGTCCGCGCGTGGGCTATCTCGCGAGCGTACGCGGCGTCGAAGCGCATGCCGCGCGCCTCGACACCTTCGAAGCCCCCCTCGCGGTGGAGGCCGAACGCCTGAGCGGCGACGGCAACACCGTTCTCTACGGCTTTACGGTTCGCTGCGGCGAAGCGCTGCTGCTGTCCGGCCGCGCCGCCGTGATGCTGGACGCGTCCGCCGCGCAGGCACGGGCGGCCAACTCAACCCCAACAGGAGATTCGACGTGAAAACCCATCGATTCATTGTGGTCGCGCTGCTGCTCGGCATGATCAGCTCCGTGGCCCGCGCCGACATCCACGAAGCGAAAGAGGACATCAAGCACGACGCCAAGTCGGCCGCCACGGCGACCGGGCACGCCGCACGCAGCTTCGGCCATGCCACGGCGAACGCCGCGAGGTCGGTTGGCCACGGCATCGCCCACGCGTCGCGCGAAGGCTACGAGGCCACCAAGCGCGCGACGAAGCGCGTATTCCACAAAGACGACAGCGACGACAAGCACGAGACGTGATGGCCTGAACGCGCCGCGTCAGGCACGCCCTAACCGGCGTGATTCAGGTTGGCCGGCGCGAACAGATCGAGCGTCCCGCCGTCCGCATCGTTGCCGGCGCGCGGCTTGCGGGCCGCCTGGCCCGCGCGCTTCTTCGCCGCCTTCGTGGTTTTCGCTGCCTTGCCGAAGAGATCTTCGGGCGTGAAACCGAATTCGGCAATCGCGGCGCGCGCCGCGGCGAGCGCTTCGGCGGCAGCCTGCGCGCGGGCTTTTTCAATCTGGGCGTCGAGTTCCCGCTTGCGGGCGATCAGTTCGAGATACGTGGACATGGGACTATCGTGAGACAGGAACAACAGGCCTCGTATTCTATCCGCCCATTCCGCATTGCGTGAGGGCGAACCGGGCACGCCCGGAGTCGTGGCGTCCTCTGCAGCGATCGGCGTTTCGGGCTACCCTGTGCGCAATCAGCCTTTGACAAGGAATGCCATGACACAGCCACTCAAGATCGATTTTGTCTCGGATATCGCCTGCCCCTGGTGCGCGATCGGTCTCTCCTCGCTGCAGCTCGCGCTGGAGCGCCTTGGCGACAAGGTCGACGCGCAGATCGTCCTGCATCCGTTCGAGCTGAATCCGCAGATGGGACCGGACGGGGAATCGATCGTCGACTATCTCGGCAAAAAATACGGCCGCACGCCGGAACAGATTGCCGAAACCCAGGCCATGATCCGCGAGCGCGGCGCCGAGGTCGGCTTCGCGTTCGGCACGCGCGAGCATGTGTACAACACCTTCGACGCCCATCGCCTGCTGCATTGGGCGGGGCTCGAAGGCAAGCAGGTGCCGCTGAAGCTCGCGCTTTTGCGCGCCTACCACGGCGAAGGCAAGGATATGGGCAATCACGACGTGCTGGTCGAAGCCGCGCAATCGGTCGGACTCGACGCCGCGCAGGCACGCGAAGTGCTGCAAAACGGCGCCTACGCCGACGAAGTGCGCGCCGAGGAGCAGCAGTATCAGGCGATGGGCATTCACTCGGTGCCGTCGATCATCTTCAACGACCGCTATCTGCTCTCGGGCGGCCAGCCGGTGGCGGCCTTCGAGCAGGCCATCGGCCAGATCCTCTCGAAGACCTGATCCCCCTTTGCCGCGCGAACCCATGGAATCCGGACGCCCCGAAACCGCCGGCGCACGGTCGGTGCGCGTCTGGGACTTTCCCACCCGGCTCTTCCACTGGCTCGCCGTTGCGCTCGTGGCGGCCTGCTGGGCAACGCAGCGCCTGAACTGGATGGAGTGGCACGTGCGGTTCGGCGAAGCGCTGCTCGTGCTTGTGCTGTTCCGGCTGATGTGGGGCGTGGCCGGCGGCGAGACTGCGCGCTTTCGCAGCTTTGTCGCGTCGCCGGCCACGGCCTGGCGCCATCTGAGGCACCTGTTGCGGCGCGAGCCCGATCTTCAGGTCGGCCACAATCCGGCGGGCGGCTGGATGGTCCTCCTCCTGCTCGCGCTTCTCCTCGCGGAAACGCTGAGCGGTCTCTACGACAACAACGACATCGCCGACGAAGGGCCGCTCAGCGAAATCGTCCCCGCCGCCATGGCGAACGCCATTGCGAAGCTGCATGCCTGGGGATGGGACGTGCTGCTGGCGGCCGTCGTGCTGCATGTGTGCGCAATCGCGGTCTATGCGCTCGCGAAAGGCCATAACCTGCTCGGCCCCATGCTCACCGGCAAGAAAAGCCTGCCGGCCGCGATACGCGCGCCCGCGCGCACCTCCCTCTGGCTCGCGGCGCTGCTGATGGCGCTCGCCGCGACGATCGTGGCCCTGCTCGCGGCTTACCTCTGACGCCACCGCGAGCTTCAGAGCCCCAGAACCTCAGTGCAGCCTGAACGCCGAAACGCTCTGCCTGAGCGATGCGGCCTGCTCGCTCAGGCTCTGCGCCGCGGCGGCGGCCTCCTCGACGAGCGCCGCGTTTTGCTGCGTGACCGCATCCATCTGCCGCATCGCCTGGTTGATCTGCGCGATGCCCGTGCTCTGATGATCCGACGCCGAGGTCACGTCGCGCATCAGCGCAGCCACGCGCTCGACGGCGCTCTTCACGGCGGTCATCGATTCGGCCGTGCGCTCGGTCACCTGCGAGCCGCCGCGGATGTCCTGCGTGGTCGTGTCGATCAACTGCTTGATCTCCTTGGCCGCCACCGCGCTCTTCTGCGCGAGGCTGCGCACTTCGCTCGCCACGACCGAGAAGCCCTTGCCCTGTTCGCCCGCGCGCGCCGCCTCGACGGCGGCATTCAACGCCAGGATGTTGGTCTGAAAAGCGATGCCGTCGATGGTCGCGATGATCTCGGTAATCTTGCTCGCGTGGCTCACGAGCGACCCCATGCTGCCCGAGAGTTCCTGCATGGCCGCGCCGCTATCCGCGGACGCCTGCGACGAATGTTCGGCAAGCCGCAGCGCGTCGGCGGCGAAAGCGCTGTTCGCGCTGACCGTGGAGGTGAGCTCATCCATGCTCGCCGCCGTTTCCTCGAGCGAGGCGGCCTGCTCTTCGGTGCGCTGCGAGAGGTCGAGGTTGCCGCGGGCGATTTCGCCCGAAGCCGTCACGATCGAATCGCTCGACACCTGGATCGTGCCGATGATCTCGCGCAGCCGGCCCTGCATCGAGGCGAGCGCGGCCATCAGGCTCGTCGTGTCCTTTTCGCGCAGCGGCACCGGCGAAGCGAGATTGCCGTCGGCGATGGCCCGCGCAACGTCCTGGGCCTGCGCCGGCTCGCCGCCCAGTTGCCGCTGAAGCTGGCGCGCGATGAACACGCCGAACGCCATGCTGGCGACGAAGCCCGCCACGACGAGCGTGGACAGCAGGATGCTCATGCTCGCGTACAGGCTGGCCGCGTTCGCGGCGGCATCGTCCGCGCGCTTCTTGCGGTACGCGGCGAGCGACGCAATGGCCGTCTTCATCTTGTCGCTCGCCGCAATGGCGTCGTGCACGAGCAGATCGTGGTCGGCATATTGCGGCTGCAGCGGGGAGAAACCGGCTTCCTGCCTGACGATGGGTTCCCAGACGTCGTTGGTGCGCTGCAGGTCGGCGAAGAGCGCCTGCCCCTCCTCCGTTTGCCCCGCGAGTTCGCCGTACTCGTGCATCGACTGATCCATGGCCCCAAGCTTCACCCGGATGTCTTCGATGAGGGACTGCTTGCCGGCGTCCGAGTGCGCATAGCCGAGGTTGGCCGCGTCCAGGTCGGTGGAAAGCTTGTTGCGCGCGATTTCGCTGAGCAGGTAAATGCCCTGCACGTGGTTTTGCGCAACGTCGCGCGTGAGACCGTACATGCGCGAGAGCGTGGCGATGCCCACGCCCCCGCAGGCGGCGCCGATGATGGCCACGGCGCCGAAGGTGGTCAGCAGTTTTTGCAATACAGTCAGTTTTCTCGGCATGATGTCCTGAATGGAAGCGTCGTTTTCCAATCAGCTAACGGCGCATGCTGCGCTGCCCTTTAAAGCTTTTTCGGTGCTTTTCCCGTATACACGTCATTAGTCTGGGTAATCTTGCGCCAAGGTACTTTACGTTTATCTTCGTGCTCATCTTCCGGTTTCGCTTCATGGCTCCCCGGTCAACCCGTCCTGAAAAGGAGACGTTCCATGCCCCGCACCGCCGCAGAAAAACGCGCCGCCTTTCGCGCCCTGCATGAATCCGGCTGTTTCATGCTGCCCAATCCCTGGGATGCCGGCAGCGCCCGCTATCTGCAACACCTCGGCTTCAAGGCGCTCGCCACCACCAGTTCCGGCTTCGCATGGTCGACAGGACACGCCGACAACACCGTCAGCCGCGAGGCCGTGCTCGCCCATCTGCGCGCCATCGTGGACGCAACGGACCTGCCCGTGAACGCCGATTTCGAAAACGGCTTCGGCCAGGATCCCGCGGGCGTGGCCGAAAGCGTCGGCCTCGCGGTCCAGG
This sequence comes from Paraburkholderia yinzeri, assembly GCF_046581065.1. NCBI lineage: Bacteria > Pseudomonadati > Pseudomonadota > Betaproteobacteria > Burkholderiales > Burkholderiaceae > Paraburkholderia > Paraburkholderia yinzeri. Next base: position 477,417 of record NZ_JBFOCJ010000003.1, on the reverse strand, counting down.
CGGGCGTGGCGGGTCTCTCCATCGAAGACTCGACCGGCGACGCCGCGGCGCCGCTCTTTCCGCTCGACGAGGCGGTCGAGCGGATCGCGGCCGCGCGCCGCGCCATCGACGCTCAGGGCGGCGACACGCTGCTCGTTGGCCGGGCGGAGAATTTTCTCGTGGGCCGGGCCGATCTCGACGAAACGATCCGCCGGCTCACCGCCTACGCGCAGGCCGGCGCCGACTGCCTCTACGCGCCGGGCCTCAAAACCCGCGAGCAGATCGAAGCCGTCGTGGCCGCCGTCGCGCCGAAACCCGTCAACGTGCTCGTGGGCGGCGTTTCGCCCTTCGTGCTGCCGGATCTCGCCGCGATGGGCGTGCGGCGCGTGAGCGTGGGAGGCGCACTCGCTCGCGCCGCGTGGGGTGGCTTCACGCGCGCGGCCCAGTTGCTCGCCGGGGGACGCTTCGACGGCTTCGAAGGCGCGGCGTCGGGCGCCGAGCTCAATGCGCTTTTCAAGCCGGGGGCCGAATGAGCGCCAGGTGACAAGGTGACAGCCGGACGCTTCGCGCTAACGGGTCCGAAAGCCCGGAAGTCTCAGGACGACGACATCAGCCCCGACCAGACGATCTCCAGCTCCACGGCGATCGACCGCGCGAGTCCGTCGAGCCCCGGAAAGAGCGAAGCGTTCGTGATGTTCATCCGGTAGAGCCATTTCATCGCATCCATGCGCATGGCCTTGGGCAGCACGATCTTGTGCAGCAGCTCCTCGTTGCTCTCGTAGCCGTCCAGGATCGCCTGCAGCGACTTGTCGATGACGCCCGGCACGACGAAGGTGCCCGACTGGGCGACGAGCCGGTCGTCCATTTCCGTGGGTTCGCCCGACCAGAGGATTTCGTTCGCGTTCGAGAAGAAATACTGCTGAAAATTGTCGTGCGCGCGCGGATCGATCACGTCGCGCGTGAGCGCCGGGTTGGCGAGAGGCAACGCGCGGCTGTTCCAGAGCGCGGGGGTGTTCAGCGCGAACACGGCGGCGTCGCCCGTTGCGCGTTCGAGCGCGAAAAACGCGGCCACGAACGGACTCTTCGTGAAGTCGAGCAGACGCGTGGGCGCACCGTGGTGCTGCATCAGCGCGAGGCAGCGCAGATCGTCCGCGAGCAGCGCGGGATGCGCGAGAAAGTTGTGCGCCTTGCGCCGGAACACGCGGATCGCCCGCTCCTCGCGCGAGCGCCACTGGCTGCGGTCCTGCACGTAATCGCGCATGTAGCGCGAGAGCGAGCTTTCCAGCTGCCAGGACGCGTTCTGCTGGCCGCGAAACGCCCAGCCGTCGAGCTGCGTCGTCAATGCCATGAACTGTTGCCAGTCGGTGAGTACGGTGGTCTGCATCGCGTCTCCCATCCAGGTAAAGCCGTGCGTCTGCCTGCCGTCGCGCCGATCTTAACGCCGTAGCGCGACGGCGCGATGAAGGCTGTAGCGGGTCCAGGTTCGGGCAGGTATGAAGGTCAGCTTTGAAGCTTACCTTCATATCTCGTAGAATGCGTCCATGACCCGTCAAAACGCGCAATCCGGGCCGGAACTCCCGGCTCAGCTCGCGAGCGAGATCCGTGCCCTCATGGCCAGGCTTCGGCGCCGCCTGCGCGAGCAGGCGAGCCCCGGCGAGTTCACGCCGTCGCAGGTGGCGGTGATCGTGCGACTCGAGCGCGAAGGCGCCGGCACGGTGTCGAGCCTGGCGCGCGCGGAAGGCATGCGTCCCCAGTCGATGGGGGCCGTGATTGCGCAACTGGAGGCCACGGGCCTCTTGAACGCCCTCCCTGATCCCGACGATGGCCGCCAGACCCTCTGGTCGCTGACCGATGCCTGCGCGACGTGGCTGCGCGAAAGCCGCGCCGCGCGCCAGGACTGGCTCACGCGCACGATCGAGGCTCGTCTCTCGGCCGACGAGCAGCAAGAGCTGGCCGCCGCCCTCGATCTGCTGCAACGGCTGGCCGAGGCATGAGCGTCTCGCCCGACGGCATGTTCCGTTCGCTGCGCAGCTTCAACTACCGCGTGTGGTCGGCAGGCGCGCTCGTCTCCAACATCGGCACCTGGATGCAGCGCACGGCGCAGGACTGGCTCGTGCTCACGGGACTCACGCATCACAGCGCGGCGGCCGTGGGCATTGTCATGGGCCTGCAGTTCGGCCCGCAGCTCCTTCTGTTGCCCTGGTCCGGCTACGCCGCCGACCATTTCAATCAACGCCGCCTGCTCATGATCACGCAGGCCACGCTCGGCGCCCTCGCGCTCCTGCTCGGCGTGCTGACCGTTGCGGGCGTCGTGCAGCTCTGGCAGGTCTATACGTTCGCGTTCCTGTTCGGCTGCACGACGGCGCTCGATTCGCCGGTGCGGCAGACCTTCGTCTCGGAACTGGTCGGTGACGGCGACCTCTCCAATGCCGTCGCGCTGAACTCCACCTCGTTCAATGCCGCGCGCATGATCGGGCCGGCGGTGGCGGGGCTCGTCATCGCGTCGGTGGGCGTGGGCTGGGCGTTCGTGCTCAACGGCCTCTCGTTCGTCGCCGTACTGGTCTCGCTCACGCGCCTGCGCACGCAGGATCTGCGCGTGCGCGAACGCGCCCATCCCGCACGCGGCAGCATGACGGCCGGGTTCCGCTACGTGTGGGCGAGGCCGGACCTCCGGTCGATCCTCTTCATGCTGGCGCTGATCGGCACGTTCGGCCTCAACTTCCCGATCTTCATCTCCACGATGGCCGTGAGCGTCTTTCACGCCAACGCCGGTGGCTACGGCCTCCTGTCCTCGCTGATGGCCGTGGGCACCGTGACCGGCGCACTCATCGGCGCGCGCCGCAGCCGGCCGCGCTTCGACTCGCTGCTCATGGCGTCCGCGCTGTTCGGGCTCGGCTGCACGCTCGCTGCAATCGCGCCCGCCTACGGCTGGTTCGGCGCGGCGCTCGTACTGATCGGCATCGCCGCGCTCACCGTCACGACTACCACCAACAGCCTCATGCAGCTCTCCACCGAGCCCGCCATGCGCGGCCGCGTGCTGGCCATCCGCCTCGCCGTCGCGCTGGGCGGCACGCCCATCGGTGCACCGATCGTGGGCTGGGTGGCGGATCATTGCGGGCCGCGCTGGGCGCTGATGGTGGGCGCAGCGTCGGGGTTCGCCTCGGCGCTCGTCGCGTGGCGCACGATGCGTGCGAATGTGCGGACCGACGCGCTTCCGGACGAACCGACGCCGCCCGGCTCGCCGTGACACCGCGCGATCTCCTGAAAAATATATCCTCGCTGCGCTCTCGTCATAAATCTTAAAAGCGGCTCCGCTATTCTCCTGCGTGCCTTGCTGTTCCTTACCGATTATTACCGTGCGTAGCATGGGGGCATCGATGACATCCGGATTCGTGCGGGCAAGCGCTGCGTTGCGCAAGCTGCCGCGCAAACGTTTGCGAATGGCTTTCATGGCCTGGCCGTTGCGCGCGCAAGGGTTTTGGCCGGTCTGCGCGCTGGCCCTCTGCGCGCTAGCCGCATGCAGCGGGCATGACGACGATCGCGCGACTCTGACCCAATCCGCCGCTCGCGAACTGGCGGGCGCGCCAACGCCCCAGGTCGCCACGGCGATCACACCCGAAAACACCGCACAGAGCGCGGGAAGCGCACCGGAAGTCGCGCTCCCTCCCCTCGCCGTACGAACACCCGCAGGGCCGCCCGCAGACGGCGGCCCCGCTATCGATCCGCTCGTTACACCCGTGATTCACACCGCAGACTGAAGTACCGTCCGCACATGGCCGTTTACGCGCAGGACCGACGTGCCGCGTGCGTTTGCCCAACCTCGATGAAGACTGGAACAACGAATGGCCTCGAGAACCCGCCGTGACTTTCTGCGTGCCGCCGCGATGACCGCCGGCTCCGCCACCGCGCTGACGATGCTGCCGGCCGGCATCCGCAACGCCCTCGCAATTCCCGCCAACAACGGCACCCGCAGCATCCGCGATGTCGAGCACATCGTCATCCTGATGCAGGAAAACCGCTCCTTCGACCACTACTTCGGCACGCTGCGCGGCGTGCGCGGATTCGGCGACACGCGCGCCATCACGCTGCCCGGCGGCCAGCCGGTGTGGAACCAGCCAGGCGTGGGCGGCGTAGGCCAGGTGCTGCCGTTCCATCCGACCGCGCCCAACCTCGGCCTGCAGTTCATTCAGGATCTGGCGCACGACTGGACCACGACACACCAGGCCTGGAACGGCGGCCTCTACAACCAGTGGGTGCCGGCCAAGGGCCCCACGACGATGGCGTATCTCACGCGCGACGACATCCCGTTCCACTACCAGCTCGCCGACTCGTTCACGATCTGCGACGCCTACCATTGCTCGACGATGGCGCCGACCGACCCGAACCGCTACTACATGTGGACCGGCTGGGTGGGCAACGACGGCAGCGGCGGCGGCCCGGTGATCGACAACGCCGAGCTGGGCTACGGCTGGTCGACGTTCCCCGAGGTGCTGCAGAGCGCCGGCATCTCGTGGAAAATCTACCAGGACATCGGCACGGGTCTGAACGCACAGGGCTCGTGGGGCTGGACCGAAGACGCGTACATCGGCAACTACGGCGACAACTCGCTGCTCTACTTCAACCAGTACCGCAACGCGCAGTCCGGCAATCCCCTGTATGACCGCGCACGCACGGGAACGAACGTCGCGAACAACGGCACTTACTTCGATATCCTGAAGACCGACGTGCAGAACAACACGCTGCCGCAAGTCTCGTGGATCGTCGCGCCCGAGGCCTACTCCGAGCACCCGAACTGGCCGGCGAACTACGGCGCGTGGTACGTGGACCAGGTCCTGCAGGTTCTCACGTCGAATCCGGAGGTCTGGAGCAAGACCGTGCTGCTCGTCAACTACGACGAGAACGACGGCTTCTTCGATCATGTCGCGGCGCCGTTCGCCCCGGCTTCGAGCACCAACGGACTGTCGACCGTCGCGCTCACCAACGAAATCTTCGCGGGCAACAGCGAGTACCCGGCGGGCCCCTACGGACTCGGCCCGCGTGTGCCCATGATCGTGGTTTCGCCATGGTCGCGCGGCGGCTGGGTCTGCTCGGAGACCTTCGACCACACCTCGGTGATCCGCTTCATCGAAAAGCGCTTCGGCGAACAGCACAGCCTGCCCGAGCCGAACATCACGTCGTGGCGCCGCGCGATCTGCGGCGATCTGCTGTCGCGTTCAACTTCCTGACGCCGAACGAAAGCCTGCCCGCGCTGCCTTCCACGAGCGGCTACGTGCCGCCGGATCAAAACCGGCACCCGGATTACGTGCCGACGCCGCCAGCCGTAGGCAGCGTGCCGACGCAAGAGCCTGGCGTGCGCCCGGCCCGCGCGTTGCCCTATGAGTTCTTCGTTCGCTTCGAAGCCGGCGCGGCGACGGGCAAGGCCGGGATCCGCTTCATCAACACCGGTCGCGCGGGTGCAGCCTTCCTCGTGTACGAAACGGGCGGCACGGTTGCCCCGCTCAGCTACACGGTGGAAGCCGGCAAGCGCCTGGAGGATCAGTTGACGGTTGCCGCTGCGGGCACGTACGACTTCAGCGTGTTCGGACCGAACGGTTTCCTGCGTCGCTACGCGGGCACGCAGCCGCAAAGCAGCGGATTCTTCGGCAGCGCGACGGCGCAGCCCGAAGTGGCCGACGGCTATGACGTGGCAAACGGCAATCTGGAGTTGCGGCTCGAAAACAAGGGCCGCGCGGCGTGCGAGTTCACGATCGTCAATGCCTACGATCCGTCGGCAAAAATCCAGCGCACGGTGCGCGGCGGCGATGAAGAGCAGCTCTATCTCGACCTGCGCAACGCGTACGGCTGGTATGACCTGACGATCACGGTCAATACCGACGCGAGCTTCGTGCGGCGCGTGGCCGGGCACGTGGAAACGGGGCGGCCGAGCTATAGCGATCCGGCGCTGGGCGGCTGAGCGCACCGCGCATGAAAAAGCCATGGTTCCGCCTTGCGGCGGGCCATGGCTTGCAGAATGTCCGGCGAGGCGCGCTGGTGTCAGTCCACGCGTGCCGCTTCCCTCACTGCCCCACCCGGAACTCGATCCGCCGATTCCTCGCCCTGCCGTCGGTCGTATCGTTCGACGCGATGGGCTGGTCCGGTCCGACGCCGGTGGTCGTCATCTGCTGCGGCGAAATCCCCCTGGTGACGAGATACCCTTTCACGGCGTCGGCGCGCGCCTGGCTCAGCGCGATGTTCGACGCCCGGCTGCCCGAATTGTCGGTATGACCGATGATGTCGACAGTGCGGGTCGGCATCTTCGCAAGCGCGGCCGCCATCTGGTCGAGGATCTGCTTGCCTTCCGGCGCCAGCGTGGCGCTGCCGGTCTCGAACTCGATCGTCCGGTTCGCGAGCGTCTGGTCGAGCAATCCCTGCTCGGAAGCCGACACGCGCAAGCCGTTGCGGATCGTGTAGGTCGGGTTGAGCGCCGTGGCCATATCGCTCGCAATCTGCTGGCGCTGCGCCTCGTTGCCGACCTCGCCCTTCATCTCGATCTGCGTGCCGTCGATCTTCAGTTGTCCTTTGCTGATCTGCTTCAGCGACGGCCCGATCAGCTTCTGCACGTTCGCGCTCCAGTTCGGCGGCGTCGCGACGTCGCCCACTTCGATCTGGTCGACGACGTTCGTCGCGCCGTAGGTATCGCGCAGCTTTTGCAGCACGGCGGCCTTGGTCGCCTCGTCCGGCACCTTGCCGCCCACCACGACCTGCCCCGGCGTCGCATTCGCGGGCGCCGGGATGTCCATCGCCGCGGCACGCGCCACGCCCGGTCCTGCCGCGGCCCCGACCGATGCCCCGGTCGAAGGCGGCAGCGCCGTCACCTGTACCGACGCACTGCCATTGGTGACCGGCGTGACGATGGCCGGACCGCCCTCGTCGGCCGCGCTCGCGCCGCACGCCGCGACGCCGGCGGCGAAAAGCGCCGCCGCCAAAGTACGGCGCACGTAATTCGAATCGCGCATGGCCTCAGCCTCCAATGAAGGCTTCGCGGAACGCGTCGATGGCGACGCGCAGCGACAGTTGCGGTTGGTCGAGGTAGCTGACGAGCTTGCTGGTCCGATGATCGTTTTGCGCATGAGCATCGATCCACTCCGGATCGTCGATGTCGATGTTGTGGGCGGCGTAGGTCTGCGGGTCGACGACGCTCAGCAGTGTCTTCGCGGAAGCGCCGTTGAAGCCGATGACGAGACGCTCGCGCCTGGCAATCGAGCCCATGAAGATCGCGATCTCGAAGTCGGCCTGCGACACGAACGGCGCGATCAGCTCGAGCCAGAATGCGGCGACGAGGCTGCGGTAGAACGGATCGACCGGCAGCGGCAGCGTGAGACCGCGTTCGATGTGCGACGAACCGCTCTGCATCACCGGGCGCAGCAGCGACCCGAGCGCGAGCATCGCCCCCTTGAGCCGCACCGGATGGCCGCTCGCGAGCAGCATCTGTTCGAGGCCGAACAGCGTCTGGTGCTCGATGAAATCGGCAAACGTGCCGTCGTGCGAGTTGCCGGGTCCGCCGATGTCGATCGGCGCCTGTGTCTCGCCTAGCGCCTGCAGCGCGCCGGGCGGCTCGGTCTCGCCGAGGAGCGGCGGCATCTGCGCGGCCACGCGCGCCCACAGCCGCGCGAACGCGAGCGGGCTGCGCGCGAGGAAGGCGAGCGGCGACTCGACTTCGAGCGCCGTGGCCGCGACGAACGGAAAGCGCCGTTTCGACTGGTCGTGGCTCGCCACCATATGGCCCGCGATCGCCAGCCGGCTGCGCGGACCGAGGAACGCGAAATGCATGGGCTGCGCGCTTTCGTAGACGATCTTCCAGCGCGGATCTTCGGCCAGCAGTTCGAGCGCCTGGGCGATCCAGCGGTCGAGCGTTTGCAGCAGTTGCGGATTGTGCAGGCTTTTGACGAAGTCGCCGCGCGACGGAATCTTGCCGAAATAGGCGATTTGCGCCTGTACCGTTTGCGTCATTGCGCCCCCTGTGCGTTCAATGGGTTGGCAGCCGCTGCATCGGCAACGGCCGAGCCCGGCTGGGCGGCGGCCGGAGTTCCCGCCGCCGTGCTTGCCGCCGAGCCCCCTGCCACGCCTGCGCTCACGTCGGCGATCGACGACGGCAGCGTCATGCCGAGCAGGCCTTGTTGCTGCGGCGCGTTGCCGGTGCCGCTCGTCGGCTGGGACGTGCTGACGATGCGCATCGTCACGGCCACGCTCACGCTGCCCTGCGTCCACACCAGGTCGAACGTGCCGTCCGGACGCCGCTTGCGCTGCGCCGAATCGATGAGCTTCTCGAGACCGTAGCGGCCCGGCTCGTTGACGAGCTGGATCGTGCGGCCGTCGAACGTCGTCGCGGAGAGCGTCGCCCCCGGCGCGCCCTGCGGGTTCGGCCAGACGAAGTTCGTCCATTGCGGCGGCGTATTGCGGTAGCGCAGTTGCTGGCCGTCGATCGCAATCGTGTACTCGGTCGTGCCGGGGCTAGGCTGCGGCAGGATCTGGAACACCGTCTGCGGTTCGGACGAACCGCCCCCGCTTGCGCCGCCCGCCGCCGCACCGCCCGACAAAGGCGCGATCCAGTGGCCAAAGCCGCCCGTGAAGTCCGGCGTCAGCGCGAGACCCATATCGCCCCACGTGCGGGCGGAGAGCGTGTCGCCGCGGCGCACCGCGAGCGGCCCGAGCGTCGTGCCGACGAACTTCGCGATCGAGCCGTCCGGACCGAAGGTCTGCGCAATCTCGCTTGCGCCGGCCTCGACCTTCGCGTTCGGGGCGAACGGATACTTGTTCGCCAGCGACGCCTGGAATGGTTGGTACACCTGCGCGTTCCACACCTTGTTCACCTCGACGCTCGCCGGCTGGATCACGACGGCGAATGCCTGCATGAGCGGCCGCACGAGCAGCGGACGCAGCCCGCTGCGTTGCGCGTCGGTAAGACCCGTCAGCATCTGCTCGTCGACGAACTTCAGCGAATCGGCCAGTTCCGAGCCGTTGCCGTCGAGCGTCTGCTGCATGAGCTGACGCGCGCCGGGGCCGGGGTCGCCCTGGTTCTTGATCGTGTTGAAGCGCGTGCGGACCTTCGAGAGCGAGTCCATATAGCCGTTGAGCATCGACGTGCCGTCCTGCTTCGAGACGATCCGCGCAAGGCCGACGAACTGCTGGCCGATCGGCCCCATCGGCGTATCGGGCGCCGGATTGCCGTTGATGTCGATGTTCGCGGCCTGGCTGTCCGCTGCATGCGAGAACAGGCCCTTGACCCAGTTCACGATGCCCGACTGCGCCTTTTTAAGCGTTGCGGCCGCGAGCGACGGGTTGTCCCACGAAGTCTGGTCGTAGGCGGTCTGGAGCACCTTGCGGATCGGCGAGTCCTGCGGGTCGCCCAGGCGGTTCATGCCGTCGACAGCCTGACCGAAGCTCGTGAAGCCCTGCACGGTGATCCCCTGCATGAACTGCTGCCAGTGCTGCGCGTACTCGGTCTTGTACATGCCGACGAGCGCCTTCTGGATCTGCTCGGGGCTGCCCTCCAGCGTCAGGTCGTCCTGCGTCGCCGTGTTCAGCACCCAGTCCTTCGCCTGCAGCTCCTTCGTCGCCGCGTCGCGAATCGCGGGCTGCACGTACTGGAACCACGCGTCGCGCGTGAACGTACCCGGAATCGCGTAGCTTCCGCCGATCAGGCTCGCATTGCCGTCGCCGACGATGCGTGCGACCGTCATCGGCGCGAAGCGCGTCGACGCGCGCGCCTTGATCTCTTCGTACACGCGCTGGCGCGCCGGCATTCCGCGCACGACGTGGCGCAGGTTTTCGCGCGTCTGGTCGACGAGCGCGAGGTTCGCGTCGATCATCGGCCAGTCGTTGTCGTTTACGCGCGAGAGATAGAACGTGATCATTCGCTCGGCACTGCGGATCATCTCGTCGCGGGGCATGTTGCCGCGATTCGTTTCGAGCCAGCCGCGCCAGAAGCGCGCGATCTGGTCGGTCAGATGCGCCTGTTCGACGTGGCGCTTGTCCGAGAGCATCAGGTAGGTCTTCAGCGCGTTGTACGCGTCTTCGACGTTGGTCGGCGACGCGTCGCGATAAAGGCCGCCCTGCTGCGAGGCGTCCGTCGCACCCGGCGCGGAGGCCATCGAGACCTGCACCGCGCCAGATTCCGGCGCATGCGTCATCGGGGCGAGCTGGTCCGGGTGCTCGTTGACCTCCTGCAGGAACGCCACGAGATTGTTCGCCACCGGATCGAGCATGATCTGCCGCACGCCGTTGTAATACTCGGTCAGCAGGTGCGCTTCGAGCCGGTCGCCCTGGTAGAGCCCGAGCGACACGGAAAGCGGCTTGTCGTGGCGGAACTGTTCGAGCTGCTCGATGCGGTCCTCGAGTATGTCCATCGCCTGCAGGCGCGACTGCAGATCGGTGCGGTTCTGCTCCAGCCGCGTGATGTTGTCGAGATCGGCCTGCACATTCGAAACAAGCTGTTCGTTGCTGATCGTCGACCACGTCCAGCCGCCGAGCGCGAGCGCCAGCACGGCGACGAAACCGAAGAACGTGGCATAGCGAAAGCGCGTTTTCGTGGGGCTCGCGAACTGGCGCACGGTCTGGCGATCCGCGAAAATCACTTTCGAAAACAGATCGCGCAGGAAGAAGCCGTTCTTCGAGAACGTGGTGGCGGGCTTCGGCAGCGACTCCGCATTCAGGCCGAAGCGGTGCGCAATGCGCTCGGCGGCCGCGCTGTTCGTCTCGCCTTCCTGCAGTGCGCTCGTGAAGTAGAAACCGCGGAATACCGGCTTGTATTGGAACGGATTGTTTTCGAACAGCGTCGCGAGGAACGCGCGCAGTGCGGGCTTGACCGTCGAGAATTCGAGCGGAAAGCTGAGCTGCCCCGGAGAAAGCTGGTTGCCGCGCGACAGCGACAACTGCGCGACGCTGATCTCCTTCAGGCCCTCGTAAAGCTCCTCGAAGCGCTCGTCGAAGAGCGCGACGACGTCGCGCTTCTCGTCGGGCTCATACGGCAAGGTCGCGCCCCAGACGCGGTCGTATTCGCGCTGATCGCTGCCGCTGAAAAATTCGGTGAAACCGGTAATGAGGTCGGCCTTCGTGAACACCACGTAGACGGGCGCAAAAACTTCGAGCTTCTCGGTAAGCTCCTGCACGCGCTGGCGCAGGTTCTTCGCGAGGTTGATCGCCACCTCGGGCTTGCTGCCCGTGAGCTCCGCAATGCTCGCAATCACCACGATGCCGTTGATTGGCGCCTTGGGGCGATGGCGTTTCAGGAGGCCAAGAAAACCGAGCCATTCGGAGCGGTCCTCCTCGTGCACCGAATAGCGGCCCGCCGTATCGAGCAGAATCCCTTCGGTCGTGAAGAACCAGTCGCAATTGCGCGTGCCGCCGATACCGTGCACGACCGCGCTGTTCTTGTCGGCGAACGGAAACTGCAGGCCCGAGTTCAGCACCGCGCTGCTCTTGCCGGCGGCCGGATTGCCGATCACGATGTACCACGGCAGCTCGTACAGCGCGGAACCGCCGGAGACCTGGCCGATCTTCGAGGTCTTGATGGTCTTCACCGCCTCGGTGAGCCGCGAGCGGAGCTGGTCGAGGTCGGCGGACTTCGTCGAGCCCTGGGACACCGCGGCAGGCGCCACCTTGCCGGTCTCCGCCTGCTCCTCCAGCACCTCGCCAAGCTTGCGGTTCGCGCGCTTCACCCGCGCGCGCCGCCATAGCGCGACAGCCAACCATAGCACGACAATCGCGGCCAGCACGAGCGCGGGCCAGATGAACGGGATCTGCAGCGCGTCGGCCGCGACGAAAAGGATCGCTGCAAGCGCAACGATCCCGATGATCGAGAGCGTGCGCGGGTGGGTCAGCACGTTGAAGAGGCGTTGCATAGGACGTTCAGGTTCCGGTGCGATTCGATAGGACGACGCACGCGCGTCGGGCGGCGAGCGCGATGGCGCGCCGGGTCGTCGGGAATTCGAGCGGACAGGGAGAGACCGGCATCGATCGGGGCGTTATTCACGGTTCGGCCGTCTGGCTTGCGCTGCCTCCCAGGGTGAAGCCGGGCTTGTGATATTCGACGTGACCGAGATCCATCATTTTCCAGCGGCCGCCCCAGGTCAGCCCGACCTGCTCCGCGACCTGCCCGTAAAGCTGATAGCCCCGCATCGCCCAAGGGTCTTTTTCGCTGATGACGAGCTTGCCGTCGCGCAGAAAGGCGTTGTCGGCCGCCAGCCCGTACTGGTGATAGCTCTGGAACGCCCCCGCATTGGTGACGTTGCCGCCCAGTTGCGCGAGGCGGCTTTGCCGTTCCGGGCTCCGATACCCTTCCAGCAGCGCCATGTCATAGCCGTATTGGTCGTGCATGATCTTGTAGACGAGCAAGAGACGCGTGCGGAAGTCCGCATCGAGCAAATTCCAGTCGCGGCTCGCGTCCTTCAGTTCGGGCCGAATCTGCTCGACTTCCCGGGTGGTAAAGACTTCCGGCGGTAACGGCGCGGGCGGCACGAGTTGTTCGCCTTGCAATAAAGCGGCGATTTTCTCGTCCGGTACACGAGCCGTGTCGTCGTATTGAAATAATTGCCTGCCGCGCAATGCAATCGCGATCAATGGAGGCGTCGCAAGAATACCCGCGGAGGCGATAATCAGCAAGCGCCTTTTGACCAGTATATTTTGCACGTCTTCAAGCGCGTTTCTGGAAATAGTTGCCGATTTGACAATCTCGCTGCGTGTCCGGGTGGCGTGTTCGGATGCGCGACGCATAAAACGGCCGCGTAATTGGGCAGCGGAATCCAGAACCGTTGCACGCACACCGGGTAACAGCAGCATTGCCGTTGCCATGACGGCAAGAACGAAATAGGCGACGAGTGCAAAGGCGATCAAAGAAAACCCCGGTATATGGAAGCGATTGTGTTTTGCATTGCTTGCTCTTAGAATCAGGCCTGCTCGGAGGCCGGCCTTCATTATCGCGGCGAAATTAACCAGGATTCAATAAGCAGGATTCAATGAGAGCTGAATGAGTGCTCCGGAAAACTCCAATTCGAAAACTCCGCCGAGCCTGCTGTCCGAGGCTCAGCAACCGGCTGGCGGCACGCAGTCCGCGCGGATTCTCGCCAATCTCGAAGGACGCGTAGCGCCTGCCGCCGAAGCGCCGCGCCGCTCGAAGGCCCCGCTCGCGGCGGCGATTGCGCTCGCCGCGATTGCCGTTGGCGGCTGGGGCGCCTGGCATTGGCAGAAAGCGGGCGAGCACCCGACGGTCGTGGCCGTTGCCGTTCCGGCGCCGGGGCCGGCCGCGCAAAACGCGAGCAGCGTGGCGGCGCAGGGTGCGAGTTCGGCCGCTCCGGCACCGCAAACCGCAACGATCGTCAACGACGACAGCGCCGCGAAGGCCGCCAGCGCACCGGACGCGGATCGCTTGTCGCGCGCCCTGGCGAACGGCGCGGTTGACGAAGCGGCTTCGGCCCCGACTGCCGCGAACACGAAGACCGATGCGGCGAAGGTCGCAACGCAGCCTGCTCCCGCCTCCGGCAAAGCACAGGCACAAGCCGAAGCGGCCCGCAAACATCGAACCGGACAAACCGAACTCGCCGAGGCGCACAAGCACCACAACGCGACCGCGCGGCAGGCGGGCAAGAACGACGACTCGGATGCGGATCTGATCGAAGCGCTCGTTTCGCGCACGCGGCCGGCCGGTTCGAAGAAATCGGATGAGGTGCCCGTTTCCGCGAAGGCGGGAAGCAACGCAACGCTTGCCGCGCGTGTGAAAGATTGCTCGACGCGCGGATTCTTCGAGGACCAGCTTTGCCGCTGGCGCGTGTGCGATGGCCACTGGGGCACCGATCCCGCGTGCCCGACCGCGCAAAGGCAGGCGCAGCAGTAGTCCCCTGGCTCGCGCGGCGAGGGGATGGGCGGGCTCCGCGGAGGGCCCGCCGTTCGATCACTTCGTGATGTACCAGAGCGCGTCGGTGCCCGGACTGGATTTCGTCGTTGCCTTTTCCTGTGCGGGCGGGGACGCAACCGGCTGAACGGGTGTTGTGGGCAGTGGGGTTGCTTGCGGCGCTGCCGATTTCGACGTCGACTGGGTTGCGTACCAGAGCGCGTCGGTCGCCGACGATACACGTTCCTTCGATACGGCAACCGGGCTAGCGGCGCTCGCCGGCATCGCCGCCGTGGCATGCGCCATTGCGTTCGCCGTTGCGTTGTTAGCCGCCGGGCCGCTTGCCGGTGCGCTGCCCGATTGCCCACTCCCCTGCGCGACGCTGCCCGGCGTGCGCTGCGCACGCGCCTCATACGTCCCCATCTGAAACACCAGCGTCTTTTCGGGCCGCGCGATCACCGCATACGGAAACTGCAGATCCCAGCGCAACAGCACGCGCGAACCCGTGGGCGTCTCGCCGAAAATCGCGGGGACGTGCTTCATGTCGGTGAACTGCACGAACACCTTCGAACCGTCGTCGAACACCTGGATCGGCTTCGCCTGATCCGCACCCGTGACAGTCCAGCCGAAGTTGTACGCGGCCGAAGAGGCGACGGCAGAACCCGATGCACCACCCGGCGTTGGAATGCCCGGCGGCATGCCGCTGCTCGCGCCGCCGCGCGCGGGCTGCACGGAATTGATCTCGAGGCTCGCGAACGGGTTGTACGCCTGCGGCGGTGTGAACGAAGGCGGGAGGATAGGCATGGACGAGTCCGACGAGCCGGAGATGGATTGAACCGCATCATAGACTTTGCGCGCATAGACGAGGCGCTTGTCCGGCGAAGCCGCATTGTACGCGCCGACCGCATTCCAGGTTGGTCCGAACTGGCGGATGTTCTCCGAGAGAATCCACGCACCGACGTACGCGTTCGTGCAGGGATCGAAGAGGCTCTGCTCGCTGATGCCCTCGCGCGCGAGCACGGGCAGCCACGAGCTGTTGATCTGCATGAGCCCGATGTCGGTGGTGCCGTTGCTGTTCGTGTTGATCCGGTCCGGTTTCATCCCCGATTCGACCTGCGCGATGCCGCGCATGAGGTTGACGTTGACGTGCTGGAAAGCGGCGGCATCGTCGATGCAATCGGCATGGGCGGTGTGTTGTGCGCCTGGCAGAAAAGCGGCGAATACGATTATCCGGAACAGAGGGCTACCGGCCGGGCTGCATTGCTGAAACGGCATGATGGTTGGAGTTCGAATCACGCGTCGCTACGTTACCTGCTCGGCGCGGATGACCGCCTGAATCGAGTTTCAATCCATTGGGTCGGCTTTTAACAATTGTTTGGCCTTTCGCAGACATGATGCTGATTGAGTTCGCGATGGGTGGCTGGTCCTGTTCCACCGTCATGATGCGAATCGTTCTGCCTTCGGGCAGGCCCGATTCTAAAATCAAGCATTGCAAAAGACAAATGCTTCCTTTGGGGGGGCGGGTTTGGTTGCTTGGTACTGCCATACCGGAGAGGAAAACGTCGGCTCTCGATGCGGTATTCGACTCGCATAATCAATGCTGGGCGCCACGCTTCGGTTGGCGCTATGCATGCGCCCTCTTTTCATATATCGGCAATTCTTTCGGTCGATATTACCGGTATGAACGACGCGCTGATCCGACGACGATGCCGAATATGGCGGGTATTCCTGCCGTGCCGCTAATCGCGGAAGCGGAGCCGCGATCTGTAACTGTCGCAGCCCCTTGATCGGTTCAGCGTTTGCGGCGCGCGCTGCCCACAACGGTCATGCCGAAAAGGAAATAGAGGCCGACGCCAACCAACGGCACACCAATCGCGCAAAGGATCAGGAAGGCTCCACACAAGACTGAAGACCAAGTGGGTAGGATCATAAACATAAGCCTGAGTACGTAAGCCACCGGACAATCCGATCAGATCCTCACTCAAATACTGCCCAGTCTCCGCTATTTTTTTGGTCCGTCGATCTGTTATTTATCTCGTCCGTTGAATGGATAGGTTCTAGAAAGCCCTCGCTTAACAAACTCGCATCCAACGATTCGCTCGCTTAACACAAAGCAGGCACCAACATATGAAGCGGTTTCTATTCGGTAGCTCTCCAACTGCTGCTCAGCGGGAAGCCTTTCCAATTCTGCGATCAAGCCTGGCAGACCAAATGTATCCAGTCCCAACCTTGTTGAGTTGTTCCGCCGCATTCTTGCCCTATTCCGAAGAAACGACACACGATACAACTGAGGGTTACCACGAATTTCCTTCACATCAGTTGATCGCAGAACCTCGAATAGGGGGTCATGCCAATCATCTTGACCGCCCATATTCAGCAGAGAAGTTAAATACTTTATGTTACCCATCACAAGCATCTTTCTCCATGGACTAGAAACGTCTATACCGGTTCGCGTCTTCAATCGCAGGGAGATTGGCACTCACACCTCTATACAACAACGAACACCCCGCCAACCCCAGCGAATCAATCCATTGCACCGGATCCCGCACATACGCCTGAGTGCGTAGGACTCCGCCGAGCTCGATTGGATCCGTGCTCAAATACTGCCCCGCCTCCGGATCTTAGTATCGGTTCAGGTTGTAAACAAACCGCCTTGACGCAAACTCCCCGCGGGCGGGCCGCAAACCAGGCCCGCCAAGGCTTCCAGCACCCGAGCCGCTTAAAGAACAGAATTTTTCCTCAGGCACGAGTGTCTCCGCTTCGGCAGCCTGACATCCCGCCGGGTTTGACGGCGGCCGCAGGCCGCCGTCAAACCCGGCGAAACAGGGCCGTGTGCCTCACCGCTCCAGAACTGCGCTCGCCGTCGCGCACCGCTCCGGCGCGGAACCCGTCAAGGCAGCGCAACGCGCGCCCGCAGAGCCTGGCCTTGACGGCGTGCGGTGTGCCACGCTCAGTCATGCGGTGCAAGACGGCACGGTGGCTTGCACCGCATGCAGACCGAGCTTTTACGTTGCTTAGGGAGCGATTTGTCCTTTCAATATGGCCGTTGCAAAAATTCGTGCGGCGTTGCGATCCTTGCGGAATGTTTCATATTGAGCCTCCGTCAAGATTATTTCCCTTTCATATTGAGAAAATCCGCCCATTAGCACAGCCATGATTGGCAAATTTCCCCTAAAAAATACTCTATATAACCATGGTTCATTGAACTCGTCCATTTCAATCATATTTAAAATATTCACAAGGGATTTTCAATATAGCTTCCAGCAGGGATTTGGTCCGTAACTGCTTCCGGAATACTGCCAGATGTATACCCTCCTGGCTTCCAAAGAGCATTCGCTTCCGACTCGTTGCTTGTTGCTATACGAAGATCAACCGACGGCGGATCTGGAATATCAATACGGCTAAGAGGAGTTCTTTACCACGATCCGGATGGAATTCCAAGCGCCTGTTCAAGTTCGGACACACTCCCACCAGCGGATTTCATTAGACTGTCTAAATACGAAGATGGCATAACAAATTGCCCATCAGGGCGTCCAATAGGATTGCGTCCGTAAGTATCAAGCGCACTTGCTGGAGTTATATATGAGGCACTGCCTCTAAATTGATCCCAATGAGAATCAACGCCGTCGGCTGTTTTAACAAAACGCCTCGTTTCGCTGTCGCGCCATCGGTTCAAAGCAAGGGGCCAAGCCCAGCGGATCCACCCACAGCACCGGATCCTGCACATAAGCCTGAGTGCGTAGACCACCGTGCAACCCAATCGGATCCGTGCTCAGATACTGCCCCGTCTCCGGATCATAGTACCGGTTCAGGTTGTAATGCAGCCCCGATTCATCATCCGCCCACTGCCCCGGAAACCGCAGCGTCGTATCGATCCCGCACGCACCATCATCGTCGTTCGCCGCCCGCCGCGCCGGCAGCAGCCTGCCCCACAGCGAGTACGACGCCTTCCACACCGCCTTGCCCTGCGCATCAAACACCGCCTTCGGCAGGCCCACCTGATCGGTCAGAACCGGATACAGGCCCTCGTCCGTCTCCTGCGCCAGCGGCGCAAAGCTGCCCGGCTCGATATGCCACGTCACTGCCTCCCCGGTCGTGCCGTCCCGCTGCTCGACCCATCGCTCGGCCAGCGCCGTTCACTTCCAACCTGCATATGCAAGGTAAGGAAATTTCGTCCCCGAGGGGTCTGACGAATTGAGCTTTTTCGCTTAGAGTGTTTCAACCGCGCCTTCAGCTCCATCTGTATCTCATCAAAAGATGCAGGATTCTCGTGTTAATGTGCCAAGTTTCTACAATTCCCACAGCTGCATTTCTGATTCGAAGACTCAATTCACAAAATTTTGTGATTTTTCAGGCCTGATTATTCAACAATAGTTGAATACTATCTCCTTCAGCAGTGCTTGATCTTCCGGAGAACTTCTCCCAGATAAGTCCGATGTCAGTTCGGCCAAAATGTGTTTGGTTGGAATTCTATCTCGAACGACAAGTGCTAACAAATCCTCCCGCTTCTTTTGTGGTTGAGCATATTTTTCAATAAGATGAATTAAATTGACTCGAAGTTCATCAGGGGTCATTTTCGGGTAATAATGTAACGTTATCAAGACTAACTTTAGTGCCAGGTGCTGCTGGCAGAAGCTGCGCCTGGCCTCCTGACCCATATTCTGGATATGCACTGGTTATGGGCTCAAGATCTGTACCATTATCTCCATTAGAAAATGGGACTCGTGCGTTAACTGATCCATCTTGGCTAAATAGCTGTAATGTATCAAATTCTCCCTTTAAGCGCCCATCGCTCCACGAATCAGGATTCCCCTCTTCGTAGAATATCTGGAATCCGTCGCGCACGGATGCTCCAGAAGATAGATCTGAAAATCCAAAATAACTTAATGGTGCTTGCAATGTACTCGCAGTTGTCGCCGCAAAGCGGCTGTCCATGTAACGATAGCCGACGGCCGGTAATGCTACTCCATTACTATTGACATAAAAACTAGAACTCCCCAGCTTTGAAAATTTTGCGGCATCTTCCGCAGAATACCCCGCCTCACGATAGATTTTGTAACGTTCATATCGAAAGGCGCATATAGCAAGACCTAAAGGATCGAAATAAAGCACCGGATCCGGCACATAAGCCTGAGTGCGTAGACCACCGTGCAACCCAATCGGATCCGTGCTCAGATACTGCCCCGTCTCCGGATCATAGTACCGGTTCAGGTTGTAATGTAGCCCCGATTCATCATCCGCCCACTGCCCCGGAAACCGCAGCGTCGTATCGATCCCGCACGCACCATCATCGTCGTTCGCCGCCCGCAGCGCCGGCAGCAGCCTGCCCCACAGCGAGTACGACGCCTTCCACACCGCCTTGCCCTGCGCATCGAACACCGCCTTCGGCAGGCCCACCTGATCGGTCAGAACCGGATACAGGCCCTCGTCCGTCTCCTGCGCCAGCGGAGCGAAGCTGCCCGGCTCGATATGCCACGTCACCGCCTCCCCGGTCGTGCCGTCCCGCTGCTCGACCCATCGCTCGGCCAGCGCCGGACCGTCCCACAGGAATTTCACCGCCTCGCGCCCGCCCACCTGGCGCTTCTCCACCCGCCGGTTGAACGCGTCGTAGCCGTACACCCACACGCCGCGCTCCGGCGTCACCACCTTCACGAGCCGGTTCAGACCGTCCCACGTGTATTGCCAGATCTTCGGCCGGAAGCCTGGCTGCTCGACCGTCTTCTCGATCGTGCGCCCGCGCGCGTCGTACCGGTAACGCGCATAGCCTACTCGCTCAGGCAAGCCGCCCCGGCCATAGCGGTGTACATCCACCGGCGCCTGTTGTCCGTTCGCCGCGATGTTCATCGCCGCGTCATAAGCAAAGTGTTCGGCGGGCTGCAGCAAGCTCTCGGCCGAGATAACCTGCCCACGCACGTCGCGGCGATAGGTCGAGATGTCGGCGTCCGTCTCGATCCGCTCCAGTTGTCCGGCGGCATCGTAGTGATACCCCTGCCGGGTCAGTTGCTCGAGCGCGCAAACCGGATCGGTCTGCAAAGCCTCGAGCGCCGGCGCGGGCCCGGCGATCTGCCGCCGTAGCCGCCCGAGTGCGTCGTACTGCTGTTGCGCAATGAAGTCGCCCGCCTGCCGGCCGGTCTCCCGGCCCAGGCCGTCGCGCTCGATCGTCAGCCCACCCACCCGCGTCAGCGTACCGAGCGTGTCGTACGCATACGCCGTCTCGCGGCGCGGCGTCATCCGCAACTGACGCTGGCCGTCGACGTCGTAGACGTGCCGCAGCAGTTCGCCATGCTGATCTTCGCCGATCAGGCGGCCGTTCCGGTCGTACGCCAGACGCGTCACGTGAGACTGTTGCTCCCCGCGCACCTCCGCCGAGGCCAACCGTCCCCGTACGTCGTAGCGGTAGGCCAGTTTCACGTCACCGGCGTCGACTCCGGTCAGGCGGCCAAACGCATCGTATGCGTACCGCCATTGTCCGCCGTCGGGCAGCGTCTTCGTCAGGAGGCGGCCAATCGCGTCCCGCTCGTATTTCGTCGCGCGGCCGCCCCAATCGATTTCTTCCGCAAGGCGGCCGGCTGCGTCATAGCGGTAGGTCCAGGTTTCGCCGAGCGCGTTGACGACCTTCGTCAGCCGGGTTGCATGGTCGTACCCGAAGTGCGTCGCATGCCCCGCGGCATCGATCGAGGCCGTCAGGAGGTCGAACGGTCCGTAGGTCCTCTGCACCGTGCGTCCAAGCGGATCGGTCCACTCGACGGGCAGTCCTTCGCTGTTGTATTGCGCCCGCGTCGTCGACCCGTCCGGCCGCGTGACGGCCCTCAGCAAGCCACGCGGATTGTCCGGGCCTGCGGCATAGTCGAAACGGGTCACGTGCCCCTCGGGCGACGTTTCCTCAAGCACGCGGCCCAGCACGTCGATCTTGCGCCGGAGATGCGCGCCGCTGGGCAGCTTGATGTCGGTTAGCCGCAACCGGTCGTCGTAGTCGAGTCGCGTCTCGCGCTTGCCCTGGATGATGCGCAGCAGTTCCCCATGCGAGCCGTACCGGTAGGCCGTCTTCGTGCCATCGGGCTCGATCCTGGCGGTCAACCGGTGAAGATGATCGTACTCGAGCCTGATCCGTTCCTTGCCGGGCAGGATCGTCGCGGTGAGTCGCTGCTCGTCGTCGTATTCGAAGCCGATGATGCGGCCCGGGACTTCCTCGACCGAGGTCAGTTGCCCGCGGTGATCGTAGCGGTAGTTCGTGCGCCGTCCGAGCGGATCGATCCGCGCCACCAACCGGCCAAGCTCCCATTCGGACCGGGTGCAATGGCCGAGCGGATCGGTTTCGGCGCTGACGAGACCTTCGTCGTCGTGGTCGTAAACCCATTCGCCGTCGGCGTCGAGCACGCGCGTACGCCCGGCCTCATAGACGAATCGTCCCGTGTGGTAACCCTGCCGGGTACCCGTCTCGACCACGCGCCCGGCGTCGTCATACCGATACCGAACGTCGGTTTGATCGGTATCCCGCCACTGCGTCATCCAGCCGCGTTCGTCGTACGCGTAGTGAAACTGGCCGAACTGGAAGCTCGCCACCTGCACGAGCCTGCCCCGTTCGTAGCCGTAATCGACGAGCGTTCGCAGACTTCCGTCCGCGTCGTGCAGCACGATACGCTGCGGACGATGGTCTTTCCCGTGATACACGACCTCGAGCCGGTAGCCGTCGCTGTGCGCCAGTCCGCTCAGGCGCCCACCCGCGTCGTACGCCAATGCGATCGTGTTGCCGGACAGATCTTCGATCCGCTCGAGGCGCGACGAATGTCCCTCGACCAGCGGCGCGAAGACCAGCAACTGGCGGGTATTGCGGTCCAGAATCCGCGGTTCCTGGCGACTGCCAATAAGCCGATAGCGCGGCTCACGCAGGTTGACGCCGTCGAGCGCCACGTCCGGGGCGTCGAAACCAATCGCCAGTCCGGTACCGTCGTGGAATCGCACGAACCGCCCGTCGTCGATTGTCAGGCG
Organism: Paraburkholderia yinzeri; assembly: GCF_046581065.1. NCBI lineage: Bacteria > Pseudomonadati > Pseudomonadota > Betaproteobacteria > Burkholderiales > Burkholderiaceae > Paraburkholderia > Paraburkholderia yinzeri. Next base: position 455,585 of record NZ_JBFOCJ010000003.1, on the reverse strand, counting down.
TTGCGACCAGTTGTCGGACCAGCGGTAACCCAGCAACCCCTTGTCGTCCGACCGGGTGCGATAACGGCGCCTGAGCGCGAGCGGCAATACCCCGGGAATGGCCAGATCGGTGCGAATTTCCAGCATTTCGCCGGTCGCGACATCCACCGGGTCTTTCTTGCAGGTCGAAACCTCGTCATTCTTGCCGCTGATTTCCGCGCTTTCTGTCGGCTCGGGCGTTTTCAACGCCTCGCCGAGCATGCCGCCAATCCTTGCGCCGATCAGGCCGCCCAGCAAGCCGGCAAGGAATTCCTCAGCGGCGGAGAGCTCGGGATTCCTGGGACCGTATTGTCCAGTCGTCGTGTCGGCCCAGACGCTCTTGCGCCCCGAATTGACCTTGGCGCTGCAGTGAGTGGAGTGCCCGATCCGAACGAGCGGCAAACCATTGATCGTGATCGTCCGGCTACCCTCGACCAGAGGCTCGGGCGAGCTGGAATGTTTCGAACAGGCGACCACATCGGTCACTCTTGCCGCCTTCCGCCCTTCGAACGTGACGTCGGACGAGCCAGTCGTTATCTTTCCGCAGTTGCTGCCCATGTGCTGGCTTGCCGCCGCGAGGGCGCCGCCAAGGCTGAGCCCCCCGGCCATGCAGGCGCCGACAATGAGCGCGCCGGCCAGACCACCGGTCGCCACCGTCGCCGCCACCATTGCGCCGATCGCGACGCCGGTGGCGAGGCCCGCCACCATCCCCCAGAATCCCGACGAATGGGCAATCTCGTCATCCACGCATGCGGGGTGAGGATCGCCATTCCCGATGGTCAGGCCGAGCGCATCCCCTACGCGCTCGGCTCCCTTCTCAATTGCACCGGTTACGCCTATCTTCCCCAGTAGCCACGCCCCCCCCAGCGCCACGGCAGCCGGCACGGCGGCAAGGGCGGCGGCGCCTGCCGCCGCCGCGCCCGTGGCACCCGGCGCAGCGAGCGCCGCCGCCCCGGCTGCGTAGCTGCCATAGCCGACATCTGCGCCCAGCATGCCGTAGTTGGCGCCGTCGACCCACTTCATCTGCTGCTGTTTGGTCGCGTCGCCGTCTTCGAGCGTATTGAGGTATGCGAGCCGCTCGTCCGCACTGCCGGAGGGTACTTCGGAGTCCGTGTTATTCACGTCCTGGTCGGCCATGATCGCGTATCGCTCAGTTCGGTTCGTTTAACTTGAGGCTCTGCACGACGGCCTGCACCTGCGCTCTTTGCGTGTCGCTGAGATGGCCGGGAACCGTGAACGTGAGCATCAGCACCTGCTTGCCATGCTCGACCATCGTGATCAACTGCTGGACCGGCGAGCCGTTATTCAACCATTTGAAGTCGTGCACCGAGGCCTTGCGCCCCGACACCTGCGACTCGCTCGCAGCCACGAACTCGTAACCCGGGACCTGCTTTTCCAGCTTTCTGGCCTCCCCCGCGGTGTACTCCTCGAACCGCATGCCCCAAGGCAGGCGCTCCCGCGTAATCACGAAGCTCACACCCTCGGTGCCCGTCGAGGCGGACACAAACACGTTCATCGTCTTGTCGAGCCACTCGGGTGGCAACGACAACGTCCCTTCCTGCATCTGGTACATGATCTCGTCCGTTCCTGTGGCTCGGCTGGTCAGCCCTCAGGGTTTGTTGTCGGGGTTGATGTGGGTATTGCTCGCCTGGACCTTGATTTGCGATCCGTCGATCGTGATCTTCGACGCGCCCTTGTAGATCTCGATCGCATCGCCGGTCATGTGGATCTTCGTGCCGTCGTCGCCGCCCACCTTGATCCAGAGTTCCTTCGTTTCGATCGTATGGGTGCCAGCCGGCGTCTTCTGGTTCGTATCGCCCTGCGTTACGGTGTCCACCAGATTGCCCGCCGAGACGGTAGTTTTCTGGTCCCCCTTTTCAACCGTGATAGTTCGGTCACCACCGAGAACCTGCGTCGTCTGCGCGTCCTCGACAACGACGTTCATGTCTTTTTCCGCCTGCAGCCATAGCTCCTCGGCCCCCTTCTTGTCCTCGAAGCGAATCGCATTGGCCGTGCTATAACTGCCCGTTGTGGAGCGTGACAGGATGCCGCTTTGCGTCGCATTTTCGGGGAGCTTCCATGGCGGCGGGTTCTGCTGGTTGTAGACGCGGGAGATGATGAGAGGGCGATCCGGGTTGCCGTCGAGAAACGACACGACCACCTCGTCGCCAACCCGGGGAACCTGGACGGCGCCGAAACCCGAGCCGGCCCACGCCTGCCCAACCCGCACCCAGCACGAACTGCGGTGATCCATCTGCCCGAGCCGGTCCCAGTGAAACTGCACTTTCACGCGGCCCAGTTCATCCGTATAAATTTCTTCGCCCTTGGGACCCACCACGATAGCGGTCTGCGGCCCCGCGATCATCGGCTTGGGTGTCGTGAGAGAAGGCCGGAACGGAATCTTCTTGCGAATGCAGACGAAACTGTTGGAATAGGTCGCCGATCCCTGCGCGCTTTGAAAGTTGTTGGTGCCGTGATGACTGACGGCAATCACAAGGAACTCGCGCTCCTCATCCTGGCCGCTGTCGTGATCGTAGTGGCCCGTCAACTGGAAGGTGCGGCCAGCCGTAAGCGTGCGGCAGTTGCTCGCGCCGATGAAAACCTTGCCCTCCGCCTCCAGCGCTTCAAGGCGAAACCGCATCAGTTCCTCACCGCGATCCGTCGAATCGAAACCGTGAGCGCCGAGATAATCGTAGATCTCGTACTTTTCGACATCGCCCTGATTCGTCAACGTGTCGCCGGAGACGTAACGGCGGGCGGCGGGCGCCTTGTAGTCCGCGGTCTTGAGACTGACACGGCCTGACTCCAGCTTGCGGTCCGCGCGAAACTGGGTAACGACGTTTTCCTCGTCGAACATCTCTCCGGTGGCATACCGCAGCACCGGATTGCCGTCGATAGGCTTTGCTACCACGGAGTCGTCCGTAATGATCAAGGTGTGGCCTTGCTCATCATGTTCGAAATAGAAAAAAAGGCCGTCCTGCTCGAGCAACCGCTTGAAAAAATTCAGGTCCGACTCCCTGTACTGCGTGCAATAGCTGTACGGCTTCAACGTCCTGCGGACCCGGAATTCGAATTTGGCGATCGCGCCATACTGGGAGAAAACCTCGCGAAGAATGGCTTCCGACGTTTTCTCCTGAAAGATGCGGATATCGTACCGGCGGCCGAGCATCCATAACCACGGCCGCAGCGTTGCCGAATAGGTCGACAATCCGCCATCCGTGCCGAGATGCACGAAACGCGTCACATAGCCGTGAAAATACCGGGTGGTGCCGTCCTGCATGCTCAGATCGACCGTTAGATCCTTGGCGATCAGCTCTTTCAGTTCAATTGTCGAATCCTGGGACGTCAGCCCTAACTCGATCGTATAGACCCGCGACAATTCCTCGTGATAGGCGAAATCGTTAACAAGCAGTTGCGACTGGCCGGATAACGGGGTCTTGAGCGAAAAGAGCCTGTTATTCTGCAAACTCAGGATCTGGGTGAAATCGGACATCTGCATGCGGCTCCCCTATGCGCATACGGCGCTATCCACGAGAGATCGTGGTTTTTCGACACGAAGGCGGTTAAAATCTTCCCGGCGATTATAGATGGATTTTCCTGCGCCCGAAATCAGTTGTAGCCGGCTTTAACAGTTTGGTCGCCATAGCATTGTGCAATATATAGCCGGTCAGAATTTCCTCGTTGCCAACCCATCTTAAGCAAGTCAGGTAAAAATGGCTGATACCGATTTTTATGCTTGTACGGCGGAAAATCCGGGGGCGCTGTACGGACATCCCGGACTGCTCGGACCGGGAGCGGGCCCCGGGATCGGCCCGGTGCTGGGCATGGGTACCGACGTGGCGGCTACGACTTTCGATATTGGTGGCAGCTATCCGGCCGATCCGGGGGCGGCAAGCCGTTATCTGATTGCAAAGCTCAAGTACGACACTGAAATGACACCGGACGAGCGTCTGAATACGCTTGTCCAGCTTCGGCAGGCATTGCGCGATGCCGAACAGAGTTTCAGCAAGACGGAGTTCGGCAAGCTTTACAAGGAGGCGCAGAGCGTGCCGGGATTGGGCGGCGACGTACTAAATGGTCTCTACGCTCCGACCAACATCGGTTCGACGCTGGCAACGGCTACCGGCGCAGCACTCTCCGCAGCCCAGAAAGCTCCAACGTCCGACTTGCTGGACATACCGGAAGACGTGCGTCAGAAGTTGTTGGCGTGGGCGAGAAAAAGCGGCAATCAAGGGATCAAATCGGCGCGCAAGCGGTTTGGCGACGTGCTGAAACTGACGCGTGTCGACGGCAAATGGATGTTCGAAATTCCCGCCGGCAAAAAGGCGGCGGGCTATGTCTTGCGAAACCGCGCCGCTCAGAACGTGGTCCGCATTCCCGCCTATCGACAGGCGGCACTGGAAGCGCTTGAAGCCAGGAACCGGCTGAACATCGACGGCTTCGGCGAAACAGTCGGCGGTCACATTACCGGCGTAAGCGCGGGTGGTCTGCTTGCGTTAGGGCCGCAGGCCATTTTCGATGCCATTGACGCCGACAACCTGCACCAGTTCATGAGCCTCGAGGCACACAGCCAGCCAGCTAACGCTGCTGGCTGGCTGGCAGGTTGGGGAGCAGGAGCCTATGTACCCGGCATTATCGTCGCAACCCTGGGCCTCCCCGCCGAACTCCCGGCACTGGCTGTTCTGGCAATCGGCTTTGGCGTCGGCCTCGGCGTGCAGGTACTCGTGTCGCATTACGCAGGAAAGCGCATCGGCAACGCATGGGACCGCTTCATGGCAGAACATCATTGGTAAGCAGAGACATGGAACAGGCACTCATCCGTACACCCATTGCTCTGTTTGTTATGACCGTCGTAACCAGCGGATTGGTCGCACTATGTTTCCCGCCGACCACGTGGCTTGTTCTTCCCCTATTGGCTATCGTACTTGCGTATAGCCTGTTCGCGTCCTTCTTCGCGACCCGGTACACGACTTACCATGAGGGGCTGAAATGGCTGCTTACGCTCAATTTCTTTTTATTCATCGCCGCGATGACCCAAACGGCGCTCGATCCGTGGTTGCCACAAGCGGTGCGAATCGCGGTGATAATTACTTACTTTGTTCTGCTGACAATCACCTATCTGATTTGCTACCACAAGGAACGGCGTAGAAGCTGGAGTGAGTTTGATAAAACACTCTCGAATCCCGCGCTCGTCATCGAAAAAGGGAAAGTTCGGCGAATCGTGCGAACCGGGGAATCTGGCAAGAAAACATCGCAGACAAATGCCGTGGCAAGTATCGGAGCGGCACTTGGGATTGCCATGCCCGGTCTTGTCGGGGCACTCTTCGGCGCGACCGGAAAGACTCTGCTACTGATGATAGTGGTGGCGGCATTCATGGTGTCGCCGCTCTTTCTGCTGCGCTATTTCGTTACCTATGGAATTGGTATCCGCGAGGTTCGTAAAGCCGAACGACAACGCAACCAACGTTTCGAGTTCGACAACGTTGCTGCACTTCAAGAAGCCCGCCGCACCATTTTTGTCGCCCGGTTGCTCAATCCCCGCCTGCGCTATCGGGATTGAGCGCCACGAGGCAGATGCCGCCGGATCACTCCGCCTTCACCCCCAACAACTCTCGCAGATACGCAAGCGACCCGTCGTCCTTCACGACGCTCTCAAGCCACACATGAAGCGGCATCTCCGACCACTCCGCCGCTTTGTCCGCGAGATAGGCAACGGGGCTATGCGGCTCCGTCTGCCGGAAGTACCGCGCAACGGCCCGCAACTGCGCCACGGCCTGCGAGCGGCTCCGGATTTCTCCGCCCCCCCCCGCATGCGGTGCCACTCCTGGCTGCGCGGGCGGTTGTTGCGCATGAAGCGGCGTCTTGAAGCCTGGCTCCACTCTCTCCGGCACATTGTCCTGCACCGGTTGGGTCTTTGGCGGCGTATCGCTATACCCCTGCTCTCGCGCGAATCGCTCCGCGAGCCCATACACGTTTTCATATGCATCGTGTAACTGCCGGAAGCTGGGCGCCGCATTGCCCGCATGCTGTTCGAGTTCCTTCTCGAATGCGTCGACCGCCGCCGCGAACACCTTCAAATCCGTGAGCAGCGCTGAATAGAACGCAACCGGCGTCATCCGTTTCGACGCGTCGATCTGCTCGACCGACGGCTTGCCGCGCGCAATGTCGTCAGCATGCTCCGGATTGCGTCGCACCGCTTGCGCCACGTGCTGGGCGACTTCCCAGTCGACCATGCTGAACGCATTAGAGTCGCCTTCGGTCAGTGGCACCGCGCGCAGCAGTTCCGCCGTACGAGCCACGAGCCACGAGACGTTACCAAGCCGATATTCGGCATCGTCACGATCCATTATGGGATGTACGCCTTCCCAGAAGTCGCGGCACAGCCCCTCCAGCAAGGCGTAACCTTGCGTCAATCCCTTGACGCCTTCGTCCATGCCAAGCGCTTCGGTCAGCCACACGGCAAGGCGCAGGTCTTTGGTTCGGGCGCGAAGCAACGTGGTCGATTGTTCGACCACGAAGCCCCAATCTGCTTCCTTGATCTCGGTAACCCACTCCCCCTGGTCGAGCGAGGGATCATCGAAGCGGCGTGCGTGCTGAATCGCATCAAAGTCGGACGAATACAGCAAGTCTTCGCCGCACGGTGAGGTGTCGCTGATCGGTGTCAGCAGTTCGGTCAGATTGATGGACATGGTTCAGGCAATCGAGGGATTCTTCAGTGCGTCATCGTGTGCCGCGCGCAGCAGCGTTCATGCAAGCGTGTACTCGAACTCGCCGGTGTCGTTGGCTCGCACCGTGATCCGGTCGATCGTTCCGCCTTCGGCGAGCCGCTCAAGCACACGAGTCGCAATCTCCGGCAACAGTGTTCCGTTCAGGATGTGATCGACATTGCGTGCGCCTGAATCGACTTCTGTGCAGCGCGCGAGCACCGCGTCGACGAGCGTTTCGTCCCACGAGAACGCGGCGCGATGATTGGCTTCGATCCGCCGGCGAATGCGCTCCAGTTTCAGTTCGATGATCTCTGCCAGCACCTCGTCGGAAATTGGGTAATACGGCACGACTTTCATCCGGCCAAGGAACGCCGGTTTGAACGTCTTGTACAGTTGTGGCCGCAAGGTTTCGGTCAGCGCATCCGGATCCGGCAGATCCTCGGCTGGCTTGTTCAGGCACGCCTGCATTACCGCGGACGAGCCCACATTTGACGTCAAGATGATCAACGTGTTGCGAAAATCGATTTCGCGGCCTTCGGCGTCGTCCATCATGCCCTTGTCGAACACCTGGAAGAACATTTCGAGTACGTCCGGGTGCGCCTTTTCGACCTCGTCGAGCAGCACGACCGAATAGGGGTTGCGCCGAACCGCCTCGGTCAGCACGCCGCCCTCGCCGTAGCCGACATAGCCGGGCGGCGAGCCTTTCAGCCCCGAAACGCTGTGTGCCTCTTGATACTCGCTCATGTTGATCGTGACCATCTTGCGTTCTCCGCCGTACAGGATGTCGGCAAGCGCGAGCGCGGTTTCGGTCTTGCCGACGCCCGAGGGGCCGACGAACATGAATACGCCGCGCGGTTTGTTCGGATCCTCGAGATTTGCCGTAGCGGTTCGCACGCGCTGTACGATGGCCTCAAGTGCATGGTCCTGACCCATCACGCGTGCGGCCAGCAGCGAATGCAGGTTCATCACGGTTCCGATCTCGTCTTTGACCATGCGGCCCAGCGGAATACCGGTCCAGGACGCAACGATTTCCGCAACCGCGTGTCCATCGACCTGCATCGGCACCATAGGCTCGTCGCCCTGAAGCGCATGCAGCGCCGCGACGCGCTCCGCGAGTGCCTCGCGCTTTGCCTGCACGTCAACCGACTTGCCTTCCGCGACGGAAGATCGCGCCGCATCGAGCGCCGCCCGCAGTGGTGCGATCTCGGCCACGATTGCCCGCTCGCGTTCGTAGCGTGCTTCATCGGCTGCCAACTGCGTGCTCGCGCCTTCGCGCTCGGTGCGCAGCTCACCAAGTCGTTCGTCATGCGAAGCACCTGCGGACACCTCGCGCTCGAGCGAGGCGATTTCGGCGTCGATCCGCTCGATCCGTCTCCTGGTGTCGTCGATAACCGAGGGCGTCGTGCTCTGGGCGAGCGCAACCTTGGCGCATGCGGTGTCGAGCACGCTGATCGCCTTGTCGGGCAGTTGCCGGCCGCTAATGTAGCGATGCGACAGACGCACGGCCTCCGTAATCGCATCGTCGAGAATGCGGACGTTGAAATGTTTCTCCATCAGCCCGACCATCCCGCGCAGCATCGACGCCGCGAGGGTCTCGCCGGGTTCCTCGATTTTCACGACCTGGAAGCGCCGCGCAAGCGCCACGTCTTTCTCGAAGTACTTCTTGTATTCGCTCCACGTGGTCGCCGCGATCGTGCGCAGTTCGCCGCGTGCGAGCGCCGGCTTCAACAGGTTCGCGGCATCGTTCTGGCCGGCCTGTCCGCCCGCGCCGATGATCGTATGCGCTTCGTCGATGAACAGGAGGATCGGATGCGGGCTTTTCTTGACCTCGTCGATCACGCCTTTCAGCCGGTTCTCGAATTCGCCCTTCACACTTGCCCCGGCCTGCAACAAGCCCATGTCGAGCATGTGGAGCGCCGCACCGCGCAGCGGCAACGGCACGTCATCAGCCGCAATGCGCAGCGCCAGCCCTTCGACGACGGCCGTTTTGCCAACCCCCGCTTCGCCCGTCATGATCGGATTGTTCTGGCGGCGGCGCATCAGAATATCGATCGTCTGGCGAATCTCGGCTTCGCGGCCAATCACCGGGTCGATCTTGCCGTCGCGCGCGCGCTGCGTGAGATTTGTCGTGTATGTATCTAGCGCGGGAGTCTTCGAGAGCCTCGCAGCCTGCGCCGCATCCGCCGGTTCGGTGCCTGACGCTTCCGGCGTCCCTGCGTTATGCGGCTCGGCCTCCGCCGAACCTTCGGTGAGGAGGTCGAACTTGTGTTTCAAGTCGGCCACGCGCACGCTGGCAAACAGCGCGGACATCTGCTGCGAAAGCTGGACCAGATCTGGCGCGCTCAACAACGCAAGCAGCAGGTGCCCCGACCGGATACGGCCGAACTCCGTATCGAGCGAAGCGATTAGCCACGCCTGTTCGAAAAGCGCGATCAGATGCACGGAGAACACAGGTGTACGCGTGTTGCCCGTCTTCAGCTTCGGCAGTTCGCGCTCCAGGTCCGCACGCACCGCGTGCACGTCGATGCGGCTCGCGCGCAGGGCGAGCGTCACGTCGGACGCGGGATCGTCGATCAGCGCCAGGAACAGATGCTCCAGTTCGATTTCGTAGTGGCCGCGCGAAAGGCACGCGCCTGCCGCACGCTCGGCTGCCCGCCTGCACAGCGGATCCAGTTTGGTGATCAGGGTCTTCAGAGGCGTACTCATGGAAACGGTCTCGCGTGGGTTCGTTGCGTCTTCGTTGTTTTCAGTGGATCACGTGCAGTTCGTAGCGCGCATCGTCGCGATGCCGCCCGGCGTCGCGCGTGCACAGAAAGGCATCCCAGCCAAGACGCGAGCCCGCGCCCAGTACGCTCGCTCCTACGTCTTCGCGGCGCAGCACGAGGACCACCTCGTATTCGATGGTGACGCCAGCGAGCAGCGCCAGCATCCGCTCGAGCGCAAGCGCTTGTTCGCCGCCAGGCAGGAACGCCCCGTAATGGCGCTTAGACAGCGGACCGATCACCAGCCGCACGCGCATGTCCCGTTGCCATACGCGCGCGCCGACGAGCGCGGTCGCTCCCAGCGTAACGTTGAAATTGCCAAGCACGCTAAGCTGGTCCGGCGGCACGTCGTACCACTTGCCGACGAACTGGTCGACGCGTACGGACACGCGAAAATAGTCGGACAGCACGCGCTGCAGATAGGCGGCCGACATCGGTCGATGTCGCGCGGCCAGCGCGTAGCCGGCAACGGCCTCGTCGAGCAGGCCGCCGCGCCCTGCTCCCAGCGCCTCGCTGACGTCGTCGCTTGCCACGCCCGCGATCGCGAGCAGCAGCGGGAGATAGCGTTCGTCACGGTCGGTTTCGTAATGCAACGGCAGCCGGTACTTCTTCCACGCCGTGTAGAACAACGCCGTCGCGCGGTTCGAAAACACGTCGAAGAAAGCGCGTGCTGCACGGTCGCGCTTCAAATGCTCGCGCGCAACGATCTGCTCGGTGTAATGAAGCGGTAAAGCCCCCTGGCTGCCGAGCAAACCAAAGAACGCGGGCGTGAGCTCGACATGGTCGAGTTCGCCAGATGCGAGCGCCGCACTGCGTGCGTCGACGCTCTTCAGCGGTGCGCCGGCTGCGTCAAACGATTCCGCGCTTTCGATCTCGCTCGCCGGAAAGCCGAGCGATAGCGTGTTTCGAAACCCGATACGCTGGGCAACGACATTACCCTGACGCCGGACCTCGGGCGCCTCGACCGCCTGCCGCGCAAACCAGCCCTCGAGCACGCGCACCGCCTGAAAGAATTCGAAGCGATACGGCTCGTCGAGCAACTGGCCGACTACACCAGGATCGATTCGCCGGTTCGGGGTTTGCATCGAATGATCTCCTCGCCGGTGCGCTTCGACACGACGATCAGTTGAACAAAGCTGTTCAGGTGCACATACAACCCGAAGAAGTGATCGAGCACGCGCACGAATGCCGCGAGACTCGAACCGACAAAGTGCTCCTCGTCGATCGTCACACGCACTTCGATACCGCGGACAAACGTCGCGAAGGGCTTGCCGGGCAGCCATTGCACGGCGCCGCGCTGCTCGATGCCGACAATGCCGTCTATCTGCCGCAGCGACACCGCGCTACGCCGCAGGTCATACAGCGTCAGCACTTCCTTCAGCGGTGCCAGCCCGTGATCGGCAAGCGACACGTGATTGAGCGCAAGGTGCGACACCAGCCGCCAGTGCACGGCATGGCCGCGCGCGAAGCGCGCACTGGGTGTCGGCCGGCGGAGCATCGAAATCAAATTTCCGGACTTCTCGCCCCCTTCCATAAACAGGTCGCCACCGGCCAAGCCGAACGCAAGCTGGGCGGGGAGATCGCGGTTCGTGCACGTGAGATCGAGACTCAGCGTGTCCGTTTGCGGCATGCTCGGCTCGAAGTCGATGTCGACGATCGAGATCTCGGTTTCGTACCCCGGGCTTTTCTGCGCGACCTGCTCGTCACGGCGCGCGAACCAGTAGTGGCCCATGCGCGCCGCCTCGCCGTGATGCAACGAATAAAAAGGACGAAACTCGATCACGCTCTCTTCGTGTTCCTTTTGCCGGACGAGCTTCACCGAATCGATCGAATAAATCTCGTATCCAGAAGCTCGCCGACCGTCCGCGATCACCGGATACGACAAAGCCCGGTGCGTGATCCGGATCGGCTCGCCATGTTGCTGGAACAGGTTCACGACCGGCGTGCAGAACAGGCGTAAGTGATTCGCGCTCAGCAGTTCGAGCAAGCGCGCGACGTGCGAATCGCCACGCACGTCCTGCAACACGAGATGCAGCGTTGCACGCCGGCAATGGCCAGCCGCCTGCGCAATCGACGCCAGATCGAAATCGACGAAATCGAACTTGTCCGGAAAAGCGAAGTATTCACTCAGCAGCCGGTACGCCGGATGAGACTTTGCGGGATAGTCGATAAGCGCGTCTGCCTCGTCGTAACCGACCTGGGCAACCGGTGAATTGCGCAGTTTGGTCCAGCGACCGTTACGCTCGGGCTCCACGTACGCGCCCAACACGCTGATGAACAGGCAATCGACAAGAGTCGCCACAAACGACTGCTCGCCTTGAAGATACGCGCGCAACGGTGAGGCTCGCAGCGCACCCAGATCGAGCTGGGGTGCGAGCGATTCGAACGTGATAGAAATGACACCCGTCGCATTTGCCGGCAGCACCGTTGAACCTGGCGCAAGCGCTACCGGTATGTACCGCGCTTCGGAAATACGGATTGGCACAAGCGTCACGTCGTACGCGGTACGGAATTTGCACTCCACGCCCCGTATCGGAAGGCTTCTCAGCGTAGTGCCTCGCGGCACCACACTGGCGCCCGTCTGCTGTCCCTGAGCGGCAGGTGCGAACTGCGCGATCGAACACGACGGAAAGGGCCGCAGATAATGCGGATACAGTACCTCAAGCAGCGCTTCGGTGAATTCGGGGTAGTCGTCGTCGAGCTTTTTGTTGATCCGTGCACCGAGCAGCGCAAACGATTCGATCATCCGCTCGACGTGAGGATCCTCGCAATGCTCGCCGGACAGCGCAAGACGCGCGGCAATCTTTGGGTAGCGCTCGGCAAAATCCCTCGAATAGCGCCGCAGATATGACAACTCGCGCTCGTAATACGGCAGCAGCTCTTCCATCGATGAACCCCAGACTTCTTTCGTTGCCAGATCGCGGGGCGTGCACCGGACGGTCCTCCGGCCCCGCGCGGCATCGAGCGTTACGGCGCTTTCGCGGCCCGTGTGCGCGTAACCGCGTACTGCAGCGTCGAAGGCTGCAGCATCGCATCGAAATTGACCGGCTCTTCGGCCGGATGCACGACAAGCATCGCCTGAATCGCGAAATAGAGCGCGTTGGTCGACTGCTGGTTGAGCTCGAACTTCACCTGCACCCGCTGCAGGCGTGGCTCGTGCCGCTCGATCGCCTGCTGAATCGACTTGCAGATGAACGCACGGTCGTAGTGACTCGCAAGACTCAGCCCGGCGAAATCGTTGAGCCCATAGGTCAGCACCGAATATTGGCACTCGGGGTGCGGCGCGAGATCCTCATCGGCAAACGCGATACGCGTGTTGAGGAGCGCCTCGACGTCACGGGCCACCGTGTTCTTCAGTTCGTCTATCGACAACTGCCGCATGGCCGCCGCGGCAGGCTGGTGCGGTTCGTCGTCGTACAGCTTGTCCAGAAAGCTCGGTTCGAAACGTTTCATCACGCAGCCCGGTCGAAACAAAAGCAGCAACGGAACGGGTGAAACGCCCCGTTGCCTCAGGCCCGCATCAGACCGCGTAGGTCTTGTCGTTCTTCGTCAGGCTCCAGGCGCCCTGCGTGTTACCGCCCTGGTTGCCGCCGATCTTCTGCTGCGTCTGCTTCCACTGCACCGCGGCATACTTCAGCGTGAACGTCTCGATTGGCAGGCCTTCCTGCTCGATGCTCGGCGCCACGCTCGAGATGATCACGTACTTGAGCTTGACTTCGAGATACTTGACACGATTGCCTTCGCCATCCGCGCGCATGAAATCGATCGTCACCTCGTCGAACGTCGTACCACCCGACGAGTGCTGATACAGCAGCGGGCTCGACGAATCGATCTCCTTCGTGAACTGCATGTCGCCGTGGTCGCAGCGCTCCGACGTATGGCCGCCGGACGTCGATGCCGTCGCCGAACGCGGCTGGGTGATCGTGTGGTTCCAGGACTTCAGTTCGACCCAGCCCGAGTGGTCCTTATCGGCGGATTCGCCCTTGATAACCGGATTACCAAACTTCATGTACATATCTAGCATGATGCTTCAACTCCCCATAGGGTGGTTTTAACGTCCTACCCGAGCAACCTCCGTCCGGGCGCTTCACTTACGCATTGGCAGGCTTGGGCAAATCAGCGACGAGACGCAAGGAAATCGAAAGTTCGTCGAGCTGAAAATGTGGCCGCAGGAACGCGACCGAGCGATACGAACCCGGCTTGCCCGGGATCTCGGCGACTTGAATGGACGCCTCGCGCAGCGGAAATTGCGCTTTTTGCTCCTGGGTGGCGTTGTCGTCGAGCAGCACGTATTGCGAGATCCACCGGTTGAGGAACGACTCGACATTCTGCGCGGATGCGAAACTGCCGATCTTGTCCCGCATCATGGCCTTCAGGTAGTGCGCAACACGCGATACCGAGAAGATGTACTGCAACTGGGCAGACAGAACGGCATTCGCATTGGCGCTGTCGGTGTTGTATTTCTTGGGCTTCTGCACCGACTGCGCAGCAAAGAACGCGGCATAGTCGGAATTCTTGCAATGGACGAGCGGGATGAAGCCGAGATCGCTCAGTTCCTTCTCACGACGGTCCGTGATCGCGATTTCGGTCGGGCATTTCAGCGCGATCTCGCCATCGTCGGTCTTGAACGTATGGGTCGGCAAATCTTCGACCAGACCGCCCCCCTCGACACCGCGAATCGCCGCGCACCAGCCGAAGTCGTCGAACGCGGCTGTCAGCCGTGCCGCAAAGGCCCACGCCGCGTTGCACCACAAATATTTATCGTGGTCGGTGCCGTCAACGTCTTCCACGAAGTTGAACGTCTCGGCGATCTGGCCGTCCTTCGGATTGAACGGCAGGCGGCCAAGAAAACGCGGCAGCGTAAGGCCAACATAGCGGGAATCTTCCGAGTCGCGAAACGATTTCCACTTGGCGTATTCGACCGTATCGAACACCTTGCCCAGATCGCGCGGCTTGCCGAGATCGGAAAACGATTCGAGGCCAAGCAGTTCCGGCGACGCCGAGGCGATGAACGGCGCATGCGCGGCTGCCGCCACATGTGACATCTGCTCGATGAAATACATGTCCTCCGGCTGACGCGAGAGCTCGAAGTCGCCGATCAGTGTACCGAACGGCGCGCCGCCGAAAGTACCGAACTCCTCTTCGTAGACCTTCTTGAAGAGCGCACTCTGGTCGAACTCGGTCGCGGCCTTGAAGTCGCGCACGATCTCGCGCTTCGACGCATGCAACGCCTTGATCTTGATCGTCTGGCCGGTATTGCTCTCCTTGACCAGATAATTGAGCCCGCGCCACGTCCCTTCGAGTCTCTGGAATTCCGGCGCGTGCATCACCGCGGAAAGCTGCGCGGAAATCAGCCGGTCGAGTTCCGCGACACGCGCATCGATCGTCGCCGACAGGTTGTCGGACACGATCACCGTGCCGTCCAGCACCTGATGCACGAGTTCGCCGATCAGATCCTTCGCGCGCGCATGCTCCGACTCGGACTTCGCCACCTTGCTCTTCTCGACGATCTCGTCGAGCAGCGTCGTCCCGCCGGCATATTCGGCATCGCCCGTCGGGACCACAGCGCCTTGCTGATTCAGCTGATTCATCTCGACACCCGTCCTCATTCGCCCTGTGAGTCGTCGCCGCCCGCATCCTTCGCAAGCGCCTGCAACTGCTGCGTGTTCTTCAACACTTCGCTCAGCAGATCCTCGAGCTTGTCGTTGCCGGCAAGCTTGTTGCGCAGATCGGCCAGCTTCGAACGCGCTTCGAGCAGGCGCCGGAGCGGCTCGATCTGCTCGACCACCTCGTCGGGACTGAAATCGTCCAGCCCGCGAAACTTGAGGTCGACGGCGAACTTGCCGCCTTCCTGGCTCAGGCGGTTCTCCACCTGAAACGCGGCGCGCGGCTCGATCGCCTTCATGACATCGTCGAAGTTGTCGCGGTCGATACTGACGAACTTGCGGTCGCGCAGCTTGGGCTGCTCGATCTCGGACTGCCCCGCGAGATCGCCCACCACGCCGACAACGAACGGCAGCTCCTTGACCTCGATCGCGTCGCCCTTCTCGACCTCATAGGTCAACTGCACGCGCGGCGGCCGCACCTTCTGCAAACGCTTCTGAATGCTTTCTTTCTTCGCCATCTGCGGCTCCCGTATCTAGTCTGGTCGTACCACGCGCATGCTCAGCGCAACGCGCTGAACGGATCCCCGGCCTTCGCCGGCGCGGGCGCCTGTGCCGCTGCCGTCGGTGCTGCGCCGGCCGGTGCCGGATTCGCGGGCGCGGCGGCGGCCGTTGCGTCGGCACCCGACGCGACGGCCGGAGCCTTCGCATGACGGACCACGCGACGGCGCTTCACCGGCTGCTTGGGCTGCTGGTCCGGCGGGAACAGCTCGGACTCGCCGAGCGTGTCGCGCAACTGGACCGCCAGCGCCTGGGCATCCGACTTCGCATCGCCCTGGAGCGCAGCGTCGTCGCGCAGCTCGCCAAGCGATTCGGTGGCGATGCGCAGGCCGGAAACCGCCAGCACGCTCTTCGCCGTGCGGTCGGTCTGATCGCGCTGCAACGCTTCCTGCGCGGCAACGATGGCCTGCCCATAGTGATTCTGCGAGAACTGGATCTGCGCAATGCGCGACCACGGCTCTTCGCGAGTCGGATCGGCCTTCGCCAGGTCCTGGTAAAGACCGATTGCCTTGTCCTGGTCGCCTGCCTTCGCCACGGCGTCCGCGTCGGCAAGCTGCTTGTTGAACTGGTCCGCGGTGGGCGGGACATTCTGCTGTGTCGACGCGCAGCCGGCCATCACGGCGCAAGCCACCCCACATGCCACCATTACCCCGGAGAATCTTGTAAACAAACGGTTTTTCATCGTTTTTTCACCGATGTGCACGGATGAAGTTTAAAGTTGGATATCGGTTCTTTTTCTTTTTGAGATGCGCCGGTATAGTACCGGTGATTTTTTCATAATTCAATCTTCGCGATCGAGTAAACCTTTATAAATAGTGCGGACGTCCGACAAAGGCGTACCCCAATATACTGGGTGATGCATTATGCATTAGGCGACCCCGTAACATTTACTTGGCAAGCAAACTACACCCCGATTAATCGGGCAAAATTTCCCTGAACCGCTACCCGTTAGTTGTATGCGCAATCGAGACCAGGACCGAGACCAGCACAAAATGGCGGCAAGCCGGATAAACATGAGCGCCCATCTGACTCGCCATGCGCTGCCGCTCGCCGCCTGCGCATTGCTGGCCGGCTGCGCGGCGGCCCCGCTGCTCGGCACCGCCGCGAGCGCCGTCATGCAGGTGGCCGGCATGGGCAAGAGCGACGCCCCGAAGCCGCCGCGCAACGTCGGCATCACGCTGTACGCGGCGCAGAACCTCAATGCGGCGACCGACAACAAGCCGCTCGCGCTCGTCGTGCGGCTCTACGTATTGAAGGATCCGACTTCGTTCCAGCAGGCGCCCTTCGACAGCTTTACCGATCCCGACAAGGAAAAGAGCGTGCTGGGCGCCGACCTGCTGAGCGTGCGCGAAATCACATTGATTCCCGGCCAGCGCTATACGGCGACCGAGAAAGTTTCACGCGACGCTCAAGCGTTCGGCATTGTCGCGCTCTTTAGAGATCCCGCTGTGCAGCGCTGGAAATTGACGTTCGACCCGGCAAAATCGGAGAAATCCGGCATAATCATCGGCCTGCATAATTGCGCGATGACGGTCACGGACGGCAGTGTGATCGCACCGGTTCAGGGAATGCCGTCGCAGCCGCTCAATATGCTTTCGTCGGTTAGCTGCGGTTAGCCGGCGGCCGAGTAAAATGAATGTCGATTTACAAAATTTAACAATTACGGATGCAATTCGGGGGGCTCGACTGCCGATCGCCCTGCTTCATTCATAAACCAGGTGTGACATGAGTTATTCGGCCAAGGTGCTGTGGGGAGAAGGACTGTTCCTGCGGCCGCAGCACTTCCAGCGGCAGGACGCCTACCACGAAGCCCGCCTGTTCGAATCGATCCAGGCCATCCAGCCTTACAACTGGGGCGTGCGCTCGGTGGAATTCGAACGCGACTCGCTCGCAAGTAATGTGCTGCGCGTACGCGAGCTCTCCCTCGTGTTCCAGGATGGCACGCTGTACTCGGCGCCGCAGGCCGACGGCCTGCCGCCGCCCATTGCGCTCGACACGCTGCCCGAAGGCATCAACGACTTCGTGTTCTATCTGGCGCTGCACCCGCTGCGCGAAAACGCCGCCAATTACAGCGACGATCCGGGCGGCGGCTTCAGAACGCGCTTCGTCAGCGAGCGTTCGAGCGTCGGCGACAACTTTACCGATGCGGCCGCAGCCGATATCGACTTCCTGAAGACGCAGGTCAAGCTCATCGCCGAAGGCGAGCCGCGCGATCAACTGCTTTCGGTGCCGCTCGTCCGGGTGCGCCGCACGGCCACCTCGGGATTCGAGATCGACGACAACTTCGTGCCGCCCAGTCTCGCGATCAACGCCTCGTCACTGCTGACCCAGCGGCTGCGCCAACTGATCGATGCGCTGCAGGCGAAGGTCAACGCGCTCTACGGCTTCCATCGCGAACCGTCGAAGAACATCATCGAGTTCCGTTCGGGCGACATTGCCTCGTTCTGGCTCCTGCACACGGCGAACGCCGCGTTCGCCGCGCTGGCGCATCTGCATCAGCATGCGTCGCTGCATCCCGAACGGCTCTTCCAGGAGCTGCTGCGCCTCGCAGGCCAGCTCATGACGTTCTCGAAGGGCTACGCGCTCGCCGATCTCCCCGTCTATCGCCACGAAGATCCGGGCCCCGGCTTCGCGCTGCTCGATACGATGCTGCGCGAGCTGCTCGAAACGGTGATCTCGACGCGCTACTTCGCGATCACGCTCGAAGAGGTGCGGCCGTCGTTCCACGTCGGCCGGCTCGACTCGGGCAAGATCGACGACAAGACCGCGTTCTATCTCGCGGTGTCGGCGGACATGCCGAGCGTCGAGCTCATCGACGCCGTGCCGGCGCGCTTCAAGGTCGGCGCCCCCGACGACGTCGACAAGCTCGTGCTCTCGGCCATGCCCGGCGTCCGGCTCACGTACACGCCGCAGGTGCCGCCCGCCATTCCCGTGCGGCCGGGCGCCTGCTACTTCGCGCTCGATTCGCGCGGCGCGCTCTATGAACGCATGCTGCAGGCCCAGTCCGCAATGATCTACGCGCCGTCTGGCATCAACGACCTGAAATTCGAACTGATCGCCGTCACATCATGAACTACGCTCCCTCCCTGCTTGGCGGCAGCACGCCGCCGCCCACGCGGCCAACGGCCTCGTCGACCGACAACGCGTTCCAGGCGCGCTCGCTGCTCGACTTGCTGTACGACGGGTTTTTCATGCTGTTTCTGCTGAAGAACGGCCGGGAACCCGAAAGCGCGCAGGAGTTCAGCACGCGAATCCAGGAATTTCTGGCCGAGTTCGAGCGCGGCGCGAAGCGGCTCAATATCGCGGCCGACGACGTGTATGCCGCCAAGTTCGCGTTCTGCGCGGCCATCGACGAGCTCGTGCTGTCCTCGCAGCTCAGGATCCGCGCGGACTGGGAACGCCGCCCCCTGCAACTCGTGCTGTTCGGCGAGCAGCTTGCCGGCGAAAAATTCTTCGAATATCTCGAAGAGTGCCGTTCGCGCGGCGCCGCGCGGCTGCAATCGCTCGAAGTGTTCCATATGTGCCTGCTGCTGGGATTTCGCGGCAAGTACCTGCTCGAAGGGCCGGAGAAGCTGGCCTATCTGACCGCGCGCATCGGCGACGAAATCGCCCACCTGAAAGGCAAGCGCGCCCCGTTCGCACCGCACTGGCCGCTGCCGGACCAGATCTCGCACCGGCTGAAGCGCGAGGTGCCGCTGTGGAGCATCGGCGCCGTGTTCGGACTCGTCGCGCTGCTCGCGTTTCTCGGGCTCAACTCGTATCTGAAAGACCAGACGCTCAAGGCGCTCGCGCCCTACTCGCAGATCATCAAGGTCGGGCCCGAATCGGCGAATCTGACGATCTCGCTGCCTTGAGCGGAGCCGGGACGGCGACCTTTTCACGCGGCGGCACATGAGCCATGACGGCGCACTTTGACTCGTTTCCGCGTAGCACGCGGGGCGTCGTGCTTTGCGCCTCTATCGCGCTATACGCCGTCTCGTTGTTTTTGCCCGCAATGTATTTCGAAAGGGAAGCGCCCCTGCCTGGAATCGCCCTTCTCGCTCAGGGCTGGTTCGGTCTTCTGGACGCGAACCCCGCATGGCTCGCCAATCCGTTTTATGCCATCGCCTTCGTGCTGGGCCTGCGCAGACGCTATGGCTATGCCAGCATTTTCTGCGGCGTGGGTGTCGCCTGCGCCCTGTACTCGCCGCTGACCACGAAGTGGTACTTCAACGAGGCCGAGGGAACGCCTGTCGCGGGCCTCGGCATTGCGTTCTACGCATGGCTCGCGGCACAGGTCGTGCTTCTCGTCGGCAGCTTGTGCCTGCGCCGGGAAAGCGCCAATACGCCTGCGAATCGATAAGCCGAGCGAACTCTCGCCGCGAGTCGTAGAATCGTTGGGCTATCCATCCGCTCTGCCCGATCCGGCCCGAAGCTGTCGCGGCGCTGCCCGGGCAACACTTGCGTGCCGGCAGGAGTTTCAGATGACCACCCTCACCGCTCTGTCCGTCAAGGACATCCGCTTTCCCACTTCGCGTTCGCTCGACGGTTCCGACGCGATGAACGCCGCGCCCGACTATTCGGCAACCTATGTGACGCTCGAAACCGATTCGCCCGCGGGACTGACCGGCCACGGCCTGACATTCACCATCGGGCGAGGCAACGAAATCTGCGTGGCCGCGGCGAAGGCGCTTGCGCCGCTCGTGATCGGCAGGACACTCGAAGAGATCGCCGGCAACATGGGCGCGTTCTGGCGCGCGCTGACCTCGGATAGCCAGTTGCGCTGGATCGGCCCCGACAAGGGCGCTATCCATCTCGCGACGGCGGCCGTCGTCAACGCCGTCTGGGATCTGTGGGCGAAAGCGCAGGGCAAGCCGGTGTGGAAGCTGCTCGCCGACATGAGCCCCGAAGAACTCGTGCGCTGCCTCGACTTCCGCTACGTCACCGACGCCCTCACGCCGCAAGAAGCCGTGGCGCTGCTCAATCGCCACGCGAAGACGAAGGGCGAGCGCGAGGCGCAAATGCTCGCGCAAGGCTATCCGGCCTACACGACGTCGGCAGGCTGGCTGGGCTACGACGACGACAAGATCCGCCGGCTCGCGCGCGAAGGCGTGGCGAACGGCTGGACGCACTTCAAGCAGAAGGTGGGCGGCAACATCGAGGAAGACATGCGGCGCGCGCGCATTCTGCGCGAAGAGATCGGCGAGGACCGCAAGCTGATGATGGACGCCAACCAGGTGTGGGACGTCGACGAAGCCGTCGCGAACATGCGGCGGCTCGCGGAGTTCGACCCGTGGTGGATCGAGGAGCCCACGAGCCCCGACGACGTGCTCGGCCACGCCGCCATCCGCCAGCGCATCCGCCCGATCGGCGTGGCGACGGGCGAGCATTGCCAGAATCGCGTGATGTTCAAGCAGTTGCTGCAGGCGCACGCCATCGACTTTTGCCAGGTCGATGCGTGCCGCCTGGGCGGGCTCAACGAAGTGATCGTCGTCCTGCTGATGGCGGCGAAGTACGGCGTGCCGGTATGCCCGCATGCGGGCGGCGTCGGCTTGTGCGAATACGTGCAGCACATTTCGCTCTTCGACTATATCTGCGTGTCGGCGTCGCTGGAAAATCGCGTGCTCGAATACGTGGATCATCTGCACGAGCATTTCATCGACCCCGTCGTGATCCGTAATGGCCGCTACATGCCGCCCCAACAACCCGGCTACAGCATCGAAATGCGTGCATCGTCTCTCGCCGCGCACACCTTTCCTGACGGCCCGGCGTGGCGGTCCTGAGGCGGCGCGGCAAGGGCAGCCGTCGCCGTGTGGACGCTTTTTGTCAGACGTTACGGCCCACCTGAACCGGAACGGTTCGCTTTCCCGCCATCATTCGCGTCGTTTTCGCGCTTAACGCCTATCCTGCAGGGAGACCATCGAACCTGACATGGGGCGGGAACCGGGAGAAAACATGAAAGCCGATCCGAAGGTTATCGAATATCTGAACGCCGAACTGAAACACGAACTCACGGCGATCAATCAGTACTTCCTCCATGCGCGGCTCTACGAGCACTGGGGACTCGAAGCGCTCGGCAAGCACGAGTATGAAGAGTCGATCGAAGAAATGAAGCACGCGGACAAGCTGATCGAGCGCATTCTCATGCTCGACGGACTGCCCAACCTGCAGGATCTGGGCAAGCTCATGATCGGCGAAGAGACGCTAGAGGTGCTTCACTGCGACCTCAAGCTCGAACAGACCGCGCAGGCCACGTTGAAGGAAGCGATTGCCTATTGCGAAACGGTAAAGGATTACGTGTCGAGAGAGATCTTCGTTGAAATCCTCGACGACACCGAAGACCATATCGACTGGCTGGAAATCCAGATCGATCTCGTCGACAAGGTCGGCATCCAGAACTACCAGCAATCGGGCATGGGCAAGGCAAGCTGAGCGGCCGCTGCAAGCGCACTCACTGATCGCACTGCAAATCCTTCTTCTGCACCGCGATGATCGCCGGATAGGTGCCGTGGTCGAGCTCCACGTGGGCGACGACGGCCATGAGCGTGCTGTCGATGTCGTCGTACACGCTCACGCGCTCGCTGCGCAAATCGTCGACGCCCGTGCAACCGGACGTGCGGCCGTCGTCCGAGACCTGGCACTGGATCGGATGGTCCGCGATATAGCGAACCCGGTCGCGCTCGGGCAGCGAGAGATATTCGCGCATGCTCTGCAGCGCGCCCCCGGCGCCGGTGACATAGCCAATGGAGCATTGATCCGCGGATGTGACGCCGCTGCTGGATGCCTGGGCTTGCGCTATCGCGCTGGACGTCGCCATGAGCGCTGCGACTGCCGATGCGAGAAGGTATTTCATGGCGCGGTAAGCTGGGGGATCGAAGTGCAGGATTGTAGTGGCATCCGGCATAAGCTGCCTGGAAACGGGCAGCGCCGCGAACAACCTACCTGAGCACCTCATCTCGACGGCGAAGCCGCGATCCTCGACAATGGAGGCGTCCAGGAACCGTCGAAGTCATGGGAAAAATCCAGCTCGAAACGCCATCGCTCGCCCTGCTGCCCGCCTACGTGTTGGCACTGGAAGCGGGCTGGTCTCCCGATAATATTCGAAAAGAAGCGGCCGCCAGAGAGCAGTTGGAGGCCATCGCGCAGGCGCCTGAGGCATTCGTTGCCAGCCTCGACGACCCGACCGCCGCCGGCGGCCCCATCCCCCTGCCCGACGGCACCGTCATCCCCCGCCTGCCAGGCATCACGAGATGGATCTTCGACGACCATTTCTGCGGCTCGATCGGATTCCGCTGGCAGCCTGGAACATCGATTTTGCCGCCGCATGTGCCGGGACATATGGGCTTCTCCATCGTCCCGTGGAAACGCGGGAACGGCTATGCCGGGCAAGCCCTGCGCCTGATGCTTGCCGAGGCGCAGGGCGAGGGGCTGGAATACGTGGAATTGACCGTGGATCCGGAAAATCTGGCGTCACAGAAGGTGATCGCGTCGTCCGGAGGCATTCTGGTCGAGCGGTTCAGGAAAGCGGCCGCCTATGGCGGCGCCGAAGCTCTGCGGTTCCGTATCGCCCTCGGCGATTAAATGAAGGCTGTTCCAGTGGGAGCCACGCCACCCCACCACGTCACGCTTCGTCCAGAGCATCCCGTGCGCCTCGCGATAACCTCAGAAGTCCTGATCAATGACTAGATCCTTAAACGGATCGCCACCGATCCCTCGCACCTGACGAAGCGAGCGTTTTTACGACAGGCATTGACATCCCCTCAGCCTGTCCGGCAAGATGTCCCGCATGATCTGCGCCCTCTTCACGACTGCGACCACCACCACGACCGCCTCGGGCGGGTCGTGTGGGTGAGACGCGAGCGCAAGATAACGAATCCCCCCCAAGGCCCCGCCCGCAACGGACGGGGCCTTGTCGTTTCTCCGTCCGCCACGGGCTCAACCGGAGAAACGCCATGCCTGAATCCCATCCGCCGCGTCGCGCGCTGCTCATCATCGACATGCAGCGCGGTCTGTTCGCCGGCCCCGATCTCCCGCACGACGGTGCACGCATCCTCGCCAACATCAACTCGCTCGTGCGCAAGGCGCGTGCTGCCCACGCGCCTATCTTCGCCGCACGCCATACCGGGCCTGCGGGTTCGCCCATCGAGCCCGGCAGCCCGCTCACGCACCTGCTGCCGGATCTGCTTGTCGATGACGAGCGGGACACCGTGTTCGACAAGACGCGGCCCAACTGCTTTCACGGCACGCCGCTCGCCGGCTGGCTGGCCGAGGCGTCCATCGGTGAACTGATGATTGCCGGCATGAAGACGCAGTACTGCGTGGACAGCACCTGCCGCGCGGCCGCCGATCTTGGCTTGCGCACGATCCTGATCGCCGATGCGCATACCTGCATGGACACGCCCGCGCTCCCGGCAGCGGCAATCGTCGCGCACCACAACGCCACGTTGACGGGCGCCTTCGTGCAATTGCGCGAGACACAAGCCTGCACGTTCTGACGTCAGCGAAAGCGCCATCGCGCGGAGGCCCATCGCGGAACCGTGATTGTCATATTGCGCGCCTACATTGAGGTTTTCGTTCGAAATCGCGTAATTGGACGATTTTTTCGTTGAATGTCCGCCATGACCCTCATCCAGATCCGCAGCTTCATCGCCGTCGCGCAGCACGGCGGCTTCACGGCCGCCGCGCGGGCGCTCTCCATGAGCCAGACGACCGTCACCTCGCAGATCCAGGCGCTCGAGCACGAGCATGGCGTCGAACTCTTTCACCGGCGCGGCCGGCGCGCGGAGCTTTCCGCAGTCGGGCTGGCGTTCCTGCCGCTCGCACGCCGCATCAGCGGCTACGAGAGCGACGCCATCTCTCTCCTGCACGACAGCGGCGTGCTCCAGCGCGGCACGCTGAAGATCGGCGCGGTCGGCCCGTTCCACGTCACCGAAATGATCGAGGCTTGGCACGCGCTGCATCCGCGCATGCATCTTTCGGTCACGCTCGGGAATTCGGAGGAAGTGCTGCTCGGCCTCGAACAGTACGCGTGCGACGTGGGGATCCTTGCGCGCGCATTCGAGGACGAGCGCTTCCATATGCAGCACTACGCAACATTCCCGGTGATCGCGTTCGTCAATGCTCAGCACCCCTACGCTATGCGCAGCTCGATCACGCTGAAGGATCTCGTGGGCGAGCCGCTCCTGATGCGCGAGCCCGGGTCCACCACGCGCCGCGCGCTGGAAGACGCCCTGCACGACGCGGGCCTCGCGCCGCGCGTGGCAATGGAAATCGGCAGCCGGGAAGCGCTGCGCGAAGCCGTCGCGCGCGGACTTGGCGTCGGCACGGTCTCCCAGGCGGAATACGTGCCCGACGAGCGGCTGCGGCCGTTGCGCATCGAAGGCGATCCCGTCGTCACGCATATCCACGTGTGCTGCCTGCGCGAGCGGCGCGAGAGCCGCCTCGTGGCGTCGTTCTTCGCGGCGGTCGAACGGTGCCGGCCGGTGGTGCGAGAATACCCGCTGCCTCGAACTTGACGAGCTTGCTGCCAGGCCGACGCTGCCGGCAGGGCTCTACCCGCCGCACGGGCGCGCAGGAACCAGACCATCAGGTCATCCGGCAGCGGGCCCCGTATTTCAGCGCGCCACGGCGGCCGGTTCCGCCCACGTCTCGTCAACGCCCTGCGTGCTGCCCTCTTCCAGCGAGACATTGCGCGTCTCACGGCCCTGCCACCACCAGAGCGCGGCGGCGAACGGCCCCGGCAACGCGAGCACGAGCAGCACGATCAAGGCCGAAGAAGGTGTGCCCGACGAAGCGAACACGCTCGTAAGCAGGAGCGGCGCGACCATGGCACCCACGCGGCCAACCGCCACCGAAACGCCCAGGCCCGTGGCACGGATGCGCGTGGGCAGCACTTCGGAGGAAACCACGTAACCGGAGATATACGCCCAGGTCACGCCGTACTGGACCAGGCAGTAGCCGATCACCATGCCGGCCAGCGTGTGCATCGCATAGATCACGCACACGGCGAGCGTGGTGAACGCATAGCTCACGAACAGCGACGCGCGCCGCCCCCACGCCTCGACCAGCAATGCGGCGGTCAACCCGCCGGCAAGCGCGGCGGCATTGCCATAAAGATAATAGATGGGCATGGAGGCGGCGGGCACCTTCATGTACGGCAGGATCACGAGCGCCATCAGCGAAAGCACGCCATAGACGATGGCCGCCTGCGAGAAGTTCAGCGCGCTCGCCAGCGCGCAACGCACGCGGTACTTGCCGAGCAGCGCGCCGACGTTGCGCCAGAAGGTGGGATGCTGCGGCACGAACGCGGTGGGTGCGTAACGTCTGGCCACGGCCGCGCACAGCTCGGCGGACGGGCGGTCTCGCGTGGCCGCGGCGGCGATGCGCTCGACCACGGCCTCGGCGTCGGCCACGCGGCCCTGTTGCAGCAGCCAGCGCGGCGACTCGGGAATCACGCGGCGAATCCAGAAGAACAGCAGCGCCATGGTGGTGCCGAAGCCGAAGCCCACACGCCACGATATGTCGAAGGGGAGATTATTCAGGACCACCCAGGAGACGGCGGCGGAAAGCAGCGCGCCCACGGGAAAGCCGGAGAGGATCATCGAATCGGTGCGGCCGCGATGGCGCTTCGGAATGAATTCGCCCATCGTCGCCGTCACGGCCGAATATTCGCCGCCCACGGCAAGCGCCGTCATCGCGCGGAAAAACAGGAACGATTCGTAGTTCCAGGCAAACACCGTGGCGACGCTGAACGCCGCGTACCAGAGCAATGTGGCGAGGAAGAGGCGCTTGCGGCCGAAGCGGTCGGAGAGATAGCCGAACGCAATCGCGCCAATCAGCATGCCCAGCACCCAGATGCTCACGGCCAGCGACCCCTGCGAGGGCGACAGATGCCATTGCGCCTTGAGTGCCCCGAACACGCTGCCGATGATGTTGGTCTCGAACGAATCGAGCGCCCAGCCCACGCCGAGCGCCACGGTCATCAGCGTGTGAAAGCGCGTCCACGGCATGTTGTCGAGCCGCGTGAGCGCGTCGGTCTGGATCGCGGTTTGAGAGGTCACAATGGAGTCCCTGAAGACAGCCGGCCCGGCGGAACCGGGGCGCAATGTATTCGTCAGGATAGGGACGGCGCGTGACGGCCATGTGATCGAAACGGTCGTTGAATTTCGATGAGTCGAGCGATTTTTTCGTTAGACTGGCCCTCGACCGCATCGGATCCGCGCTACGCCGCGGAGCAAACCGAAGGGACAGAACGCATGCGCGCGTTGCGGCCGATAATGAGCAAAACGCCACACGACCCCCACTGCACGGAGACACCATGCGCAAGCTACGCTCGCAAAGCTGGTTCGGCCGCAACGACAAGGACGGCTTCATTCACCGCTCCTGGATGAAGAACCAGGGCATCCCCCACGACGAGTTCGACGGCC
The DNA here is from genome assembly GCF_046581065.1 of Paraburkholderia yinzeri. Classification (NCBI taxonomy): domain Bacteria; kingdom Pseudomonadati; phylum Pseudomonadota; class Betaproteobacteria; order Burkholderiales; family Burkholderiaceae; genus Paraburkholderia; species Paraburkholderia yinzeri. The sequence continues at coordinate 428,529 of NZ_JBFOCJ010000003.1, read as the reverse complement.
GCCCGGTGATCGGCATCTGCAACACCTGGTCGGAGCTCACGCCCTGCAATGCCCATTTCCGCGAGCTCGCCGACTATGTGAAGCGCGGCGTGCGCGAGGCGGGCGGCCTGCCGCTCGAATTTCCCGTGATGTCGCTCGGCGAAACGAACCTGCGGCCCACGGCGATGCTGTTCCGCAACCTCGCTTCGATGGACGTCGAGGAATCGATTCGCGGCAACCCCATCGACGGCGTCATCCTGCTGGTGGGCTGCGACAAGACCACGCCCGCGCTGCTGATGGGCGCGGCCTCGTGCAACCTGCCAGCGCTCGCCGTCTCCGGCGGCCCCATGCTCAACGGGCGCTTCCGCGGCCGCGATATCGGCTCCGGCACCGGCGTCTGGCAGATGTCCGAGGAAGTGCGCGCGGGCACCATGAGCGAGACCGAGTTCGTCGAGGCCGAATCGTGCATGAACCGGTCGCGCGGCCATTGCATGACGATGGGTACCGCCTCCACCATGGCCTCGATGGTCGAATCGCTCGGCATGGGCCTGCCCCACAACGCGGCCATCCCCGCCGTGGACGCGCGCCGCCAGGTGCTCGCGCATCTGGCCGGCCGGCGCATCGTCGAGATGGTGCGCGACGACGTGACCATGACGAAGATCCTCACGCGCGAAGCTTTCGAGAACGCCATCCGCACGAATGCCGCCATCGGCGGTTCGACGAACGCGGTCGTTCACCTGATCGCGCTCGCGCGGCGCATAGGCGTGCCGCTCTCGCTCGAAGACTGGGAGCTGGGCTCGAATGTGCCGTGCCTCGTGAATCTCCAGCCTTCCGGGCAGTACCTCATGGAGGACTTCTACTACGCGGGCGGTCTGCCCGCAGTGCTGCGCCAGCTCGGCGAGCAGGGCCTGCTGCACCGCGGCGCGCTCACGGTCAACGGCAAGACGATCTGGGAGAACGTGCAGGACGCGGCGAATTACAACAGCGAGGTGATCACCTCGTTCGCCGAACCTTTCAAACCGAAGGCCGGCATCGCCGTGCTCAAGGGCAACCTCGCGCCCAACGGCGCCGTGATCAAGCCTTCCGCGGCCACGCCCGCGCTGCTGCGCCATCGCGGGCGCGCCGTGGTGTTCGAGAACGTGGAGGAACTGCACGAGAAGGTCGACGACGACTCGCTCGACATCGACGAAACCTGCATCATGGTCCTCAAGGGTGCGGGGCCCAAGGGCTACCCGGGCTTCGCGGAGGTCGGCAACATGCCGCTGCCGAAGAAGGTGCTCAAGAAGGGCATCACCGACATGGTGCGCATCTCCGACGGCCGCATGAGCGGCACGGCCTACGGTGCGGTCGTGCTGCACGTTTCGCCCGAGGCGGCGGCGGGCGGCCCGCTCGCGCTCGTGCGCACGGGCGACATGATCGAGCTGGACGTGGACGCGCGGCGCCTGCATCTGGACGTCTCCGACGAAGAACTCGCGCGCCGCAAGGCCGAATGGAAGGCGCCCGATCTGCCCGAACGCGGTTACTACCGGCTCTATGTGAAGCACGTCCTGCAGGCGGACGAAGGCGCCGACCTCGACTTCCTCGTGGGGGCCAGCGGCGCGCCCGTGCCGCGCGAATCGCATTGATCGCATGACGATGCCGCGGGCGGGCAGCCCGAAGATCCGACGCCCACCCGCTCCTTGAGCCCCATGTCGCCCCTGCACGCGACACGCCGCCCGGCCGGCTATCTCCCCGTCCTCGATCCCACCCCCATTCGCCAATCGTTTGCGCGTAGACCTTCAGATTGCGCCGAATCGTCCGTTATGTAGGGTGGGAAGGCAGTCCCTGCTGCCAGATTGGTGTTTTTGGGTAGCGCAAGAGACCGGGAACTCGGAAAAGTGAAACGTCTATCGTTGAATAAGCGAGCATGGAGCATCGTCGCCCTGCTTTGGATTTCGCTCGTCGTCATGGTCGTGGCGAACGCCGTCATGACGCGCCAGGGCATGCTGGACGACCGCAAGGACCTGCTGGCCCAGCAGACCGAGAGCGCCATGGGCCTCATCGCCGGGTATCAGAAGCAGGCGGCCTCGGGCCAGCTTTCGACCGACGACGCGAAGCGCCAGGCGCTCGCCGCGCTGCGCAACATGCGCTACGGAGCCGACCAGAGCGGCTACTTCGGTATCTACGACTCGCAGACCGTGGCCCTGCTCGTGCCGCCCAGGCCCGATATGGAAGGCAAAAGCCAGGCCGACATGGTCGATCCGCAGGGCACGCACGTGGCCGTGGCGATCGTCAAAAGCTCGTCGCCGGGCGGCAATCGCTATAGTCAGTACGTCTGGCCGAAACCCGGGCACAGCTCGCCCGTCGGCAAGATCACCTACTCGGATTTCGTGCCGGCGTGGGACTGGCACGTGTTCACGGGCGTCTACGTGGACGACATCGACGACGCGTTCTATCGCGCCCTCGCGAGCAACCTCGCGCTGGTCTGCCTGATCGGCGCGGCGATCACGCTCGGCATGCTCTGGCTGATCCGCAGCATCCGCACGAGCCTCGGCGGCGAGCCCGACTACGCGGCCGAGATCTGCGCGCGCATCGCCTCGGGCGACCTCGGCGCGCAGGTGAAAATTTCGGGCGGCGGCGAGCGCAGCCTGCTGTATGCGATGAGCCAGATGCAGCATCAGCTCGTGGACACCGTCCGCCGCATCCAGACCTCGGCCGAATCGATCACCACGGGAGCCAACGAGATCGCCACCGGCAACCTCGACCTGTCCTCGCGCACCGAGGAGCAGGCCGCCTCGCTGGAGGAAACGGCCGCGAGCATGGAAGAGCTCACGGCCACGGTCAAGCACAACACCGACAACGCGCGCCAGGGCAATACGCTCGCCGCCAACGCGGCCGAAGTCGCGGCGCGCGGCGGCGAGGTCGTGCGCCGCGTCGTGGCCACGATGCACGCTATCTCGACCACGTCGGAGCGTGTCGAGCAGATCATCGGCGTAATCGACGGCATTGCGTTCCAGACCAACATCCTCGCGCTCAACGCGGCCGTTGAAGCCGCGCGCGCCGGCGACCAGGGGCGCGGCTTCGCCGTGGTCGCCGCCGAAGTACGCAGCCTCGCGCAGCGCAGCGCGAGCGCAGCCAAGGAGATCAAGGAACTGATCGGCCAGTCGGTGACGCAGGTGGTGGAAGGTTCGAAGCTCGTCGACGAAGCGGGTACGACGATCGACGAAGTGGTGCAGTCCGCGAAGTGCGTGGCCGACCTCATGGGCGAGATCTCGGCCGCCTCCGAGGAGCAGCATTCGGGTATCGAGCAGGTCAATCGGGCCGTCTCACAGATGGACGAGATGACCCAGCAGAACGCCGCACTCGTGGAAGAGGCGTCGGCGGCGGCACAGACCATGGCCACGCAATCGCAGGGCCTGCGCGAGGTGGTTTCGGTGTTCCGGATTGGCGGGGCCGCCTACTCGGCCGCTGCCGCGCCGATCGCTCCTGCCGCCCCCGCGCCGCTGGCCGTTTCCACACGCAAGGCGCCGGTGCCGGTGCGTCCAGCAGCCCCGCGCGAACCGGTATTGAAGTCCCGCCCGAGCGCCGCGGCGGCACCCGCACGCCAGCCCGCGGCAACGGCCGAGGCAGCCGCGGGGGACAGTCAGGACTGGGAAACCTTCTGACGCTGCTGGCGCCAGGCGGCAAACGTTGACATGCCCGGTTCGAGCACCGCCGCATCGAGCCGGGTCCAGCTCCAGTGCGCGCCGTCCACGCCGGGCATCGGCACCGGCGTCGCCATGGGCACGCTGGCCGAGCCTGGCCGATACGCTTCGCCCGGCCAGAATACCGGCATCGCGTTTCGGGCCGTCATGGCCTCGAGCAGCTCGGCCGGCCCGCCCTCGTCCGCCACGACGTCGCATTGCGCCACCCAGTCGCGGCTGTCCCACGCCAGAAACACGCCGGTGTTGCCGAGCGCATCGAGGGTCAGCACGGCGTTCTGCTCGGGCCGCCAGTAGTACTCGACAATGCGCTCGCGCTGCGCAAGTTCGTCGAGCACCTCCTGCGTCTGCGGAGCCGCATAGATCGAACCGACCCCGTGCACGCCGATGTGACCACGGCCCGCGCAATACTTCTGCTTCGCCTCGTCGAGCACGCGTGCGAGCTTGCGCGTCATCGCCGGATCGCTCTTCTTCAGGTAGTAGTCGATCAGGCCCGCGTTGAACGCCTCCACGGCGTGCGACTCGTTCGCCGTCCCCGTGAGCAGGATCTTCGAGCACGCCGTGCCGGTCACCGAGGAAAGAAACTGAATGCCGTCCATACCCGGCATTTCGCAGTCCACCACGAGCGCCGCAATATCCTCGAAGCGCGCGGCATCGGCCATCACGTCCTCGCCCAGCGCATTGCCCCCCCGCTTCTCGAATTCCGACCAGGCCGGCCCCGACAACGGACTCTTCGCGGCGTGCCGCTCCGCCCGCGAAGCCACGTGCGCGAGCGCCTCGTGCGGGTCCGTGTAGAAGCGATGCATGGGCGCATCGTGAAAGAACCCGCGCAAGGCGTGGAGAAAATCGGCGCTGTCGTCGACGAACACTACGGATACGGGATACAGCACCGGCTGTCTGACTATCGAACTCATGGTTGCCTCAGTAAATACAGGCCGGGGCGGCAACGATTCCGTGCGCGATACCCGGTGCAAAGCGTCCAGATTATGCGGCGATATCGCATCGCGCAGCAACCTGTGAGCAGTAGTGTGCGGCCTCGAATGCGATGCGCATCAACGGCAAACGTTGGCTACGCCAAGGGCGCAAAAACAGTGTGGTCCGAGCCGTTTTTGCGGCGCACGAAGGGGGCCAGAATGCTCGCATGTCATTTCGCGGAATGACATGCGCGGCTGCCGCCTGCAGTCACCCTCCGGAGTTATACGATGTTCACACGCGAAGCCATTCCCGCCCTCCTTACCCGTGGCACTGCACAGCTCTCCGAGCAGATCACGGATGCAACGCCCAGCAAGACGTTCCATCACGTGATCGACATCTATCTCAAGGACTCCAATGCCTTCATGAACACCTATTTCGCGCGCTATTTCGAATGGCAAGGCATTTGCCGAGAACGCTGGTTCCACGAATGCATCCACAACAATCTGCTCGCTTCGGGTGGCGTGTTCGTGACCAAGCGCGCGCATCAGGAGTACGTTCAGGAGACATTCCCGTTCCAGCGTGTGGATTGCTATCTGAATACGTTCCAGGTGCGGCAATGCTCCGCCTATCTCGTGTTCCGCTTCTGCGTGGACGGGCAGCCGGTATCGCTCGGCTATCAGCAGATCCTGTTCGCCGGCACCGACAAGCGCATTCGCCGCTTCCCGCCGGGCATCATCGAACGGGTCAAGGAATATGAGCTGATCCTGCCTTCGGGCGTGAATTAACCCGCATAGTCCTGCCCCGCCGCCCAGCGGCGGGGTCGCCCCGACATATCATGCAGCGCGCGGTCCGCGGGGGACCCGGGCTGCGGCAGGCGCAGCGTGAACGTGGCGTGGACGCCCGGCTCCGATTCGCATGCGATGCTGCCGCCCAGCGCATCCGCCACGCGCCGGCAGAAAGCGAGGCCCATGCCGACACCGCGGCCATGCGATTTGGTCGAAAAGAACGGGTCGAAAATGCGCGGCAGAATATCCGCGGCAATGCCCGGTCCGGTGTCGCGGAAAGTGAGGACGCAAAAGCCGTTTTCGTCGTGCGCGCCGATCTCGACGCGCCCCGGGCCGCCGGCGTTCTGGATTGCGAAAAGCGCGTTCTTGAGCAGGTTGAAAAGCACGAAGACCACGAGCGAATCGGAACCCGAGAAGCGCAGCGAGGCTTCCATCGGCTCGACGTCCACCATCTCGCGCTCGCCGGCGCGAAACGGAAAGCGTTCGAGCGCCGCGTTCACGCACGAACGCATGGAGCAGATTTCGAAGCTGCGCCGGTCGAGCCGGTCCAGCGTGAACGACGCGAGCGACATCTCGACCACGGTGCTCGTGCTGTCCACCTGCCGGCGGATCGAGGAAGCGAGCGACGTGAGCCGTTCCGACTGCCCGGGATACAGGCCGTCCACGCAGAGCTGATGCTGCACGGCCAGTTGATAGCCGCGCATCAGTTCGGGCAGCACGTTGCCGATCTCCTCGGCGTGCATGCCGATGGCGGCAAGCGGCGTCGCGACTTCGTGCGCGACCGTGGCCGCGAGCAGATACGGCCGCATGAGGCCGTAGCGCACGATCGTCACGGCCAGTATGCCGAGGCTCACGGCAATGAAGAGGGCCCCCACCGGATAGAAGCCGACGCCGTAGTTCACGGCGTAATCGCTGGCGGCGAGGCCGTAGAGGCACAGACTCACCAGGCAGAGGTCGAGCAGCTTGCGGCGGTCGTGCGCGTGCGTCTGCCGGTGTGCCGAAACCAGCAGCCAGCCGCTGCGCAGCGTGAGCACCACCGTCTGCAAGACGTGCAGGGGATGCAGCAGGCCCGCCTTCGGGTAGCGCCCGAAGAAGAACGTGCCATAGCCGTCCACCACCCAGTTGCTCAGGACCAGCAGCACCGCCAGCACGGCGCTCAGGCTGTACGAGGCGACGAGGAACGGCTTCTCGCCGCGCCGCGCGGTGACTTCGGCAACGAAGTGATAGAAGGTGGTGGGCAGGAACAGGATGAAGAGATAGCCCAGCTTGACGAGCATGCCCGAAAGCTCGGGGTCTGAGATCTGGAACAGAAAGGCCCACGTGCCCTGCCAGATGAACGTGGTCGCGCACATCAGGGCGAACGGCACCGAAAGGCGCGTCACGCCTTCCGTGAGCAGCACGTATACGCCGAATCCGAGAAACTGCGCGGACACGAACGCGGGCAGGATCGAGAACATAAGTTTGTCGCGTGGATTGTATTTTTGCCGGCCGATCGCCCCCTCGCAGCGGGCGGCGCTTAATTTCGCAGATTATCGCCGGTATTGTCTTTGCAGGGTGGCGTCTTATCTTGTTCAGGCACAAATGATGTACTGCGGATGCACTGCGCATGCCCTCCCGATGCGCCACGAATCACTTTCTAATCCTTACCGAATCTGGCGGGCTGTCGTACCCGCTGCCGCATGCGAAGCGAAACGCCGGCGATATTCTGCCGGCGTCACGCCGACATGCTTGATGAATGCGCGCCGCAGCGTGTCGGCATTCGCAAACCCGCAGCGGGTCGCGACGCGCTTGGGCGCCTCGCCCGACGTCTCCAGCAGGCCGCGCGCGGCATTGACGCGGACGGTTTCGACCCAGGCCGCCGGCGTCATGCCGACCTCGGACTGGAAGAGCCGTGCGAAATGGCGCGGGCTCAGGCCCACGCGGGCAGCAAGATCGGGCACGCGGTGCGGTTCCTCGGGATGCGCCGCCACCCAGCGCTGCACCTCCTGCAGCGCGGAGCGCCCGGACGGCTGCGCGGCGCCGCCGCGGCTGAACTGCAACTGACCGCCGGGCCGCTTGAAGAACATCACGAGCTGGCTTGCCACCCGCATCGCAATCTCGCGCCCGAGATCCTCCTCCACGAGCGAGAGCGCGAGATCGAGACCGGCCGTCACACCCGCCGCCGTGCGCAACTTGCCGTCGCGCACGTAGAGCGAATCCGCCTCGACAATCGCACCGGGGCACATCTGCGCGAGCCGCTCCGCCGCGGCCCAGTGCGTCGTCACGCGGCGCTTGTGCAACAGGCCGCTCGCGGCAAGCACGAAGGCGCCTGTGCAGACCGATCCGTAGCGCCGGCTGCGCGCGGCGCTCGCCCGCAGCCACGCCTGCACGCGCGCGGGCAACTGCGCGGTGGCGGCGTCGGGCGCGCCGGCCACGAGCAGCGTGTCGATGCGCTCCTGCCCCTCGCCCGCTGCCTGCGTTCCGGCTTGCCCCTGAGCGGCCGCAGCGCCGGCCACCGCATCGGCCACCAGCCGCACGCCCGAGGAACTGCGAATGGGGCCGGGCCGGCATGCTACCACGCGCAGATCGTAGACATGCCGGCCGGCCTCCCGATTCGCTTGCGCGAAGACGTCGAGCGGCCCGCTCACGTCCAGCAGCTGGACGCCCGGCAACGCAAGAATGGCGACGATTCTGGCCATGTTTCCTGTCACTCCGCTTCCATGTCCGGATCCTGCGCGAAATGGCAGAATCTGGCGCCTTCAGTCAATTGAGGACAATTCTCGCACGAACCACAATAGATGCACACCGCTTCCCACACGGAGATTCCCATGAGCTTCGACCTGAACGACGTTGCAATTCCCGATAGCCAACTGGCCCGGGAGATCACCGAATTCGTGCGCGACACCGAAACGCCGCTGCTGTTCCATCATTCGAGCCGGGTGTACTACTTCGGCGCGCTCGCGGGCCGGCAGCGCGGACTGAAATTCGACCCCGAGCTGCTCTACGCAGGCGCGATGTTCCATGACGTGGGCCTTATGCACGCGCACAGCAGTCCGCACGAGCGCTTCGAAGTGGACGGCGCCAACGCGGCGCGCGATTTCCTGAAGAGCCACGGCATCGCGCAACAGGACATCGATCTCGTGTGGACCGCCATCGCGCTTCACACGACACCTGGCATTCCCGAACATATGCATCCGGTAATCGCGCTCGTGACGGCAGGTGTCGAAATGGACGTGCTCGGCCTCGCCTATGAAAAATACAGCGACGCCGAACGCGAAGCGATCGTGCACGCGCATCCGCGCACCCCGCATTTCAAGGAAGACATCATCCAGGCGTTCTACGATGGCATCCACCACAAGCCGGCGACGACGTTCGGCAACGTGAAGACCGACGTGCTCGCCGACAAGGATCCGCATTTTCACGCCGGCAACTTCTGCAGCGTGATCCGCCACTCGGCCTGGCGCGGGTAAGACGTCGAAGGTGGAAGGACCGCCACCGTCCGGGCATTCGCGGGCGATGCTATCCTTGGCCCATTGTCCGGACCGGCCCAGCCCGCGCCCTGCGGGCGGTGGCCCCGGATTTCACGCGCTGCTTCGGCGGATCGGGGAGATCCATGGATCGTACGGCGGACCCATCGCGGCAAACAGGCAAGCACGCGGCTACCCAGACCGGCAAGCACGCGGGCATCGTTTCCCGCATCGTGATGAAGCGTCCGCGCCTGATCGTGACGTTATGCTTCGTTTGCGCGATGGCGCTCGTGGCGACCGTCGGGATACGTCAGCTCTACCAGATAACCCGCCAGGACCTGGAAAACCGGCAGCGCGACCTGGAGGTCCGGGCCGCGGGCGTGAATGCGCTGATCGCCTCCGAAAGCCGCCGGCTGCTGTTTCTGCGCGACTATGCACAGCACGTACTGGCGTCCATCCCGGAGCCGGAGCCGCCGCACAACGCCCGTCCGTCCCACGCAACCCCGCCCCACCCCGCTCCGGCTGCCACGTCCACCGCCGATTCCGACACGAGCCTGAACACCTGGGAAATCGCCGGCGCCATGGATGGACCGCCCGTGTTCGGCACGAACGCTGCGGGCCTCTACGGACTCAAAGGTTTTCGCCGCGACGACGCCACGCTCCCGGCGGACCTCGTGCTCGCCCGCCAGATCGGACCGCTCCTCGCGATCAGCCAGAATGCGGACGCCGTGGAAAGGACCGCGGCGTTCATCTCGTCGAACGGGCTCTACGTGATCTCGCCGCAACGCCCGGCGGCCAATGTCGAAGCCATGTTCCGCCGCTTCGAAAAAATGCCCTATTACCGCGGCCAGTTGCCTGACAGCAATACGTCCCACGACGTCGTCTGGACACCGGTCTACACGGAATTTCAGCAAGGAGAAGCCATCGCAACCCTCAGCGCGCCGGTCTACGTCCGCGGCCGCTTTCGCGGCGTGGTGCTCATGGACGTCACGCCGTCGCGCCTGCTCGCGCTGCAACTCTCGTCAGGCATCCTCACCGACGACGAAGCGGCTGCCGACTTCGCGCTCGTCAACAGCAACGGCAACGCCATCTATTTCCACAACGGCGACATGATCGCGGCCCGGCCCGCGTCCTTTACCGATGACCTGCTGCAGGCCGCACACACCTCCGCCGGCGCCTGGCTGCGCGACGGCAAGACGGTGGTGGAGCGCGGCGGCCATTACCTGATCTTCCAGCGCATCGGCGACACGCAATGGGGGCTGACGAGCGCAACCGACAACCTGGAACTCACCCTCAACGCCGCGAAGCACGTGTTCAGCAGCCCCTTGATCGTCGCCTGGCTCGCGCTCGCCGTCCTGCTGTTCGGCACACTGCGCGTCGTAAACCATATTTTCGGCCGCTACGTCGAAGCGAGCGCCCGGCTCGCGGCGCTCGCGCGCAGCGACCCGCTCACGGGTCTCGCCAACCGGCGCTCCTTCGACGAAGCGTTCGCCAGAGCCATCGCACACGCCGCCCGCGCGCCCGGCGGCCCGACACCCATCGCAGTGCTGATGATCGACATCGACCACTTCAAGCACGTCAACGACCGGTGGGGCCATACCACGGGGGATCGCGTGCTGGAAATCCTCGCCGACCTCATGCGCACGAGCCTTCGCACCGTGGACGTGCCGGCGCGCCTCGGCGGCGAGGAGTTCGCGGCGTTGCTGCCCGACGCGGATCGCGCCACCGCCGCCGCCGTGGCCGAGCGGCTGCGCCGCGCCGTGGAAATGCACGCCGGGCACGCGGGCAGCGGCGGTCAGCCCGATGCGGCGAGGCCCGAGACGATTCCGTTCTCGATCTCGATTGGCGTAGCGGCAAGCCCCGAAGACGGCCCCGCCACCTGCGAGACGCTGATGGCGGCGGCCGACCGCCGCCTCTATCGCGCGAAGGAAAACGGGCGCAACCGCGTCGTGTCCGACGACGCAGCCCGCTCCGGACCTGTCAAAGCGTAAGCTGCGCGCCGGGCGGCGCCGTCCGGACACATGCCGTCCAGCTTCGCGCGAAAGCCGCTAACATCGGACGAAATCGTCTCTCGCCGCGCCGGCCTGACGCCTTGCCAGGGGGCCGGCCGCGTCGGCTCTCATGCCGTCCCGTTCGTCGAAGCCGCGCAAAACCGCCTGCCCTATATGGCCAGCAGACTGACAACGTTGGCAACGATTGCCCTCGCCGCGCTTGCCGTTTCGGTAACGCTGGCGGTCGTCACCTATACGATGAGCGCCGTGACCGAGCGCCACCAGCGCGCCCAGGTCGACGAATACGCACGGCGGGCGCTCATGCGCGCCGAACTCGTGACCGACGACGCGCAAGCCGCCTTGCGCGAACTCTCGCACTACAGCGGCCCACCCTGCACGGCGGACCATCTTCGGCTGCTCCGGCAAGTGGAAGCGGAGCACCGCTACGTACGCGGGGCCGCCTGGAACGACGGTCAGGGTACCGCCTGCTCGACGCTCAACGACGCCGGCGCCCCGCTGCCGCCGCCCGAACTGACCTTGCCGGGCGGCTTCCCGGCGTGGCAGAGCACGACCGGCAAACCGGGCCACGAACAGCGCATGTTCCATATCCGCTACGGCAACTATTTCGTCGTGCTCGATCCACGCTTCTACCTCGACATCGTGCCGCTCGACGACACGATCGAAATCGGCATACTGGAGACGCACAATGCGCTCGTCATCGCGCGCTGGCCGAACGCCGATCCGGACGCCGTACGCGAAGCCGTGCGCCGCGGCAGTCCCTCGACTTATACCGACGACCGTTACTACGTCATCGAGCGGTCGAGCCGCTATCCGCTCGCCGTCGTGGCCTACGAACCCGAACGCAGCATCCGCCCCGACTGGCTGCGGTGGATGAAGACACTCATCCTCCCCGCCCTGCTCGCCAGCACCTTCGTCGCCTGGCTCGTGCTCGCCTGGCGGCGGCGCCAGCGCACCCCGCGCGCGGCATTGCTGGAGGGAATCCGCCAACGCCAGTTCGAGGCCTGGTTCCAGCCTATCGTGGAACTGCAGAGCGGCCGCTGTGTCGGCGCCGAGGCATTGGTGCGCTGGCGCCTCGGCGACGGCACCATCGTCGCGCCGGATTCGTTCATTCCCATGGCCGAGCAGCTAGGCCTGATCCAGCCGATCACGGACCTCGTGATCCGTTCGGTGTTCGAGGGCGTGGGCGCTTTGCTCGCCGGGCACCGCGATCTGCACGTGTCGATCAATCTCACGCCCGACGATCTCGAAACCTCGCGCATGATGGACACCTTGCAGGCCGGCTGCGAGCAATACGGCGTGCGGCCGAGGCAAATCTGGTTCGAGGCCATCGAGCGCGCATTCATCGACGCACGCCGTTTCGCTCCTGTGCTCGACCGCTATCGTGCAGCGGGCCACCGGATCCTGATCGACGATTTCGGCACCGGCTATTCGAACCTGGCCTACCTGCAGGAGTTGCCCGTGGACGGCATCAAGATCGATCGGGCCTTCGTCCGTGCCCTGCGTACGGGCGCGCAAGTCGACGCGATCGTGCCGCACATCATTGCCATGGCGAACGGCCTCGGGCTCGAAGTGATCGCCGAAGGCGTGGAAACCGCGGACCAGGCCGACTGGCTCGAAAGCCATGGCGTGCGGTACGGGCAGGGATGGCGGTATGCGAAGGCAATGCCGGCCGAACAGTTCGTGCGCTATGCGCTGGCGACGGGTGTCCCGCCCAATGCCCGCGGCACGGTCCCAACCGGGTGACGCCTTGCGGCGCCCGATTCACTGGAGCAGCGTGACGGGCGTATGCGTGAGCCGGCGCAGCCGCGCAAGCATGCCCCACTTGCGAAAGAAGCCGAGGCGGCTCGCGTCGAGCACGACGATGTCGGCATGACCACTCTCCGCGCAAGTCGCGATGATCCGCTCGGGCTGGCCGAACACGCGCTTCCAGGTATAGGGCACGCCCGCGTCGTCGAGGATCGCGCGCGTGCGCAGGAGCGCGTCGCGCATAGTCTGCTTTTCGGAGCGCCGCAACTCGCTTCTCGACCGGAAAGCCGAGCTCCGGTCCTGCCCGACCTCGTCCAGCACTTCGACGATCTCGACCTCGGAAACGCAGCGCTCCGCGAAGAGAAATGCGCCGTGGCGCGCGGCTTCCAGTGCGCCGTTACGATCGAGTATGGGAATCAGCAGTTTCAACACCGCGCACCTCGCTGGGCCATATGCCCGCTGCTTTTTGATGGAATGACGCCCGATGCGCCTGATCTCACGATACCGGGCGGCCCGGCAAAAAGCTGCAAGGAATCCTGATGGCTCCGCAAAAATTGCGTAAACGTCAATGCGTCAATGCGCGTCAGGCCTTGGCGGCGGGATTCAACTCCGCGTACAGGATCACGAGCCAGCGACGCGGGCACGCCGCCGCGATCTCGATGCCCGGCAGTGGGCCTTGCGTTCCGCGTCGGATATGGCCGCGCTCGCGGGCATGCTGCCAGGCGCGGCGCGCGTCCGCCTGCAGCCAGTAGCTCACCAGCGCACAGGTCACGTAGCCGAAGATCAAGGAAGGCATGGCGGACACGTCCGGATCGAGGGTCCGTGCGGCCATCCCGAAGAGCATGACCAGCACCTGGCTGAAAGCAATCGTCACCAGCACGATCTTGAGCAGCGCACGCGTGCGCAGGCCCTGCCGGATGCGTGCTTCCTCTTCCTGCCCGGAAGGCGGCGGGCGCCGGTCATCGCTCATAACGGCAGATGCGCGGCGCCGCGCGGCAATGCGCCAGGTGGCGTAGATACCGGGAAAGCTGGGAAAGCCGGAAACGGCCACCCGGTCGTGGCGGGCTTGCTGAGAATCGCGCTATCGTAGCCGCGGCCCGCGAAGCGCACGACATCGACAAGGCTGAACCCGTGAGCCCGGTAGTAGTCGATCAGATGCGTGGCAGGAAACGGCGTGTCTAGCGCGAGTTGCGTGAAACCGCGCGCGGCGGCCCAATAGCCCGCAAAGGCAAGCAGCGCACGGCCAATGCCGCGTTGCTGCCACGCAGGATCTACGCCGAACTGATGCAGCGAGGCGACGTGACGTTGACGGTACTGCTCGCACTGCGAGGCGCTGTCGCGCGACTCGAGCGTCATCGTCCCAACGATGCGCCCGTTGCACACCGCAACGAAGCAGTCGCCAGCCAGCGCCCGCTGCCGCGTGACGCTCGCGCCCTGATCCACGCAGCCGCAGTGCAGGCCAAGCGCCGCAAGCCTCGCGAACGCGCGATGCAGCAGCTTCGTGAGATGTTCCCAAGAGTCGCGCTGGGGATCGAATCGTCGCAGCACGAGCCGTCCCATACCCGGCTGATTGCAGATGATCCGTTCTTCTCCATTCCCCGACGCTGTGCGCTGCTTCGACATAGCCCCTCCGGTCCTTGCTCTATACCGAAGTCTAGGGTTGGCGCCGCGCGTGCCACAAGAAAAAATGTCGTAAAAGCCGGCGGGTTTTGTGTTGCTGGCGCATCATGCGCGCCGCCCAGGCATGCAGGGTTTTGCTTGTGCGAACAAAGGATTGGGTGCCCGCCTGCCTTCCTGCAATAATGCCGATGCACCGCTTGCCTCATCGCCGCGCTGCATTCCAGAACGCATCTGCCGAGTGTAAAGACCCGATGAAAACGCTGTTCTACTATCCCAGCAATGCCAGCATGGCTCCGCACATCCTGCTCGAGGAAATCGGGCAGCCGTTCGAGCTGAAGCTCGTCGATCGAACCCACGACGAGCACAAATCGGCCGATTACCTCAAGCTGAATCCCAACGGCCTGATTCCCGTGCTGGTGGACGACGACCTGGTGCTCTACGAAACGGCCGCCATTTGCCTGCACCTCGCCGACACGCATCCCGCGAAAGCACTGGCCCCGGCGCTCGGCACGCCGCAGCGCGCGCACTTCTATCAGTGGCTCGCGTGGCTCACGAATACGCTGCAAGCCGCACTGATCGTCTACTTCTATCCCGAGCGCTGGGTCGATGCCGGCAATATCGAAGGCGCGCGGCAGGTCGCGGCCCAGGCCGAAGCAAAGATCGCCGGGCTGCTCGATCAGATCGAAGCGCAGCTCGCGGCTGCGGGCGGCCCGTGGCTGCTCGGCGAGCACTATACGGCGCTCGATCCGTACGCGCTGATGCTATGCCGCTGGACCCGCGGCTTCCACCGCCCCGCGCGTACGTGGCCGCAGATCGGCGCTTACCTCGCGCGCATGCTCGAACGCCCGGCCGTCGTGCGTGCCTTCGAAACCGAGCAGCTCGCACAGCCTTGGGTGTGACGCACGACAATCGACACAACGGCCGGCATGACGGCCGGCCGCAACCAGATGTACCGCCAATTACTTAGTTATGCATGGCAACATGACGCGCCGCCCGGACAGCGGCGGCGTGCCCTTTCGGCTTAGACGAAGCGCTCGCGCCCAACTGCTGCCGAAAGCTGGCGATTCTTCCAGTACATATTGTGCAGCCGCGACTGCAGGCTCGTGAGCACATGGGCGTCGATCGAGTGGAAAGTCAGCGCCACGGCGGGCCGGGAGCCGTCGCCCTCGATAAACGCGATCTCATCGAAAGGCGGGAAGCCATATTTGACGAGCAGGTCGCGAATCTCGTCGCCGGTCGTCCCCGGTTCGATGTTGCCCAACAGCATATGCATCATGTCACTTCTCCGTGATTCTGGTGGCTGACACGCCGCCGCTCCGCGGCTACCCTTGTTGCACCGGCGCGCAGCCCCTATTAAACACACTTCGGCGGTATGCCGCCTTGCGCGCGGTAAAAGTACACATTCAAAAATGCGAGATCGCCCGCGTGCATTTGCGCACGGACCTACCCCCTCCATCGCCAGAACCGAGGACGCTTCATGAACGCAACGCTCGCCACCCGCCATGACCAGCCCGAACCGCGCGAACCCGTGCTCGATACCGTCGACCGCGTTTCCGAACTGTGTTTTGGCCTCTTCATGGCGCTCACGTTCGTCGGGGCGGTCTCCGTGGTGAGCGCGGGGCACGATGCCGGGCGCAAAATGCTCTATTCGGCGCTCGGCTGCAACCTCGCATGGGGACTGGCCGACGCCGTCATGTTCCTCGTGCGCACGTTCACGGGCCGAGGCAAGCGGCTTTCGCTCGCCTTGAGCATCAAGCGGGAAGGCGACCCCGCCGCCGCGGTCCGGAAGCTGCACGACGCGCTGCCGCCTTCGCTGCGCGGACTGGTCGCCGCGCCCGAGCTCGAACTCATACGCGCCCGCATTGCCGCGATGGAAACCCTGCCCCGCCACGCCCGGCTGGACGCCGCGGACTTCGCGGGCGCGCTCGGGATCTTCACGATCGTCGTGCTCTCCACGTTCCCGGTTGCGCTGCCCTTCGTGCTGTTCCAGAACCTCGCCGTCGCCCTGATCGTCTCGCGCGTGCTGACCCTGCTGATGCTCTTCGCGGGCGGCTATGCGCTGGGACGTTTCGCCGGCACGGGAGGCTGGCGGCCGGGCCTAGGCATGGTGGCGCTGGGCAGCGCGCTGACGATGGCCATCGTGGCCCTGGGCGGTTGACGGGAGCATTTGCCCCCTATGGCACCCGCCTCACGCGCGCACGACCGTCACACCCGCCTGCTCGACCGGCGCAATCAGTGACTCTGGCGTCGAGGCTTCGACGATGATGGTCTGGGCCAGCGAAATGTCGCCGATCCGGTACGCCGAGGCGGCATTGAGCTTGGCCGCCGATGCGAGCACAACGGTCTCTGCGGCGCGCGCGGCGAGCGCGCGCTTGATATAGGCTTCCTCGAAATCGCCGGTGCTCAGCCCGGCCTGCGGGTGCACGCCCGTCACCCCCATGAAGTAGAGATCGGCGTGAATGTGCGAGATCGCCTCCACGGCGGCCGCGCCAACCGACACGATCGAATGCTTGTAAAGCTTCCCGCCGATCAGCACGACTTCCAGCGCGGGATGCTCCGCGAGCGCGACGGCGACACTCGGACTGTGCGTCACGATCGTCGCCGCGAGGTCGGGCGCGAGATGGGCGACGAGGAGCGCCGAGGTGGTCCCGCCATCCACGATCACCACCTGCCCCGGTGCAATCATCGCCGCCGCGCACCGCGCAATGCGCCGCTTGGCCGCCGTCTCCATCCCCTCGCGCTGCGCGAAAGGCGCCACGGCGGGCGAGGCCGGCAGCGCACCGCCATGCACGCGCTGCAGCAACCCCTCCGCGGCCAGTTCCCGCAGATCGCGGCGCACCGTGTCCTCCGACACGCCAAACCGTTCGCTCAGGTTGCCTGCCAGCACCTGCCCCTCGCGCCGCAGCGTTTCCAGAATGGCCTTCTTGCGTTGACTGGTCAGCATGGTTTGCACGAAATTTCTTGATATTGCGCGAATATGCACGTTACCATGCAAGTCACCGATCTGTCGAATGGAGAGTGCCATGACCGCAACGCGCGAGCGGGTCCGTATCGTCGAAACGACTGTCCTGTCCGACGACTGGTATGTGCTGAAAAAGGTGACGTTCGATTTCCTCCGCCGCGACGGGAGCTGGCAGCGGCAGAACCGGGAGACCTACGACCGCGGCGACGGCGCGACGATCCTGCTGTGGAATCCCGAAACCGCGCACGTCGTGCTGACACGCCAGTTCCGCATGCCGGCATTCGTCACCGGCCATGACGGCATGCTGATCGAGGCCGCGGGCGGTCTGCTCGACAATGCCACGCCCGAGGCGCGCATCCGCGCCGAAGTCGAGGAGGAAACCGGCTATCGCGTGCGCGAGGTGCGCAAGGTGTTCGAGGCTTTCATGAGCCCCGGTTCGGTGACCGAGCGATTGCACTTCTACGTGGGCGAATACGACCCGTCCATGCGCGTGGGCCGTGGCGGCGGCGTGGAAGCCGAAGGCGAGGAAATCGAAGTCGTCGAGTTGCCGTTGAGCACGGCGCTCGAATGGATCGGGGCAGGCCGGATCGAAGACGGGAAAACCATCATGCTTCTACAGTATGCCGCCCTGCATCTGGGCAAACCGGCACGCGCGGCATGACGCTCGCAAAATCGTTTCGTATCACGACGCATTCGAGGCTCAGCCTCCCGCAGCCCGCGTAGCGGGTACGTGATGAGCCGCGCTCCAGGTTAAGATGCGGGCCGCCAGTTTCATCCCCTTCAACGGAGTATTTCGAGTGATTCAGCCGAGCAACGTATTCAAGGACAACCTCGCCCAACTGCCCGCCATCGAAGGCGTCGAGCGCATCGACCTGGTCGACGGCCAGGGCGCCGTGACGGCAAGCATCGAAAACAAACCGGGCAGGCAGGGGTCGCTGGCGGTCTATCACTACCTGAAGCAGGCCTTCGGCACGCTCGATGCACGCGCCGCCGAGCATGGCCTTGCTGTATTCGCCGAACACACTGCCGATGCGCGCACTCGTCCAGGCGCGCATCCGAACGTCGACCGCCTGCTCGCCATCGCGGCCGGCGGCGAAGCCTTGCGTATCGACGTGATTCCGGCGGCCTGAGCGCGTCATCGCCTCTTCGCGCGATGCAAAGGTGCCCATGTGCCGTACGTCGAATTCGACACCGGTGATTTCGCTCGTCTCGACACGCCGGTCCCGATTTGGTGAAAAGCCCTCTAGACGCCGGCATGCCTGAGCTGCTGCACGAGCTCCGCATTGGTATGCACGCCGGCGCGCTCATGGATTGCCTGCAGATGATTACGCACGGTGGCCGGTGCGAGCGCAAGCGCCTTCGCGATTTCCTTGTGCGTGAGGCCTGCGACCACCAGTTTCGCGACTTCGAGCTCGCGCGGCGAGAGCGCGTCGACCGGTACGCGCACACGGGCGCGCACGAAAACGACATCGTGCACGACCTCGATGACGAAGAGCGCCGCGCGCCCCTGAAAGCGCGCTTTCCTGCCTCCGCCGATCACGCCGGCAAGCTGCGTGGGCAAATTACGGTACGCGTGGCTCGGCCACTCCACACGCAGCAGATCGCAAAAGCCCGGCTCGGCGAAGCGGAACTCCCCGGCCGTATCGCAGATGGCGAGCGACCATGCGACTTCGCCGCCGCGCGGCCTGATCCGCTCCATGTGGAAGGCCATGCTGGTTTGCAAAGCCTCCGTAAGATGCGGGAACACGACCTCCAGCATCCGGCGCTGCGCCTCCGCGAACGGTTTGTCCTCGCGAGCCCGGTACAGCGAGATCGCCTGATGCATGCCCGCTTCCCCGCACTGGCGGCCGATGATCAAAGCCTGAATATGCCCGTAACGGTGCACATAGTTGAGTAGTCCCGGACTGCGATTTTTCCCGAACAGGTCTGGCAGATCGAGATTCAGCGCCGTGATTTGTCTAAGCAGATTAAGTGCATGCTCCTGGAAGGCCTCGACCGGAACTTCGCGGGCCGCGGCATGCAACGACAACAGGAAACCATCTGGTTCGTGCACGGGTGCCTCCTTTCACGACTTCTGTCTGGCGCGCCCCCCGGCTGAACCCTGAAAGCCCCACTATCGATTCTTGTTCTTTTCTTGGTCTTTCTGCTTACTTTGATAGCACAAAACCGGATCGATCCCAAGTGCACGAACGAGTGCTGCTGTGGTCGTTCGCATGGAACATGAGAAAGCCCGATTGCGCAATCGCCAGATTTGCGTTCGCGACACCGGTTTAGACGGCGTTTAATTAAAAGCCCTTTTCTGCATGCTCCGGATGGAGCAATTGCATTATTGCCCGCCTCCCCAGAAGGATCGGATATTCCAGGAACCGGGATCTCCCCATGGCTGATTGCCAGAAAAGATTCGCCGTAGTTATCCGGATGCGTTGGGCGAACGAGAGATTTTCCCGGGACACACGTGCAATACGATATGCTTCCATCGCCGCCTGGATACGCAGATTCATGGTTTTCGTTTTGCTTTCATGCGTTTGATGGCGGCGTGTCTTTCCTCGTTCGTTCTCTCTTGCCGCCCGCTCAAACTCATGTTCAGCCCGCTCGCGCTATTCGGGATTTTGATCGTATCCTGCCTGATGAGCGTCGCCATTCTGGGCTCGCTGCACCGGACTGCGGTGCCGGGGGTAGACCGCTGGTGCGCTTCCTACGCACTGTTCGCGGTAACGTCGTCATTCGTGCTGCTCGCCGGCGAGCGGCCACGCCAGATTGCGATCGTCGTCACTTCCCTCGTTGCGCTGGTGGCCGTGCTGCTGCTCGTGCAGGGTACGCGCCAGTTCTTCGGCATGCGCCCTGCCCGGCATAAAGAGTCGGCGGCGTTCGGCGGCGTTTTTGCCGCACTGGTGTACTTTACGTGCGTCTCGCCGAACATCGATGCGAGAGTCGTCCTCCTGTCCATCGTCTTCGCCTACGGACGGATCGCCGTGGGTATCCTGGCGCTGCGTCACACGCCGCGTGACGGCGCGCGCTATGCCTTTCGATTCGTCACCGCCGCGGCCTGGCTTGGCGCCTTGATCCACATCGCGCGGGCCGTCGCGGTCGTCTTCGGCCTCGTGCCGCCCAGCACATTTCTGCAAGCGTCACCCTGGAACGTTTTGCTCGTGGGTCTGGGGATCGTTTCGCTGCCCTGCATGTCGATCGGCATGGTGATGTTGGTCCACGATCAAATCGTCAAGAGGATGGACAAGCTCGCGACGATCGACGAGCTGACCGGCGCACTCATGCGGCGCGCATTCATGGCGAAAGCGAACAGACTGCTTTCCGACGTGTTGGCAACCGGCAAGCCGCTGTCCATCGCCATTCTCGACATCGACAACTTCAAGTCGATCAACGACCGCTTTGGTCACGCAATTGGCGACCGGGCGCTTACGCACATCGCGTCGGTTGTGTTCGGTCAACTGCGATCCGACGATCTTTTTGGAAGGCTGGGTGGCGAAGAGTTCGCGATTGTGTTCGTGGATGCGCGCAAGAACAGCGCTGCGGAGTTGACGGATGCATTGCGGCTCGCTGTGGAACAGTCGCCTGTTGAGGGCGTGCGTTGTACGCTCAGCGCGGGGGTCGACCAGATCGCTCCGGACGATACGCTGGAGCGCGCCATGGCGCGGGCCGACGCCGCACTTTATACGGCGAAGGCAATGGGACGTAACCGCATTGTGACGGCGCCCGAGGTCGAGGTGCGGGACGTGGCATAGCAACGGCGGGCGCCAGTTCTACGAGTACACGGCAATAGGGCGGAGGCCCGGGCGCCTCGCCGGGCTCCCCCTGATCCTCGGCGTACGAGAAAAGAAAAACGTACTGCCTTCTTCGCGCTACCCGAAACGCCCAACCGATATCAGAATTCGCTCCGGTAAGCAAAAAGCCCGGGAAGACCACCGGTCATGACGAAAAGAATATTCTGCCCGGCAACGTAGTTTCCGCAGGTCGCATTTTGCAAGAGGCCGGCAAAGGCCTTTCCGCCATACACGGGATCGAGCAACAGCCCTTCCGTCGACGCCATCAGGCGAACGGTCTCTCGCATTCCTTCCGTTGGGATTCCATAGCCAGGCCCAAGCTGCGCTTCATCAATCGAAATCGCCGCGCTATCGACGCTCAGGCCCGTATTGATGAGCCGGACCGTCTGATTGGCTTTCTCGAGCGTGGTAGCCCGCGCCTGCCCGGCCTTCCCGTACACCGTGAATGCGGAAACGATCGACGGATCCCGTTCCAATGCGATAAATCCGGCAACGAGTCCGGCGTGCATCCCGCCACTGCCGTTGGGAACAACGATGCGATCGAAGGACAAACCGGCGGCATTCGATTGCGCCACGATTTCGGCGGCGCAATCCGCGTATCCGAGGCAGCCCACCGGACTGGAGCCGCCGAGCGGGCAGACATAGACGTTACGGCCTTTCGCGCGCAACTCGTTTGCGCGCTCCTCGGCGTATTGCAACGCGTTTGCCGAGCCCGGCAAATCATGCACGCGCGCACCCAGCAAGCCATCCAGCAGGATGTTTCCGTTGTCGATATAGTCGGCGTCGAAACGGGGCACCGCCCGGGTCAGAACGAGCTCGCAATGCAGGCCGACACGCGCCGCCGCTGCAGCCGTCAAGCGCGCGTGATTCGACTGCCGGGCGCCCACGGTAATGATCGTATCCGCACCGCCCGCCAGCGCTTCGCCGATCAGGAACTCGAGCTTGCGCAGCTTGTTACCGCCGCCCCCCAGGCCGTTCAGATCTTCTCGTTTGACGTAAATGTTGATGCCGCCAAGGTGAGCGCTCAGGCGAGGAAGATGCTGAATGGGCGTCGGTCCATCGAGGAGCACATGACGCGGGAACCTCGAAAGGTCGAGCTGGGATAGGGGTGCGGTGGTCATGGGATTGGGTGACTAGGGAGCCTCACAGGCATGATAGGTTATCGCAGCCCGCCATACGGACTTATCGATGAAACGATGCGGGGAATCCGGGCTGCCCCCCGAAGTTGCAGGAGGCAGCCCGCGCGTCGTCTCCCGCCAGCCCCGCCTTTCCGTTCGGGAAAGCCTGCTTGAACATCGATCGATTATCGAGCCCGCGAAAATCGCGCAACATGGTCTCCAACTGATCGAAGGAAGGAGACACGGCGATGATGCGGCCTTTGGAAGGTGTCCGGGTACTCGAAATGGGGCAGCTCATCGCGGGCCCTTTCGCGGGGAAAATGCTGGCGGAGTTCGGCGCCGAGGTGATCAAGATCGAGCCGCCGCAAACCGGCGACCCGTTGCGCAAATGGCGTCTGCTGCACGAAGGCACGTCGGTCTGGTGGGCTGTGCAGTCGCGCAACAAGCAATCCGTGACACTCGATCTGCGCACGCCCGAAGGTCAGGACGCCGCGCGCCGCCTGATCGCGCAAAGCGACGTGCTGATCGAAAACTTCCGGCCCGGCACGCTCGAAGCGTGGGGGCTCGGCTGGGACGAACTGCAAACGATCAATCCGCAGCTCGTCATGCTGCGCGTCTCCGGCTATGGCCAGTCCGGGCCCTATCGCGACCGCCCCGGCTTCGGCGTGGTGGCCGAAGCCATGGGTGGCTTGCGCCACCTCAGCGGCGAACCCGGCCGTCCACCCGTTCGCGTGGGCATCTCGCTCGGCGACTCGCTCTCCGCGCTGCACGGCGTGATCGGCATCCTGCTCGCCCTTCGGCACCGCGAGCAGCAAGGCGGCCGCGGCCAGGTGGTGGACGTCGCCCTGTACGAATCCGTCTTCAACATGATGGAAAGCCTGCTGCCCGAATATTCCGTGTTCGGCGCGGTCCGGCAGCCTGCGGGCAGCAGTCTGCCCGGCATCGCGCCCAGCAACGCCTACCGGTGCAGCGACGGCCGCTACGCGCTGATTGCCGGCAACGGCGACAGCATCTTCCGCCGGCTCATGGACCTGATTGGCCGCCCCGACCTGGGCAGCGATCCGGCGCTCGCGCAGAACGACGGGCGCGTGAAGGACGTCGAGCGCATCGACGCGGCCATTGGCGAATGGGCGGCCCGCCTCACGCTCGACGAGGTGCTCGCGGCGCTCAACGAAGCGAAGATTCCGGCCGGCCGTGTCTACGACGCCGCCGACATTGCCGCCGACCCGCACTACCGGGCCCGCGACATGATCGTCGAGGCTGCGCTGCCCGACGGCACGCCGGTGCAGGTACCCGGCATCGTGCCGAAGCTGAGCGAGACGCCCGGCACAATCGAACGCCCCGCGCCCGCGCTCGGCGAACACACCGATGACGTGCTCGGCGCGCTCGGTATCGATGCCGGCACGCGCGCCGCCTGGCGCTCGCGCGGCATCATCTAGCAAGGAGCGCCACCATGACGCCTGCACGAAAGAAGCTCTCTATCCACGAAGTCGCCACGCGCGACGGCTTCCAGAACGAAGCGCGCTTCGTCGATACGGATGCCAAGATCGCTCTCGTGAACCGCCTCGGACAGTGCGGCTTCGCGAAGATAGAAGTCACCTCGTTCACGTCGCCCAAAGCGATTCCCGCGCTGCGCGACGCCGAAGCGGTAATGCACGGGATCACGCGCGTACCCGGCGTGGTCTACACGGTGCTCGTGCCGAACGTGCGCGGCGCCGAGCGCGCATTGGCCTGCGGTATCGATGAAGTCAATCTCGTGATGTCGGTCAGCGAGAGTCACAACCGCACGAACCTGCGCATGAGCCGCGAGCAATCGTTCGCACAGCTTCGCGATGTCGTTGCAGCCGTGCGCGGGAGCGGGAGCGATGTGGCCATCAACGTGTCGCTCTCGACGGCCATGGGCTGCCCGATGGAAGGCGACGTGCCGGCCGCCGCCGTGCTGGACTGGATGAGCCGGTTCTCCGATCTGGGCGTGCGCGGCATCACGCTGTGCGACACGACCGGCATGGCCTTTCCCTCGCAGGTGGGCGATCTGTGCCGCCAGGCAATCGACGCGTTCCCTCACCTCGAACTCACGCTGCACTTCCACAACACGCGCGGCATGGCCCTGGCGAACACGCTCGCGGCGCTCGCAGCCGGCGTGGTCCGCTTCGATTCGTCGCTCGGCGGGCTCGGCGGCTGCCCTTATGCACCGGGCGCGACCGGCAACGTCTGCACGGAAGAACTCGTGCACATGCTGGAACTCGACGGCTACGACACCGGCGTCAATCTCGCAGCAACGCTCGATGCCGCTGCCCTGCTGCCCGATCTTGTCGGCCACGACGTGCCCAGTCAGATCCTGAAAGCCGGCCGCCGCCTCGACCTTCACCTGGCGCCGCCGGCACTGGCCGACGGCGTTCCCGAACAGCGCGCGTTCGCGCAACAAGGAGCATGACATGGCCCTGATCGATCACCTCGATCATCTCGTCCTCACCTGCGTGGCCCCCGAAGCCACGAAGGACTTCTATACCCGCGTGCTGCAGATGGAGCTGGAGACGTTCGGCGCGGGCCGCATCGCCTTCCGCTTCGGCAACCAGAAGATCAATCTGCACGTGCGCGGCGCCGAATTCGAGCCCAAGGCTCACCTGCCCGCTCCGGGCGCGTTGGACCTCTGCTTCATCGCGACGGTCCCGCTCGACGAAGTCATCGCTCATCTGAAGCACGCGAACTGGCCGATTGTGGAAGGGCCGGTGCCACGCACCGGCGCCACGCACAAGATCCGCTCGGTTTATGTGCGAGACCCCGACCTGAACCTGATCGAGATTGCCGAGCTGCTGAACTAGCCGTTGCACGATGACGGCATGGCAACGGCCCTCGCCACGGGGCGTAGATCCCGGGAAGCCACACGCCGCACCCCGAACATCAAGGAGACATCATGGGCATCAACCCGCTCGACCGGCGCGGCGTAGCGACCGCGGGCACCCCTTTGCCGCTGTTCGGCGCCGACGCAGGGCAGCGCGTCGCTCGCGAGACAACACAAGAGCGGACTCAGGAAGCCACGCTCGGCAGCCTGATAGACGACATGCCGGTGGGCACGCTGCACCGGTTCGTCGTATGGGTGGTCGGCATCGGGCTCTTCTTCGACATGTACGAGATCTTTCTCGTCAGCTCGATCGGCTCCGCGCTGCAACACGACTTCGGCATCGCCCGGCAGAGCGCCGATTTCAAGCTGCTGCTCGCCTCGGCCTTCATCGGCATGTTTTTCGGCTCGCTCTGCCTCGGCAGCCTCGCCGACCGCATCGGCAGGCGCAAGGCGTTCGTGTTCTGCCTCGTGTGGTACAGCGCGTTTTCGCTGCTCGGCGCCTTGTCGGTCAATGCGGATATGCTGGTGCTCTGCCGCTTTCTGACCGGTATCGGCGTTGGGGCCATCTATCCTGTTTCGGATAGCTATCTTTCGGAGATTCTGCCTAAGGAGCGCCGCGGCCGCCTCGCCGCCTGGGCCTATACCGTCTCCTACGTCGCGGTGCCCCTCGTCGGCTTCCTCGCCGTATGGCTCAATACCCTGCAGATCGGCTCGGTGGCGGGATGGCGCCTGATTCTCGCCGTTGGCGGAGTGGGCGGGATATTCGTGCTGTTCGTCCAGCATCGTCTGCCCGAAAGCCCCCGCTGGCTGCTGGCGCGCGGCCGCTTCGACGAAGCGCAAAACCAGTTGCGCCGCTTTGCCGACAGCGCGGGCGCGAAACTGCCCGCCGTGATCGCCAGCGAACCCGCCACGCCGCACGCGATGGGCCTCGCCGAACATATCGCCGTGCTGCGCCAGGCGCCCTACGACAAGCGATTCCTGATGCTGGTGGTCTTCCATCTGTTCCAGTGCTTCGGCTACTACGGATTCGGCACGCTCGCGAGCCTCGTGGTCAAGAGCCGGGGCTTCGACGTCACCGCAAGCACCCTGTTCATGGCCCTCTCCTTCCTCGGCTACCCGGCCGGCTCCCTGCTCTCGATCCCGCTCCTCAACTGGCTCGAACGCCGCACGCTCGTGATCACATCGATCCTTTCGATCGCGGTCTTCGGCTTCGGCTTCGCGTATTCGGAGGACACGATCCTCATCGTCGTCTTCGGTGTGCTAACGACTTGTGCCTCGAACGTTTTCAGCAATGCCTACCACGTCTACCAAGCCGAGATTTTTCCGGCGCGCGTGCGTTCCACCGCCATCGGCAGCACCTATGCCCTGTCCCGCATCATGAGCGGCGCGCTGCCTTTCCTGCTGCTGCCGGTGTTGAACGGGTACGGCGCCGGGGCGATGTTCGGCGTCATCTCCACCGCGCTCGTGATCGTGGCCGTAACCGTGCGCGTGCTCGGCCCATTGACGACGCGACGCAGCCAGGACGAAATCAATCCTGTGTGAACCTGCTGTCGCCACGGTCGCCGCCACTCGCGAATCAAGAGGACTCCGGCTGCGCGCCGCCGGAGAGGAAATCGAACAGCCTAGCGACCTCCGGCGCGGACAACGACGAATCGTTCGCGCTGATCCAGAGCGTCCGGCTCGCCCAGGCATCGGTAAGCCGCACCATGCCGAGCCGGCTGACGAGGAGTTCGGGCCGCACCGCCTCGCGCGGCAGGATACCGATTCCAAGTCCCGACTCGATCATGCGGCAAATGCCGTCGAAGCTCGACACCTGAATCCTGAGCTTGAGCGGCCGGCCCGCTTCGAATGCCGCGTCGGTCAGCCGGGCGAACAACGAGCTGCCGGTGTTGAGCCCAACGTAGTCCTCGTCGAGCGTCTGCGCAAAATCGACATGCGCCTCGCGGGCCAGCGGATGCGACTGCGGCACGAGCAGGACCAGTTCGTCGCGCCGGTACAGCCGCCGCGCCATGCCGTAAGCGGGTACGTTGTCCGCGAAGATGCCAAGATCCGCCTTGCCCGACTTCACCGCTTCGACGATGTCGCCGCTCAGGCGTTCCTCCAGGCTGATCCTGATCGACCGGTTCGCGCCGAGAAAGCCCGCGAGATCGCCCGGCAGGAATTGCACGACGGCCGAGGTATTGGCCCAGAGCCTCACGTGCCCGCGCACGCCGATCGCATAGTCGCTCATTTCGCTGGCCATGCTGTTCACCTGGTCGAGCACACGGCTTGCATGCTCGACGAGACCACGCCCCGCGGCCGTCAGTTCGATGCCGCGCGGCCGGCGGATCAGCAGTGCGCAGTCCGTCACGCTTTCGAGTTCGGCAATGCGCTTGCTCACGGCCGATAGCGTCAGATGGCCACGCTCGGCCGCTTTCGTGAGACTGCCTTGCTCGGCCACCATCAGAAACACCCGGAGCGACTGCAGATCGAAATGCGTGGGATTGACCATTGCGGGAATTCCAGTGGGCACGATGCGCCAAGGCGAACCCGGCAAAGTCTACACCGGCCTCGTCGCGGACCTTGGCATGCCGATGATCTGCCCACAAAATGCTGACGCGCTCACAGAACAGATCGGCACGAATGCGGCTGCGGGCGGTCGAATTCCGGTAACCGCCCACCTGCCGACGCGACTATTTCATGAACGGGCTTGCGAATCTGGTCCTGGTGCTGCACGCGTTGCTCGTGCTCTTCATCGTTGGCGGCCTCGCCGCGATCTGGGCCGGCGCCGCCGTCAGGCAGCGGTGGGCGCGCAACCGTGTGTTCCGCACCACGCACCTCGTCGCGATCGGCATCGTCGCAACGCTTGCGGTGCTCGATGTGCCGTGCCCGCTCACCGTGCTCGAAGATTACCTGCGCAATGGGACCGCCGGAACGATCGGAGCAGCCGGCCAGCCTGGCTTCATACAGCACTGGGTCAGCGTCTGGATGTACTACGATTTTCCGGGCTGGGTGTTTACGCTTGCCTACGTCGCGTTCCTGCTTGCCGTCGTGCTGACCTGGCGCCTGATCCCGCCTGAGCGGTGAGCTAAAGCCTCGAACCGGAAAGCACCCACATAGTAGAACTCCCAACTGTTGGATCTCCAATCATTTGCTTTAATGCAGTCGTTCACCCTTTTCATCCGGGTCGATCCTCCATGAGCCAGAACAAGTCGAATGCCGCCCGCCAGCCGAAACTGCTGGAAGATCAGCCCGAACCGCGCTACTCGCCGCCGGAGATTGCGTTTGGCGAGCTCGAACAAACGATTGGTTTCCATTTGCGCCTGGCCCAGCAGGCTTCGTTTCAGGCATTCGCGCGCCGTGTGGGCGCGAGCGATCTGCGCCCCGGTTTCTACGCCACGCTGGAGCTGATTCACGAGAATCCCGGTATTTCCCAGACCGCGCTGAGTCAGGCCAACGGACGCGACAAGTCCACGCTGACGCCCGTGCTCGACGCGCTCGAAAAACGCGGACTGGTGATACGCGAGCGTCTTGCCACGGACCGCCGCAGCTACGCCCTGCGGCTGACGACGGAAGGCGTGAAAGCCTTGAAAACGCTGCGGATGCACGCACGCGAGCACGACAAGATGCTGGACGAATTGATCGGGCCCGCCTCCAAAGAGGCGTTTCTGCATTCGCTGCGCAAGATCATCGCGCACCTCGCGTGAGGCTACCGGTCGAGGCCGCGCCGCCAACCGACGGCGGCACCATCAAGCGGTCCTTCATTAAACGGAGGGGTACATCATGGAAAGGTCGGACGGACGTTCGAAACTCGTGCTGCTTTTGCTGTTCCTGACGTGGGGAACGGTCTTTCTGGACCGCATGTCGCAGCTCTACCTGGCGCCCTACATGATCGGCGACCTCCACCTCGATAGTGCGAAGGTGGGCAATCTGGCCGCGATCACCGGCATCTGCTGGGCAATCTCCACCTTGCTGCTCGGCGCGCTCTCCGATCGCATAGGACGCCGTAAGGTTTTGCTGCCCTCGATCTTCGCGTTCTCGCTGCTCTCCTGGCTATCCGGTATCGTCCAGAGCTACGAGCAGATGCTGCTGGTGCGCGGGTTGCTGGGCATTGCCGAAGGGCCGTGCTTCTCGGTCATCATGGCGCTCACGGAAGAAACGGCCGAACCGCAGCACCGGGGCCGCAATGTCGGGATCGTGGTCAGTGCCGCGTCGCTGATCGGTCTCGCCGTCGCCCCCGTGCTGACCACCCAGGTCGCCGCGCACGAAGGCTGGCGAACGGCGTTCTTCGTCGCCGGTGTGCCGGGCATCCTTCTCGGCCTCCTGATCTGGAAGTTCGTTCCGGAGCCCGCGCGCAAAGCCAGGGTCGAGAAGGAGCACCTCACGCCCGGCGACTATCTGTCGATCCTCACCTACCGCAACATGTGGCTCTGTTGCCTTGGCGCCATCGGCGTCATCTGCTGGCTCTTCGAGGTCAACGTCTTTGCGCCGCTTTACATCACGCAGGTGGCGGGCCAGAGCGGAACCACGGCGGGATTCCTGCTTGGCGCCGCCGGCTTTGGCGCATTCCTCCTCGGGATTATTTTTCCGACGCTCTCGGACCGCATCGGACGCAAGGCCGCACTCCTCATCATGTCGGTGCTGATCGCCCTGCTCGTCCTGGCCATGCTCACGCAGTCGCTGTACGCCAATCTGTGGCTGCTGGCCGGGATCTTCTTCCTGACGAACGCGCAGCAAGGCATCGTCGCGCTGCTGATGGTGCTGGTGCCCACGGAGACCGTTCCCGCGCGGCTAGGTGCAACGGCGATCGGCATGGCGACGATGGCGGCCGAGATTGTCGGCGCGACGGCGGCGCCCGCCGTCGGCGGCGCGCTGGCCCAGCAATTCGGGCTCTCGGTGCCGCTTTACATGGCGCTGGGCGGCGCGGCCGTCGTCTTCCTCGTCGGGTTGCTAATGAAGGAAACCGCGCGCCACACGAGCGGTGCGCACGAGGCGGGTTCGTCGATGGCCTGAGGTTCGAGCCATCCCTTCCCGCCTTCACGGAAACAGGAATCCGAGGACGATGAGCTTACTGAACGGCAAAACCTGCCTGATCACGGGCGGCGCGGGCAGCATTGGAACCGCAACGGCACGCCGCTTTCTCGATGAGGGCGCACGCGTGATGCTGGTCGATCTGGATTCCTCACAGATCGATGCGACGCTTGCCGCACTGGCGCACCCGGACGCCGCGGGTTGCGCCGCAGACGTCGGCGACGCCAGCGACACCCGGCGTTTCGTAGCAACAACGCTCGCGCGCTTCGGCAAGATCGACGTGGTGTTCGCCAACGCCGGCGTGTTCGGCCAGGTCGCGCCGTTGACGGACTATCCCGAGGACGTCTTCGACCGGGTGCTGCGCGTGGCCGTTCGCGGCAGCTTCCTCACCTGCAAATACGCGATTCCCCAGATGAACGATGGCGGCTCGATCATCATGATGTCGAGCGTCATGGGCTTGACGGCGGATCCGGGCGTCGCAGCTTATGCCACGTCGAAGCATGCCGTGGTCGGTCTCATGCGCGTCCTCGCGAAAGAACTCGCTCCGCGCAGGATACGCGTCAATACGATCCACCCCGGGCCGGTGGCAAACGAATTTCAGGGCGCCATCGAACGCTCGCTCGATCACGTGCTGAACACCGACGCCACCGCGTTTCTCAACGGGGTCATCCCGCTGCGCCGCCATGCCGATCCGGTGGAAATCGCCAATGGAGTGACGTATCTCGCATCGTCGCTGAGCAGTTTCGTCACGGGCGCGACGCTGCCCGTGGATGGCGGCATGAGCATCTGAGCGCCATGGTTAACGGCATTCCCACGATTTAATTTAGATCGCCCGACGCAATAACGCATTTCACCGCGCACGCCGGATTTATGCTTATTGAGTCACCCTGCCGTCATACTCGCCTGGAATAATTGCGGCGCTCGACTCGATCGGGACGCCCCTTTTGGCGTGCCTGGATTGCCGTGTTGGCACTGCGCTTCCCCAATCGCCAGCCCACTTCCCTGTTGAGCAATTAATTAGGGTTACATAACGTATCCTCCGATAGTTGCGGGGATACGCCGCCGCCCCAACCAGGTACGTTCACATGACAGACGCGAAAGTCCCGATCAGCAAATTGCTGGTTCTCGACGACAACCCCGATCACGCTCCCGCGCTCAAGCAGTTCTGCGACGAACGCTGTCTCGTCGCGCTCAAAGCGCGTCACGACCGTCTCATGTCCGTGCTGCGCTCGAACATCGATCTGGGCGGGGTGCTGCTGGGGGACGACTACGGCGGCTCCATCGAGGAAGCGACCAGCGCGGCCCTGCGCATCGAGGCGCTGCGTCCCGAGCTGCCGATCATCCTGCGTCTTTCGTCGGGAACGTCGCCCGACGCCTTGCCCGCGACGCTGCGCAAAGCCGTCTGCGCTACCTTCACGACGCGCGAGATGGCCGCACTCTCGGCGGCAGTCGACGAGTACATCTTCAGCCTCGAGTTTCCCAATGCCCTCGTGCGGGGCATCTCCGAAATCACCGAAGTGCGCCTCGCAAGCCTCTTTCGGGGCGTTTCCGTAACGTGGGACACGCCGAGCATCGTTCGCGACCGCATCATCTTCGGCGAAGTGTTCAGCCTGATTCCGCTGGACGGCGCGTGGTGCCGCGGCTACATGCTCATGCAGGTGGAAGAGGACCCCATGCTTGCCCTTCTCGCGAAGGAAGGTCCGGGTGACGCGCCTGGCGACTTTCGCGACATCAATGGCCTGCTGGGCGAGCTGACCAATCTGATCTGGGGCGCGTTCAAGGACCGCTTCCTGAACCAGGAAGCCATGACATCGCGCAGCCAGGTTCAGGTGCCGCTGCTGGTCAATCACAAGAACCGCTACATTTCGTTCGGTTCGAGCAACCCGCAACTGTGCTTTCGCTATCGGCTCACGGACCCATCGACGGGAAGCTCGGTCACGATCGATCAGCGCTTCGTCTTCAGCCTGAGCTGGTCCCCCGAGGACTTTTCCGAAAACATCGTCGATGTCGATAGGCTCGTGGAAACGGGCGAACTCGACCTGTTCTGAACCTTGCACGCGAAGGAGGCGAGCATGGCAAAAATACTGGTGGTGGATGATTCGAGCACGGTGCGCGACGAGGTCGCGGGCTTTCTGAAGAACAACGGGCTCGATGTTGCAACGGCGATCGACGGCAAGGACGGACTCGTCAAGCTGAAAGCGGACCCCGGCATCCGCCTGATCGTCAGCGACGTCAACATGCCCAACATGGACGGCCTGACCATGGTGGAAAAGATTCGCGGCGAGCTGGCGAACACGACCGTCAATGTCGTCATGCTCACGACCGAAAGCAGTCCGGCGATGAAGGAGCGCGGCAAGGCGGCGGGCGTGAAAGGCTGGATCGTCAAGCCGTTCAAGGGCGAAGCGGTGCTCGAGACATTCCGGAAGCTGGCCGTCTGAGCTGAACCGTGACACGCCTGTCCAGGATCGAAACGATGCCGTCCGCCGCCGACCGTCTTCTTCGCGTCGCGCAGTTCGCCTGCTCGATTCAATCCGGTTTCGCGGCGCATAGCTTTTCCCGTCGCGAACGTGCGGCCGAATTTCTCGCGTCCCTGGCCGACCGGCTCGACGCGGTCGCCGTGAAACTGGAAGCAGGCGAAGCGCCTGTTTCCGAATGCGCCCGGCTCGGCACGGTCCTCGACCAGGTCCCGGCGTTCATACGGACCTTCGACAAGAGCGTGCCCGCACAACATCTTGCCGATACCATCGAAGTCGACCACGACGTATTGGCAGGTAGCGAAGCGACACGGCTCAAGGGAGAACTTCGGTGCGAGCTTCGGAAACTGAGGCAAGCCTCGGACACCTTCCGGACGGTGTGCGCTACCGTGCTGGGTGAGCTCTGAGCGGGTCATGACGCGTGCGCCGGTCGCGCTGGGTCGCGCCAGGCTGAGTTGCATCGAGCGGGCGCAGCCTGAACAACGGCTGCGCTGCCGGACACTACAACTGAACGAGATTCGGTATCGCTACGTCGGGATTCACATCGGCCTCGTAATCCACGCCGTTGATGCCGAATCCGAACAAGCGCAGAAATTCCGTCTTGTAGCCCGCAAAATCGGTGAGCTGATAGAGGTTTTCGCTGCTGACCCGATCCCATAGCCGACCCACGCGGGCCTGCACTTCGGGATCGAGTTCCTTGTAGTCGGCGCGCAAACGCCCTTCCTCGTCCACGTGCGGCGCGCCGCCGTACAGGCTGTCCTTGAAGAGCCCGTAGACCTGCTCGATGCAGCCTTCGTGCGTCCCCTTCTCCTTCATGACCTGAAATAGCAGCGAGAGATAGAGCGGCATCATCGGGATCGCCGAACTGGCCTGCGTGACAACCGCCTTCAATACGGAAACGCGGGCGTCGCCATCAAGGACTGCCAACCTTTCCCGAATCTTCAGAACCGTCCGGTCGAGGTCTTTCTTCGCGGCGCCAATCGAGCCATTCCAGTAGATATCCTGCGTAACCCGATCGCCCAGATAGGTAAAGGCGGTGGTCTTCGCGCCCTTGGCCAGAACGCCCGCGTCGTGCAGGGCGTCGATCCACATCTGCCAGTCTTCGCCACCCATTACGGCAACCGTCGCGTCGATCTCGCCCTGCGTCGCCGGTTCGAACGTGCTCTCCCTGACGACTTCCTTGTCCGTGTCGACGCCGCGCAACGTGACGGACTTGCCGATGGGCTTTAGCGTCGACGTGAAAATCTCCCCCGTTACGGGATGCTTGCGCCGCGGAGCGGCTACGCTGTACACGACCAGATCGACCTGGCCGAGATCGCGCTTGATGATGTCGATGGTTTGCTGCTTGACCTCGGCAGAGAAGGCATCGCCGTCGAGGCTCCGTGCGTAGAGACCTTTGGCTGCCGCAGCCTGTTCGAAGGCAGCGGTGTTATACCAGCCCGCCGTGCCCGGCTTGTCGGCGCTGCCGCCGCGCTCGAAGAACACGCCTAGCGTATCGGCACCGCAGCCGAACGCGGCCGTAATGCGGGCCGCAAGGCCGTAGCCGGTCGATGCCCCGATCACGAGCACCTTGCGGGGGCCTTCGGCAACAGGACCCGCTGCGACGACGTGCTCGATCTGTTCGCGCACGTTGGCCTCGCATCCCGCAGGATGCGTCGTCACGCAAATGAAGCCGCGCACGCGTGGTTTGATAATCATGGAGTCTCCCAGATAAGTCAGCACATGCGCGCATTGTAAAGGACGCAACGCCGGTCACCTTCCGGGCGCCAGACCACGAAGGCCCTTCGCCCTATTGAGAGAGCGCTGATCAGCGTCGCTGTCGATTTTCACGTTTTCGATTGGCCAGTATCGATTGTTCTCGAATAGTGGAAATAAGCCGAAATGAGGTTATCGGCTTTATCGCTTGAATCGCACGAGAATCGCATGGTCGAGACTGGAAAATCATTTTTCGATTATCTGTTAGCCTGGAGACAGAGCGCGGAGAGCCAGCCTGCGCGTGACGGCAGGCCGAAAACGCCAGCTTACAAATTTATTGCTTCGACCGGCGTTTTGGCCCCGTCTGCGCCGTCCGGAATCCCGCAAACGTTAGCGCGAGGGCCGTCGGGCGGAACGCCCCCAACATCGTTCCACTTCCATCGCTCCTGTAACGAAACTGACATAAATAGCCTTTAGCGTGCTTGTTTTCCTCATGGACAGGAGCGGATCGCCATGCATCCCGCGCTTGCGCAATTTCGTCGTCCGGGATTTTCCGCTGGCCCGCGAAGCGCCGGTGATCTGGTTCAGGAAGTGCCGGCCATTGACGCCACGGATTCGAATTCTCAGGTCATGGAGATTTTTTATTCGCGGCCCGATATGGTCAGTCTCGCTGTTGTCGAAAACAGTCGCCCTATCGGTTTGATCAATCGGGATATATTCCTCTCGAAAATGAGCAAGCCGTTTCATCGCGAGCTTTACGACAAAAAGAGCTGCATTGCGTTCATGGACAAGGAGCCGCTGATCGTCGATGCCGACATGAGCATCGAGGCGCTCACGTTCAAGACGGTCGAGGTGGGCGAGAAGGCGCTGGTGGACGGCTTCATCGTCACGCGTGAGGGACGGTTCGCGGGCGTCGGCAACGGCCTGCGGCTTCTCGGCAGCGTGGCGGAAATGCAGGCGGCCAAGAACCGCCAGATCATGCAGAGCATCGAATATGCGAGCGTGATCCAGCAGGCGATGTTGCGCGCGTCGCGCGACATGCTCTCGACCATGCTGCCCGATGCCGCGCTCGTCTGGGAGCCGCGCGACGTGGTGGGCGGCGACTTCTACCATTTCGCGTCGTTTCCCGACGGCTGGTTCGGCGCCGTGGCCGACTGCACCGGGCATGGCGTGCCCGGCGCGTTCATGACCCTGCTCGCTTCGGCCTCGCTGTCGCAAGCGCTGGAGAGGCTCGGGCCGCGCGACCCGTCGGCGCTGCTTGGCGCCGTGAACCGCAACGTCAAGGGGCTGCTAGGACAAATCAACGGCAGCGGCGACGCCCCGCAGTCCAACGACGGGCTCGACGCCGCCTTCTTCTGGTTCGATGCCGCCCGCCAGCAAGTATCGTTTGCCGGCGCGCGGGTGGCGCTGCATGTGCTTCGGCCGGATGCGGACGAATTCGAAACGATCGCCGGAGAACGCATGGGCGTGGGCTATGTAGACAGCCTCGCCGACTACGCATGGACGCTGCACACCGTCGAGGTTCCCCGCGGGAGCCTGCTGTTCGTTTCGACGGATGGGCTGACCGATCAGATCGGCGGTCCGCGAAAGATTGCCTTCGGCAAGCGCCGCGCAATCGAACTGATTCTGGGCCGCCGCGAGGAAGCACCGTCCGCGATTTGCGCGGGCCTGCTCGACGCGCTCGCCCAGTGGCAGGAAACGCAATCCCGGCGTGACGACGTCACGCTCTTCTTTGCACGAGTTTGAGGTACTCCACAACCATGTCTGTCACTATGGATCAGCATAGCTGCTTCTTCGAAATTGCCCAGCAGCGCAATCTGATTTTCTATCACAAAGGCTATTTCTCGCACAGCATCGTGGCGGCGATGAGCGAAGTCGTGAAGCTGCAACTGGAAGTCGCCGGCGTCACCACGTCGACGCGCCGGAAGATCTTTTCGTCCTTCATCGAGCTCTCGCAGAACATCGTCCACTATTCGTCGGACTCGCTGCCCGAGGCCACGGGGCAAGGCGGCGCGATCCGCGAAGGCGCGATGTGCATTTCCAGCGACGGCGAGCGTCACCTGATGGTGTGCATCAACCCGATCGCCACGCGTGCCGTCGACGATCTGCGCGAGAAGCTCGAACCGCTGCGCAACATGTCGATCGAAGAAATCAAGCAGGCCTACAAAACGTCGTTGCGCGCCGAAACGCCGGTCGACAGCAAGGGCGCGGGCCTCGGCTTCCTGACGATGGCGCGCGACGCCAGCGCTCCGATCGAATTTGCCTTTTATCCGCGCCAGGACGATCCGGGCACCACGCTGTTTTGCCTCAAGACCATCATCTGACCAGGGTCCGTGTACAGAATGGAAAATCTTTTCATCGCCGCCACGGCCACGTCGCCGGAAATCGACTTCCGCTTCGACCAGAACGTGC
Organism: Paraburkholderia yinzeri; assembly: GCF_046581065.1. Lineage (NCBI taxonomy): Bacteria > Pseudomonadati > Pseudomonadota > Betaproteobacteria > Burkholderiales > Burkholderiaceae > Paraburkholderia > Paraburkholderia yinzeri. Next base: position 392,054 of record NZ_JBFOCJ010000003.1, on the reverse strand, counting down.
TTGCGCTTCGTGGCGAATCCTATCCCGAGAACGCCGCCGCATTCTATGCGCCCATCATGGAACAGTTGAACGCCTGGCTCGCGGGTTGCGCGGATGCCGCGATCACGGTCGACGTGACGCTCACCTACTTCAACAGCTCCAGCACGAAAATGCTCTTCGGCATGTTCGACGCCCTGGACCGGGCCGCGACGTCCGGCAACCGGGTGGAGGTGAACTGGTACCGCGACGAAGAAGACGAAACGATCCTCGAGTTCGGCGAGGAATTGCAAACCGATTTCACGGCGATCAAGTTCAACGATTGCCCGGTTGCAACTTGAGAACCGCCGTCGTGAAACCGGTCGACTCCCGGAGCGCGTCGCATGGCGACGCGCCGGATCTGTTCCGCAGCGAGAGCGAGGCCCTGGAACGCGCCAGGGCAATGTGCGAGGATCCGCACGCCGAAGCCGGGCGCTATCGCGAGGCGCTAGGCGAACTCATCGGCCATTACGAGCGCCTGATGCGCGAGACGCGCCGGCTGATCGGGCGCAGCGATCGGGCCGAGCGCGAAATGCAGGCACTGACCCAGCAGTTGCAGTATCGCGCGACTCACGACGCGCTCACCGGCGTGCTCAATCGCAGCGCCGTGATCGAGCGAACGGTCAAGGCGCTGCGCGTGAACCGGGCCGTGATGATCCTGCTCGACATCGACGACTTCAAGAAGGTCAACGACGATTTCGGCCACCCTGCCGGCGACACCGTGATTCTCGGCATCGTCAACTGCCTTCGCCAGATCCTTGGCAGCACGGGCTTCATCGGGCGCGTGGGCGGCGAGGAGTTCACCGTCGTGATGCCGGGCGCCGATATCGCCGATGCGCTGCTGCTCGCCGAAGACATGCGCGCGGCCATCGCCAGCCATGTGTTCCGGGCGCCCGTGAGCCGGAGCATCACGGCCAGTTTCGGCGTGAGCGACAACCCCGCGGGCACGGATTTCGATACTGCCTATGGCATCGCGGACGCCGCCCTCTACGCAGCGAAGCGCGGCGGCAGAAACCGCATCGAATTCGACGCGCAACAGCAAGTGAGCGCATCGAAGCCGGTGCCGCGGCAAGACTAGCGCGGCCACTGTATCGCGGCACCCTCGCGCTGGAATCCAGCGCCTGGAACCTGCGCCCGGCAACTGCGCTTGCCGCGTGCAGCGCCGCCTCCCCCGCCTGCATCCGCGACCTGCCCCCCCGGGCCGGAGGTCCTTCCCTCCAAAATTGGCATAGGTCAGAATAATCCGCGTTGATGTTACACTGCAACACGCCGGAGCCACTCCGGCCAAGGGTTTGGGTGTTTCCAGTGCAATGCTGGTTCGGACCGCGTCCACGGCATCGAATGCGATGCCGAACGTGCAGCCGCCATTCACTGGACCTCGTCCGATACCCCGCTGCGTTTTCCGGATTCCTCAGGTTCTTATACCGTGTACTCTCAAACGCAAATCGACCCGGTAGTTAGCTTCCGCAACTCACAGCGCGAGCAGGTGCGTGGAACCATCATCAACCTCCAGAGAAAGTCGCTGGTGATGGAGGTCTATAACCCATACTCGATCGTGCAGGTCAGCGAAGTCCTGAGCGACCTGAGCGTGCGGATGGGCGCCAAGAACGCCTATCTGGGCAAGGCGGTGGTCGTCAGCCTCGTGAACACCGGCCTCACCGCGGTGGTTTCGCTGGCGCTGATCGACGAGTGGCGCGAGCTTAGCGTGCTGCCCAACGAACCCAGGTCGGTCGGGCGGGAAGCCGAACTCTTCATCACCGACTGGGATACGCGCTTCAATATCCGGCGCGACTATCAGATCGTGGTCAACGAGATGCGCGCGTTCCTCTCGGAAGTGTCGCGCTGGGTCGAGCAGGTCGATCTGACCGAAAGCCTGCCGAAAAACGAAGGCAGGCTGCGCGAGGATCTGTTCTACGAGCTCGCCACGCCCATCATGGTCAAGGTCAAGACCTACCTCAACTGGCTGGAGGAAGAGGCGGAGCGTGTCGATCCCGAGCTGGCGCCCGTGCATCGATCCTATGCGCAGTCGGCACTGCATCCGCTGCTGCTGCGCGCGCCCTTCGTCTACCGGACGTTCACCAAGCCGCTGGGCTATGCCGGCGACTACGAGATGGTCAACCAGATCCTGAGCGATCCGCAGCAAGGGCCGACCACCTACTTCCAGATCGTCAACACGGCGTTCCTCAAGGCCGCCGTGGCAACCGCGCACCGCAACCGGATCACGCTGCTGATCGACTTTCTCACGCGTCAGGCCGATGCAGCGCGCATTGCGGGCAGGCCGTTTCGTATCCTCAACGTCGGCTGCGGACCGGCGTTCGAGATCCAGCGCTTCGTGCGCGAATATGCGCAGCCCGAGCTGCTGTCGTTTCAACTGGTCGATTTCAGCGAGGAAACGCTGGCCTTTACGGAGGCCTCGATCAAACAGGCGGCGGCCGAAGCCGGACACAAGACCTCGGTGGAAATGGTGCATCAATCCGTGCACGACCTGCTCAAACGCAAGATCTCGCCCGACGAGTCTTCGCGGGAATTCGACGCCGTCTACTGTGCCGGCCTCTTCGACTATCTCTCGGACAAGGTCTGCGCGCGTCTGTTGAGTTATTTCGCGGCCCGCACGCGGCCCGGCGGCCAGTTGCTCGTCACCAACGTCCATTCGGCGAACCCCGAGAAGTACGGCATGGAGCATCTGCTCGAGTGGTATCTGATCTATCGGAACGAGAGCGGCATGAGTTCGCTGCTGCCCACGCAATCCGCCGACCACAAGCTCTACGTCGATGAGACCGGGGTGAATGTGTTCGCGGAAGCCACGATCCTCTGAAACGCCGGCGGACACCCCATCCATGAGCACTGCTCAACTGCACACAGGCTATCAAACCGAACTGGCCGACTTCCGCGTGACCTTCAGCCGCGGCGGTGCCTGTACCGCCATCGTGCTCGTCCTGCTCGGCGTGGGGCTGGATTATGCGCAGTATCCTCAACAACTGATCTCGTTCTCTGCCGCGCGCGTGGTCGTCTCGCTGCTGATAGGCGGCATTGCGATCCTGCTGGGCAGCGTGGCGGGGCGACGCTTTTCTCCATGGTTGACGCTGTCCTGGCTACTGCTGCCGCAGATCATGATTTCGTGGATGATCTGGAGGACCGACGGGGTACTGTCGCCCTACTACATGGGCCTGAACCTGGCCATCTTCGCTTCGGGCATCGCACTGCCATTCGGCTTATGGCAGAACATGGTTTTCGGCGTGTTGTCCTGCGCGCTCTACCTGATTGCCTGCCTGCTGCATTCCGGCGGCGGCGCGCCTATCGGCACGCTGACCGTCAACGTCCTGCTCCTTCTGTTCGCCGCTGCCGCCAGCGGCGTCTATACCTTCTTCAACGAGCGGGTGCGCTTCATGTTGTTCCGCCTGAAGGCGGAAGTCTCGCAGAAGAACGCCGAGCTCGAATCGATCAACCGCAAGCTGGTCGACATCAAGGGGCAGTTGCTGCAGCAGGAAAAGATGGCGGCTATCGGTACGCTTGCCGCGGGGTTGCTGCATGAGGTCAATAACCCCGTGAACTTTTGCCTGATGGCAATCGAAGTCGCTATGGAAGAGCCCGCGGCCAAAGCGGAGCCAACGCTGCAGGAATGTCTCGTCGACGCCAAGCAGGGCATGCAGCGGATCCAGCACATCGTGTCGGACCTCAAGACCTTTGCCTACCGCAAGCCGGGCGCCGAAGCGGAGGTGGGGACGCCCTTCCTGTTCGAAAAAGCGCTCGATTCCGCTACGCGGCTTGTCGCGCACGAATTGCGCGGCGTCACGGTGACGCGCGAGCTTCCGACCGATACGCTCGTGCAGGGCGACGAAGCGGCCATCATCGGCGTGCTGATCAACCTGCTCTCCAACGCAGTCCTGGCCATGCGCAACGCGGGCACCACCGGGCCGGCGATTCACATCTCGGCGAAATGGGAGGAGCAACGCCTCGCCGTGACGGTCAAGGACAACGGGCCGGGCATCAAGGACGAGAATCTCGCGCGCGTGTTCGAGCCGTTCTTTACCACCCGCGAGGTGGGACAAGGCCTCGGCCTCGGCTTGTCGATCAGCTATGCGGTCATCGAGCGCCACGGCGGCCTGCTGTTCGCCGAGAGCGAGCTGGGCAACTGGGCGTCGTTCAGCTTCGATCTGTCGCGCGCGCCGTGAGAACGCCATGAACGAAATCCGGCAAGACATCCGGCAAACACAGCCCACGGTTCTCTACGTCGACGACGAAGAGCTGGCGGGAAAGTATTTCTCGCGCATGGTCGGTGCGGATTACGAGGTCCTGCTGGCCACGAGCAGCGATGAGGCCATCGCCGTCCTGGAGCGGGACAGCGCCCGCATTGCCGTGCTGGTCACGGATTTCCGCATGCCGGGCCGCGACGGCGGCGACCTGCTGCGCCAGGTGGCGCACGACTACCCGCACATCGTTCGGATTCTGGTGACGGCTTATGCCGACATCGACGTGCTGCTGCAGACGGTCAATACCGGCGAGGTGTTCCGCATCCTCGAAAAGCCGCTCAGGCAGGCTTCCGTGCGCGAGACGCTGCAACTGGCGTTCGAGCGCCACCAGGAACGCGCCATCCAGAATCACCGGCTGATCGCGATCGACGAGACTCTGGCCTTTCTGGCGCACGAATTGAACACGCCGCTTGCTGCCATCGCCTTGAACGCGAGCAACATCGAACATCGCGCCGACGAGCAGCACGAGTCGCAGTGGGATATCGACGGCGCCGCCCGATCCATGCGCGAGAGCGCGCAGTACTGCCTCGCGGTGGTTTCGTCCTTCTGGCGCTCGGTCCAAAACGGGCGCCGCAAGCCTGCCGGGGACGACGCCCGCAGCGAGATCACGGCGCACGGGCTGATTTCCGCCTTGCTCGATACCTATCCGTTCGCTGCGGGGCAGCGGTCGTGGGTACAGGTCGAGGTCGACGGCGACTTTGCCGTGGTCACGCAGCCGAACTGCGTGGCGCTCGTGCTCTCCTCGCTCTTGTCGAACGCGCTGCGCGCGCTCGCGGATATTCCCGCTCCGTCTGTGCGCTTTACCGTCACGGCGGAACCCAGTCCCGGTATCGGCATTTCCGACAACGGCCCGGGCATTCCGCCCGAGATCAAAGCCCGCCTGTTGACGGACCCGATTACAACGCACGCACAATCCGGCGGCCACGGCTTGGGCCTGATTCTATGCAACCGTGTCATGCAGTCTTGCGGCGGTGGACTTCGGATCGAGTCCACGTCGGGGGTTGGCACCAACGTAGTGCTGGATTTCCCCCCTATCAAAGGTCAAACACTCAGGAGTTGTTGATGAACGAAGCGAAAGCCAACCAGGAGTCGTCACCGGCGATCCTCTTCGTCGATGACGAGGCCACGGCCGTGAAGTACTTCCAGCGTGCCATTGGAAGCCTGGCGCCGGTCCTGACTGGCGGCTCGGTAGAGGAAGGCAAGGCGCTGCTGGACGCACACGGTGACAGGGTGGGGGTCCTTGTCTCCGACCAGCGCATGCCGGGCGAGTACGGCAACGAGTTGCTGCGTTACGCGAGCGAGCGCTATCCGCATATCGTGCGGATCTTGACCACCGCGTATTCGGAGATCGACCAGACCGTGGCGGCCGTGAACCTCGGTCAGATCCACCGCTATATCAAGAAGCCGTGGGACATCACCGCATTGCGCATGGAGCTGAAACAGGCGCTCGAACTGGCCGAGCTGCGCAAGGAGCGGGACCAGCTCGTGCGCGAGAAGCTGGGCGTGCTGCAAAAGCAGACGCTCGCCACGCGGATCGGCCTTGTCCGGTCCCTCTCGGCCGCGCTGATCGGGCCCGAGCGGTTCCAGCCGGTGGAGACCTACCTGGCTGCGGCGGTACTCGCCGAGGTACCCAGTCCCGAGCCGGACTGGCTGCTGATGGACTACTCCGATCTGATCGCTGCGGAGAGCGCCCGAAGCGGCACGTTTGGCCATATGGTGGCGGCGAACCTCGCGGCGCTGCGTAACCGCCACGTCGGCTCGACCACCGGCAACGCGGTGGCCGCGATGGCCGAAACGCTGGAGCACGCGGGCATCACGGTCCGGCGCGAAGGCGACGGCCTGATCCTGGACGATCTCACCGCGCTGGCCGAGTTCCTGGGCGAGCCGGCCAGCAAGGCCGTGTCGGTCCGGCACGCCGTCTGGCTGGCCAGCCTGCTTTGGCTGGACGGGAACGACTTCGCGCTCGAACCGGTACGCAAGGACAGTGGCATGGCGTTCCTGCCCACTCAGCACAGAACGGAATTTCCTGCCGACCGCCTCGCGGCCTGGATCGAGCAGTTCTGAACGCGGCAGGGGGTGAGAGCGGTTTTGCTCGAAAGGTTGACACCGCAACGTAGGGGCGATTACGCTTTCGCGCTGATGGTTCCCGGCAACGGGATCAAAAGGGAACGCAGTCGAAGCTCGCCGTGAAAACGGCCGGGTTTCGAAAGTCTGCGGCTGCCCCCGCAACTGTAAGCGGCGAGTCCATGCCACCCCGCGCCACTGGGAAACCGGGAAGGCCGGCACAGGACAGAGACCCGCGAGCCAGGAGACCTGCCATCAACCGAGGTCCATGCAGCCGCAACGGGCGGGGTGTCCCAATGCGCCAGCGCCGCTTTACGCGGTCGCTCGTTGCAGGGACAGTCCCGACCTCAGGATCTGTCACATGTCCACCACTCTGGAAACGGTTGCCGCTCCGGCGTCCCTCCGCCGCCGCGTCATCGGCATCTACGTCGTCCTTGCAGCCTTCAACATCGGTGCCTGGATCTGGGCATTCATCGCCTTTCACGCTCACCCGCTGCTCCTGAGCACAGGCCTCCTCGCCTATGGCTTTGGCCTGCGCCATGCCGTGGATGCCGACCATATCGCCGCGATCGACAACGTCACGCGCAAGCTGATGCAGGACGGCAAGCGTCCCGTGACCGTGGGCTTCTTCTTCGCGCTCGGCCACTCCGCCGTGGTGCTGCTGGTCGCGGCAGCCGTCGCGGCGACGGCCGCCGCCCTCGAAAGCCGCGTCGAAGCCTGGAAGGATCTTGGCGGCGTCATCTCCACCAGCGTCTCCGCGCTGTTCCTGTTTCTCATCGCCGCGATGAATATCGTCATCCTGCGCGGCGTGTGGCGCGCCTTCAACAAGGTCCGCCGCGGCAAGCCCTACGACAACGACGATCTCGATCTGCTGCTGAACAACCGCGGCCTCCTCGCCCGGCTCTTCCGCCCGCTCTTCCGCTTCGTTTCGGGACCGCTGTGGATGCTGCCGCTCGGCTTCCTGTTCGGCCTCGGCTTCGACACCGCAACGGAAGTGAGCCTGCTCGGCATTTCGGCAAGCCAGGCCGCGCAGGGCCTCTCGATGAGCGTCGTGCTCGTGTTTCCCGTGCTGTTCGCAGCCGGCATGTCGCTCGTCGATACGACCGACGGCGTGCTCATGCTCGGCGCCTACGACTGGGCCTTCGTGCGCCCCATCCGCAAGCTCTACTACAACCTCACGATCACGCTCGTCTCCGTGCTGGTTGCGGTGCTGATCGGCGGCATCGAAACGCTCGGGCTGATCGCCGACCAGTTCAACCTGAAAGGCGGTTTCTGGGATCTGATCGGCACCCTCAACGACAACTTCAACAACCTCGGCTTCGTCATCATCGGCGTGTTCATCCTCGCGTGGCTGGTGTCGTTCGCCATCTACCGCCTGAAACGCTACGACGAGCTGCCGGTCTACCGGTCGGGCCAGTAATTCACCGCGCGCGCTGCGGCGGGCAGCCGATGTCACGCAAACTTGCGTGCATCGGCATCACGCCGCCTTGCGCGCGTCGGCGATTCGCTGCGGCGCCTCGGGCCGTGCATACAGGCGTTCGAGGTATGCCTGCAAGCCCGGGAATCCATCGACCAACTGGATTTCGTTCGCCCAATCGATCAGATAGACCATCACGCAATCGGCCACCGTCAGCTTGTCGCCAACAAGGAACTGACGCCCTTCCAGATGCTTTTCGAGGATCGCGGCCATGGCTTTGAAATCCTCGCGCGCCAGCTCGATATCGGCCGGTAGGCGTTTGTCCGGCGGGTAAAGAAAGGCGTGCCGGGTAATTCTCCAGAGCGGCTGTTCGAGTTCGGTCACCGCGAACAGGGTCCAGCGATACACCTGCGCCCGTGCTTCGAGATCGACCGGCAGCAGCGCTTTCTCCGGATATTTTTCCGCAAGGTAGAGCACGATCGCGGCCGACTCCGGAATCACGAGGTCGCCGTCCACCAGCACGGGGACCTTGCCCGCCGGATTGATGCGCAGGAATTCGGGCTGCTTGTGCTCGCCCTGGAGCAGGTTCACCGACACATATTCGAAATCGGCATCGACTTCGTGCAGCCCCCACAGCGCACGTTGCGCGCGGGTCCCTGGAAATCCATAGAGTTTCATGACGGCTCCCTGGAAGTCAGCCGCGAGGGATCGGAAGAACGGGCATCACTTCAACCGACTCGCCCGGGAAGATCGCGAAATGCGGGTGGCCTTCAAACATCTTCGCGGCCTCTTCATGCGAGGCGCTGCGCACAACCGTAAAGCCAGACAGCGCGTTGACCGTTTCCTTGACGCCATGTTCGCCGATGGCCAAAGTCTTACCGAGCGGACCACCCATGTTGACAATCGCCGCCTGATGCTTGTCGACCCAGGCATGCCAGGCCGCAATGCCCTCCCGCTGCCTGGCGAGCCGTTCTTTTTCCGGCAATGCCATCCACGCATGCATGCGCGGGTTGTCCTTGCTGCCGAGAAACACCGCGAGAAACAATTGCTGATCGCTCATAGATCCTCCGTCCGATGAGGGGAGCAACGGAATGTTGCCCTTCGAGCCTTGACAGGATAGGTTGATATCAACATAATTGCAACATGGCACGGGCGAAAAAAATTCCCTTCGAAATGACCGCGATGGTTCGCGACTGCTGCCTGTGCCTGCATATGCAGCGCGCGGCACGCAACCTCGCGCGCATTTTCGACGACGCCTTGCGCCCGCTGGACCTCACGAACGGGCAGTTTTCGCTGCTGATGTCGCTCAACCGGCCCCATCCCCCGGCGATGAAAGACGTGTCCTCGCTGCTCGCGATGGATCGCACCACGCTAACGGCCGCGCTCAAACCACTGGAGCGGCGCGAGCTTGTCACCATTACGCAGGATCCGGACGACAAGCGCAGCCGTCTGCTCACCCTGACGCCCGCCGGCCAGCGGCTGCTCGCAGAGGCTTTCCCTTTGTGGCAGCAGATGCATGCCGAAATTGAAAAGCCCTTTGCTCCGGGTGAAGTCGATCGGCTGCGCCAGCAGTTGCGCGCGCTTTCATAGCGGTACGCGACAAAGTTGACCTCCCGCCCCTCCTTGCTCGCTTTTTAGTGCGCCGCGATGCTGCTGTTTGCGATGCGGCGCGTGGCGGACCGTTAGTTGCGCTTTTCCCATGACGGTGAGCCAGGGCAACCTCGCCGGGATTCAGGACGGGATCGTCGCCACGCGTGCCGCGAGCGCCTCGCGCACCGCGGCGAGAACGCTATCCCAGTCTCCAAGCGCGGGCTGCCGGAACAACCGGGCGCTCGAATACCAGGGCGTGTCGCTGCGTTCGAGCATCCAGCGCCAGCACGTATCGAAACGGTTCAGGATCCAGACCGGCTTGCCCATTGCGCCCGCGAGGTGCGCCGTCGACGTATCGACCGAGATCACGAGATCGAGGGTCGACACGAGTGCGGCCGTGTCGGCGAAGTCGGCAAGCTCGCGGGTGAAGTCGACGATATCGGCGCCAGGCTTCCCTGCGCCACGCTCCTGCAACGCGGCAAGCTGCTGCGCGGGCGCGCCTTTCTGCAGGCTGAAGAACCGGACACCCGGCACGTCGAAGAGCGGAAGCATCCGCTCCAGTGCGATCGAGCGACGTGCATCGTTCTTTCGGAGTTCGGGGACATGAGGCCGATCGCCGCCCGCCCAGACGAGCCCCACTTTCAGCGCCGCCGGACCCGCTGCTTGACTCACCTTTGCTTCCCAGTGCCCGACCGCTTGCGCATCCGCAAACAGATACGGCGTTGTGCCGGGGAGGGTCGCGACATCGGTTTTGAACGCAAGCGGCAAGCTCAGCAGCGGACAGTGCAAATCGAACGGCGGCAATGGATCGCCTTGCGCGACGATGTGCGCGACGCCTTCCAGCGGCGCGAGCAGCCGAACCAGTTCGGGCTGGACCTCCAGCACCACCTGTGCGCCGCGCCGTGCCAGCATCGACGCATAGCGGCAGAACTGCAAGGTGTCACCCAGGCCCTGCTCGGCGTGCAGCAGAATCGCCTTGCCGTCGAGCGGCGCGTCGCCAAGCCACAACGGCACTTCGAACGAGCGTCGGCTCGCCGCGTTGCGCCTGCGCTTCCAGCGCCATTCGTACTCGTGCCAGCCTTCCTCCTGCCGGCCCATCTGCAGGAGGCACAACGCGCGATTCCAATGCCCCTCGACATGGTCGGGCTTCAGCGCGAGGGCCTGGTCGTAGCTGGACAGTGCGTCGGCGTGACGATTCATGTCGATGAGCGCGAGCCCGAGATTGCTCCAGGCGTCGGCGAGGCCAGGTGCCGCCGCAATGGCCTTGCGGTAACTCTCTTCGGCTTCCGCGGGCCGGTTCAGGTCGCTCAGGGCATTGCCGCGATTGCTCCAGGCTTCGGCGTAATCGGGCCGCAGCGCGAGCGCCCGGTCGCAGTTCGTTACCGCCTCTTCGGGTCGGCCCAGGTCGCGCAGCACGCAACTGCGGTTGTTCCAGGCCTCGGGCATTTCAGGCTTGAGCGCAAGCGCGCGATCGAGGCTCTCCAGCGCTTCGGCGGGCATGTCGAGTGCGCCCAGCGCCATGCCGCGATTGGTCAGCGCGTCGACGAAATCCGGCATCAGCGCGAGCGCGTGGTTGGCACGCTCGAGCGCCTCCTTGTGCCGCGATCTGGCATTGAGCGCGAACGCGAGGTTCGAGTGAATCGCCGCCTGCTTCCCGTTGATCGAGAGAGCGGTTTGCAGCAGGGCTATGCCCTCGTCGAGATGGCCCGTCTGCAAGGCGAGCGCGCCCAGCAACTGCAGTGCGTCGAAGTGTTTGGGCCGAACCGCGAGGATCTCCCGATAAATCTCGGCGGCTTCGGTCCACGCGCCATTTTGCTGAAGCGCGAGCGCCTGCTGAAGCAGGGCGTCGAGTTGCCGCTGATTGAGTGGTTTCCTCATGATTGCGTCTCGCACAGGGCGTGCTGCCGTGTGGGTCCATACAAAGTGATGGGCGAGATTATGGCCGATATGGCGCGTGGCCTTCGATTCCGACGTTTTTCCCGGAGCCGATGGGGCGCTGGCGCGGTCGGGAGCCTTGGCCTGCGCCGCACGGTCCAACGAATTCGATCACCTCGCGGCCAGGCACAGTAAAAAAGGCCCGCCTGAATCGCTCCAGGCGGGCCTCGCTGTTCATGGCGGCACGAACGCCGCCCAAAGAGGATCGGCGATCAGTGCGCGCCGATACCCTCGAGCACCTCGTCCTCCTCGTCGCGCTCCTTCAGGTACGGCGAGCGATAACCCGAGTGAACGCCCCAGAAGTAGAACACCAGCGAGAACAACGCCACCACCAGCATGTCCCAGCCGTAGGGAATCACGTTGCTGCCGCCGAACTGCTTGCTGCCGATCAGCGAAAGCACCGCCATCGTCGGCAGGTAGGCGCACAGCCACCACGCCGCCTTCAGGTCCTGGCCCCAGCCGCCCCAGCCCTTCTTGCCCTGGAAGTAGAAGTACACCGGCAGCGCCACGATCATCAGAAGAATGATCTCGCCCGTCAGCGGCCACTTCGCCCAGTACAGGATCATCGACGCGCAGACGAACGCGAACGGCGCGATTACCTTCATGAGCGGCACGGACAGCGGACGATCGAGGTCCGGCGCGGCACGCTTGAGCGCCATCAGGCTGATCGGACCGGTGAGGTACGAGATGACCGTCGCCACCGAGATCACCGCCGCCAGCGAACTCCAGCCGCGGAAGAAGAACATGAAGATGAACGACACGAGCAGGTTGAACCACATCGCGTTGCGCGGCACGCCGTAGAACGGGTGCACGTTGCCGAACATCTTCGGCATCGTGTTGTTGCGCTCCATCGCGTAGATCATGCGCGAAGTCGTCGCCATGTAGGTCGTGCCGGTGCCGCTCGGGCTCACGAACGCGTCCACGTACAGCAGGATCGCCAGCCAGTTCAGGTTCAGCGCGATCGCGAGTTCCGCGAACGGCGACTTGAAGGCGAACGTGTTCCAGCCTTTGAGCACGTCGGCGGGGTTGACCGCGCCGATGTAGGCGATCTGCAGCAGCACGTAGATCACGAGCGCGCAGACGATCGAGCCGATCACCGCGAACGGAATGCTCTTCGACGGATTGCGCGCTTCACCCGCGAGGTTGATCGGGCTCTGGAAGCCGTTGAACGCGAACACGATGCCGCTCGTCGCGACCGCCGTGAACACCGCCGACCAGCCGTAGGGCGCGAAGTCGGTCGACTGGCCGAAGTTCTCGTGGTGGAAGCCCGTCGTCATCAGACCGATGATGGTCAGGCCCGGGATGATGAACTTGAAGATCGTGATGGCGCTGTTGGCGCGCGCGAAGAGCGTCACGCCCCAGTAGTTGAGCATGAAGTACACGATCACGAGCAGCGCTGCGAGTCCCAGCCCCGAATGGGTTAATGACCCGTCGACGAAGAGCGCGTGTGCCCAGTCGTAGGGCCAGGTGCTCATATACTGGATCGAGGCTTCAGCTTCGATGGGGATCACCGAGACGATGGCGATCCAGTTGGCCCAGGCGCTGATGAAGCCCACCAGCGCGCCGTGAGAGTAGCGGGCGTAGCGCACCATGCCGCCCGACTCCGGGAACATCGCGCCGAGTTCGGCGTAGGTGAGCGCGATGGCCAGAATGACCACGGCGCCGATCACCCAGGCGCAGATGGCCGCGGGACCCGCAATCTTCGCCGCCTTCCACGCGCCGAACAGCCAGCCCGAACCGATGATCGAGCCGAGGCCCGTAAACATCAGCGCGAACGGGCCGATGTTCCGTTGTATTGATTGATTCACATTGTCTCCTGTCGACCTCACCTGGCGCTTTGGCGTCCGGTAGGATCCCATGCAATACGGTATGGACAGCGCGCGGGAGCGAGGCAGGCGAATACGGTACGCACGCGGCGATGTGCTGCGCCTGTCTCCGCAAGTCGGCGGGGTGCCGATAGCGCTGTTTTTTGTTGCGGTGCCCTGTGCAGGCGGGCGACCGCCGTTATGGCGGAGACGCGATGATGAAGTGGCGGGTCGCAGTCGTCTAATGCTGTATCAGCATGGGTATATGCAAAATTTGCATAACAGGCCGGAGCGCCTCCCTGCCCCCACTCGACGACGCCGGCCATCCTCGGGCGCTTTGGTCGCCGATGACCTCGCGGGCAGGTTCGGCGAACGCGTGGACGGCGTCCGGATGGCACGAACAAGTGTAGGCGATGGCCCGACGTTGACCGCCGCTTCGTGAGGGGTCACTCGACCGTCCGACCGGCATTGCCGAAATAGAAACGGTTGGTAAGCCGTTGCGCTTTGGGGACCTAGCTTGAGGAATTGCCCTGCATCTGCGTCGATATGCTCGGAGTTCTCATGCAAGCCATGAAGCCGTTCACGACGACGATCGAACCATGTCAACAGGACATCCCGCTTTTCGCAGCATTTTCAGGCGCCTTGTGTTCGCGGCACTGCTGACTTCAGCGATGTCGCTTCAGGGCTGCGCAACCGCCGTGGAGAATATCGCCGTGGGCGCCGGGCTCGGCGCGGTAGGAACTGTCGCGGCGCTCGGCTGCATGTTGACGTGCCAGGGACACGAACCGGGGTGGTAAACGCCAGCGCCAGCCAACCCGACTCACATTGTCATTATTGTCGCGTAGGCCGCCGCCCCTCCCGCCATGATGGTTCGATAGTTCACCTGCCCATTCGAGCGGAAAATGTGGCCGCCCTCGGACTCAAAGACAGATGACTGGGTAATGGGATCGTAGGCAAGGTAGAGATGAGTGGGCACTGAAAGTGAATCCGGTATCTTGTAAGGCAATATTGTCAGGCAGTTGTGCAAAAAAATAGGCATCTCACCCGTCGTAGGTTTGGGCTCAAGGGTCAGCGGATCGGCCTCGATATGTTTCATATCGCCGAAAAATGCCCATAAAAGACTCCTGGTCTCGGGCGACGGCTCCCATATGTTCGTGATCTGGGTTGTCACCTTCTCATCACAAAACGGCTTGCATTTCCCTACGCTAAACAGCCTGGAGGAAGATATTTTCCCCATGGCTTGCGTACTGATACCGGCGAGCATAAGCAAAATTCTCGTCGGCCTTAGCCCGCTTAAAAAAATGCTGTTCGCAAGATTGAAAATTTGCGTTCCCGAGTAGCTGGCGTCGTCGACATAGAGCACGTCATATTGTCCGGGCGGCAATCCCTTCTTGTGCTCTTGCTCTGGAATAAGTTTGGCACGCACACCAAAGCCAATGCCTTCCGGGTTCAAGTCCGGCATCCTTTCCGTGCCCAACACCAGCCCGGTAAGCCAGGCGTCGCTTTTCCAGTCCGAGTTAATGACAGGGTAAATCGGCCGCCTTTCTGCTTTGAGCTGCGCCACAACCACTTCGGCGACTTGCTGGGCAAAATGAAGTTCTCCAGTGCGCATCAGGAGAGATACATTCCACGCCGCTTCCAGGTCACGGTCCAGTTTGTCTTCCCAGGTTGGGGCGTTTAAAAGGCTTTTGATTTTCTGGCCCGCTCCATCTTCCCGGAAGTTCGCAATCTCATTGAGCTTCGCTTTGAGCCAGTCGGTGTACGCCTTCGTGCCATGGGGTACCACACCACCAAACGAACTCATGCTGACCAACTTGCTGCATTCGGCCAATTTTTCGAGGTTGACTCTATACATGAAGCGCACCTGTGCCTGGTTGATAGTCGAGTTCGCGCAATGAACCGCTGAAAGACGGATTCGGCATTCCCCCTACCGCCCCTGTTCAGTCTCAGGCAGCAACCCCAGGGCACTGCCCAGCGCCCGACCTCTTTCCCCCGCCGTCAGTTCAAGCAGAAGCTCCGGCAACGGCCTCGCCCCCCAATCCAGCGCCCGCCTCAGCATATAAGGCACAGGACTATGCGGCTCATAACGCATCAGATAATCGGCAACGACCGCCAGCAACCGGTACGCCTCCTCGCGCGACTGCAGCTTGTCGATCCGCTCGACGGGCCGGCTCTCCGGCATGCCAACCACCGGCGACTCCTGAATCGGTGCGACTTCAACCATCGCTTCCTCCTTCCAGTCCGGATGCAACGCGAGCCACTCGCGCAAGACACCCTCGATCCGCTCGATCGTTTCCAGCAGCGACGCGAAACCCGGCGCCTCCGCACCCAGCCGTGGCGTGCACCACGCATCGAGTTTCGCAATAGGCTCACGAGCCGCGCCAACGGCCCGCAACTGCGCATGCAATGCGGCGGGCGTAGCGCCCAGCACCGCCTGCACCAGCGCCATCGCCGCGCGCGCCGCTTCTTCTCGCTTCGCGGCCGGCACATCCTTGCGGTCCTTCACGGCGATCGCCTCGCGCTGGGTGGCCACCCAGCGAGCAAGCGTCAACGCGGATCCATCTGGCCCGGCACACAGAGCCACACGCCCCGCAAGCAGGGTTGGATAGTTCTGCGAAATCCACGCCAGCGGCGCGGCACGAAAGCCATAATCGCCATCGCGCGGCAGCGGATGCAAGCAATCCCAATGACGCGCACAGAGTTCGCTCAGCAGTTCGAAACATGCCGGCAGCGCGCCGCATCCGTATCGATGCAGCCAGCTCTCGCCCAGCCACGCCGCCAGCGTCAGGTCCTTGCTGCGCTCCACCAGCAGCGTACGGCATCCGGCTTCGACCTCGGCCCAGTCGGCCACTTTCAGCGCGGTCTGCCAGATGCCGGCCGGCAACGCCGGATCGTCTTCGCGGCGCGCGGCCTTGATCGCGTCGAACGCGGGATCGTGAAGCAACGAGACGCCGCCGGGCGTGTCGCCCGGTATCGGCTGAACGAGCGCTTCGATGTCGTAGATCGGCTTCATCCGTGCCCTGCTTCGGTATTGGCCGGCCACTGTCCGTAGCTGACGGTTCGCGGGATGTATACGCTGCTCCCCGGCGCCGAGAACGGCAGGTCCGGATACGAGAGCGCGG
Source organism: Paraburkholderia yinzeri (assembly GCF_046581065.1). Classification (NCBI taxonomy): domain Bacteria; kingdom Pseudomonadati; phylum Pseudomonadota; class Betaproteobacteria; order Burkholderiales; family Burkholderiaceae; genus Paraburkholderia; species Paraburkholderia yinzeri. The sequence goes on along the minus strand of NZ_JBFOCJ010000003.1, from coordinate 375,856 downwards.
TCTTCGACGCCCCCGTCATGCCCACGCGCATGAACATGCGCGCGGTCTGGGTGGCGCCGTTGCGATCGCGCACCGGGACGCTCAGCAGCATGCGCGCGTTGCCCGCGCCCTCGGCGCTATCTTCCGGTACCGCATGAAGGCGCACGAGACGCAGCAGCGCCCAGGTGTCGTTGGCGGCCCAGGTGGCGTCCTCGCCGTCGACCGACAAGGTCGGTTGGGCAGCGTCCTGCATCGGCCGCCACGGTCCGTCCTTCGCCCAGCGCAGGCTCAGCGCGGCGGCCTGCCCCGGCGCCCAGCGCAGCGGCGAACCGCCGCTGGAGGGCCACGCGAGCGTCTGACCACCGCTCTCGACCGACCACTGGATCACCTGGTCGGCGCCGGTTTCGTCGGCGCGATCGATGCGCCAGTCCACCGCCACGTCGACGCCCACGAGCGCGCCGTCCGCCCCCCGCGCGACGAGCGCGTCGAGCCACGGCTTCGCGCGCGCGAGCTTAGCGAGGAACTGCTGCGCGTCCGGATGCGCGGCCCCGCTCGCCTCGGCCGCGCTCATGCCGCGTTGCGCGTCCGCGAGCTTCGCATCGAGCAGCGCCACGAAGGCCGCCGTCTGGCGCAGATCGGCGGCCGGTGCATTCGCGTCGGCGGAAAACGGGAAGCGTCCGGCCAGGTTGCGCGCAAAAGTGCTGCGCAACTGTTCGTACGCATCCGTGCCGGTGCCGATCTGCAAGCGGTAGCAGCGCTCGCGTGCCGACGAGACGAGCTGCATGCCCGCGCTCGCGATGACGTCGCCCGTTGGCGGCACGTCCGCCTGAGCGAGCGAGGCGCCGCAGGTGTCGAGGTCCATCTTGTCGAGCTGATTGGAGATGACGGCCGGCACGGCCACGAGCGCGCTGGCCGGACTCCTCGCGCGGTATTGCGTGAGATCGGCGAACAATGCCTTCCAGCGGGCCACGAGATGCGCATCCGCAGTGGACAGCGGCGGGTTCTGCGTGGCGAGCCAGTCGAGCGCGCTCGCGGCACCGGCCGCCGTGTCGGACACGGCGCTGGCTTGCGCGGCAAGGTAGGTTTGCAGCGCTTCGGGCGTTGCTGCGCCAAAGGCGCGCTGCGATCCGCCCGGGCTGCCGTTCCATCCCGAGAAGTCGCCGCGCAGCGGTCGAAACGGTTCGAGCGATTGCAACTGGACGTCGGTCGAGCGCAGCACGCCGAGCGCCGCGTCGCTCACGCGCAGCGCGACCGCCTGCGCGAGATCCGTGCGCCCGAGCGAATCGAAGGCATCGACGAGGTCGAGCGCGTTCTTGCGCAAGGCGTCGAAGGGCGGCGCCTGCGTTTGCGGCACATACGCCACGTCGCGCGGGGTGCCGGGCGCCGCGGGCTCCGATAGCGCCGCCACCATGCTGTGCACGGTGGCGTTGCCGGCCGCGGCGAGCAACGCGCCGCGCCACGCTTCGGGCGCCTGGGCGAGAAGCCCGGCGGCGTACTGCTTGTACGCGGGCAGCACCGCGAGCGCCTGCTGGGCGGAATCCGCCGTCACGCCGCGAATCTGGGCCTCGGCGCCGCCTTCGCCCGAGACGAACGACTGGCCGAGCAAGGTGCGCAACGCGTCGCGCAGCGGCAGCAGGTCTTCCGCGAGTTGCAGCCCGCTGCTGGCATTCGAATTCAGGACGCCCGGCAGGTTGCCGCTCGCGAGCCACCGCGCCGCAAAGGCGCTCTGCTCGCCCTGTTCGTGTTCCAGCACGGCGGCTACCGGTCCCGCGCCGATCAGGTGCAGCCCTTTCGCCGTATCGAAGGTGGCGCCAAGGCCCGGCACCAGCTCCTGGCCGTGGGCGCCGGCCCAGCCGTGGTCCGCCGTATCGACCTGGGTGGCGAGCGTATCGATGCGCGTCGCCAGTTCGTCGAGCGCCGCCGTCGTGGGCGCCGCGCCCGACGCCTTGAGGTCGCCCAGCATGGACTGGATCTGCGCTGCGTTCTCCGTGAGTGAGGAGTCCAGATAGATCTGGTCGAACCAGTGATCGAACGTCTCCTCGAAGCAGACGCTCGTGCGCGCGCGCGCCGCAAGGGCATCGGTGCCGTCGAACGGCAGCGCCCCGTCGTCGGCTCCGTACACGCGCAGGGCTTCGTCCAGCTCCGCGCGATCCTGCACGTGATCGGGCGGAAAGCTCGCACCCGCCGTCCCGAGCATGAGGTGGGCCAGCATCGCGGTGTTGCCGCTTTCCGGATCGACGAGTTCGTTGTAGCCCTGGACGAGCCGCTCGGTCTGCGCGGCATTCGCCACGAGACGCGTCCCCATGGTGTAGTCAGGCAGATCCTGGGGCCGCCGCGCGCCGCTCGCCGCGGCGGCATCGCTGGCCGACGGGTCGGATGCCGCGGTCGTGTCGGCGCAGTTCAGACTGGCGAGACGGCTGACAAGCCGCTCGCGCAGCGGTGCGAACACGAGCCCGCTCAGCATGTGGTGCTGCGCTTCGGTAAGCCGCTGCCGCAGGCCGAACCAGGACAGCGGCATGAACAGCGTCGAAAGCTGCCAGCGCGGCACCTTGACGAACGTATCGGCCGCGCTGCCGAGCACGCGCTTCGCCGCCGCTTCGCTGTCGCTCGCCGCCGATTCGTGCCATGCCACGCCGGCCAGCGTCAGCGTGTCGTAGGCGCCCGCCAGCGCATGCGCGTCGCTGCGTACGTGCCAGGTCGCCACGCCCAGCCCAACGCTCCATAAGCAGCCCACTACGATCGCCAGCGCGGTGGCCACGCGGTAGCGCCGCATCCGCAGGGCGAGCACGCGCGGAATGGCGACGGTAAGGCCCTGCCCCCGCATCAGCAGGTCGTGCCAAAGGCGCGACGCGAAGACCGGCGGCGCGGCGGCAGCGGGTTCGCCCGGCTCGGCCGCGAGCGCATCCAGCGCGCGCGGCACCGCGCCCACGCACCAGATGCCGCGCATGAGCGGCGCGGTGCCGTCCGCGGCCCCGCGCAACGCGGGCTCGATGTGCTCGCACAGCGGCTCGCGCAGGGCATCGAGGCGCTGCGGCAGCAGGAAGACATCGCCGTCCAGCGCGCCGTCGAGCGTGCCCATTTCCGTGATGGTCGCCGCGAGCGCGCGGCACAGATCGGCAAAGGCGTCGTCCATCCACGCCGGCTCGAACGTGCGCCGCAGCGCGTATGGAGAAGCCCAGCCCAGCGGGGTCTCCGCACGCACGCGCTTTAACCGCGCCGCGAGCGTGTCGAAGCCCGGCACGGCGTCGCAGCCGGTCACCACGATGTAGAGCGGCAGCATTTGCCCCAACTGCCGCTGCAGCGCGATCAGCGTCCGCGAGGCCTCGATCGCCGCATTCGTGTCCGCGCGCGGTTGACCGTTTTCGTCGATCAGCGTGTCGTGCGCCACCACCCAGAGCAGCGCATCGAGCGGCCGACCGGGACGGTTGCGCAGCAGCGCGCGCGTGAGCCGCCGCCAGGCGCCGCGCCGACGCTCGGCCGCGGTGCCGAGCACGTCGCCAGGCTCCGCGAGCAGGATCCCTTCCGCGTCGTGCCAGACCCGGCCGTACCATGCCGGCTCGCCAACCGGAGCGAGGCGCCAGCTACGCGCGAGCGCGTCGAGCGCCGCCGGCGTTCCCGTCGCCAGCACCCGCGGCACGGAGTACGCGTCGCGCACGCCCATGGCGGCATGCACGGCGCGGATCACGGCGTTGAAGCTACGCAACGGCTGGCGTTCGTCGCGCCCGCGCAACCAGCGTATGAGCAGCGCAATCAGCACGCACGCCAGCAGAAGCGCGATGAGGACGAGGAGGACCGTCACGAGCGTATTCGTCATGGCCGCGCTCCCGCCTGCAGCGAATCTCCGCTCGCATCAGCGCCATCGAGCGTGCCGTCACGCGTGCCATCATGCGCACCGACGGTAACGGCGACGACCCGTTGCACCGCGACCGGAGGCGCCAGCGCGAGCGTTTCGGCCGGCGTTGTCGAAACAGTCGGCGTGGCAGGCGTCTGCGGCACGCTGGTGGAAGGCCACGGCGCACTGCCGCCGAACGGCGCCAGCGGGTGCACCGCGCCCTGCCTCTCTGCACGCGGCAACACCACGCCCGAGGTCGTGGTCGCATCGACATGGGTCGGACGTTCCGCCACGAGCGAAATCGCCTCGAACCGATCGAGCGCGGGCCTCACGGGCGCGGTCGCGAAGAGCCACAGCAGTTCCGACATGCCGATGAGCGCCGCGCAACCGCCCCCCACGAGGAGCGCGAGGCGCGCGCGATCCGGAAACATCTGGCCGAGCGGCCGAACCTCGCCCGGTGCCAGTGCGGTGCGTTCGAGCGGCGCGCTGAGGCGTTCGGGTTCGGGATCGCGCTGCATGGCGAAGGCGAACAACGCATGGCGCAGTTGATCGTGGCGCAGCGCGCCGGCCTCGCCTCGCAGCCGTCCCTTGAAACCTAACGTGAGGCAGGCGAGGTAGACGTTCGCGAGATCGCGCTGCGACGGATCGCGTTGCGCAAGCAAGGCCTCGATGGCGGTCGGCACGCGTTCGCCCGCGGAACGGGTGCCGAAAATCCGCGCCTCGAGCGGCTGCGTTTCCCATGCGCTCGCACCGGGCCACGCGGAAAACAGCAGCCGTTCGTCGAGCAGCGCGACGTAGGCATACTGCGCGGCGGCGATGTCCGCTTCGCCCGCCGCCCCCGTCCACGCCATCGCATCGCGCGCGAGCTTGCGCGTGGCGACTTGCAACTGGGTGGCCAGCGCATCGGCTTGCTGCCGGGCATCGGGGCGCGCTCCGCCGTCGTCGGCGGCGCTGGTCTCTCCTGCCGGTCCGGCCCGCTCGGCAAGGTGCGCGCGCGCTTCTTCGGCGTGCGCGAACGCCGCGACAAACGCACGCGTCAGCGGCAAACGCTCCTGATCCTTGTTGGCGGAGTCAAACATCGCCGGCTCCGGATCGGCGGCCATCGTCGTCTCCATCGTCGGACGGCGTGAACAGTTGCACCGCCCAGGGAGCGCGCCCCGTAGCGGCGGACCGCACCTCGATACACAAGGGCTGGGTGCGGTCGAACCACGTTTCCTCCGACGAAAGCATGAAGAGCGTCGTGTCGTCGCCCGTGGCATACGCGGAGCGCTCTTCGCGCGCAAGCCGGCGCCGTGACAGCCCGCGCATGCGCTGGCGCGCGAGCGTCGCCACATGGGGACGCGACGCCACCACGGCCTGATCGAGCCACTGGCTCGCATCGTGTTCGCCGGCGTCGGGAGGCATACGCAAACCGATCACGAGTTCGCGCGGCACGCTGCCGCCGCTACTACCGCTACCACCAAACGGCGGCGCAATCCAGAAACTGCCTCCCTCCGCGTTGAACGCGCGCACGCGATAGCCCTGCCGTATGGTTGCAAGAGCATCCTCCGTCCATTCGAGCAGCGGATCGAACGATGCAAGCAACTCCATGTAATCGAATGCCGCGAAGGCGGGCACGCCGTGCGCGGGACGCAGCGCGGCGAGTGCGCCCGCCATGCCGGCGACCGCGCGGTAAAGCTCGGCGGGATGCGCAACGCCCGTGGCGAGCGTCGCCTCGACCTCCGGCAAGCGGGTCCAGAGCGCGCAGAGCTGACGCTCGATCAACGCGGCATCGTCGCGTTCCTCCGCGCGCTGGGCCGCCTGCAACCGCCCCGCGAGAAAAACGCACTTCTCCCGCACGCGCATCAGCACCCGCATCACGCGCTGACCGAGCAGCGAGTCGGCGCGCACGAACGGACACGGCGCGGCGTACTCCGTCACCGCCACGCCGCCGCCCTGCTGCTTGAGGCGCATGAGCGGCAACCGGTCGAATTCGTGCCGGCCGAGATCCGTCATCAGATGCAGGCGCGGCGACCAGGTGGTGATCGAAGCGGGCTCGCCACCCGAGACGAGGTCCGGCACGTCCGTGCTTTCGCGCTGCCGGTAGCGCCCCGCCTGGGGGTCCAGTTGCCCGCTCCGATAAAGCGGCGGCACCGCGAGATAGATGGTGACGGCTTCATCGGGCTCGCTGAACGCGCGGGCCACGTCGACCTCCAGCACCGGATCGAGCGGCGTGTGGCGTATCGCGAGGCCGTCGGCCAGGATCGCCTCCAGCGCGCTGATACGCACGAGGCCTTGGGCGAGGCCCGCCGCGTCGTACTCGAGCGAGAGCACGCCCCAGTAATGGGAACGCGCTGCGCTGGCCAGCAACGCGGCATGACCTGCCGCGTGCAGCGCCTGGGTCTGAAAGTGTTGCGGCAGCAAAGGCATGCCGTCGAACCAGCAGACCGGATCGGGAAATGGGATGCGCATAGCGGAGAAGGTGGTCGCCTCGATGTGCCTTCATTCAGCGTGCGGCCTGCACGCTCAGGTCCTGATCGCCTAATAGCAGCAGCGCATTGGCAGGGCCCATGTCGAGCCTCACGCGGTGCGCGCCCGGTGTCTGGTAGTTTGCGAACACGACTACGCCGGCCCCGCGCTTGCCTCCGAACGCGAACGGCGTGGCCGCGATCTGCTGGCCCGGCACGACCTCGTAGGACACGACGGCAAGATCATCCGGATGATCGCGCCGCCATTGGTCGCGCTGCGCGAACCACTTCGAGGACGGCAAGCCGAGCAACGCATCGAGCAACTGGGGATTGCGAACGAGTACCGCATCGACTGCTATAGGCGTGTCCAGATTGGCCTGCGTCGACACCGCGATCGCCAGCGTGTCCACCTCGACCTTCGGCAGCGATGCGGAACAGCCGGCGAGACCCCACACGGCGAGCGCCGCGAGCGCGGCAAGTCCCCCCCTGCGCGGCGCCCTGGCCGTGCACGGCGTGTTGACCGATAGCGTGGTGATCACTGCGCAAGCCCCATTGTGTGCGTCGCCTCCGGTCCGCCACGATCTCCATCGCTCACGCGGATCCCCTCATGCTGGTTCGTATTTCTAATCATTGCGCATGTTTTCCATGCCGGCAGCTTCGCGCGTAGTCTACAAGCCGGAATGACGCTCGTGCAATAACGATTTATTACCGGATCTATTCATGAAATTCGTTAAAGCAATGTGAAAGTCACGCCAATTCATGCGCAGTAAATATTGTTTGAACTTTGTTGTTTCCTGTCCTAAAGTCGTGACCGTCGATCCCCGAGGTCACGCAGCACTGGCGAGCGAAGCGGTGTCATCGCGCCAACCCTGCTTGCGGCAGAACCCTCCGCACCTCGTATACGACATCGGGGCATGCCGCATTGCATTCGATATGCGCACAGGCCTCTTTCACTCGACTATGCAATAAAAGAAAGAATTCCGAGGTGACCATGGCCGACAGTACCCAGCACTGGTTCGAAAGGAACCGCCCACCGCGTGTCCAGATCACGTACGACGTCGAAACCGGCAACGCCATCGAAAAGCGGGAGCTGCCCCTCGTGGTCGGCATCCTGGCCGATCTGTCCGGCAAACCGGCCGAGCCGTTGCCGAAAATGACGGAGCGGCGCTTCGTCGACATCGACCGCGACAACTTCAACGACGTCATGAAGTCGATCGGCCCGCGCGCCGTACTGCAGGTCGACAACACGCTCGCCGCAGACGGCAGCAAGATCAACGTCGAACTGAAGTTCGAGAACATCGACGACTTCGATCCCGTCAACATCGTCCAGCAGATCGCGCCGCTCAAGCAGCTCTACGATGCGCGTCTGCGCCTGCGAGACCTCCTCACCAAGCTCGACGGCAACGACGAACTGGACAAGCTCCTCCAGGAAGTCGTGCACGACCCGCAGGGTTTGAACGAAATCCGCTCGGCCCATCCGCAGGACGCCGCGCCCGCCCAGTTGCCGCCGCCGGGCGACGCGCCGGAGCCGCCCGCCGGCGAAACGCCGGCTGCTTGAGCGTTCAATCAGGCGGCCGACCGGGTGGTCAACCGCGCGGTCGACTGCGCGGTCAACTGCGCGGCCAGCCGGGCCGCTAACTGCGTGGCCAACTGAGCGGCGAATGACGCCGCCAAACGGCCGCTACGCGAGGAGAAACTCATGTCCGATATCCAGGCCGCCGCGCAAGCGCAGGCGGAACCGGTCGCGCTGCTCGATCGCATCGTGCACGAAGGCCGCATGGCGCAATACGAGGAACAGCAGCAGCACGCGCGCGAACTGCTGGCCGAGTTCGCGCTGCAGGTGCTCGACAAGAACATGACCATCAGCCGCGACACGGTGGCGATGATCAACGACCATATCCGCAAGATCGACGAGCTGATCAGCGAGCAGCTCAACGAGGTGCTGCACCACCCCGACATGCAGGCGCTCGAATCGTCCTGGCGCGGGCTGCACTTCCTCGTCAAGGGATCCGAAACGAGTTCGCGGTTGAAGCTTCGTCTGCTGAACGCCTCGAAAAAAGACCTGCAGAACGATCTGGAGAAAGCGATCGACGTCGACACGAGTGCGCTCTTCAAGAAAATCTATGAAGAGGAGTACGGCACGTTCGGCGGTCATCCGTTCAGCGTGCTGGTGGGCGACTACTACTTCACGCGCCAGACGCCGGACGTGAGTCTGCTCGAGAAGCTGGCCTCGGTGGCGGCGGCCGCGCACGCCCCGTTCATTTCGGCGGCGCATGCGCAGCTCTTCGACATGACTAGCTTCACGGAACTCGGCGTGCCGCGCGACCTCTCGAAGATCTTCGAAACGATCGACATGCACCGCTGGCGCGAATTCCGCAAGAGCGAGGACTCGCGCTATGTCGCGCTCGTGCTGCCGCACATCCTGATGCGCCGCCCCTACCATCCGGACAGCAATCCGGTGGAGGGCATGAACTTCTTCGAAGACGTGGACGGCACGGACCATACGAAGTATCTGTGGGGCAATGCCGCCTACGCGCTCGCCCAGCGGATCACCGACGCCTTCGCGCAATATAGCTGGTGCGCCGCGATTCGCGGCGTGGAGGGCGGCGGCGCCGTGGAGAAACTGCCGGACCATATCTTCCAGACGGCCTCGGGCGACAAGGTCATGAAGTGCCCGACCGAAGTGGCGATCACCGATCGCCGCGAGAAAGAGCTCGACGCGCTCGGCTTCATCGCCCTCGTCCACAAGAAGAACGAAGGCCTCGCCGTGTTCTTCGGCGGACAGACCGCCAACAAGCCGGTCGCGTACAACACGCCGGAGGCGACCGCGAACGCCCGGATTTCGGCGATGCTGCCATACATTCTCGCGGCCTCCCGCTTTGCGCACTACATCAAGGCGATCATGCGCGACAAGGTGGGGAGCTTCATGACGCGCGATAACGTGCGCAGTTACCTGAACACCTGGATCGCCGACTACGTGCTCGTCAACGACAACGCGCCGCAAGAGATCAAGGCGCAGTATCCGTTGCGCGAAGCGCGCGTCGACGTGACCGAGGTTCCCGGCAAACCGGGCGCGTATCGCGCGACGGTGTTCCTGCGGCCGCATTTCCAGCTCGAGGAACTCACCGCGTCGATCCGGCTCGTCGCGACCTTGCCGCCGCCCGCGGCCGCCTGATCGCCAAGTTATCCTTACGACCGCGGCGCCTCGCCGCCTCCATCCCCTGAACACGCCCGGCGCCGCGATGGCGGCCCGCGCGGTTCCCCCTGTCCCGGGAGCAGCAAACCATGGATTCGATCATTCTCGACCTCGGCAGCGACATCAAAGGCGAGTGCACGCTGGAGGGCTACACGGACAAGATCGAGTTGATGTCCTATAGCCACAACGTGGCCATGCAGGTGACCAACGACGTCAGCAATTCGGAGCGCACGTCGGGCAAGCCCCACATCGGCGAATTCACCGTCACGAAGTTCGTGGACGTGGCCACGCCCACGCTCAACGAATACTGCTGCGGCGGCAAAGCCATTGCTTCGGCGTCCGTCGTAGTGGGCCGCAACGCCGCCGAAAGCGACGGCAAGATCATGCCCTTCATCACCTATACCCTCGACAATGTCGTGCTGAGCAACGTCAGCGTGTCGGGCGGCGCGGGCGGCAAGCCGGTGGAGACGCTCTCGCTGAACTTCACGAAGATCAAGTGGGAGCTGACCTCGCAGAAGGACGACGGCTCCAAGGAAGGCACGGCGGCCTCGACGTGGGATCTCGCCGCGAACAAGGTCGTGAAATAAAGGGGAACTGAGGCAGCGCACACCGCCCATGCCGAACGACCGTCCTGTCGTACTGATCGCGCCCATGCCGCTCTTCGAGCGGCTCGCCGACGACGCCCCTTTCGAGCTCGAAGAGCGCGGCAACGAACTCGCCGCGCGCATGCTCGACGCGGCGGGCTTGCGCGCGTCCGTCCGCGCAGAATTGCTGCGCCTCCTGAACACGCGCCGCGGCACGCCGCGCGTGCCGCGTGCGCCGGAAGTGCTGCTTTACGGTCTGCCCGACTGGAGCGCACAGAGCGCGGCGCGTGCGGAGGACCGGGCCGTGATCGAGCGCGAGGTGGCCGAAGTCGTCCGCGCATTCGAGCCGCGCCTGCAAGGGCCGCGCGTGAAAATCGAACCCGACGAAGGCGCGCCCTGGCGCCTGTGCCTGCGCATCATGGGCACGCTGCGCGGCAACGACGGCGTCGAGCATCCCGTCACCTACATCGCCGGTCTGGATGGCGAAACGCAGTCGATCGGGATCGTCGATGAACGACTCGCTTGACCCGGAACTGCTCGACTACTATCAGCGCGAGCTGACCTGGCTGCGCCGCGCGAGCGAGAGCTTCGCCGAGCGCTACCCGAAGATCGCGCGCCGGCTGGAACTCGGCTCCGGCGAGAGCGCCGACCCGCACGTCGAACGCCTGATAGAAAGTTTCGCCGTACTGACGGCTCGCATCCAGCGCACGCTCGACGACGAATACGCCACGCTCACCGACGGCCTGCTCGAGCAGTTCTACCCGTACGCTTCACGCCCGGTGCCGTCCATGACGATCGTGCAGTTCGAGCCGGACCCGACGCAAGGCAGCATTGCCGCGGGCTATCGCGTGCCGCGCGGCACGCCGCTCCTGCACGTGGATGCGAGCGGCACGACGATCCACTGGCGCACGAGCGCCGAGGTCACGCTCTGGCCGCTCGCCTTCGACGCAGTCCGGCTGCTGGACGCGGAAGAAGCCCAGGCCCTCACGGGCAATGCGTCGTTACAGTCGGCATTGCGCCTCACATTGCGCGGCATCGGCCCGCATGCGCTGGGCGCCCTGCCGATCGAACGCCTGCGCGTGCGGCTCGCGGGATCGCCCGTCACGGTCGCGGCGCTCTACGATCTGCTGGGCGCCCATAGCACCGCCGTGTGGCTACAAACGGAAGACGGCGCTTTGCATCGCCAGAGCGGCCTGCCCGCGCCGGTGGGCTTCGACGAGGAAGAGGCGCTCCTGCCGCTCGAAGACGGTGCCCATCCGGCCTGTCGCCTGCTGGTCGAATACTTCGCATTCCCGGAGAAATTCGCTTTCTTCGACCTGCCGTTCAAGCCGCCGCCGGAAGCGGGCGAAGCGATCCACCTCGTCGTCGGCTTCGCGGCGGGTCCGCGCGGCCGCTTCACGTTACATCCCCGCGATTTCGCTCTCGGCTGCGCACCTGCGCTCAACCTCTTTGCACGCACGTCGGAGCCGTTACGGCCGGATGGCACGGCGCGCGAAATGCGCGTGAGCCCCGATTCGCACCGCGAATCGTGCACCGAGATCTACGCAGTACGTAACGTGCGCATGGTAGCGGGCCGCACCGTGACCGACGTGCCGCCCTGGTACGGCGCGCGCCACGGCGTGGCTTCGGACGTCTACTGGCACACCCGGCGCGTGAGCGGGCTGCACCCGTCGCGGCCGGGCAGCGACGTGATGCTCACGTTCGTGGACACGCGGTTCGATCCCGCCGTGCCCGCCATGCGCACGCTCACCGCCGACCTGCTGTGCACCAACCGGCATCTCGCGCACCGGCTCGCGCCCGACGCCGCGCTCTCGTTCGAGGTGCCCGGCCCGGTGGCCAGCGTGCGGCTCGCGCATCGCCCCACGCGCCAGATCGTCGCCACGCTCGACGGCAGCTCGCGCTGGCGCCTCGTGTCCCAGCTCGTGCTGAACCACGTCTCGCTGGTCGAAGGCCCGGATGCCGTGCCGACGCTGCGCGAAATGCTCGTGCTGCACAATCTCGGCGACCATGCCCCGGCGCAACGCCAGATCGCCGGTATCACCCGGATTTCGAGCGAGCGCGTCGTGGCGCACGTCGGGTCCGATAGCTGGCGCGGCTGGCGCAGCGGCCTGGGCGTGCGGCTCGAACTCGACGAAGCCGGCTTTGTCGGCACGAGCCCGGTGCTCTTCTCCGGCGTGCTCGCGCATTTCTTTTCGCTCTACGCGAGCGTCAACCGTTTCGTGCAGACCTCGCTCGTATGCGACGGTCGGGAGATCCACACATGGCGGCCGATGACGGGCAGCCCGCTCGTACTCTGACCGAGCGGCTGTTCGAAGAGCCGCACGCGTTCGAGTTCGCGCAGGCCGTGCGACTCCTCGAACTGCTGAGGCCGAACGCGCAACCGCCGGGCACTGGGCTCGACCCGCGGCAGGAAGCCCTTGCGCTGAGTGGCACGCTCTCACCCGCGTTTCCCGCCAGCGCGCTCGGGCCGCTGCGGCGCGGTTTGCCGCGCTCGCTCGCGCTCGAGCCCGACGCGGGTGCTGGCGCGGGCCCTGAAACTCGCGGTGAATCTGCCGCAAAGCGAGCCGGACAGCCCCAGCTCCAGGTCAATTCGTTCGCGCTGGGCGGGCCCGACGGCCCGCTGCCCGGCGCCTGGCAGGAATGGCTGCAGGATCGTCTGCGCCGCAAGGACAGCGCCGCAACGGCGTTCCTCGATATCTTCCAGAACCGGCTGCTCGCGCTTCTCTATCACACGCAGCGCAAATATCGCAGCGCCGAGCCGCTGCCTGCCACGCTCACGCGGTCTGCCGATGTCGTTCTGCGGGCCGTCACGGGGCTCGTCTGGGCCTCGCCGCCCAAGGTGGACAAGCCCGCCGTTTTTGGCGACTCGCCCGACCTGCGTGCGCTGCTCGCGCGCGCAGGCCTCTTCGCGAACCGTCGTCGCTCGCTCGCCGGCTTCGACGTGATGGCGCTGCACCACTTCCGCGTGCCGGTGCGCTCCACGCCGTTCGCGGGCGGCTGGCAGACGCTGCCCGCCGCGAGCCGCACGGCAATCGGCACCGGGGGCCGCAACCGGCGCATCGGGGTGGACGCGGTGGCCGGCACGCGCATCTGGGACGAGCACCGCGGCATCCGGGTACGCCTCGGTCCGCTGAACCGTGAGCAATACGAAGCATTTCTGCCGGGAGCGCATGCTTACGCCGCGCTGCATGCCCTGGCCGCCGCCTGGTTCGGCGCGGAATTGCAGGTGCATCTCGAACTGCAGGTCCCGGCGGGCGAACTTCAACGCGCGATCCTGTCGCGCCATGCCCCGTTGCGGCTAGGCTGGACCGCCTGGAGCGGCGCCGCCCAAACGGCGCCGGCGCGCCTCACGCGTCTTGCGCCGCGCGACGCCACTCCGCCGGATACGGCATTCGCTGCCGCACCCGCGCCGTGACACTCGATCTCAAGTCCCTCGTCGCGCGTCTCGAGCGCGAGCCGCGCGAGGCGCTGGAACGCGCGGCGCAGCAGTGCCTGCGCGAATCGCATTTCGTGGTCGAAGTCGAGCACTGGTTACTCGCACTCGTCGAAACCGAGGGCGGAGACTTCGCGTGCGTCCTGCCCCACTTCGGCGTGGAACGCACGGTCGTTTCCGCCGAGATCCGGACCGCCCTGGCGCGCTTCAAGCGCGGCAACCCGGGCATGCCGTCGTTTTCGCCCGAGCTGCTCGTGTGGCTCCAGGACGCGCTCGTGCAATCCACCGTGGTGCTCCAGCAACCGCGCGTGCGCGCCGCGACGCTGCTCATCGCGCTCCTTGAAAACGACGCCCTGCGCGCGCGGGCAGCCCACTGCGCACCTGCGCTAACGCGCGTGGCGAGCGCCGCGCTGCGCGCCAACTTTGCGGTCTGGCTCGCCCCCATCGAGGCGCTTTCCCCTGCCGCGCCACCCGTCGCCGCGGACGAAGGGGCCGCGCTCAGCGAGCTGGGATCCGACCTGGCCGCCCCCGAGCCGACGCCGGCCATGCTCGACCAGTACACGCTCGACCTGACCGCCGAAGCACGAGCCGGGCGCATCGACCCGATCGTGGGCCGCAACGCCGAAATCCGCCAGACGGTGGACATCCTGCTGCGGCGCCGGCAGAACAATCCACTTCTCGTCGGGGCGCCCGGCGTGGGCAAGACGGCCGTGGTCGAAGGCCTCGCGCTGCGGATCGCCGCGGGCGACGTGCCGCCGCCGCTTGCGGACGTTTCCCTGCGCATGCTCGACCTCGCGCTGCTGCAGGCGGGCGCGGGACTGAAGGGCGAATTCGAGCGGCGTCTGCGCGCGGTGATCGACGAAGCGCGGCGCTCGCCGAGTCCTGTCGTGCTCTTTATCGACGAAGCGCACACGATGATCGGCGCGGGCGGCGCCGAAGGCGGCAGCGACGCGGCGAACCTGCTCAAGCCCGCTCTTGCACGGGGCGAACTGCGCACGATCGCGGCGACGACCTGGCTCGAATACAAGAAGTACTTCGAACGCGATCCGGCGCTCGCGCGGCGCTTCCAGCTCGTGCAGATCGAAGCGCCCGACGAGCCCACGGCCATCGCGATGCTACGCGCGCTCGCGCCAAGGTTCGAGGCTCATCACAGCGTAACGATCCTCGACGCCGCGATCGTCGATGCCGTGAAGCTCTCGCATCGCTACATCTCCGCACGCCAGTTGCCCGACAAGGCAATTGCCGTGCTCGACACGGCGTGCGCCCGCGTCGCGCTCGCCCAGCACGATACCCCGCCGCAGCTCGAAGCGGCGCGACACCGCCAGCGCGCGCTCGACGACGAATTGCTGCGCCTGCGCACGGAAATGCTGATGGGCGGCAATCACGCCCTGCGGCTCGCCACGCTCGAAAGCGAGCACGCCCGCAACGCCGCGCTCGTTCAGGAACTCGAAGCGCGCTGGCGCGACGAGGCGGCCACCGTGCGGGAAATTCTGGCGCTGCGCAGGCGCATTGCCGCACTCGACACCCAACCGCGCGACGAGACTGCGGCCAGGCTCACCGCAGCCTCAGCCGCCGGGAACGACGCGGCCGAAACCGCCGCCGACCCGCGCGAAGATCTCGCCGCCGAACTGGCGCGCCTCGAAAGCGGTCTCGAAGCCATCCGCGAAGACGACCCGATGGTGCCCGTCTGTGTCGATTCCAAGTCCATCGCGGCCGTGATTGCAAGCTGGACCGGCATTCCCGTCGGCAAGATGCTCGCGGACGAAGTGCATGCCGTGCGCACGCTCAAGGGCCGTCTTGCCCAGCGCATCGTCGGGCAGGACGCCGCGCTCGAACGCATTGCGAAGCGCATCCAGGCCTGGCGCGCGGGGCTCGCCGACCCCTTGCGTCCCGTGGGCGTCTTTCTGCTCGTCGGGCCCACCGGCGTCGGCAAGACCGAGACGGCCTACGCGCTCGCCGACGCGCTATACGGAGGCGAGCGCAATCTCATCGTGATCGATCTCGCGGCCTACCAGGAAGCGCACGCCGTCTCGCAGTTGCGCGGCGCGCCGCCGGGCTACGTGGGCTACGCGAGCGGCGGCACGCTCACCGAGGCCGTGCGCCGGCGTCCCTATAGCGTCGTGCTGCTCGACGAAATCGAAAAGGCCCACGCCGACGTACTGGAAGCGTTCTACAACGTGTTCGACAAGGGCGTGATGGAGGACGGCACCGGGCTCGTGGTGGACTTTCGCAACACCGTGATCCTCGCGACCAGCAACGTGGGCGCGGAACTGCTGCTCAATACGCCCGCGGCGGCGCTCGCTTCGGATGCGTTTGCGCGTCGACTTCACGAAGCGCTGCAACAGGTCTTTCGCCCGGCCTTTCTCGCGCGCATGACGGCCGTGCCCTACGCGGCGCTCGACGACACCGTGCTGCGCGCCATCATCGAGAAGAAACTCGAAGAACTGCGTGCGCGCTATCGCGACGCCACGGGCAAGCAGTTCGCGTTCGACGAAGGCATCATCGACGCCGTGCTCGCGCGCTGCCGCGCCGCCGGGGCACGGGAGATCGACAACGTGCTCATGAACGAACTGGTCGGCACGCTCGCCCAGTGGGCACTCGAATAACCCTTGATCGCGCCCCTCCAACTCCGCGATGAACCGTCCCGTTTCCGCCGATACCAACGCACGCATGAGCCTGACCGGCTCCGCCTTCAGTTCGATTTTTCCCAATCGTCTCGAAGCCCGCGAGGCGCTGGACACGCCCGCCATACTGAGTCTGCATGTGCAAGGCGGCTTGCCGGCCGTCGCGCCCGCCACGATGACGGGCAACCACACCACCCTCTCGCTCGCGTGGGGCGACGCGCCCCGTCTCATCGACGCGGTCTGCACGCGCGCCGCCATGCTGCCCTCGACCGTCGACGCAAGCCACTTCGCGCTGGAGCTGCGCTCGTGGCCCTGGCTGCTCACGCTCTCGTACAACAACCGCATCTTCCAGGGCAAGACGGCCCAGCAGATCATCGAAGCCGTGTTCGCCGGACACGGGATGACCGATTACTCGTTTTCGCTGACCGGCACGGCCGCAGTGCGCGAATGGTGCGTGCAGTATGCGGAATCCGATTTCGCGTTCGTCAGCCGCCTGTGCGAAGAGGAAGGCTGGTTCTACTTCTTCCGCCACGCGGCAGGCAGCCATACGCTCGTGATCGCCGACAGCAACGACGCCTTCGCGACGCTGCCCGGCAATGCTACGTTATCCTATACGACTGGCACCAGCGCGGCGCGCGAGATGGCGCAGATTTTCTACTGCGAGATCGTGGAAGACACCGCCGCAGGCCTGTTCGCACATAGCGACTACGCGTGGCAAACACCGTCCGCCCAGTTGTACTCGCAGGCCCAAGCCGCGTCGAACGGCTACACGGTTTACGAATATCCGGGCCGCTACACCACCAGTGACAGCGCATCCACGCTCGCGAAACAGCGGGTGGACGCCTTGCGCACGCCGACGCGCCAGCTCGTTGGCGAAAGCGACTGCCGTGCGCTCACGCCGGGCTACCGTTTCACGCTCGCGGATCACGAAGACGACAGCGCGAACGTCGAATGGGTTGTACGCAGCGTGGTGCACGAGGCCGATCACAATCGCTATCGCAATCGCTTCGAGGCGTTTCCGGCCACGACGACATGGCGCCCCGCACGTATCACGCCTCGCCCGGTCATGCCCACGCAAACGGCAACGGTGGTCGGCAAGAGCGGCGAGGAACTGTGGACCGACCAGTACGGCCGCGTGAAAGTCCAGTTCCACTGGGATCGCGACGGCAAGAACGACGAACAGAGTTCGTGCTGGATACGGGTTGCGCAGCCGTGGGCCAGCAAGCGGTTCGGGATGCAGTTCATGCCGCGCGTGGGCGACGAAGTCGTGGTGAGCTTCGTCGACGCCGATCCCGACCGTCCGCTGATTACCGGCAGCGTCTACAACGGTGCCAACCTGCCGCCTTATACGCTGCCCGACAACCAGACGCAGTCCGGCATCAAATCGAACACGTCCAAGGGCGGCGGCGGTTTCAACGAGTTGCGCTTCGAAGACAAGCAGGATAGCGAAGAAGTCTTTCTGCAGGCCCAGAAGGACCTGAACGCGAACGTGCTGAACGACGCCGCGTGGACGATCGGCCACGACGAAACGAGCACGATCAAGAACGCGCGCACGCATACGGTGAAGGAAGGCGACGACACATTGACGGTCGAACAGGGTAATCGCAGCGTGACCGTGAAAACCGGCGACGAGACCGTCGACATCAAGGGTGCGCGCACCGTGAAAGCCGGCGGCAACGAAACACGCACGGTGGGGGGCGACCTCGCGCAAACCGTCACGGGCAACATGACGCTCACGGTGGACGGCAATCTCACCATCAAGGTGAGCGGCACGCTCACGCTGCAGAGCGGCGGCAACCTGAGCGCGAAGAGCGACGGATCGATCACCCATCAGGCCGCGATGTCGCTGACGAATCAGGCCGGAACGTCGCTCACGAACAAGTCGGACGGCACGCTCTCGAACGAGGGGCAAAGCGTGACGAACAAGGGTGCCGTCGAGCAGACCGTGGACGGCGGCGGCATGCTGACCGTCAAGGGCGGCATCGTGAAGATCAACTGACTGGGGCACGCCTCATGGCTACGCAATCTGTTCGCAACGTGACGATCGAGCGCGGCGACTCGCGCATCGACGGTACGACGCTCGATGGCGAATTGCACGGCTCGGCGCGCGTGCTGGCCGGCGGCGTGCCGGTCGCGCTGCTGAGCTACGCGCATGGGGTCCTGCACGGCCCGGCGACAATGATGAACCCGGACGGCAAACCATCTGCACAACTGAACTACGAGAACGGCAAGTTGCACGGCAAGGCGGTGTATTACCAGCCGGACGGCTCGATACAGCGCGAGGCCAACTACGCGAACGGCCTGCTGCACGGCGAATGCAAAACGCGGCTGCCCGACGGCACGGTGCTGGAGCAGGCAACTTATCGCCAGGGCAAGCTGCAAGGTGTTCTACGGCGGTTCCATCCCAACGGCCGTCTTGCGGAACGCCAGGCGTACAACGCGGGCAAGCCCGTCGAACCCGCGTGGCGCTATGCAAGCGACGGGCGGCCGCTCGACGCGAACGGCAAGCCCGTCGCGCGCTGGAAACACTGGTGGCAAGGCTTGTCGGGCAAACCGATGGAAGCCGAAGCATGAGCCGAAGATCGCTCCAGCGCATGCCCCGGCGAATCGGAATCAGGATCAGGGAACGAGCGTGCTGACCTGCCCCGGCTGCGTAACCTTGATGACGCCACCCCAGATGCACATCAGCGTGCCTTGCGCATCGAGCGCGGGCATCGAGCCGACCAGCACCGTGGCGCCCCCGCCGGGTAGCCAGGGTGCAGGCGTGGCCGGCACGCACGGCATCGGCGTGAAGACGCCGAGCGCGGCCGCCGTGGCCGCGATGACCGTCGGGTTGGCCGCGCTTTGGCACAACGCGAACGGCGTGATGTTGACGATCGGGATCGAATCGGCAATCGTCGCGGCCGGCACGCCGCCAACCAGCGTGCGATTGACTGGCAATACGTTCAGCACCGCGGGCGCGCCGCCGAACGAACATTGCAGCGTGGCACCCGCGCAGACCTGTGGGCTCGACATGATTCATCTCCTTTCGCGGCACGACGATGAACGACTATAGCGAAGTCGACTCAAGATTATCCACTCGCGACCGTTATCAGCAGTTGGCAACCCCGGAGCGATCCGGCTACGCAAAGCTACAGGGACTCCAGGCATTTCGGAGTCAGCCAGTTACCCGCACGGTTTCCGATTCCCGGCGGGCCAATCAACCCGGGCTCCGAGCCCGTTGAAAGGCAAACATGAAAAAAACCCGCATCGGTACGACAACGGAGTCGGCTGTCCTGGCCGCGTTTACCCGCCTCAATCGCTGCGCCCGAATCTTCGGCACCGCGTTCCTCTTGACCGGTTCGCTGGCAATGAGCGGACCGGCCCACGCACAAACGGCGAAGAAACTCGAACTCGTCGTGCCTGCCTACTTCGATGCGCAAAGCGATCCGGCGGACTGGAATGCGCTGGCGACTTCCGCCGCAAGCGCACCCACCACGGCCATCCTCAATCCGGACAATGGTCCCGGCAAGAAAGCCGATTCGGCTTATTTTGCGGCTATCGCGAAGGTGCACGCGGCGGGCGGCAAGGTGATCGGCTATGTCTCGACGAAATACGGCAAGCGTGCGCTCGCGGCTGTCGTGCAGGACATCAATCTTTATACGCAGATGTACCAGATTGATGGATTCTTCATCGACGAGATGACCACCGACAGCAAAACGGCCGACCTCCAGTTCTATCAGTCGATCTACAACTACATCAAGGGACTTTCGGCGAACTACCAGGTAACCGGCAATCCGGGCACCAACGTTCCCGAGATTTACGCAAGCCTGCCGGTGGCCGACCAGCTCGTCGTATTCGAAGACAACGCCAAGGCCTATACGAAGTTCAAGGCGTCCGCATGGCAATCGAACTATCCGGTCAGCCGCTTCGTGCACATGGTCTACAACGTACCGGCGGCTTCGCTCGCCGGCGTCGTGCAGTTTGCCGCGGAGAATGGCGCTGGCGGCATCTACGTAACCTCGTTGACGCTGCCGAATCCATACAAAAAGCTTCCATCGCACTGGGCAACCGAAACCTCGGACGCCGCCGCGGGCCGATAAACGCCGCATCATCCAGATCCTGACATTGCCGAATATTTAAAAACCCGGCGCTCCTCGTGGGTATCGGCTGTCGGAAATTCACAACACGAAAAAGCAGGGTTTCCCCTGAAATATCGAGGCTCCGCGGCGCATGAGCCGACTAGTGCGTCCATCGGAGCCCCGAATTGAAGGGACAGTGCGCTCACTGCATGAATTTTTGTCATTTTTATGACGCACTTGCATATAGAAATCTCAATGACATTTTTGCAATGTTCACGCTATAGCATCACATCGAAACCTTACACTTCATCCCGCAGGAAATTTGCAGGTGAATTTGCAGGACAAACCGTAAGGGGTTAAGTGATGAAGAGTCGATATATTGCCGCCGCCGCGGCAATGCTGGTGACCGGTGTGGCGCACGCTCAAAGCAGCGTTACGCTTTTTGGCGTGCTGGATACCGGTATCGTGTACCAAAACAACGCACGCAAATCGGCGTCGAGCGCAAGCTCGGCGGGCGCGAGCCTCTGGTCGATGCAAAGCGGCAACGTCTATACGTCGCGCTGGGGTCTGCGTGGTACGGAAGATCTCGGCGGCGGTCTGAGTGCAGTCTTCTGGCTGGAAAGCGGTATCAACGTCGATACGGGCGCGCTCAAGAACGGCGGCGACCTGTTCGGCCGTCAGGCATGGGTTGGTCTTCGCTCGAGCCAGTACGGTACGCTGACGCTTGGCCGTCAATACGACTTCATGGTCGACTACGTCGCGCCGCTTAGCGCGACCGGTTCGGGATTTGGCGGCAACCTTGCATCGCATGTGTACGACAACGACAACCTGAACAACGACATGCGGCTGAACAACTCCGTGAAGTTCAGCAGCGTGTCGTACGACGGTTTCAAGGCCGGTGCGATGTATGCCTTCTCGGGCGCAGCAGGCCAGTTTGCGAATAACAGCGCATACAGCCTGGGCGCCGGCTATTCGTATGGCCCGTTCAATGTGGCGGCCGCGTACGTGCAGCTCAATCGTACGGCGCAGCCCGCGTCGGCCAATGCGACTGGCGCTGTGAGCACCGGCGACGGCGACGCGCTGACCACCGGCGGCGACCAGCAGATTTATGGCGTCGGCGCGCAGTACAAGCTCGGCGATTCGTCGATTGGCGTTCTGTGGACGCATTCGGTTACCTACAACGTGACCGGCGTCTGGCAAGGCGGCAGCACCTCCACGGGCGCACTGGGTGGCGAGTACGTCAAGTTCGACAACTTCGAAATCAACGGCCGTTACTTCCTCCGTCCGGACCTGGCGCTGGGCGCTGCGTACACGTACACGACCGGTGGCTTTGGCGGCGCGTCGAAGGGCTACGCGTCGGCTTCGCCGCACTGGAACCAGGTGATGGCTCAGGTCGACTACCTGCTTTCGAAGCGTACCGACATCTATCTCGAGGGTGTCTACCAGAAGGTTAGCGGCGGCAACAACAATGGCGCATTCGACGCCAGCATCTACAGCCTCGACCCGGCCTCCGGCGATGAACAGGTCGTCGTGGGTGTTGGCCTGAAGCACCGCTTCTGATCCAAAGAGTGCGAGCAGCGCTGCCCCGGCTTCTGGCCGGGGCGGTCGTCGGCGGTGCTGTTTCGGCTGCTGCACAGGCTGCCCGCACTTTTCTCGTTTACTGTGACGGACTATCGCCGCATGAATGTGCGTGGCGTATGCCGGGCTCTTGCCCGCTGCGCGTCTATATCTTCCTCAGCTTGACTGCGCCTCCAGCCCCTTCAGGTAATAGCCATACAGCGTCCTGGCAAACGGGCTGATTGCACACAGCAAATCCATTGCCTGGATCCACAAATCGACTTCCCACCGGCTCGGCGGAATATTTGCGCCGATCTTGAAGAACTCTTCGAGCGCATCGCCCATCAGGCCCCGCGCGGCTTCGGTCGCAAGGCTGCCGGTGGTGGATAGTCCCCCCTGGATGCCCAGGAGCGCAGGCCCGGTGGTTTCGCCCGGACGCATGACGTTGCTGCAGTTGTTCACGCGTCGATCCAGCGCACTGTTGGTGATGTTGCGGTCGTCCTGGCCGTAAATAACGGTGCAGTCCGGCGCGGCACTCACAATGGTGCCGGCGCACATATAGCAAGGTTTCAGGGTGGTATAGATGCGCGTGCCAACAGGCAGTGGTCCGCCGTTGGTGCGCTGGTGGGTCAGGATCGCCATCGTTTCGCCGTGCAAACTAGCCCCGACAGCGGTCAAGTTGAGCCCCCAGCCGAAGATCTTGCCAGTACCATCAATCATGACGCAGCCGATATTGTGGCCGCCAAACTCCTCGGCCTGCGTGTTGTGGCCGTCGTGCCTGATGGCACCCTCGGACCAGGACACCCGCACAATGGCATACGCCAGCGCCATCAAGATTGCGTCGCTCAGCGGGGTTGGCCGATAGTCCGGCGGCGTACCGGTAAAATCAGGCACCTCGACCACCGTGGGCGGTGTGTATTCACGCACCAACTGGCCGCGCATATCCTGAACCTCGGTCGAGACCATGGGCGGATGCAGCAATTTGCCATCCAGCCGATTAATGCGCAGCCAGCTATTGGCCATTACCACGCGGTTACTCGCGCTGGCGGTTACCCAAGGGCGAGCGTCTTCTGAATACGCCACTACGCCGGCCGCCCACACGAACGAAGCGACGGTGGCTTTGTAGATTTGCGAATCGGTTGCCCAGAACAGTCCGCCGGCCACCGAATTCATCTGGAACATGCCCTGATCCAGTTCGCCCGGCACATAACTCAGGCAGATCAAACCAGTGCGCCCGTAATTGCCATTGCGCAGCAAATTCACCAGCGCCGTGCGGATCTGGTAGCGGTCTGTTGCGGTACTGATCCCGCCTGCTTTCACGCCGGTGGTTTCGATATAGACGGCGACTGGCCTGCCGGTCAGCTCGGCGAGGGAATACGCGAAGTACAGTCCTTTTTCATGCAAAGACAGAGACATGGCGGCTCCACGATAATGTTATGCGAACATCGTAACGAGACCTCTCTCGAAGGTGGACCTTCCGATGCTGACTAGATCGAAGCGCCTCGCCACACTAACCGTTTTGATCGGGACTGGTCGACTACTGCCGCATTCTCCGGTAGCAACTCGGCACGGTCCGGCACCTCTCTATTGCGCATCAGGACGGCAATCTCCGCTCGTCGCTTCCAACTTTACGCATTCGACCGTCTTAAACCAACATTCTGCGGCAGAAATTAAAGCACGACCGATACCGTCTCCCCGGTAATGCTCGTCGACGACCATGCTGGTTATGCGCTCCAGATAACCGGCTGCATGGAACAGCGAAAGCACATGTAAGCTGATGCTACCGACGAATTTACCATCGATTGTGACTATTAATACCTTATCTGTAGGACTAGAAATCAATAATTCCGCATTTTTGAGGATCAGTGCGGGCGTCGTCTCGTACCCGAGACGATGCAACGCAAGCGGCCGTTTGACCACCTCCCTCAGTGATTAGGTGTGTAAAGTTAGCCTTGATCTGACAGCAGATATCAGAACATCGCCCTCTGTTCGACCAACAGCAGATACTTCGCCTATACTGATTTTTCTGACTCGCCAGCTAATTTAGCAAAATAATTGCTGCAAAGATGGAGAATCCGCTTATGGCAACATCCGCAGTTCGCTTTGCTGTCACGTCTTGGGGCAAGGAGTACCAGCTCACCGCCACCGAGCCGATTAAAGAAGGCGAGGTGATCGTATCCGAAACACCATTAGTCGCTGTTCTCGATGCCACCCCCAGGTACTCCACTCCCACTTGGGATCTGGTAGATAAAATCCTGTTGAAAACCGATCTGACGCAACGCTATTGCGCCTTGTGTCTGAAGGTAACCAAATATCTCATGGATCCAGAAGATAACCGGATCGAGCGAAATTTGGCGAAGAAGCATAGGCGCACCCGGGATTTCGTAAAAAAGCTCTACTTTGGCGTTGCCACTAACAACATTGGATATGTGGATGCCCGTCGCGAAATCATCGGCCATGGCATCTATCCCGTTATAAGTCGAGCTAACCATTCCTGCAGGCCAAACGCCACTTATGAACCGGGCAGTATCGAGAAAAAGGAGGTTACGCTTGTGGCGCTTCACGATGTCCAGGCGGGAGATGCCATCACCTGGAGCTATCCTCAGTCACCTGATTTTGATGACGCCGACTACGCAACGCGCAACTTTGCCTTGATGGATGTTTTTCGCTTCGTCTGTAGTTGTGCTCGATGTCAGGCAGAAATTCCATCAGAGCTTGCGATGCTACCTAATCTTCCCCGGTACTTTGATGATTGGATCATGCGCTTTACACGAGCAGAGGTGGAGAAAGAAATCAAACCTCCAGGAGGAGAGGCTTGGTGATGCAGTTGGCGGAAATTTTGCAAGCCGGTGAATCTGCGTCCCCCGCACACCTGCGAAGAACCCTAAAAAAACGGGCTGCAACGACTCCCTGAGTCGCCGCAGCCCGCTCATGCACCTGCAACTTCGCCGCGCAATTAACGGCGCTAGTTACTTCGTCTCTTCCTTCAGTTGCGGCAACGCCGAAGCCTCGCCCGGCGTAAGCAGCCCAACCTGCGAATAAACGCGCAGCTTGTCGCGCGTATCCGTGATGTCGAGATTGCGCATCGTCAGTTGTCCGATGCGGTCGCGCGGCGAGAACGTCGAAGCCACCTTCTCCATCGAGAGGCGTTCCGGCTTGTACGTGAGGTTCTCCGACTTCGTGCTGAGGATCGAGTAGTCGTTGCCGCGGCGCAGCTCGACGGTCACTTCGCCCGTGATCGCGCGCGCCACCCAGCGCTGGGCCGTTTCGCGCAGCATGATGGCCTGCGGATCGAACCAGCGGCCCTGGTACAGCAGGCGGCCCAGGCGGCGGCCGTTCTCGCGGTACTGCTCGATCGTGTCTTCGTTATGGATGCCGGTGACGAGCCGCTCATAAGCGATGTAAAGCAGCGCCAGGCCCGGGGCTTCGTAGATGCCGCGGCTCTTCGCTTCGATGATGCGGTTCTCGATCTGGTCGCTCATGCCCAGACCGTGGCGGCCGCCGATGCGGTTCGCTTCGAGCAGCAGTTCGACCGCGTTCGGGAAGGTCTTGCCGTTCAGCGCAACGGGCTGGCCCTCTTCGAAGCGGATCGTGACTTCTTCCTTGTCGATCTTCACGTCGTCGCGCCAGAAGGCCACGCCCATGATCGGGTTGACGATCTTGATGCCCGACTCGAGGCTCTCCAGGTCCTTCGCCTCGTGCGTCGCGCCCAGCAGGTTCGAATCGGTCGAGTAGGCCTTCTCCGCTGACATCTTGTACGCGAAGCCCGCCTGGCGCATGAACTCCGACATTTCCGCGCGGCCGCCCAGTTCGTCGATGAAGAGCTGGTCGAGCCACGGCTTGTAGATCTTCAGGTCCGGATTGACGAGCAGGCCGTAGCGGTAGAAGCGCTCGATGTCGTTGCCCTTGTAGGTGCTGCCGTCGCCCCAGATGTTGACGCCGTCTTCCTTCATCGCGGCGACGAGCATCGTGCCCGTCACGGCGCGGCCGATCGGCGTGGTGTTGAAGTACGTGACGCCGGCCGTCGTGATGTGGAACGCGCCGCTTTGCAGCGCGGCAATGCCTTCCGCCACCAGTTGCGCGCGGCAGTCGATCAGGCGGGCGCCCTCGGCGCCGTATTCCGTGGCGCGGCGCGGGATCGAATCGTAGTCGTCCTCGTCCGGCTGGCCGAGGTTCGCCGTGTAGGCGTAAGGCACGGCGCCCTTCTTGCGCATCCAGTGCAAAGCGGCGCTGGTGTCGAGGCCACCTGAAAACGCAATGCCAACTTTTTGACCCACCGGAAGACTTTCGAGAATCGTGCTCATGGACAGAACCGTGTAATGGACGTGGAGAAAAGGACGCGGAAAACCGTCAGTTTACTCGATGGCGCGAGGCATGCCGCTGCTGGAAATCCGCTATGGCGCGATTTGACCCGCCCCCGCAACTCGTCTATTTTACTGGAAAACGGCATCCACTATTCTGGACAGCATGGACATCCACGCCACGATCGCCCGCCGCATCCACGAGATCCGCGACGCCAAAGGCTGGTCGCTGGAAGCGCTCGCCGAGCGCAGCCAGGTGAGCCGGTCGAACATTTCGCTGATCGAGCGCGGCGAAAGCAGCCCCACGGCCGTCGTGCTCGAAAAGCTCGCCACCGCGCTCGGCGTCTCGCTGGCCTCGCTGTTCGAGTCGCCCCAGGGTGACAGCGCCGGTGCGCCCTCGCCGCTCAGCGCCGCGAGCGAGCAGGCCATCTGGACCGACCCCGAATCGGGCTATGTGCGGCGTAACCTCTCGCCGGCCGCGTGGTCGCCCATCCAGCTCGTCGAGGTCCGCTTCCCGCCCGGGCAGCGCGTGGCCTACGACACGAGCCTGCGCGATCCCGACATTTACCAGCAGATCTGGATTGTCGAAGGCACGATGGAGATGAGCGTCGGCGAGCGCCAGTGGCGCCTCGAAGCAGGCGACTGTCTGGCGATGAAGCTCGATCGCCCCATCGTCTACCGCAACCCCACGCGCAAAAGCGCCCGTTATCTCGTCGCGCTGTGCCGGCTCGACGACGTGCCTGCCAGGAGCAGCCGATGAGCGACACTTTCGCCAGCCTTTCGATCCGGCGTCTCGCTGCGGAAGACGCGCTCGCCCGAGCGCCCCAACTCGCCGAGGTGCTGATCGACTGCGTGGAGGGCGGCGCTTCCGTGAGCTTCATGTTGCCGATCTCGCGAGACACGGCGCTCGACTTCTGGCGCGGCGTCGCGCAGGGTGTGGCGCGAGGCGAGCGCATTCTGCTCGTGGCCGAGGACGGAGAGGGCCGGATCGCAGGCACCGTGCAGCTCGTGACCGCCCAGCCCGAAAACCAGCCGCACCGCGCGGACGTCGCCAAGATGCTCGTGAGCCGCCGCGCGCGGCGCCAGGGTGTCGCGCAGCGCCTCATGGCCGTCGTCGACGAAGCCGCGCGCGAGGCCGGCAAGACGGTACTGGTGCTGGATACCGTGACGGGCGGCGACGCCGAACGGCTCTACCAGCGCACCGGCTGGCAGCGCGTGGGCGTGGTGCCGAACTATGCGCTGATGCCCGACGGCACCTTCTGCTCGACGACTTATTTCCACAAGCAACTCGCGTAGCCGGCCCGCGGGCCCGGCGGCGCGCGCTTCAAACCTGCGTCAAACCGGACTGCCCGCCGCGGCGGTCTGCCAGTCCACGCGGTTGCGTCCCGCGCGCTTGGCCCGGTACATCGCCTGGTCGGCGGCGTCGATGAGCGCGCGCGCCGCGTCGCCGGCGGGCGGCCCGTCCGGCGCCATCATTCGCGCCGCCACGCCGACCGAAACGGTCAGCCTGAGCGGCTCGCCCGTGTCGTCGAGTACCGCGAGCCCCTCGACCGCCGCGCGCACGCGTTCCGCGACCACGCAGGCCTGCTGCGCATCGCCCTGCACGAGCGCGACGAATTCCTCGCCACCGTAGCGCGCCACCGTTTCGCCAAGCCGTACCGCACGCCGGATGCAGGCGCCGACGGCCACGAGCGCGCGGTCGCCCACGCCGTGCCCGTAGGTGTCGTTGATGGGCTTGAACGCGTCGATGTCGATGAAGAGGCACGCCACGGACGCTGCGACCCGCGCCGCACGCTGCACTTCCTCGTGCAGCCGGGCGTCGAAATAGCGGCGGTTCGGCAGGCCCGTGAGCGGGTCGGTCACGCCCTCCTGCCTCAGGCGCTGCCGGTGCGCGACGTTCACGAGCCCCGCGCTCACGAAGATCGCGAAGCGCTGCAGCAGGTCCGTCGCCATGCCAGGCACGAAACGGCCCGGATCGGCGCTGCCCATGCACAGATAGCCGCACACGCCCTCGCCGCCCTCGATCGCGAGAATAGCGACGCTTTGCGGCTCGTCCTCGGGATCGAAGAACGCCGCGCGCAGCGGCGCCGCGAGTCCGGCGGGACGCCCCAGCCAGGGCGCGCGCCGCCCCCGCGGCGGCCACGGCAGGTCTTCGCCTAACTCGTTCGCGCGGCCGCCGCGCAAGGAGCGCGCGTCGGGCGTATGGCCCGGTTCGGCATCGAGCAGCTCGCCGACGTGCGGCGCGCATGCGTCGAGCCAGAGCGTCACAAGCGAGAGCTCGAACGCCCGCGCGAGATCGGAGACGAGCGCGTCCAGAAAGGACGCGAAATCGTCGGCGCTGATCAGGCGGACCTCGATCTGCTGGAAACGCTGGAGTGCCCGCTCGTTCTGCTGAACGGTGTCGATCAGGGTGCGCAGGCGCGTGGACAGGGTGTTCGACTGGCTCACAAGTCGCTCTACAGGCTTCGATACCTCGTATAACGACCGCTATGCGCCATGGTTTAGGCTTTTCTGCGCTCCACGCTAAACAAGCCGCGTCTTTCAGCCGGGGCCGCCCCAAAACCGCGCAATCATCACAAACCCCGCCGCCACGATCAACAAGCCAGTCAATCGCGCCACGCGTTCGCCGTCGCGCGCGAAGCGCTCGGCGAAAATGGCCGCCGCGGCACACGCCATGGCGTGCAGATCCATGACGCCCACGGCGAGCAGCATGAGCGTGAACCCCGCGCAGCAGCCGCTGCAATGCAGCCCCAACCGCACGCCGTGACCCAACGCGGCGCGCGCGCCCGATCGCGCCGCCGGGCCACATGAGGTCGCGGCCCGGCAACAGGCCAGATAGCGCATTTTCGTCGCGGAAGTCTGAAACCACCCCGCCATCAGCAGCGCCACGCCGCTGCCCCACGGCACGGCGCGAGCCAGCGCGGGCATGCGCAGCGCGAGGTCGGCGAGTGCCGTGCCAACCGGATAGAGCGCCACGCCCATGCCGATCCACACGGCGAAGTAGCCCGCACCCGCCAGCACTGTCCACTCCGCACACAACACGTCCCCGCGCCCCGCTGCCGCCGCGTGCGAGCGCCGCAACGCCGGCGCCAGCACGGGCAGCATCATCGCCACGGTCATGGCCGTCCACATGCCGACGAAGGCCGCCGCCGCGCCGGTCCACGTCTGCCCACACATGCGCGCCCAGGCCATCGACATCGTCCAGCCGCCCGCCATCGGCACGCCGCCCTTCGAGGCCATCGAAATGCAGATCGCAATCGTCGCAGCCGTGGCGGCGCTGAAAACGAGTGCGGCCACGCCGGTCCACACGCGCCCGGCGAGGCGCCCTGGCATGGCGGTGACGAGCATGGCGCGCATGATCCGCCTCAGCGCGTGGCGTACTCGTCGTGACGGCGCCACCACACGCCCGTCTCGTTGCGGCCGAGCGGCGCGCGATCGAGCCACTGGTACATGCCCCAGATCGCATCCACGCCGCGCGCGTAGGTCGAATACGTGTGATAAACGGCACCGTCCTCCATCGCAAATGCGCTCATGCCGGGCCGGTCGCGCGCATAGGTTCGGGCGTCGGTGCCGCACACGGTCGCGAACTGCACGACGGGTGCGGGAGCGGGCACCGCGTCCATCGCATGGTGCCCGCGCATGTAGTTGTATTCGACGGTACCGTCACACTGCTGCGCCTCCGTGAACGACACGTTGAAGTCGTAGTTGAAATCGGCCTCGAACGAAGACGCCCACGGAAAGCGCCAGCCCATGCGCTGCCGGTAAGCCAGCAGCTTCGCGAGCGGCGCGCGCGAAACGGCCATCAGCGTGACGTCGTGATGCGCGAGGTGGACCGCGACGCCGTTGAAGCTGTCCGCGATCGACGAGCACGACGGGCAGCCCGCCGCGTAATCGGGGCCGAACATGAAGTGATAAACGAGCAGTTGCGAGCGCCCCTGGAACAGGTCAGCGAGCGTCGCGCGGCCGTTTTCCGTGTCGAAGGCGTAAGTCTTGTCGATGCGCACCCACGGCAGGGCCTGGCGCCGCCGGGCGACCTCGTCGCTCTGGCGCGTCAGTGCCTTTTCGGCAGCGAGTAGTTCGAGACGCTCGGCGAGCCAGGCTTCGCGCGTTCCGGTCGTGTGCTTCGTGTCCATGTTTCGCTCCTTTCGGTGGGTTGTCCGGGTGGTTGTCCGGGTGGTTGTCCGGGTGGTTGTCCGGGTGGTTGTCCGGGTGGTTGTCCGGGTGGTTGTCCGGGTGGTTGTCCGGGTGGTTGTCCGGTGGTCGAGCGGCCGGCTCGCACCGTGCGAAAGCGGCCACCACACGTGTGCTAGATTAGGTCCGGGCTTGCTCGCGGCGGGAGTGACAAATGTGGCGGGATTCCGATGGACTCGATGCTCGCAGACGCGGCGCGCGCCCTCGCGGCCGGTGATCCGCTCGGCGCACTGAACCGCGTTGCGCTGCGCGACGATGCGCCCGCGCTCGCCATGCGCGGCATCGCCATGGCGCAGATCGGCGACTTCGAACGCGCGAGTGCGCTCGTGCGCGCCGCGGCGCGGGCCTTCGGCTCCGGTGCGCCGGTCGAGCGCGCGCGCTGCGTGGTTGCCGAGGCCGAGATCGCGCTCGCGGCGCGCGATCTGCGCTGGCCGCAAGCTGCGCTCGAAACCGCGCGCGCCACGCTCGAAGCGCACGGCGACGCCGCCAACGCCGCCCATGCGCGCCTGCTCGAAATACGTCGCCTGCTGCTGGTCGGCCGTCTCGACGACGCCGAAGACCGGCTCGCGGCCCTCTCCCCGGCCCTTCACGACAACCGGCTGCCGCCCGCGCTTACCGCCATCCTCGAACTCGTGACCGCGGGCATCGCCATGCGGCGGCTCCTCGCGAAACCCGCTCGCGCGGCGCTGACCCGCGCGGCGCACGCGGTTCGCGCCGCCGCCATTCCCGCACTCGCCGCCGAGGTGGCCACCGCCGCCGCAATGCTCGATGCACCCGCGGCCCGCCTCGTCTCGCGCGGCATTGAACGCCCGCTCGCGCTCGACGATATCGAAGCGCTGCTCATGTCGAAGGCCTTCATCGTGGACGCCTGCCGCTACGCCGTGCGCGAGAGCGGAACCGTGGTGACGCTCGCGCGCCGGCCGGTGCTGCTCACGCTCGCACGCGCGCTGGCCGAGGCGTGGCCCGCCGATGTGCCGCGCGAGGCGCTCATCGCGCATGCCTTCCGCACGAAGCACCCCGACGACTCGCACCGCGCGCGCCTGCGCGTCGAGATGGGAAGGCTGCGCGCGATGCTGCGCCCGCTCGCCGCCGTGCAGGCCACGCAGCAGGGTTTTGCGCTGACGCCGCACGCCGCGCGCGAAGTGGTCGTGCTGGCGCGCACGATCGAAGAGCCCTATGCGGCCATCCTTGCGCTGCTCGCCGACGGACAGGCATGGTCGAGTTCGTCGCTTGCGCTGGCGCTTGGCGCGAGCCAGCGCACGATCCAGCGCGGGCTCGACTCGCTCGCGGCCAGCGGCAAGGCCACGCCGCTCGGACGCGCACGCGCGCGGCGCTGGACCATGCCGCCCGCGCCCGGATTCGCGACACCTTTGTTGCTCCCTTCTCCGCTACCGACCGATTAGGATGACTTCATGAAACGCTCACAGGCCGAAATCGTCCGCGAATATGGCCCCTTCGCAGGCACGCCTCCCGTCCACGGCGTCACGTACGACGGCCAGCATGTCTGGTTCGCTTCCGGCGACAAGGTCAATGCCCTGGACCCGGCGAGCGGCGAAACCGTGCGCGCGATCGACGTGCCCTCGCATGCGGGCACGGCCTTCGACGGCCGCTATCTCTACCAGCTCGACGGCACGCACATCCGCAAGATCGATCCCGCCAACGGGCAGGTCGTGGCCGCGATTCCGTCGCCCGCGGGCGACGGCAACTCGGGCCTCGCGTGGGCCGAGGGCAGCCTGTGGGTCGGGCGCTTCGACGAACGCAAGATCCTCGAGGTCGACCCGCAGAGCGGCAAGGTGCTGCGCGCGCTCGAATCCAACCGCTTCGTCACGGGCGTCACCTGGGTGGACGGCGAACTCTGGCACGGTACGTGGGAGAACCACGAAAGCGAACTGCGCCACATCGACCCGCACACCGGCGAGGTGCTGGAGGCCCTCGACATGCCGGAAGGCGCGGGCGTCTCCGGGCTCGAATCGGATGGCGCGAACCGCTTCTACTGCGGCGGCGGAAACAGCGGCACGGTGCGGGCCGTGCGCAGGCCCGCGCGCGAAACGGCGGTGGCCGGCGCGGTTGCAGGAGAAGGGACGGAAGGCTGAGCATCGCGGCACGTCGCGGCGACGAAAGGCTGGACAACCGCACCGGCGCGTGATGATATGGCACGCCTCATCATCGAGGAGACATCGCGCATGCAACGCCCTGATTTCATCCGCCACTGGACGGAACTGGAAAATGAGGCGCCGGCACATTACACCGGCGATAGCGAACCGATGGCCTTCGGCGCGCCGCTCGCGCGCAAGCTCGGCCTCACGCGAATCGGCATTCACCACGAACGCCTGGCGCCGGGCCGCCGCACCTCGTATCCGCATGCCGAAAGCGCGGAAGAGGAATTCGTGTTCGTCATCGAGGGCACGCCCGACGCCTGGATCGATGGTCATCTGCACCGGCTGCGGCCCGGCGATTCGGTGGCGTTTCCGGCCGGCACCGGCATCTGCCACACGTTTCTGAACAACACCACCGAGGAAGTGCGGCTGCTCGTGATAGGCGAAACGCCCAAGGACGAGAACCGCATTCGCTATCCGAAGCACGAAGCCTACGAGGCCACGCGCAAGGATCGCTGGGTCGACTGGCCGGCGCGCGAGCTTGGCCCGCACGATGGCGTTGCGCGCGCCGAGGGCGAAGCGTAGACCGATTCCCGGGCGGTTACAGATCGATGAGCCGTTCGCTCGATCTCGCCCGGGATACGCAAATCATGTCAGCCCTCCCTGGCAGGTTGCCGAAGGGCCTCGCGTTCCTCTTCGAGACGTTGATTCACCACCCGGCGAAATTGCGTCAACGCGGAATCGATACCAAAGGGCATCATCTCGAAGTCGGGATCGAGTGCGAGATTCCTCTGCTGCGCCGTAATGATGGCGCGGTCCTCGGCGAACGCGTCAATGATCGATTGATGGACGGACCGTGTGACTTCGGGTTGATCGATTGCAAAGTTGTGAGGCTGCGCGAAGAAGTAATGCGTGGAATGTTCCGTCTCGGGCGTCAGGGCCTGGCACGAGCGAAATTCGGCTGCGTCCACGCGGGTGCCTTCGGGCGCGCCCGTTCCCGCAGGCGCCATCCCCGAATCCATGCGCAGAATCGCGGGTACAGTGAAATCGTAGATATTCCACCGGTCCACTTTGCCGGGCCACCCTTTCACGGCAGCGGCAAACGGCGGAGCATCGGTGTTCATCGTCCAGCGCGTGACGCGCAAGCCGTTTTCGAGGCGCTCGATTTTCGGTTGCACTTTGGCGTAGTCCTCCGGGCCGCCCAGCGTGGTCGGATGAACGAACGGAAGATGCGAAAAATCGAGCAGGTTGTCGCAGATGAGCAGGTAGTTCACGTCGTAGTGAATATAGCCGGGCAGGCTGCGCCACTCGGGGTCGTCCAGCCAGTGGGTGTCGGGAATCGTGTCTGGGTTGGCGAGTTCGGGGTCTCCCATCCAGATCCAGATCCACCGATGGCGTTCGACAACGGGAAAGCTGCGCACCTTCGCGCGCGGCGGGATCCGTTGCTGCGCCGGCGCTTCGACGCAGGCGCCCGCGCTGTCGAACTTGAGTCCGTGATACATGCAGCGGATGCAATCGCCTTCGCGGCGACCGGCCGAAAGCGGCGCGCCTCGATGACAGCAACGGTCTGCGAGCGCGATGACGCTCCCCTCTTCCTTGCGATACATGACCACCGGGATGCCGGTGATGATCCGCGAAAACAGCGCCTCCGACGCGACTTCGTGCGACCACGCGGCCACATACCACGTATTCCTGATGAACATGGATCGTCTCCTGATGGGTTGTTGGTGTCGTTGTCTGTGCGCCCTGGCGGCGAGGCGCTTGACCGCACGATAGGTTTGCCTCGATCATGCGTCAAGCTAATGGCATTAATAGATTCAATGCACGATATGCATATTCGAGATCTCGACCTGAATCTGCTGGTGGTCTTCGACGCCTTGCTGCGCGAGCGCAGCGTGACCCGCGCCGCGCAAGACATCGGCATCACGCAAGGGGCGATGAGTCACGCGCTCAACCGCCTTCGCGCGTTTTTCGAAGACCCGCTTTTCATCAAGACGCCGGACGGCATGACGCCGACCCCGAAGGGCGAGCAACTCGGCGCGACGATTTCCGAGGTCATCGCGGCGATCCGGCAAAACGTGGTGGTGGAGGCTGGCTTCGATCCGTTGACCGCGCAACGAACCTTCGTGCTGTGCATGACCGACATGGGCGAACTGGTCTTCCTGCCGCCGTTGATCCGGCGACTGAGAAAGCTGGCGCCCCGCTGCACGTTGCGGTCGGTTCAGGTTCCTCTGGAGCAGATCGAAGGCATGCTGTCGTCGGGAGAAGCGGATCTCGCGCTAGGTTCGGTACACGCGGCGCCCGAAGGGCTCTACCAGCAGCAGCTCTTCATGCATTCGTTTGTGACGCTGGTCAGCGTACGGAATCGCAAGATCGGAAAAACGCTCACGCGTGCCCAGTTCGAGTCGATGCCGCAAATCACCGTCTCATTGAGCGGACGCGCGAGTGCGGCCTATGACAGCGCGTTCGACGCCTATGGCGTGAAAAGAAACATCTACCTCACCACCCCGCACTTCCTTGCGGTACCTCACCTGATCGACGCTCAACCCGACCTGATTGCCACGGTTCCTCTTGAGCTTGGGCTGGTGTTCGCGCGGCTCGGCACCGTCAAGTTCGTGCCGCCGCCGGTCGAGCTGCCGCCATTCGCGCTGCGTCAGCTTTGGCATTCCCGCTTCAACGCCGATCCGGCCAACGTCTGGCTGCGCAGTCTCATCAAGGAGACCTTCGAGCACTATCCGGACATCCCGGAGCCGCCGTAATCGAACGAAATAGACAAAGAAAGCAAACTGTCCCGAAAATTAATAAACTGGAAGGAGCCGGTCCTGCTCAAGGGTAGCCTTCACCGGGCGAGCATTCGTCGCCCGCCGGACCCAACTTGAACCGGCAGGGACTCTCGAGGTAAGCATGATGAACAGGCGCAAGGCATGCCAGTTGGTGCTGATTCTGGCGGCGATGGCCACCAGCGGCGCAGCCGTGGCAGGAAGGGGCGGTAGCTGGAGCGGCGGCGGCTCCTATCACGGCGGAGGCTGGGGCGGCGGGGATTACCATGGCGGCTGGGGTGGCGGCTATTACCACGGTGGGTATTACCACGGCGGCTACTATCACTGGGGCGGCGGCTGGGGTTGGGGCTGGGGCGGCGGCGCCTATTTCGGCCCGGGCTTTGCCTGGGGTTACCCGGGCTGGGGCTATCCCTACTCCTGGTACGGATACGGCTCGCCGTACCCGTACTACGCCGGCTACCCTTACGGGCCCGCGCCCGTCGATGCGTACGGGTATACGTCGGGACCAACGCAATACGTCGAGCAGGCCCAGGGCGGACAGGCGGATCCGGGCGGCGGCGCGGCGCCGGACGCAAACTACTGGTATCACTGCACCAAGCCGGAAGGGTATTACCCGTACGTGAAGTCCTGCGCCCGGGGATGGCAGCGGGTGCCGTCCCGGCCGCCGGGCATCTAGGCATCGCGCGACTGAAACGGGCCGCGGCGGCCTGCGAAGATCGCCGCGCCTTTCCTCCCAGAGAGGTCCGCGATGGTCTTTCGCCAGCTCTTCGATCCCGCGTCGTCCACCTACACCTACCTGCTCGGCGACCCCGAAAGCGGCGAAGCGCTGCTGATCGATCCTGTCTACGAGCACGTGCCGCGCGACCTCGCCCTGCTGCAGGAACTGGGCCTGCGGCTACAGGCGACGCTCGACACCCACGTGCACGCCGACCACGTGACGGGGGCGTGGCGCTTGCGGCAACGTTGCGGTAGCGCAATCGCGCTTGCCGAGGTGGTCGGCGCCGCGGACGTGAACCGGCCGCTGCGCCATGGCGAGCGCGTCGCTTTCGGCCGACGCCATCTGGAAGTGCGTGCAACGCCGGGGCACACGAGCGGCTGCCTGACCTATGTGCTGGACGACGAGAGCATGGCTTTCACCGGCGACAGCCTGTTGATTCGCGGCTGCGGCCGCACCGACTTCCAGGGCGGCAGTCCGCAGCAGCTATTCGCCTCCGTGCGCGAGCAGATCCTGACGCTGCCCGACACCTGCCTGCTCTACCCCGCCCACGACTATCGCGGCATCACCGTCACGAGCGTGGCCGAAGAACGGCGTTTCAATCCGCGCCTTGGCGGCGACGTGGATCTTGGCGACTTCGCGGGCTACATGAACAACCTGAATCTGCCGCACCCGAGGCAGATGGCCCTCGCCGTGCCCGCCAACCTGCGGTGCGGGAAGCCGGAAAGCGAAGCCCCCCTGGACGAAACGCCCGACTGGGCGCCGCTCACCCTGCGTTTTAGCGGCGTATGGGAAATCGAACCGATGGCGCTGCTGGAGCATGCGGCAACTCTGCAGATCGTCGACGTGCGGGAAGCGCCGGAATTCATCGATCGTCTTGGCCATCTGCCGGATGCGAAGCTGGTGCCGCTCTCGCAACTGGTGGACCGGCTCGGCGAACTCGACCGCGAACGGCCCGTCGTGGCCGTGTGCCGCTCGGGCGTCCGGTCGGCCCAGGCCAGCGTGCTGCTGACCAAGGCCGGCTTCGGCAAGGTGGCCAACCTCGCCGGCGGCATGCTGCGCTGGAAGGCGGAGGGGTTGCCCGTCGCGTCGGGCAGCGTCTGAAGGCCGGTTCGCAGCGCGTCCCCCGTCACGCGAGCGGGATGTAGATATCGGTCTGCCACTGGTCCTGCGGCGTTTCCGGAAAGACGCTCAGGTAGTGAAAGAACAACGGATGGTCCCGCAGTTCCTCGCCGCTGCCCGGCAGCCAGTCGCGATAGATCGGATAGATGGTCTCGCCGATATGGTCGGTCGAGCCCGTATGCCGAACCACCGCGCATCGGCCGCCCGGAATCGTGAGCGCGCGAACGCCCTGGTCATTCGGCGCGACCGGTTCGGCCATCTCGCCGCAAATGTCGAAGCGAAATGCCTCACCCGGCGTCGTATCGGGATTGTTGCGCGGGATACCGAAAGTCCGGCTCGACGCGAGCGGCGATTGTCCGCTCTGTTTGCGCCAGTCGATGAACTTCCGCACGCTCTCGTTGACGAGTCCGGGCGGTCCGCAGTGTTCGAGCGCGGCGACACGCGTCTCGGCAAAATCCACAATTCGCACTTGCATGGTCAGTTTCCTTGAAAGGTAGGGGACGACGAAGGTCGCACTCCAGATCTCCCAGCCCGGATGCCGCCGGAACGCGCTCGGCGCCCTGCCGAACGCACGCCGGAACGCCCGGCTGAACGCCTCGGGGCTATCGAAGCCCGCGTCCAGCGCGGCATCGAGCACGGTGCAGGGCTCGCGCGCGGCAAGCCGGCGGGCGGCTCGCCGCAGACGCAGCAGTTGCACGTAGCGTGCGACCGGTACGCCCACGTAGGCGGCAAACTGGCGATGAAAATGGAACTTCGAGAAGTTCGCCACGCGGCTCAGCGCGTCGACCGACAAGTCGCCTTCGAGATTCGTGTCGATATAAGCGAGTACGGTATCGAAACGTTTCGTGTAGGCGCGGGCGGCGTCGGTGTGAGCTTGCATGGGCTGGGTGTCTGGATCGTGCAACAGGCGCTATGGTGCCGAGGTTCGGTCGATCCCGCCTAGCCGCGCTTGCTCGATTTCCGCGCATGTCGCGTGGACGATGCCGGCTATTCGAGGCCGGCGCCACCAGCCTGCACGCGCCGCGGCTTCTCCATCACAATCGTTTCGAACAACTCATAGTTTGCCGTCGGCGTCCGATCTGCGCCCGGCGCGTGATAGTAGTTCATCGTAATGGTCGTCTTGCCGCCCGCTATGCCAGGATCGTAGTCGAACACGGCGAGGCCGTAGCCGGTGCCGGTATCGCGGCGCGCCGACCAGATCGCATCTTCCAGCGCGTCGGCCGCCGGGCGCGTATACGTGTCCGCCGTTTTGCCGGGTACCGGACGATTGGGTTTCGTGAAGACCTTCGCCTGAACCTGGCCCGTGGCGGCATCCTTGCCGTAGACGTCCAGCGGTGCGTTCGTCCCGCCCCCGCCCAGAATCAGATGAATCGTTCCCTGGCTCGTGTCGAACGTGGCATCGGCCGGCTCGGCCGCGACGACGGGTCTGGGCTGCAACGTATCGACTACGGCGCCCGTCGTTGCGTCGACACCCGCGTTACGATTGCATCCGCGCACGGGATAGCTGCGCTCGTAGTCGTGATCGTGGCCGCACAGTACCAGGTCCACGCCGTAACGATCGAACAGCGGAAGCCATGCCTCGCGGATCCCTTTGTCGGAGCCGTTGCCGGTCGACGACGAAGAGAGTGCGTCCTGATGCATCTGCACGACGATCCAGTCGATGCCCGGATCGGCCGACGCCCGCAGCAGCGTTTGTTCGAGCCAGCGGGTCTGCTCGCCATGGCTGTAGCCGCGAACGTAGAGCGAGGTGCCGGCCGCGACCGGCGGATTGCCGCTGCGGTTCGCCGGCACGAGGGGATCGGGGCCGGGCACGAAGGCGGCGGCGTCCTGGTAGATCACGTCGTCCGCATCGAGCGACACGAACAATACCGCGCCCACCTGGAAGCTGTACCAATGGCCCGGAAAGCGCGTGCCGTTGTCGGGCAGCGTGTAGCGCGTCAGGTAGGAAGCCAGGCCCTGGTCGCCGTTATGGAATTCGAGTTCGTGATTGCCGGGGCACGGCATCCACGGTCGATTCGCCGCGGAGCCCTGCACGTTGTTGCCGAAGTCGCGCCACACGGACGGTTGCGAGGTGGGGTTCAGGTTCCCGTAGCACAGGTCGCCGTTCAGCAAATGGAAGAGCGGCTTGAACTGCTCCACGGCCGCCACGGCGAACCGGCTTTGCGGGTACGACAGCACCCACTTCGTATTGGGCGTGGCGAGATCGCCGTAACTGGTCCAGCGAAAAGGCGTGCGTCCTCGCGGCGCCGTCTGGAAGTCGGCCGCGAACGGCGCGCCCTTGTTGCCGTCGTTATCCGCCGTGATCTGGTACTGGTAGCGGGTGCCCGGTTGCAGGTCGCGCAGGGCGACGTGGTAGGCGTACACCGTTTCGCCGTTGATGCCGTCCACGTAGCTTCGTTCCTGTGCGGGGTAGACCTGTGCATGCTGCCCCGTTGCGCTTGCCTGCACGCTGACGCGGGGATTGACCGCAGCGGCAGGCGACGCCCACGAAACCACCGCTTCGCGGGACGGATCGCTGCCCCAGGTCAGGTGTATCTGCTCCGGCGTCCCGTCCGGGCTCGCCTCGGCAGCGCGGCCGCTCACGGCCAGCACGCCGGTCCCGGCAGTCAGCCCGGAAGCGCCCGCGAGTTTCAGGAAACCACGGCGCGAAACGCCGGTGCGGGGGTCGCCCGGTTGATCGTTATGGGTGGCACAGCATGCATACGCGGGAGTCTTGTCCATAGTTCAATTTTAGCCATCAAGCTTCGGGGCCATCGCCACGCCCCGAATAGTTCGCATACCAAACCGTCTCGATTCGCGCTTCAACGAAACATCGCTGCGGCATGAGCCATGCCCTCACGCTCCCGCCACATACGCCCCCAAACCCGCAGCCAACGCGTCGAACGCCGCCTTGCAGCGCGGATTGCCGCGCAGATCCTCGTGCATCGTGATCCAGGTCTCGAGCGCGAACGTACAGCCCTGCGCCAGCACCCGCACGAGCCGCGGATCGCGCCGCGCAATGCCGGCCTGGCAGAAGCCGATACCGCAGCCCGCGCGGATCATCGCAAGCTGTGCGAGATCGCTGCTGCTGCGAATCGAGAACGCCTCGCGCCGCCACGCCGGAAACCCCTTCGCCGCGGCGCGCAGGAACGGCGTGGTTTCGTCGAAGCCGATCAGCGCATGATTCGCGAGATCGTCTAGCGTGTTACGGCTCGGGCTATTTGAGTTTGGGCGGGGGGTATTTGTCTCGCGTTCGTCCAGGGCGATTTCCTGAATTTCAGCGTGAGCATCGTGCGATGCGGTGGACATGAGATAGGCCGGTACTCCTCTGTTATCGTGAGACGGCTCTCACACCAGCCCACGAACGCAGAACAGCCCGGCCTATGCTTCGGATCGTACATTCCTTTCTCACGCTCGAACAGCATCTTCGCTCCATCGTCACCACGCCCCAGTCCTATCATCCCGGCCGCTGCCCGCACTGCGGCCGCACGTGCCTGTGGGCGCACGGCTTCTATGAACGCAAGGCCGACCGAAGCGTCACCGGCGCGCTCAATCCGGTGCCCGTGCCACGCTATTGCTGTGCCGCCTGCCGACGTACCTGTTCGCGCCTGCCGCTGTGCATCTGCCCGCTGCGCTGGTACGGCTGGGCGTTGCAGCAACTCGTGCTCTGCCTGATCCTCTCTGGCCTGTCGCTGCGCCGCATCGCAGCCCTGGTCGGCATCGATCGCCACACCGTGCGCCGCTGGTGGCGATGGCTCATGCGCTGCAGTGAGGACTTTGCCTTCGCCCTGCGAAGCCGCTTGCCCGAACTGGGCCGCGCAGCCGACACGGCG
Source organism: Paraburkholderia yinzeri (assembly GCF_046581065.1). Lineage (NCBI taxonomy): Bacteria > Pseudomonadati > Pseudomonadota > Betaproteobacteria > Burkholderiales > Burkholderiaceae > Paraburkholderia > Paraburkholderia yinzeri. The sequence goes on along the minus strand of NZ_JBFOCJ010000003.1, from coordinate 335,126 downwards.
ACCTTCTGGCGCCCCTGCTTCGCGCTCATGTCGCTGTCGCGTGCGATGGCCTGGCTTGATCTGGATGGCCTCGATGTCCCGTGATCGGCTGAACGCAATTCCACACGAGACGCACTGCCGGACGCGGTAACGGGCAACCCACAGGGTCTGCCCACTGCCGCCTGCACGGCATCAGGCGTTTCATGAGGTCTCTTCCACTTCAACGGAGACTTCATGAACGACATCGACCCCGTGGCGCTGTTCCGGCTGTCCGTGCTCGGCCCCATCGTGAGCCGCGAGCGACTCGAACGCGGCGAGCTGCTACAGCTGTTGCGTCAGCTCGCCCTCAAGGAGTACGCGATCCCGGGCTCGCGCCGGCGTCACATCAGCGAGCGCACGTTGCAGACGTGGTACTACGCCTGGCGACGCGAAGGCATCGCAGGGCTCGCCATCCGGCCGCGCACCGACACGGGTCGCTCGAAGCTGCCCGAGGTCGTGCAGGCTGCGGTGCTCGCCGCCAAACGCGAGAACCCCAGCCGCTCGGTGCGCCAGATCCGGCTGTTGCTGGAGGCCACCGGCATCGTGGCGCGCGGCACACTCTCACGCTGCGCCGTGCACCGCCTGCTCAAGTCTCACGACCTCTCGCGTATCGCCAGCCCTACAGTCGTTGCCCAGGAGAAGCGCAGCTTCGTGGCCGAGTACGCTGGCTCCATCTGGTACGGTGACGTCATGCACGGCCCGACGTTCTCGTTTGGCGGGGCGCGCCGCAAGACCTATCTCGTCTCGCTCATGGACGATGCCTCGCGCCTCGTTGCACACAGCGCCTTCTGTCTGTCCGAGACGGCCCTCGAGATCGAGGGCGTGCTCAAGCAGGCGCTCTTGCGTCGCGGAATTCCAAAGATGCTCGTCGTCGATAACGGCGCGGCCTATCGCGCCGCGAGCCTGCAGACCATCTGCGCAGACCTGGGCGTGCGTCTCGTGCATTGCCAGCCTTACCAGCCCACAAGCAAGGGCAAGCTCGAACGCTGGCACCGTACCGTACGCGAGCAGTTCCTCTCCGAACTGGACACCACACACATCCGCGAGCTGACTGACCTGAACGCGCGGCTGTGGGCGTGGCTCGAACAGGTCTACCACTGCGAGCCACACAGCGCGCTGGGCGAGAACGTGACGCCGCTCTCGCGCTACCGGCAGGACCTGCCGCGCATCCGCGCGCTCGGCTCGCTTGCCCCCAGGCTCGATGAGCTGTTCCTGCACCGCGTCGAGCGACGCGTGCGCCGCGACGGCACCGTCTCGTACGAAGGCGCCGTCTTCGAGGTGCCCTATGAACTCAGCGGCCACTACGTCGTGCTCGTCGTCGATCCGCACGCCGGTACGGTCGTGCGTGTCCAGAGCAGGCAGGGCGCTCCACTGGGCGCGGCCACCGCGCTTGATGCGCTGGCCAACAGCCGGCGCCGGCGCAGCAGGACGCCCGCCGTTGCCGCGACTGCAGCGCCCGCTGCCACAGCCAACCTCATCGAACTCGTCCATCAACATCATTACCGTCGCGAGGACTGACACATGTACCGCCAACACTTCGGCCTGCGTTGCGCGCCGCTGGACACCGACGGCACCGATCTGTGGGACGATGGCGCGCTCGCGCGCCTGTCCGAACGCTTCCAGTGGCTGCTCGACAGCCCCGGCATCGGCCTGCTCACCGGGGAGCCCGGCGTGGGCAAGACCGCCATGCTGCGCCACCTCACGCGCAACCTCAATCCGCACCGCTACCAGACCATCTATCTGTCCGAGACCGAGTTCGGGCGCATCGACCTGTACCGCTCGCTGGCCCGCGAACTCGGGCTCGAACCCAGCTACCGGCGCGCGGACCTGTGGCGCGACATCAAGCAGCGCATCACCGAGCTGGCCAACGGCAAGCAGGTCCTGCCGGTGTGGATCATCGATGAGGCGCAGAACCTGCCGCCGGAGTTCTTCCGCGACTTCCCCTCGTTCCTGAACTTCGCCTTCGACGCCCGCAGTCTCATCACCGTGTGGCTTGCCGGCCATCCGGAGCTGGCCCCGATGCTCGAGCGCAACGCTTACGCCGCGCTCTACAGCCGCATCCAGACCCGCGTGCAACTGCAGCCCGTCACCGAGCACGCCCGCTTCGCACAGCTCATCGCCCACGCGCTCAAGGCCGCCGGCTGCAACCACACGCTGATCTCCGAAACCGGGCTCGAACTGCTGCGCCAGGCTTCGCGCGGATTGCCGCGCAATGCCGGGCGTATCCTGCGCACCGCCATGCAGCTGGCTGTGCCCAAAGGGCTGAACCATCTGCCCGACGAGCTGTTGCAGCAGGCGATTGGGGAAATGCGATGAGCCGCCGCCCTCAGCAGCCAGGTCAGTCACGCACACCGTCCACGCGTATCGGGCCACGACCGCCGCCGCTACCCGCGCTCACCGACGAGGCGGCGGCCCAGATCCAGCAACTGTTGTGCGACTGGCTGCTGTGGTTCAGCAGCGCATACGCAGAGCAGATCCAGCGCAGCAGGCAACCATGGTCCGCCCCGGTGCGGCATCACATCGACGATCCGTTCTGAGCGACGGCCCCGGGCGAGCATCCCGGGGCCGTTGCTCTTGCAGCGCGCGACAACATTGCGCCGGGTGTCGATCTACGTCTCGCGTTCGACTGCGGTTCATTCATTCTCGCTGAGCGCGAGACATCCGCCACTGTCTCAACGCCAAATATCTCGCACTACAGAATACCGTTTAGATCGCGACGGAACAGTCTAGCGTGGCCGGCGTTCCATGCGCGGCGAGGTAGTCGTCGCGCGCATGCAGTCCCACTTCGACGGCGCCGATACGCCGCGCGATCAGCATCTCCTGCACCGGCCGCGTCATGCGGACCGCGATGTCCGCTTCGCGCTGCAGCAGATCCTGCAAGCGATTCGTCGCCACCAACTCGACCACGAGCCCCGGATGCTCGCGCCGCAATTGCGCGATCACGGGCGGCAGCACCTCCACACTGATCACCTCGCTCGCCGAGATCCGCACCACGCCGCGCATCTCCTCGCCCCGGCCGGACGCCGCGCGCTCCAGCGCCGCCGCGGTGCTGCGCATCGCCTCGGCGTAGCCGCGCAGCGCCGTGGCCGCTTCGGTCGGCAGCAGGCCCGTCTGCGAACGCGTGAAGAGCGGCTGGCCGAACGCCGCCTCCAGCGCCTCGACGTGCCGCCCCGCCGTCGGCTGCGTGATGCCGAGCGCGCGCGCGGCCCCCGAAAGCGAGCCTTCGGTCAGCACGGCGAGAAAAGTCCGGTAGAGCTCCCAGCTCAGGTTCGAAGTCATACATAAATGTATAGCCGATCCCTTTTGTTTGCCAATTTATTATGTGCGGCGCCCGTCGCAGAATGTCTCCGTCGAAACCATCGGAACGCAGCGGAGGATCATCATGGCAACCCCATTTTCCGAACGTCAGGGACAGCAGGACCGGTTTGCGCTCGTGCTGGGCGCCACCGGCGGGATAGGCGGCGAAGTGGCGCGCCAGTTGCGCGAGGCGGGCTGGCAGGTGCGCGCGCTGCATCGCCGGGCGGCGGAAGTCGCGAATTCCGGTGATGGCATCGACTGGCGGCAGGGCGACGCCATGGACCGCGAAGCCGTCATGCGCGCGGCGCGCGGTTGCGCCGTGATCGTCCACGCCGTGAACCCGCCCGGCTATCGCAACTGGTCGAAGCTCGTGTTGCCGATGATCGGCAACACCATCGCAGCGGCCCAGGCCGAAGGCGCAACCGTCGTCCTGCCCGGCACGGTCTATAACTACGGGCCCGAGGCGTTCCCGACGCTCACCGAAGACCAGCCGCAGCGGCCGCGCACGCGCAAGGGCGCGATCCGCGTCGAACTCGAGCGGCAATTGCAGGCGGCCGCCGCGCAAGGGGTGCGCACGATCGTCGTGCGGGCCGGCGACTTCTTCGGTCCGCATCTCACCGGCAATAACTGGTTCTCGCAAGGTATCGTGCAAGCGGGCCGGCCCGTTAGCGTCGTCCGCCTGCCCGGCCGCCCCGGCGTGGGCCATCAGTGGGCCTACGTGCCCGACGTGGCCCGCACGATGGTCGAGCTGATCGAACGACGAGCCACGCTGCCGGCGTTCGCGACGTTCCACTTCGGCGGTCACTGGGATGCCGACGGCAAGCAGATGGCGCAAGCCATCTGCCGTGTCGCGCAGCGGCACGGCGCGAAGCCGCGCCAGCGCCGCTTTCCGTGGGCGTTCGTCTACGCGGCCGCGCCGTTCGTCACGACGCTGCGCGAAATGCTGGAGATGCGCTACCTCTGGCGCGAGCCGATCCGGCTCGAGAACGCGCGGGTTGTTGCCACGCTGGGCCGCGAGCCGCACACGCCGCTGGACGTCGCGGTCGCTGCCACGCTGGCCGGGATCGGGTGCCTGAACCGCGGCGCGCAGCAGGCCGAGCCCGCCGCGCTGCACGCGAAATAAGCGAGCCAGGTCCACAAGGCCGACCCGAACCACCCGTTAGCGAATACGCGCACTCACGGCTGCGCGAGCGCCTCGCCCACTACCACGCGGTCGCGTCCGCCCAGCTTCGCGCCGTAAAGGCTCGCGTCGGCCTTCTGCAGCCAGGCGATGTGATTGGGCATGTCCTGCTCGCATTGCGCGATGCCGACGCTGATCGTGCAAGGACACGCGGCGCCGTCGTGCCCCGCCTGGTCGCGCACCGTCGCGACGAGGCGTTCGGCCACGGCGCGCGCCTCGGTGAGCGTCGCGCCGGGCAGCACCACGCCGAACTCCTCGCCGCCGTAACGGCCAATCGGGTCGCTCTCGCGGAAATGCGACTGCAGCATGGCGGCAAAGGCCTGCAGAACCGCATCGCCGGCCGGATGGCCGAGCGTGTCGTTGATGCGCTTGAAGTGATCGAGGTCGACAAGCAACAGCGACGACGCATAACGGCGCTCGCGGCAACGTTCGAATTCCGCGGACAGCTCGTGCTCCCAACTGCGCCGGTTGAGCAGCCCCGTGAGGCCATCGGTGCGGCTCAGCCGCTGGAGGGTACGGGTCTGCTCCCCGAGCTTGCGCGAAATGCGGTAGGTGGCCAACCCCAGCGCAAGCGGATAGATCACGAGAAACGGCAAACAGGCGAGGATCGTCGGCATGCTCGACATCGGCTCGAACAGGAAGCCGAGCGTCAGGATGCCGATGACGAAACCCACCAGATGGGCCAGCACGCCACGCGCGAACAACTGCACACCGCCTGCCGCGATGTTGTCCATGCTGAGCATCACGAGGATCAGCACGCACGGCAGCACGTTCATGCGCATCGCGATCACCCAGAAGCCGCCGAACGCCGCATCGATCAGAAGATTGACGCGTTCGCCACGAAACGGCACTTCGCAGGCCAGCGAGGCGCGCCGCGCAACATGCGGCCAGAGAAAACCGTGAAAGGCAAGCAGCCCCCATAGCACGAAGCCACGGTGCTGCTGCCAGAAAACGGAGGCGACACAGAGGAACCCAAGGCCAAGCCCCGCGATCCTCAGACGATAGACGCGTTCGACGAAACGCTTGCCCTTGCCGGCCATGACATTCGATGCTGCATTCATTGCAATGCGTCTTGGATGTTGTCGCTGCACCGGATGAAAAGGAGGTTAACTTCTATTGTGCCATCGGTCAGCCCTGTTTCGGCTAGTCAAATGGAATGCTGCAACCGCGGGCGGCTCATAGGGTCTCGGCAAATTCGCTGCTTATGTCAGGCATCGCGCAAAAGCCCGGTAACGCAAAAACGCGTGCGGCCTTGAACAAGCCGCACGCGTGAAAGTGAAATACAACGCGGGGCCGGACAAACCGCAGTGGATCAGGTCGCGAGAAACCTCTGCGCGAGACGGACCCAGCATGCCGCGCCCAGCGGCAACACCTGGTCGTTGAAATCGTAACCGGGGTTGTGAACCATGCAGCCGCCGAACTCGCCTTCGCCGTTGCCGAGCAGCAGGTAGCAGCCCGGCACGGCGCCCAGCATCCACGCGAAATCCTCGCTGCCGTTCAAGCCCTTCGGTGCCTGCGTGACCACGTTCTCTTCGCCCACCAGCTCCGCGCAGACCTGTTGCGCGAGCACCGTTTCTTCAGACGTATTGACCATCGGTGGGGTGAGCTGACGATAGTCGATCTGCGCCTCCACGCCATGCGCCTGCGCGGTCAACGCAACGATCTCGCGCACGCGCGCCTCCACGAGCGCGCGCGTCTCGGGCCGCGCCGCGCGCACATTCAGGCCCAGTTGGACCGACTCCGGAATCACGTTGTGCGTCGCGCCGCCGCGAATGTAGCCGATCGACACGACGGCCGTATCGTCCGGCGGCACATTGCGCGCAACCACGGTCTGCAGCGCCGCGATGAGCGCGCCCGCCGCCACGATGGGATCCTTCACGCGGTGCGGCATCGCGCCGTGGCCGCCCACGCCCTTGAGCGTCACGTCGGCCACGTCGGACGAAAGGCTCACCGACCCCGGCAGCACGCGGAACGTGCCCGCCGGCACGCCCGGCATGTTGTGCAGCGCGTAAACGGCGTCGCACGGAAAGCGTTCGAAGAGACCGTCGTCGATCATCGCCTTCGCGCCGCAGAGGTTCTCTTCGTCGGGCTGGAAAATGAGGTTCAGCGTGCCGTTGAAGTCGCGCCGGTCGGCCAGCTCCTTCGCCGCCGCGAGCAGGATCGCCGTGTGGCCGTCGTGCCCACACGCGTGCATCTTGCCGGAGGTCTGGCTCGCATAAGGCAGACCGGTGTTCTCGACGATCGGCAGCGCGTCCATGTCGGCGCGTATGCCGAGGCGCCGCTGGCCGTCGCCCACCTTGAGCTGGCCAACCACGCCGCTACGTCCAATGCCCGTATGCACCTCGTAGCCCCACTTCTCGAGCAGCATGGCGACGAGCTTCGCGGTGGCGCCCACCTCGAAGCCGAGCTCCGGCTGGGCATGGATCTGCCGGCGTATGCCGATGAAGGTCTCGGCGTCGATTTCGATTTGGGGCAGCAGCGTGGGCAACTGTCTGAATGGCATCAAAGCGGGTTCGCGCTTCATGGCAAGGTCGTCCTCCATGATCGAAGAGTTGGGGAAGGTCAGGCAACGCGGTGTTCGCGGATGCTCGCTACCGCGAGCAAAGTCACGCAACTGCACGCGACGAGATAGAGCGCGGGCGTGAGCGGATTGCCCGTTTTCGCGAGCAGCCACGTCACGAGGAATTGCGAGCTGCCGCCGAACACCGTCACGCCTACGCTGTAGATCACCGAAAGCCCGCTTGCGCGCACGCTTTTCGGCAGTATTTCCATGATGATGAGCAGCATCGGCGTCGAGCCGAGGTTGGTGGCCGCCGTCATGATCACCGCCAGCAGCAGCACCAGCGGCACGCTCGGAAAGTGCGTCATCAGCCAGAACGCCGGAACGACGAAGGCGATGTTGAAGAAGATCGCCGCCATCACGATGGGCTTGCGGCGCGCGAAACGGTCCGCCAGCCGCCCCGAAGCGAGCGACGCCACGAGCATCGTGAGCCCGGTCGCGCAGCCCGCGAGCAGCGAGAGCGACGGCGGCATCTTCAGCACGCGGATCATGTAGGTGGGCATGAAGAACACCACGAGGTACATCCCCACCGTGCCCGCGGTCACCGAGAGAATGCCTTGCAGCAGTTTCGTTCCATGCTCGCGCATCAGCGTGCCGAGCGGGCTCGGCACGTCGGGCGCGGCCTCGTGCGTTTCGTCGAGCTTCGAGCGGATGTAGAGGCCCACGGGCGCGATGGCGAGGCCCGCGAGGAACGGCAGGCGCCAGCCCCAGCTTTCGAGCGCGGCGGGCGTGAGAAAGGCGTACAGGAGCGCGCCCGTGAAGGCGCCGAGGAGCGCGGCGATGCCCTGGCTGCCCAGTTGCCAGCTCACGCGAAAGCCGCGCCGGCCCACGGCGCCCGACTCCATCAGCATGGCCGTGGCCGCCCCCACCTCGCCGCCCAGCGAGAAGCCCTGCAACAGGCGCCCCGCGAGAATCACGAACGAGCCGAGCACGCCCGCCTGCGCGTAAGTGGGCGCGAAAGCGATGCACAGCGTGCCGCCCACCATCAGCGCGATGGTCAGCGTCATCGCGGCCTTGCGGCCGCGCCGGTCCGCGTAGCTGCCGATCACGAAGGCGCCGAGCGGACGCATGACGAAGCCGATGCCGAAGGTCGCTACCGCGAGCAGCAGCGAACCATAGGGATTGTCCGAGGGAAAGAAGAGCCGGCCGATCAGGATGGCGAAGAAGCTGTAGACCGTGAAGTCGTACATTTCGAGCGCGTTGCCGATCGAGCAGGCCGCGATGAGCCGGAACTGGCTCGCGCGCGAGGCGGCGGGCGCGGCTACGCCGGCGAGGCGCGGGGAGCCGGCTTCGTCGGCGGCCGTGAGCGTGACGTCATTCATGGCGGATCTCCGCAGGACGGTGTGAACGAAGCGGGCCGGACCGCGCCCTTCGCCTTCGTAGATAAACTGCTTTGGGTAACACATCGCCGGCGCAGAGGAACACCGACCGGATCGAGTTTCAACCCAGCTTCACTTTTGAAAGAAGTGACAAATTTTCATCGCGATAACTGAATGGAATCACTAGCGCGAGAACGACGGCGAATGATGATTTCACAGTCGAGCCACCACGAGCCGGTCGTCAGCTTCTGCTTAACCGGCAACGCCCCTGACAATATTTGACCTTCCTGGGTGCGAGGTATTGATACGATCACCTGGCAACAGGAATCGTCTGGTCATTTCGAAAATCAATAAAAATAATTTTGACCCCATTTATTTCAAAAAGGCCGTTCTTTCTCTCCGCACCGCCCTATTCCTTTCTCTCCGGATATCCGGGAATACCGTCGCGGATCCGGCGTGATAAAAGCAGGCATTACCCCCAAGGCTCGCGCCTTATTCATCAGAAAAACCGTCTGAAACCTGCCGGGAGCGTGAATGATGCGAAACCAGAAAGAGGATTTCCGGTTTCTGGCGGAGAACAGCGCCGACATGGTGTGCCGGGTAGGGTTCGACCTCGTGATGCACTATGCGTCGCCGTCGTGCGAGCGGATTCTCGGCTGGAAACCCGAGGAGATGGTGGGAAAGGGCCCGGACGCCTTTGTCTTTCCGGAAGATTTGCCCACGGTAGCCGCCGCCCACGAGCGGCTCATGCGGGACGGCGTCGATCCCGTGCCGACGGAAGTTCGCATGCAAAGAAAGGATGGAAGCTACGCATGGATGGAGGTCAACGCGCGCAGGGTGCAGGGTGACGGCGGCGCTTCGGGCATCGTCCTCGTCATGCGCGACATTTCCCGGCGCAAGCTGGACGAGGCGGAGAGCAAGGGCATCCTGCCGATCTCCGGCAAGAAATACGCCGTGCCCCTGGCATCACGCAGCGAACACGGACTCGCGCAACACGATGACGATTTGCCCTTCCGCAAGGCATTTCTGATGACCCCGATTCCCATGGTCATCGCTACGTTCGCCGGCTTCACGATCATCGACGTCAACGACGCGTTCATCGCCGCGACCGGTTACGCCCATGACGAACTCCGGGGACGCGGGGCGTCGGAAGTCCGGCTGCTCGACGATCGCACCTGCCGGCATATCGCGACGACGCTTCGCCAATCCCGTAGCCTCAGGAAAATGGAAATCCGGCTCCGCACGCGCGAGGACGCTCACATGGATTGCCTCCTGTCGATCGAGACCGCGACCGTCGACGGCCAGCAATGCGTTCTCGCCGTGTTTCAGGACGTGTCCGAACGCAAGCGTTCCGAAGCCGAACTCATGGAGGCAATCGAGAGCGTCATGAAGGACATGAGCTGGTTTAGCCAGGCGGTCATCGAGAAACTGGCTCAACTGCGTCAGCCGCGCCGCGTGGCCGGCCCGGAAGCGGAACTGTCCGATCTTACGCCGCGCGAACTCGAGGTGCTTGGCCTGATGTGCGAGGGGCGGACCGACGAGGACATTTCCGGCGCGCTCGGGCTATCACGCAATACCGTCCGCAATCACGTCTCGCGGATATACACGAAGATCGGCGTCCACCGGCGAGCCGGCGCGATAGTCTGGGCACGAGCCCGCGGTGTATTGGAGTACGAATTACCTAAAAGGCGCGCACGCCGTGGCCGATGACCGGAAATTCGAACAGGTCCACGGCGTTTACCGAGCGAGCACCGCCTTGACACGGCCATGTCCGGCATTCGTCTCGATCTGCAGGGTTCCCCTCGATGCGGTACACAGATGATGCGCGAGCCGAAGACCGAAACCGGCATCGTGCACGGGATCGAAACCGGCCGGAAATCCGCGCCCTTTGTCTTCGACGACGACTTCCACCTGCCCTGCGTGCCACGCCAATGTCACATCGACGTCGCCGGTGCTGTATTTGACCGCGTTGGTCACCAGTTCGGCCACGATGGAGCCGAGCGATATGAGCGTCTCGCGATCGAGCACGAACGCTTCGCCGGCCGCGAGACGCAACGTGCGCAGGCTGCCGGGGTCCAGCAGCGCGCCGCGCAGGTCGCGCAGAAGGCTGGCCAGATAGTCTCTCGCGGGCTCGCCGCCACGCAGGCCGCTCCCATAAAGATGCTCGTGAATCCGCGCGACGCTGCCGATGCGGCGGGCGGCGGTATCGAGCGCATACCTCGTTTCGGCATTGCTGGACTGGCGTGACTGAAGCTGCAATGTGCAGGCGATCAGATGAAGGCTATTGCGCATGCGATGATGCAATTCCCGTATCTGAAGCGTCTGCACCGACGGTACCTCCCGTTGCGCGGCTTCCCCGGAATCCGGATCTTGAGCGGAAAGTGGTTTCATGGCGAAAGGAAAGAAGGAAGCCCGTTGTCGATGGGCGATCAGCGTGACGCAGCGCCGTCCGGCGGCCTGGCCACCGGATGCGGCCACTGTATCGCCGCCGCCCCGGCACTGAATAGATACCGGCATACCAATCGGCCTGGTTCAACCATACCGACCTGCACTGCCGGACTCTCCATGGGCGCAAGCCCCGAGCGCCGGCCCGGATTCGCACACCTGTCCTTCCGCCAGGTTCGTGACAACGATACCGGATTACCCGGTGCGTACGGCTCTGTTGCCAGGCGCGATGCTTCGCTACATTGAGCCTGTCCCCGCCGTTTCGGCAAGGGACTTTCCCCTCATCGACTGGAGAGCAATCATGGATAACGACCGGATCAAGGGCGCAGCGAAGGAGATCAAAGGCTCGATCAAGGAAGTGGCCGGCAAGGTCACAGGTAATCGGGAAACCGAGGTGGAAGGCAAAGTCGAAAAAGCGACGGGTACGGTCCAGCGCAACATCGGCGAGGCCAAGGACAAGGTCCGCGACAAGCTTGATAAGGATAACTGACGTTATCGTTCCCGGCCGCGTTGAAGATGACCCGGCCGTGGCGATATCCCTGCGTGGCCATTGCGGTCGATTCCACGGTCGCGCGCCCAGATGATAGCCGCCGAACGGCGGTTGACGCCGATCTTGCTGTAGATGGCGGCAACATAATTGCGCACCGTGTTGCGCGACAGGTGCAGCGTTTCTGCAATCTTCGAATCGTCGCTGCCCTCGCACATCAGAACGAGGACTTCGCGCTCGCGCGGGCTCAGGTCCGCGAGCGCCGCGCCTGTCTGGCCTGCGCGCGCGGGATGGCGAATCTCCGCCAGCTTTTCGATCACGGTCCGGCTGAACCACGACGTGTCCTGCATCACCGTCTCGATGGCCGCGATCAACTCCCCTTCGGAACGTTTGCGCTCCGTGATGTCCTGGAGCACGCACAACACGCAGCGCCGCTCATGGATGGTGACCGTCTCGGCAGAAACGAGACAGTCGAGCGTGTCCCCGCTCTTGGTGCACAACTGCATCTCGACATTGCGCACGCTGCCGGCCGATTCGACGTCTTGCCGAAACTGATCGAAAGCCGCGCCGTCCGCCCACAATCCCAGCGACGACGGACTCCGTGCGATCACCTCTTCTGCCTGGTAGCCGGTCACCGCAACGAATGCGTCGTTGATGTCGAGAAACAGCATGTCGTCCAGCGAGCCGACGGTCATCGGCACGGGCGCGAGACGAAAGGCCGTCGAAAAGCGCTCTTCCGTCTGCCGCAGCGCCGCTTCGACTTTCCGCCTCGGTTCGAGGTCCATAAAGGTGAAGAGCATGCAGTTCTCGTCGCCGATCTCGATCGGCTGGCCCGCCACGATCACGAACTTGCTGCCGCCGTCCGCGATGCGCAGCACGCTTTCCATTTGCGGGATCGTGCGGCCTTCGTTCAGGTAGCCGACGGCCTGATCTCTCCTGTCCGACCCGCCGAGCACGTCGAACTCATAGGCCGAGCAACCGATGACTTCGTCCCGCGCGTAGCCGGTCATCTCCAGGAAGCCCTGATTGACCTTCACGTACCGGAGGTCGGACAGCCGGCAGATCACGGCAGGCGCCGGATTGGCGTTGAAGGTTCTTTCGAAGCGCTCTTCGGCCGTGAACCGCTCCGTCACGTCCTGGATCACGAGCACCAGCGACTGCGGCTCGTCGGCGGCGTCGGTCAGCACGAGGCTGCGTATCTGGTGGACACGGCGAAACGTGTCGTCTCCGGGCTTCGTCACCTCGACGATCACGTCGTGAAACACCTCGCCCGCGAGCACGCGCGCGAGCGGATATTGCTCGGGCAGCAGCGCGTGGTTATTGCGGTATTTCAGCGAAAAGCGCTTCTGAAAGCCGGTGGCATCGCCGCCGAAATCCGCGAGCGCATCGACGCCGTGAATCGACAAGGCCGTTTCGTTGGCCCAGACGATCGAGCCGTCGGGATCGGCCAGCACGATGCCCTCGGTGAGTCCGGCCACGATCTGCTGCAACTGCCGCCGGTCGACCTGCGGCCTGGTGGAAGCGGAATCCATCGCGTATCCCCGTTGTTTTGCAGGCCGTACCGGCAGCCGCCCACTCCGCTCATCATGAATGCAAAGCCTCGCAAAGAACAGAGCGAATTGCACAATCTCGCCTGGTAATTTTGTCATGGGTGAGAGATGACGGCCGCCTGTTCGCCTCACGGGAACGGAAACTAGTCCTTTTTTCACCGGTCGTGTAGTGCGAACCGGTCTTTCATCCGCCGGGGCAGTGAAATAAATTCTGACGAATATCGCCTTGCCGCCCGGAAAGAGCATGTTCTGCAAATTTCATATTTCAAGGCCCAGAGTGGTAGAGAAACTGGGGGTGGTCTCTTTTGCGATCATGGACGACCTGGTGCTGAGAGTGGGAACCGTATCGTTCCAGGTCCTGCTCTCGCTCGATCCCGATCGGACTCCCGAAGAATCGTTCGTCCTGAACATGGGGAAGATTCGACATGCGGCCTACCTTGCGTCCCGGAAGACCGCGCAGCCAGCTTTCGTCGACGTGGACCTGGAATGTTTCGCCACGCTTTTGCCCATGCCGTGACCTTGCCGGCAGCACGGGAATACATGCGGAAAGCAGGCAATTACTGCAGGCTTCGATCCATCAGCGCCATGGCCGGCGCTCGCGAGTCCCGCGCCACGCGGCTACGCGACGGCGGCATCGCCAGTCCGTTGCGCGGATCGCCGCGGAACTGCTCGATGGCGAAGTCGATAAAGCACCGCACCTTCATGGTCAGATACCGGCGCCCCGGATAGACGATCGAGATGTCGTGCATGCCGCCGTCCACGTCGTAGCGGTCGAGCACGGCCTGCAGGCTGCCGCGCGCGATGTCGTCGGCAACGAGCGGTTGCGGCAGCAGCGCAATCCCCAGCCCTGCAAGCGCGGCGGCGCGCACGGTGGCGTGACTGCTTGCCGTGAGCGGACCGTGGGCGTGGATGCGCTGCGAGCATCGCGCGTCGCTGAACTCCCACGTGCGCGGGTTATGCGCGACCGATAGCAGTTCGTGCGCCGCAAGATCGGCCGGCGCACGCGGCACGCCGCGTCGCCCGAGATAGGCGGGCGCCGCCACCACGACCTCTTTCACCGGCGTGAGCTTGCGGCAGACGAGCGTTGCGTTGACCTGTTGCCGGTCCGTTGCGAAGCACACGTCGAATCCCCCTTCTATCAGGTCGATCTGCGTGTCGTAGACCGTCACGTCGAAATTCACGCGTGGATTCGCCTCGCGATATGCGCCGAGGAGCGGCGTCAGCCCGCCATTCGCGAACAACGACGGCGCGGCAATGCGCAATATGCCGCCTGGGTCGCGCGTGGCGCGCACGAGGTCCGACTCCACTTCGTCGAGCTTTTCGATCACCACGCGGCAGCCATCCAGATAGAGGCGCCCTGCATCGGTCAAGGAAAGCCGGCGCGTCGTGCGGTTCAGGAGGCGCATGTTCAGATGCGCCTCGAGCATGCCGACGCTGCGCGTGACAGCCCCGGAGGACATGCCAAGCTGCTTGCCCGCGAGCGTGAAGCTGCCCAGGTCGACGACGCGCGCGAACACGCGCATGGCTCGTAGCTGGTCCATGTTAAGTGGCCGTAGTGAAAGGAATGGCACGGCTTCTGCAACGCATGGCGAATACGGAAGCTGGCAGCGATTATCGCCCTCGGTCACGGGTCCGTGCTTTAAGCTGGCGGCCTCGCGAGATTAAGGAAAATTTAGGGTGGCCGGCCATCCGCCGGCCACCCGCCGGCCCACCATGAGGCGCGCCACAGAGCATGCCGGTCACCCCGGTGCTACGCTTGTCTGCCTGCAACGACGGCGTAATAGGTTTTCGGTATTCCGTCATTGGGGAAAATCAATTTTCCCCAATGACCGCGTTCCCATAACATGGGTTGCCTGTTCTCCCCGCCCGCAGGCCTCATGCACTGTGGGCGTATCGATGTAACCAACCACGATCCTGCGAGAGAGTCATGTCATCCGAACCCAAGTGCCCGTTCCCCGGCCATACCACGCCTGCCACCCACACCAGCGGCGGCGGCACGACCAATCGGGACTGGTGGCCCAACCAGTTGCGTGTCGATCTCCTGAGCCAGCACTCCGAGAAATCGGACCCGCTCGGCAACAAGTTCAACTATCGCGAAGCTTTCAGCAAGCTTGACTACGAGGCCCTCAAGGCCGATCTGCGCAAGCTGATGACCGACTCCCAGGCGTGGTGGCCGGCCGACTTCGGCCACTACGGTCCTCAATTCATCCGCATGGCCTGGCATGCCGCCGGCACCTACCGCACCGGCGACGGCCGCGGCGGCGCAGGGCGCGGACAGCAGCGCTTCGCCCCGCTGAACTCGTGGCCCGACAATGTCAACATCGACAAATCGCGCCGCCTGCTGTGGCCGATCAAGCAGAAATACGGCCAGCAGATTTCCTGGGGCGATCTGATGATCCTGACCGGCAACGTTGCGCTCGAAACCATGGGCTTTCGCACGTTCGGCTTCGCCGGCGGCCGCGAAGACAGTTGGGAGCCGGACAACGACGTCTACTGGGGCGCCGAAAAAGAATGGCTTGCCGCCAGCAGCCAGCCCAACAGCCGCTACTCCGGCGACCGCGATCTCGAGAATCCGCTGGGCGCCGTGCAGATGGGCCTCATTTACGTGAATCCGGAAGGCCCGGACGGCAACGGCGACCCGCTTTCCGCCGCGCGCGACATTCGCGAGACCTTCGCCCGCATGGCGATGGACGACGAGGAAACGGTCGCGTTGATCGCCGGCGGCCATACCTTCGGCAAAACGCACGGCGCCGGCGCGGCGAGCCACGTGGGCGCCCCCGTCGAAGCCGCCCCGCTCGAAGCCCAGGGCCTGGGCTGGTCCAGCAGCTACAAGTCCGGCAAGGGTGTCGACGCCATCGGCAGCGGCCTCGAAGTCACCTGGACCCAGACGCCCGCACAATGGAGCAACTTCTTCTTCGAGAATCTGTTCAAGTACGAATGGGTCCAGGAAAAGAGCCCGGCCGGCGCGATCCAGTGGGTAGCGAAAGACGCCGACGCCGTCATCCCGGGGCCGGCCCCCGATGCACCGAAGCGCAAGCCCACGATGTTGACGACCGATCTGTCGCTGCGCGTCGATCCCGCCTACGAAAAGATTTCGCGCCGTTTTCTCGAACAGCCGCAGGCATTCGCCGAAGCCTTCGCGCGTGCCTGGTTCAAGCTGACCCATCGCGACATGGGACCGAAGGCCCGCTACCTCGGTCCGGAGGTGCCCGCGCAAGACCTGATCTGGCAAGATCCGCTGCCCAAGGCGACGCACGCGCCCAGCGCGTCGGACCTCGCCGCGCTCAAGGAAGCGATTCGCGCTTCCGGCCTCCCGGCTTCCGATCTGGTCGCCGTGGCCTGGGCCTCGGCCTCGACCTTCCGCGGCTCCGACAAGCGCGGCGGCGCCAACGGCGCTCGCGTCCGCCTCGCGCCGCAGAAGGACTGGGAGGTCAACCAGCCTGTCGCCGATACGCTCGCCAAACTGGAGGCCATCCAGAAGGCCTCGGGCAAGGCATCGCTCGCCGACGTGATCGTGCTGGCCGGCAGCGTAGGCATTGAAATGGCCGCGAAGGCCGCAGGCGTCGATGTGACCGTGCCGTTCGCAGCGGGCCGCGTGGACGCCTCGTCCGAGCAGACCGACGTGCCCTCGTTCGCAGCGCTCGAGCCCATTGCGGATGGCTTCCGCAACTATCTCAAGGGCAAGTACGCCGTGCCGGCCGAAGCCCTGCTGATCGACAAGGCCCAGTTGCTGACGCTGACCGCGCCCGAACTCACGGCGCTGATCGGTGGCCTGCGCGCCATCAACATCAACGCGGACGGAAGCTCGCACGGTGTCTTCACCAGCACGCCGGGTGCGCTCACCAACGACTTCTTCGTGAACCTGCTCGACATGGGCACGGAATGGAAGGCGGCCGGCGACATCTACGAAGGCTACGACCGCAAGACGGGACAGCCGAAGTGGACCGGCACCCGCGTGGATCTGGTGTTCGGCTCGAACGCCATCCTGCGCGCGCTCGCCGAAGTCTATGCGAGCGCCGACGGCAACGCGAAGTTCGTGAGCGACTTCGTGGCGGCCTGGGTCAAGGTGATGAATCTCGACCGCTTCGATCTGCGCTAAACCGCGGCGGCGGCGGGCGGCCGAAAGTCAGGGCCGCCCGCTGCGTTTTATCGCTGTGGTGGTTCACCATGATGTTCTGCAAAAATCGTGTGGCAGTCCCAAGCGAATGGCGGGTAACCTCAATCTGGCCGGCAGCGCCACGCCCAACTCCTTGCAGGCCCTTGCCGCGAACACGTCCTTGAACAGGACCGTTTGCGGCGCGACCACGTAGAATGCGACGACAATCTATTCGCAAGCCGGCCCACCAGGGCAACTACGTACGCCCCTGCAAGGAACGCACGGATGAAACTGCACCAACTGCGTGTTCTGCTCGCGCTCGCGCAGCACGGCAGCATGCACGAGGCCTCGCGCAGCCTGCATATCTCGCAGCCCGCGCTCTCCAAGGCCGTGGCCGAACTGGAGCGCGAGCTGGGCGTCACGCTGATGTCGCGCTCGGTGCGCGGCGTGAGCCTCACGAACTACGGGCGCGTACTCGCCAAGCGCGCAAACGTGGTCGAGCAGGAGCTGCGGCACGCGCTGGAAGACATCGAAGCCATGCGCGGCCACGCGGAGGCCCAGCTCAATATCGGCTTTTCGGCCGTCGCATCGAGCGGCCCGCTGCCTGAAGCAATCGCGGAGTTTCGCCTGCGCTATCCCGCCGTCGCGCTACGCGCCTACGAAATGCGGCCCCAGCAGATACTGGAGGGCCTGCGCGAAGGCCACCTCGACCTCGCCCTGATCTCCACGAACAGTGGCCCCGGCACGAACGCGTTCCAGTGGGAGCCGCTCTTCTCGGTGGGCATGGTGATCGCTGCGCGGCCCGGCCATCCGCTTGGCCGCGTCACGAGCCTGCGTTCGCTGCTGGAGGCCGACTGGCTCACGCTCGATCCGCTCGACGACCCCGGCAGCCCGCTCGCGAGCCTCATGCGGCTGCATCGCCTCGACATGCCGAGACGCATCGTGCAAAGCGCATCGAATCTGCTCGGTCTGCAGTTGGCCACCTGCACCGACCTGATCAGCATGTGGTCGGACTTCGTGTTCTACGGCACGGGCGGGCCGCTCATGCTCAATCGCACCACGCTCAAGCCCATTCCTATCCGCGACGAGCTGCCCGACTTCCATGTGTACATGGTGTACCGCTCGACCGACCTGATGACGCAGGCCTGCACCGAATTCAGCAAGGAAGTGCGCCATCGCAGCCGCACGATGGTGTCGCCGCGCGCCGCCGCGGGCGCCGCAAGGCATTCGAAAAGTTGAGACGCCGAGGCATCCCTGTCACGACGTGACGTTAAAAATCACCTTGCGCCAAACGACGCCTCGCCATAGTCTGTTACAAGGAGTTCGACCTCGACGTCAACCCGCGCGGCCCTTCCCCACAGCCGCGCCCAGCACAGGAGACTTGCAATGCCATGCTCCCGCCGGCGCTTTATCGCCATCGCTGCGGCACTTGCTTCCACCCCGGTCTTCATCGAAGAAGCGCGCGCCGACGCCGCCCCGGTATCGGAAAGCGATCCCACCGCCCAGGCGCTCGGGTACAAATCCAATGCATCGCAGGTCGACAAGGCGAAGTACGCCAAGTATCAGGCCGGGCAGTCCTGCTCGAACTGCCAGCTCTGGCAAGGCAAGGCCGGGGCGCCCAACGGCCCCTGCCCGATGTTCGGCGGCAAGCTCGTCAATAGCGGCGGATGGTGCAGCGCCTACGTGAAGAAGGCCTGATACGCGAACGGTAGCGCAACGCCCATTGCTTCGGATTCCGATGCAATGGGCGTAGTTCCTATGCACCTCACCCGTTACTTACGGGTGGGCTCTCCGTCGATCTGTAGCTCTTTATACCCTGTCTGGGGGTCGAGGGCGCGCGAGAAACGATGCTCGGGGAGCAGGACGAGCAGTAGCTCGGCCGTGGTCCGCACGCGGCAGCCGTGCGCCACATGGCCGCCCGATACCTGGCCGTGCGCGTCGGCAACGGACATGTGCAGGTGCGCGCCGTCGGGCGACACCGAGCCCGCAACGGTCAGTATTTCCAGATCGCCGCGCAGCTCGCAGGCAGACTCGGCGCCGGCGTAGCGTAGCTGCGCGACGCTAAGGCTCCCGATGCCCTGCACCACGAAGGCGGCGCTCACGCCGCGCTCGCGCAAGGCGGTTTCAACCGCGGCGCGCAGGTCTTCGCCGGGAGACAGTCGCAGGGGACAGGCTTGCATGGCAGACCACCCTGTACGCGATCAAACCAGCGGATTGATGTATGCCGTCTTGACGACCGTGTAGAACTCGCGCGCATAGCTGCCCTGCTCGCGCGGGCCATAGCTCGAACCCTTGCGCCCGCCGAACGGCACGTGATAGTCCACGCCCGCCGTCGCCGTGTTCACCATCACCATGCCCGCCTGCGCGTGCCGGCGAAAATGCGTCGCGTATTTCAGCGAAGTCGTACAGATGCCCGCCGAAAGACCGAACTCCGTATCGTTCGCCACCGCGAGCGCCTCGTCGTAATCCTTCACCTTGATCACGGAAGCCACCGGGCCGAACACCTCCTCGCGGTTGATGCGCATCGCCGGCGTGGTTCCGGTAACGAGCGCCGGCGCGAGGAAATAGCCCTGCGCCGCATGCGCCACGCGTTCGCCGCCGAACACTTCGCCGCCCTCTTCCCGCGCGATGTCGAGATAGCGCTCATCCTGTGCGAGTTGCCGGTCGTCGACCACCGGGCCGATCTGCGTGGCCGCCTCCAGCGCGTCGCCCACCACGAGCTGACGCATGCGGGCCTGCATTGCCGCGACGAAGCGATCGTAAATGCCTTCGGTCACGATCAGGCGGCTCGACGCCGTGCAGCGCTGCCCGGTCGAATAGAACGCGCCGTTGATGCACGCGTCCACCGCAACATCGAGATTCGCGTCGTCGAGCACCACCATCGGGTTCTTGCCGCCCATCTCGAGCTGGAACTTCTTGCCGAGCTGCACGCACTTCGCGCCAATCGCCCGGCCCGTCGCCACCGACCCCGTGAAGCTGATCGCGTCCACCTCGCGCGACTCGACGAGCGCCTCGCCCACCACGGAACCGCGCCCCATCACGAGATTGATGACGCCGGCCGGCGCGCCCGCCTCCGCGATAATGCGCACGAGCTCCCAGCACGAAGCCGGCACGAGGTCGGCGGGCTTGATGACGACGCAATTACCGTAGGCGAGCGCCGGCGCGATCTTCCACGCGGGAATCGCGATCGGGAAATTCCACGGCGTAATGAGCCCGATCACGCCCAGCGGTTCGCGCGTGACCTCCACGGTCATGCCGGGCCGCACCGAGGGCAGGATCTCGCCGTTCAGGCGCAGCGCCTCGCCCGCGAAGAACTTGAAGATCTGCCCCGCGCGCCCCACTTCGCCGATGCCTTCGGCGAGCGTCTTGCCCTCTTCGCGCGCGAGCAGGCGGCCTAGCTCGGCCTTGCGTTCGAGTATCAGCGTACCGGCGCGGTCGAGCACGTCGAAGCGCTGCTGCGGCGTCGAGTTGGACCACTGCGGAAACGCGGCGCGGGCCGCGCCGATCGCGTGATGGACCTGGGCCGCGTCGGCCTGCGCGAACTCGCCGATCACGTCGTCCAGATTCGACGGATTGACGTTGCGCGACACCTGCGTGCTTTCCACCCAGTTGCCCGCAATGAAATTAGCGAACTGGCTCATCGCCTACCTCCTGAATCCTGAAGTCTGTTCATGCAAGACGCGCGCTCAGTGCGCCCCCATTAGCCCGCGCGCCGCGAGGTTCCGGTAGAGCGCGCGCACGCCGAAGGTCCACGGCGCCACGTCCGTGCACCGCTTCACGGTGTTCACGAGCGCGCCCAGCTCCGGCGCCGAAATCGTCACCACGTCGCCCAGATGATGCGTGAAGCCCGCACCGGGCGCATCGCGATCGAGGATCGGCGAGAACATCGTGCCGAGGAACAGCATGAAGCCGTCCGGGTACTGGTGATGTGCGCCGCAGGTCTGCGCGACGAGATCGGCCGGATCGCGGCTGATCTCGCGCATGTGGCTCACGCCGTCGAGCACGAAGCCGTCGTCGGCGCCTTCCACGCGCAGAGAAACGCTGGTCGCGCGCACCGAATCGAGCGTGAAGCGGCCGTCGAAGAGCCGCACGAACGGGCCAATTGCGCACGAGGCATTGTTGTCCTTGCACTTGCCGAGCAGCAGCGCCGACCGGCCTTCGATGTCGCGCAGATTCACGTCGTTGCCGAGCGTCGCGCCGACGATCCCGCCGCTTGCGTTCACCGCAAGCACGATTTCAGGCTCGGGGTTGTTCCAGACCGATGCGGGCAAGAGTCCGATCTCCGCGCCGAAGCCCACGGCCGACATGGGCTGCGACTTCGAGAAAACCTCCGCATCGGGCCCGATGCCGACTTCCAGATACTGCGACCAGGCCCCCCGCCGCTGCAATTCCTCTTTCAGACGCATGGCCGCATCGGAGCCAGGCTTGATCTTAGAAAGATCGGCGCCGATCAGCTCGCTGATCGTCTCGCGCACCGCGCGCGCCTTCGCGGGGTCGCCGCCCGCCTGCTCTTCGATCACGCGCTCGACGAGGCTCACGGCGAACGTGACGCCGCACGCCTTGATCGCCTGCACGTCGCAGGGTGCGAGCAGCACCGGGCCGGTCGCGTCGCCGGTTGCCGCCGCGACGAGCGCCTCCGCGCGGCCGAGCGATTCGCCCGGCGCATGACGGGCGACGTCGAGCAGGTCGGGCCGGTCGAACAGATCGGCCGTGGTGGGCACGACGGCGGTGATGTCGAAAACTTCGCCGCGCCGCACCGCGACGACGCTTGGGCCGGCCTGCGCACCGTCACGGCGCCAGACGCGGCCCACCAGCACCGCGTCGTCGAGATCGACGGGCAAACAGGCGGAAGAAGAAAGTGTGGTCATATCGGGTTCCTAGTGGGAATGGCGCGGCTCGCCGCGCTCGGCGATCACCTTCAGATAGAGCGTAGCCGGTTCGAGGCAGCCGCCGGTCGAAAGCTGCCCGACGAACTGCCGGTACAGCTCCTGCCACGGCGTTTGCGACGGGGGCACGCCGAACGTCGCGGCTTCGCGGCGGCGTTCCAGTTCGTCCTCCGGAATCAAGACGTCGACCTTGCGCGCGTTCAGATCCACGCGGATGCGGTCGTTCGTGCGCAGCAGCGCGAGGCCGCCGCCCACCGCCGCCTCGGGCGACATGTTCAGGATCGAAGGGCTCGCGGACGTGCCGCTCTGGCGCCCGTCGCCCATGCACGGCAGCGAGTCGATGCCCTGTTTGACGAGCTCCGCGGGCGGCGCCATGTTCACCACTTCCGCGCTGCCCGGGTAGCCCACCGTACCGCAGCCGCGGATTACCAGTATGCAGTGCTCATCGATTTCGAGTGCGGGGTCGTTGATGCGCGCGCGGTAATTCTCGGGGCCGTCGAACACGATCGCCCGCGCTTCGAAGACGTTTTCCGCGCCGGGCTCGCTCAGGTAGGTGCGCTGAAACGCCTCCCCGACCACCGACATCTTCATGATCGCGCTGTCGAAGAAGTTGCCCGAGAGCACCATGAATCCGGCGCCGTGCTTGAGCGGCTCGTCGTGCGGGCGGATCACGTCGCGATCGGCTTGCGGCGCCGCGGTTGCAATGTCCGCAATCGTGCGGCCCGACACCGTGGGGCAATCGCGATGCAGCAGCCCCGCTTCGTCGAGCTGGCGCAGAATCGCCGGCACGCCACCCGCGCGGTGAAAGCTCTCGCCCAGATACTCGCCGGCCGGCATGCAGTTCGCGAGCAGCGGCACCTGCTCGCCCACGCGCTGCCAGTCCGCGAGGCTCAGATCGACGCCCATGTGACGCGCAATGGCGATCAGGTGCGGTGGGCAGTTCGTCGACGCACCGAGCGCCGAAGCCACCACGATGGCGTTCTCGAACGCCGCGTGCGTCATGATCTGCGACGGGCGCACGTCTTCGCGCACGAGGTCCACGATGCGCTTGCCGGTCGTATAGGCCATTTGCCCGCGCTCGCGATAGGCTGCGGGAATGCTCGCGCAGCCCGGCAGCGACATGCCGAGCGCCTCGGCGATGCAGTTCATCGAGAGCGCCGTGCCCATCGTGTTGCAGTGCCCGATCGAAGGCGACGACGCCGTCGTGAGCTGCATGAAGCCTTCGTAATCGATCTCGCCGGTCGCCAGCAAATTGCGCGCATGCCAGATCACGGTGCCGGAGCCCACGCGCTTGCCCTCGTGCCAGCCGTCGAGCATCGGGCCACCCGAGAGCACGATCGCGGGCAGGTCCACGGTCGCCGCCGCCATCAGGCAGGCCGGCGTGGTCTTGTCGCAACCCGTGGTCAGCACCACGCCGTCTAGCGGGAAGCCGTGCAGGATTTCGACGAGCCCGAGATACGCGAGGTTACGGTCGAGCGCCGCGGTAGGCCGGCGGCTCTGCTCGGCCAGCGGATGCACGGGGAACTCCATCGGAATGCCGCCCGCATCGCGTATGCCCGCCTTCACACGCTCCGCGAGCGCAATGTGATGACGATTGCACGGCGCGAGATCGCTGCCGGTCTGCGCGATGCCGATGATCGGGCGGCCCGATTGCAGCTCTTCGCGCGTGAGGCCATAGTTCATGAAGCGCTCGACGTAGAGCGCCGTCATGTCGGCATGGGACGGATCGTCGAACCACTCCTGGCTGCGCAGCCTGCGCGGGGTTTGTGTCATGTCTCCTTCTCCTGTTCCTTTCGTCCTGCCCCGGTACGATTCGATGCGACTCGACACGATTCGTTACCGGTAACATATTTCGATGTTAGCACGGCTTCACGTGGCGTACCAAGCGTCGAGCTAAAGCGCTACCGCGCGCGTCCTCATGCGTTCTTACGCGCTTTCGCGCGGCACCACGGCGTACTCGATGCGGACCTTTTCGGGCACGCGCATGAACGACAGCGGCTCGCCAGCCGCTTCGCGCTCGCGCGCATCGAGCGCCGCGAGCAACGACTCGCCGGTGCGCAGGCCGATACCGAGCGCGTCGACGGAGACCGTCGTGATGGTCGGATGGCAGCAGGTGGCGACCTCGAAGTTGCCGAAGCCCGCAATCGCAATGTCGTCCGGCACCGCGAAACCGCGCCGCTGGCACTCCATGATCGCCCCGAAAGCCGACATGTCGCTTACGCACATCACGGCCTCGGTGTCGGGCCACTGCGCGAGCAGTTCGGCGATGGCGGGACCGCCGTGGCTCATCGTCACCGGCGCCTCGCCCAGTCTCACGACGCGCGGCGCCCCGAGACCCAGCGCCTTGACCTCCTGCTGATAGCCCTTGAGACGCTCGATGCCGCGCCGGTCGAGTTCGCCCGCGCCCGCGATAAAGCCGATGCGGCGGTATCCTTTGCCCGCCAGGTAACGCACCATCTCGCGCGTAGCCTTCGCATTCGAGAAGCCCACCACGCGATCGACAGGATCGCTGGGCCAGTCCCACATCTCGACGACGGGCACGTCGGCGCGCTCCAGCAGCGCGCGCGTCGCCTCCGTGTGTTGCGCCCCCGTCAGCGCGATCGCGCGCGGCTGGTAGCGCAGCAACTGGCGCACGAGGCGTTCCTCGCGTTCGAGCGAGTAATCGGTATCGCCGATCAGGAGTTGCAGGCCGTGCGGCTCCAGCGCAGTGGTGAGGCCTTGCACCGTGTCCGAGAAGTTCGAGCTCGACAGCGACGGCACGAGCACCGCGACGAACTCCGAACGCCCCGAGGAAAGCGCGCCGGCCGCCGCGTCGGCCACGTAGCCGAGTTCCTCGATGGCGCGCTGAACGCGTTCGCGTGTCGCCGCCGATGCGCTTCGCCCGGCCAGCACGCGCGAAACGGTCATCTTCGAGACGCCCGCCATGCGGGCCACGTCGGACATGCGGGGTGGAGTGGACTTGCTGGCGGCGGCGGGTTTGGCCATCGATCAGGGGGACGGAGGAATTGGGAATAATCGTATGATAGCTGCAAGCTAGGGCTTGGCGCGCCTTGTGGGGGGTGCTGCCGCGGGGCGCTTGTTCGCAGTTTTTGCTGTTTTGGCGTTTCCTTGTTTTCGTGGTGGTGTGCCAGGGTTGCCCCTGTGCGGGGCGGCACCTACTTTCTTTGCCGCGGCAAAGAAAGTAGGCAAAGAAAGCCGCTCACCCCGCCAGTGTGACGCCGTCCGCCACTCGCCATCGTGGGTAGTGGTTCCGGGGCGTCTGCCATCACTGGCCGTTAGCCGGAGTGACAAGGCGCTCATCCTTCCGGCGGCGCTGCGCGCGCCGAAGGGCATAACTTAAACCAGCGGTATGCACACCGAAATGCCCCGCAGCAAGGCCGGTTTCCCTTGCAGACCTGTCTGCGGCGCGCGTAGCGCGCAGCAGGAGGTATGAGCCCTTTGTCACTAACGTGGAGGGTGCGGGGTGACAGACGCTCCGGAGCCACTGGCTATTGTGGTGCGGGGTGAATGGTGGCTGGCATTAGCGGTGTGAGCGGCTTTCTTTGCCTACTTTCTTTGCCGCGGCAAAGAAAGTAGGTGCCGCCCCGCACAGGGGCAACCCTGGCAGACCACCACGAACACAAGGAAAGGCCAAAACAGCAAGCCCCTCCACAAATCACAATTTCAAAACACTCTTAGACCGCTTTAGCGGCCCAAAGCCACCCTGCACAGCGCCTGCGGCTGCCCCGCCACAGGGGCACGAAACGAGAATAGCCCCCCAGCCAGCGGCTCACGCACCAACATTCCGGTGTCCAGCCCCTTACGCGCCGTGGTCGCGTAGACCGTGCGCAAATCATCCCCGCCGAAGGCAAGCTTGGTCACATTCGAACAAGCAAACACCACCCGCCCCACGCGCGCGCCGTCCGGCGCATAACGCTCGATCCGGCCGCCGCCAAACGAGGCGCTCCACACATACCCCTGCGAATCCACCGCAAGCCCGTCCGGATAACCAGGCTCCGCATGCGCAGCAAACAACCTGCGTCCCGTAAGCTCGCCATCGCCGGCCACGTCGAACGCGTAGATCGCCCGCTCCAACGTATCGACGTGATATAGCGTGCGGCCATCGGGCGACATGGCCGGCCCATTCGTGATGACGTATCCACGATCCTGCACGCTCATCGCCCCATTGAAATCGACGCGATAAAGAACACCGCTATGAGACGTCTCCGCGTCATCCATCGAGCCGAACCAGAGACGGCCCTGCGCGTCGACATAACCATCGTTCAGGCGATTGCCGGGCCGCTCCGTTTCCACCGGCGCGGCCAGCACGAAGCTACCCTCCTCGGGCATAAAGCGATGCAGGCCGCCCTGCAGGCCCGCCAGCATCGAACCATCCTCATGCGGCACCACGAAGCCCGGCTGCGCCGGCGCGCTCCAACTCTGCCGCGCCCCCGTATCGACGTTGAAACGATGTACCTGGCACCGCTTGATATCGACGAAGTAGACCGAACGCTCGCGCGCCACCCAGACCGGCCCCTCGCCCAGTTGCGCGCCGGCCTCCCACACGCAGACGGGTGTGATCGCATTCATTCGCCGTACCAACCCGCATCCACGAAGTAATCGCGGCCCGTGCAGCGGGCAGCATCGTCCGAGGCGAGGAACAGTACCATGCGTGCAACGTGCTCGGGATCGATGCGCTCGTGCAGGCACTGCTGCGCCATGATGCGCGCCTCGCTTTCGCTGGACTGCCACAACTGCATCTGGCGCGGCGTGCGCACCGCGCCGGGAATGACGCAGTTCACGCGGATCCCGTAGTCGCCCAGATCGCGGGCAAGCCCGCGCGTGAGCCCTTCGATAGCGGCCTTCGCCGTCATGTAAACCGAGAGCCGCGGCGAAGCGAGATGCCACGAAATCGAGCCGAGATTGATGATCGAGCCGCCGCCAAGCTGGCGCATGCCTTCGGCCACCGCCTGCGCGCAGAAGAAGTGATGACGCAGGTTGACGGCCATGCGGTCGTCCCAGTAGCTCGCTTTCACGTCGCGCACGTCGTGACGGTCGTCGTTGGCCGCGTTGTTCACGAGCACCTGCACGGGTCCCGCCGCGCTCGCGATATCGGCGAAGCAGGTTTCGAGCTGTGCAATGTCACGCAGGTCGCAGCGCCGGTAGACCGGTGCGTGCTTCGCCTCGCGCAGCGAATGCGCGAGGGACGCCGAGGCGTCGTCGGCTACGTCGAGGAAGAACACGCGGGCGCCCTGCGCCGCGAACGCCTCGACCATGGCGGCACCAATGCCCGTGCCGCCGCCCGTCACCACCACCACCTTGTCGAAAAGGCTCGGGTAAATCGCGTAAGACATGGTTGCTTCTGTTCCTGAGTTCGAAAGTAAAAAGGAATTCGGCCAGGGGGCGCTGCCTCAGATCACCTGGACGTCGCTCACCATACGCCAGTCGCGCTCCAGCGTGCGAGTCGCATTGCCGGTCACCGCAAGCGTCGCGTTCAGATGGATGTCGCGGCTCGAACTGCCGATCATCAGATCGAAGTCGCCAGGCTCCACGATACGCTCGCCGCGTCCGTCGGTGAAATTGAGCATGTCCACCGGCAGGCGCACGCGCACGCGTGCCTTCTGGTGCGCCTCCACCGTGACCCGCGCGAAGGCCTTGAGCTCCTTCACGGGGCGCGACGTCGAGGCAAGCCGATCGCGCACGTACACCTGCACGACCTCGTCGCCGGACCGCTCGCCCATGTTTTCGAGCGTGAAGCTGAATTCGAACGTGCCGTCTTCGATCGGTGCGTCCGCCACGGCCAGTTGCAGATCCCCGTAGCTGAAGCGCGTATAGCCCAGCCCGAAGCCGAACGGATAGCGCGAGCCGAAGTGCCACGCAATCGGCGTCCCCGCGCTCTTGAGCCGATGATTGTAGACGTAGGGCACGGCGCCCGCGCTCGTCGGGACCGAAAGCGGCAAACGGCCGCCGAAGTTCGCCTGACCGGTCAGCAATTCGGCCAGCGCCTCGGCGCCGCGCTCGCCCGGCGCGAAGGCCATCGCCTGAGCGGCAAGACGCTCTTCCTGCCCGCCGAGGTTATAAGGACGGCCGCCCGTCATCACGACCACAGTGGGCGTGCCGGTGGCGATCACCGCGTCGACAAGGGCCTGCTGCACGCCCGGCAACGCGAGGCTGTCCGTGTCCGACCCTTCGCCGACGGTGCCCGACTGAAACAGTCCGGCGAGGTCGCCCACGAACACGATGGCCACATCGGCGCCGCGTGCGGCCTGCGCCGCTGCCGCGATGCGCGAGGTATCGCCGCTGAGCAGTTCGTCGTGAGTACTGAGCTTCTCCGTGCCCGGCGTCACGTCGCCGGGGAACACCGGCGCGCCCGCGCGACGCTCTTCGATAATGGCGCAGCCCTTCTCGTACACCACCTGCGCTTCGCCGAGCGTCTCGCGCAGCGCCTGCAGCGGGGTTTTCATGGAAGAGGTCGACTGCTCGCCGCTATTGATGAGGTGCACCGGGAAGCTATAGCCCGCGAGCAAGGCGAGCGGATCGTCGGCGGTCGGTCCGATCACCGCAACCTTCTGCCGGCCATCGTTGGCGAGCGGCAGAACGCCTTCGTTGCGCAGCAGCACGACCGACTGGCGTGCAACTTCCTGCGCGACATCGCTCGCCTCGGCACTGCTCAGGTTCACGCGTTCTGGATCGGTGTACGGATGCTCGAAGAGACCGATATCGAACTTCACGCGCAGCACGCGTGTTACGGCCGCGTCAATAGTCGCCTCGCTGATCTCGCCGCGCGCTAGCGCTTCCTTCAGGTGCAGCGCGCACTCGTGCCCCGGGAGTTCGACGTCGAGTCCGGCATTGAACGACTGGGCCGCCGCCTCGGCGGCATCGCGCGCCACGCCGTGATGCGTATAGAGCAGGTTGACGGCGGCATAGTCCGCCACGATCAGGCCGTCGAATCCCCATTTGTCGCGCAACACGCCCTGCAGCAGTTCGCGGTTCGTGTGGCACGGCACGCCGTCGATGTCGTGATAGGCCGGCATCACCGAGCCCGCGTGAGCGAGCTTGACCGCCATCTCGAAGGGCAGCATGAAAGTGTCGTTGAGCTCGCGCGGCCCGACATGAACCGGCGCGTGATTGCGCGCGCCTTCGCTCGCCGAATGGGCGACGAAGTGCTTGAGCGTCGCGACGAGGTCGCGGCGCTCGCCCTGCAGCCCTTGCACGTAGTGGCAGGCCATCACGCCCACGAGGTACGGGTCCTCGCCGAACGTTTCCTCCGTGCGGCCCCAACGCGGGTCGCGCGAAACGTCGAGCACGGGCGCGAGCCCCTGATGACAGCCGATCGAGCGCGCCTGCTCGCCGATCACCTCGCCCACGCGGCCGATCAGCGCCGGATTCCACGTTGCCGCGTAATTCAGCGGCGAGGGGAACAGCGTGGCGTCCTTGATCATCAGGCCGACGAGGCACTCTTCGTGCGCCATCACCGGGATGCCCAGACGCGTGCCCTCCACCATCTGGCGCTGCAGCGCGTTCAGCGCCTTCACGCCCTCCTTCGGGTCCACGGTATGGGTGCCAAGCGGCCGCGTGACCTGCCCGAGACCGTGACGCAGCAGCGTTTCGAGCGGCACGCCCGTGTCGCGCTGGGCGAAGTCCTCGCTGCGCCATTCGTGACGGCCGTCTTCGCGAAGCTTCAGCCATACGGCGTGCAGTTGCGCAATCTTCTCGTCCAGCGTCATGCGCGCAAGCAGGTCGGCTACACGAGCCTCGGTCGGTGCGTCGGGCCGACGGTAAACCGGGGTCTCGCTGGTGTGTTGAAGCGACATCCATTCACTCCTGACAATTGGGTTCGCAGGCAGCCGGGAGGCGCCTATACGATTAGCATTACTGATTGAAAGATCACGACGCCCGCTCTGCGGCGGACCCCGGAAAACTCAGGCGAGACGCTTCAATGCCGCTTCAATGCCGCTTCAATGCCGCTTCAACGCGATATCGCGGTCGTCGAACACGTGGCACGCCTCGGCCGGCAACGCGAGACTGACCGTATCGCCGTAGCTCAGCGTGCTGTCGCCCGCAATCTTCGCGATCAACGCCCCCGCGTCATGAGCCAAAGGCTCCGCGTGCACGTAACTGTGTTCGCCCATGCGCTCGACCAGCTTCACGCGGCAAGCCAGCGTCTGCTCGTTGCCTGCGTCCACCGCCAGGCGCAGATGCTCGGGGCGCACGCCAAGCGTCACCTTCATACCCACGCTCGCGCCGGCCGCATCCACGCGGGCACGCACGCGCTCGCCGCTTGCCAGCGCGATCACCACGCCGCCTTCGTCGGCTGCGGCCACGGTTCCCGCGAGGAAGTTCATCTTAGGGGAGCCGATGAAGCCGGCAACGAAGCGGCTCCTCGGATGGTGGTACAGATCGAGCGGCGCGCCCACCTGGGCAATGCTGCCGTGCCGTTCCATGTTCGCGCCGGTCTGCAGCAGCACGATGCGGTCGGCCAGCGCCATCGCCTCCACCTGGTCGTGCGTGACGTACACGGCGCTGGCTTCGCGGAACTCGCGATGCAGCCGCGCGATCTCCGTGCGCGTCTGCACGCGCAAAGCCGCGTCGAGGTTAGAGAGCGGCTCGTCGAAGAGGAACACACCCGGCTCGCGCACGATCGCGCGTCCGATCGCCACGCGTTGACGTTGGCCGCCCGACAGCGCGGCCGGACGCCGTTCGAGCAGCGCATCGAGCTGCAGCGCCGCGGCGGCGCGCCGGACCTTCTCGTCGATCAGCGACTTGTCCATCTTCGCCTGGCGCAGGCCGAACGCCATGTTTTCGTAGACGCTCATGTGCGGATAGAGCGCGTAGTTCTGGAACACCATCGCGACGCGGCGCTTCGCGGGCAGAACGTCGTTCATCCGTTGCCCGTCGATATGCAGCTCGCCACCCGTGATCGATTCGAGGCCCGCGATCATGCGCAGCAGCGTGGACTTGCCGCAGCCGGAGGGCCCCAGAAAGACGCAGAACTCGTTCTTGCCGATTTCGAGGTTCGCGTCGCGGATCACCGCGTGGCCATTCGCATAGGCCTTCTGTACGTTCGTGAGGGAAATGCTTGCCATGTCGTGTTATGCGAAGTTCGGTAGGCGGGCCGCATGGCCGCGCGGTTTCGTCTCGTGCGCTCGATGCCCTTGCGCGTCAGCCCTTCAGCGATCCGGCCATCATGCCCTTGATCACGCGCTCCTGGCCGAACGCGTAAGCGACGATCAGCGGCAGCGAGGTCAGCGTGACCACCGCCAGCATCGCGGGCACGTTGGACGAGTACTGCCCCTGGAAATCCCAGATGGCGAGCGGCAGCGTGCGATGCTCGGGCGTGGACGTCAGCATGTAGGCGAAGATGAACTCGTTCCACAGGCCAATGCCGTTGTAGATCGCCACAGTGGCGAGCCCCGGCCCCGAGAGCGGCAGGAAGATGCGCCAGAAAATGCTGAACGGACCGCAGCCGTCGAGCTCCGCCGCCTCTTCCAGCTCGCGCGGAATCTGCCGCATGAACTCGGAGAGGATGAAAATCGACACCGGCAGACTGAGCGCAACATAGGGGCCAATCAGCGCGAACGGCGTGTCGTAGAGTCCCAGATTGCGCGTGAGCAGATAGATCGGCACCAGCGTGGCGTGCAGCGGCACGATCATGCCCGCCACCACGAGCCCGAAGAGCATCTTGTTCAGCGCGAACTTCATGCGCGCGAAGGCATACGCGGCCATCGCGCTCACCAGCACGATCAGGACCACGGAAACGCCCACCACGAACACGCTGTTGCGGAAGTACGTGAAATACGGCCCTTCGAGCACCGCGGCGTAATTGCCGAAGTACAGGTGCGCGGGCGGCGCCCAGACTGGCGACGAATACGTCTCGTCCTGGGTCTTGAGGCTCGTTGCGACCACGAAAAGAAACGGCAGCGTGGTGACGGCCAGCCAGATCAAGGCCAGCAGCGGCACGCCCATGCGCAGGTTCGGAATGCGAAGTGCTTTCGTCGTCATGGCTCACACCTCGGTTGCGTAGCGGCGCGTGAAACGCAGCGACACCGCGGCGACCGCACAGACGATGATGAACATCGCCGAGCCGATCGTGCTGCCGTAGCCGAGCTGAAACGAGCTGAACACGGTGCGGTACATATAAGTGGCCATCAGTTCCGACGAACCCTCCGGCCCGCCTCCCGTCATCACATAGATGAGATCGAAGTAACGCAGCGAACCGAGCACGGAGAGCAGCACGGCGGTACGCACGGTGCCCTGCAGATGCGGCAACTTGATGCGCCAGAAGAGGGTCCATTCGGAGGCGCCGTCGAGCCGCGCGGCCTCGTTGACCTCGGCGGGCATCGACGAAAGGCCGGCAAGGAACAGGATCATGTAGAACGGCGTGTTCTGCCAGCAGATCACGGCAATCGTGGAGGCGAGCGAGAGATGCGGGTCGCCGAGCCAGTCCTGCGCAAGCGCGTCGAACCCGAGCGCGCGCAGCCCGACATTGAGCGGGCCGAAGTTCGGATCGTAGACGTTCTTGAACAGCACGCCGATCGCCACGCTCGACATGAGCAGCGGCAGGAAGTAGAGAATCTTGAGCAGGCGCGAACCGCGCCCGGCCTTTTCGAGCAGCACCGCCAGCGCAAGCGCAATGGGCAGCTCGACGACGATCGACGTCACGGCGAGAATCACGTTGTTCGCGAACGCCTGCCAGAACACGGTATCGTGTGCGAGATGGACCCAGTTCGAGAGCCCCACGTAGCGGGCGTTGCTGCCCAGGCCGTTCCAGTCGAGCAGCGAAAGCCGCAGGCTGGAGATGAGCGGATAGAGCAGGAACACCGCGAGCAGCGCAATCGCGGGCGCAAGAAACACGGCGGCGACGAGCCCTTGCGTGGAGATGCGCAGACGGCGTTCGGGTACGGCGGAAAGGACGATGTTCACGAGCTTGTCTGCCTGCCGGCGCTTTTTACGGCGCCGGCAGGACTTTCCTGTGGGACGGTCTCTGTCTCTGTCGATCAGCTACCCGCTTTCGCGGCGGCTTCCATCTGCTGCGCGGCGGCCTCAGGCGTCACCGAAAGACCGAACAGCGACTGCGTGGTGTCCTTGTGCAGTTCGCCAAGGGCCGGCGGCAGGGCCTGGTCATACCAGAGCTGGACGTTCGGCGCGTCCACGATCAGGGTCTGCAGACGCTTGAGGAACGGATCGTCGATCTGGATGTTCTTGACCGGCGGAATCTTGTGATCGCCCACGCGCGCCTGCATCGACTGATCGTCGGTCAGGGCCTGGATCAGCTTGAACGCCTTCTCCGGATACTTGCACTCGGTCGAGACGCTCAGGAAGCCGTCTCCCACCGTGCCGATCACGTCGCGCGGATCGCCCTTGCCGCCCGGCACGCTCGGGAACGGGAAAAAGTCGAGCTTCTTCGAGAACGCCGGGTCTTCGTTCGCGATCGTGGACGCTTCCCAGCCGCCCATCAGCTCCATCGCCGCACGGCCCGAATACAGCAGGCGACGCGAGGCGCCCACGTCGTAATCGAGACCGTTATAGCCCTGTGCGAATGCGCCCGCCTTCACGAGCTGCTGGATATACTTGCCCGCCTCGACGAACGCCGGATCGCCAAAGCCCTTGCCGGTGCCGGCCACCGCGTCGCGCACGACCTGCGGGCCGCCGATGCGGTCGACGAGATACATGTAGTACATCGAACCAGTCCACTTGTTCTTGTTGGCCAGCGCGAACGGCGCCACGCCATGCGACGTGAGCACCTTCACCACGTGCATCAGATCGTCCCAGGTCCTGGGCGGCGTCAGGCCATATTGCTGGAAGAGTTCCTTGTTGTAGAAGATCACCGCCGCCGAGGCGTTTTCGGCCGCGACGCCATAGGTCTTGCCGTCGAACGTCACCGCGCTCCAGGAGGCCGGCAGGAAGCGATCGCGGTAAGACGGGTCCTTCTGCAGATACGGCGTGAGGTCGACCACCTGACCGGACTTCACGTACTCATGCAGCGGGCCGCCGCCCCACGTGGCGAACACGCACGGCGGCTGGTTGGCGCCGAACGCGACTTTCAGCTTGGTCTTGTAGGCATCGTTCAGGATGTGCGAGTTCTCGACCTTGTAGCCCGGGTTCGCCTTCTCGAAACGATCGGATGCGTCCCGCAGGATCTTGCTCGACGACACATTGGTCTGCTGGTCCCACGTCGTGATCACCTTCGCATCCTGCGCATGGACCACGCCGCCCAAGGTCAGCGATGAAAGCAGCGCCGCCGCGCCCATCGCCTTCTTCGATACCACCGCATACGCCATCTGATGTCTCCTGTCGTTCGTGTTGTGAGTTAATCAACGTTAGGAACGTTAGCCTTAACGTTATGGAATGGTAGTTATATCGTTCTGCCATCGCCAGAGGGGGTTAACCCGCGACCATGCTCTGTTTCCCACAAACGCCCGCCCTGGTGGCTGGCTGTCCCTGCAATAAGGCTGCAAGGCTGGCTGCGAAGCCGATTGAAGCGAGGCCGGTTGCCCGCCATTCTGGTTCTGTTAGAATACCCGCCGACATAACGATATCGCTAACGGCCCAAGGCCGGCGCTAACTTACTTACCAACAAGCTCGTCACGGCATGACCAAGCAAAACCCCACGCTGGCAGACGTCGCGCGACTGGCTGGCGTTTCGCAGATGACCGCGTCGCGCGCGCTGAACGGACGCCCCGGCGTTTCGCGCGAAACGCGCGACGAAGTGGTACGCATTGCGTCCGACATCGGCTATGTCGTCAACCGCACCGCGCAAAAGCTCTCGGGCGGCCAGAACGGCATCATCGGCATCATTACGCCCACGCTCGACACGCAGTTCGCCAGCGAACTGATACTCGGCGCGGGACGCGCGGCGCGTGCGGCGGGTTGCGAGGTGCTGGTCTATACCGTCTCCGACGACAGCCGCTCGCACCCGGAAGTGCTCAAGCTCGTGCGCCAGTTCTCCGATGGCCTGATCGCGATCCTGCCGCGCGAGACGATGTGCCTCGATTCGCTCGCCGCCGCCAGCGTGCCCGTCGTCGTCGTGGATCAGCGCGGCACGTTGAACCGTTTTCCTTCGGTCTCCGTAGATAACTATGGCGGTGCCTGCATGGCGGTGGAGCATCTGGTCGAGCTCGGGCACAAGCGCATCGCGTTCCTGGGCGGCGACGAAGCGATCGAAGGCGTGCGCGACCGCCAGCGCGGCTATCACGACACGCTGGCCCGGCACGGGCTGCCGCACGACCCCGAACTGATCGTCACCGGCGATCTTTCGCAGATCACCGCATTCGAAGTGGCCTCCGGCCTGCTCGACCAGCCCAATCCGCCCACCGCCGTCTTCACGGCCAACGACCAGAGCGCGTTCGGTGTCATCGCCGCCGCGCGCGAGGCGGGGCTGCGCGTTCCGAAGGACATTTCCGTGATCGGCTTCGACGACATTCCGATGGCCGAGCAGTTTCACCCGCCGCTGACGACCGTACGCCAGCCCTTCCAGCAGATGGCAAGTTCCGCGGTCAATACGCTGCTCGCGCAGATCAGCGGCCTCGACACGACGTCGCAACGCACGACGTTTCCTGCCGAACTCGTCGTGCGCAATTCCACCGGCCCTGCGCCGTTCGGTCAGCGGCAGACGGCTGCCGCGCGCAAGACCCGCGCCGGCTGACCCGGCGCCGCTCGCGAACGCGCTGGCCATCCCGCCACCCCGGCGGGAACGCGACCGGCTCAGCGCGACTCCGGATTGAAGTGAATGATGGCCTCACGCAGCGCCGCGATGGGCTGCTTGCGGCGGGCTGCATAGCGCCGGATCTCGATCGTGGGCTGCCCGTGGTCCGTGACGATCAGGCTTTCCCCCAAGGTCTCCACCTGCCTGAACAGTTCGCAAGCCTTCGTTTTGAACACCGCCTTCGATACCCGTCGCTCCACTTTCTATCTCCTGTCCCTTTTCCGTATTACGCGCCTGCGGCCTTGTCAGACCAGCGTTTTGTTATCGGTAACGCGACGATATCACACGGTGCTCTTTCGACAAAATTTTCAAGCTGAGGGAGAACCCCGAAGCCGCTTCGGCTTGCACCAAGCTGATACGCCATCATCAGCATAACTGATCATTTCCGAAGACCTCCGGCGATATCGCTCCGCACCGCTCCGGCACCCTGCCCCATGCGTGTTGTCTGCCTGCAACAGGCCTTGTGCAGTTCTTGCCACATCACGCTGGCCTGAGCCCTGCTTCGCCCGACCGCGCTCGCCTTCGGCAGGCTTTAACCGAGGCACGCGAAACGACGTCCTTTACCTCCCGGAAGAAAGCGACCAGACGATGTGACCAGACTGAAACCGCGCGGCGTTACACGCGCCTGGCAAGCGGATTTTCGTCAGCGTTTTCCTGATCCATCAAAGTAGCAGTCCTTGAGACCTGGCTGTCTAGAATCTCGCTCGAAACGCTCACGAGCGCTTTCACATCCTGCGTGACAAAAACAGACTTTCGACCATGGACGAGACAACGAGCTACAGGTTCAACATGAAAAAAAGCATCATCGCTCTTTCCCTGCTCGCGTTGACCGCGGGCGCTCATGCCCAGAGCAGCGTGACGCTGTATGGCCGCATCGACAACGGCCTCGTCTACCGCACCGGCGTTCCGGGCGGCAATGTGTTCGGCGCGCAAAGCGGCGGCTGGGGCGAGTCGTGGTGGGGCCTGCTGGGCTCCGAAGACCTCGGCGGCGGCAGCAAGGCCATCTTCCAGCTGGAAAGCGGCTTTAGCGCAATGACCGGCAACGTGCAGAACGGCAGTCTCTTTGGCCGTCATGCCACGGTCGGTCTGAGCAACGACCGTTTCGGCACCTTCAAGCTCGGCAACATCGGCGCCGGCGAGATCTCGCAGGACAGCTGGGACATCGACCCGCAACTGATGCAGCAGTACGCGATCGCGACGCTCGTGCGCGGACGCAACTGGGCGCAAGCCGGCAACGGTGCCGAGTACACGTCGCCGTCGATGGGCGGGCTGACCCTCAAGGGCCAGTACGAGCTCACCAACAGCCCGTCGTGGAACAGCGCACCCGGCTGTAGCGCGTCGAGTTCGAGCCCGTGCGGCAGCGGTCCCGCCCAGGTGGGCGGCGGCCAGGGGCGCGCCGACGGCTTCAAGGCGATGTACACGGGCGGCAGCTTCGAACTGCTTGCGATCTACGACGAAACGCGCGACACCAACGGCAAGTTCGACAACGTCTACCAGTACTCGCGCTCGGCCATGGCCGGCGGCAACCTGACGTGGGGTCCGCTCAAGGCCTTCGTCGGCTACCAGCATCTGGCCGCGCCCGATGGCTCGTACGGCAGCTACGGCGTGACGCCGGGCACCCTGCCGGGCGGCGCAACGCCGGTCACGGCCGTGGACCACGAATGGCTCGGTCTCGCCTGGCAGGCCAACGCCGCCGTGGCGCTCACGGGCGCGGTGTACCACGCCAACGCGAACAACGGCAACGGCAACGCGACGATGTACACGCTGGCCGGCACCTATAACCTCTCGAAGCGCACGTTCCTCTACACCGAACTCGCCTACGTGGAGAACAGCAAGACGTCGAACGTGGGTCTCGGCAACGGCTACGCCGATCCGTACGGCCCGAACACCAACCAGGGCGGCACGAGCCAGACGCCGAACTACGGCAGCGGCCAGTTCGGCGCGATCGCGGGCATCATGACGCAGTTCTGAGGCCCGGCATCACCGGCATGCCGCGCGCGATGTGCGGCATGCCGTCTGCTTCACTTTCTCCGCAGTACCTTCATTTCAACCCGGCACGACCGCGATCCCTACTTGCGGTCTGCCGGTCTTTTTTCCGTCACCCGGCACCCCGCACGCCGATCACCAGACCGTTTCCACGTAAGCCAAGGCCCCGATCTGCGCCTCGGGCGTCACGAGCGCGCAGCCATGCGTGTAAGCGGTTGCGGCAATCAGGCGCTGATGCGAACTCAGCTCCGAAGAGGTCGAAGCCGCGCGAACCGCTATCGCCGTGCTCACGGGTATCGTGCGCACGCCTTCGATCGCCACCAGCGCCGACAGCCAGCTACGCGTGTCCATGGCCAGCGCGAGCCGGCCGTCTTCCACGAACTGCGCCACATCCAGCAGCGTGATCGTCGAAATGAGGATGTCGCCGCCGTTCAACTCGGTTTCGATGGCGTTGCGCGCCGCCTCGCCCAGGTCCTCTCTCCCGCTCAACCAGTAGACGAGGGCCAGGGTGTCGAGCGCGATCACGTGATCACCCCGCCGTCCGGTGGAACACGGGTGGGCAGGCCGAATGCGGCCTTGGGGCTCTTCTCGTTCATCGCGAATCTCCAAACCTTCCAGATTTTGTTTTGCCACGTCCATCCTGTGCCGGGACATGGTCTCAGGCGGTAAATGTTAGCGATAACGTCCGGCGATGTCATGCGAGGGAATTCCCGGTCCTGGTGCATCCGCGCGGCTTGCCGCCCGGCGCCAGCCGTGCTAATTTAGTTACCGGTAACAAACCGGCACGGAAACCGGCTGCACGTCTCCGTGATGCCGCAAGACGCGGA
Source organism: Paraburkholderia yinzeri (assembly GCF_046581065.1). NCBI lineage: Bacteria > Pseudomonadati > Pseudomonadota > Betaproteobacteria > Burkholderiales > Burkholderiaceae > Paraburkholderia > Paraburkholderia yinzeri. The sequence goes on along the minus strand of NZ_JBFOCJ010000003.1, from coordinate 296,791 downwards.
AGACACACAGAGAAGAAGGAGACACCCCCGTGACAACGCTCAGCCAGGCCGCTGCTTCCCCTGCCGTCATAGACGAAGCGGAGGAGCAGCTCTACCGCAAGGTATTGCGCCGCATCCTGCCGTTGCTGCTGCTCTGCTACGTCGTGGCCTATCTGGACCGCGTCAATGTGGGCTTCGCGAAGCTGCAGATGCTCGACTCGCTCGGCATGAGCGATGGCGTTTATGCCGTGGGCGCCAGCATCTTCTTCTGGGGTTACTTCTTCTTCGAGATTCCCAGCAACCTGCTGCTGCACCGCTACGGCGCACGCTTCTGGATCGCGCGCATCATGGTGACCTGGGGGATCGTCTCGTCGTCGCTGGCATTCATCGCGCCGCTCGCGCGGTTCTTCCATGTCGAAGCCTCGACGATGTTCTATCTCCTCCGGTTTCTGCTGGGCGCCTGCGAGGCGGGCTTCTTCCCGGGCATCATCCTCTACATGAACTACTGGTTCCCGGCGCGTCGCCAGAGCGTCGCGATGTCGGGATTCCTGATCGCCATTCCTGTGAGCTTGACGCTTGGCGGCGTCGTCTCGGGCTGGCTGATGGAAAACATCCACGGTCTCTTCGGCATGAGCGGCTGGCAGTGGATGCTGCTGCTGGAAGGCGTGCCGTCCATTCTCGTCGCCGTGATCGTGCTGCTCACGATGGGCGACGGCATCGCGTCCGCAAAGTGGCTCACAGCGGCCGAAAAGACGCTGCTGCAACGAAACCTGGAACAGGAAGGCACGAAGAAGGCGCACAGCATGGCCGCCGGGCTGAAGAGCCCGCAGGTGTGGCTCCTCACCTTCATCCTGCTGACCTTCAACACCGGCTTCTATGGCCTCGCGTTCTGGCTGCCGTCCATCATCCGCGCTTCCGGCGTGACGAGCCCGCTGCACATCGGCCTCCTGACCGCCATTCCCTACCTCAGCGCCGTGGTCGCGATGATCTGGAACGCCTCGCATTCGCGCAAGACCGGCGAGCGGCGGCTGCACGCGGCCGTTCCCGCGTTCATCGGCGGCGTCGGATTGATGCTGAGCGCCTTTTTCGCCCACAACGTCCCGCTTTCGATCGCATTCCTTACGATTTCCACCTGCGCGATTCTGGGGCTCATGCCGATTTACTGGACGTTCCCTGGCCAGATACTCTCCGGCACGGCCGCCGCCGCAGGCATCGCCCTCATCAATTCGGTCGGCAATCTCTCCGGCTTCACGGGCTCGATGATCACCAGCGTGGCAAAGGACCTGACCGGCGACATCAACAACGGCACCTACGCGCTCGGCGCCTGCCTGCTCGTGAGCTGCGTCCTGATCCTCTCGATTCCGAAGGCCATGCTGAACCGCGAGTCGTCCGATCGCGGTCAGGCGCAGTAACGCAAGCGTAACGGCGCGGTCCGCCTACTCCCCGATCCACGACCCGCGCAGATCGCTTTCGTGCAGCAGTTGCAGCAGCGTTCCGGCGGGACGGCTCAACCGCTTCGCCGCGAGCACGATGAACTCCACGTCGGGCAGCGCGGGCAGGCTCGCCGCGTTGACGGGCGGCACGAGTCCGCGCGCCGAGAGGTATTGCGGCCGCACGGTAATGCCAAGGCCGCCGCGCGCCGCCGCAATACAGCCGGCGTGGCTGCTGCTCGTGCACACCACCTGCCAGCGGAAATCCGTCTGCGCAAGCATGTCGAGCACGACGGCGCGCGTCACGCTGGGCTCGGCCACGAGTATCAGCGGCAGCGGCTGTGTCAGGTCCACCAGCGTACCCGTGCGCGCGAGCCACTCCAGCCGCCCGGTGAAGAGCGGCACGCCGCGCTTGTCGCCCAGGCGCCGCTTGCCCACCATCAGATCGATCGCGCCGGCGTCCAGCAGGTCATAGAGCTTGCCGGTCATGCCGATGGTGATCTCCAGTTCCACATCGGGATGCGCGTTGCGAAAGGCCGCGAGCACGGTCGGCAGCGGGCCGAGGGCGACGTCGTCGGACGAGCCCAGACGCACGCGCCCCTTGAGCCGCGGCGCGCGGAACTGCGCCTCCGCACGGTTGATGGCCTGCAGGATCGCGCTCGCGTGCGCGAGCATGGCCTCGCCGTCGGGCGTCATGGCGAGCGAGTGGGTGTCCCGCACGAACAGCCGCCGGCCAACCGCGTGTTCGAGACGGCGGACATGGTCGCTGACGCTCGACTGCGTGAGGCCGAGCTGGCGCCCCGCCTCGGTAAAGCTGTGACAGGCGGCAACGGTCGCGAAGGTCTTGAGCCAGGTGGGATTGAGCATAAGGCATTGTTATCGGTAAAGCCGATGACAGTCAACGTCGCCAGTGGGGTTCCCGATTGCCCCCAATGACAATATGATTGACGGGTCCCGACAAGTGCGCAAAGGGTTGAATCGCGCGCACGCCATGCGCCGCCAACCCACGCCCGCCCCGGGCGATGGCGCCCCACCCGTACCGATGAACAAGGATTCAAGCCATACCGCGTTGCTGTGGATCGTCGCCGCCGGCTTTTTCATGCAGGCGCTCGATACCACCATCGTCAATACCGCCCTGCCGTCCATTGCGCACAGCCTGGGCGTGAAGCCGCTCATGATGCAGCCGGCCATCGTCGCCTACACGCTGACCATGGCCATGCTCACGCCCGCCTCCGGCTGGCTCGCCGACCGTTTCGGCACGCGCCGCGTCTATTTCGCAGCCATTCTGATTTTCGTGCTCGGCTCGCTGTGCTGCGCGAGTTCCCATACGCTCGGGCAACTGGTGGTCGCGCGCGTGCTTCAAGGCGTGGGCGGGTCGATGCTGCTGCCCATCGGCCGGCTTGCCGTGCTGCGCGCCGTGAGCGGCGAGCAGTACGTTTCGGCGCTCGCGATGATTTCGGTGGCGGGCCAGGCCGGTCCGATCGTCGGGCCGACGCTGGGCGGCTGGTTCGTCGAGGCCTTTTCCTGGCACTGGATTTTTCTCATCAACGTGCCGATCGGCGCGGTCGGCCTGATCGCGGTGCTGCGCTACCTGCCGCGCGCGGCGGGCACGGCCGCGCCGCCGTTCGACGTGGCTGGCTGCGCGCTGCTCTCGCTGTGCATGATCGCGTTTTCGCTCGCCGTGGACGTGCCCATGCATTCGCATCGCGCCGCGTGGTCCGTCGCGCTCTTCGTGCTGGGACTCGCCACCGCGCTCGCCTATGTGCCCTATGCGCGGCGCCGCGCGAATCCGCTCTTCAAGCTCGCGCTCTTTCGCGAGCCGAATTTCAGCGTCGGCCTGATCGGCAATCTCGTGTGCCGGATCGGTTCGAGCGCGGTGCCGTTTCTCGTACCGCTCCTCATGCAGCTCGAACTCGGCTACACGCCGCTGCACTCCGGCCTGATGATGCTGCCCGCCGCGCTCGCCGGCGCGCTCGCCAAGCGCTGGATCGCGCCGCTGATCCGCCGCTACGGCTACGACCTGTTCCTGCTCGTGAACACGCTCATTGTCGGCGGATCGATCGTTGCGTTCGCACTGATCTCGCGCGGCACGCCGCTCGCCGTGCAAATGGCGGTGCTGGCCGTGTTCGGCGCGGCCAATTCGATGCAGTTCGCCGCCATGAACAGCATCACGCTCAAGGGGCTCTCGCACGAAGACGCCGGCAGCGGCAACAGCCTCTTTTCGATGGTGCAGATGCTGGCCATGGGGCTGGGCGTCTCGATTGGCGGCGCGCTCGTCACGCTGTTCGCCGATCAGTGGGGCACGATCACGGCGGGGTTCCGCATGAGCTTCGCCTGCGTTGGGGCCATCACGCTGCTCTCCGCGCTGATCTTCCGCCGCATCGACGAGAGCCCGGCTGCCGGCGCCGCCGTGAAGACGGCGGCTGCGGGCGGCCGCTAGCGGCCACACGGGCGCCGGCCTCCGCCGGCGCCGGAATCCGCGCCAAACGCGGCCCCAATTCCGTCCCCGCCTCCGTATTTTCCCCGACTCTTCACCGCGACAAGGCAAAATAGCGGTTTTGGGCCCGCACCGGGCCCTCCCCATTCCTGCCGGCCCCCGGGCGCATCGCGCCCGCTCGGGGCTGGCTCAGGCCCGCTCGCCGTACACGCGAGCCTTGAGGAGCAGTTTTTCATGACCGACTCGAATCTGTCTTTCGCCGGCCGGCTTGCCGTTGCCGTCGGATCGTTTTTTGCCATTCTCGGCGACGGCAAGCTCGCCGCGAACGTGCGCCGCCTGCGCAACGGCGAGGCGGCCCCCGTCGCCCCGGCCGCCCAACCTCACGCACCCGCGGCCGCTCCCGTGACCGCGCCGCCGGCCGCCCCCGCGGCCCCTGCTGCGCCCGTCATCGCGGCGGCGAGCCCGGATTCCGCGCTGCAGTTGCTCGGCCTGCTCCAGCGCAACGCGCGCTTCGTCGATTTCGTCGAAGAGGATATCGCCGGCTATTCGGACGCCGATATCGGCGCCGCCGCGCGCCTCGTCCACGAGGGTTGCCGCTCGACGCTGCGCGAGCACTTCACGATCCGCCCTGTGCGCGACGAAGCCGAAGGCAGCCGCGTCACGCTGCCCGAAGGCTTCGACGCCACGGCCGTGCGCCTCACCGGCAACGTAGTCGGCACGGCGCCGTTTACCGGCAACATTGCGCACCGCGGCTGGCGCGTGGCCGACGTGAAGCTGCCGAAGCTCGTCAAGACCCACGACGTCACCGTGATCGCGCCGGCGGAGGTGGAGCTATGAGCGAGTCCCGCTACTGCATCGGCATCGACCTCGGCACCACGCACTCGGCGCTCTCGTATGTCGATCTCGCCGCCAGCGACGGCGAAAAGACGAACCAGGGCGTGCTGCCCATTGCGCAGCTCACCGCGCCCGGCACGCTCGAAACGCCGAATCTGCTGCCGTCGTTCCTTTACCTGCCGCATTCGGGCGAGCTCACGCCCGGCGACCTCACGCTGCCCTGGACCGCGAGCCGCGACTACGCGGTGGGTGAACTCGCACGCAGCCGCGGCGCGGGCACGCCCATCCGCCTCGTCTCCAGCGCCAAGAGTTGGCTCTGCCATCCGGGCGTGGATCGCCGCGCCGCCATTCTGCCGAACGACGCGCCGCCCGAAGTCACGCGCGTCTCGCCGCTAGAAAGCTCCGTGCGCTATCTCACGCACCTGCGCGAAGCGTGGGATCACGCTCACCCGGAAGCGCCTTTCGTCGATCAGGACATCACCGTCACGATCCCGGCCTCGTTCGACCCGGCCGCACGCGAATTGACCGCCGAAGCCGCGCAGGCGGCCGGCTATGTCCGCATGACGCTGCTGGAGGAGCCGCAGGCCGCGCTCTATAGCTGGATCCAGAAGAGCGGCGGCGTCTGGCGCAAGGAGGTCAAGGTCGGCGACATCATCCTCGTGGTGGACGTGGGCGGCGGCACGACCGACCTCTCGCTGATCGCCGTGGTCGAGCGCGAGGGCAATCTCGAACTGCATCGTGTGGCCGTGGGCGATCACATCCTGCTCGGCGGCGACAACATGGATCTCGCGCTCGCCCACGTGGTCGCGCGCAAGCTCGCGGCGCAGGGTACGCAAGCCGATCCGTGGCAACTGCGCGCCCTGACCTACGCCTGCCGCGCGGCCAAGGAAACGCTGCTCAACGACCAAAGCGCGGACGCGGTGCCCCTCGTCGTGCCGAGCCGCGGCTCGAAGCTGATCGGCGGATCGATCCGCACCGAACTCACGCGCGCCGAACTCACGCAAACGATCCTCGAAGGCTTCTTCCCGGTCGTCGACGCCGCGGCGCGGCCCGTGAGCCGCGCGCGCGCGGGCCTCACGCAACTGGGCTTGCCGTACGCACAGGACGCGGGCATCACGCGCCATCTGGCGGCCTTCCTCGGCAAGCAGGTGGGCGCGCTCGCCAACCTGGCGGGCCTCGCCACTTCGGTGCCTGAAGGCGCGAGCTTCCTGCACCCCACGGCCGTCCTTTTCAACGGCGGCGTGTTCAAGTCCGAACTGCTCGCGAGCCGCATTCTCGACGTGCTCAACGGCTGGCTCGCCGCCGAAGGCGCTGCGCCCGCGCGCCTCCTGGGCGGCGCCGACCTCGACCTCGCGGTCGCGCGCGGCGCGGCCTACTACGGCTACGTGAAGCGCGGCAAGGGCGTGCGCATTCGCGGCGGCACGGCGCGCGCCTACTACGTGGCGATCGAGTCGGCCATGCCGGCCGTGCCGGGTCTGGAACCGCCCGTCTCCGCGCTGTGCGTCGCGCCCTTCGGCATGGAGGAAGGCACCGACGCGGCCCTGCCCCCGCAGGAGTTCGGCCTCGTCGTGGGCGAACCCGTGCATTTCCGCTTCTTCGGTTCGTCGGTACGTCGCCAGGACCAGGTGGGCACGATGCTCGATTACTGGTCGCCCGAAGAGCTGCAGGAGCTCGAGGAAATTCAGGCCACGCTGCCGACCGAAGGCCGCACGCCCGGTGACGTCGTGCCCGTGCGCCTGCACGCGCGCGTGACCGAAGCGGGCACGCTCGAACTCGAAGCGGTGCCGTCGGGCAGCAGCGAGCGCTGGAAAGTCGAGTTCGACGTACGCGGCGGCGCCTGAAGCCCATGAAGCCGTACCTCGTCGGCATCGACCTGGGAACGAGCAACACGGTCGTGGCTTACGTCGAGGCCGGCGGCGAGCAGATCCGCGTCTTCGACGTCGATCAGCTCGTGGCCGCGGGAGAGGTAGGCACGGCGCCGCTCCTGCCTTCCGCACGCTATCACCCGGCTCCCGGCGAGCTCTCCCCGCAGAGCACGGAGTTGCCTTGGAGTCCTGAGGAATCCGCGCAATCCGGGGCCGTGCCGCCCGCGGTGATCGGCCGCTTCGCGCGCGTACTGGGCGCGCAGGTGCCCGGGCGGCTCGTCAGCAGTGCGAAGAGCTGGCTCTCGCATACCGCCGTGGACCGTCTCGCGCCGATCCTGCCATGGGGCGCCGCGGACGACGTCGCCAAGGTCTCGCCCGTTGCCGCGAGCGCGAGCTACCTCGCGCAGGTGCGCGCCGCATGGAACCGGCGCTTTCCGCACGCGCCGCTCGAAGCCCAGGACGTGGTGCTCACGGTGCCCGCGTCCTTCGACGACGGCGCGCGCGCGCTCACGCTGGAGGCCGCACGGCTCGCCGGCCTGCCCGCGCTGCGCCTGCTGGAAGAGCCGCAGGCCGCGTTCTACGACTGGCTGTTCCACCATCGCGCGACGCTCGACACCGAGCTGGCCGGCACGAAGCTCGTGCTCGTCTGCGACGTGGGCGGCGGCACGACCGACCTCACGCTCATCAAGGTGGCGCTCGAACACGGCGAGCCGAAGCTCACGCGCATCGGCGTGGGCAACCATCTGATGCTGGGCGGCGACAACATGGATCTCGCGCTTGCCCATCTCGTCGAGTCGCGACTTGCCGCGCAGCCGGGCGAGGCGCGTCTTTCGGCGGCCGCGCTCTCGCAGCTCGTCGAACGCTGTCGCGCCGCCAAGGAGCAGTTGCTCGACGCAGCGGCGCCCGCCAGCGTGCCGGTCACGCTGCTCGGTTCGGGCTCGCGCCTGGTCGGTGGCGCCCGGACGGCCCAGCTCGCCCGCGAGGAAGTCGAACAGGTCGTCGTGGACGGCTTCTTCCCGAAGGGCGAAGCGAGCGATCTCCCGCGCCGCGCGCGAGCGGCGCTCGTGGAGTTCGGTCTGCCCTATGCCGCCGACCCGGCCGTTACGCGGCACGTCGCGGCTTTCCTGAACCGTTTCGCCGCGCAGTCTCGCGAAGCGTTCGGCGAGACGCAAGACAAAGCGCAAGACGAAGCACAAGCGCTTCCGGTGCCCGATACCTTGCTGCTGAACGGCGGCGTGTTCCGCGCGCGCGCCCTTTCCGGGCGGCTGGCCGAAACGCTCGGCGGCTGGCGCGGGCAACCGCTCAAGGTGCTCAACAACGATCAGCCCGACATTGCCGTCGCGCGCGGCGCGGTGGCCTACGCGCTCGCCCGCGCGGGGCAGGCGCCGCGCATCGGCGGCGGCTCGCCGCGCAGCTATTTCCTCGTGCTCGACGAAGCGGGACCGGCGCAGCGCGGCGTCTGCCTGCTGCCGCGCGGCACCGAGGAAGCGCACGAAGTGCATCTGGACGAGCGCGTCTTCGCGCTGCGCCTTGGGCATCCGGTCCAGTTTCACCTCGTCTCCACCGTGGCCGACACGGCATGGCGCCCCGGCGAGATCGCCGATATTGGGACGACCGAGTTCGTGCGTCTGCCACCGCTCGCGACCGTGGTGCCGCAGGAAGGCGCGGACGGCGCGCGCGAACGCGAGGTCAAGCTCATGACGTCGCTCTCGGAACTGGGCACGCTGGAAGTGCACTGCATCGCCACCGACGATCCTGCGCAGCGCTGGCTGCTGGAATTCCAGCTCAGGCGCGAAAACCCCGCAAGCGAAACCGAAGCTGCGACACGCCATCCCGCGCTCGACGCCGCGATCGCCCTGATCGACCGCGTGTTCGGGCCGCCTTCCGCGAAGGGCGACCCCAAGGACGTGAAACGCCTGCGCCAGCAGCTCGAACAGTGCCTCGGCCCGCGCGAGAACTGGGATGGCCCGCTGCTGCGCGAACTATTCGGAGTCCTCTGGGAACGCGCGGGGCGGCGCCGACGCTCGGCCGATCACGAGCGCCTCTGGCTGAACCTCGCGGGCTTTTGCGTGCGCCCCGGCTTCGGCTATCCGCTCGACGAATGGCGCGTGGAGCAGCTATGGACGCTCTTCGACGACGGCATCCAGCACGTCAACGACGGCCAGGTCTGGTCCGAATGGTGGACCCTCTGGCGCCGCGCGGCCGGCGGTCTGCCCGATGCGGCCCAGCAGCAGGTGCTCGAAGCCATGAACTGGCTCGAAGAGGCCGCCGCGTCGAAACGCAACAAGCTGCCCTTCGACGCGGCGAAGCTCGGTCAGGCCGACATGGTCCGCCTCTATGCGTCGCTCGAACACATCGCGGTCGAGCGCAAGATAGCGATCGCGGAACGCGTGCTCGAACGGCTCGCGCAACCCTCGGGAAACCCGCAGAACTGGTGGGCCGTGGGACGCATCGGCGCGCGCCTGCCGTTCTACGGCAGCGCGCACGGCGTGGTGCCGCCCGACGTGGCGGCGCGCTGGCTCGAAGCGATACTCGCGCACAACTGGCGCAAGGTGGAGCCGGCCATGTTCGCCTCCGTGCAGATTGCCCGTATGACCGGCGACCGCTCGCGCGACCTGGCCGATCCGCTGCGCGAGGAAATCGTGCGGCGACTCGCGGCGGCCAGCGCACCGCCCGCGTGGATCGCCATGGTTCGCGAAGTAGTCGCGCTCGATCACGCCGATACGGGCCGCATCTTCGGCGAGTCGCTGCCCGCGGGGTTGACGTTGATCGGCGGGTAGAACACGACTACGAGACAGCGGCGCGATGGATGCGCCGCCCGCTGGCAGCCCCTATGCCCCGCTCGCCCCGCCCGCCTCTCTCGCCCGCAACTCGGCCAGCCCGGCCCGCTGCCGCCCCGCTGCGTCGAAGTTCCCCTCGGCTAGCCAGGTCGCGAAAGCACGCTTGAGCGGCGGCCACTCCGCATCGACGATCGAGTGCCACGCCGTATCGCGATTGCGTCCCTTGTAGACGATCGCCTGGCGGAAGATCCCCTCGAAGGTGAAGCCCAGCCGCGCGGCCGTCGTGCGCGAAGGCACGTTGCAGCTATCACATTTCCACTCGTAGCGCCGGTAGCCGAGCGTATCGAAGACATAGGCCATCAGCAGAAACTGCGCCTCGGTCGAAACGGGCGTGCGCTTGAGCAACGGCGAGAACGTCACGTGACCCACTTCGATCACGCCATTGGCCGGATCCTGCCGCATCAGCGCCAGGCTGCCCACGGCGCGGCCCGTCTTGAGATCGATCACCGCATAGTGACGCGGATCCGTGCTGTGCGCCGCGGCCTCGATGTAGCGGCGAAAATCCTCCGCCTGCTCGAACGGCCCGACGCCGAGATAGGTCCAGTCGCGGCGGTCGGGCGCGTTGCCCCAGGCGAGGAAGAGATCGTTGGCGTGGCGCGCGGCGTCGAGCGGCTCGATGCGGCACCGCGTGCCCGTGAGCACGACGGCTTCGGGCCGCGCGCGCGGCGTCCAGCCGTCAACCGGTTCGCCTATGGGTTGCCCGTATTCGTTGAGGCGCTGAGTCACGGATTGCTCCAGCAAAGGTGATGGGATGATGTGCTAGATTACGCTTTTCGTGGCTCCTGTAGAGGATCCACTAACGACAATTCTGATAGTGCCACGGCCCGCGCTTCAGACACTAGCCCGCCCATGACCGACGACACCCCCGACCCGCTGGTGGACTTCCTGCTCGAAACACCGCTCGCGCGCGATCGCGAGGGCGAGTCCCTCCAGCGGCAACTGCTCCATCGCATCCGCAACGGCATCCTCGAAGGGCGCCTGCCTTCGGGCTGCCGTCTGCCCGGTTCGCGCGCGCTGGCCGCCGCGATCGGCGTTTCGCGCAACAGCGTGACGGCGGCCTACGAACTGCTGAGCGCCGAAGGCTATATCGAACTGAGCCGGCAGGGCACCCGCGTGGCCGCGCTGGCGCGACCGAGATCCGCGCGCCGCGCGAGCCGCACCGCCCCGGCGCCGGCAATCGCCACGCGCGGCGCGCAAGTTCGCCAGAGCTGGCAAAACGGCGCGGACACGCTCGCTTTCCGCCCGGGCGTGCCCGCGCTGGGCCGCTTCCCGCTCGGCGTCTGGAAGCGCTGCCTCGACCGCGCCATCGCGCACGGTGGCGCGCTCACGCTGGGCTACGGCACGCCCCAGGGCGACATGGCGCTGCGGGTGGCCATCCTGCGCCATCTGGCCGTGGCGCGCGGCGTGCGCGCGGAACCGGAACAGGTCGTCATCACCGAAGGCGCGCAGGAAGCGCTCGCGCTGTGCGTTCGGCTCCTGACCAATCCCGGCGACACGGCATGGGTCGAAGACCCCGGCTATCGCGGCGCGCAAACGGCGTTTCAGTGCGGCGATCTGAACGTGCGGCCGGTGCGCGTGGATGCCGACGGCCTGCAAGCCAACGCCGAAGCCTGGGCCAACGACCCACCGCGCCTCATCTACTGCACGCCCTCGCACCAGTACCCGACGGGTGCAGTACTGCCCGCGCCGCGCCGACTCGAACTGATCGACAAGGCACTGGCGCACGGCGCATGGATCGTCGAAGACGACTACGACAGCGAATTCCGCCGCTCGGGCGAACTCGTGGGCGCGATGCAGGGCCTCGTGCCGCACGCGCCGGTGCTCTATGTGGGCACCTTCAGCAAGACGCTGTTCCCCGCGCTGCGCATCGGCTTTCTCGTGCTGCCCGAGGCGCTGGCGGCTCGCGCGCAGCCGTTGTTCGACGAACTCCTGCGCGGGGGCCATCGCCACGAGCAACTGGCGTTGGCCGAGTTCATCGAAAGCGGCCAGTTCAGCCGGCACCTCGGGCGCATGCGCCGGCTCTACCGCGGCCGCCGCGACCTGCTGCAGGCGGCCCTGGCCGCTCATCTGGACATACCGCACACCATGACGGGCGGAGACAGCGGCATGCACCTCGCCGTCCGCCTGCCCGGCGTCTTTCCGGACGAGCGAATCGCGGCGGCAGCGCGCGAGTACGAGATGGCGCCGGCGCCGCTCTCGCGTTTCGCACTACGCCCCACGCCAGACGACAATGGCCTCGTGCTCGGCTACGGCAACACCTCGGAGTCGCTTTACGTGCCGCTCGTGCAACGGCTCGCGCAGGTGATCCGGTCGAACAAAAAGAGGCGCTGAAAGAAGTCTCTGCAACACCGGCGCCCCCGCGATCGTGCAGTCCGAGCGCAGCCCCGCGACAATCTCGCTAACATGGTGGATTGCCTCGCGAATCGTTCGCGCGCTGCTGCCGCGCACGGTTCTGGTGCAGTACGGGCCAGGGGCGGCGGCATCCGGTTGTCGCCGTCGGCAACATGGCTCGCGAAAGCGTCCCGATCTCAAACAGGAGAACAACAAGATGGCATTGAGCAAGACGATGTTGGCAGTAGCCGTTCTGGCCGCAGGTGTGGCGACCAGCAGTGCTGATGCGCAGGTCGCCGGAACGCAGCCGCTCAGCGTGACCGTCGAGCAGTCGCAGGCGCTCCTCGAAGGCTGGAGCGTGAAGAAAAGCGTGCTCGGCAAAGCCGTGTACAACGACAGCAACGTCAAGGTGGGCGTGGTCCGCGACCTGATCATCGCGCCGGACGGCACGGTTTCGGCGGCCATCGTCTCGGCCGGCGGCTTCCTCGGTGTCGGCGTGCATGACGTGGCGGTGCCCATCGCTTCGCTCGACGTGCACAACGGCAACCTCTATCTGCCGGGCGCGACGAAGGAAGCGCTGAAGGCCACGCCGGCATTCGAATACGCGAAGGTGCAATCGCCGCCCAAGCCGAAGCAGGCCGACGCCAAGCAGCAATAAGCAGGCAAGCGGCGGCGCGGCACTCAGCAGCGCCGCCGGTCCCTCGCGGCGGTCTGGTCTCGCACCGGACGCCGCAATCGCCCTCCTCCCTGCCTCGATCGCCGCGCGCGTTCCGCCTGACGCTCAGTCATGCGAATCAACCTGAATTGACCGTCTCGCAACTGTCACACTCGACAGAATATTGCGCGCCTATACTGCGCGCACCCGTCACGCGCGCGACCACCATGAGACGAATCTCCGTACACCGCTCGCCCATTCATGGGCGAGGCGTTTTTGCCCTGCAGGCGCTGCACGCAGGCGAGCGCATCTTCGAATACCGGGGCAAGGTGACGACGTGGCGTGAAGCGTCGCGCCACTGGCAATCGCGCGGCGACGGCGCGCATACCTTCCTGTTCGGTCTTTCGGACGGGCGCGTGATCGACGGCGGCCGCGGCGGGAACGGTGCGCGCTGGCTCAACCACGCCTGCGCCGCGAATTGCGAAACGATCGAGATCGACGGCCGCGTTTTCATCGATACGGTCTGCGAAATCGCGGCGGGTACCGAACTGTTCATCGACTATGCGCTGGAAGTCGAACCCGACACGCCGGTAGAGACGCGGCTCCTTTACGCCTGCCGCTGCGGTTCGAGCCATTGCCGCGGCACGATGCTGGGCGGCGGCAACTAGCGGCACATAGCGGCACGGGAAGCCCGCGCGCACCCAGGCGGCTGCCTTCCCCCTTTCTCCCCCTTCGAGACTCACGGCTTCGACGGCCGCCCGGAAGCTTCTCCCATGTCGGCCAGATAACGCCCCGGCGTCGTGCCCGTGGCACGCCGGAACATGTCGATGAAGGCACTCACGTTGTCGTAGCCCAGTTCGAGCGCAATCGTCGTCACCGGCACGCCGTCCGCCACCCGCTCCAGCGCACGCATCAGTCTCGCCTGCTGACGCCATTGCGCAAACGTGAGCCCGGTCTCGACCGCGAAGCGGCGGCTCAGCGTGCGTGCCGAAACGCCGCCCCACTCGGCCCACGCTTGCAGTCCACGGTGGTCGGCCAGATCGCTTGCCAACGCGTCGGCAATGCGCACGAGGCGCGCATCCGTGGGACGCGGCAAGCCCAGCGACTCCGCCTTCGACGCCGCCAGCTCGTCGAGGATCACCTCCGCAATGCGGGCCTGCGCCGCGTCGAGCTCCGCACCGGGCCAGGTCGCCGCCCGCCGCACGGCCTCGCGCAAAAGCGGCGTGGTGCGAATCGCGCGCGGCTCGCGCGGCAACGTCGCGCAGCGCGCCTCGGCAACGAACACGCTCCAGCCCGCAAACGGCCCGTACGAACTCACCGAATGCACGCGGTGCGGCGGAATCCAGATCGCGTGGATGGCCGGCACGACCCAGCGCTGCGTATCCACGCCCACCGAAACCAGCCCGCTCAGCGCGCCCATCAGTTGACCGCGCGCGTGCGCATGCGGCGCGGTCTCGCGGCTCTCCTTCTGCGTCAGCTCGGCGGCCGCGAGAAACGGGCCGCTTTGCGAAAGCACGAGATCGGGGCGGATCAAGGGGAGATTCATGGCTGGAATTCCGTATTGAATGGCTGTTATACCGGAGACTGGCCGCGTGCGCACGCCTAGACTCGCCTCATGACACAACTTCCGGAGCACCGCACCATGCGAGCCGACCAGATTCTTCCCGACCACCTCGACCGCGTCGAACTCGAAGGCACGACGATCCGCAAAGGCACGGTCGCGGCCTTTCTCGCCAATGCGCGCGTGCTGACCGATCCTGCGGCCGGCGCCGCCGCGCACGAGCAGGCCGAAGCCGACCTCACCGCCATCCTGCCTGCGCTGCGCGCCCTCGGCCTTTTCGAGGTGCTGGATATCCGCGACACGACACTGCGCGCGTGGGTCGAAGCGCATTGACGCGCCCCTACACCATCAGGAGTTCGAATGAAAGCCGCTATCGTCACCGCCGCGGGTCAACCGCCCGTTTTCGCCGATTTCGATCACCCCGCCGCGCTCGAAGGGCATCGTGTGATCGACGTCTGCGCGTCCGCGCTGAGCGTCGTGGCGCGATCCCGGGCATCGGGCAAGCACTATTCCTCGACTGGCGCGTTTCCGTTCGTCGCCGGCATCGACGGCGCCGGTCGCCTCGAAAACGGACAGCGTGTTTATTTCTTCGGACCGCGCGCGCCGTTCGGCGCGCTGGCCGAGCGTACGCTCGTGCCCGCGGCCCAATGCATTCCGCTGCCCGACGCGCTCGACGACGTCACGGCCGCGGCGATTGCCATTCCGGGCCTGTCGTCGTGGGCGGCGCTCGCCGAACGCGCCCGCTTCGAAACCGGTGAGACCGTGCTGATCAATGGCGCCACGGGCACCTCGGGCAAACTCGCCGTGCAGATCGCGAGGCATCTGGGCGCGCGGCGCGTGATCGCCACCGGCCGCAACGCGGCCTCGCTCGAAGCGCTCGAGGCCCTCGGCGCCGATGTCACGATCTCGTTGCAGCAGGACGAAGCAAGCCTCGTGCGCGCCTTCGAGCCGCTCTTCGCGCAAGGCGTGGACGTGGTGCTCGATTACCTGTGGGGGGCAAGCGCGCGCGCCTTGCTCATCGCCGCCGCGAAAGCCACCGCTGAAACGCAATCCGTGCGCTTCGTCCAGATCGGCTCGATCAGCGGCGCCGAGATCGCGCTGCCGGGCGCGGTTCTGCGCGCTGCGCCGATCACGCTGTCAGGCAGCGGCATCGGCAGCGTGAGCCTCGCCCACCTGCTCGACGCAGTACGGGGCGTGTTCGGCGCCGTCGCCCCCGCGGGGTTGCGAATCGAAACGCGGGCTGTGCCGCTGGCAGAGTTGGACGAGCATTGGGCGCATGAGCGCAGCGACGTGCGCACGGTGTTGACGATCGGGAATGGGCGGTGAACGGAAACCGGGTCGGCAAAATTCCGCCGCAGGTTTCATGCGCGCGGCGCCAACCCGCCGTCAATCGATCCCACCGCTCCGCCGCTCCGGTTCTGCCCTCGTTCGCTCCAGTTCGCGCGCGATCGTTGCCTCGTCGGGCAGCACCATCTGGTATTCCGCCGCGAGCACCTTGTTCGGCAGATTGTCTAGCGCGTAGTGGGCTTCGGCAGCCCCTTTTTCAGCGCAGAGAATCAACCCGACAGGTGGATTCTCCCCCGGCTTCATCCAGTGCTCGCGCGCGTAATTCAGGTACAGGTGCATCTGCCCGGCGTCGGCATAACTGAAGCGGCCCACCTTGAGGTCGATGATGACGAGGCACTTCAGACGTCGATGGAAAAATACCAGGTCGACCCGGAACCAGGTGTCGTCGAGTCTCAGCCGCCGCTGCCTGCCCACGAACGCAAAGTCATCGCCCAATTCCAGCAGAAAGTCTGCGAGATGCTGGATCAAGGCCGCCTCGAGTTCCGACTCGGAGTATTCGACCACGCTGACCACGTCCCGGTGAAGCCCGGCGTATTCGCCGGGCGCGATCTCAGGCAAACCTCCTGTTGGGCCAGCGACGTGAGCGAACAGCCAATAAACCTCAATCGCAATCCGCACAGTCACTTCACCCAAAAACGACAAAAAATACATTAAAAATAACTGGATGAAGATCAATATGATTGCAAAAACCACTACCCAAAGCTGAACTCGCCGCCGGTTCCACCAGGCGGCGCAAAGCGCACGACAACCCGGATCAGGAACCGCCATGCCGCGTCCCATCACCGCCCGCATTCATCCCGAAGCCGTCCGCCACAACCTCGGACTCGTCAAGCAGATGGCGCCCGACTCGCGCGTATGGGCCGTCGTCAAGGCCAACGCCTACGGGCACGGTATCGAGCGCATCTATCCGGCGCTCGCGCAAAGCGACGGCATAGCCCTGCTCGACCTCGACGAAGCCGTGCGCATCCGGGCGCTCGGCTGGACGAAGCCTATTCTGCTGCTCGAAGGCATCTTCGAGCCCGCCGATCTCGCACTCGCGGACAGCCACCGCCTCACCGTCGCGGTGCATTGCGACGAGCAACTGGACCTGCTGGCCGCCGCGAAGCTGCGCCAGCCCATCGACATCCTGCTCAAGATGAATTCGGGCATGAACCGCCTCGGCTTCCGCCCGCACACCTACCGAAAGGCGTGGGAGCGCGCGCGGGCGCTGCCCGCGGTCCGCTCGACGGGTCTCATAAGCCACTTCGCCAACGCCGACGACGGCGCCATCGACTGGCAGCTCGACCAGTTCGACGCGGTCACCCAGGACATGCCCGGCGAACAGTCGCTGTCGAATTCGGCCGGCGTGCTCTGGCATCCGCGCGCGCACCGCGACTGGGTGCGCCCCGGCACGATCCTCTACGGCGCCTCGCCCACCGGCGTCGCGCGGCACGTCGCGGGCTTCGGGCTGCGCGCCGCGATGACGCTGTCGAGCCGCCTCATCGGCATTCAGACTCTCGCGCCGCAGGAAACCATCGGCTACGGCCGCACGTTTCAGGCCGATCAGCCGCTGCGCATCGGCGTCGTGGCCTGCGGCTATGCCGACGGCTATCCGCGCCATGCCCCCACCGGCACGCCGATCGCCGTGGACGGCGTGCGCACGCGCGTCGTCGGGCGCGTTTCGATGGACATGCTCACGGTCGATCTCACGCCGTGCCCGGCGGCCACCATCGGCTCTCAGGTCGAGCTGTGGGGCGAGCAGATCAAGGTGGACGAAGTGGCCGAGGCGTCCGGCACGATCGGCTATGAGCTCATGTGCGCGCTGGCCCGGCGCGTGCCTGTCGAAGTCGAAGGCGACGCGCCCCTGGCCAGCAGCGCACGGCAGACGGAGGACGTAGCGGGCTGAGGGCGACCAACGGCGCAAGCCCGCGCCTGGCCGATCCGCGTCGAGCGGAGACGGCCAGCAACAGGCACAATATGCGGCTCTGGCGCCGCACGGGTTTCGTGTTCGATATTCGAACAGATTGAGGCTGCGTCGCTGACACTGCTTTTTCGACGCATTCATGAACCACCCGACCTCCGAGAGCGCCGCGACTGCCCCGCGCACGCCGAATTCCCCACGCTTCCTGCTGATCCTGATCTGCCTGTACGCGTCCGCCGGACAACTGGCCATCGACATCTATGTGCCCGCGCTTCCCGCGATGGCGCATTTCTTCGGAACCTCGCCGCAGGCTATCCAGTCGAGCGTCTCCAGCTACATGGCGGCCTACGCGTTCGGCCAGCTCCTCTTCGGGCCCATCGCCGACGCCTACGGACGCAAACGCGTCCTCGCGTTCGGGCTCGTCGTCTTCACGATTGGCTGCGTGCTGTCGCTCTACGCCCCGAACCTGGAAACCTTCGTCCTGGCCCGCTGCCTGCAGGGCTTCGGCATCGCCACGACCAATCTGCTCGCAAAGGCGATCATCACCGATTCGTTCTCCGGACAGGCGCTCATGCACATGTTCACCTACATGTCGATTGCCTGGGGGCTTGCACCGATCGTGGCGCCGGTGATCGGCGCTCACTTGCAGACGTGGTTCGGCTGGCAGGCCAGCCTCGTGTTCCTGCTCGTCTACTCGCTGGTGATGTGGGCGGCGCTGTGGCGCTATCGCGAGAGCCTGCCGCGGCCGGTGCATCTCGAGCCGCGCACGCTTTTCGCGAATGCGCGCAAGGTGCTGTCGAGCCCGGTGTTCCAGAGCTGCTTTCTCGCGCAGGGGCTTTGCTACAGCATCCTGCTCGTGTTCAACATCGTCGGGCCGTTCATGGTGCAGAGCACGCTGCACGAGCCGCCGACCTTTTTCGGCTACCTCGCCCTCGGTGTCGGGATGGCGTACTTTCTGGGCGGCCTCTCGAACCGCGTGCATGGTCCGCGTTTGCCGAGCGCCGAGGCGCGGCTGCGCATCGGCTCGCGCGCGATGGCGGCCGCATCGATCGTGATGCTCGTGCTGGCGCTGACGATCGGCCTGCGCGTATGGACGCTCGCGGCACCCGTCGTCGTGATGGGGTTCTGCGCCGGCGCCATGTATCCCACCTTCATGGCCAAAGGCAATTCGCTGTTCCCGCACATCGCGGGTCTGACGAGCGCGATCCTGGGGTGCGCGTTGCTGCTCGTTTCTTCTGCGATGATGGCGCTCGCCGGCTTCGTGTCGATCCAGATCCTGGCACCGCTCGCGGCGTTCTTCGTGGTCCTCGCGTTCACGGTCGTCTGGATGGTGAGCAAGCTGCTGCGCCATCTCGCACAACTTCAGTCCGCGGCCGTCGTACGCGGTAGCAGCGAAGCGGCATAGCTCTTGCTCCTGCTTCCGCGGGCTGCCGCGCCGTGGAATTATCTCGTCAGCGATGCACGTCGATCTTCTCACTCTTTATTTCCTTGCGATCGGGACGCTACTTGCCAGTTCCGGGATGACGCTATGGGAACATCGAACGCATCCGCGACGCAGCCGGGAACTGAAGATTCTGGCCGCGGGATACGCCACGCTGGCCATCGGATGCGTGGCGATCACCGTCCGTCACAAGCTGCCCGGCGCGACGGGTTCCGCGCTTGGCAACCTCGTTATCGTCGCCGGCTACCTGCTGATCCTGCACGGTGTCGCGGCCTTGAGCGGCCGGCGGTATCTCAGGGGCTCGATCGCGATGCTCGTGCTGCTGGCGCTCACGTGGGCCGTGGCCGGCACGCGCTGGGAGGATGCGGTGTGGTACTACGCCAGCGCGATTCCCATCGCGCTGGCGAGCGGCGCCACGTCGTTCGTGCTGCTGCGAACCGAGGGCATGAAAGCGCTGCAATCGCGGCACATCGCCGTGCTCGTGACGGGCATCCATGCGTTTCTGTATGCCGCGCGAGCCGACATCCTGCCCTGGCTGGCGGCACGGTACGGTCAGGAGGTCGTGCTGGTCGCCAGCAACATCACGATATACGAAGGAGTCCTGTATTCGGTCGTGTTGCCGATGACCCTGCTGCGGTTGATACGCGAGGAAACCCACGGCGAGCTTCTGCGCCACGCCCAGACCGACTACCTGACCCGTCTTGGCAATCGTAGATGGTTCTTCGAGGAAGGGGCACGCGCGATACGCGAGGCGGGATCGCGCCGGCAGGTGTCGCTCTTTGCCTTCGACCTCGATCGTTTCAAGTCGATCAACGATCGATACGGCCACAAGGCGGGCGACGAAGTCCTGAAAGCGTTCGGCGACATTGCCCGCGGCACGCTCGGACCCGACGCGATTCTCGCCCGCATTGGCGGCGAAGAGTTTGCCGCCCTGCTCTCCGGCCACGATGCCGTTCGTGCGAGCGAAGTGGGCGAGACCATCGCGCGGCATTTCGCCGGGACGATCCACCGCGGGACGGACGGCAGCGCGATACAGGCCACCGTCAGCATCGGGCTCGCCCAGTCCGGAACCGAAACACCCATGCTGGCCGACTTGCTGGCCGCCGCGGACGAAGCGTTGTACCGGGCGAAGTCGCTCGGCGGCAACCGGCTCGTCGTCGCGCCGTCCGCCTCTCGGTCCGAGGTCGCCCGTACGCAGCGCTGAGAGGGGTGAGATCGCGCAGTTCGTCGAAGCGCGCTCAACGTCCCCTTAATTGGAGGTGCCCGCCGCGAACCCCGGAATCACGCAATCGCCCAAGGCAAACCTGACGATCGTTTCGGGTGGCGCGGCGCGGGGCAACCCTTGCGAAGCGTTCGGCCATCACGGCTTCAACGGCATAAAGAGCGACGTCGTCAACGCCATTTCCGCGTGGGTGCTCGCCAACTCGACAACCGGAACGTAACGCTTTCCGCGTGCCCGGCCTGGTGTTTACCCGCCAACCCATTGCCAGAAAATTATCGATATACCGATAATGCTCTCATGGATGTGAAAACCGCAGTGCGCGTCTTCGACGTGATCAACCTCTTTGCCGAGGTCCGCCAACCGATGATCTACAGCGAGATCGCGCGTCGAACCGGGATCCCGCTATCGAGTTGCCACGCCCTGCTGCAGACGATGGTGGCCAAAGGCTATCTGTACGCGCCGGGCGTGAAGGCCGGTTACTACCCCACGCAACGGCTTCTGCACGTGGCGCGCGAGATTTGCAGCGAGGACCCGCTCACGGCGGTATTCCAGCCGCTCCTCTCCGCGCTGCGCGACGCCACCGGCGAAACCGCCGGGCTCGCGACGCTCGCGGGCAACCGCGTGGTCTATCTGGAGGTGATGGAGTCGCGCCAGAAGATCCGTTACAGCGACGAGCCGGGCGGCTTCATGTACGTACACGCGAGCGCGGCGGGCAAAGCGCTGCTCGGCGCCCTGGCGCCCGAAGCGCGCGCCCGCCTGCTCGACAGCTGCGAGCCGTTGCCGCCCTACACGGACGGCACCGTCATCGAGCGCGCAGCGCTGGAGCGCGAGGTCGAACAGGGCGTGAGCCGCGGCTGGCATCGTTCGACGGGTGAGAACGTCGAAGACGTGGCCGGTCTCGCGTGTGGCTTCCGGATACACGGCGAGGCCTTCGCGCTGGTCCTCGGCGCGCCGAAGGCGCGGCTTTTGAAGAACGAGCGGAACGCCGTCAAGGCGCTGCTCGAGGTGGTCGCGCAGATCCCGCCCGCGCTGCTCGCCTAGTCCTTGCACAGGCGTCCGCGCGCGGGCCGGAACGCGCGTTTTCCAGGCAGGCCGCACCCGGCGGCCCTCTTGCAGGAGACAGTGAGATGCGTTGGAAGAACCGGCCCGAAGGATCCAGCTGGGGGGACTTCGGCCCCGACGACCAGCTTGGCCGCCCGAACCTCATCGGCACCGAGCAGGTGCTCAGGGGTGCGCAGGAAATACGCGCGGGCCTGAGCTTCGCGCTCTCGCTGCCGCTCGATTTTCCCGGCGAAAACAAGCTCAACGTGCGCCGCCACCCGCCCGTGCTGCGCCCGACCTTTCGCGACGGCCTGCCCTATGTGAACTTCCCGTTCGCGCGCAACGAGGCGCTCGCCACCGACGTCGTGAGCGACGACCAGGTGCTGCTCTCGCTGCAGTATTCGACGCAATGGGATTCGCTCGCGCACGTAGGCGCTCGCTTCGACGCGAACGGCGACGGCGTGGCCGAAAGCGTCTACTACAACGGCTACCGCGCGAACCACGACATTGTCGGCCCCATGGAGTACCGCGCCGAAGACGGCTACGCACCCTATGCCTGCGGCGGCGAGCACAGCCATGCGGACGTGCTCGGCATCGAGAATCTCGCCGTGAAGGGCATGCAGGGCCGCGGCGTGCTGATCGACCTGTTCGCCCATTACGGGCGCGAATTCCGCACCGTCGGCTACGACGATCTGATGAGCGTGATGGAGAAGGACAAGGTCGTTGTCGAACGCGGCGACATGCTCGTGCTGCGCACCGGCTTCTCGGAGCTGATCCTCGAAATGGACCGCCAGCCCGACGAAGCGGTGCTCGCGAGCCATTGCAGCGCGCTCGACGGACGCGACGAACGCCTGCTGCAGTGGATCACCGATTCGGGCGTCGCCGCGCTCGCCGCCGACAACTACGCCGTCGAACGCTATCCCGCCCGGCCTCCCGCCACGCCCGGCGAGCATCCGCTGCTGCCGCTGCATCATCACTGCCTCTTCAAGCTCGGCTTGCCGCTCGGCGAGCTGTGGTATCTGCGCGAACTGGCCGAGTGGCTGCGCGCGCACGGCCGCTCGCGCTTCCTGCTGACCGCCCCGCCGCTGCGGCTGCCCGGCGCGATGGGCTCGCCCGTCACGCCCATCGCCACGGTTTGAACGTACCCGGCTGCATTCACCCGTTACTCACGCACCTCCGAAAATGGCAAAAGAACGAGTCTTGATCACCGGCGGCGCCGCCGGCATCGGCGCCGCGTGCGCCGCGCGCTGCCAGGCCGACGGCTACGAAGTCGTCACCGTCGACCGCGTGGGCCACGGCCTGATCGCCGACCTCTCCGATGTCGAGGCCACCGCCGCCGCGCTCGAACGCGCATTGGAAGGCGGGCCGATCACGCGCCTCGTCAACAACGTGGGCGTGGTGCTGCCCGCCGACGCGGAGCACCAGACGCTCGACGAACTCGAACGCGCGTGGGCCCTCAACGTACGCTGCGCGCAGCAGTGCATGCAAGCGCTGCTGCCCGGCATGAAAGCGGCGGGCTTCGGACGCATCGTCAACATGTCGTCGCGCGCGGCGCTCGGCAAGGAGTTGCGTACGGCCTATTCGGCCACGAAGGCCGCGCTGATCGGCATGACGCGCGTCTGGGCGCTGGAACTGGGCGCGTTCGGCATCACCGCCAACGCCATCGGCCCCGGCCCCATCCGCACCGAGCTCTTCGACCGCGCGAACCCGCCCGGCGCCCCGCGCACCCAGGCCATCATCGACGCCGTGCCCGTCAAGCGCGTGGGCACGCCCGACGACGTCGCGCATGCCGCCTCGTACCTGCTCGACGCGCGCAGCGGCTTCGTCACGGGCCAGGTGCTCTACGTGTGCGGCGGCATGACGGTCGGCGTGGCGGGAGTGTAACAAGAGGAGTACGAATCAAAATCTGAATCAACCTCGCGCGCAGCACCATAACTATTACGACCGACGGAGACACTCAGATGCAAAGAATCACCGCCTTCTTCACGGAGCTCATGCGCCGCTATCTCCCCGACCCGTTCGTGTTCGCGATCGGCCTCACGCTGCTCACGATGGTACTGGCCGTGCTCGTGCAGGGCCAGGCCGTCGCGGCGCTGACGGCGAGCTGGGGCAAGGGCTTCTGGGCGCTGCTCGCCTTCACGACGCAGATGGCGGTGATCCTCGCCATGGGCTACGTGCTCGCCACGGCGCCGCTCACCGACCGCTTTCTCGACCGGCTCGTCGCGCGCGTGAACCACCCGCGCACGGCCGTGATCGTCGCGACGCTCGTGGGCGGCATCGGCAGCTATCTGAACTGGGGTTTCGGGCTCGTGGTGGGCGGCATCGTGGCGCGCAAGCTCGCGCTGCGCGTGAAGGGCGTGCATTATCCGCTCATCATCGCCTCGGCCTATAGCGGCTTCACGCTCTACGGCCTCGGCCTTTCCGCGAGCATTCCGGTGCTGATCTCGACGAAGGGCCATCCGCTCGAAGCGCAGATGGGCGTCATTCCGCTCTCCCAAACCATCTTCTCGCCCGCCATGCTCGTCACGAGCTTCGTCGTGATCGTCACGCTGCCGCTGCTCAACGCCTGGCTGCATCCGAAGGCCGGCCAGCCCGTGACGGAGATCGATGCGAGCCTGAGCCTCGATGCGGCAGCAACGAAGCAGGCCGCGCCCGCGCTCGACATCGACGAAGGCAACACCTTCGCGAACCGCCTGAACAACAGCCGCATCCTGAGCTACGTGATCGGCCTGATCGGCATGGGCTATGTCGCGCTGCACTTCCACCAGGGCGGCTCGATCGACCTGAACCTCATCAACTTCTTCATCCTGTTCCTCGGCATCATCCTGCTCGGCACGCCTATCCGGTATGTCGAGAAGCTCAACGAGGGCATCCGCACGATCAGCGGCATCATCCTGCAGTATCCGTTCTACGCGGGCATCATGGCGATCATGGCGTCCTCGGGCCTCGTCGGCACCTTCTCGCACGCCTTCGTGAAAGTCGCCACACCCGCCACGCTGCCGTTCTGGGGCTTGCTCAGCTCGTTCTTCATCAACTTCTTCGCGCCTTCGGGCGGCGGACACTGGGTCGTGCAGGGCCCGTTCATGGTGGAGGCGGCGAAGTCGATCGGCGCCTCGGTGAGCCACACGTCGATGTCCGTCATGCTCGGCAATGCCTGGAACGATCTCATCCAGCCGTTCTGGATCCTGCCCGCGCTCGCGATCTCCCGGCTCAGGCTGAAGGACATCATGGGCTATACGGTCATCATGATGTTCTGGATCGGCATCGTCTACACCGTCGCCATTCTGCTCTGGGCATAATGCCCGGGCGGCATCCATCGCTCACCGAGGAGAACACCCCATGCTGTTTCTGGTTCATATGCAGGTGCAGATTCCGCCCGATGCCGACAAGGCCCACATCGCCGCCATCGTGGCGCAGGAAAAGGCGTACTCGCAGAAGTTGCAGCACGAAGGCACATGGCGCCACCTGTGGCGCGTGGTGGGCGAGTACGCGAACTACAGCGTGTTCGACGTCGAAACGAACGACGCGCTGCATACGATCCTCAGCTCGCTGCCGCTCTTCCCGTACATGAAGATCGAAGTCACGCCGCTCGCCCAGCATCCTTCCGCTATCGCGCCGAATTGAGGCGAAGGCGCCTTGTGAGGCGCCCGCCGCGTCGCCACCCTGCGCCCCTCAATGCGAATGCCGGGGCACCTCGGCCCCGCGGCAGCCGACGAGAAAATCAAAATCGCACCCCTCATCGGCCTGCAGCACGTGTTCGACATACAGCTTGCGATACCCGCTGCGGTCCTCCGGTATCGCCTCAAGCGCCTTCGCCCACGCATCGAGACGAGCCCGCAACGCCTCCTCGCCAATCTCGACATTCAGCGTCCCCGCCTCGCAATCGAGAGCGATCCAGTCGCCATCACGCACGATCGCGAGCGGACCGCCCGCGCGCGCTTCGGGGGCCACGTGCAGCACCACCGTGCCGTATGCCGTTCCACTCATGCGCGCGTCCGAGATGCGCACCATATCGGTCACGCCCTGCGCAAGCAGCTTCGGCGGCAGGCCCATGTTGCCCACCTCGGCCATGCCGGGATACCCCTTCGGCCCGCAGTTCTTCATGACGAGCACTGAGTCCCCTGTGACATCGAGATCGGGGTCGGCAATGCGCTGCTTGTAGTCGTCGATATTCTCAAACACCACGGCCCGTCCGCGATGCTTGAGCAAGGCGGGCGTCGCCGCCGAAGGCTTGAGCACCGCGCCGCGCGGCGCGAGATTGCCGCGCAGGATGCATAGCCCGCCGTCGTGCACGAGCGGCATGTCGAGCGGGCGTATCACTTCGGGGTTGTGGATCGGCGCTTCGCGTACGTTGTCCCAGAGCGACTTGCCGTTCGCCGTGAGCGCATGCGGATGCGGAATCAGTCCCGCCTCGCCCAGCCGCCGCAGCACCGCGGGCAGACCGCCTGCGTAATAGAACTCCTCCATCAGAAAACGCCCCGAGGGCTGCAGATCGACGAGGGTGGGCGTGCCGCGTCCGAGGCGCGTCCAGTCGTCGAGTTCGAGCGGCACGCCTATGCGCCCTGCAATCGCCTTCAGGTGAATCGCGGCATTCGTCGAGCCACCGATGGCCGCGTTCGCACGGATCGCGTTTTCGAAAGCCTCGCGCGTGAGCAGCTTCGAGAGCTTCAGGTCTTCCAGCGCCATCTCCACAATGCGCATGCCCGAAAGATGCGCCAGCACGTAGCGCCGCGCGTCCACGGCGGGAATCGCTGCGTTGTGCGGCAGCGTCACGCCCAGCGCCTCGGCCATGCACGCCATCGTCGAAGCCGTGCCCATCGTGTTGCAGGTGCCCGCCGAACGCGACATGCCGGCTTCCGCCGACATGAACTCGTGGATCGAGATGCGCCCCGCCTTCACCTGCTCGCTCAGTTGCCATACTACGGTGCCCGAACCAATGTCGCGCCCTTCTTGCTTGCCGTTGAGCATCGGCCCGCCGCTCACGACGATGGCGGGCACGTCGCAGCTCGCCGCCCCCATCAGCAGCGCCGGCGTGGTCTTGTCGCAGCCCACGAGCAGCACGACGGCGTCGACAGGATTGCCGCGTATGGCTTCCTCGACATCCATCGAAGCGAGATTGCGCGTGAACATCGCGGTAGGCCGCAGGTTCGACTCGCCGTTCGAGAACACCGGGAACTCGACCGGAAAGCCCCCCGCCTCGGACACGCCGCGCTTCACATGCTCGGCCAGCTTGCGGAAATGCGCATTGCAGGGCGTGAGTTCCGACCACGTGTTGCAGATGCCGATGATTGGCCTGCCGTCGAATTCGTGGTCGGGAATGCCCTGGTTCTTCATCCAGCTTCGGTACATGAAGCCATTCTTGTCGGCGGCGCCGAACCAGGCGGCCGAACGGAGCTTCCTCGCGCGAGTGCTCATGACAGTGCCTTTCTGGTGACAATAAACTATTAAATAGCATGACTATATCGAGGCGCGTTATCGGGAAAACGCTAATAAAAACCGTTAAATCTCCTGCATATAGTTTGGCTATTGAAGTCGGCAGGCAACGATTGCCCGATTCTTCGGGCGGTTTGGGATGGCGCGAAATCCTCGTGACGTAGTCCGGCTGTGGTGCACGGCGGGCGGTAGCGCGCTTTGAGAAAAAATAACGCAAGCTACAACGGAGACACGCATGAAACTGGCAACGCGCATGATCGCGAGCGCCCTCATGGCCACCGCCTTCGCACTCGCGGCGGGCCCTGGCTACGCCCAGGACAAGCAGATCACCCTGGGTTTCGCCCAGGTCGGCGCCGAAAGCGCGTGGCGCACCGCGAATACGGTATCCGTCAAAGAGGCCGCGAAGGACGCCGGCATCAACCTGAAGTTCTCGGACGCGCAACAGAAGCAGGAAAACCAGATCAAGGCGATCCGCTCGTACATCGCGCAGCGGGTGGATGTGATCGCGTTCTCGCCCGTGGTGGAATCGGGCTGGGAGCCGGTGCTCGAAGAAGCGAAGCGCGCGAAGATTCCCGTGATCCTCACCGACCGCAACATCGACGTGAAGGATACGTCGCTCTACGTCACGATGATCGGCTCCGACTTCATGGAAGAAGGGCGGCGCGCCGGCCACTGGCTCGAAGAGCACTACAAGGATAATCCCGGCCCCATCAACATCGTGGAACTGCAGGGCACGGTGGGCTCCGCCCCCGCGAACGACCGCCACGCGGGCCTGATGGAAGTCATCAAGAACGATCCGAAGTTCAAGATCATCGCTTCGCAGAGCGGCGACTTCACGCTCGCAGGCGGCAAGCAGGTAATGGAGGCCTTCGCCAAGACGTATGGAAACAAGATCAACGTTGTTTATGCGCATAACGACGACATGGCGCTCGGCGCGATCCAGGCCATGGAGGAAGCCGGCATGAAGCCCGGCAAGGACATCAGCGTGGTGTCGTTCGACGCGACCAAGGGCGGCTTTGAAGCAATGATCGCGGGCAAGATGAACGTCGACGTCGAATGCAGCCCGCTGCTTGGCCCGCAGCTCATGCAGGCCGTGAAGGACGTCGTGGCGGGCAAGCAGTTGCCCAAGCGCATCGTCACGAACGAGACCGTGTTCCCGGAAAACGTCGCGGCGCAGATCCTGCCTTCGCGCAAGTACTAATCCTGACGCGAGAGAGCGGCCCGGCGCTCGCCGGGCCGCGCACACATCCGCCTCATGAGCACGACGCCCCTACTCGAAACGCACGGCCTCTCGCGCACCTTCCCCGGCGTGCGCGCGCTCGCCAACGTCGATTTCCGCCTCTATCCCGGCGAGGTCCATACCTTGATGGGCCAGAACGGCGCGGGAAAATCGACGCTCATCAACGTCCTCACCGGCGTGCATCAGCCCGAAGCCGGCGAGATCCTGCTGGCAGGCGCGCCCGTGCGCTTCGCCACGCCGCTGGAAGCGGAAGCCGCCGGCATCCAGACGCTCTACCAGGAGGTCAATCTCTGCCCGAACCTCTCGGTCGCGGAGAACATCTTCGCGGGCCGCCAGCCGCGGCGGCACGGCCTGATCGACTGGAAAACGATCCATCGCCGCGCGGCCGAGGTGCTCGCGGAACTGAACCTCACGCTGGACGTCACACAGTCGCTCGACACCTACCCCATCGCGATCCAGCAGATGGTGGCGATTGCGCGCGCGGTGTCGGTGGACGCGCGCATTCTGATCCTCGACGAGCCGACCTCCAGCCTCGACGACAACGAAGTCTCGCGGCTTTTCGACGTGCTGCGCAAACTCAAGGCCTCGGGCATCGCAATCCTCTTCGTCACGCACTTTCTTGAGCAGACCTACGCGATTTCCGACCGCATCACGGTGATGCGCAACGGCGAATGCGAAGGCGAATACCTTGCATCGGAATTGCCCGTGCAGACGCTGGTGGCAAAGATGGTCGGCCAGCAGATCGCACGCGAACGGCTGGAAAACGAAGCCGCAGCGCCGCCCGCCGCCCCGCAGCCGCGGGCGTCCGAACCTTACCTCAGTGCGCAGGGCGTGGCGCGGCGCGGCGTGCTCAATCCGCTCGACCTCGACGTGCAGCCGGGCCAGATACTCGGCCTCGCGGGGCTGCTCGGCTCCGGGCGCACCGAAACGGCGCGCCTGCTGTTCGGCGTCGACCGCGTCGACCAGGGCGCCGTGTCGATACGCGGCAAGACCGTGAAGCTCGCGACGCCGCGCGATGCGGTGCGCCACGGCATGGCCTATTGCCCCGAGGACCGCAAGAAGGAAGGCATCGTGGCGGACCTCTCGATCCGCGAGAACATCATTCTCGCGCTGCAGGCGCGGCGCGGCTGGTGGCGCATGATTTCGCGCGCGCGCCAGCGCGAGCTCGCGAACGAATACATCGCACAACTCGGCATCAAGGCGCGCGACGCCGAACAACCCATTGGCCTGCTTTCGGGCGGCAACCAGCAGAAAGTGCTGCTCGCACGCTGGCTCGCCACGGAGCCCAGGCTGCTGATCCTCGACGAACCCACGCGCGGCATCGACGTGGCCGCCAAGTTCGAGATCATGGACCGCGTGCGCGCGCTGTGCGCGAAGGGTTTAGGGATACTATTCATTTCATCGGAGATCAGCGAGGTGGTGCGCGTGAGCGACCGCATCGCCGTGCTGCGCGACCGCCGCAAGGTGGCCGAGCTCGAAGGTCACGGCCGCTCCGAAGACGAGGTCTACGATCTGATCGCGGGAGGCCGCCGATGATCCGCCTTTCCACGCTGTTCAGGCATCCGCTCGTCTGGCCCGCGGCCACGCTCGTGTGCCTCTTTGCCGTCGACGTTGCGCACCGCTCGAACTTCCTCTCGATCACGCTGCTCTCCGGGCATCTGTTCGGCGCCCCCATCGACATCCTCATGAACGCCGCGCCGCTCGTCGTCGTGTCGCTCGGCATGACGCTCGTGATCGCCACGCGCGGCATCGACATTTCGGTGGGCGCCGTGGTGGCCATTGCCGGGGCCGCCGCCGCGATCGTGCTCGAAGCCGATCCGTCGCGCGTCGCCGCCGCCTTCGGCGCGGCGCTCGCGGTCGGCCTGCTCGCCGGCATGTGGAACGGCCTGCTCGTCGCCTTCATCGGCATGCAGCCCATCATCGCCACGCTGATCCTGATGGTGGCCGGGCGCGGCGTCGCGCAGTTGCTCACGGGCGGCCAGATCATCCCCATCGGCGCACCCGGCTATCTGTTCGCGGGCGACGGCTACTTCGCGCTCGTGCCGTGCGACGTCTGGATCGCCCTGGCCGTCACGCTCGTCACGGTGCTGATCGTCAACAAGACGGCGCTCGGGCTCTTCGTACGCTCGATCGGCGTGAATCCCGTGGCCGCGCGCCTCGCCGGCCTCTCGTCCCAGCTCGTGGTGTTCGGCACCTATACGTTCTGCGGCGTGATGGCCGCTGTTGCGGGCATCCTCATCAGCTCGAACGTGCGCAGCGCCGACGGCAACAATGCGGGCCTGCTGCTCGAACTCGATGCGATCCTCGCCGTCACGCTGGGCGGCACGTCGCTCGCCGGCGGGCGCTTCAGCCTCGCGGGCACGGTGCTCGGCGCGCTCATCATCCAGACGCTTACCTACACGACCTATTCGATCGGCGTGCCGCCCGAGGCCACGCTCGTCGTCAAGGCCGTGGTCGTGACGTTCGTGACCGTGATCCAGTCGCCCACGGCGCGCGCGCTCGCCGCCCGGCAACTGCTGCGCGTGGCCGGCGCCCGCCGCGCCCAGACTCCCAACTATTAGGACACCGCGAGGAAACCGTGCGCACGCCTCCCTTCGCCCTGCCACTCGCCGCGTGCCGGCGCAGCGCCGCGCGCTTCGTCGATCCGCGCGTGCTGCCCATCGCCATCACGGTGCTGTTGTTCGTCGCCCTGTTCGGTTTCGGCTCCGTGATGTACACCGGCTTTTTCTCGCTGCAGGTGCTGTTCGGACTGCTCGTGGATAACGCCTTCCTGCTGATCGTCGCAATCGGCATGACGTTTGTGATCATCTCGGGCGGCATCGATCTTTCGGTGGGCGCCGTGGTGGCGCTCGCCACGATCCTGTGCGCCGTGATGGCCGAGCGCTGGCACTG
This sequence comes from Paraburkholderia yinzeri, assembly GCF_046581065.1. NCBI lineage: Bacteria > Pseudomonadati > Pseudomonadota > Betaproteobacteria > Burkholderiales > Burkholderiaceae > Paraburkholderia > Paraburkholderia yinzeri. The sequence continues at coordinate 266,343 of NZ_JBFOCJ010000003.1, read as the reverse complement.
GCCCGTGGCCCTCATCCTGCTCGCCGTGCTGGCGTGCGGCACGCTCTACGGCGCAGCCATGGGCGCGCTGATCCACTACTTCCGCCTGCAGCCGTTCATCGTCACGCTCGCGGGCATGTTCCTCGCGCGCGGCACCTGCTTTCTCATCACGACGCAGTCCATCCCGATCGACGACCCGAGCTTCCACACACTCGCCGGCTTCAGCATTCCTGTGGGCACCGGCTCGCTCACCACGGGCTCGCTCATCGCGCTCGCCATGCTCGCAGCCGGCATCGTGATCGCACACTTCACGCGGTTCGGACGCAACGTTTACGCGATCGGCGGCAACGAGCGTTCTGCACTGCTGATGGGTCTGCCCGTCGCGCGCACCAAGATCGGCGTGTATGCGCTTTCCGGCTTCTGCTCCGCGCTCGGCGGCGTGGTGTTCACGCTCTACGTGCTCTCGGGCTACGGGCTGCAGGCGCAGGGCATGGAACTCGACGCCATCGCCGCCACCGTGATCGGCGGCACGCTGCTCACGGGCGGCGTGGGCTATGTGATCGGCTCGGTGTTCGGCGTGGGCATACTCGGCACGATCCAGACGCTCATCACCTTCGACGGCACGCTCAGCTCGTGGTGGACGCGCATTGTGATCGGCGCGCTGCTGTGCGCGTTCTGCCTGATGCAGCGCGCCACCGAACGCCACGCGGTGCGGCGCAAGTCGGGCGGCACCGGCATCGGCGCGCCCACGGCGAAAGCGGCGCGGCCGCAAAGCAGCACGTCGCTCGACGAGGCGCAGCTCGCTGCGGCGCCGCCGCACGTCTGAACGTAAGCACGATGGCCGCAAAACAGATTTGCGTGAAGTGGATGGGCATCCGGTGCGGTGACGGGCGGCGCGCGCGGGCACGGAGAACCCGCCGCGCTACCTGACAATAGTCCGACTTATTACGGGTATACGTGGATTAGGCCCCAACAAAGCACTGCACTACCATCTTCGTCGTACCGTCCGGCACGGTCTCCACGTTTTCACCCGCAGCGTCATGACAGGGACGCCGCCGCGCCGCCCGGTGCCATCGTGAATGTGCATGCGCCAGGACCTGCTGTTCGGCAGTTTTTCGGCAGGTCCCGGACCCACGAAAACAACCGGAGGAAAAGATGTCGCAAGAACGGGATGATGCGCAAGACCAGACGCAAGATAAGATGCAGGGACTAGTTCATGCAGGCCGGCGCGGCCTGCTCCAGGGCGCAGGACTCGGTGCGGCGCTCTCGCTGCTGGGAACGCTGGGCGCCGGCGCGGGCGGCCTGATTTCGACCGCGCAGGCGGCCGAAATGGCGTTCCCCGGGCACAAGAAATGGAAGATCGTGTTCGTCAACCACGTCACGACGAACCCGTTCTTCGTGCCCACGCAGTACGGCATTCAGGACGCCTGCTCGATGTTCGGCATGGACTACCAGTGGACCGGCTCGGCCACCTCGGACGCCGGCGAAATGGTGCGTGCCGTGAACGCCGCGATTGCCGCCAAGGCCGACGCGATTGCCGTGCCGATCGTCGACCCCACCGCCTTCGACAAGCCGATCCAGGCCGCGCTCGACGCGGGCATTCCGGTGTTCGCCTACAACGCCGACGCGCCGCGCGGCAAATCCAGCCCGCGCCTCGCGTACATCGGCCAGGACCTCTATCTCTCCGGCTACCAGATGGGCGAGCGCATTGCCTCGCTGATCGACAGCGGGCTCGTGGCGCTCTTCATCGCCACGCCGGGCCAGCTCAACATCCAGCCGCGGCTGGACGGCGCGAGCGACGCGATCAAGAAGTCGGGCAAGAACATCGAAGTCCAGAGCGTGGCAACGGGCGCGACGGTCAACGAGGAGCTTTCGAAGATCAAATCCTTCTATCTGGGACACCAGGACCTGAAGGGCATGTTCGCCGTCGATGCCGGCAGCACCCAGGGCGTGGCTCAAGTGATGAAGGAGTCGAACCTGCCTTCCAAGGGCGTGCACGGCGGCGGCTTCGACCTGCTGCCCACCACGGTCCAGCTCATTCACGAAGGCTTCCTCGACTTCACGATCGACCAGCAGCCTTATGTTCAGGGCTTCTATACTGTGATGGAGGCATTCGTGTTCCTCGCTTCCGGCGGACTCGTCGGGCCGGCGAACATCAACAGCGGCCTCAAGTTCGTCACGAAGGGCACGGTCGAGCCGTACCTCAACACGTCGACGCGCTATGAGGGCAAGAGCACCAAGCCGCAAATCGTTCCGTTGAGCGGCGCAATCAAGTCATGATGGGTACGGTAGACGAATCCCGCAAGGCGGATGTCCCGGCGCGGCCCCCGCGGTCGCCCGGGACGCTTGTTTCGGCGTGGTCGGCGGAGCTGCGCATCCTGCTCGTGGCGGTGCTGCTCGCCGCCTGGTTCGAGTTCGCCAATCACGATTTTCTGCTGACGAATGCGAGTCTCGTCAATCTCTCGCAGTTCATCGCGCCGGTTGCGATCATCGCGTTCGGCGAAATCATGCTGATGATCGGCGGCGACATCGACCTGTCCTCGGGCATGGTGTTCGCCTTCGCACCGTTCATGATGGTGTTCGCCAACGAAGCGGGCGCGCCCATGTGGCTCGCCGTGCTCGTGGGGCTCGTCGCGGCCGCGGTGATCGGCTTCGTGAACGGCGCGATCACGGTATGGCTGCGGCTGCCCTCGTTCGTGACGACGCTCGGCACGCTCTTTCTGATCAACGGCATCACGCTCACCGTTTCGCGCGGCACGCCCGTCGAAACGCCCGGCTCGCCCGCTTTCGCGAACTTCATGGGCGCCTGGGGCTACAGCGAAATCCTCTGGACCGTCGTGCTGGCGTTCGTCATGCACATTCTTCTGCGGCACACGCGCTGGGGGCTGCATACCCAGGCGGCCGGCGCGAATCCGCTCGGCGCGAGCGAGGCCGGTATCCAGGTGAACCGGCTGCGGCTTGGCAACTTCATTCTCGCGGCCGTGCTCGCGGGCCTCACCGGCATACTCGAAGGCTTTCGCATCACCTCGATCGACCCGCAGGCCGGCGGCAACCAGATCATGTTCCTCGCCGTCGCCGCCGCCGTGATCGGCGGCACGCCGCTCACGGGCGGCTCGGGCACGATCGTGGGCGGCCTGATCGGCGCGGCCGTGCTCGGTATCCTCAACGACGGCTTCACGCTCATCGGCATCAACGCCTTCACGTTCAACATCATCCTCGGCGCCGCGATTCTCGCCGCAATGGTCTTCAATATTCACGTCGGTCGTATCCGGCGCAAAGGGAGGCACGGATGAGCGAGCCGCTACCGCCCGCAGGGGCCTCGTCCGCCGAAGCCGACTCCACAGCCTCCACCGCCGCTGCCGGGCCGCTTGCCATGCGCGGCGAGAAGATCGTCAAGCGCTTCGGCGCCGTGACGGCGCTCGACGGCGTTTCGTTCACGCTCGGCGAGGGCGAGATCCTCGGCATTCTCGGCGACAACGGCGCGGGCAAGTCCACCCTCGTCAAGATCCTCACGGGCTTTCATCAGCAGACCGAAGGGACGCTCTACGTGAACGGCCAGGAAACGCTGTTGCGATCCGTCGATCACGCGCGCTCGCTCGGCATCGAATGCGTTTATCAGGATCTCGCGCTTGCGAACTCGCTCAGCATCTACCACAACATGTTCCTGAACCGCGAGATCGTGCGGCGCGGCCCGTTCCGGCTGCTCGATCACGGGCAGATGCGCGAGCGCGCCGCGCAGTGTCTCGACGATATCGGTGTTCATGTGCCGTCGGTGGATCTGCCGGTGGAGCGGCTCTCCGGCGGACAGCGCCAGGCCATTGCCGTGGCGCGCGCCGTGAATTCGAACGCGAAGATCCTGCTGCTGGACGAACCGCTTGCAGCCATGGGCGCGCGCGAAGCCGGACTGATCATCGACCTCGTTCTGCGCCTGAAGGAAAAAGGCGGGCTATCGATTATCATGATCATGCACAACTATGCGCAGACGCTCGACATCGCCGATCGCATCATGTTGATGCAACGTGGCCGCGTGACGTTCGAACAGCGCAGTGCGCAGACCTCGGTACCGGAGCTGATGGACATCGTGCGGCGGGAATACCGCGCGATGCGCGCCACGAGCGCGCATTGACAACACGCGGAGGTGCGGCCGGCAAGGGCCGCCTACCAGCCGGGGAATCATGGATTACCGCAACCTGCAGAATCGCAAGAGCATGCACGGCCGCATCGTGCAGGAACTGGGGATGCAAATCGTCGGCGGACGTTTCGCGCCCGGGCAGCGGCTGCCCCCCGAGCCCACGCTATGCGAAACCTACGGCGTGAGCCGCCCCGTGCTGCGCGAGGCCACGCGCGTGCTCGTCGCCAAGGGCCTCGTCATTTCGAAGCCGCGCGTGGGCAGCGTCGTGAAGCCGCGCGAAGACTGGCACATGCTCGACCCCGACGTGCTCTACTGGACCGTCAACAGCATTCCCGAAGGCGATTTCTTCCAGGCGCTCATGACGGTGCGCCAGATCATCGAGCCCGCCGCCGCCGCGCTCGCCGCCATCTCCGCAAGCGAGACGGACGTCGAGCGCATCAGCGCGGCCTACGCGCGCATGGAGGCCGCGCAAACGGCCTCCGAGCTGCTCGAACCCGACCTGGAGTTCCACCGCGCGATCATGGCGGCCACGCACAACGACATGCTGGCGTATATCGGCAACATGCTCACGCTCGCGCTCATGGAGTCGATCAAGCTCACGAGCCGCCACCCGAACACGCACGCACTCTCGCTGCCGCGCCACAAGGCCATCCTCACGGCCATCGAGCACCGCGACGCGCTCTCCGCGCGCCAGGCGAGCGTCGTGCAGCTCGACAACGCGCGCGCCGACGCCAACTCGATCCTCGGCGGCGCGGCGCTGGAGCCCGTGCAGCCGCGGCGCACCTGAGCGGCGCGCGCGTTCTCGCTGCGGGGGGGGGGTCGTCGCGCCGCCGGTCCTCATGATCAGACCGCGCGACGGCTGCGGCGGAACTGGTCGAACAGCACGGCCAGCAGCAGAATGCCGCCGCGAATCAGGTACTGGTAGAACGTCGGCACGTTCATGAGGCTCATGGCGTCCTGCACGGCGCCCATGATGAGCACGCCCACCAGCACGCCGGAGATGGTCGCCACGCCGCCCGTGAGCGACACGCCGCCCAGCACGCACGCGGAGATCACGCCCAGCTCCAGCCCCACCGAGGTCTTCGGGTCGCCGAGACTCATGCGCGAGGCGAGCATCACGCCCGCGAAGCCGGTGATGAGACCCTGCAGCACGAACACGGTGATCTTGATGCGCGTGACGGGCAGGCCCGCAAGCCGCGCGGCCTCGCTATTGCCGCCCACGGCCAGCACGTTCTTGCCGAACACGGTCTTCTTCAGCAGAAAACCGAACACGACGAAGCCGACGATGTTGCTCCAGATGGGGTACGAAATGCCGAGGAACGAGCCGCCGCCCAGGTCGAAGAAGCGCTCCTCGGAAATCATCACGGCGTCGCCGTTCGAGGTGAGGAACGCGAGACCGCGCACCGCTTCCATCATGGCGAGCGTCGCGATCAGCGAATTGATCTTGAAGCGCGCGATCAGCACGCCGTTGACGAGGCCCACGGCGCCGCCGGCAAGAATGCCGGCCGCGATGCCGAGCATGACGCTGTGCGACTGCGTGATGACCGTCGAGGCGACGACCCCCGAAAACGCCACGATGGACGCCACGGAGAGGTCCACCTCGCCTAGCGCGAGCACGAACATCATCGTGACCGCAATGGAGCCGATCAGCGTGACCGAGAGCAGCAGGCCCTGGATGTTGCGCGTGGTGAGGAAGTCGGGCACGGTCGCGGAGAGCACCGCGAAGAGTACGACGAACACCACGACGATGCCCGACTTGTTGATCATGTCCCACGCGCGCACGCGCCGGGCGGCAGCCGGCGCGGCGGCTTCGGTGACGGAGGAGGTGCCTGGAGGTTGCATGGCTTGACTCATCGGAGGTTCTACGGTTCAGCTACGTTTCGGTTCAACGGCCCGCAACGGCAACGGGCCGCGATGGCATGGCATGGGCGCCGCTAATGCGGCAGCGCCAGCTTGATCAGTTCGTCGGGGCGCGCATCGGCTTTCTGGACACATCCTGCGATACGCCCTTCGCGCATCACCACGATGCGGTCCGACACGCCGATCACCTCGGCGAGATCGCTCGACACCATGATGACCGTGCGCCCCGCTTCCGCGAGCTCGTAGAGCAGGTTGTAGATCTCGGCGCGCGCGCCCACGTCGATGCCGCGCGTGGGTTCGTCCATCAGGAACACCTCGATACGCTCGGCCAGCCAGCGCGAAAGAATCACTTTCTGCTGGTTGCCGCCCGAAAGCGTGCCGATGGGCGTATCGCCGTTGCGCGTCTTGATCGCGAGCTTCGCGATGTAATCGTCGGTGAGGGCGCGTTCGCGGCGCGCGTCCAGCAGGAAGCGCGCCGGGCTGAAATGGCGGCGCGCGCTGAGGTTGAGGTTGTCGGCCACGGAGGCGATCGCCACGATGCCTTCCTGCTTGCGGTCTTCGGGACACAGCGCGAGGCCGGCACGCACGGCGTCGCGCGGGCTGGCGAAGTTCACGCGTTTGCCGTTCAGTTCGACATGGCCCGCCGTGGCGCGCGTCGCACCATAGATCAGTTTCATGAGCTCGGAGCGCCCCGCGCCCACGAGACCGAAAAAGCCCACGATCTCGCCGCGCCGCGCGCTGAACGAAACGGGTTCGGCCAGCCCCGGCCCGAGCAGCCCTTTTGCCTCGATCAGCACCTCGCCCGCCTCGCGCGAGCGATAGCCATACACGTCGCTGATCGAACGCCCCACCATCGCGGCGATCAGGCGGTTGCGGTCGAGGTGGGCCACCGATTCGAAGGTTTCGATGCGGCGGCCGTCGCGGAACACGGTCACGCGGTCGCAAAGCGCATCGACTTCGTCCATGCGGTGCGTGACATAAATGATCGCGCGCCCGTCGGCGCGCAACGCGTTGATGATGCGAAAGAGGTTCTCCGTCTCGCGCGCCGAAAGCGAACTCGTGGGCTCGTCAAAGGCGATCACGCGCGCGTCGCGCATGAGCGCCTTGCCGATCTCGATCATCTGGCGCTGGCCGATCGACAGCGCCTTCACCGGCGTGCGCGGATCGATGCGCTCGCCAAGCCGCTGGAGTTCGTTCATCGCGCGCTCGACCAGCGTCTTTTCGTCGAGCACCCCTAAACGATTGGGCAACTGCCCGAGCATCAGGTTTTCCGCCACCGTCAGCTCGGGCACGAGATGCAGTTCCTGATAGATGATAGCGATGCCCGCGTCGAGCGCGGCACGCGTGGTCGTGAAGCGCTGCTCCACGCCGTTCAGCTTCAACGTGCCTTCCTGCGGCTGGTTCACGCCCGAGAGCACCTTGAGCAGCGTGGATTTGCCCGCGCCGTTCTCGCCCATCAGGCCGTGCACCTCGCCCGCTCGCACTCCGAGCGAAACGCGGTCCAGCGCGCGCACGCCCGGAAAGCTCACCGTGATGCCGTCGAGTTCCAGATACGCGCGCGGCGCCTCCCGCGCCGGCTCGCGGGCCGGCGTTTCAAGCATGGCTTCAGTCATTGCATCCCTTTCGCGAAACGTCCGGCGGCGCTTAGATACCCAGCTCCGCGCGCACGGCCTGCCAGTTGTCGCGCGTCATCAGCTTGCCGGTGGTCTGCGTGTCGGCCGGCGGCTCCTTGCCGGTCTTGATCCAGTCCACGAGGTTCTGCGTGCTGTCCTTGCCGTGGTTCGTCGAGCTCACGGCGATCGTGCCGTAGAAGCCCGTCGGTTCCTTCTTCTGGAACTCGGCGAACGCTTCGCCCGCGCCGTTGATGCCCACGCCGATCACGTCGGCAGACGGAATATGCAGTTGCTCGGTCGCGCGCACGGCGCCCAGCACGGTCTCTTCGTTGAGCGCGAAGACCACCCACTTCTTGATGTTCGGATGCTGCGCGAGCACCGGCGAGGCCGCGTTGAAGCCGCCTTCGTCGTCGGTGGTCTTTTGCGGCGCGTCGAAGATGTTGTCCTTCTTGAAGCCGTTGGCGAGCAGCGTCTGCGTCGCGCCGTCGGTGCGCAGTTTCGCCGTGGGCAGCTCATAGTCGGTAATGCGCAGCGCGCCCACTTCCTCGGGCTTCCAGCCGCGCTTCTTCATTTCGTCGCTGATCGCCTGGCCCACCTGATTGCCGATCTTGAACGCCGACATGCCGAGGTGCGGCACGCCCGCGAGCGGCTTGCCCGACGAGTCGACGAGCTGGTCGTCCACCGTCACGAACTTCATGTTGTAGCGCTTGGCGCGAGCCTGGATCGCCGGTCCGAGACGCACGTCGGGCGCACAGATCACGAAGCCCTGCGCGCCTTGCGCGCCGAGATTGTCGATCGCGGCCAGCACTTTTTCGCCGTCCGGCGTGCCGATGTTCACCACCGAGAAGCCCTCTTTCTGGCCAAGCGCCGTGGCGGCCTTCTGCTCGTTGATGAACCAGGCCTGCTCCGGCATCTTCACGAGAAAGCCGATCTTCACGGGGGCGTCGGCGTGGGCCGCGACGTTCATGCCGAGCGGCGCGATGCACATCGCGGCGAGAACGGCGCGAAGGGTCAGCCGGCGGATCTTGCTGGTCATGCTGTGTCTCCTCTGGTTTTGCGGTTGTGGTACTGCGCGGTTACGTGGGTTGTATAGGGCTGGGTGCGGCCGTATGAGCCGTCAGTGCCCGAACGCTTCGACCTCGACCTGACGGCCGAGCAGGAATGCGTCGGCGACGAGCTGCAGCGGGCGCACGTCCACGTCCTCGGCGCCGTGCGCGATCAGCCAGTGGAAGCGCTCGTAGAGCGCCGGATATTCGCGTTCGGGATCGAGCGCGACGGTCTCGCCCGCGATCGTCATGCGCTTGCCGCCCTCGCTGATCGCGAGGAGCCCGTCCGTCGTCTCCACGTCGATCTCCCATTGCTCGACGGGACCGTGGCGCCAGTCGAATTCGGCGCGCACGGGCACGCCGTCGGTGTCGAGGCAATCGAGTTCCGCGGCGATGGGAGTCGCGCAATCGGAGGGCACGTGCAGCGTCGCGGCGCGCAGCAGCAGGTCGCGCGGCAGCATGCGCGTGACGATGGAAAGCGCGTTGATGCCCGGATCGAACACACCGAGGCCGCCCGGTTCCCAGATCCATTCCTGACCCGGGTGCCAGCGGCGTACGTCCTCTTTCCAGCGCACGTGCACCGAGCGGATCGTGCGGTTGGCGAGCCACGCGCGCGCGGGCTCGACCGCGCTCGCATGGCGCGAATGCCAGGTCGCGAAGAGCGTGCGCCCGTGGGCGCGGGCGAGCGCGCGCAGCGCCTCCACTTCGCTCACGCTCGCGCCGGGCGGCTTTTCGAGCATCACGTGCTTGCCGGCCAGCAGCGCGGCGCGTGCCTGCTCGTACCGCACCTGCGGCGGCGCGCAGAGCGAAACGGCCACGAGATCGGATTCGGCGGCGAGCAGCGCGTCGATATCGGTGTAGTTGCGCACGCCGTCCACTTCGGCGTGACGGCTCGCGCAAGCGACGAGCGCAAAACCGGGATTCGCCGCGATAGCGGGCAAATGCTGGTCGCGTGCGATCTTGCCGACGCCGACCACGGCCAGCGTAAAGGGTGAGCTCATGGGGTTCTCCGCTTGCGAATCAGGGGATGCGTTTGCATGACAGGGTTGCCCGGTTCAATGCGCCGCCCAGCGCAGCACGAGCGGATCGAGGCGCCGTGCGATGGCGATCAGCTCCGCGCGCGTTTCGGGGTGCATCGGCGGCAACGGATGGCGCGGCGTCTCGCAGGCGATCACGCCGCCTTCCTTCATCAGCGCCTTGGCCGCCAGCAGGCCCGCCTGGCGGTTTTCGTGATTGATGAGCGGCAGCCAGCGCTGATAGAGCGCGAACGCCTCGTCGGTGCGGCCTTCGCGATGCGCGACGATGATCGGGCGAATGCCGTCGGGAAAGCCGCCGCCCGTCATCGAACCGGTCGCGCCCGCATTAAGGTCCGCCAGCAGCGTGATGGCCTCTTCGCCGTCCCACGGGCCGGCCACGGCGTCGCCGCCCAGGCGGATCAGCTCGCGCAGCTTGTTCGCCGCGCCCGGCGTTTCGATCTTGAAGTACGAAACGTGCTCGATTTCCTTCGCCATGCGCGCGAGGAACGGTGCGGAAAGTACCGTGCCGGCCGCGGGCGCGTCCTGGATCATGACCGGAATGTCGATGGCGTCGGAAACGCGCGCGTAGAACTCGTAGATGGCCGGCTCGGGCACGCGGAACGTCGCGCCATGGTACGGCGGCATCAGCATGACCATCGACGCGCCCAGTTCCTGCGCGCGCCGGCTGCGGGCCGCGCTGACCTGCGAGCCGTAGTGCGTGGTGGTCACGATCACCGGCACGCGGCCCGCCACGTGTTCGAGCACGGTGCGGGTGATGAGGTCGCGCTCGTCGTCGGTCAGCGAGAACTGCTCCGAGAAGTTCGCGAGAATGCACAGGCCGTCCGAGCCCGCGTCGATCATGAAATCGACCGCGCGCTTCTGGCTTTCGAGATCCAGCTCGCCGTTCTCGGCGAACGTGGTGGGCACCACCGGAAAGATGCCCTGGTAGCGGGACTGCGAGTTCGTCGTCGCACTCATGTGCGTGTCTCCTTCCGTTTCTGTTCGCTGCGCGCGTCCAGCGGGGCGAATGACGCCCCGCCTCGCGCGCAGTCCATCGACGTCCTCAATGCGAGTGACGCGGCACGGCAGCGCCGCGCTGACCCACGAGGAAGTCGAGGTCGCAGCCCTCGTCGGCCTGCAGCACGTGATCGACGTAGAGGCGCGCATAGCCGCCCTTGCCGAGCTGCTCCGCCACGCCCGGCGCCGCCGCCGGATCGACGTCGGCGAGGCGGCGCGCCAGCTCCTCGTCGCTGATGTCCAGATGCAGCTTGCCGGCCTCGCAGTCGAGTTCGATCCAGTCGCCGTTGCGCACCGCCGCCAGCGGGCCGCCCGCCGCCGCTTCGGGCGCGACGTGCAGCACCACCGTGCCGTAGGCCGTGCCGCTCATGCGCGCGTCCGAAATGCGCACCATGTCCTTCACGCCCTGGCGCAGCAGCTTGGGCGGCAAGCCCATGTTGCCCACCTCGGCCATGCCCGGATAACCGCGCGGCCCGCAGTTCTTCATGACGAGAATCGAGTCCTTGTCCACTTCGAGCGACTCGTCGCCGATCAGCGCCTTGTAGTGGTCGAAGTTTTCGAACACGACCGCGCGCCCGCGATGCTTGAGCAATTCGGGGCTCGCCGCCGAAGGCTTGAGCACGGCGCCGCGCGGCGCGAGATTGCCGCGCAGGATGCACATGCCGCCGTCTTCGATCAGCGGCTTGTCGAGCGGCCGGATCACCTCTTCGTTATAGTTCGGCGCGGTGCGCACGTTGTCCCAAAGCGACTTGCCGTTCGCCGTGAGCGCGTCCGGATGCGGAATCAGCCCGGCTTCGCCCAGCCGCCGCAGCACTGCGGGCAAGCCTCCCGCGTAATAGAACTCTTCCATCAGAAAGCGGCCCGAGGGCTGCAGATCGACGATCGTGGGCGTATTGCGCCCAATGCGCATCCAGTCCTCCAGTTCCAGCGGCACGCCAATGCGCCCCGCAATCGCTTTCAGGTGGATGACGGCGTTGGTCGAGCCGCCGATGGCCGCATTCGTGCGGATCGCGTTTTCGAAGGCCTCGCGCGTGAGCAGCTTCGAGAGCTTCAGGTCTTCCAGCGCCATCTCCACGATGCGCATGCCCGAGAGATGCGCCAGCACGTAGCGCCGCGCGTCCACGGCAGGAATCGCCGCGTTGTGCGGCAGCGTCACGCCCAGCGCCTCGGCCATGCACGCCATCGTCGAGGCCGTGCCCATCGTGTTGCAGGTGCCCGCCGAGCGCGACATGCCCGCCTCGGCGGAAAGAAAGTGATGCAGATCGATCTCGCCCGCCTTGAGCGACTCGTGCAGACGCCAGACCGCCGTACCCGAGCCAATGTCCTTGCCTTCGAGCTTGCCGTTGAGCATCGGCCCGCCGCTCACGACGATGGCCGGCACGTCGCAACTGGCTGCGCCCATCAGCAGCGCCGGCGTGGTCTTGTCGCAGCCGGCCAGCAGCACGACGGCGTCGATCGGATTACCGCGGATCGCTTCTTCGACGTCCATCGAGGCGAGATTGCGCGTGAGCATCGCCGAAGGCCGCAGGTTCGACTCGCCGTTCGAGAACACCGGGAACTCGACCGGAAAGCCGCCCGCCTCGGACACGCCGCGCTTCACGTGTTCGGCCAGCTTGCGGAAGTGCGCGTTGCAGGGCGTGAGTTCGGACCAGGTATTGCAGATGCCGATGATCGGCCTGCCGTCGAATTCGTGATCGGGAATGCCCTGGTTCTTCATCCAGCTTCGGTACATGAAGCCGTTCTTGTCCGTAGTGCCGAACCACTCTTGGGACCGCAGTTTGGGTTTCGTTGCCGACATCGTCTCTTGGGTGTAGAGCAAATATTTCGGCCTAGTCTAAGGACAACTCCGATAACCTTCTAATGAAAAATCGGATGCGTAGCATATCCATATAGACATTGGTATAAACACCTAAGATCATGCTGGAGACGAGTCCCAGGCGCGAGTCCCGCACCGGCCGTCACGCCGTGTTCACATGCAGCGCAGATGAAGACGCCGAAAGGCATTCGGCGTCATGCCCTTGTTGCGCTTGAAGATGCGCCGGAAATAGCCGCTGTCTTCGAATCCCGACTGCCGCGCCACCTGGTCGATGGTGAGGTGGCCGTCCGCAAGCAAGGTGGCGGCGTACAGAATCCGCCGTTCGTGGACCGCATCGGTCAGGGTTCGCCCATAGACCGACCTGAAAATCCGCCCCAGGTAGTCGGCATTGCAGCCCAGTTGATCGGCAATCGACGAAGCGCTAATGGCTTCGTGAAAGTGCGTGCGAATCAGGCGATCCGCACTGGCCGCCAGACGCTGCGGCGCCCCGCCCGCGCCGGCGTTGGCATCGTGAGAGCGCGTAATTTCCCACAGCATCAAAAGAATCGTGAGCCCGTCCGGAAAGGGCTGCACGCCATAGATCTCCTGATCGTTCAGCAGCCGCTGGAACAAGCCCGTGAGGTGGTCCGGCCGTTCGATCCGGGCGTGCTGGGGCACACGCAGCGCAGACTCCGGCGGCGCACCCTGCTCGCGTTGCACGCCGGAAGGGAAACGACGTTCGGCGTCGGCCGTCGTGAAATGCACCCAGTAGAACTGCAGGTCCGGGGCGAACGGCGCCGTGCCTCCATGCTGACGCCCGGGCCAGAGCAGCAGCGTTTCGCCAGCCGACACTTCGAAAGGAACGCCCAGCTCATGCAGGTGGAGCGTGCCGTGCTTCACGTAAATCAGCTCGTACGAGGGGAGGATCCGCGACGGATGCACGCCCTCGCCGCGCGAGACGAAGAGCCCCCCGTTACTGGCGTCGAGCCCGAGCCAGCTCGACCATTCAAATGTGGAGGGGTCCATGAAAAAGTCGGAATTAGCGCGTATTGATGGGGTTTCTTCATCTTGTGGCAGGCCCCGGCGCATGTCAATCTTTGGCTGCCGTGCATTGAGCGTGGTGGCCGGACACGGTTCGCGGACAAACAAAAGAAGCAATCGCGCTCACTGAACATCTGCGCGCGACACGGCGCCGAACCCGCGACACGAAGCGGTTCGGTGGCCTGCCGACAGGCTTTGGACAAGAGGAGACAACATGGTTCGATACAAGGGCTTGCTCGCTGCCCTGGGAAGCGTGGCCGCAATCGCGGCGGGTCAGGCACATGCGGACGACATCTCGTTCTGGGTACGCGCCCCCGACAGCGGATTTGTTACGCCCGTCGTCAAGGCCTGGAACGACAGCCATCCGACCAAGGTGAATCTGACGATCATCCCGACCAACGATTTCGTGACGAAGTTCGGCACGGCGTCGGCCGCGGGTGCCGCGCCGGACGTCGTCGCCATCGATCTCATCTACGTCCCGGCGTTTTCGCAGGCGGGCCAACTCACCGACATCACCGACGAAGCGAAGAAGCTTCCGTTTTACGCAAGCCTGAGCCCGTCGCACATGCGTCTCGCGACGTATCAGAACAAGATCTACGCGTTGCCCTTCAGCGCGGAAAGCTCCGTGCTGCTCTACAACAAGACGCTTTTCCGCAAAGCCGGCCTGAATCCCGATCAGCCGCCCAAGACCTGGGCCGAGCTTCAGGAGGACGCAAAGAAAATTACGGCGCTCGGCGGCGGCATAAAAGGCTTCTATTTTTCCGGCAGTTGCGCGAGTTGCAACATCTTTACGCTGACGCCTTTCGTCTGGGCTTCCGGAGGCGATGTCCTTTCCGAAGACGGCAAGCATGCGACGCTGGACAACCCCGCGCTCAAGGGGACGCTGGCGATGTACCGGCAAATGTGGCAGGCAAGCGAGATGCCGTCCGGTGCAAAAACCGACGGCGGCGAAAATTTCATCAGCGCCTTCATGGGGGGCAAGATCGGCATGGTCGGCTCCGGAGCGTTTTCGATCGGTCTCCTGAAGAAGCAGCGTCCGGATATCGACTTTGGTCTTGCCTACCTGCCCGGCAAGGATGGAAACTGGTCGAGCTTCGCGGGAGGCGACCTGATCGGCATTCCCGTCAGTTCGAAGCACAAGAAGGAGGCGATGGAATTCATCAAATGGTGCCTCAGCGAACAGGTCCAGATCGATCAGTTCGCCAAAAACGGCAGCATTCCCGTCCGCACCGATCTCGCCTCGAACGACTACAGCAAGCTCGACGCGCGCTACGCCATCGCTTCCACGGCCATGGCAAAAGGGCGCACGCCGTACAGCGCCAAATTCAATCAGTTGATCAACGATCCGAATGGCCCGTGGCTCCAGATGATTCAGGAGGCCGTGTTCGGCAAGGGAGTGGACGCAGCGGTAGCCGCAGCGCAACAACAGTTCACGCAGATTCTCTCGGGACAGTAACGGTATCGAGGAGCGACGCGCAATGGAGGTCCTGACTCAGTCACCTGCGCACGGCCAGCCGGACCGGCCGCCGCGCCGGGCACGCAGGCAACATGGCGGCGTCGGTCGCGAGTGGCAGGGCTATTGGTTCGTTCTGCCCTGCGTGATTTTCACCACCGTGTTCTTCATCGTCCCGCTGGCGATGACGCTGGGCATGTCGCTCTACCGGTGGCCGCTCATGGGCCACGCGACGTTCGCCGGGATCGCGAACTATCTCGAACTCCTGCGAGACCAGTCGTTCTGGAGCGCGTTGTGGTTCACCACCGAATACACGCTGATCGTCACACCGGCGATTTTTGCCGTCGCGTTCGTCCTCGCTCTGCTCGTGAACCGCGCGGGGCGGATGGTCGGCATTTTTCGCACTGCGTATTTCCTGCCGGTCGTGATCGGCATGACTTCGGCCAGCCTGCTATGGGTCTGGATGTTCAACGACCAGGTCGGCATCTTCAGTGCGCTGCTCATGCAGTTGGGGATCGTCGACCAGCCGGTTCAATGGCTGGGAGACGCGAACTCCGCCCTCGCGTCGATCACCGTCATGGTGCTCTGGAAAGCCTCGGGCTTCACGATGGTCATCCTGCTCGTGGGCATGCAGGCGATTCCCGAGGATCTGTACGACGCCGCCCGCATCGACGGCGCCGGATGGTTCGCCCAGCAGCGCTACATCACCGTGCCGCTGATGCGGCGCACGTTCGCCCTCGCCTTGATCATGTGCGTGATCGGCTCGTACCTTGCGTTCGAGCAGTTTTACGTGATGACGCACGGCGGCCCGATGAACAGCACGATCACGGTGGTTCACTGGATCTACCGCGCGTCGTTCACCTACTTCAAGCTGGGCTACGGGTCGGCCATGTCCGTCGTGCTGCTGGTCGTCCTGCTGGTTCTCAGCGTGGTCCAGATGCTCCTTCTGCGAGACGACGATGAATAACGTGCTGAACTCCGGCGGCACGGATCTGGGAGCGGGCGACCCGGCGGCCATGGAGACGGCGCAGCGGCACATGCACCGGCACGACGTCCATGTCGCCATCAGAAAGCGCGTGGCGACGTCGCTCTACTACGCGGCGTGCGGTGCATTGATGCTGGTGTTTCTGTTTCCTGTCGTATGGGCCGCTTTCACTTCCCTTTACCCGTCGGTGGACGCCAATGCCTCGCCGCCGAAGTACCTGCCCTCGCACCTGTCGCTCGAAAATTACCTCAATCTCGCCGCTTATGGCGCCGGGATCTGGCGATACCTCGGCAACAGCGCGTCGGTCAGCGGCATGACGGTCGCCATGACGCTGTTGCTCTCGACGCTCGGCGGCTATGGCTTCTCCCGTTTCCGGTTTCGAGGGCGCAACCTGATCTTCGTCGTCATCCTCGCGACGCTGATGATCCCGTTCCAGTCGATCCTGAATCCGCTATTTGTGTTACTGCGCTGGATGCATATACAGGGAACGCTCTTCGGCCTCGCGCTGGTGTATACGACATTCCAGTTGCCGTTTGCCGTCTTTATGATGCGAAATTCGTTCGATGCCGTTCCGCGCGAAATCGAAGAGGCAGCACGGATAGACGGATGCAGCTCGCTCCAGTCGCTGCGGATGGTCATGCTGCCGCTCGTCATGCCGGGGCTCGTGACGGCCGGATTGTTCGCGTTCTTCGGATCGTGGAACGAGTTGCTCGCCGCGCTCATCCTGATCAACGATTCCTCGAACTATACGTTGCCGGTCATGCTGCTCAACGCGCAAAGCGGACAGTTGGGCGCCGTCGATTGGGGCCTCATGCAGGCCGGCATAACGATCTCGATTCTTCCCTGCGCGGTGCTGTTCCTGCTGCTTCAGCGCTTCTATATCCATGGCCTGATCGCCGGCGCGGTCAAGGCGTAAATCATCCGATAACCATGAACGAATCTCTTGTCCATCGTCCGGTAGTCGTCGATCTTTCCGCGTCTCCTTACGCCAGAGTCAAACCGGTCTCCATTAGCGCCGTCAATCTGCGCGGACCGTTCTGGGGGCATCGCCATGACCTCAATAGTAAGCATACCTTGATAAGTCAGTGGGATCTGCTGGAGTCCACCGGAAGATTGAATAATTTTCGGCGAGTTTCCGGCGAGTTCCAGGGGGCGTATTCGGGCCTCTTCTTTAACGACTCCGATCTGTACAAGTGGCTGGAGGCCGCATCGTGGTCCCTTGCCAAGGGACCCGACGCCGAGATTGAAAGGCGTATCGACGAAGGCATCGGCCTGATCGAGCGCGCCCAGGAAGCCGACGGCTATATCGATACGTACTTCACGGTGGATCGGCCCACGGAGAAGTGGACCAACCTGCGCGATCTGCATGAAATGTATGTGGGCGGGCACCTGATTCAGGCCGCAGTGGCTCACCATCGCGCCACGGGCAGCCCCCGCCTGCTGAACGTCGCCCTGCGATTCGCGGACATGCTTCGCGAGCGCTTCGGCCCGGCGTCCGCTGGCAAGGTGGAAGGCATCGACGGCCATGAGGAAATCGAAATGGCGCTGATAGAGCTTGCGCGCGAAACCGGCCAGCCGTGCTACCTCGAACTCGCGCGGTACTTCATCGAAGCTCGCGGCCACGGCCTGCTGAAAGGCGGGCGTTTCGGCGACGCGTACTTCCAGGACGATGTGCCATTCGAACGCATGGAATCGCTTGCGGGCCATGCGGTGCGGGCGCTGTACATGGTCTGCGGCATTACCGACCTGTACCTCGAAACGGGAGACGCGAGCCTGCTGCCGCGCCTCGAAACACTCTGGGACCGACTCACCGCGCACCGCATGTACATCACCGGCGGGGTGGGCTCGCGTCATGACGGCGAATCCATCGGCAACGATTACGAGTTGCCCAACAGTCAGGCGTACACGGAAACGTGCGCGGCGATCGGCAACATGATGTGGTGCCACCGCATGTTCGCCGCAACCGGCAACGCACGCTATGTCGACCTGTTCGAGTGGACGCTTTACAACGGGATGCTGCCCGGCTGGTCGCTGGACGGGCAGTCCTACTATTACGTCAATCCGCTCGAAAACGACGGCGCGCACCGGCGCAAGACATGGTACGAATGCGCGTGCTGTCCGCCCAACGTCGCGCGCACGATTGCCTCATTGCCTGGCTACGTCTATGGAACGGATGCACAGTCGCTCTACGTCAATCTTTACGTCGATAGCGACGCGACCATCGACGTGGCCGGAAGCACGGTCCGGATTAGCCAACGCACTCGGTATCCCTGGGAAGGGAGCGTCGACATTGATCTGGATGCCGAATCGACCTTTACGTTGAAGTTGCGAATTCCCGGGTGGATCGGTGCGGACGCGGATCCTTCCTCCACGAAGTCCAACGACGCATCGTTCGATATTGCCATTAACGGAGCGCGAATCGAAGCGGCGACCACCCCCGACGGGTATGTCGAAATACACCGGGCCTGGCATCGCGGCGACACCGTGCGCCTCGACCTCTCCATGTCTGTTCGCGTGTGGCAAAGCCACCCGAAAGTACCGGACAATCGCGGTCGCGTGGCATTGAGCCGAGGTCCGGTGCTTTACTGTGCGGAGCAGGCGGATATGCCAGGCGTCGACCTCGACGAGATTTTTATCGACCCTTCGAACCTGGAGGCCTCGTGGGATCCGGGCGTACTCAATGGCATCGTGGTCCTGAAAGGCTCTGCTCAACATCGTGTAATCGATTCATCGTGGTCCGGCCAGTTATA
Organism: Paraburkholderia yinzeri; assembly: GCF_046581065.1. Classification (NCBI taxonomy): domain Bacteria; kingdom Pseudomonadati; phylum Pseudomonadota; class Betaproteobacteria; order Burkholderiales; family Burkholderiaceae; genus Paraburkholderia; species Paraburkholderia yinzeri. The sequence goes on along the minus strand of NZ_JBFOCJ010000003.1, from coordinate 247,656 downwards.
TCGGCCGTTCTCAGCGCTATCGGATGACGCGCGTACCGCGCAGTCGCAGCCTGTCGCCCTCACGGCCATTCCCTATTTCGCGTGGCACAACCGCGAGAGCGGTCCCATGAAGGTCTGGCTCAACTACCGCGATGCTTGACAGAGGCCCGACGCGAGACGGCAAAACGCTACCCCGCCAGGCCTCGACCTGGATCTTCGCGCTGGCGTCCACCCTCTTCATCGAGAATTCGAGGGTTGCAGCGTCCTCGAAGTGACTGACTTCCACGAAGACGCTAATCAACGAGCCGCCGCACGTACCCGCTCACCGCACCGATTGCGAAAGTTTTTCTAACGCGAATTGTCAATTTATCTGGTTTGCCCAGCCGCTACAAGATAGATATCGTTCTTGTTGTGCCGCTGACGATATCTCCCTCTCCTCTTCCCTCCTGAAACCCATATGCTCGGTAATACCGGCGGCATCGCACTCCTTTTTTTCACACATCATATTCATCAATTTATTCAATAATCCTGAATTATTCTCTCACTATCGCATGAGTGTTCGTTAAATGGATACTGTTCCGCAGGCACCACTAATACTGATAACGGGCGGAAGTCGTGGCGTAGGCGCAGCGACCGCGCGTCTTGCCGCCGCGCAAGGCTACAATGTCGCGCTGAGTTTCATCTCCGACGAATCGGCCGCCCTCGCAGTGGCGGCCGATGTGGAAGCCGTTGGACGCAAGGCTTTGCCCATGCGCGCAGACAGCGCGGATCCAGAACAGGTCGCTCAGCTATTTTCCGCGATCGACCGGAAGTTCGGCCGGATCGATGTGCTGGTGAATAACGCTGCAATAATTGCACAGCAGTCCCGGCTGGAGGATCTAGGATTCGAGCGCATGCAGCGTATCTTTGCAGTCAACTCGATCGGCCCTATTCTCTGCGCACAACAGGCGGTGAAGCGGATGTCGCGTCGCTACAATGGCCAAGGGGGCGTCGTGATCAACATCTCGTCGGCATCGGCCAGGCTCGGCAGTCCAAACGAATATATCGACTATGCTGCTTCGAAGGGGGCGCTCGAAACGTTCACGACCGGCTTCGCCAAGGAAGTCGCGCGGGACGGAATCCGCGTCAATTGCATTCGCCCTGGACATATCTACACGGAGATGCATGCTAGCGGTGGGGAACCGGGACGGGTGGATCGCGTCAAGGACTCGATCCCCATGGGAAGAGGCGGTCAGCCTGAAGAGGTTGCGCGGGCTATCCTGTGGCTGGCAAGCGCCGAGGCCTCCTTCATCACCGGCACTTTCCTCGATGTCACCGGCGGCAAGTGAGCAACAAAGTGCGGCGACGGAGACGGTGCCCGGCAAGGACTTGCCGTAACCGGCCGGACGATCTCATGCGAAGGAGGGCTTTATGCTTAAACGTACGACAACCCGACTGCTTGATATTGCCTATGACGAGCAGGGCGATGCTAACGGATGGCCAGTCATTCTACTGCACGGCTTCCCCTATGACATCCACGCATACGAGAAAGTGGCGCCACGCCTGGCATCGCAAGGCGCCCGTGTCATTACCCCCTACCTTCGGGGTTATGGGCCAACGCGCTTTCTTGCGTCCACGACACTTCGCTCGGGCCAGCAGGCCGCACTCGGAGCGGACCTGTTAGCGCTGCTCGACGCGCTTCGGATCGACCAGGCCGTGCTCGGCGGATACGATTGGGGCGGCCGCGCGGCATGCATCGTGGCGGCGCTCTACCCGTCCAGAGCGCGCGGGCTGGTTTCGGTCAACGGCTACAACATCCAGAATATCGCCGCCGCCTCCCTGCCAGCCGACCCCGAAAACGAATACCGCTTGTGGTATCAGTACTACTTCCACGGCGAGCGCGGCCGGGCTGGGCTGACTGAAAACCGGCGCAAGTTCTGTCGTCTCTTATGGTCGCTATGGTCGCCGACCTGGCGTTTCGACGACGACATCTACGCCCGCTCGGCGGTAGCGTTCGACAATCCCGATTTCGTCGACGTGGTCGTCCATTCTTATCGACATCGCTTTGGACTGGTCGACGGCGATCCCCAGTTCGACGATATCGAGCGCCGCCTGTCTGCCATGCCGTCCATCACCGTGCCCGCGATCACGCTCGAAGGGGACGCCGATGGCGTCACGCCATTGGGGGGAAGACAGGTTGATTCAAAGCGCTTCACCGGACGCCATCAGAACCGCGTCGTGGCGAATGTGGGTCACAACCTTCCGCAGGAGGCGCCAGAGGCGTTCGCCGATGCGGTTCTCGACATCAACGCATGGGCCGATTGACGCTTTGCGCATGGGATTAGCGGACACCTACCCGTTACGACGTTGGGGCGGTCCGCTTGCGGCAAAGCGCCTGCTCGACCGGATACAATAGGTCGAGACGTATCGCCGGTCATTGAGAAACTGGGCAGTTCAACATCCATTGAACGCCAAAGCGATCGGTCAACTTACCGAAGAAATCACCCCAAGGTTGAATAGCGAGCGAAGTCGTCACACGTCCACCTTCACTTAGTTCTCCGAAAAGATTGATGGTCTTCTCCACGTCGTCCATCATCAAGATATGGGCTGAGCCGCGCATCGGTTCAGCGTCGTGATTGTCCGAAGCATAGAAGAATACCCCTGGCCCCGCAAAAGCGGCGTGCATCACAAGTCCCCGCATCTCCGGCACCGGCACCGGCATGCCGTTCTCGCCGTACCGCTTTAGCTCGACGACAGCACCCAGTCCGCACGCGGTGTAGAAGGCTAACGCGGCTTCGCAGTCGTTCGTAAAAAACAGATAATTCGACAATCGCATGAGACGGATCTCCCCTACCGATAGACTTCAGCGAACCAGCGGGACATTCTGAACGGATTGCACCTTCAAGGCACGATCAAATAGGGCTGGTCCGGCCGAAGATTCGTGAAGATGAGAAAGCGTAATATTTCCGACTTGCTGGGGTTTCGGAACAGCGTATGAGGAATGTTCGGAAAGTCCTGGAGCGTCTCTCCTGCATGATAGATCCTGGGAGTATCGTCACCGTAAGCGGACTCTGCCGTCCCCTCGACGATATAGTTCAAACCGGCGACGGGATGATGATGCAGTGGCGATGCGACGCCCGGCTGGAAGGTGACGAGCATCATCTGCATTTCCTGGTCCGAGCCGGGAATCGCCCGCTTTTCAAGGAGGGTTCGCACGACAGGTTGGATGGATTGCGCCTCGGCTCGCGCCGGACGACTCCAACCGATCACGCCTGTCGTCGTCGCTGCGACAGCGAGCGCCGACCATGCAAATTGACGTCGCGACTGGGAGATCGGTTGGCTTTGGGAGGTAGGGCAGCACCAGCACATCTGTTCGGCCTCGATAAAATTGGGAGGAAAAGCCTGACGCATTGTGCGCGACAAGCCAGTTACCGAATCGACCCGCAAGGTCGACATCGACACCCGACGCTTCGGCAGCGGCGCGCCAATCGCAGTGAACCGTGCCGAAGAAAAGATGGCGCTACTATCGCAGACGTCTCATCGCGCTGAAAGCGGACACTGCGCAATTTGGTATTGCAGAACGAGCACGACCCGAACAGGCAATACGCTATGCACCGTGCCTCGGTTTCCAGGCGGCGTGCTTACCGCATCGAGTCGGAAGCAAAGCGGATTGGTTTCAAGTCCTGAATTTCTTGAAGCAATCAAACAGAAAGTCCAGACAAACACGAATTTTGGGAACGCGATTCCGTGGTGCCAGCGTTACCGCCGAGATATCGAACTCGGTCGGGTCTTCGTAGTTTTCCAGAACCTGGGTGAGCACCCCGCGTGCCGCGAGTTCGCCGCCTATCACCTTGTTGATGCGCCCAATTCCCATGTTTGCTCGCACGAGCGACACAATCGCGGACGTATTGTCAGCGCGAATCCTTCCTGCTACGGGCAAAGTGGACAACTCCCCATCGCCGTCGAACGGCCATTGATTGTGGGAGCCCACCGCCGCATTGGCGATCAGATCATGATGCTTCAAGTCGCGCGGAAATCGGGGCATTCCGCGAGCGGCCAGGTACGCGGGCGACCCATACAACGCCCTTCTATGCGATCCAAGCTTGAGTGCCACGTGCGTGTCCCGCGGAGCGATGCCCGCCCTGACAGCAATATCGATGCCTTCTGTCGACATATCAACCGCTCGATCGGAGATATGCAAGCTCACGTTGAGATCGGTCAACTGATGCAAATCCGGAATCACGACGTATTCGGCAAGAATGCATGCAACGCTAATTCTGACCAGTCCCGATACCCGATTGCTGCGCGACGCCAGATCGTCAGCCAGGAACGTCGCATTTTGCGAAATCGTTTTGGCATGCTCAAGAAAAATGCGGCCATCGTCGGTGAGGGACAGCCCGTGGGTGCTCCGGTGAAACAGGCGCAGGCCGCATTCCGCTTCCATTTTCGACAACGTGCGCGATACCTGACTAGGATGTTCGTTGCGCTCCCGCGCGACTGCTGCTACGGACAAGGATTCGGCGAGTCTGACGAAAAGATAACAATCCTGGAGAGAGAGGTCCATCATGGAATCACGCCTTCAGAGCACTTATGGAGCCGATTGTCGTCGATTTTGCCAGGCTGGCGCGACGCCTCCCCGCAGATCAGGGCTGGCGTTTGCCGCGGCCACCAGCGGGTTTGCCAGCCGGCTTGCGCGAACCCGCCGCCGACTTGCCGGCCGGTTTGCTGCGTGGCTTTTGCACGCTGAATGGGCTACCGCTGGACAAGCTTGTGCCTTTACCCACGGCCACAGCCCGCTGCGCCGCAGGCTTGCGCTTGTTTTCGCCACTTTGCGGGCGCGGCTTTTTGCCGAGCACCTGCGCGACGCTCGGCGCTGCTTGCGACACTTTGGACTTCTTGGGCTTCTTGGGTTTCCTGATGATCTCGCCCGTCGCGCTGGTCTGCGGCACGCGGTGTTCGGCTTCAAAACCCGGCTCTTCTTCACGCGGCAGCGTTTGCCGGATCAGCGCTTCAATCGCGGCCAGTTGCGGCGCTTCGTCGGCACACACCAGGGACACCGCCACACCGCTGGCGCCCGCGCGGCCGGTACGGCCAATACGGTGCACATAGTCTTGCGCCACGATCGGCAGATCGACGTTGATCACCAGCGGTAGATCGTCGATATCCAGCCCGCGCGCAGCCACGTCGGTGGCGACAAGCATATTGACTTCACCCGTCTTGAAGCGCTCCAGCGCACGCAGGCGCGCGGGTTGCGGTTTGTCGCCGTGGATCGTGTCGACCGCATAGCCCGCTTCGTCCAGCACGGCTGCGAGGTAATCCACGCCCTTGCGGGTCTTGACGAACACCAGCGCGTGCTCCCAGTTGTTCTCGGCCACAAGGTGCATGAAGAGGTCAGGCTTGTTCTTTTTATCCACCGGCACCACCCACTGCTTGATCTTGCTGGCCGTGGCATTGGGCGGGCTGACGCTGATATTGACCGGGCTGCGCAGAATCCCCGCCGCCATGGCGCGGATATCGTCGGTAAACGTGGCGGAGAACAGCAAGGTCTGGCGCTGAGCGGGCAAGGCCGCAAAGACGGCGTTGAGTTCGCGCGCAAAGCCCAGATCGAGCATGCGGTCGGCTTCATCCAGCACCAGCGTTTGCACTTGATCGAACTGCACCGCATTCTGGCGATTGAGGTCTAGCAGACGTCCCGGCGTGGCGACGAGCACATCCACGCCTTTGCGCAACTTCATCATCTGCGGATTGATACTCACGCCGCCGTAAGCAGCCAGAAATCGTAGGTCGAGGCCTTTACCGTAATCGATAAAGCTTTGCAGCACCTGTTCAGCCAGTTCACGCGTGGGCACCAGCACCAGAACGCGCGCGCGGTTGCTGGACACCGCCGGGCCGTGTTGCACCAGCCGTTGCAGCAACGGCAGCGCAAACCCCGCCGTTTTGCCGGTGCCGGTTTGTGCCGCAGCCATGACGTCCTTGCCGCTGAGCACGGCAGGAATCGCCTTGGCCTGCACCGGCGTAGGTGTCTGGTAATCGAGGTCCTGCACATTACGCAGCAAGGGATCGATCAGGCCAAGCGAGGCAAAGGACATTGGCGTATTCCAGGCTAAAACCGCAATTCTAGCGGTTGCCGCCCGATTGCGCCGCGCAGATCAAGAGTCGAAAAGATCGACGTTGATCGCCACCCACTGCCCGAAATAAAGCCAAAGTCCTATTGGGACTCAAGAGCATGCGAGAAAGACAGGCTATCCGTGCGCGTTTTTCAAGTACCTGCAGCACGGATTGCCCACGCGGCCTGTTAGCGTCCCGGGCTCACTCGCCTGATGGTGAGAAAGCCTCAACCGCGGGCAGCCAAAGTGACCACAATCAAAGCCGAAAAAACCAGCGCCGGGGCGAGATGCCGGAATGGCTCCCGATTTCGCACCAACGTGAAGAGCGCGCCGATCATGATCGCGCCGGCCAACGTCAGGCCCAGGATTCTGGTTTGTTGTCCAGGAAGAAGTGCCGCACTGAGCAACTCGAGCGCGCCACAGAGCAACTGAAACCATGCCGGATAACCCCAGCGTGCGAAGTCGCGCTTCACCGCGCCGGGTCTTGCGAGATTGACCACGCCAGCAATCGCGAACAGAACCGCGACGATCATCGCGAGGGTCGATTCGAGAGACGCACTGTTCCACGCCATCGTCATGCTCCGTCGGTTTGCTGAAAGTGTTCTCGTGCAGAGAGATCCGCAATCAGGCCGGGGCCATGGGGTTTCCACGCAAGAACTCGCCGGATATGCTGGCCGCTTACCGACTGGTCGAGCGCCAGTGCATCAGCAAATGGCCCAAGCGATTTGCGAGCATCGTCGAGCGGCCAGAATTCGACGCGATCGGCGCCGACCGAGGCCCGGATCGCTTCACCGATTTCGGCAACGGCAACAGCCTCTTCCGCGACCACGTTGAAGATCTGTCCCGCGACTTGACCATTCCCGCTTGCCGCCTGCTCCACCGTGCTCAGGTAAGCCGTGGCGAGATCATCGACATGAACGGCAGGCCAGTGATTGCGGCCATCGCCGACGACCCTCACGCTGCCAGTCTGATGGGCCATGCCGGCGAGCATGCCGAAGACGCCGCCGCCGTAGCCATGCACCATCGCCGGCCTGAGGATCACCGCGGCAATCGAGCGGCTCGCTGCTAACGTCTGCACATGCCGCTCCACCGCGGGCCGCCAGGCGACGAGGGGTGTCGAGTTCAGCGCCGACGCTTCAGTCGCGGGCTCCCCCTCCGTATTGCCGTAGACCCACGTGCCCGACGTATAGACAAACGCCGCGCCCGGCTGCAAATGAGAAAGCATCGCTACAACCGCGGCCTCATCGGCAGCGGCGGCAGAAGCATCGTTGGTCGATGCGGTGTGCACCACGCCATCGGCGGCACCGGCAATTGCAGCGAAAGACTGTGGCTCGCGCAGGTCGCCGGAATGCAGTTTCACACCGAGACGTGCCAGCGCGCCGGCGGCCGGCGACCTGTCCTGACGCACCAGCGCCGTCACCCGATGGCCGAGGCGGATTGCCTTGCGCGCGACCGCTTGCCCGATGTAGCCCGTACCACCTGTAATGAACAGTTCCAAAGCGTTCTCCCAACGATTGCCTGCGAAGTTAGATAACCCAACAATCGAGACCGATAAGTCTCGTTTGTTGAAATGTAGACGAGACTGGCCAGTCTTGTCAACTGCCCGGCGATCTGGTATTTATTTCGTATGAACGCTTCCTCTCTTCCCGGCCTGAGCCCGCTGCAACGCCGCAAGCGGACTGCCATCCTCGACGGCGCGAAAACCGTTTTCTTGAGCCAGGGTTTCGGCCTGGCAACGATGGACGATGTCGCGGCGGCGGCTGGCGTCGGCAAACAGACGGTCTACCGCCACTTCAAGTCGAAGGAGGCGCTCTTCGTCGGTCTGGTAAGTTCGATGTGCACTCAGGTGGGCGGCGTGCTTGCCAGTGCTCAGAACGAGCAACCCGCTGGCACGCCCGAAGTCGAGTTGCGCGAGTTGGGATGGGTGTTGGCGCAGATCCTGATCACGCCGGATTATCTGCGGCTTTACCGTGCCATCGTTGCTGAAGCCGAGCGTCTTCCGGAACTCGGCCAGGTGTTCTACGAAAATGGTGCAAAGGTCGTGCGTGCCTTCGCCGCAAAAATTCTGCGAAAGCAATTTGACGAATCCACTGCTGCATTGCGGGCAGCGACATTCGTTCAGTTGGTGCTAGGCGACGCGTATCTGGAACTGTCGATTGGCTACACGGTGTCCGATGTCGAAGCGCGCTTTGCGCTGCAGATCGACGAGGCAGTGGCGGCGGCACTTCGCTAAGGAGTGCCGCATAACGTCCCAGTATCGTCAGCGCATGCCGCCGCTCGCGACGATGCGTTCGCCCGTCAGCCAGCCTGAGTCGTCGGACGCCAGGAACACGGCAATCGACGCTATATCTTCCGGTTGCCCCGTACGGCCGAGCGGCGTCTGGCTCACCGCCATCGCTTCGAAGTCCGATCCGATGATCCCTGCCGCGTGTGCGCCTTCCGTGATCACGACACCCGGATTGATTGCGTTGACGCGGATCTTCCGCGGCCCCAGTTCGCGCGAAAGCACGCCTGTAATCGCATCAACGGCCCCTTTCGTGCCGGTATAGACAGCGCTCGTCGGCGGCGTGATTGTGGTCACCACGGAACTCACATTGATGATGCTCGCGCCCTCGCCTAAATGCTTCAAAGCCGCCCGGGTCGTGAGTAGCAGGCCGAGCACGTTGATATTGAACTGCCGGTGGAATTGCTCTTCGGTAAACTCTTCGATCGGTGCCAGCTCATAGACGCCCGAATTGTTGACGAGAATGTCGATGCGGCCATAGGTTTCGATCGCTGCGTCGATGATGCCTTGCGCGTCTTCCGCCTTAGACACATCGCCGCCGACGGCAATCGCCTTGCCGTTGGCCGATGTAATTGCGGAGACGACCGCGTCGGCACCCGCCTTGCTGCTTGCGTAATTGACAACGACCGAAGCGCCTTCCCCTGCGAGCGCCTTGGCGATACCTGCACCGATACCCTTAGACGCGCCAGTAACGACGGCCACTTTGCCTGCGAGCTTGCCCATATCCTTTTCTCCAATCGATTCGATAGCTTTGAACGGAACCGGCTGCTTTCGAGGCCAGCCGGCCACCGTGGACCGAGTCTAGGCAGTCGCTGCGCTGCGATAAAGCGCCTCAAACCGAATTGACCTGAAGGATCTGGCAAACAATCCCGTGTCCGGCCGCCAGTTCGGCGAGGCGCTGTATGTGGAACTGCAAACGCTCGCGCAACTGCCGCATAGACATCGAGCCCTACTTCGAATCGTCGGCCCGACACGGGTGGTGTTCGATGGCAACGTCCGCTGCTTACGAAAGGGGCAGATTATGCCTCGGCTGCGTCAGCATGGTCGGCTTGAGAATGTCTTCGAGTTGAGCCCGGGTGAGCAGTCCTCTCTCGACGACGATTTCCGCAACGCTTCTTCCCGACACGAGCGCTTCCTGCGCCACCTGGGTCGCATTCGTATAGCCGATGTACGGGTTCAGCGCCGTCACGATGCCGATCGAGTTTTCAACGAGCGAGCGAAGCCGATCGCGATTGGCCGTAATCCCGTCGACACACTTCGACGCGAGGGTGAGGCATCCCGCACGCAGGTGCGCGACGCTCTTGAACAGGCTGTGTGCAATGACGGGCTCGAACGCGTTCAGTTGCAACTGGCCGGCCTCCGCCGCGAAGCTGACCGTCACGTCATTGCCGATGACTTCGAAAGCGATCTGGTTCACGACCTCCGGAATGACCGGGTTGACCTTGCCCGGCATGATGCTGGAGCCCGCCTGAACCGGCGGCAGATTGATTTCGCCAAAGCCTGCGCGCGGGCCGCTCGAAAGCAGGCGAAGATCGTTGCAGGTCTTCGAGAGCTTGACGGCCACGCGCTTCAGCACCCCCGACAACTGCACGAACGAGCCGACGTCCTGTGTCGCTTCCACGAGATTGGGCGACGTCGTCACAGGAATACCGGTGACGCTGGCCAAATGGCGGCAGACGAGCGGCGCATAGTCGGGCGACGTGTTGATACCGGTACCGATCGCCGTGGCGCCCAGGTTGATTTCGCAAATCAACTGCGAGGCTTCCCTGAGACGCTCCTGATCTTCGCCGAGCATGACCGCAAAGGTGCTGAACTCCTGTCCCAATGTCATGGGAACCGCGTCCTGCAATTGCGTGCGTCCCATCTTCAGATCGTCGCGAAACTCCTCCGCCTTCCGTTCGAACGATACGCGCAAGACGCCCATCGCATCGACCAGTTGCGCGATGCCCATATGGGTGGCGATTTTCAGCGCGGTCGGATAGACGTCGTTGGTGCTTTGCCCCAGATTGACATCTTCGTTCGGGTGCAGCACCGCGTAATCCCCCCGCTCATGGCCAAGATGCTCGAGGGCGAGATTGGCAATCACCTCGTTCGCATTCATATTGGTCGACGTACCGGCCCCACCCTGAATCACGTCGACAACGAACTGGTCGTGGGCAATCCCTTCGCGAATCTGCCGGCACGCGTGAACAATGGCCTCCATCTTGCTCTCGGGAAGCAGTCCTAACTCATGGTTCGCCAGTGCCGCGGCCTCTTTCACGAACGCCAATGCGTTGATCAGATTCGGATAGGTCGAGATCGGAATGCCGGTAATCGGGAAATTGGTGAGTGCGCGAAGCGTGTGGACTCCGTAATAAGCCTCGCTGGGCACGGCGAGGTCGCCAAGAAGGTCGTGTTCGATACGTTCAGAGCGGTTGGACATGGCGTTGCTCCATGGGAGAGTTTTCGGGTCGACCGGCGGCAGTGTCCACCGGCAATGCATAAGCGACACACCGTCGAGCGAGAACGTCGGTGGGATCGACCAGCCTGACGCGAGCGCCGCCCTTGCCCACGAATTCACTCCCGGTCAAAAGGAGCGGAAGTTCCGTGCACCCAAGGATGACGACTTCAACGCCCTCGGCAATCAACCCCTCTACGGCGGCAGCGATGTCCTCCTGACACTGCCCCGTCGTAAATCCCGCCTTGACGCCATGCTTTCCGTAGATGGCTTCCATCACGCGCTCCTGTAGCGCAGGGGCGGGAACAACCTGACGAAGATCTTGCGATTCGAGCGCCTTTCGATAGACGCCGCTTTCAATCGTACCCGATGTCGCCAGCACGCCGATATCGCGCAGCGTCGGATACGTCTCGCGCAAAGAGTCGACCGTGACGGTCAGCATATTCACAATCGGGATGTTGAGATACGGCTGGATGCGCTCGACAAAGGCATGGGCCGTATTGCACGGAATCGCGATGATGTCGGCATCGCCGTCTTCGAGCCGCTTGCAGGTCGCATACAGCGAGACCGTGGGGTCAGCGCCGTCGCCAATCAGATTCTCGGTGCGGTCCGGAATCTGCGGGTTTTGCTCGACCAGCAGCTTGATGTGATCCTGGTCGCGCGTGGCGGGCGTATTCCGGATAAGCTTCTGCAGAAAGTCGACCGTCGCCGCCGGGCCGACCCCGCCCACGACGCCAACCTTGAAGGCATGTGCCGGCGCGCCGTCACCGCCCGACGCGGCGTACCGCGCGACGGACTGCGCATACGTCAGGTTGGTATCGACGAACGGTACGCTCAGCGGGCCGATTTCCTCCGCAACCAGCGCGATTTCGGTCATGCCGGGCACGATCACCTGGGCGCCCTGCTCGATCAGATCCTGGCAAGCCTCTCGCAACAGCTTGATCGGACGGCCGCGCAGATTGCCGCTCTTGATGCCGTCCGATCCATAGACGGCCTCCGTCACCGGATCGGGGCGCTCGTGGCATCGGGGGTGGATGACTTCGAATTCAGGGGACGCGAAGTAGCGTTCGAACAAGCGCTTTTCCCGCGTGTAGTCGGAGGCCAGCACGCCGATGCGGCTTGCACCGGGAAACTTGCGTTGAACGTGGCTGCGAACCGCCTCGACCATGTCCACGATCCGCAGGCTCGTGTTCGCGCGCAGTTCGTCGATAAAGGTGTGACTGAGAAAGCACGGCAGCACGACCGTCGTCACGCCGCGCTTCTCGAAGTCCCGGATCATCTCGAAGATATACAACTTCCGTTCGATCGTAGCCGCGCTTCCCGAACGCGAGTTGGGAAAGGGCGACTGCTGAAAGATGGCGTCGAAGTGGTCGGCGTCGGTCGAGGCGGGCGTCGCCTTCACCAGTTTGAAGAAGACGTCCGCGCTTGCCAGCGGTCCCAGGCCGCCGACAATGCCGAACTTGCGCTTGTGGCCGGCGAGGTCGGAAGTCATTTTGCTCCGCCTTGCGCCGGGCCGAAAATCTGCTCGTCGTCCTCGATGAAGCCGGACGCGTTGCTCTGGCGTGCGCCTTCCCACTTCGCGATCACAGCTGTCGCCACGCTGTTGCCGATCACATTGGTCATCGTGCGGCCCATATCGAGGATCTGGTCGATCGCCAGCACCATGGCCACCCCTTCTACCGGCAGATGAAACATCGGCGCTACCGCCGCGACCACCACCACCGAGCCGCGCGGCACGCTGGCCATGCCCTTGCTGCTCAGCATGAGCACGAGCAGCATGAAGAATTGCTGCGAGAGCGGCATGTTGACCCCGAAAGCCTGGGCGATGAAGATGGCCGCAAACGCCTGGTACATCATCGAGCCATCCAGGTTGAACGCGTAGCCCAACGGAAGCGTGAAGCCGACGACTTTCTTGTCGACCCCGTAGCGCTCCAACTGCTCGGTGAGCCGCGGATAGGCCGCCTCGCTGCTCGCCGTCGCAAACGCGATCATCGCCGGCTCGCGCACCGCCTTGAGCAAGGCGCCGACGCTACGGCCAAGAAACAGATAGCCGACGAAAACCAGAATCGCCCACAACACGACCAGCCCCACATAGAAGGAGCCAATCAGCTTGCCATAGGTGTAGATGACATCGAGGCCGCGCAACGTCACCGCCGAAGCGATCGCGCCAAAAACGCCGAAGGGCGCCGCACGCATGACGTAGTTCGTCACGCGCAGCATCACGGGTACCATGCCGTCGATCATCTCGATCACGACCTTCACGCGCGGATCCCGCTTCGTCGCGCTCAAGCCAAGGCCGAGGAAGACGGAGAAGACCAGGATCTGCAGGATGTCGTTGCGCGCCATGGCATCCAGCAGGCTGGTCGGAAACGCGTGGGTCAAGACATCCTTGAAGTTCAAGGCCGAGGTATTCAGGCCGGTGTCGATCTCGCCGGTACCTGCGACCATGTGCAGGCCTGCGCCCGGCTGCAGAAGATTCGCGAAGACGAGGCCCACCGTGAGCGATATCAGCGATGCGCAAACGAACCAGCCTACCGAGCGCACGCCGATGCGGCCGACGTCCTGGCCGCTGTCCATACCGGCGAGTCCCGACACCAGCGTGACGAACACCAGGGGCGCGATGATCATCTTGATGAGGCGCAGGAAGATGTCCGTGAGGATCGAGAAATATCCTGCGATGGCTTTGACTGTGGCCGGATCGGATGTACTGGCGTGGCACGCGTAGCCCACCATGACGCCCAGTATCATTCCAACGGCAATATAAACGGTGAGGCGATTTTTCATTTCCGTCTGTCCTTGAGTGACGCAAAGCGGTCGACACATGACCGGCATGCGTTGAGAGACGACTCGCGCGAGATCGGCTGCGCCTCGGTCGAGCGTTAAAGCGCAGTTTAGGCACGCGCAAAACAACGACAATGCCGGTGTCGCATGTGCGCATGCGTATTTCGCATAAGACGGGAAAACCCTAGCCGCCGGACTGCAGTACCGCCCGACAATGCTGCCAGAGCGTATCGAGAAACTCGCTACGGTTGGACACATCACGGTAGACACGCAATTCGATTTCCAGATTCCAGGGCGACGGACCCGCGGGAACCAGTTCACCCGTATCCAGTTCCGCGGCAATCGCGCTCCTGGGCAGCCACGCCATCCCCTCGCCTTCCATGACCATTTTCTTGAGAACCTCGGCCATGTCCGATTCGTAGTGAAGCAATAACGCCGGTGCTGAAGGCGCCCGGCCAAGAAGCAGCGCGAGGCAGCGTCCGAAATAACTCGTCTCCGCGTATGAAATGTGAGGCAACGGCTGTTTTGCCGTTCCCGGCAGTCGATACATCGGCGCGGAACGCGTGTTCGGCCTGCTGGCCGGCATCAGCGTGTCGATCCCCACGGTGAGATGCTCATACTTCGCGGGATCGAGGTGCAAGGGCAGTTCAGGGTGGTGATAGGCGAACATCAATTCGCAGTTGCCGTTCACGAGCATCAGGATCGAGTCGTGCACGTTGGTCGGCACCACGCGCGCGCGCACCTCCCCGAAGTGGGCCGAAAGCGCCTTGAGCCAGGCGGGCAGGAAATTCAGCGCGATCGTGTGGCCGGCCGCAATCTGGAGGCTCTTGCCGCCGATCCGTTTTTCAGTCCGGATGATGGCGCGGGTATCGAAGAGTCGGCTCAGGATATCTTCGGCGACTTCGCGAAAGAGTTGACCCGCGGGCGTCAACACGGGAGGAAAGCTGCTGCGATCGATCAGTTCCGCCCCGACCCATTGCTCCAGCGATTGAATCCGCCGGCTGAACCCGGACTGGGTCACATTGCGGAATTCGGCGGCGCGAGAAAAGCTCTGGTATTGAGCCAGGGCGATGAAGTCCTCGACCCATTTGATTTCCATACGTAGAGCCCGCCTCGTGGGACGCGAAACACCGGTTTCAGGAAGCTACGATCTTACGCCGGTCGTTGTACCAGGTCGCCGGCCGCGCCCGACCTGGTCGGCTTCGGTCAGTAGGTCGCAGCAAACGCTTCCTGCACCTGGGCGGGTGACGTGATCCCGTTGGCGATCAGCAGTTGCGTCAGCAAACGAGCCTTTTCCGGATTGAGATCGAGGGACGCGACGAATCCGCTCTTGTCGTCGTCGACTTCGACGTTCCGGTTCACAAAGCCCGATCCGACTCGCGACGACCGAACCACGACGATGCCCATTTTTGCGGCGCGCTGCATGGCAAGCATGGCGGCATTGGAAACGTCGCCGTCGCCGACTCCGGCGATCACGATGCCCTTCGCCTTGTCCGCTATCGCATGATCGATCTGTACCGCATCCATGTTGCTGTGCGCGAAGATAATCTCGACCCGGGGCAATTGCCCATCGGCGGGTAGCGCATAAGGAGCCCGGCGAGCCGCGACAACGGGCGCCACGAAGCGTATCGACGCCGGGTCCACGTAGCCGATTGGCCCGGCATTGGGAGACAGAAACGTCTGAACCGAAGTGGTATTCGTTTTGGTTATCCAGCGCGGATCATGAATCGTATCGTTCATGACCACCATCACGCCCCGCCCCTGCGACTGCGGGCTGGCAGCAACCTCGACGGCTTCGAGGAGGTTATTCGGACCGTCCGCACTGATGACGCCGCCCGGCCGCATCGATCCCACCAGAACGACCGGCCTGGTGGAATGGATCACGTTCTTCAGAAAGAATGCGGTTTCCTCCATGGTGTCCGTGCCGTGCGTAATCACGACACCGTCCGCCTCGCCGCGATCGAAGATCTCGTTGATGCGTTTGGCCAGTTGAAACCAGACCTTGTCGTTCATGTCTTGCGAGCCGATATTCGAAATCTGCTCCGCCGAGATCGTGGCGAATTTCTCGATGCCGGGCACATCCTTGATCAACTGCTGTCCGGTTCGCTCACCCGAGTTGTAGCCAATAGCCGAGCGGGCATCTGCCGTTCCGGAGATCGTGCCTCCGGTAGCCAGCACGATGACGCGCGGCAGTTGCTTTGTCTGGCCGGCAACGCTCGCTTGTTGATCTGCACTGGCGTCCGCTGCGGCGGCGGACGTGGCGTACAGGGGAAAGGCCATGAATACCGCCAGTACTGCCGCAATGGTCGTACGAAACGGGACTGAAACAGGGGGCGCGTTTTTTTTCATGATCGTGTACAAGTGGAAGAGACCTTTAACGGAAGGAGCCGCGAATTCACCGGCTCAAAGCGGACGATCCAGCGACTCCGGAATCGCGTTGTCGCGGCATGGATCACGCCTCGCACCAGAGTCAGACCGGATGGTAGAAGCGGTCAAAAAAAGAGCGATGCGGTGATGGCATGTCCGTATGCGAATCTCGCATAACGTGGGAAAACCCTGAGCGACAGGCTCAGTCGTCCTGGACCGGTCAGGACGTTGTGGAGCGCCGTGGCGGGCGGGTGTATGCGTGTGCGGGAACGGAAAGCCCTGCATAATGTCCGCATGCAAGCCCAGGATCTTGAAGACCTCGTCACCGTTACCATGCCCTTCGGCAAATACAAAGGCCGGCTTATCGCCGACCTGCCCGGGCATTACCTCAATTGGTTTGCCCGCGAAGGGTTTCCGCGGGGCAACCTCGGCCGCCTGCTCGGGCTGATGCACGAGATGGACCATAACGGCCTGAGGAGCTTGCTCGAGCCGCTGCGCAAACGCGGATAGCGCCCATCGGGCGCCATCGGTATAACGCGCCACGCAAATGGCCGCGCGAGGGGACCGGCGAGTAGTTCAAACTGGCCGCGTTGCCTCGCTCCCCAACGTCCGACTTCTCGGAGCGGCCCTCATACGCTTAATCGCTTTCGATGCGCGCACGAGTACGAGCCGTAGCCGGCGTTTTAACCGGATGGTTAATCTAGTCGGCCGAGTTAGCGACTGTGCGCCGCAGGGATTGGGCTACCCCCGCTCCTATACTTGTCATGTTGACACACGTCAAAATTTTGGAGGTTTGACCCGCTGGATGTGGCCCATCCGCTTCAGCTCGTTAGCCCGTTGCGCAGCATCGAAGTCGTTTGACCGAGGCAGGGTCAAACGACAGGAACCCACTCAAGGAGGTTGTTATGGCCAGAAATGATGACGCGAGGACGATTGTTCAAGAACTTGCATCCTCAACGAATCAACCGGAGCAACTGGTGTCCCGGATGTATGCAGAAGCGCTGGCCGATTTCAGGCACGATGCAAGAATAATGGACTATGTCCCCCTCCTGGCGGCACGACGGGTTCGTGAAAACCTCAAGAACGCCTCATTGCAATCAATAAAACAAGGGGCCGCGCCAGGCGATCCGGCAACGACCCGGACGGACGGCAGCTAGCGGCCAACCGGCGCGGTCAGCTTCACCACGCCGCAAACGCCTTACCGCTGCGGTACGCCATCGCGCCACTCGCCCCAATGCTTGACGATGTCCTGCACGAGCGGATTGCCTGCAAGAAACAGATTGTCGATCGCGATCGCGAAGCCGCCCTGCGATGCGTAGTTGAGCAGATTGTCCGCGCTCGATTGGCCAGCGTACGGCCGGTCGAAGTCCGAGCCGGCGCGCAGTACCGCGACGCGGTTCAGGTCGACGCGGTGCGCGCTCGCCGCACGCGTCAGCGCCTCGTAGGTGGCGTTGTCTTCCTGCTGCGTCGTGCAATAGGTGCCCTTGCCGTCGGTCAGGATCTTCGTCCATTGCCGCGCTCGCTCGCCGAGGTCGGTGCCCGACCACCAGGTATCGCCCGCCAGGGTGTCGCACTGGATCACGGTCGGTGGACGGTTCGCGGGTGCATAGCTGTATTTGGCTCGGGCGGCTTGCGCCTGCGCGTCGTCGGTCAGCGTCACGTTGCGCGATAGCGCGAATGCCGCGTTCGAAAGCGCCGGATTGAGCTGGAACACTTCGGTGCGATAGTCGAGCGGCGGCTTCTGCGTCGGGCCCGTCGTGTTGATGCCGAGATAGCCTGTGTTCCAGCCTGGCGGAATTTCGCGTCCGTCGATTTCCCACTGAATGCCGAAGTCGACGAGCCAGTTCGCCCAGGCAGCGGAGCCGACGGTCCCCTGCAGCGGGTCGATACCGGCAATGCCCGCCACCATGAAATACGTGTGACGCAAGTCGAAACGCGGAGAGAAGGTCAGCGCCATGATCGACGCGGCGGCATTCGCGTGCCCCATGCCCGTCGTCATCACGCAGACGTCCTGGCGATTGCAGTGCACGGCCGGGTAGTCGGGAGACAGACCCGCGACCGTGATGTCCTGCCACGGTCCGAGATGATCTAGCCACACCTGGCCTTCGGGACCGAACATCGAAATGATCATCACCTTGACCGGACGGCCATGCGACGCGCCGTCGTCCTGCGCGAAGCTGTCGTCGGCATGCGCGACGGCCGGTGCAACGGCTGCGCTCGCCATGAACAACGATGAAATCACCGCACCAAAAACACGATTTAGCATAAGAGGCCCCACCTGTTAGTTAGGAACTGCGGTTGCGAAACGTGAATCGCGTGCCGTGTTGTCGACTGATGTCGTGGTTTTGTCGGCGTGCAGCGTGGGACCTGAGCGTGAATCATTCAGGCGACAATGAGTATAAGCGGAGAAAATGGGCCATTGCGGCGTATTGCTCCGCGAAACGCTCCATACGGTCTTTCTGCTGCGCGGCTTTCCCGCACCAATACAACGCGGCAGATCGGGCATTCGTAGCCAGCTATCCCGGCCCCCAGGGAAACACCCCTCTTCAGTTTGCCGGTCGCCGGCCGATATCGCAGCTATCGGCGTTACTCGCACACGCCGGGGAGCCGCCGATGAAAGTTCGTTCGTTGATCGCCGCAGTGATCTGGGTCACCGCGTGCGCAGGCGCCTCATCGGCGCTCGCGGAAGGATCGACCCCATTGGCCGGGGACGACGGTACCGCCGTGTTTGGCGGGGTGAAATTAACCGCGGTGCAGAACGTTAGCGGCAGCGCAAAGCTCGATACTTCGTCTGCTTTCGTGGGTACGGACGCGCTGCGAAGCGCAAGCGGCAACATTGGCGTGAATCTGGCGGCCGGGGCGCTCAATGCGCAGGCCAATCAGATCGCGCTGGTTACCACACCTCAAGCGAAAATCGTCACGCAGCAGAATGTGCATGCTGTCGCGCGTATGACTGGCGGTAGCGCCGTCGCTGAACTCAGTGCCGGTGCGCTCGCCGCCACTAGCGGCAATATCGGCATCAATATCGCCGCGGGTGCGGGTAATGCGCAACTCAATGGGATGGTGGTGCATTGAGCGAGTTTGGCGCCGTGACCTGGACTATCAGTCGGCAGTCGGTCATCCGGCACGCACCTCATGCAACAGGCATAACACGAAGCTGAAAAGACACTCGCCATTCCAGATGGCGGTTGTTCAACACCTGACGCGTGCGCGTTTATTCCGGCAAAGCTCGCGTGAAACGCGACAAACTCATTACCGGAATATCAGGTTTGCCAACAACAAGCCAACGAACGCCACACCGCCGGCCACAGAGGCAGCCATAATGATCGACAGGCCGCTGGTTAGGGAGTGCGTGCAAATACTCGCTGCAAAGATAAAAGATACCGTGAACAGAACGCGATAAAGCTTGAGAACAGTGACTGGCACAGCGACTCCCGGATAGTCGAAATTTCTGATTTACCACCCCTTTAATCCGGTTGTATTGTCAACGATTTATGTGACTCTGTCGAACGTTTAAAACTGGCCCCACTCCGCTCATCGTTTGAATCTATGCGATTTCGAGCAGATGATTTATGCAAAGGGCATCAAGCGATTCTGAGTAGCCCTTCAAGCAACCGGAAAGCGGCCGCCGGGCATGGTGGATTTCGCGTACTGCCGCCAGCGCTCAGGTGGCTTGAGCCTTTTCCACTGTCCGACTATAAGCTTGCAGGAGACCACTCCTTCTCGATGTATGAATTTGCCGAGGAAGTCTCGAAACAGGCGGGCCGGTCGATCGTCTATAACAATCCGTCGCCGGCCGACTATGGGGCCGCACCGGTAAGATTCGGATTACAGAATATTCAAATTAGCACTACAGGCATAGCTCGAAAGAACGGCAGTGAGGTTGTTTTTTCGGGGTCCCGAGCCGCGACTGGGTGACCCCGAAGGCACCTCTAGCGGTCGAGATAAGACAGCATGGCTGGTAGATAACGCCTGCCGGCAGTCTGGTGTTCAGCAAGGAACGCCCGGATGCGATCCAGTTCCGCCGGCGTCAAACGGACGGAGGCCGCGCCCACGTTTTCTTCGAGGTATTTGCGCCGCTTGGTGCCGGGAATCGGCACCAGATCATCGCCCTGCTGCAACAGCCAGGCGAGCGCGATCTGGCCCGGCGTCACAGACTTCTCGTGTGCCAGTGTTGTGACGAAGTCGGCAAGCTTGACGTTCGCGTCGAAGTTGCTGCCCTGTATGCGCGGATCATTGGCCGCTCGCCAATCGTCGGAGGAAAGTTCCTCCGCTCTCCGGGCCTGGCCGGTCAGGAAGCCCCGGCCGAGCGGACTATAGGGAACAAAGCCGATACCCAGTTCGCGCAGGGCCGGCAAGACCTTGTCTTCGACGCCGCGCTCGAAGAGCGAATACTCGCTCTGCAGGGCCGAGACGGGTTGCACGGCGTGCGCGCGCCGAATGGTATCGACACTGGCTTCGGACAAGCCGAAATAGCGGACCTTGCCTGCGGCGATGGCGTCCTTGACCGCGCCCGCAACCTCCTCGATCGGCACGGCGGGATCCACGCGATGCTGATAAAGCAGATCGATGTGATCGGTCTGCAACCGGGCCAGCGACGCGTCGATCACCTCCTCGATATGTTCGGGGCGGCTGTCCAGACCGCGCACCCCGTTCTCGAACCTGAAGCCGAATTTGGTTGCAATCGTGACCTCATGACGACGCCCTTTCAGCGCGCGTCCAAGTAATTCTTCGTTGACGAAAGGACCATAAATCTCCGCCGTATCGAGGAACGTGCAACCCAGTTCGATCGCCCGGTGGATCGTCGCGATCGACTCTGCGTCATCAGGCGCGCCGTATGCGTAGGACATTCCCATGCACCCGAGGCCAATCTCCGAAACAACGAGTCCTTCACGTCCAAGCTTGCGCGTGTTCAGCATGGCGCCCTCCTGTGATAGCCATCTGCCTACAATGGCACGCAGGTCAAAGAGGTGTTAGACCAATACTCTTGATTCCTTGCACGATTCTTCGGCGCCGGCGCCTCATTGCCTGTCGAGCGTAGGCTGGCTCCAGAAACCAAGGTGCGAGCCTGCCGCTTCATCCTCGATGAGCGGGCCAACGACCTCGACAGGCCGTTGCCCGCGCGCGAAGACCTCGCGGCAGGGAAGCGAGAACGTCGGATTCTCGGCGTGGGCTCCGGTCAGCGCCAGCAGGCGGTGCTCGGAAAGCGCATAGACGACACGCCCGATGTTGCACCAGTAAATCGCGCCCGCGCACATGCAGCAAGGCTCGGCGCTCGTATAGAGCGTGCATCCGGCGAGTTGCGCCGGCGAAAGCGTGCGCGCCGCCTTCGCCGCGGCGACCAGTTCGGCATGCTGGGTAGGATCGCCCTCAGGCGGCATCGAGTTGTTTCCCGCGGACGCCACGATATGGCCGTGCTCGTCCGCCACGATCGCCGCGAACGGGTGGCGGCCGTTGCGTCGCGACTCGTTGGCGAGTTCAATGGCGGCGCGCAGCAGCGCCATGTCGCGTTCATCGAGGTTCGCGGATTCAAACGCCTTGTCTGTGTGCATGGGGTACCTTTCTAGTCCGCCAGCGACACCGTCTCGTGTTCGTCCGCCTCGAACCAGGCCGGATTGCGGGCGGCAATGGGTCCCAGCGTTACCAGGATCTCCCGCAGATGCTCCCGCATCGCGGTTTCCGCGGCATCCGGGTCATGAGAACGCAGCGCCGCCAGAATCTTTGCGTGCTGCTTGATGAGATGATCCAGCGGCGAATCGTCCGGCAGGCTCAGGTAACGAACCCGGTCCATCTGCGCCTTGATATCCTGAATCGCTTCCCAGGCGGCCCCGCAATCGATCGTCTGTGCAATCGTGCAGTGGAATGCTTCGTCCAGCGCGAGAAAGGCGGCCGTATCGTTTGCCTTCGCTGCGAGCCGCTGATCCCGAATGTTGTCCGCGAGCGCTTTCAACTGCACTTCGGTAACGCACTTCGCCGCTTTGCGCGCGACCGCCGCTTCGATCGCCTCGCGGATAAAGCGCCCTTCACGCACCCGGCGCGGCGAAATGCGCTTCACGAAAGTGCCCCGCTGCGGCAGAACCTGAAGCACCCCCGCCTCCACCAGTTTGATGAACGCTTCCCGAACCGGCTGGCGTGATACATGGAACATCCCGGAGACTTCTTTTTCCGAAAGTGGCGTGCCCGGCACCAGTTGACCGACGAAAATCGCCTGGCGAAGCGCGCGGTAAATCTGCCTGGTAATCGGTTCGGGCGATTCCAGCGATACTTGCGAGCGCAGGTCCGGCAACGTGGCGGCGCCGGAGTCATTGTCGCGGAGCCGACGGCGAACGCGTAGCGGCGCCGACCTGGCGAGCTGCGCGCCACCGTCTTCGGCCTGTATGGCGGCCGCGGATTCAGGGGTTTTCATCGTCGTTAAAGCGGTTTGAGAAAAGGCGCGTGGCATGCCGCTGCGCAACGGGCGACGCGGACATTCTCTGTTGCGACGCCGTGATGCTATACCACCATACTACTATGTTTCCTCATTGGCCCATTGCGTACGTCGCCGTCATGCGATGACCCAGGCTGCACCGCTCACGTCATTCACGCCGCTCGCGGCTGCCCTTCCCGACTGCCCTGCCGCTTAGGCTCCCGAACCCACACGAACGCAGCCAGCGCGCCGAGTACGGCAACCCCGCCCGCAAGCGCAAATGCAGCGCCGTACGCACCGTGCGTCGCTTCGATGATGAAGCCTGTCACCGCCGGCCCGATGACACCCGCCAGATTCGCCAGCAGATGCACAAAGCCGCCCACGCCGCCCACATTCTCGCGACGCACCGTATCCGCGATCACCGCCCAATAGACGGAGCCTGTGACATAGAGGAAGAAGATCGTCACGGACATCAGCGCGATAGCGCCCTGGGTCGTTTGCACGCGTCCCGCGAGGGCCACGCATACGGCGGCCATGCCGAGGCAAAACGACAGCACGAGGCGGCGCGACAACAGCGGCTTGCCGGTCAAGCGCAGAATCGCGTCCGTAACGAAACCGCCCGCCGCGAGACCGACGCTTCCCAGCAACCAGGGAATCACGGTGGCGAGGCTCATGTCGCGCAAGGACATGTGATGCGCTTCGGTGAGGTAGGTCGGAAACCACGAGAGAAAGAAGAACAGCACGTAGTTGTAAGCAAAAAACGCCACCGCGGTCGCGAGAATGATCGGCTGGCGCAGATAGAAACCCAGACCCGCTTTCTGTCCGTGCACGCCATGTTCCATCGACGCGGCCTGCTGCTGACCCGCGACGATCAGTTCGAGTTCGGCTTTCGCGACTCGCGGGTTTCCCTGCGGATGCTCGGTCGTGGTGAGCGTCCACAGCACCAGCCATGCGAGGCCGATCAGCATGATGGCGACAAACGCCCAGCGCCATCCGAACGCGATCGCCATATAACCGACCACGGGCCCCGCGACCGCGCCTCCAAGCGGCGTGCCCGAGCTGATCACACCAATCGCGCTCGCCACTTCGCGGCGCGGGAACCAGTTGTTCACCATCTTGCTGTTCGACGAGCTAAAAGGCCCTTCTCCGATGCCAAACAGCACGCGCAGCACGATCAGCGAAGCGAAGCTGCTCGCGAGCGCCGTCGCCCCGCAGAAGAGCGACCAGAGGCCCATTGCGCCGCCGAACACCTTTTTCGCGCCGATCTTGTCCGATAGCACGCCGCCGACGAAGTTGAACAGCGCATAGCCAATAAAGAAACTGCTGAACACCACGCCCATTTGCGCATGTGTGAAGTGCAGATCCTTCTGGATGAGCGGCGCCGCGATCGAAAGCGCGGCGCGGTCGAGATAGTTGACCACGCCCGCGAGAAACAGCAGACCTACGACGAACCATCGTTGGCTTTTGAACATGTTCAGTCTCCGATGTGCCACGTCTTGTTTATGCCGATCTGGCGGCTCGATGGCTTTGCGTGAATACCCAACCGTACTCTCAGTCGAATTGCAGATGCACCTTCATCGACTGACTGCGATCCTGCGCCACCTCGAACGCGCGGTTGGCTTCGGCGAGCGGAAACGAATGCGTCATCAACGGCCGCAGGTCGATGCGCTGCGATGCAATCTCGTCGGCGGCGATCGCGTATTCGTCCGTGAAGCGGAACGAACCTTGATAACGCAGTTCCTTCGCCATCACCAGATTGGCCGCAACGGGCGACTGGCCCGCAGGCAGGTTTCCAAGCTGGATCACCGTACCGCCCGCGCGCACCGCGCGCAATGCCGTATCGAGTCCCGCGGGACTGCCCGATGCCTCGATCACGACGTCGAAGGTGCCGCGTTCGCGCGCCCATGTGTCGATGCGCGCCTGGTCACTCGCGAGTACCGTCTCGTCGGCGCCCAGAGCGGCGGCCATCTGGAGTGCCCTGGGCGCCAGGTCGAGGGCAACGATGCGATGCGCGCCCGCTCGCCGTGCCGCCGCCAGCACGATGCAGCCGATTGGCCCGCACCCTACCAGCAGCAGGTTCGCGCCGACCAGCGAACCCGCCTGCTTCAATGCGTGCAACGCGACGGCAAGCGGTTCCGCCATCGAGGCTTGCGCGTAGTCCAGCGAATCGGGCACCGGCACGCATTGCCGTGCGGCCGCCGTGATGTATTGGCGGAACATCCCTTGCATATGCGGAAAGGTCGACGCGCTGCCCATGAAGCGCATATTCAGGCAGTGGTTCGGCATGCCCTTCAGGCAAAACCGGCACGTGCCGCAGTTCAGCCCGGGATTGACCGCCACGCGCTGGCCCACTTGCAGCCCGCTCACGCCTTCTCCCAGCGCGGCGATCTCGCCCGCCACCTCGTGACCGAGCACGAACGGCTCGTGCACCGCGAAGTCGCCACTCTTGCCTTTGAAGTAGTACGAAAGATCAGAGCCACAAATGCCGCCGGCGCGTACGCGGATCTGCACCTGGCCGGGAAGCGGCTGAGGCGCGTCCAGTTCGTCGATACGGAGTGTCTTCGCCTCATGGAGAACGGCTGCGAGCATGGTTGTGGTCCCTGGTTTTGCGGGGTTCGTGAAGAAGAAGATTGACGGGCATCCGCCGCGATTGCCTTTCAACGGCGCGCCGCGAAAGCGGGCGTGGCCTGCGTCCGAGCCGCGTTGGCGTCGCGCTGCGGCGCCGCCCAGTCATGAAGATCGGTGCCGAGGCGCGCAGGCGCGGTCTCCGGCAAAAGCAGCACGGAGATCGTCGATACGATGCCGGGCACCGCCACGTAAACGACCAGTCCGATCGAATCGCCGCCCGTCGCCTGGATGAGCTTCACGGCAACCAGCCCAAGCAGGCCGCTGCCGATCAGCGAGCCAATCTGCCAGATGAGCGCAATACCACTGCAGCGCACGCGCGCCGGAAAAAGCTCGGGAAAAAGCGACGCTTGCGGCGCGTAAGTGAGACTATGGCCGACCGTGATGGCCAGGATCATCACGATCTGGATCGCGAAGCGGCTGCCGCTGTCGATCGCATGAAAGAGCGGCCAGACGAGCAGCACCTGCAATACCGCGCCTGCGATGAAAGTGGCACGCCGCCCGATACGATCCGATAGCGCGCCCGCCAGCGGAATCGCAGCCAGTTCGAGCAATACCGCAACGATGATGGTCTGCAGCAACAGCGCGTCGGCAACACCGTGTGCGCGGCCGTACGCCAGCACGATCATCGTGTACATCGCAAACGTGCAGGCTTCGATCAGCTTCGCGCCCACGCCCTTCGCAATCGTCGCGCCGTATTGCCTCACCACTTCCACGACGGGTCGCGACTCGACGGCCTGGGTCGCGCGGATGGCCGCGAAAACAGGCGATTCTTCGGTACGCAAACGAATGTAGAGCCCCACCACGACGAGCACGATGCTGCCGAGGAACGGCAGACGCCAGCCCCAGTCCATCATTTGCTCATGCGTCAGCGTAGCGGCAAGCACGGCGAAGATGCCCGACGGAATCAGAAATCCCGCCGGCGCGCCCAATTGCACGAGGCTCGCGAAAAAGCCGCGCTCGCGCGGCGGCGCGTATTCCGCAGTGAGCAGCACCGCGCCCGCCTGCTCGCCCCCCACGCCGAAGCCTTGCAGCACGCGAATCGCGATGAGCGCAACGGGCGCCCAGATGCCTGCCTGCGAATAATCGGGCAGCAGGCCGATGGCGAAGGTGCCGAGCCCCACGATCAGAATGGTGACGATGAGCGCCGTCTTGCGGCCGACCCTGTCGCCGAAGTGGCCGAACACAATGCCGCCGATTGGCCTCGCGACGAAGCCCACCGCATAGGTCGCAAACGCGGCGAGCGTGCCGATCAGCGGATCGCTGCCCGGAAAGAACTTCGCGCCGAACACGAGAACAGCAGCCGTGCCGTAGACGAAGAAGTCGTAATACTCGGCCGCGGTCCCGATGGTCGATGCGGCGGCCACGCGCCGCAGCATTGCGTTGGTTTCTCTGTCTGCCATGTCTGTCTCCGGAATCTTGTGCTTTGCTGTGCGACACGCGGGCGTAGTCGCCCGCTCACCAGTTCCAGAGCGTACCGTCTTCGAGCCGCGCGACGGGCAGATACGCCGGGTCATACGGATATTTCGCGGCGAGCTTTTCGTCGATATCCACACCGTGCCCAGGCACCTCGCCCGGATGCATCATGCCGCGATCGAAGGTCCACGCATGCGGAAAGACTTCTAGCGCCTCCTTCGGGAAGCCCATGTACTCCTGCACGCCGAAGTTCGGCACCCAGAGGTCGAAGTGCAGCGCGGCGCCCATGCAGACCGGCGAAAGATCGGAGGGGCCGTGACAGCCGGTACGCACCTGGTAGAGCGAAGCAAAATCCGCGATGCGCTTCAGGTGCGTAATGCCTCCCGCGTGCGTCAGCGTCGCACGGATATAGTCGATCAGTTGCTCTTCGATCAGTTGCTTGCAATCCCAGATGCTGTTGAAGACCTCGCCTACCGCGATGGGCGTGACGGTATGTTCGCGAATCAGGCGGAAACCGGCCTGATTCTCGGCGGGGGTCGGGTCTTCCATCCAGAACAGACGGCAGGGCTCCACCGACTTGCCCAGACGCGCCGCCTCGATCGGCGTGAGGCGGTGGTGCACGTCGTGAAGCAGATGCGTATCGAAGCCGAACCGCTCGCGCACGGCCTCAAAAAGCTTCGGCACGAAATCCAGGTACTTTTCGGAAGACCAGCTCTGTTCCTCGACCGCTCCCTTGGTCGCCGGTTCGTACATGCCGTTGCCCTTCGCAACACCATACACCGACCGCATATTCGGCACACCGCATTGAATGCGGATCGCCTTGTAGCCCGCTTCGACATGTTCCGCGTAGCGATCGAGCGCTTCGGGAATGTCGCGGCCCGTCGCGTGACCGTAAACCATGACCCCATCGCGCGACGCGCCGCCGAGCAACTTGTACAGAGGCAGGTTGGCCGTCTTCGCAAGAATGTCCCAGAGCGCCATGTCGACTGCCGCGATGGCCGACATCGTGACAGGACCGCGCCGCCAATAAGCGCCTTTGTAGAGGAACTGCCAGGTGTCCTCGATACGCCCCGGATCCCGCCCGATCAGAAGCGGACAGACGTGATCCTTCAGATACGAAGCAACAGCGAGCTCGCGGCCATTGAGCGTTGCATCCCCGATGCCGTAGACGCCTTCGTCCGTCACCACCTTCAGCGTGACGAAGTTGCGGCCTGGGCAGGTGACGATGACATCGGCGCGAACGATCTTCATAGGGGATATCCTTGAGTGGGCAACTCGTTCAGCGCATACTACCATACCAGTATGTTGCAGGGTCAATCGCGGGTTTTCCCTCGCCCAGCTCGTCTACCGGATCGACCAATGACCGAAATATCAAGACTTTCCCGTCGCCATCAGGGTGCGTTGCGCTCCCATCTGCTCTCGCCGGAATGGCGTACGCCGGCCATAGGCATCGTGCATCTGGGCGTCGGCAACTTTCAGCGCGCACACGCGGCGCTCTACACGGAAGAAGCGATGCTGGCTCAGCCCGGCGATTGGGGTATTTGCGGCGTCACGCTGCAAGGCGACGTCAGCAAGCGCGACGCGCTGATGGCGCAGGACGGGCTGTACAGCGTCGTCGAGCGGGGGCCCGCCGGCATTCGGGTCACCGTCGCACGGGCGCTATGCGAAGTTCTCGCGATGCCCTTCGACCGCGCTCGGCTCTTCGAACGGCTGGCCGATGAACGCGTGCGCATCGTTTCGCTGACGGTCACGGAAAAAGGCTATTGCCGCGACCCGAAAACGGGCGATGCCGATTTCGCGCATGCCGGGGTTGCCCATGACCTTGCGCACCCGAACGAGCCGACAACGGTTCCCGGCATCCTGACCGCCGCGCTCAAGGCGCGGCGCGACGCGAATATCCCGCCTTTCACGGTCCTTTCCTGCGACAACCTCTCGCACAACGGCGCAGCGCTCAGGCAAGCCGTCTGTTCGTTCGCCCAAAAGCTCGACGCCCGCCTCGCGGCGTGGATCGAAGCGCACGTCGCCTTCCCGTCGACGATGGTCGACCGCATCGTGCCGGCCACGACCGACGCCGACCGGGAAGCCGCCTCCACCGCGCTCGGCCTGCGAGACGAAGCGCCGGTGCCGTGCGAGCCCTTTCGTCAATGGGTTATCGAGGACCGGTTTCCGGCGGGACGCCCCGCGTGGGAGGTTGCCGGCGCGCAACTGGTGGACGACGTCGCGCCGTTCGAGGTAGCGAAACTGCGCATGCTGAACGCAACGCACTCCGCGCTGGCCTACCTGTCCCTGCTTGCCGGCTTCGAAACGATTAGCGATGCCGTGGCCCACGCGCCGCTGAAGAAACTGATTCACGACATGATGACGCGCGAGATCGCACCCACCCTGGAGGTGCCGGCGTCGTTCGATCTCTTTGCTTACCGCGACGCACTGCTCGAACGTTACGCGAATCCCGCGCTCAGACACCGCTGCGCCCAGATCGCAATGGACGGCAGCCAGAAGATCCCGCCGCGCGTTCTTTCAACGATCGAGGCGCGCCTCAACGCGGGGCAATCCATCGAACGCCTGGCACTGGCAGTCGCGGCATGGTTCACGTTCCTGCGTGGACGCGCAGACAGCGGCGAACGCTACGCGATCAACGATCCGTTAGCCGACCGGTTATCGAAGATCGCTCTGGATGCGCGTGACGAAGCAGGTCTTGTCGACGCGATGCTCGCCGTTAGAGAGGTATTTCCCGCTTCGCTCGCGCATGAACCGGCACTGCGCGAATCGCTCTTGCGCGCCGGGCGTGCGTTGCGAAGCGGAGCACGCTCAGCCATCGACGACTATGCGCATTGCGAATGTTCGAAGCACCCCTAACCGTCAATCGACCGAATGACCCTCGCCGGATTCCCACCGACAAGCGTATTCGGGGGAACGTCCTTCGTGACCACCGATCCCGCCGCGACAACCGAGTTCTCGCCCACGGTGACGCCGCCGATAACGATCGCACCGGCGGCAATCCAGACGTTTCGCTCGATCACGATGGGCTTCGCGATGACACCATTGCGCCGCCGGGAGGGCTCGAGGGGATGGCCGGACGTGATGAGGCTCACGTTGGGCCCAATCATCACGTCGTCGGCAATATCGAGCCCGCCAAGGTCATAGAACGTGCAATTCTGATTGATGAAGACATTGCGCCCGACACGGATATCGACCCCGCCGGTCGTATAGAACGGTGGGATCAACGAAAAGCTGTCGTCCACCGGCTTGCCGATCAGATCGCTGAACAAGGCGCGGATTTCAGCGGCATCGTTGAATGTCAACCGGTTGAGCGCGGCGGTGAGCGTCATCGCTCGCTGGACGTTTGCTGACATTGCCGCCGATTCCGGCGTCCTCCTGGAAATTATCCTGGTGCGATCGTCATTTGCCATTCGCTACGCTCCTCCCGTTGCGGTGTCGTGGTTGCCAGTTGCGGCGGAAGCGGAGCGGTTCAGGCCGCTGGCCGGCGACAACGCCGCGCGCCTGCGCTGCAGGAACCGGCGCACGGCCGGATCGCGCGCCAGTCCGATCGCGAGATCATACGCGCCGAGGGCTTCGGCCCTCGTGCCGGCACGCGCAAGCAGATCCGCGCGCGCAACCCAGTATGGCTGGTAGTCGGCCCGAAAAAATTGCGGACGGCGTGAATACAATCAGCCCGATGTCGATGGATTGTGCGTTGCCGCACAGACTGCCGGCCGAAAAGATCATCGACTGGCATCGGCACCGCCGGGCGGCCCTCCCTCTTTTCACGCCGAACCGATTTCC
Source organism: Paraburkholderia yinzeri (assembly GCF_046581065.1). Lineage (NCBI taxonomy): Bacteria > Pseudomonadati > Pseudomonadota > Betaproteobacteria > Burkholderiales > Burkholderiaceae > Paraburkholderia > Paraburkholderia yinzeri. Next base: position 217,492 of record NZ_JBFOCJ010000003.1, on the reverse strand, counting down.
TGGGCGCCTGTCATCCTCCCGACACCGGCGAGCGTCACCATCCCGTCACGAAATGGCGACCGGGCGGCAGTTTTACTGCGCGGCCTCGGCAACAAACCCCATGTTCCACGTCGCCTTGAACGGAGCATAGACCCGGACTGTGCGATATCCGCATAGCGCTGCGAGTCGCGCGGGCCGGTCATACGAGAATCGCCGATGTACCGGTAATCATCAGACGAGGAGCTTTCGGATGCAAGACATGGCGACTACAAACGACTTTCGGAAAGCCGCGATCAAGTCGGTTCAGGAGTACATCGACGAGCGGCCGATGTGGCCGGACGGCACGCGCCTTCCGTCGATCCCGATGACGGGGATGCAGTGGCGCATCTGGTCACTCGCCGCCGCCGGAAAGTTCTTTGAAGGCTTCGTCGTATTCATGACGGGCGTGGCGTTGCCGCTGATCTCGCGCGAGTTCGGCATCAGCGCGGCGCAGAACGGCTTCATCAGCGCAGCAAGCCTGTGCGGCATTCTCGTCGGCGCAGTGGGCCTCGGCGGCATGTCCGATCACTTCGGACGCAAACGCATGTTCATCGTCGAGATGATCATCTTCGTCGCGTTTCTCGTGCTGCTGGTGTTCTGCGCGAACTTCGTCTCGCTCGTGGTCTGCCTGTTCGGTCTGGGCGTGGCGCTCGGATGCGACTATCCCACGGCCCACATGATCATCTCCGAAAGCATTCCGAGCACGAGCCGGGGCAAGCTGGTGCTGGCCGCCTTCGCGTTTCAGGCCGTGGGCGCACTGGCGGGAACCGGGGTCGGCTTCCTGGTGCTCTCGATGGTGCCGACTCTCGACGCGTGGCGCTGGATGTACGGCACGGCGATTTTCCCCGCGCTGCTCGTCACCATCGGGCGCTTCTTCATTACCGAAAGCCCGAACTGGCTGCACGTACGCGGCGCGACCGACCGCGCGGAACTGGCCGCCCGTCGGCTGCTGGTTCGTTCTCCGCAATATCCGGCCGAGATCGTCCTCGCGCGCGAGTTCGTCGTGGTCGGCAAGGGCGAGCACGAGAAAGGCAGCTTCCTCGCGCTGTTCGAGCGGAAAAACCTGCGCGCGACCATCTTTGCCTCGGCGCCCTGGTTCCTGCAGGATCTGGGCACTTACGGCATCGGCATCTTCACGCCGACGATTCTCGCCACGGCGTTCGGCGCCAAACCCGATCACGTGCGCAGCATTGCCGACCTGATTCTCAACGATATCCTCGCCGCCAAAGGCGCCGCCCTCATCACGAGCCTGCTGATCATCGGCATCATCTTCGCCGTCGCGCTTGCGGACAAGTTTGGGCGTATCTGGCTGCAGGTCGTCGGCTTCGTTGGCTGCGCAGTCGGGTTGCTGATCGCGTCGCTCTCCGACGGCTTCGATGGCACGACCAAGACGGCGATGATTTTCGCGGGCTTCATGCTCTTCAACTTCATGACCAATCTCGGTCCGAACGCGCAAACCTATCTGCTGGCCGGCGAAGTCTTCCCCACCGCGATCCGCGGAACGGGTGCGGGCTTCGCCGCGGCGGTGGGCAAGATCGGCGCAGTGGCCACGGCCTTCCTGTTCCCGATTCTTCTCAGCAGCATCGGCACCGGTCCGCTTCTCTACATCCTCGTTGGTACGTCGATCCTGGGTGCGGTGGTCACCTGGATGTTCCGCATCGAAACCAATGGGGTCAATCTCGACCAGATCGGTCGCCAGTCGTAAGCAGTCCGTATGCGGCGCCCGATTCCCGATCCGGGAATCAGGCACGCGATTGAACCAATGGCTTCCCAACAAGGCGACGGAGATTCGCATGGCTTACCCGCGTAAGTGCCAGGCATTCTGGCTACGGTGGATCAGGTTTGCTGGACGGACGTTCGGCATGGCTGCGATCGCGATGCTGACCAGCGCGCCCGGCTTCGCACAGGAGACGACGCTCAGCGAGACGGGCTCGACCCTGCTCTATCCGCTCTTCACGACCTGGGTGACGCAGTACACCCGGTCGCATCCTGGCGTTCACATCAACACCGGCGCCACCGGTTCCGAGGCGGGAATCCAGCAGGTGATTGCGGGCAAGGTGAATATTGGCACTTCGGATGCCTATATGTCGGATGCCGACATCCGGCAGAATCCGCAGATCATCAACGTGCCGTTGGCAATCGCGGCCCAGACGGTCAATTACAACGTGCCGGGTCTGAACGCAACGCACCTGAAGCTGGATGGCCCGACGCTCGCGGGCATTTATTCGGGGGCCGTGCGCTCCTGGGATGCGCCGCAAATCGCGGCGCTCAACCCCGGCGTGACGCTGCCTCATCACGCGATCGTGCCGATCCGCCGCGCGGAAGGCTCCGGCGATACCTTCGTGTTCACGCAGTTCCTGACGTTCTCCACGCCTTCGTGGGAGAGCGATCACGGCTATGGCACGACGATCTCATGGCCCAGCGTGCCTGGCAGCTTGACGGCCGTGGGCAATGCCGGAATGGTGAAGACGATCCAGTCGACCGACTATTCGATTGGTTACGTTGGCGTGAGCTATAGCGACAGCATTGCTCAGGCGAAGATCGGCACGGCGGCGCTGAAAAACGGCGCCGGCGAGTTTGTCTTGCCGACCCAGGCGACGATCATGGCCGGCGCGGCTTCGCTTGGCGCGCGCACGCCGGCGGACGAGCGCCTGACGCTGGTGTTCGCGCCCGCCAGCGGTTCGTACCCGCTCGTGAACTACGAGTACGCGGTGGTCTCCACCAGGCAGCCCGACCCGGCCACCGCCGCCGCGATTCGCCGCTTCCTGCTCTGGACGATCGTGCCGTCGGAAGACAACGAAGCTTGGCTGACCTCGGCGCACTTCATTCCCTTGCCGCCGCATACCTGGGAATTGAGCCAGGCGCAGATCCAGTCGATCAAATAGCGGTTAAATCGCGTGCGCGGCGCGGCTCGTCAAGCGCCTGCCGCCGCCGCGCGCTCGATCTCCACGATATCGATCTTTCTCATCTGCATCATCGCTTCCATGGCCCGCTTCGCCGCGCCAACGTCGGCCCCGTTGACGAGTTCGAGCAGCCGCGCCGGCGTGATCTGCCACGAGAATCCCCAGCGATCCTTGCACCAGCCGCAGGCCGATTCCTCGCCGCCACGGCCAACAATCGCGTTCCAATACCGGTCGGTCTCTTCCTGGCTATTCGTCAGGACCATGAAGCTGACCGCCTCGCTGGCCTTGAAGTTGGGCCCGCCATTCAGTCCTACGAAGCGTCTGCCTAGCACGGTGAACTCGACGGTCAACTCGGGCCCGTGCCCAATGCCCGGTATCGGGGAGACGTGACCTGCATCGACATGGCTATCGGGAAAAGTGGCGGCATAAAATTCCGCCGCTTCGCGGGCTTTACCTTGATCGAACCACAGGCAGGTGACAAGCTCGGCCATCGCAATCTCCTTTTGAAAGCACGCGCCGTCGGCTGGCATCAGCCGGTTGGCCCGGACCGCGGCGCACTCGAAAGGGCCGCTCTGACTTCCTCCATCAGCGCGCCTTTCTCCAACTCGGAATTCACGGGAAAGCGCGCAAATTCCGGACCGGTTCTCACGTCCGCATAGAGCCCGCCAACGTCCTCGTGAAAATGCAGGAACGGTTTCGATTTCCAGTAGAATACGCCTCTCGAACGCTCCTTCAATTCGGAGCATTCACGCAACGCGCCAAGCAAGCTCTCCAGGCGGCCGAGTGCATCCCAACCCGCATGTTTCACCGTTTCCCGCTCCCATGGAACAACATCGCCCTTGCTTCGCAACCGCTCACGGATTGTGGACGATTCCGGCGGCGGTGTCGAATGGCCCATCCGCCCGGATCCGACTGACCCGACTGACCCGACTGGCCCGGATTCCCCGGAAGCCCACCCACGCCCCGCCGCTCTCGACAGCGTGCAGCCGGCCCGCTAAGCTCCCAGCATCAGTCGTCTCCCCCATGCCAACCAAAACGAAAAGGACGGTGGACGTTCATGAAAGCATGTGGTCCGGCAGGCTCCATTCCGGCTGCGCGTTTCGCGCCGTGGCGCGTGCTCATCCGCGCATGGCTGCTCGCGCTGGCTGCGCTCCTCGCCCCTCACGCGCACGCCCAGTCATCGGCCTCAGCGGTACGGGTCAGCACCTTCGTCATCGCTCCGTTCGTCATGCAGCAGAACGGCCAGCTCACGGGTTTCTCCATCGACCTGTGGACCGAGATCGCCACGCGACTGCATCTGCAGACGCATTACGACGTGACGCCGAACGTGAACGCGCTATTCCAGACGCTGCGCGCGGACAAAGCGGATATCGCCGTGTCCGGGCTGTTCTATAGCGTGGAGCGCGACCGGGAGTTCGACTTCTCCTATCCGATCATGGAGGCCGGCCTGCGCGTGATGGTGCGCGATACAGGCGAAGCGGAGGAAGTCACGCCGCTGCGCAGCCTCGGCACGTTGCTCGTTTCGCGCACGACGCTGCTGTGGTTCGCCGCGGCAATGGCGCTGACCGTGCTCGCCGCGCACGTGGTCTGGTTCGTCGACTGTCTGCACGCGCGCAAGCGCGGCGAGCGGGAGCCCTACTTCCCCAACATCTTCCGCGCCATCTACTGGTCCGGTTCCACGCTGCTCACGCAGGCCGACGAGCCGCGCCGCCTGTGGATCTCGCGCGGGATGGCACTGATCTGGATGTTCGTCGGAATCGTGTTCGTCGCGTCGTACACCGCGGAACTCACGTCGAACCTGACCGTGCAGCACATTCGCGGCGCGATCAACGGGCCCAACGATCTCGTGGGCAAGAACGTCGCCACGCTGGCCGGGAGCTCGGCCGTACCCTGGCTGCACGACCACGGCGCGCAGGTGGTCGAGTACGCGCGCAACCGCGATGTGTACGAGGCGCTGGCGAAGGACGAAGTCGATGCCGTCGTGCTCGGCTCGGCCGGGCTCAGCTATGTCGCGACCCACGAGGGCAAAGGCCTTTTCAAGCTGGTGGGGCCCGAGTTCAACCAGAACGACGTGGGCTTCGTCTTCCCGGTCGACAGCGCGCTGCGCAGGCGCGTGGACGCGGCCCTCCTCGCCATGCGCGAGGACGGGACCTGGCAGCGGATTTACAACAAGTGGTTCGGGACGGAGGACTGACGCCTGGCCGGGCCGCGCGATGACCTACGCGCGGCCCGGCCGCTATCGGGCGGCAAATCAGGCGGCAGCGAAATAACTGCGCTGTTCCAGATCGGCCAGCAGCGACGGCTGCACCGGCTGCCAGCCCAGGCGCGCGCGGGTCCGCTCGCTGGAGCTCGGGCAATCGACGCACGCGAACCGTGCGAACCAGCCGAAATGGCCCCCGGCTTCCTCCGGCGAAATCGCGACCACGGGAACGTTCAGGCCCCGCCCGATCGCCTCCGTGATCTGTCTGAACGGCACCCCTTCTTCGGCGACGGAGTGGAACGGGCCGCCTTCGGCGCCGTGCTCCAGCGCGAGCCGGTAAAGCCGCGCCGCGTCAAAACGGTGGGCGGCAGGCCAGCGGTTCTGCCCGTCGCCCACATAAGCGGCGACGCCTTTCTCGCGGGCAATCGCGATCAATCGCGGGACGAAGCCGTGATCGCCGATGCCGTGCGTGGTGGGCGAGAGCCGGATCGCGGCCACGCGCACGCCGCGCGAAGCAAAAGCGCCGGCAATCCGCTCGGGGTTGCGCGGAAACGCGGGCAAAGACACGTGGGGTCCGTCGTCCTCCGTCGAGACACGGCCCGGCGCGAGCAGCGCGACGCCCGAGGACACGAGGAAAGGGCGCCCCGAGCCTTCGAGCGCACCGCCGATGGCTTCGATGGCGAGCCGTTCCTGTTCGGAGTTCTGCACGAGCTTCGAAAAGTCGTGATTGAACGCGGTGTGGATCACGCCCTCGCTCCGCGCGGCGCCGTCTCGAAGCACATCGAGATCGTCGAGCGACCCGCGCTGAACCTCGGCGCCCGCCGCTGCCAGCGCACGCGCGCTCTCTTCCGAACGCGCAAGACCGAGCACGCTATGGCCCGCCGCAATCAGATCCTTGACGACCGCCGCCCCCACCCAGCCCGTGGCACCCGTTACGAATACACGCATGATGAAGTCCTCCAGGGTTTATGTGCGACTAATATCGATGCACGTCTTATCGTGGTAAAGTAGTGACGTTATCGTGTTATAAAAAGTAACAGGATGAGCGAACCCAATGGCAGTCCCCATCTGCTTGGCGACTTTCTGAAAGACCGCCGCACGAAGCTGGATCCCGCGGCATTCGGCCTGACGTCGCAGCGGCGGCGCACACCCGGCCTGCGCCGCGAGGAAGTCGCCCAGCGGGCCAGCATCAGCGCGGCGTGGTACACGTGGCTCGAGCAGGGCCGCGGCGGCGCGCCGTCTGCCGACGTGCTGGACCGCATCGCTCACGCCTTGATGCTCACGAACGTCGAGCGCGAGCATCTCTTCCTGCTCGGCCTCGGTCATCCGCCCGAGGCCCGCTACCGCAGCAACGAAGGCGTGACGCCGCGGCTGCAGCGCGTGCTCGATACGATGCACCCCTGCCCCGCGTTGATCCGCACGGCAATCTGGGACGTGGTGGCCTGGAACCGGGCCGCGACGGTCATGCTCATGGACTATGGCGCGGTCGCGCCCGCGCAGCGTAACGTGCTGCGCAACATGTTCCTCAATCCGGGTGCCCGCGCCATTCAATACGACTGGGAGAGTGTCGCGCGATTCGTGGTGGGCGCGTTCCGCGTGGACGTGGCCCGTGCGGGCGCCGCGACGGCCGTGAGCGAACTCGTCGACGAACTCTGCCATGCGAGCCCCGAGTTCGAGGCCATGTGGCGCGAGAATACGGTCCCCGTCCCGCATGAAGGCGTCAAGCACATCCGCCATCCTGTGTTCGGTCCTTTCTCGTTCGAGCATTCGGCGTTTGCCGTGGACGGGCGGCCGGACCTCACGATGGTGGTGTACAACCCCGCCACGCCGGCCGACGCCGCCAAAATCAGCGCCGTGATGAACACGGAACCCGTTCCCGAGCAGTCCTGAACGAAGTGCACCGCGCGCCCGGAAGATATCGGGCGCATGACGCAGCGGCCGACCGTCGAACCCGCGAGCGGCCGCGTGAGCCTATGCACCTCGGCCTGCTATCGGCCAGCCTCTTCCACTCTCATCACCCACGGAGCCCGCATGACCGACACACCCCGCACCGAACCGGACAGCACCGCCATTCGCGTCGCGCTGTGGCGCGCCCTGCACGTCGAAGCCGATCCTGCGCCGCACGTGCTAGACGACACGATCGGCCTGCGGCTCGCCGCCCCGCCCGCAGGCTGGCGCGAGCGCCCCGACATGGACCTGAACGGCACGCGAGGCTATCGCGCATCCATCGTCGCGCGGGCGCGTTTCATCGAAGACCTCGTTGCCGATGAAGCGGCGCGCGGCGTCGCGCAATACGTGGTCCTCGGGGCGGGCCTCGACACGTTCGCCCAGCGCCGGCCCGAAGTCGCCGGGAGTCTTACCGTATTCGAAGTGGACCAGCCCAGCCCGCAGGCCTGGAAACGGGAGCGGCTCGACGCGCTGGGATACGGCGTGCCGGACGGGCTACGGCTCGTGCCCGTGGATTTCGAAGCGGGCGAGTCGTGGTGGACGCGGATCGTCGACGAAGGCTTTGCAACGCAGCAACCGGCCGTCATCGCCTCCACCGGGGTCTCGATGTACCTCACGCGGGAAGCCAATCTCGCGACCCTGCGCCAGATCGCGCAACTCGCACCCGGCTCGACGCTCGCGATGACCTTCCTGCTGCCGCTCGACCTGATCGAAGACGCCGCCGAACGCGCGCAGCACGAATTCGTTTATGCGCGCGCCCGCGCGGCCGGCACACCGTTCATCAGCTTCTTCAGCCCCGACGAGATGGTGGCGCTCGCGCGCGAAGCCGGGTTTCGCGAAGCACGGCACGTGGGTACGGGCGAGTTGACGCGCCGCTATTTTCAGGGCCGCAGCGATGGCCTGAAACCGGCCAGCGGCGAATCGTTCCTTCTGGCCACGACCTGACTGAAGCCGAAGCCCCGGGCCGCATCTGGCGACGCGACGCCTACCCGGGATTCTACGTACTCAACTTCGCAGCGCTGCGGCCGTTAAAACAGACATGGAACGGGGCAGCGGAGCCAACGACTTGCCGCCGCATACCACGGGCCATACCCTGTCTCATGCAGTTGTAAGCGAGACGCCAAGCAGAGCCAACCTTCGGCGCCGGAGATGTCTTGTCCGGCGCGTTTTCTTTTGTGTCGCCGGTACACAGCTTCGCTCCCCTCCTTCCCCGTCGCCTCCCTCCCGTCTCCCGACGGAACCCACCAGAATCGCATCGTCGTGCGCAGGCACGACAAGCGGCCGGCGGCAATAGCAAGCAACCCGAAAGCAAAAGCGGCTGGCGCAACGCAAAACGGAATCGACTTGGCTCTATCGGCGATGTATAAGCGCAAAGGGCCACGCCACAACATAAGCGCCGCGGAAAGCCGGCATTGCGGGAGATTGTTAATGCTTGATCACCTCATCCAGATCTTCAACGACTCGGACTCGAAAGTCCGCGGCAAACTGTTCGGCATCCATGGCGTACTGATTGCCATCAACGTACTCGCATGGGTGTGGGCGCTTGCCGCCTTTCACGCTTATCCCGTACTCCTTGGGACTGCGATGCTCGCCTATGGCTTCGGACTGCGCCATGCTGTCGACGCCGACCACATTGCGGCCATCGACAACGTGACACGCAAGCTCATGCAGGAGAAGAAGCGGCCCGTTGCCGTGGGATTTTTCTTTTCGCTCGGACACTCGACCGTCGTCGTGCTGGCTTCCGTTGCCGTGGCGCTTGCAACTTCGGCCATGCAGGATCGCTTCGACAATTTCAAGGAAATTGGCGGCGTGATCGGCACGCTCGTTTCCGCTTTCTTTCTCTTCGCGCTCGCGCTGATGAATTTCCTGATTCTGCGCGGCATTTACCGTGCATGGAAACACGTGCGCAGCGGCGGCGCCTATGTTGACGACGACTTCGACATGCTCCTCGCCAACCGCGGCTTCCTGGCACGCCTCTTCCGCCCGCTCTTTCGCCTCGTGACACGGAGCTGGCACATGTATCCCATTGGCTTCCTGTTCGGCCTCGGCTTCGATACGGCTACGGAAATAGGACTGCTCGGCATCGCGGCAACGCAGGCGGCAAAAGGGCTTTCGCCATGGGCGATCATGGTGTTCCCCGTACTCTTCAGCGCGGGCATGTCGCTGATCGACACGCTGGACGGCCATCTGATGCTGGGCGCCTATGGCTGGGCCTACCAGAAGCCGCTGCGCAAGATCTACTACAACATGACGATCACGCTGGTTTCCATTGTGGTTGCGATCGTGATCGGCGGCATCGAGGCGCTCGGCCTGCTCGCGGATCAGCTCAATCTGAAGGGGGTGCTCTGGGACGCGATCGGTTCGCTCAACGACAATTTCGGAGTCCTTGGCTACATCATCATCGGCATTTTTGCGCTTAGCTGGATCGCCTCGGCGGTGATCTATCGCGTCAGGCGCTACGATGAGGCGAAAACGAGTCCGCAGCCCTGAGAACGAGGCCCGCGACGACGGAAACGCTCGAATCCAGGAAGACGCTTAAAGGCCAGTTCAAAATGGCCGCTCAGCTCGGCTGAAGATGTTCCAGCAGACGAGAGAGCAGCCGAGTTTGAGGAACGCTTCGTGAATGTCAGATCGGCGTTCGAAGCGGATGCGAAGACGACGGAAACCATGGAGCCACGAATGAGTCCGTTCGACGACCCAACGGAATTTGCCGAGGCCGCTGCCGTGTTCGGTGCGGCGTCTGGCGATGACCGGTCTGATACCGCGTTCGCGAAGTCGGTGGCGATGCGAGTCGGAATCGTAGCCACGGTCGGCGTAGAGGACCTTGGGCTTGCGAAGCGGTCGGCCGCGAGTGCCGCGAATCGGCGGGATAGCGTCGACCAGCGGCAGCAGTTGCGTGACATCGTTGCGGTTCGCGCCGGTCAGGATCACGCTGACAGGAACGCCATTCGCGTCTACGAGGACGTGATGTTTGGACCCTGGTCGTGCGCGATCGGTGGGGTTTGGCCCAGTTTTTGGCCTGCCCCAACGGCGCGCACGGACGATGAATCGACAGCCGCATATGAGAAGTCGAGCTGGCCGGATTCGCGCAGCTTGTCGAGCAGCAGCCCGTGCAGTTTGTCCCACACTCCGGCTTGCTGCCAGTCGTGCAACCGACGCCAGCAAGTCGCTCCAGAGCCGAAGCCCAACCGGGTCGGCAGATGATTCCATCGCATCCCTGTCTTGAGCACGAGCAGGATGCCATTGAGTGCCGCACGGTCCGAGACCGGCAGGCGCCCAGGGTATCGCCTGTGTCGCGGCTTGGGCGGCGGAAGTAGTGGTTCGATCAGTGCCCACAGCGCGTCATCGATGATAGGTGCCGGCATTCCTTGATCCGTTGTTCAGGCATCCAAGGTTAACCGTTTCACGGGAAAGTAAACAGCCCTTCCGGGCTCTTTTTGAACTGGCCTTTTACGGCTCCTCAGCGCTCCCATCCGGGTTCGGGCCATTCTGCCCGTAGTACTGAACCCCGATGCGAATCGGCTCGCGATCGTGCGCCTTGCGCTGCAGATTGGTATCGCGCAGCGAATAGGCACAGCCGCAGTACTCCTGCTGATAGAACGATTCCCGCTCGCTGATTTCGATCATGCGCGCCGTATCCGCCGCGCTTGCGGCGAATGCTGGCGGCGAGGCATGCCTCGCTTACTTCGCCTGGGCGCGCAGCGCCTTCGCGGCGGCCACCATGTTGGTCAGCGCGGGAATCACCTCTGCCCATTGACGCGTCTTCAGACCGCAGTCCGGGTTCACCCACAGACGCTGTGCCGGAATGCGCTCGGCCGCCTTCTGCATCAGTTGCACGATGTGCGCTTCGGTCGGGATGTTCGGCGAGTGGATGTCGTACACGCCCGGCCCGATTTCGTTCGGATACTTGAAGTTGTCGAACGCGTCGAGCAGCTCCATGTCCGAGCGCGAGGTCTCGATCGTGATCACGTCCGCATCCATGTCGGCGATCGACGCAATGATGTCGTTGAACTCCGAATAGCACATGTGCGTGTGGATCTGCGTTTCGTCCTGCACGCCGTTCGCCGTGATGCGGAACGATTCCACCGCCCAGCGCAGGTACTCGGCCCACTGCGCGCGGCGCAGCGGCAGGCCTTCGCGCAGCGCGGCCTCGTCGATCTGGATCACGCGCACGCCGGCCTTTTCGAGGTCGATCACTTCCTCGCGGATCGCAAGCGCAAGCTGGTAGCACGACACCGAGCGCGGCTGGTCGTCACGCACGAACGACCAGTTCAGGATCGTCACCGGGCCCGTGAGCATGCCCTTCATCGGCTTGTTCGTGAGCGACTGCGCGTAGGTGATCCACTCGACCGTCATGGCCTTCGGGCGGCTGATGTCGCCGAACAGGATAGGCGGCTTCACGCAGCGCGAACCGTACGACTGGACCCAGCCGAACTGGCTGAACGCGTAGCCGTCGAGTTGCTCGCCGAAATATTCGACCATGTCGTTGCGCTCGGCTTCGCCGTGCACGAGCACGTCCAGACCCAGCGCTTCCTGTTCGCGCACGCTGCGTTCGATCTCGGCGCGCATGGCGGCCTGATAACCCGCATCGTCGAGTGCGCCGGCCTTGTACTGGCTGCGCGCCTGGCGGATTTCGCCGGTCTGCGGGAACGAGCCGATCGTCGTCGTCGGATACGCCGGCAGGTTCAGGATCGCGGCCTGCTTCGAAGCGCGTTCTGCATAGGCATGCTGACGATTGCCGAGGTTCGCGTCGATACGGGCCAGCGCAGCCTTCACCGCCGGATTGTTCACGCGCGGCGAGCTGCGGCGCGCGGCGATCGCGGCGGCGTTGGCGGCCAGCGCGGCGGCAACCTTGTCGCGGCCCTGGTTGAGCGCGGCGGCAAGCAGTTGCACTTCGTCGAGCTTTTGCAGCGCGAAGGCGAGCCACGAGCGAATTTCCGCGTCGAGCTTCGTTTCGCTCGCGAGATCGACCGGCACGTGCAGCAGCGAGCACGACGGCGCGATCCACAGGCGGTCGCCCAGTTGCTTCGCGAGGGGTTCGAGCCATTCCAGCGCGGCGCTCAGGTCCGTCTTCCAGATGTTGCGGCCGTTGATCGCGCCCACGGAAAGCACGCTCTGCGCGGGCAGCTTCTGCGCGGCGAGCGCGACTTCTTCACGTGCGTTGATCGCGTCGATATGCAGGCCATCCACCGGCAGGCTGCACGCGAGTTCGAGGTTCTCCTTGAGCTGACCGAAATACGTGGCCAGCAGCAGCTTGACGCTGCGCTGCTCGAAACCTTCGTAGGCCGTCATGAACGCTTCGCGCCAGGCCGGCTCGAGTTCGGTCACGAGAATCGGCTCGTCGATCTGCACCCACTCCACGCCCAGCGCGTTGAAATGGCTCAGCAGTGCGCGATACACCGCCATCAGGCGCGGCAGCAGCGCGAGCTTGTCCGAGTCGTCCTTGGCCTTGCCGAGCCACAGATACGTGAGCGGCCCGACAATCACCGGCTTGGCCTTCACGCCCTGCACCTGCGCTTCTTTCAGTTGCTCCGAGAGGCGCGAGAAATCCAGGTTGAACTGCGTATCGGCCGTGAATTCGGGGACGATGTAGTGGTAGTTCGTGTCGAACCACTTCGTCATTTCGCCGGCAGCTACACCGCCGCAGCACGCTGCGTGGTCTTCGGCGCCAGCGGCCGAACGGCCACGCGCGACGCGGAAGTAGTTGTCGAGCTTGTCGCCATGAAAGCCCTGCACGCGTTCCGGCAGGTTGCCGAGCGTGAAGCTCATGTCGAGCACCTGGTCGTAGAACGCGAAGTCGCCCACAGGCACGAAATCCAGGCCCTTCTGGTTGTCCCAGTGGCGCGCGCGCAGCTCGGCACCAAGCGCCTTCAGTTCGTCGCGCGACGATTCGCCCTTCCAGTAACGTTCGAGGGCGAACTTCAGTTCACGTTTTGCGCCAATGCGGGGAAAGCCGAGATTGTGTGTCGTGACCATGTGGGCTGCCGTCCGGAATACAGAAGTTGAAAGTCGTGACAGCGATAATAGGTTTTCTATCTCATGAAATAAAATGGATTTATTTCATCTTTTCATTAGAATTCTTCATTCATCCAGTTCAGGTCTGCCGCCATACCCGGACGCATCCATCTCGTCATCGTCCGCGAAGTCGCTCGCCAAGACTGGCAGGCTTCGAGGATAAGCGCCTGAGCCGACCACCGGCCATCGCGCCGAAAAGTAGCCTATCCTTGGCTCTGACTCCGCGTGGCCCAGTAGAACAAGGCCGGCATTCACGACCACGGCAACGACCACGGCGAGCCCATGGTCAGACAGCAGACGCTCATGATGAATCCTTCCGCCCGTTATGTCCTCGCGTTCGTCGTCAACGTCGCATTGCCCGTCGCGGCCTACTGGATGGCAATCGGCACTTACGGGCTGCGGGGCGCGCTGATCGCATCGAGCCTGCCCGTGCTGGTGTGGATGACGATCGATCTGGTGCGATTCCGGCATTTCGACGCGCTGAGCGCCATCGTGCTCGCGGGCATTGCCCTGTCACTGCTCGTGCTGCTTTCCGGTCCCCCGCGCTGGCTGCGGGAAGCCCGCGACCCGCTGGTGAACGGCATGATCGGGTTGCTCTTTCTGCTCTCGCTGGCATTCAAGCGCCCTCTCGTCTTCTATCTCGGACGATCGACGCTGTCCCGTCAGCGCGCCGGGCGAGAAAACGAATTCGACGAAATGTGGCAGACCCACCCCACCCTGGTGAAATCGATCCGGCTCATGACAGCCGTCTGGGGCATCGGCCTCGTGAGCGAAAACATCATCCGGCTCTGGATCTCCAGCTACATGACGAATCCCCAGGCCGACCGCCTCTCCACGATCATCCGCTACACGGTATACACGGGGCTCACGGCCTGGACGATCTTCTATCGGCGCGTCTATCTCAAGCGCCAGGTCGCGCCAACACCCGCTGAAACAGCGGGTACCGGTCACGCTTGACACCTGTCTCGAAACGTCTGACTATCTGCCCAGCGCAGGTGTCCACAATACGGCGCAAATGTCCACTATATGGACAGACAGGAGACGGAATGACAGCCCCATCGAACGGCGCCGATGCCATGACGCCCTATCAGCTTCCCAACCCGCCTGAAGCCTTGCGCGAGATCGTGGTCGAATCCGCGATACCGAAGGACGAACGCGTGTGGGTGCCGCAGGCCGAAAACGTCTGGTTCCGGCCGCTGTGCCTGAACGTCTCCAGCGGCTACTGGATGAATCTCCTGCGCGTGCGCAAGTCCGGTGTGCTGAGCCGCCATCGTCATCCGCAAGCCGTGCATGGCATGGTGCTCAAAGGCCGCTGGCGCTATCTCGAACATGACTGGGTCGCCACCGAAGGCAGCTACGTGTTCGAACCGCCGGGGGAAACGCACACGCTTTACGTGCCCGAAGACGTCGAGGAAATGATCACGTATTTCCAGGTCAACGGCGTCATGTACTACTGCGATCCGTACGGCAATCACACGGGCTACGAAGACGTCTTCACGAAGCTCGAAATGTGTCGCGAGCACTATGAGCGTGTCGGGCTGGGCGCCTGCTACGTCGATCAATTCGTCAGGTAAGCCAAACAGATTGCATCATGCAGTAGCGGCACGCAAACATCACAAGAGCATCGGCGGAGACAAGACATGCAACCGAAGACACCGCGCCTGAAGCGCATTCAGTGGATTGCGCTCACCTTCCTCACGCTGGCCGGCATTGTCAATTATCTGGACCGCAGCACGCTGTCCATCGCCAATCATTCGGTCAGCGGCGAACTGGGTCTCTCGGCTTCGCAGATGGGCCTGCTGCTCTCGGCCTTCTCGTTCGCCTACGCATTTTCGCAACTGCCCGTGGGCGCGTTGCTCGACCGCTTCGGTGCGCGCGTCATGCTAGGTCTCGGCATGCTCGTGTGGTCCTGCGCGCAGTTGTGCGGCGGCTTCGTTCGTACGCTGCCGCAATTTCTCGCGGCACGCATTGCGCTTGGCATTGGCGAAGCGCCGCAGTTTCCGGCCGGCGCCAAGGTCGTCAGCGAATGGTACGCGTTGCGCGAACGCGGCCGGCCCACGGGCATCTTCACCACCTCCTCGACGATCGGCCCGGCGTTGGCCCCGCCCATTCTCACCGTCCTGCTGCTCGCGTTCGGCTGGCGCTGGATGTTCGTCGTGATGGGCGTGCTGGGCATTGCCGTGTCGATCGGCTGGTATCTCGCCTATCGCAATCGCGCCGAGGTCACGCTCGGGGCCGACGAAATCCAGCATCTCACCGAGGACGAGCCCCACGCCCGCGCCGAACGCCGCATGACCTCGGCGGAATGGCGCGGACTTTTCAAATCGGCCACCACGTGGGGCATGATCTTCGGCTTCATGGGCGTCATCTACATGGTGTGGCTGTATCTCACCTGGCTGCCCGCTTATCTGGAACACGAGCGGCACCTCACCATCGCAAAGACCGGCTGGGTCGTGACGATCCCCTATGTTTTCGGCACGCTCGGCATGCTATCGAGCGGCTTCGTCGCCGACGGCCTGATGGCACGCGGCATGGCGCCGATCCGCAGCCGCAAGTGGCCGATCTGCTCCGGGCTGATCGGCGCGGCCGTGTTCACGGTGCCGGCCGCGTACACGCCGACGCTCACGCTCGCCATCGTCTATCTTTCGCTCGCGATGTACTTCGTCAACATGGCAAGCGGTGCCGCGTGGGCGCTCGTGAGCGTCGCGGCACCACGGCATCTGGTGGCCTCGCTCGGCAGCATCCAGAATTTCGGCGGTTATTTCGGTGGCTCGTTCGCGCCGTTCATCACGGGCCTCGTGGTCGATCAGACGCATTCGTTCGTCAACGCGTTTCTGATCAGCGCGGGTGTGGCATTCGCGGCGGCGCTCGTCTACATGTTCGTCGTGCGCGTGCCGATCGCGGAGATGACGCCGCACGACGCCGCGCCCGGAACCCGCATGACCCATTCCTGATTGCACGTACCGTCATGACCTTCCAGCACGATCTCTTTGCAGACAAGACGGCCGTCGTAACGGGCGGCACGCAAGGAATAGGCGCGGGCATTGCGCGCCATCTGGCCGCGCTCGGCGCGCGCGTGATCGCAGCCAGCCTCACGCCCACCGATGCACAACGCAGCGCGCTGGCCGCCGACGGCATCGAAACGGCTTCGCTCGATGTCGCTTCGAAAGCCGATGTCGACGCGCTGTTCGCCTCGCTGTCGTCGCTCGACATCCTTGTCAACTGCGCGGGCGTCATCCGGCGCGGCGACGAACTCGATCCCGAGGTGTTCGCCCAGGTGCTGGACGTGAACCTGACCGGCACGATGCGCACGTGCGCCGCGGCGAGGCCGCTCCTGGCCCAACGCGGCGGCGCGATCGTCAATACCGCTTCGATGCTGAGCTTTTTCGGCGGCGGGCTCGTGCCCGGCTATAGCGCGAGCAAGGGCGGCGTGGCGCAATTGACCAAATCGCTTGCCATCGCCTACGCGCCGGAAGGCATTCGCGTGAACGCGGTGGCGCCGGGCTGGATCGCAACGCCCCTCACCCAGGCCTTGCAGGACAACGAAGAACGCACGCAGGCCATCTTGTCGCGCACGCCGCTCGGCCGCTGGGGCTCGCCCGACGATATCGGCCCTGCCGTGGCGTTCCTCTGTTCGCCGGCGGCATCGTTCATCACGGGTACGGTGCTGCCCGTCGACGGCGGTTATCTGATCGCGTGACCGTGGCGGGGCGGCGCGCCTCGCCAGCATCGTCACGCCACTCCACATTTATCTGTACGACCATGCCGACTTCCGCCGCCGAAACCCTCGAAGCCGCTCGCGCCACGGGCACCGCCGCCTTTTCGAAGTTCATGACGATGCTGCAGTTGATTGCGGACGCAACGGAAGCGCCGGGCATGCCGCAGTTGGTCGCATCGAGCGGGTTTCCGCGTCCTACGGTCTACCGCATCGTTACCGCGCTGATCGCGGAAGGGCTCGTGGTCGAGAGTGCGCGTGGCGGCGCGTTCGAACTGGGGCCGAGGCTCCTGACACTCGCCAGCCGCAGTTGGGAACGTTCGGATATCCGCGTCGTTGCCGAGGAGGCGCTGCGATCGCTGCGCGATGCGACACAGGAAACCGTGCATCTCGCCGTGCGCAGCGGCAGTGAAATGGTCTACATCGAGAAGCTGGAAAGCCCGCACGCTGTACGTATGGCTTCGCGGATCGGCACGCGCGTGACGCTGTATTCGAGTTCGGTCGGCAAAGCCTGGCTGGCCGCCGTTGACGAAGCCGCACGCGATGCGCTGCTCGACGGCCTAGCGCTCGTGCCGCTCACGGCCAATACGATCGTCGCGCCCGAGGCTTTGCGCGCGGAACTCGACGCAACGCGCGAGCGCGGCTATGCGCAGGACCGCGAAGAAAATGAAGCGCAGATCTTCTGTTACGGATGCGCGATTCGTAGTGCGAATGGCCAACCCATCGCGTGCGTCAGCGTGAGCATTCCGCTATTCAGGCTCAGCGAAACGCCACTCGACACGTATGTGGCGCCGCTGCTCGCCGCGTGCAATGCGGTCGCGCAACGGCTGGGGCCCGCCCCGCGATCGATCGCTTGATGCCGACTGGGCCGCAAAAGCCTCACACGCATTACTTGCGGCTGTACTTCGCGATGGCTTCCGCGCTAACCGGCGTAAACAGATTCACGAGGTTGCCGTCGGGATCGCGAAACAGCACCGAGCGGTTGCCCCACGGCTGCGTTGTCGGGGCCTGCACGAAATCCGTGACCACCTCTTGCAGCTTCCTGTACTCGTCGTCGACGTCGTCCACGCGAAACTCGACGATGACCGACCGGTTGCTCGCCGGCGTCGCGGCTCCCGCGCCGAACAGGTCCATCGTGCGTTGACTGCCGACCGCGAGGGTCGCGGACGGCGTGGAGAGTTCCGCGAAATCGTCGGTGTACCAGGTGGCCACG
The DNA here is from genome assembly GCF_046581065.1 of Paraburkholderia yinzeri. Classification (NCBI taxonomy): domain Bacteria; kingdom Pseudomonadati; phylum Pseudomonadota; class Betaproteobacteria; order Burkholderiales; family Burkholderiaceae; genus Paraburkholderia; species Paraburkholderia yinzeri. The sequence goes on along the minus strand of NZ_JBFOCJ010000003.1, from coordinate 199,481 downwards.
AGGCCGATCGCTTCGTAAAAGCGAACGAGTCGTTTGATGTCGCCGGTGATCATTCTGGTCGAAACGAAATCCATCTTTCTCTCCATGGTGGGTGGTGGGGTCGGCAGGGTTGCCGCGGGCGGGTCCGAAGCACGAACGGAACAGCGCCGCCGCAACCGCTACGCATCCTACTGAACACCTGCTGCCACCGTTCTGTCAGTAGCCATCGCAGCGTTCACGGAACCGGCATGCGGACTTGCAGGCTGTTGCGAACCTCCGTGACACCACTCACGCGCTGCGCGCCAGACATGGCGAGCGGAATCTGACTCGCATCGGGCACGGAACCGCCCAGGGTCACGACACCGCCTCGGGCAACAACGACCACATTGGTCGAGTCCAGCCCTTTGACGTGGACCAGCGCGCGACGTATCTGCTTTTCCAGCAGATGGTTGGCTTTGCGAATCTGCTTCGCGCTCGGCGCCGGGCCGGCCGACGCCGCGGTTTCGCTGCCCTGTGCATAGGCGCTCGTCGCGCCCAGCGCGATCAGGGCCGCGACGGCCAACCGGAATAGAGAATACTTGCCCATCTATCGTTCTCCTTACTAGCAATGGTTCGTCAAATAGACCCGGCAACGGCTAGAACACGTGGCGAATGCCGAAATCCAGACCCAGCGTGGTTCCCGTTGCGCCAAGCGGCGTGTCGATGGAAAGGCCGGTATCCATCGTGCCGCAGTTGTTGACGAGACCCGCCTGCACGTAGACCGTGGTGGTCCGGGACAGGTAATAGTTCGTACCCAGCCCGACCAGCAGCGAGTGGTTCTGCGCAACGCGACTCTGCTGCTCGTACCAGACACCGCCATTCAGGTCCAGTTGGGTCGTCACAAGAAAGTTGAGGCCGCCGCCATAGACGTTGTTGGAGGTCGAGCCCACCTTGTAGTTGACGAACGATACCTTGGCCGTCAGCCTGCCGATCTTGTACGACGCGCCAAGCTGGCGCCCCTCTACCTCGACGGGAAACTGGGTTGGCACCGGCGTCACCAACGCGCTTCCCGTGCTGGGTTGCGCTTCGAAGAACGATGCGCTGACCATGACGGTCCCATTGGTGTACTTCAAGCTGCCCGAATACTGGAAGCCATTCCGGAAATCGCCCGCCACGCCGCCGAGCGAAACCATCGCTGCGGCCTGGAATCCCCAAAGAACGGGGCTCGTGTAAGAGACGGCGTTCGGCACGAACCAGGAGGCGGCGATCAGATTGTCGGAGTTGATGATGAGGCTGCTTGCGAATTGCGAAAGGCCGCGCGGATCGAGGGCGTCCAGTTCATCGGCGAACGGCGAGTACTGCAGACCCGCCTTCACTTCGCCAAATCCGCCCTTCAGCCCGACATACGCCTGCCGGCCAAAGAGGTAGCCGTTGGAATCGTTAAAGCCTCCCGTGCCCGTGTCGTAGCCGCTCTCCAGCCTGAACTCCGCCCTCAGGCCGCCGCCCAGGTCCTCCGTGCCGTACATGCCGAATCGCGATGCGGAAAGGCCGCTGTCCGTGAACCCGAACTGCTTGCCGGCATTTTGCAGGGTCGTCATGTTCAGCGTCTTGTTGGTGTAGATCAGCCCCGCATCGGCGGTGCCGTACAAGGTGACGCTACTCTGCGCCTGCGCCATGCCTGAACAGGCCAGACCTGACGAAACAGTCAGTAATCCGATATAAAATTTTCGACTCGATGACATGATGAAGTTGCTCTCCTGTAAACCTCGCTCCCTTGGCCATCAATCGCGTCCAAGCGGGGTTTTATTTTTAGTATTACTATTTATTGGAACGACACGATGTGTGGGCGACGTCGCGCGGCTTCAGCGTTAGATCTGCCGACCTCGGCTTTCCGGCAACAACAGTATCGCCAGCGCCGTGACAAGGCTCGTGCCGACCACATACCACGCGGGTGCAAGCGGGTTGTGAGTCGATCCGATCAGCCATGTAATGACAAACTGGGTCGTTCCGCCGAACAGCGAAACGCCCACCGCGTAAGTAATCGCGAGGCCGAGCGCGCGCACCTGCGGCGGCATCAGCTCGGGCAGGACCGCCATCCCGGCCGCGCCGCTCGTGGCGGTCGCTCCGGCGAGCAGCACCGTGACACCAACGAGGCTCGCCAGATCCTTTTGCCCGGCCAGCAGCACGAACGCCGGATAGATCGCGAACAGCAACACGAGACGTGGGATCAGCATGACCGGCTTGCGTCCGAAACGATCGGACAACCAGCCGCCGAGCAGCGAGAACACAAAGGTCGCGACGCCGAACGCGGCGGTTGCCGTCATCGATACGGTCGCCGGCAACTTCAGCACGGTGATCGCGTACGTCGTCATGTAGAGGGCGATATACGTCGAGACCGTTCCGCCGAGCACGATCGCCACACACAGCGTCATCAGCCATGCGTTGTCCCTGAGCAGCGCAGCGCGCACGACAGGTGTCGTGACCGCTCGCGCGCCATCGCCGTGATCGAGCGTTTCCGGCAGGCGGCGACGCAAATAAAGCGCCATGGGAATCAGCACGAGGCCGAGCGCAAACGGCACGCGCCAACCCCACGACTGCAACTGCGCCTTCGTCAGCAACGCCGACACTGTTACGCCGACCATGCCGGCGGCGAGCGACGACACGCCCTGGCTCGCGAGCTGCCAGCTCGAATAGAGCCCCCGCTTGCCGGGCGGCGCGATCTCGATGAGAAACGCCGTTGAAGGACCGACCTCGCCGCCAAGCGCGATGCCCTGCACGAGCCGGCACAGCACGACGATCACCGGCGCGGCCACGCCGATCGTCGCGTACGACGGCGTGAGCGCAAGACCCAGGGTGCCGAACGTGATGAGGCCAATTGTCAGCAGCATCGCGGGTCGTCTGCCCGCACGGTCGGCAAAGGCGCCGATCACGATCCCGCCAAGCGGCCGCGTGAAGAAGCCGACACCGAACACCGCGACCGATGTCAGCAAGCTGACGAGCGGCACGGTGGACGGAAAAAATGCGCGGCCAATATAGACCACGAAGAACGCGTAAGTGACGAAGTCGTAAAACTCGAGTGCGTTGCCGGCCACCGTCGCGACGACAACGCTACGCGAAACGGGGGCATGGCGTGTCCCGGCCGGGACCGCCTGCGCAGTCGTGTTGTTCATCGGATATCTCCTCGTTGCCTCTCTTCTTTTTTGTGAGCCCGCGGTTGCGGGCGCGTGGTTCGTTCAGGAGTCCATGAGGAAGCGTTCCGCAAGCAGCGTCCAGTATGCCGAGCCCACGGCGACGTTATCGTCGTTGAAATCGAATCCGGGGTTGTGCACCATGCAGCCGGTCGGGCCGCTCTCGTTGCCGTTGCCGATCAGCAGATAGCAGCCGGGGCGCCGTTCGAGCATGAACGCGAAGTCTTCGCTGCCGGTGAGCGCCGGGCCTTGCGGCGTCACCCGCTCCTCGCCGACGAGTTCGACGGCCACGCGGCATGCGAATTCCGTTTCGGCCGTGGTGTTGACGAGTGCCGCGTAGCCGTGCTGATAGTCGATTTCGGCCGTCACGCCGAAGCCTTGCGCGATCGAGTGCGTGAGTTCGACAACGCGTTTTTCGAGCAGCGCGCGCACCTCGGGCTTGAGCGCGCGCACGGTCAGTTCGAGGCGCGCGGTTTGCGGAATGACATTGTTCGCGGTACCCGCCTGCATTAGGCCCACCGTGATGACGGCAGTGTCCTGCGGGTCGACGTTGCGCGACACGACGGTCTGCAGCGCCGTCACGAGGGTCGCGGCCGCGACGACCGGATCGTTCGCGCGGTGCGGGGAAGCGCCGTGGCCGCCGCAGCCGTGAATCGCGATCGCCACCTTGTCGGACGATGCCATCATCGGCCCGTCGCGGAACACCAGATGCCCCTGAGGAACGCCGGGCGCGTTGTGCATGCCGAAGATCGCGTCGCACGGGTACTTGTCGAACAGGCCGTCGTCGATCATCCGCGCGGCGCCGCTATCGGACTTCCCGTATTCCTCGGCCGGCTGGAAGATCAGGTTCAGCGTGCCGGAGAAGCGGCCGCGCTCAGCGAGCGTCCGGGCCGCGCCGAGCAGCATCGCCGTGTGGCCGTCGTGGCCGCACGCGTGCATCACGCCGTCATGGCAGCTCGCGTGGGCGAGCCCGGTCGCTTCGTGGATCGGCAGCGCATCCATGTCGGCGCGAATGCCGAGCGCGCGCGTGCCGTTACCGCGGCGCAACTGCGCGACGAGGCCGGTGCCGCCAAGCCCGCGCTCGACGCGATAGCCCCACGCCTGCAGCCTATCGGCAACGAGGTCGCTGGTGCGTCGCTCCTGAAACGACAATTCGGGATGGCGATGAATATCGCGCCGGATCGAGACGTATTCGTCGGCATGACGCCGCACGTCCTGCAAGAGTTCTTCAGCGTACATATATCGGGCTCGCGGTGAGGGGAACGCCGACCATGGTAGATATCGAAAAATAATAATTCCAATGCATAATTCTATGGATCAGCATTACCATGACTCATAGACTATTCATCTGGCCACAGCATGAACCTCGCCCAACTCCAGCATCTGATTGCGCTCGCCGACACCCAGTCGTTCAGCAAAGCGGCGCAGCGCGTCCACGTGACCCAGCCGGCGCTGAGCCGCAGCATCCAGGCGCTGGAGGAGGAACTGGGCGAGAAGCTGGTCGACCGGATAGGGCGGCGCAATGAGCTCACCCCGTTCGGGCTGACCGTGGTCGAGCGCGCGCGGCATATCGTGTTCGAGACCACGGAGCTGATGCAGAGCGGGAGCCGGCTGCGGCAGGGTGTCGAGACGCCGCTGCGTGTCGGCTTTGGCTCCGGGCCAGGCGTGCTGCTGACGGTGCCGCTGATGCTGCATTTCGCGAATACTTATCCGCGCGCGAAGCTCAGCATCGCGCGCGGCGCGATCGAGCTGCAGTTGCAGGCGCTGCGCGCGCGCAAACTCGACGCGATCGTTGTCGACATGCATTCGCTAGGTGCGGCCGCGGACCTGATGATCGAGCGGCTGCCCGATCTGCGCGCGGGCTTTATCGCCCGTGGCCAGCATCCGCTCGCGAGGCAGGCCGAAGTCACGCTCGCTCAGATGCGGCAATATCCGATCGTGTCGACGGTGTTGAGCGATATGGCGTCACGCAGGATGCGCGAGCGCTTCGGGCCCGAAGGCGATCCGCAGCAACTGATCACGCTGCGTTGTGAGGACATCATGTCGTGTATCGAGGTGGCGCTGGCAAGCGACGCGATCTTCCTGGGCATTCTCGCGGCGGCGCGCGATCGTCTCGCGCGGGGCGAACTGGTCGAGTTGCCGATCAGCCCGTCGGGCCCCGGCCATGCCAATCTCGCCATCGTGACGCTGGCGGGACGCAGCGAAACACCGTTGATGCCAATGCTGCGCAATTTCGTGTTTGCGCATATGCACGACTGAGGCGGCGACTGTGGGCGACGGAACAACAAGGCGCCCGGTTGGCAAACCTCGACAAACCCCGGGCGCTCTTGCCGCTTAGCTCATGTGCAGGCCGCCGTTCAGCGAGAAGTCGGCGCCCGTCGAAAAGCCCGCGTCGTCCGACGAGAGCCACGCGACGATCGACGCGATTTCTTCCGGCGCCCCAAGCCGCCGTACCGGAATGCTGGCCACGATCTTCTCCAGCACCTCGGGCTTGACCGCACGCACCATGTCCGTGCCGATATAGCCCGGCGAAACGGTGTTGACCGTCACGCCCTTGGTGGCCACTTCCTGCGCGAGCGCCATCGAAAAGCCGTGAATGCCGGCCTTGGCCGTCGAGTAGTTGGTCTGCCCGAACTGGCCTTTCTGGCCGTTCACCGACGAGATATTGACAATGCGGCCCCAGCCGCGCTCGACCATGCCGTCGATCACCTGTTTGGTGACGTTGAAGAGGCTCGTGAGGTTGGTGTCGATGACGGCGGTCCAGTCTTCGTGCGTCATCTTGCGGAACACGACGTCGCGCGTGATGCCCGCATTGTTGACCAGCACGTCGACCTCCCCAACGTCCTTCTTGACCTTCGCGAAGGCGGCGGCCGTCGAATCCCAGTCGGCCACGTTACCTTCCGAGGCCACGAAGTCGTAGCCCTGTGCCTTCTGATCTTCGATCCATTTCGCGCGACGCTGCGAGTTAGGCCCGCAGCCGGCGACCACGGTGTAGCCGTCCTTGAACAGCCGCTGGCAGATTGCGGTGCCAATGCCGCCCATTCCGCCGGTTACGTAAGCAATGCGCTTCGCCATAAATCCTCCTTTCATTTTTTGGGGGGTATAAGCCAGTCAACAAAAGCCAGGGAGGATGGAAGTCAGTTTGACGACCGCGCGCGCGCCGCACGATGGGCATTAACCCGTAGGTAAAAACGCCGAAAACCGGGACCCGGCGCGCGGTGCACCGGCCGTTCAGACCGGCAGTACGCTGACTGCCACCTCCACCTGATGCTCGCCGCCGCCGAGCAGCGAGCCGCGCAGAAGCGACACGTCGCTATAGTCGCGGCCGATGGCGAGCGTCACGTGATCGAGGTCGGCAAGAACGTCATTGGTGGGATCGAGGTCGATCCAGCCGCTTGCCGGACAGTGGACGGAGAGCCACGCGTGCGAGGCGTCCGCGCCAATCAGGCGCGGCTGGCCCGGCGGCGGGTCGTTGCGCAGATAGCCGCTCACGTAGCGGGCCGGCAGGCCGAGCGAGCGCAGGCAGCCGATCATCACCTGCGCGAAATCCTGGCAGACCCCGCGCCGCATTGCGAAGGCACGCACGGCAGGCGTGTCGAACGCCGTGGCCGAGGTCTCGTACGCGAAGTCCGCATGAATGCGATGCATCAGGTCGATGGCGCCCTGGGCGATCGGCATGTCCTGCGGGAAACTCGGCAAGGCATAGGCGCGCAGCTCGGGACTCGGAACGACGTTCGGCGATGCGAAGCAAAATTCGGACTCCGGATAAAAAGGCGTGCCCGCACGATAGCGCAGACCTTCGGCCACCTGCTCCCACGCGGGCGTCGTGGAGGCGTCGAGCGCAGCCCGGCGGGGTGATAGCTGTACGACCGTTTCACTCGTCATGCATAGTGCTTCGTGCGGAATATCGAGGGCGAAGTAAAGCACGTCGTTGCCGAATGCGTCCATGCGATTCGACAAATAAGCAGGATAAGGTTCGATGCTTTCGGTATGCGAGACGATCTGCTGCCATGCGCAGGCAAGCGGGCGGATCGTCGCAAGATGCTGCGCGGTCGCCACGGTCGTGGAATAACGATAGGTCGTACTGTGGGAAACGCTGAGCGTCACGGGGCCACTCATGCGCCCCCCTGCTGCGCGGCGCTCGCCGCATGGCTGAAGTAGCGTGCGCTGATTTCGGTGGAAGCCGCCATCGCGATCGCGCACAGCCGCTCGCACACCTCGACGAGCACGGGATAGCCGCCGCCCGGATCGGTCGTGCATAGCGGCTCCAGCGTGGGCAGCGTCGCCGCTTCGGGCATCAACTCGCGGAACGGCCGCCGCGACGTGCCGCCCGCCGACTCCTCGATCTGCGCGAGCTTGCGGCGCAGCCGCACGTAGACGCCATACAGGGCGCGCGGATTGGTCTCGTCGATGACGAGCAGGTCCAGCAGCGCCGGCACCTCCAGCCGCCCGGGGTACATCGAGCGGTAGGTGAGCGTCGAGTCGAACAGTTGCAGCAGCACGTCGAAGCCCTCCGGGCGGGCGAGCAGTCCGTTCGCCGCCACCGTGCGCAGGAACGTGCTCATCGCCCACAGGCGTTCGATATGGCGGCCCGCGAACAGCAGGCGCCAGGCCTCGTCGCGCGTCATGCGGTCGCCCTGCGCGCCGCTGATCGCCGAAAGCTGCGTCGCGAGACGTTCGAGCACGTCCATGAGCGCCACGCGGTCGTAGCGTTCGCCGGCGCTCGCGGGCGCAAAGCGGGCCAGGGCGTCGCGAAAGTCATTGCGCGCCGCGAGTATCGTGCGCCAGTGGTCGTTCGCGAGGCGCCCGCGCACTTCCCCGCAGGCGCGCGCCTGGCTCGCGAGGCAATAGCCGATGCCGGGCACGTTCGAAGATTCGCCAAGACTCGCCACGAGCGCGCGTTCGAACGCATGCGGCGAGCCGCGCACCGCCGTCTCTCCCGCGGGGATCAGGGAGCCCAGCGAGGCGAGCTCGACAAACGACGCGAACATCGTGTCGGCATCGTTGCTTTCCAGCGAGCCCAGGATCAGCCGGCACAGGCGCACGCCGTTCTCCGCGCGCTCGCCATAGCGGCCCGACCAGAACAGGTTCTCCGCCGCGCGGCTCGATACGGTGCGATGCCGGCGCGTGGCGAGGTCGCCCGGCTTCATGGGCGAAGGCAGCAACGTAAACGGCGGGCTGGGCTGCTTCGAAAGCACCCACGTATCGACGCTGCTGCCGCCAAGCTGCATCGACTCCGTGGCCTGGCGTTCCGCCGCGAGACGCGTGAAGCCGCCCGGCACCGCGCGCCAGTTGCCGGCGAAATCGGCAATCGCGTAGACGCGCAGCACCGAAGGGCGGCCCGCCAGCGTGCCGTCCTCGTAACGCGGCATGCAGGAGTAAGCGAGCGGCGCCTGGATCGTGAAGGCGTCCGCGGCACGGTCGATACGTTCGCACCATGTCGCCAACGGCTGGCGTCCCGCGGCCATGCCCGGGGCGCTTCCGGGCGGCGGGCCGGACTGCGAGTTTGACTGCGAATTTGACTGTGAAGCGGGCCACGTCGGCACGACGAACGCTTCGTCGAGCTGCGCGAAGGCCGCCTCGCGAGCCGCCGCTTCGCCGCACCACCAGGTCGGCACGCTCGGCAGCGCGAGCGTCTCGCCCAGCGCGGCGGCGATACCCGGCATGAAGCCGTGCAGCGCGGGCGATTCGACGAAGCCCGCGCCCGGCACGTTCGACACCACCACATTGCCCGCGCGCATCACCTGGAGCAGGCCCGGCACGCCGATGGTCGAGTCGGCACGCAGCTCGACGGGGTCGCAGAACACGCCGTCGAGGCGGCGCAGCACGGCATGCACGCGTTCGAGGCCGTTGAAGGTCTTCAGGTACAGCTTGTCGTCGCGCACCGTGAGATCCTTGCCCTCCACGAGCGTCACGCCCAGATAACGCGCAAGAAATGCGTGCTCGAACCAGGTCTCGCTGAACGGACCCGGCGTGAGCAATGCGATATGCGGTGCGGCGCCGGCATCGTCCGCGCGCAGGGTCGTGCGCGCCGCCTCGGCCAGCGTGCCGATCAACTGCGAGTAGGCCGGCGCGAGGCGGCGCACGCGCATCGAGCGGAACGCGTCCGTAAAGAGGCTCGACACGATCAGGCGGTTTTCGAGCGCGTAGCCGAGACCCGAGGGCGCCTCCGTGCGATGCGACATGACAGTCCACGTGCCTTCGGGCGAGCGCGCGAGATCGACGGCGACGATCTGCAGGTAGCCGCCGCCCGGCGGCCGGTAGCCCTTCACGGGGCGCAGATAGCCCGGATGCCCGAACACGAGGGCCGGCGGCAGCAGGCCGCGCTGCAGCAGCGTCTGCGCGCCGTAGGTGTCGGCGACGATGGCGTCGAGCAGCCGCGCGCGCTGGATCACGCCGCGCTCGATGTGCGCCCATTCGGCGTCGTCGATCAGGAACGGCAGCAGGTCCAGCGCCCAGGGACGCGGCTCGCCCTTGTCGGCATAAACGTTGTAGCTGATGTCGTTGTCGCGCACCTGGCGCGCCACCGAGTCGCGCACCTTGTCCAGCCCCGCCGCGCCCTCCTCGCCCAGCAGCTCGAAAAACTGACGCCATGGCTCGCGCAGCGCGCCGCTCTCGTCGCGCAGTTCGTCCCAATGCCCGGCGCGCGGCGGCAGCAGACGCAGGCTCGACGGCGCGTGAGCGAGGGACGCCGTGGCGTCGAAGGGCAGGATCGACTGGAATGACAAGTTCGTATCGGCTCGACTAACTGGCGTGCCCCCGGGTCGCGGCACGGAATTCAGGAGCGGCGCAGATCCAGCGTGAACGGAAACTCCAGGCTGCGTTCGAGCGGCTTCACCTCGACCGGTCCCGGCGTATGACCGATCGTGAAGAAGCGCGCGCGGCGGCGGCTTTCAGCTTCGTAGGCATTCACGGGAAACGTCTGGTAATTACGCCCACCCGGATGAGCCACATGATACTGGCATCCGCCGACCGGGCGGCTCGTCCAGGTATCCACAACATCGATCGTGAGCGGCGCATGCACACCGATGGCCGGATGCAAGGCGGATGCCTGGGCCCACGCCCGAAAGCGCACGCCCGCCACGTATTCGCCCGCGCGGCCGGTGGGCTGCAACGGCAGCGGCTCGCCATTGACCGTCACCACGTGGCGATGGTCGTTCAGTCCCAGCACGCGTATTTCCAGCCGCTCCACCGAAGAGTCGACATAGCGCACCGTGCCGCCCGCCGAGCCCTCCTCGCCCATGACGTGCCACGGTTCCAGCGCATTGCGCACGGTGAGCGCGAGGCCGCTCGCGTGCAATTCGCCTACCAGCGGAAAGCGGAACTCGAAATGCGGCGCGAACCATTCGCGCTCGAAGGCATAGCCCGTTGCGCGCAGGTCGGCCAGCACGTCGTCGAAATCCATCTGTACGAACGTGCTCAGCATGAAGCGGTCGTGCAGCTCGGTGCCCCAGCGCGTCAGGCGCGCCGTGTAAGGCGTGCTCCAGAAGCGCGCCACCAGCGCGCGCAGCAGCAGTTGCTGCACGAGGCTCATGCGCGCGTGCGGCGGCATTTCGAAGCCGCGCAGCTCCAGCAGGCCGAGGCGGCCCGTGGGGCCGTCGGGCGAATAGAGCTTGTCGATGCAGAACTCGGCGCGGTGCGTGTTGCCCGTCACGTCGATCAGGATATTGCGCAGCGTGCGGTCGATGAGCCAGGGCGGCACGCGGCTGCCCGCGCCCATTTCCGCGAGCAGATCGAGCTGGCGTTGCAGCTCGCGGAACGCGATCTCCAGTTCGTAGAGCTGATCGTTGCGGGCCTCGTCCACGCGCGGCGCCTGGCTCGTCGGGCCGATGAAGAGCCCCGAGAACAGATACGACAGCGAGGGATGGTTATGCCAGTACGCGATAAGGCTCGCGAGCAGGTCGGGACGGCGCAGGAACGGGCTGTTCTCCGGCGTCGCGCCGCCGAGCACCAGATGGTTGCCGCCGCCCGTGCCGGTATGGCGCCCGTCGAGCATGAACTTCTCGGTGCACAGGTACGACTCGTGCGCGGCCTCGTAGAGGTATTCCGTGTGATCGACCAGTTCGTCCCAGTTCGAAGCCGGATGAATGTTCACCTCGATCACGCCCGGGTCGGGCGTCACCTGCAGCAGCTTCAGGCGCGGGTCGCGCGGCGGTGGGTAGCCCTCGATCACAATCTTCATGCCGAGGTCCGACGCGGTCGCTTCGACGGCGGCCAGCAGGTCGAGGTAATCGTCCAGCGCGGTCAGTGGCGGCATGAAGACATAGAGCAACTGGTTTGCACTGCCGATCAATTCGTTCTCGACCTTCGGTCCCGCCGCGCGAGCCGGATCGCGTACCTCGACGCACAGCGCCGTACGCGTGATCCAGGACGCCGATTCGCCGCGGGCAGGCATGCGGTTCGCGTCTGGCCCCAAGCCGTGGACGCCCCCGTTGCCCTGCGCGCTGGCGCTCGTCTCGTTCCTGTGGCTTGTCGGGCCGGCGGCCGGCCGCCCTTCCTCGCGATACTGCGCGCGCAGCTCGGCCGCCTGGCGCAGCGGCACGGCCGGCGCGAACGGATCGTGCGTGTGCTGCCACGGATAATCGGTGGCCGAGACCCACGGCAGCGATTCGAGCGGCAGGCGGTAGCCCATGGGCGAATCGCCCGGAATCAGGTACAGGCGTTCGTCGCGGAAGAACCATGGCCCCGTCACCCAGCGCGGGCCCGCCAGCGAACCTTCCTGTTCGCGCGCGAGCGGCAGCACGTAGCCCGTCACGGCCGGAAGTCCAGCTTCGAACACGCGACGCAGACGCACGCGCTCGAGCTCGTCGTCGAGGCGCGAATCGAACGGATCGACGTTCACCGGCAACCGGCGCTCGCGCCACAGGTAATACCAGGTGTCTTCGTAGGCCGGCTGGATATGTTGCGCGTCCAGTCCGAGCTTGCTGGCGAGGTGGCCGATGAAGCGGCTCGCGTCGTCCGCCGTGCGCGGCTCGGGCTCGCGCTCGTCGGCGAACAGCGAGGGGTCGTGCCAGCACGGCTCGCCGTCCGCGCGCCAGTAGAGCGACATCGCCCAGCGCGGCAACTGCTCGCCCGGATACCACTTGCCCTGCCCGACGTGGAGAAAGCCGGCCGCGCCATAGCGCGCGCGCAGCTTGTTCATCAGCGCGGTCGCATAGCCGCGCTTCGTGGGACCGAGTGCGTCCGTGTTCCACTCGGCCGCGTCGCGGTCGCGCACCGAAACGAAGGTCGGCTCGCCACCCATCGTGAGCCGCACGTCCATCTCCGCAAGCTGCGCGTCGATATGGCCGCCCATGTGCAGCACGGCAGCCCATTGTTCGTCGCTGTACGGCTTCGTCACGCGCGGCGTTTCCAGTACGCGCGTGATCGACATGCCATGGTCGAACTCCACCTCGCACTCGTCCACGGCGCCCGAGATCGGCGCGGCGCTACCCGGCTCCGGCGTGCACGCCACGGGAATATGGCCTTCGCCGGCCAGCAGCCCCGAGGTGGGATCGAGGCCGATCCACCCCGCGCCCGGCAGATAGACTTCACACCAGGCATGGAGATCCGTGAAATCGACTTCGGTGCCGCTGGGGCCGTCCAGCGCCTTCACATCCGGCGCAAGCTGCAGCAGGTAGCCCGAAACGAAGCGCGCGGCCAGCCCGAGCTGACGCAGCGTTTCCACGAGCAGCCAGCCGCTGTCGCGGCACGAGCCCGAGCCGAGCGCGAGCGTTTCCTCCGGCGTCTGCACACCGGGCTCCATGCGGATCAGATAGCGGATCTCCTGCTGCAACCGCTGGTTCAGCTCCACGAGAAAGTCGATCGTCTTGCGCGGCGTGCGGTCGATGCTCTCGACAAAGCTCGCGAAGCGCGGCGTGGGCTCGCGCCTGACGAGGTAGGGCGCGAGCTCGCGCTGCAGGCCGGCCGGATAGACGAAGGGGAACTGCTCCGCTTCCGGTTCCAGGAAAAAATCGAACGGGTTGTAGACCGCCATTTCGGCGACCAGGTCGACCGTCACCTTGAAATCCTGCGTGGGCGCCGGGAAAACGAGCCGCGCCTGCCAGTTCGCGAAAGCATCCTGCTGCCAGTTGACGAAGTGCTGGGCAGGTTCGATACGCAGCGAGTACGACAGGATCGGCGTGCGGCAATGCGGAGCGGGCCGCAGCCGGACGATCTGCGGCGAGAGATGCACCAGCCGGTCGTAGCGATAGTGCGTGACATGATTCAGCGCGACTCGAATAGACACACCAGGCTCCTGATCAGATCATCGTGAACCGACGTCCTGCCTCGCGCCTGTCGCTTCTTTGAGTCGCGGCATGGCCGGCCGGAATCGGGCAAGCTCGCTGCAATGTTGGTACCGGAATGTGACAGTTCGCGATCGACGCGAGGCCCCAGGTGTACGCAGCTTCCATGCCAACCTGGGGTTGCGCGCAACATCGCACGCGCAAGGGGACATACCCCCTGCTTCACGAGGGAACGCTCGTGTTCAGTGCCGAAGAAGAGAAACGTGTGAGCAGCCGGCACGGGCAGACGCACCGGATCGGTGCAGTGCGCGCGCGCGGCGCACCATCGAAGGACGGCGCAGGCGCGAAGCGCCGCGCCTCACGGCTGCGCGGCAAGCGCAGCGGCGTAACGCAGGTACAGCCAGGCCCCACATCCGGCGCTGACGAAGACCGAGGCGATGCCGACGATCGCCCCGCTGATCGCATTGATGCCGCCAATGCCGTGGCGCCGCGCCGCGACCTCGCAGAGCATCGCCACACCGGACACCGCCAGCATCGGCAGCGTGGCGGCCATCTGTGTCAGCCAGATGCTCCAGCAATGTCCGCGCGTGTCGGCCCATGCCGCCCGAATCCGCATGCCTCCACCGATAGCGACATGCGTGGACAGCAGGCTGAGCCGCATCAGCAGGAAGAAGCCCACGCACATCGCGACGAGCATGCCGAGCCCTATCAAGGCTGGAATGAGGATGGGCGATCCGAGGTGGTGCCTCGCCGCCAGCAGCCACACGACACCGGCCCCGAGACCGAAGCCGATGGCCGCGAGGGCCAGCACGAAGAGGCACAAGACATAGATCAGCCCGAGATAGCGCCAGTAGTTTCGACCGAAGAGCGGCTCCGAGTCCGCCTCGCGTGCGCCCAGCAGCACGAAGCGCAGCGCGTGCACCGTCAGCGTCGCAAGGAGCGCGATCTTGACCAGTTCGAACGCACCCAGTGGAACATACGTGATGACCCGGAACGGCGGGCGCCGATCAGGCTTCAGCACGCCCTCGACAAAGGACGCCATCCATACCAGCACGAACATCAACGTCACGAGGCCGGGCCGATGCTGAACATAGCGCCAGCCGTCGCGCCACGCGCCCTTCACGCACTGCCCGAAGCCGATCGCCTCCATTCGTGCCCCCTGTATGCCGTCTCAGATGCGCCCACCTGTTTGCGACGCGAATGATTTTCTGGCCTGCCCGCCCAGCCGCGAGCCTGGTCTGCGGATTCTGGCACGGGGTCATGCACGGCATGTGTGGGGTAACGCACGAAAGCCCGCAGCGGCGCTATGGCAGTGCTCTGCGCCGAAAAATCATCAGTTATGCGAATTAAAAAGCTTCAGGCACGCGCCAGTTCCCCGGCACGTGCGCCCGCAGCAGCCGCACGCAACTGCGCCAGCAGATCGGCGCCGGACCACGATGGACGGGTCAACGCCCGCTCGGCCTCGCGCACCAGCTCGCACAGGCGCGCGTTGACGGGCGCCTTGCGGCCCAACCGGTCGGCCAGGCGCGGCACCTCGCCGTTGATCCAGTCGATCTCGGTCTTGCGGCCCGCCGCGAGGTCGTCGGACATCGAGGAGCGCGCGAGCGGGTCGATCGTCAGCATGCGGCGGCCAAGACGTTCGAACCAGGCGTCCGGCAGGGCGAGCAGCCGGGGAATCCAGTGCGGCGGAAATGGCGTGAGCCGCGCAGGACGAATGCCTGCCGCGCTCAAGAGCGAGAGGGCCTCGCGCTGCGCCATGGCAAGGCACTGCCTGTAGGCGCGCTGCGCGAGTTCCTCCTTCAGCGGCCGGTTCGCCAGGGCGTTGATCGCATTGTTCAGGTTCAGGAGAAGCTTGGACCACTGCACCGGCAGCATCTCGTCGTGCTCCACGAGCGGCAGGCCCGCCCGGCTGAAATCGGCAAGAAACGGCTGTAGCGTCGGGGCTCGCTGCACTTCGAGCGCGCCCGCCGTGGCCTGATGAAAAGCGCCCGGGCCGCGCTCGACCACGTTGAACGGCACCATGCCCGCCAGCACAGGATGGTTCGGCAACGCGGCGCGCAACACGTCGGCATTGCCCACGCCATTCTGGAAGCTGGCGACCGGCACGCCGGGCCGCAGCACCGCCGCGAGTTCCGCAGCGGCTTCGGCGGTGGCGGCCGACTTCACGGTGACGAGCACGAGATCGGCCGATGCCGCCGCGGCGGCGTCCGTCGCATAGTCGACCTGATGAGGCGCCGCCAGCCAGCGCTGACCGCTGTAGTGCGTGAGACCGACGCCATGCTGGCGCAGCAGCCCGCCCATGCGCTCGCGTCCGATGAACACGACATCGCTCCCGGCCGCGAGCAGCCGGCCGCCGAGGTACACGCCGATCGAGCCGGCGCCATAGATACAGATCCTTGCCATTTCCCTGCCTCAGTACACCATGCGTGCGGCATGCGCCTCACCAGCGCTCCCCGAACATTCGCCGGGCATGCAGGCCGCATTCCGGCAGATCGATGCGCAGGTCGGCCTGCGCGGCCCAACCCTTACTCCGCGTAACCGGGATTCGCGCGGTCGAGACGGCGCAGCAGCCCCGGCCAGACGAGCGCGCCCGGGCTCATGCCGCGCGTCACCTCGACGATCTGGCGTTTGATGCCGGCGAGGATGGGCTGCGGGATCGAACGCAGCGCGCCGCCGCCGGCCTGCGCACGCACCTGGATCATGCAGGAGGCTTCGAAGAAGTACATCGCGACGAATGCGTCGGCAGCCGATTTGCCCACCGTCAGCAGACCGTGATTGCGCAGCATCAGGTAGGTGTTGCTGCCGAGATCGGAGACGAGACGCGGCTTCTCCTCTTCGTTGAGCGCGATGCCCTCGTAATCGTGATACCCCAGCGACGCGAGCACGCCCAGCGACTGCTGCGAGAGCGGCAGAAGGCCCTCTTCCTGCGCCGAAACCGCCACGCCGTTCACCGAATGCGTATGCATCACGCACAGCGCATCCTCGCGCGCGGCATGCACGGCGCTATGGATCGTGAAACCGGCCGGATTGATCTCGTAAGGCGAGTCCATGACCTTGCGCCCTTCCAGATCGACCTTCACGAGAGAGGACGCCGTGATCTCGTCGAACATCAGCCCATACGGGTTGATGAGGAAGTGATGCTCGGGACCCGGCACGCGCGCCGAAACATGCGTGAAAACCAGGTCGTCCCAGCCGAACAACGCGATGAGCCGGTAGGCGGCGGCGAGGTTGACCCGCGCGGTCCATTCGGCGGGGGAAACGGTCTGCTTCACGTCGGATTGCAATGCGCTCACGGTTTGTCTCCGGATCAGGGGTTGTGGTGTGGGACGTCGTTGCGTGCTTGAGTCCTTGCCAGGATGCGGCGCTGGACCGAAGCGAGCCCTCATGATCGGCATATTGGCACGCGAAATCTGTCGGGTACGCGACAACCCTGTGCAGCGCCCAAGGTGCCCGCGATGCCGCCTGCATCGTTACCAACCGTTACAGAAGCGACGCCATCGTTTCACCTACCGCCGGAGCGAGTTTCTAGAATTCGTCAGACCGTTGGGCAGCCACTCCGGGTCATCCCCATCCGGCCCGACGGTCCCGCGCAAGGCCGCCCTGGCTGCGGCCGCGCCGGTGCAGTCGATACCAACCACGCAGAATGGAGCTTTCTATGACTCGCCTCTCGCTGGCCTCGATCCTTGCCACGTCCGCCTTCGGCCTTTGCGCCGTTGCGCTCAACGCCCATGCTCAAACCCCGGCGGCGCCCACCACATCCGACGCCGGGGAACTGCATGCCGCCGACAAGACCTTCATCAGCGATGGCACCCAGACCGTTGCGACCCAGCGCGATGCCGCGCGCATTGCGGACTCGCGTTCCACCGACCGTGACGTGAAGGCCTTCGCCGAAAAGCTGGTGTCCGACTATACGAAGCTTTCCGATTCGTTGCGCGCGGCGAGCCCGCGCGGCGTCGATGTGCCGGCCAACGATCCCGACACGGCCACGCTGGCCGGCATTCAGGATCTGCGCGGCGCCGATTTCGACAAGAAATATATCGAGCAGGTGGCGCTGGACGGCCAGCAGAAGACGCTTTCGGCCTTCCAGGCCGAGATCGCATCGGGCCGCGACGCGGGCCTGAAGAAGGCGGCTACCGCCGCATTGCCCATGATCCAGGCCGATTACGCCAAGGCGCAGGAATTGGCCAAGCGTAAGCATCTCGCGGGCTGATCGATCATCCCGAATGCGCCGGCTCGCTCGATGAGGGGGCCGGCGCGCGCATCACTGCGTAGCCATCCCCGGCCCGGGCGGCGGCCCCGACGGCGCGTAGCGCTCGCCGGTCCGCGCGAACGTGACGATCTCGACACGCCGGTCGGGCTGCAGGCACGAAATAAGGCTATCCCGCGCCTGATTGTCGGAGCAGTGCGTGATCGGATCCTGCGCGCCCAGACCGCGCGCATCGATACGCCCGGCCGGGATGCCCTGCTGCACGAGCAGCGCCTTCACCGCATCCGCGCGACGTTGCGACAGTTCCAGGTTATATGCCGGCGAACCCAGACGGTCCGTATACCCGCGGACTTCGATATGGCCGAAGCGCGTTGCACTAAGCTTCGCCGCGACGTCGCGGATTTCGGCACGGCCACCCGGCAGGATGTCCGCAAGATTGCCCCGGTCGAACGCGAACAAGGCATCGGCCGACAACCGCATCACCTGCGCGACGGGCGCGGGCGGCGGGGGCGGCGCGGCCACGCCGCGGGCAACGACGACCCAGTGGCCCGGCACCCAGACGTAGCGACCGTACTGCCAGGCCCAGTAGCCGCCCGTCCACATGTAGCCTCCGCGCGGCGGCGGCGCAGCCTCATAGACCGGCGCCGGCGGCGCCAGCACCATCACCTGCGCCGAAGCCGGCGCGATGCCGCCCAATCCTGCGGCGGCTGCGAGCGCGGCACCCGCCGCCAGTTCGATTGCGATGCGGCGGCGCCGGTTGCCAATGTCGTCACGGAAAATAGCGGGTTTCATGTTTTATCGTGCAAAGCGTTGAATGGGGAGTCGGCGCAAAGACGGCAGAGACTGAGGCCGTGACCCAAGGCTAACGGCTTGCACGATGAAAAGTTTTTGCGGAGTGTAAGTAAACGTCGGTGCAAGCTTGGGCGCTGCGAACACACGCCCCCGCGCTGAAAGACGTGTTTTACCGGGACTCGCAGGGCGCGGCGGCCGCGTGCGGCAATCGCCGAAGTAATGCCGAGTAATAAACCGGCTGTAAGCCGGATACATCGGTTAAATAGGCGTTAAATCTCGCGAGTCGGCCTAAACCGCAATTCTCGATCCGCGCAAATAAATCCCCAGCCGCACGAGCGCGATCACCGCCCCCGACAAAAGCCGCATGTCGCGCGGCATGCGGCGGCGGCGAATATCGAGCAACAGCACGACGCGCACAGCGTTGCTGGCATTGCGCACTTCGTGCTCGAACGTGTCGTCCCACAACATGAATTCGCCGTCGTGCAGACGATGGTCATGGCCGTCGACGGTCAGCGTCGCCGCGGGTCGCCCATCGGCGTCGAGCGGCATCGAGAGGACGAGATAACCGCGCAGAATGCCGCGAAATGGCCCGCGATGCGGCGGAATGTGCTTGCCCGGCGCGAGAAAGGAAAACGAAGCCGAAAGCACGTCGGGCGACCGGGCCACGACTGCCGCGAGCGTGGGACAACGCGCGAGATTACGGGCAAAGCGCACGCCGTAAGCCTGCATGATGTACATGCGCCAGTCGCGTCCGTCGTTGGCCGAGATGTCGGCCTGCTCCCGCATGATTTCGTGAAAGCGTGGGATGCGGCCGAGGCTGGCCGCGACTTCCAGCGCCTCGGCGCGTATCGCCTGCCAGTTCGCCACGAAGTGTTCGGCGTCGGGGAAATGACGGGGGGCGTCGAGCACGGCCGCATCGTGCAGACGCCGGTCGTAGATGCGCCGCATGAGCCGCGCGCCGCTGTCATAGAGCCGGTTCATGAGCGTCGCGGCGGCATTGGCCAGCGTGTTGGCTGCCTGGGAGTCGTGTTTCTGCATCAACGAGTCGGATGGTCGGGTTCGTCGATCTATTGTCTCGCGAACACCTGACGGAATGACTACGTTGCTGCGGACCAACGGTCAGCCCGCAGCGAGCCTCGAAGCCATACCCGGCGCGGGCGCGCGCCTTGCGGCGCCGCGCGTGACATACTCCCGAACCTGGAAAGTACAGATACCGCCATGTTTCCTGCCATTACCACCCTCGCCCTGCTGATCATCGGCTATGTCCACGCCAACATTCCCCGCTTTACGGTGGCGGGTCGCAAGCGCTTCGTCGCGCACGCTGTGCTGCTGGCGGTCGGCCTTCTGTTCGGCGTGATCTGCGCCATGCTGGCCGGGCCGCTGGCGCCACCGTGGGTGGTGATCGCGTGCGGCGCCGGCGTCGTCCATGCGCCCGCGTTCTGCGTGCTCGTCATCAAGCGCATCAGGCATTCGGGACGAAGCTGAGCGCGCGAGGTACGAGCGGATCAGTCCTCGCCCTCGGGTCCCCTGTCGTCCGCCTCCTCGATACCATAGCGCTTGAGCTTCGCATAGAGCAGTTGACGATTGATGTTCAGCCGCCGCGCCGCGTCCGTGCGGTTATTGCCGCTGTGCCTGAGCGCGCGGCGTATGAGCATCTCTTCGAGGCGCGCGAGCGCGGAAGGCAGGTCTTCGTCGGGCCAGTCGAGCACGTGATCCGCGCCCGCGCGCTCGCCCTGCAGGAACGCGAGATCGGTCGTGTGGATATACTCGCCGCGCACCATCACGGCCACGCGCTCCATCGCGTTCTTCAACTCGCGCACGTTGCCGGGCCAGCCATAGCGGATCAGATGTGCCGCGGCGTCGGCGGACAGGCGCTTGCGCGTGAGCGCGCGGGCGAGGAAATGCTCGGCGAGCGGCACGATGTCGGCAATGCGCGCCGAAAGCGGCGGCAGATGAATCGGCACCACGTGCAGCCGGTAGTAGAGGTCTTCGCGAAAGCTGCCTTCGCGCACGCCTCGCATCAGGTCGCGGTGCGTCGCCGCGATCACGCGCACCTGCACGGGTACGGGCCGTCCGCCCACCGGCGTCACCACGCGTTCCTGCAGCGCGCGCAGGATCTTGGCCTGCATCGCCATGCCCATGTCGCCGATCTCGTCGAGAAAGAGCGTGCCGTGCGCGGCCTGGCGGAACGCGCCTTCGCGCTCGGCGCTCGCGCCCGTGAACGCGCCGCGCGTATGGCCAAATAGTTCGCTTTCCAGAAGATCGGCGGGAATCGCCGCACAGTTCACCGCGACGAACGGCCCGCGATTGTGCAGGCCGTGTTCGTGGATCGCGCGCGCGACGACTTCCTTGCCCGTACCCGTTTCGCCGGTGAGCAGCACGGTGGCGTCGCTGTCGGCGAGTACGCCGATGGTCTTCTGCACCGCGCGCATCGCCTCGCTCGAGCCGATCAGCGTTTCGGGCTCCGCGCTCGCCACGAGCGGCTGCGGCTCCACGATGCTCGCGAGCATGCGCTCCAGCACCTGGGCGATATCGTTGCGGCCGATAGGCTTGGTGAGGTGGTCGAAGGCGCCAAGGCGCATGGCCTCGATCGTGTTGGACGCCGTGGCGTGCGCGGTGAGCACGGCAACCGCCGGAGCGGCCGGACGCTCGCGCAGGCGGCGCAGCACCTCCAACCCGTCGATGCCCGGCATGCGCAGATCGAGGAACATCGCGCTCACGGGTTCGCGCTCGACGAGTTCGAGCGCCAGCGCGCCGTTCGCGGCGAGGCAAACGCTGTGGCCGAGGTCGCGCACGACTTCGGCGAGCGCGTCGCGCATGGTCTCGTCGTCGTCGACGATCAGGATGTGGGCCATGGCAATACCATTTCGAATGTCGTTCCGTTCGCGCGCCGCACGAAGCGGGCCACGCCGCCGTGCGCTTCCGCCACTTCGCGCACAATCGAAAGGCCGAGGCCCGTGCCGTCCGGGCGGCCCGTGACGAACGGCTCGAACAGGTGCTCGAGAATCGCGGCAGGCGGGCCCGCGCCTTCGTCGTGAACCGCCAGGATGGTGGCGTCGTGCTCGCGCCGCGCGGCCACCACGATACGGCTGCCGGAGGGCGCCGCCTCGATCGCGTTGAGGATCAGGTTGTCGAGCGCGCGCTCCAGTTGATCGGGATCGAAGCGGGCCTCGTGAAGATCGCCCGTGCGCGTCATCGTAACCTGCTTCGCCGCGGCCCGATCCGCATGCCGTGCGAGGCACGCGTCGAGGAACGGCCCGATCGCCACCTGCTCGCGCCGCGGCTCGTCGTGCTCCGTGATGCTGAGGAGGCGCCGCACGAGCGCGTCGAGCCGCTCGATCTGTCCGAGTATCACCTGAAGCGCCTGCGGCTGCCGCTCGGGGCCCGCCGCCACGGCGCTCTCCGCCTTCAGGCGCATCGCCGCGATCGGATTGCGGATTTCGTGCGCGACGCCTGCGGCCACGCGGCCAATCGCGGCCATCCGCTCGGCCGTGGCCATCTGGCGCGCCAGCGTGTCGGCGCGCTGGCGCGCAGCCGAAAGCCGCCGCCCCGCCTCGTTCAGCGCGAGCACGATGCGGTCGAGCTCGCGCTCGCGCGTGGCGGGCAGCACCGGCAGCTCGGCCACGTCGTAGGCGTTGAGCGCGCTCTCGATTTGCGAGACGTGGCGCGACCAGGTCATCGTGAGATGCGTGAGCAGCGCCGCGGCCGCCAGCACCATGACGAGCAGCACGCCGAGACCCGCCATGAGCTGGTGGTAGCTGCTGCCCGCGAAGGTCAGCGCCCAGCTCATCGTCCAGGCGGTGAGGTGCGGAATCGGCCCGGGCAGCGGGCACGCCGCCAGCAGGAGCGTCTGCGACTGCCCCCGGTAGCGCTTGCTCGTCGTGTGGTCGCTCGCGAGCGCGGCCTCGTTGATCGCGCGAATGCGCGGCAGCTCGCCTCCGGGCGGGTCGGTGCGCTCCACCGCGCCGGGGTAGGTGGGATACGCGTAGGCAAACGAGCCCGCTTCGCCGCTCCAGATGCCGCCCTGAATGCCGGGCCGCGTGCGCAGCGAGCCGTCGAGCAGATCGCTCAAGCGGCGGTGCACGGTGGCGTCGTCGAGGCCGGCCTTCAGCTCCGGATGTGCCTCGCTATAGGTGCGGTAGGCCGCCGCGATCGAGTCGCAGGCGCGCGTGTTCTCGGTCGCGGCCTGATTCAGCAGCGCATCCGCCGATTGGTGAAACAGTCCGACCATCAGGACACCGGTCGCCAGCGCCGCGCCAACGAGGAGAACGAGCAGCAGGATCAGCCGGCCGCGTAGGGATCGGAGCATGTCGGTCCAGTTACGGTTTTCAGTGGTGGTGAGGGACAGGGGCATTATCCAACGCGAAAGCCGTGCCAGGCGAGCCGCGGGTTCCCGCGCCAGCCGCCAGGCGCCGGCCAGCCTGCGCGTGTCGCAAATCACGACACGGCCTGTTGGGTTTTACGACAGCGGCCGGCCGTCCGATCCCGGTCATCGCCCGGAAAACCCAAGCCGCATCGTTGCGCTCTGCCTGGCATGTCCTTTGCAGAGGATGGCACGCGTTTTATCCCTCCCCGCGTGGCCAGGATCGTCCCGATCGAACCCGCATGGCGATGGCGGCGCGCTTACGGGCCCCGATCGAGGCGTTATGAATAGAAAACACATCAACTGGGTAGCACTCGCTATCGCAGTGCTGCTCGTCGCCGTCGCGGCGTGGTTCTTCCTCGGCCGGCGCCCTGCCGCGAGCAACGCGGCGGCGCCGCGCGGCATTCCGGTTTCGGCCGTCGCCGTCAAGCTGGCCGACGTGCCCGTGTACATCGACGCGCTCGGCACCGTCACGCCCATCCGCACCGTGACGCTGATCACCCAGGTCAACGGCATTCTCGATTCGGTCGGCTTCAAGGAAGGCCAGCGCGTCAAGAAAGACCAGGTGATCGCGCACATCGACTCGCGCCAGCTCGAGGCCGAGCTGCAGCAGGCCCAGGGCACGCTCGTGCACGATCAGGCCACGCTCGCCAACGACCGCCTGAACCTGCAGCGCTACCAGGTGCTCATCAAGACCGGCTCGATCACGCAGCAGCAGCTCGACACGCAGGTGGCCACCGTCAAGCAGGACGAGGGCGCGGTCACAGCCGACACGGGCAACGTCAAGAATCTCCAGGTGCAGGTGAGCTACTGCACGATCACGTCGCCGGTGGACGGCGTGATCGGCCTGCGCCTCGTCGATCCAGGCAACTACGTGACGACGACGAGCACGACCGGCATGGCCGTCATCGCCCAGCTCGAACCGATCACCGTGATCTACGCGGTGCCGGAGGACTACCTCGGCCAGATTCACGAAGCCATGGCGCGCGGCCCCGTGAAGGTGCTCGCCTGGGACCGCGACAAACGCAAGCTCCTCGCCACCGGCACGCTGCTCGCGCTCGACAACCAGGTCGACACGACCACCGGCACGGTCAAGGTCCGCGCCCAGTTCGATCACGCGGGCGACGCACTCTTTCCGAACCAGTTCGTGAATGCGAGCATGCAGGCCGACACGCTCGACCAGGTGCCGGTGATCCCGACCGCGGCGATCCAGCACGGCACCAACGGCGACTTCGTCTTCGTGGTGGGCGCGGGCAACAAGGCCGTGCTGCGCAACGTAAAGGCGGGCCCGGTGAGCGGCGACGACACGGCCATTCCCGACGGCAGCGTGAAGCCGGGCGAGCGCGTGGTGACCGACGGCGCCGACAAGCTCGACAACGGCTCGCTCATGCGGGTTGTTTCGTCGCCGGCTGTCTCGTCACCCGCTGTTTCGTCCGCTTCGCACTGAACAGGCCGCGCCCATGAATATCTCGCGCCCGTTCATCGAGCGGCCGATCGCCACCGCGCTGTTGATGGTGGCGATTCTGCTCGCCGGCCTGCTCGGCTATCACCTGCTGCCCGTTTCGGCGCTGCCCGAGGTCGATTACCCGACGATCCAGGTCTACACGCAGTACCCCGGCGCCGCGCCCGACGTGGTCAGCTCGTCGATCACCGCGCCGCTCGAAGTGCAGCTCGGCGAAATGGCGGGCCTGAAGTCGATGAACTCGACCAGTTCGAACGGCGTCTCGGTCATCACGCTAGAGTTCGACCTCACGCTCTCGCTCGACGTCGCGGAGCAGGAGGTGCAAGCCGCCATCAATGCGTCGGCGAGCTACCTGCCGGCCAACCTGCCCTACCCGCCCGTCTACAGCAAGGTCAATCCGGCCGACGCGCCGGTGCTCACACTGTCGCTCACGTCCCAAACGCTGCCGCTCACGAAGATCGAAGACCTCGCCGACACGCGCCTCGCGCAGAAGATCTCGCAGATCTCGGGCGTGGGGCTCGTCACGATCAGCGGCGGGCAGCGTCCGGCCGTGCGCGTGGAAACGAACACGGGCATGCTCAACTCGCTCGGCATGTCGCTCGACGACGTGCGCACCGCGCTCGCCGACGCCAACGTGAACCAGGCGAAGGGCAACCTGGACGGCCGCTACCAGTCGTATGCGATCGGCGCCAACGACCAGCTTCAGACCGCTTCGGCCTATACGGACCTCGTGATCGCCTACAAGAACGGCGCGCCCGTCCGCCTCTCGCAGATCGCGCACTCCGTCGACGGCGCCGAGGACGTGCGCCAGGCCGCGTGGACCAACGACACGCCCTCGATCGTGCTCAACATCCAGCGCCAGCCGGGCGCGAACGTGATCGACGTGGTGGACCGCGTGCAAAAGCTGCTGCCGCAGTTGCGCGCAAGCTTGCCGGGCACGCTGAAGGTCGACGTGCTGACCGACCGCACGCAGACTATCCGCGCCTCGGTGCGCGACGTCGAGTACGAGCTCGGCATGGCCGTCGCGCTCGTGGTGATGGTGATCTTCCTGTTCCTGCGCAAGCTCGCGGCCACCCTCATTCCGGCCGTGACGGTCCCGCTCTCGCTGATCGGCACGCTCGCGGTGGCCTACGGCCTCGACTTCTCGCTCAACAATCTCACGCTGATGTCGCTCACCGTGGCCACGGGCTTCGTGGTGGACGACGCGATCGTGATGATCGAGAACATCACGCGCTACCTCGAAATGGGCGAAACGCCGCTCAATGCAGCGCTGAAGGGAGCCAAACAGATAGGATTCACGATCATTTCGCTTTCGGTCTCGCTGATTGCCGTGATGATTCCGCTCCTCTTCATGGGCGACGTGGTCGGGCGGCTCTTTCGCGAGTTCGCGCTCACGCTCGCCATCGCCATCGTGATCTCGGCATTCGTCTCGCTCACGCTCACGCCGATGATGTGCTCGCGCATGTTCAAGCCGCACGACGCCGCACACGGCGCGGAGCACCATGCGGACTTCTTCGACAAGATCAACGCGCAGTACGTCAAGGGACTCGGCTGGGTGCTGGAGCACCGCGTGCTCACGCTGATCTCGGTGGCCGTGACGGCGGCGCTCACCTTCGCGATCCTGTTCTTCATGCCGAAGGGCTTCTTTCCCGAGCAGGACACGGGCCTTATCGAAGGGATCTCCCAGGCCTCGCCGGGCATTTCGTTCCAGTACATGGTGAAGAAGCAGGAACAGCTCGTTGGCCAGATCCTCAAGGATCCGGCGGTGGAAAGTCTCTCCTCGTTCATCGGCATCAACCAGACGAGCCCGACGCTGAACCAGGGAACCATCCTCATCAACCTGAAGGACAAGGGCGATCGCGACAGCAGCGCCGCCGTGATCCGCCGCCTCTCGGATTCGACCGCGGGCGACGCCGGCATGCGCCTCTTCCTGCACCCCGTGCAGGATCTCACGCTCGACGACACGCTCTCGACCACGAGCTACCGCGTCGGCCTCCAGGCGACCGACACGGACGTGCTCAACGAATGGACCGGCAAGCTGATCGCGGCGCTGCGCGCGGACCCCGCGTTCGCCGACGTGCAAAGCCAGGCCATGCAGCAGGGCAACCAGATCCAGCTGACCTTCGACCGCGACACCGCTTCGCGCCTCGGCATCACGCCCCAGGCGATCGACGACGTGCTGTACGACGCCTACGGCCAGCGCCAGGTCTCGACGATCTATACGCAGCTGAACCAGTACCACGTCGTGCTCGCGGCCAACCGCGAATCGAGCGACATGACCCACCTGCTCGACGGCCTCTACGTCGATACGGCCTCGGGCGGCGTCGCGCCGCTCGCCACGATGGCGACCATGAAGCTCATCCCCTCGCCCGTCACGATCAACCGCCAGGGCCAGTTCCCCTACGCGGACGTGTCGTTCAACCTGGCGCCGGGCTACACGCTCGGCACGGCGCTCTCGCACCTTTCCGGCATCGAGAAGCGCATCGGCCTGCCGGCCACGGTGCAGGCGTCGCTCGAAGGCTCGGCGGCCACCTTCCAGGCCTCGCTCGCGAACGAAGCCTTCCTCGTGGCAGCGGCCATCATCGTCGTGTATCTGATGCTCGGCATTCTGTACGAGAGCTTCATCCATCCGGTGACGATCCTCTCCACACTGCCCTCGGCCGCGCTCGGCGCGCTCGCCGCGCTCGTCGTCACCGGCACGCAGTTCGACATCATCGGCCTGATCGGCATCGTGCTGCTGATCGGCATCGTGATGAAGAACGCGATCATGATGATCGACTTCGCGCTCGAACTGGAGCGCAACGAAAAGCTCGCGCCCGTCGAGGCGATCCGCCGCGCCGCCGAGCTGCGCTTCCGGCCGATCCTGATGACCACCATGGCGTCGCTGTTCGGCGCCGTGCCGCTCGCGTTCGGCACCGGCATGGGCTCGGAGCTGCGGCATCCGCTCGGCATCGCGATCATCGGCGGCCTGATCGTGAGCCAGCTGCTCACGCTCTTTTCGACGCCCGTGATGTATCTCGCGCTGCATCGCGTCGAGGACTTCTTCAGCAAGAACGCGCCCGGCGCAGCCGGCGCAACCGGTGCGGCGGCGGAGTAACCGGCAATGAACCTCTCAGAACCGTTCATTCGCCGGCCCGTCGCGACCACGCTGATCGCCGTGGGCATCGCGCTCTTCGGCATGCTCGCGTTCAAGCTGCTGCCCGTGGCGCCGCTGCCCGAGATCGACTTTCCGACCATCAACGTAACGGCGCACCTGCCGGGCGCCGATCCGGAGACGGTGGCGACCTCGGTGGCCACGCCGCTCGAACGCCAGTTCGGCCAGATCGCCGGCATCACGCAGATGACCTCGGTGAGCTCGCTCGGCGCGACGCGCATCACGATGCAGTTCGACCTGAACCGCAACATCGACGGCGCCGCGCGCGACGTGCAGGCCGCCATCAACGCCGCGCGCACGAACCTGCCCGCGAACCTCGACGGCAACCCGACCTATCGCAAGGTCAACCCTGCCGACGCGCCCATTCTCATCATCAGCCTCACCTCCGATTCGGCCACGCGCGGGCAGCTCTACGACGCCGCCTCCACGGTGCTGCAGCAAAAGCTGCTGCAAACGCCGGGCGTGGGCGACGTGACCGTGGGCGGCGGCGCGCTGCCCGCCGTGCGCATCGAGCTGAACCCCGACCGCGTGAGCCACTACGGCGTGAGCCTCGAGCAGATCCGCACGGCAATCGCGAACTCCAACACCGACCTGCCGAAGGGCTCGGCGGCATTGAGCGGGGTGGCCTACACGATCGGCGCCAACGACATGCTGTACAACCCGGCCGACTACGCGCCGATCATCGTCAAGCAGGTCGGCAACGACGTCGTGCACATCTCGGACCTGGGCTACGTGCGCCAGGACGTGGAAAATCTGGAGAACTACGGACTTTCGGACGGCAAGCCCGCCGTGCTGCTGATCGTCTACAAGGAGCCGGGCGCGAACGTCATCGACACCGTGGACAACGTGAAGGCCGCGCTGCCGTTCCTCGAAGCGTCGATCCTGCCCACCATCCGGCTCAACATCCTGATGGACCGCACGGTCACGATCCGCGCCTCGCTGCTCGACGTGGAGATCACGCTGGCCGTTTCGATCCTGCTCGTCACGCTGGTGACTTTCGCCTTTTTCCGCAGTTGGCGCACGACGCTCGTGCCAGCCATCGTCGTGCCGCTCTCGCTGCTCGGCACGTTCGGCATCATGTACTTCCTCGGCTTCAGCCTGAACAACCTCTCGCTGATGGCGCTCACCATCTCGACGGGCTTCGTGGTGGACGACGCGATCGTCGTGGTCGAGAACATCATGCGCCACCTGGAGCGCGGCGAACGGCCCGTGCAGGCCGCGCTGAACGGCGCGCGCGAAGTGGGCTTCACGGTGCTCACGATCAGCGTGTCGCTCGTCGCCGTGTTCATTCCGCTCCTGCTGATGGGCGGCATTGTCGGGCGGCTGTTCCGCGAGTTCTCGGTGTCGCTCTCCGCCGCGATCATCATGTCGATGCTCATCTCGCTCACGGTCACGCCCATGCTCTCCAGCGTGGCCCTGCACGGCGCGCACGAAGGGCACCGCGAAGAGGAGTACCCCGACTCGCGCTTTCACCGCTTCTACGCGCGCACGCTCGGCTGGGTGATCCGCCATCCGCTCCTGATGGGCATCGTCACGATCCTCGTGCTCGCGCTCAACGTGATGCTCTATGTGGTCGTGCC
Organism: Paraburkholderia yinzeri; assembly: GCF_046581065.1. Lineage (NCBI taxonomy): Bacteria > Pseudomonadati > Pseudomonadota > Betaproteobacteria > Burkholderiales > Burkholderiaceae > Paraburkholderia > Paraburkholderia yinzeri. The sequence continues at coordinate 170,551 of NZ_JBFOCJ010000003.1, read as the reverse complement.
CAAGGGCTTCTTTCCGCAGGAGGACACGGGACGCCTGATCGGCTCGATCCAGGCCTCGCAGAGCATCTCGTACCGGCTCATGCAGCAGAAGTTCACGGCCATCTCGAAGCAGGTGCTCGCCAATCCGAACGTGCAGGCCGTGGGCGGCTTCATCGGCGGCACCAACGCGATCAACACGGCGATCCTGTTCGTGACGCTCAAGCCGCTCGGCGTGCGCCACGCGACGGCCGACGAGGTCATCGCGCAGATCCGCCGCACGCTGGGCGACATTCCGGGCGCGCGGCTCTATCTGCAGTCGGCCCAGGACATCACGGTGGGCGGCCGGCAAAGCGCGGCGCAATACCAGTACACGCTGACCGCCGACGACCAGGACGACCTCGACAAGTGGGTGCCGAAGGTGGTCGCGCTGATGCACAAGATCCCGATTCTCCAGGACGTCAACACGGACCAGCAGGACAACAGCATGCAGGCGACCGTGAATGTGAACCGCGATGCGGCGGGACGCCTCGGCGTGAACTTCGACTCGATCGACAACGCGCTCTACGACGCGTTCGGCCAGCGCCAGGTCTCGACGATCTACAAGTCGGCCAACCAATATCACGTGGTGATGGAACTCGCGCCCGAGTATTGGACCGACCCCGCCGCGCTCAAGGGCATCTACGTGCCGGCCGGCGCACCGAGCGCGGGCGGCGCCGGCTCGGGCGGCAGCGGCAGCCCGGCGGGCGCGAGCGTCATGACCTCGGCCAGCGAGACCGCCGCGCTCGCCGCGGCGGCTTCGGCCGCCGCCGCGGCCGGCCCCGCCAGCACGACCGTCACGCCCGCCACGGCCGTGCTTTCGAGCGGCGAGCCGCTCGTGCCGCTCGCCGCGATGGCGCATTTCTCGATCGACCGCACGGCGATCTCGATCAATCACCAGGGCGTCTTCCCGGCCGTCACGGCGTCGTTCAACCTCGCGCCCGGCGCCTCGATCGGCGCGGCCACGCGCGAGGTCGACGACGCCGTCTCCCAGTTGCGCATGCCCGCCAGCATCACCGGCAATTTCGCGGGCACCGCGCAGGTGTTCCAGCAGTCGGTGTCGAGCGAGCCGCTCCTGATCGTGGCCGCGCTGCTCTCCGTGTACATCGTGCTCGGCATGCTCTACGAGAACCTGATGCACCCGCTCACGATCCTCTCGACGCTGCCCTCGGCCGGCGTGGGCGCGCTGATCGCGCTGATCGCCACGCATACGGAGCTTTCGATCATCGCGCTCGTCGGCGTGATCCTGCTGATCGGCATCGTGAAGAAGAACGCGATCATGATGATCGACTTCGCCATTACCGAAGAGCGCCAGCACAAGCTGCCCGCCGAAGAGGCCATCACGCGCGCATGCCTGATCCGCTTCCGGCCGATCATGATGACGACGAGCGCCGCGATACTCGGCGCGCTGCCGCTCGTGTTCGGCTCGGGCTACGGGTCGGAATTCCGCAAGCCGCTCGGCATCTCGATCATCGGCGGCCTCATCTTCAGCCAGATGCTCACGCTCTATACGACGCCCGTCATCTATCTGTGGCTCGACCGGGCCTATCAACGCTTGCGTCGCCGCAAGAAGGAAGCATGACCATGACTACGCCGTCATTCTTCGCGCAGTCTCTCTTCACTACGCTGTCGCGCCCGCGCGCCGCGCGCCCCGCCCTGCGCCGCTGCGCGGCCGCGCTCGCGCTCCTGTGGCTCGCGGGCTGTGCCGTCGGCCCGGACTACCACAAGCCCACGACCGAGATTCCGGCCACCTTCAAGGAAGGCGTGGACTGGCAGCGCGCCGACGCGAATCCGCAGGGATCGCTCTCCAGCAGTTGGTGGACCGTCTACGACGACCCGAAGCTGACCCAGCTCGTCGAGCAGTCGCTCAAGGCCAACCAGTCCATCGTCGCGGCCGAGGCAGCCTACCGGCTCGCGCAGGCCACCGTCGACGCCAGCGTGGCGAGCCTCTTTCCGGTCGTCACGGCGGGGCTCTCGGCCACGCGCAGCGGCACAGGCCCGGGCGCCGCCACGGGCGGCGTGAGCCCGACAACGGGCAGCACGATCGTGGGCGTGCACAACGCCGTGAGCGCAAACGTCGCCGCGAGCTGGGAACCCGACCTGTGGGGGCAGATACGCCGCGAGATCGAATCGAGCAAGGCCAGCGCACAGGCCTCGGACGCCCAGCTCGCAGGCGAGCGCCTTTCGATCGCCGCGAGCGTCGTGGACGACTACTTCGCGCTGCGCCAGGCCGATATCGACATCGCTTCACTCAAGACGCAGCGGGACATCGAGGCGCGCCTGCTCGACATCACGCGGTCGGCCTATTCCCAGGGCACGGCTTCGAACGACGACGTGCTCGCCGCGCAGGACGCGCTCGAACTCGTGTTGGCCGAGCTGCAGACCACCGAGACCTCGCGCGAGCAGGACGAGCACGCCATTGCCATGCTGGTCGGCGTGCCGCCCGCGAGCTTCACGCTCGCGCCGCAGCAGGATTACGCGTTCGGCACGCCGGCCGTGCCGCTCTCGCTGCCGTCGCAGTTGCTTGAGCGGCGGCCCGACGTGGTGAGCGCCGAGCGCTCGGCGGAAGCGGCCAACGCGAAGATCGGCGTGGCCGAAGCGGCGTTTTTCCCGGCGCTGGACCTGAGCGCGCAGGGCGGCTTCGAGCACAACACGTTCGCGCATCTGTTCTCGCTGCCAAGCCGCGTGTGGACGCTCGGCCCGGACCTTGCCGCGACGATCTTCGATGGCGGCGCGCGCACGGCTGCCGTGCACGAGGCGCAGGCAAGCTACGACGAGGCCGTGGCCAACTATCGGCAGGCCGTGCTGGGCGCGTTCCAGAACGTCGAGGACAGCCTGTCCTCGTGGAACCATCTCGCGCAGCAGGAAACGGCCTACGCGAACATCTACCAGCGCAACCAAGCGTTGTTCGCGAGCGTGGAGGCGCAGATGAGCGCCGGCACGGCCAGCGAGGCAGGCCTGCTGACGCAGCAGCTCACGCTGCTGCAGGCTGAACAGAACGTGAAGGACACCCAGGCGCAACTGGTGCAAAGCAGCGTGGCGCTGATCAGGAATCTGGGCGGCGGCTGGCAGTGGGATGAGCGCCGGGGCGCGGCAGTGGCGGCCGACGGTCCCGGCAGCGCCGGGCACGAGGCGCAACAGGTGCAATAGCATCACGGGCAGGGCGCCGCGAACAGACGCGGGCGCCCTGCCCGGCAACACCGGCTGAAAATCCGGAATCCGGTTTTACAGTCTAAACCCTGTATTTTCCATTTACAGCTTATACGTTGTATTTTGAATTTACAGCCTGCAGGCTGTATCATCCGGATAGCGATCCCCGCGCCCTGGAGATCCCCGTGGACTATCCGATCAAGACCCTCAGCCAGTTGCGCCCCATTCTCGTGGGCTTCCGCAAGGAGGCTGGCCTCACCCAGGAGGCCATCGCCCGGCGTCTCGGCATCTCGCAGCAGAGCTACGCCGCCTTCGAAGCCAATCCGGAGACGGCAAGCGTCGAGCGGCTCTTTCGCGTGCTGAGGCAGTTCGATGCCGCGATCAGGCTCGGCGCGCCCGAACCCTCCGAACGATCCGCGCCATCGACCGGTCCCGCCACGCCGCCCGCCCGCATGCAGGCTCGCGCCGGCCGGAAAGAGGCCGACGCCGCCAGCCAGCCCGCGCCCGCGAAAACGGCGTCGTCCCCCTCGCGCAAGCGCCGCAGCCCGTCGGCGGCCGGCAGCGGCACGCCACGCGCGCAGCGCCCGGCCGGCAAGACACGGGAGGACTGGTGAGCACGCGCCGCCCAGCGAACCGCCTCGACCTCTGGATGAACGGACTGCCTGTCGGGTATTGGGAAAACGTCCGCGGCGCCGAGCGTCTCGTGTACCTGGAGAGCTGGATCGGCGACGAGCAGGGCCGCCCGCTCTCCCTTTCGCTGCCCTTCACGCCCGGCAACCAGCCCTACCGGGGCCGGATCGTCTCCGACTACTTCGACAACCTGCTTCCGGACAGCGACCGGATCCGCAGGCGGATCGCCGTCCGCTACCGGACCGGCGGGACCTCCCCGTTCGAACTGCTCGCGGCACTGGGGCGCGACTGCGTGGGCGCACTGCAGATACTCCCCGCCGGAGAAGAGCCCACGGGACTCACGCGCATCAAGGGGCGCCCGCTCGGCGAGTCCGACATTGCAGCACTCCTCAGGGAAACAACGGCCGCCCCGCACGCGGGCGAGCCCGAATCCGCGGACAACCTGCGCCTCTCCATTGCCGGCGCCCAGGAAAAGACCGCGCTGCTCCACCACGGCGGTCAATGGCTGCTGCCCGAAGGCAGCACGCCCACCACCCACATCCTGAAGCTGCCGCTCGGTCTCGTGGGCAACATGCGCGCCGACATGCGCACGTCGGTGGAAAACGAATGGCTGTGCTCGAAGATCATCGCCGCCTTCGGCCTGCCCGTCGCGCACTGCGACATCGCCCGCTTCGACGACGCCAAGGCGCTCGTGGTCGAGCGATTCGACCGGCGCCTGGCGAGCGACGGCAGATGGATCGTCAGGCTTCCTCAGGAATACCTGTGCCAGACAACGGGCACGCCTGGACTCGGCAAGTACGAGGCCGACGGCGGCCCCGGCATCGAAGGCGTGATGGCCGTGCTCGACGGGTCCGCGCGCGCAGCGGACGACCGCCACGACTTTTTCCTCTCGCAGATCGTCTTCTGGCTGCTTGCGGCAACCGACGGCCACGCCAAGAATTTCAGCATTGCCCTGCTCTCGGGCGGCCGGTATGTCTCGACGCCGCTCTACGACGTTCTTTCGGCCCACCCCATCGTGGGACGCGGCCGCAACCATATCGCCCCGCAACGCGTCAGTCTCGCGATGGCGGTGCGCGGCCGGAACCGGCACTACCGCATCGACGAGATCGCTCCGCGGCACTGGATCGCCCAAGGCCAGCGAGTGGGGTTCGCCGCCGGGGAAATCGGGCAGATGATCGCGCGCGTGGCGGCGGACACGCCCGGCGTCATCGAAGCTGTTTCGGCGCAGATTCCCGCCGACTTTCCCGAAGACATAGCCGAGGCGATCTTCTCAGGCATGCGCAGGCTCGCGGCGCGGCTCCATTCGTGAGCGGACCGACGCCGCTTACAATCTGCCGGATAGACGACAACCCACACGATCACGCGATTCGCCGATGAATGCGCCGCAACGCTACCGCCCGCAACTGGAAACGACCGGCTGGTTCCACGGCCTGCCGGCCGGGCTCAAGGACTGGCTGATCGCCCACGGCTCGCTCATGACGCTCGACAAGGGGCAACGGCTCTATCGCTACGGCGACCGGTCGAACGGGCTCTATGCGGTGCTGGGCGGCGGGCTCACCATCGGCACGGTCGGGGCCGACGGCAAGGAAGCACTCCTCGCCGTGCTCGGCCCCACGGCCTGGATCGGCGAGATTTCGCTGTTCGACGGCCTGCCGCGGCCGCACGATGCAACGGCCGCCAGCCGCACCCTGCTCATGCACGTGCCCGAAGCAGCGCTGCTCACCCTGTTGGAAACGACACCCGCGTATTGGCGCGACTTCGCGCTGCTGATGGCGCAGCGGTTGCGCCTCTCGTTCGCGAACACCGAAGACATGACGCTGCTGCCCGCCGCGCAGCGGCTCGCGAGCCGGCTGCTCTCGATCGCGGGCGGCTACGGCGGCCTGCACGAGCGCGGCGAGCGCATCCGGCTCTCGCAGGAGCGTCTCGCCTCGATGGTGTCGCTGTCGCGGCAAACCACCAACCAGTTGCTCAAGAAGCTGGAGAGTCAGGGGATCGTGGCCCTGAAGTCCGGGGAGATCGCGATCCTCGACTTTGCGAGGCTTGGTGCCGCAAGCCGCGGCGAAGGCGATTCCGATACTGCGTAGCCGCTCAAGCCGCTCAGAGGCCCACGGCAAAACGGTCGAACGTGACGGCTTCGCTGGCGCGAGGCAAGGCCGCATCGAGCCTGCCCACGGCCTCCAGCAGCCGGCGGCCGGCCCTCGTCAGCGACAGGCGGCGGTCGCCGCCGGAACGCGATTCGAACGAAACCAGGCGGCGTTCGAGCAAGGTGCCGAGTTCGGTGCGATTCATGTCGATCTGGTCCGGCGAATGACGGACCAGCATCAGCGTGGCAAATTCGTGCGGGCTCAACATCGGGTCGTCTCCCAGTAACAGTCATGCCGCAACCAGGGGCACAGGGCCGTGTATGTTCGGGGAGAAATGTGACAGACGCATGAATGTCACAAAAAATTCGTGCCGCGACCCACGGCGTTCGATCCGCCTCTCAGGCCTCCGCCATGCGCCGGATTCGCCCCGGCAGCAGCAGCGCCGCGCCGAATGCCAGCAGATGCAGTCCGGCGAGCGCCACGAAGACCGGAAGATAGGACTCCGAACGCGCGCTGCCCGGGTGCTGCGTCGCCAGCGAGACGACCACGGCCAACAAGGTGGTCGCGACGGGTCCGCCCAGTCGTTGCGCGATGTTCAATGCCGTGTTCGCCACCGGAATCCGCGCTTTGGGAATCGAGGCATACGCGGCCGATATGGCCGGTATGCTGATCGTGCCCTGCCCCACACCCGCCGCGAACAGGCCAATCACGGCCCACACCGCCGAGAAGCCCTGCCCGGCCATCCACGCGAACGCGACCGTGCCGAGCAACGCCAGCCATGCTCCGCCCGCCGCGACTGCACGACAGCCGAATTTGTCGCTCAGGAATCCGAGCGTAGGGAACGAGCACATCATGCCCACGCCCGTCACCGCAACGAGCCAGCCCGCCTGCGAGGCGGCCAGCCCGCAGCCCGCTATCAGGTAGAGCGGCACGGCAAGCTGACGGCCATACAGGATGGCGTTGGCAAAAAACTGCGTGAACGCGGCAATGGAGAAAATCCGGTCCGCGAAGACCCGCACGTCGATCAGCGCCGTGCCGCCCTTGCGCACCGAATGCCACAGGAATCCCGCCAGCAACGCCGCGCCGGTGAACAGGAGCCACAGTCCTTCGGGATGCGAAGCATTTTGCAGCCCGTCAATGAGTGCGACGAGACCCGGCGAGATCAGCGCGAAACCGGTGAAATCGAACGGACGCTTCTGCAAGGCGCCGCTATCGCCGGGCAGCAGCGACGCCGCCAGCACGACACCCAGCAGGCCGACCGGTACGTTCAGATAGAAGAGCCACGACCACGTTGCGTGGGCAAGGATCGCACCGGCCAGGACCGGGCCCACAATGGGAGCGAGCAGTATGGGCAGGCTCGCGTAACCCATCACGCGCGCCATGTTCTTCCCCGCCGCCCGCGCGATCATCATCTGCGTCATGGGCGCCAGAATGCCGCCGATCAGCCCCTGGAATACTCGCGCCCCGGTCAGCTCCGCGATGGTTCGCGATGCACCGCATAGCACCGACGCCACGGTGAACATCGAAAAGCAGATCATGTAGAGCCGCTTTGCGCCGATGCGGTCGACCAGCCAGCCGTTGAGCGGCAGCATGAGCGTCATGGCCAGCAGATAGCCGCTCACGATCCACTGCACGGTCGCGACGGGCGAATCGAAAACGTGGGCAATCGTCGAGAGCGAGACGTTGACAACCGTCGAATCGAGTTGCGCCATGAACGGCCCGATCGTGGCGACCATCGCCACCTTCCAGACCGTCCAGTCGACCGCGGCAGCGTCGGCCGCCCTGGCCCGCTTGCCTGCCCCGCTCACGACCCGGCTATCCGGCGCATGATCGCGGCGGCCTTGAAGAGCGTCTCGCGTTCGCCGGCATCGAGTTCCGCGATCGCCTCCGAAAGCCATACCTGCTTCGCCTCGCGCGTCTTCTTGCGCAACTGTACGCCTTTCGGTGTCAGTTCGATCAGCATCTGGCGGCCATCGGTCTCGTGCGGGGTGCGCCTCACGAGACCCATTTCCTCCAGGGCCGCGACGGTCGTTCCCATCGACTGCGGCCTCATGCCTTCGGCGCGCGCCAGCGCCGCCGTGGTGGCCGGGCCCTCGCCGGCAAGACGCGACATGACGACGGACTCCGTCATGGAGAGTTCGTCCGCATGCGCTTCGCTGCGGGTACGCCGCACGAGCAGACCGATCGCCTGGATCAGTTCGAGAACGGCCTCTTCGAATGCCTTGGTACGCATAATTTCCGGAACGGTATGGAAAGGGATACCGGAAGCATGCCGGAAGCCAGCCAAACTTACAAGGCAAACTTGCAAGTTTGGCTGACTTGATTTCGCAGCGATGCCGCAGTGATACCGTAGTGACGCCTTTTTCAGCCCGTCCTCGTGGGCCGCTCCTCGCCCGCCTGCCCCGCCGCGCATTCCTCCACGAGATCGCGCAACGTCGCCGCAAGGCGCGCCCCCGGATCGTCGACGATCACGGGCCCCTCCTCGCGCCGCAGCGTGCCCACGCCCACGAGAATTTGCGCACGCGCGGTGCGCTCGCACAGCCGTCGCACGAGGTTGCGCAGATAGGGCGGCGCCTCCGGCGTGTCGAGCGACACCACGCAGATCACGGGCGTAGCGTCCGGATCCACCATGCCCGCGCGCGTGCTGCGCACCTGCTCGTAGCTCGTCGTCACGCACGGCACGCCGCGCCGCGCAAGCAACTGCGACACGACGGCCGCGACGACGTCGTCGAACGCCCCGCGGCCCGGCACGCACAGCACGGGATGGCCCTCGCCGCGCGTCGATGCGGCGCTTTCGGCACCCGGTCCTTCCGGCGGGAAATGGCGCGAGTCGTCCACGGATTCGAGGTCTTCGACGATGTCGAGCAGTGCCTGGTTGATGCGCGCCAACTGTTCGGCGGGCAGCACGCCTCGCAAGGCGTCGTTGCGCGCGAAGCGCAGCCCCTCGAACACGACCTGCTCGTAGTAGTCGATCAGCGGCATCTCCGTGAGCAGGCGATCTGCCTGCAGCAGCGCCTCATGCGGGTCGTCGGCGAGCAGACGCTGGTAGCAGGTCTGCGCCGGCGTGAGCGCGGGCTGGTCGCCCAGCAGGATGGTCAGGAAGTTGAGGCGGTCCACATAGCGGCCGAGCGTGACGATGCACAGCGTGAGCGGCGTGGAAAGCACGAGCCCGACGGGTCCCCAGAGCCAGGTCCAGAAGATCGCCGCCACCACCACCGCCAGCGGCGAGAGCCCCGAGCGGCGCCCGTAGAGCATAGGCTCCGCGAACTGCCCGGCCACGACATCGACGACGATGAAGAGGATCAGCGTCGACACGGCCATGGTCCATTGCGGCTGGATTGCGGCAGCTAGGACGGTGGCAAGCACCGCCGCGATCCAGATGCCGATGTAGGGCACGAAGCGCAACAGTGCCGCCATGGCCGCGAACAGCAAGGCACCCGGCACGCCGATACCCGCGAGCCCGACGGCAATGACCGCGCCCACCGAAACGTTCACGCCCAGTTGCGCGACGAAGTAGCGCGACAAACGCTGGGAGGCGTCGTTGATGGCCGTCGTGGTGCGATGCAGGTCCTCCGAGCCGAACACGCTGATCAGCCGGTCGCGCAGGTCCTCGCGCTGCAACAGGATGAAGATCGTCACCACCAGCACGATGAAGCCGGTTTCGAGCGGCCCGACGATCGGCGACAAGGCCCGCTGCGCGAGTTCCATGGGCGTGGGCGCGGGCGTATGAACCTCCACGGGCATCGGCACCGCGGGCGCGTTGCGTGCGGCCCGGCCGCGCGGCGGCGGCAGCGCGGGCGGGGGCGTCGGCGTGATGCGCTGCAGCGCGGTCGCGGTACGCGCCATGAGACTGTCGGCACGGCCCACGGTCTTTTCGTGGACCGTCTCCACTTTCTGTTCGATCGCCTCCTGGTATTGCGGGAGATCGGCGGCAAGCTGAACGATCTGCGCGGCGATCAGCGCGCCGGTGCCCGCCAGGGCGAGCACCGTGGCGAGAACCGCGAGGAAGATCGACAGGAACTGCCCGAGGTGCAGGCGGCGCAGCGCCGTCACGAGCGGCGCGAGCAGGAAGCTCAGCAGGACCGAAAGCGTGATGGGTATCAGCACCTCCCGCCCGAAATACAGCCCACACACCACGACCACGCCAGTGATCACGGACGCGAGACCGTGCAGCGTGGGCGAACTCGGCGGAAAAACACGGTTGCGCCGGCCATGCGGCGGCAAGGGAAAATTCATGTCGTAGCGAGGCGGTTTCATGGGGCGGCCCGGCGGACCGTTTGCGGGATCATGGAGGCTCATGACTTGCCCGGCGAGAGTTCCTGGTTGCGCGAAGCGAGGAACTGGATCAGGCCGTCGATGCCGCCTTCCTGGATCTTCTCGCTGAACTGCGCCCGGTAGGTCTGGATGAGCCACGCACCCAGCACGTTCAGGTCGTAGAGCCGCCAGCCCTGCGGGGTCTTGTACAGCCGGTAGTCGATCTCGACGGGCTTGCCGCTCGTTTGCGCCAGTGTGCGCACGACGGCGTCGGTATCGCCGGGCGCGGTGCGCATGGGCAGATATTCGATCTGCTGGTCGGGCGTGAGCTGTGCGAGCGCGCCCGAATACAGATGGATCAGCAGCAACTGGAACTGCGTGACGAGCTGCTCCTGCTGCTCCGGGGTGGCCGTGCGCCAGTAGCGCCCCATCGAGAGCCGCGTCGTGCGGCGGAAGTCCACGTAGGGCAGGATATCGCGGTCCACGATGCTGCGGATGCGGGCAATGTCGTCCGGTGCGATCGCCTGGGTCCGCACCTCGTCCAGCACTTGCTGGGTCGCGGTCTTGATGAGCGCCTGCGGATCGGACTGGTCGACGGCGCTCTCGGCCAGCGCCGGCGCGGCAGGCGCCAGCGAGACCAGCAGCACGAAAACGAGGAATAGCCTTTTCATTGAAATCTCGCAGGTGGGCCGCGCCGCTGGGGCCGCAGGGGGGGCCGCGCCGTCCTGGCCGGATCTCGCGGGCCGGGTCGCCAAAGACGCATGCGCGCCATGCCGGTCAGTCTATCGGTTCGGGGCGTGGAAGGTCGGAATGCTGCAGGGTCGGCGCCGCGCATCGTTCAATCTTGCACTGAAACATCATTTTGAAGCAAATCGCATACCAGTGCGCGACGGGGCCGCGCCGCCGGATTCCGGCCCGGCAGGGCGCCCCAATCCGGTCGCTATGCGCTTGTAAAAATTTCAGCGCCGGCAATCACGCCTCGAACGTGCCGCGATATTCCGGTGCGGCGTCCCGCCTCGTGTTGATCTCGAACATCACGCCGCCCGGCGCCCGGCAGAAGAAGCGCGAGCCGCGTCCGTTGTTGAAGACCTCCGTCTCCATCTCCACGCCCTCTTCCCTGAATCGTTCGTACAACTCTTGAACAGCTTCGAAACTCGGTAGCTCGAACCCGGCATGGAAGGCGCGAGGCCATGCGGGCGCATCGCCTTCGGCGTGGTCGATCACCACGTCGAAGCCCGGACGCTTGAGGATATACGAACGCTCCCACGTTCCAGAGATCGAGAAGCCCAGGTAGCGCTCGAAGAATGCAGCCGTGGCAGCCGTATCGGCAGAAGGAAAGCTCAAGTGATTGAGTTTCATGCTCTTGATGTCATCAGTCATCGTCGTTCTCACGTAATGCGGCAAAGGCCCCATGCCCTCGCCAACCGACGACATCAGAATATAAGCAAAAGCTCGCATTCCTCAACTCGCATTGCGAACTGGGAGACGAACCGTCCAACCTCAATCAGGACAAGGGTTTCGGCGTGCCGCTAACCTGCCGGCGCACACGTTGCTCGTTTTCAGGCGGCGGCGCGCACTGCCTGAAAGCCGTATTTGGCCCGGAGGAACCCGATCAGATTTCGATGCCGAGCGCGACGATACGCCGGTAGAGCGTTGCGCGCGCCATGCCGATTCGCGTGGCGGCCTGCGCAACGTGGCCGCCAGCCGCGCGCAAGGCATCGATCAGGAAGCGCCGCTCGAACTCGCGCATGGCGTCGCCATAGCTCGACGTTTCGATGCCTTCGCTCCCGCCGTTCACGAGTGCAGGCCCACCGCCGCCCCGCGCGACACCCTCGCCGCCACCGTCGCCGATGAAGCTCGCAAGCGAACGGCCATCAATACATTCGTTCTCCGAAAACAACACCGCACGCTCCAGGGTATTGCGCAGTTCGCGCACGTTGCCGGGCCACGCATACGAGCACAGCAGCGCCAGCGCATCGCGGTCCAGTTCGAGATGCCCCGCGCCGGTCTCGACGGTGAGCTTGTCGAGGATCGCGGAAGCGATGGCCTCGATATCGGTCAGGCGCTCGCGCAGCGGCGGCACGCGGATCGTCAGCACGTTGAGGCGGTAATAGAGGTCAGCCCGGAACCTGCCCTGCGCCACGAGCGCGGGCAGGTCGGCCGAGGTAGCGGCAATGATGCGCACGTCGGCGCGAACGATGCGATTCGAGCCGAGCGGCTCGAACTCCTGCTCCTGCAGCACGCGCAGCAGCTTGCCCTGCAGGGCGAACGGCATGTCGCCGATTTCGTCGAGAAAGAGCGTACCGCCGCTCGCCAGCTCGAATTTGCCGATACGCCCCTTGCGGTCCGCGCCCGTGTACGCGCCCGCTTCGGCGCCGAAAAATTCCAGTTCCAGCAAGGTTTCGGGAATGGCCGCGACGTTGACCGTCACGAGCGGCCCGTCGGCACGCCCCGAAGCGCCGTGTATTGCATGGGCAAGCAGCTCCTTGCCGGTGCCCGTCTCGCCCAGCAGCAGGACCGGCGAGGCCAGGCGCGCCGCGCGGCGCGCCTGCCGCTTGACCTCCAGACTGACCGCGCTCGTGCCGATGAGGCTCGAGAAGCTGTACTTGGGGCGGCGCACCTGCGCGAGCGAGTGCCGCGTGCTGATCAGCTCGGCGCGCAGGCGCGCGTACTGGCTCACGAGCGGCGACAGGCCCTTGATCTCGTTGAACAGGACGAAGCCCACCGCGCCGATCGTCTCGCCGTCGTCGTCCTTGATCGGCAGGCGCGTGACGACGATCGAGTCGCGGTCGGTTTCGAGAATGTCGAGCAGGATCGGCTCACCGGTCTGCACGACCTCGCGCATCATGCTGTTCGGAATGACCGCCTCGCAGTCGAGGCCGATGACGGCCTGCGGATCGTCGAAACCGAAACGCGCGGCGTAATCGCGGTTGATCCAGACGACCCGCGCATTGCGGTCGACGATCACGGTCCCTTCGCTGAAATTTTCGAGAGTCTTGAAGAGCGACTGCATCGCCAGCCGCCTCACGTGGTCGTAGTCGGCAAGCAGTGCGGGGGGGGCGAGTTCCATCCAGTGTTCCGTAGGGTGCGGGCCCGGTACAGGCCTTGATTCTCATTTTCGGGACGCATTATCCCAGAAGCGAGATCACGGCGCAGGCAGGCATGCGCGCGCTGCCAGAGACGGTAGTCGGCTACGATCTGCCCTCACGTCTCAAATTTGGGACGCACAGGCGCCGTGCGAAGCCAGCAAGGCTCCGCGGCATGCCCCCGGAACCCGCCGGCACACCGGTGAGCCGCTTGCAGCAAGGCCGGCCACCAACTGGCATACTCCGTGCTTAAAGCCGACGTCGCGCACAACCGCCGCGCGATCGCATGACGCGCAGACCCCGCGCGCACAAACAAACCCCTGGAGACAAGATGTCCTTTGTAATTGTGATCGCCGCTCTGGCGTTCCTGATGCTGGTGGCCTACCGCGGCTACAGCGTCATTCTCTTCGCCCCCATCGCCGCGATGGGCGCCGTTCTGCTGACCGATCCCGCCGCCGTCGCGCCCGTTTTCTCGGGCATCTTCATGGACAAGATGGTCGGCTTCGTGAAACTCTACTTTCCGGTGTTCCTGCTCGGCGCCGTCTTCGGCAAGGTCATCGAACTCTCGGGCTTTTCCGAAGCGATCGTTGCGGCAGCCATCCGGTACATCGGCCGTTCGCGCGCCAATGCCGTGATCGTCGCCGTGTGCGCGCTGCTGACCTACGGCGGCGTCTCGCTCTTCGTCGTGGTCTTCGCCGTCTATCCGTTCGCGGCCGAACTCTATCGCCAGAGCAACATTCCGAAGCGGCTGATGCCCGGCGCGATCGCACTCGGCGCCTTTACGTTCACGATGGATTCCCTACCCGGCACGCCGCAGATCCAGAACATCATCCCCACCACGTTCTTCAAGACCACCGCATGGGCCGCGCCCGTGCTCGGCACCATCGGTTCGCTCTTCATCATCGTGGTGGGCCTCGCGTATCTCGAGTGGCGCCGCCGTGCGGCCATGGCGAAGGGCGAAGGCTATGGCACCTCGCTCGTGAACGAGCCGGAGCACGTGCAGACGACCGACCTGCCGAATCCCGTGCTCGCCATCGCGCCGCTCGTGCTCGTGGGCGTGGCGAACTTCGCGCTCACCAAACTCATTCCGCAGTGGTACGGCGCCAGCTACACCGTTTCGCCCGACGTGCTGCCTGGCGTCCACACGCCCGTGAGCGTGCCCGTGAAGAGCGTGGTGGCAATCTGGGCCGTGGAAGGCGCGCTTTTGCTCGGCGTGCTGCTCGTCATCGTGACGGCGTTCGGCCGCGTGAAGGAGCGCTTTGCGGCCGGCACCAAGACCGCCGTGGCAGGCGCGCTGCTTGCCACGCTCAACACGGCTTCCGAGTATGGCTTCGGCGGCGTGATCGCGGCGCTGCCGGGCTTTCTCGTCGTCGCCAACGCACTCAAGGCCATCCCGAACCCGCTCGTCAACGCGGCCGTTTCGGTATCGGCGCTCGCGGGCATCACCGGCTCGGCGTCGGGCGGCATGAGCATCGCGCTCGCCGCCATGTCGGACACCTTCATCAAGACCGCGCAGACCATGCACATTCCGCTGGAAGTGCTGCACCGCGTGGTGGCCATGGCGAGCGGCGGTATGGATACGCTCCCGCACAACGGCGCCGTCATCACGCTGCTCGCCGTGACGGGGCTCACGCATCGCGAGTCGTATCGTGACATCTTCGCAGTCACGATCATCAAGACGCTTGCCGTTTTCTTCGTGATCGCCGTGTACTATACGACCGGGCTTGTTTGAGGGATTGGGATCGTGTGCCGGTCTCCGTCCTGGCGGGACCGGCACACGCAGCACATTGCGCGCGGGGTTACGCGCCAATGTGCAATCCTGAACGTCAGGGCGTTACGACCTGAATGGCGTGCCGCAGCTCCTGGAAGCTGCGCAAGCCCGCAAGACCCAGCTCCCGCCCGATGCCGCTCAAGCCGAATCCGCCCCACGACACCTGCGGATAGATGAGCTGCGGCGTATTCACCCACACGAGTCCCGCACGCAAGGCACGCCGATAGCGTTGCGCCATCTCTTCGCTGCGCGTGACGACCGTCGCGACCAGACCATAGCGCGTGTCGTTGGCGAGCGCGATGGCTTCGGCGTCGGTGCGAAACGACTTGACGCATGCGACAGGGCCGAAAATCTCGTCGGTCCACAAGACGTTATCGGCCGGCGGCTCGGCAATCACGACCGGCGCCATGAAGAAGCCGTCGCCGGCATCCTCCATGCTTTGCCCCTGGAATGCGACCTGCGCACCGCTGCGGATGCCGGCCTCGACGAGCGACTGGACGCGTGCGCGCTGCGCCGCTGAAATGAGCGGCCCCATCCCCACACCCTGCGTTCCCGGTGGCGCGACAACCAGCGCGTTCACCGCCGTTTCGAACGCCGCCATGAACTTGCGGTACAGGCTGTCGTGCACGAGGATGCGCGCGGTAGCCGAGCACATCTGCCCGGCGTTCGCGAACGCGCCGCCTACCGCGAGCGAGACGGCCAGGTCGACGTCGGTATCCTCGCGCACGATCAACGCGGATTTGCCGCCCAGTTCGAGCGTCACGCGCTTCATGTCCTCTGCGGCGGCGCGCATCACATGCTTGCCGGCGGCCGTACTGCCGGTAAACGAAATCTTGTCGACGAGCGGATGCCGCGTGAGCAGCGCGCCCACCTCGGCGCCGCCGTTCACGACATTGAGCACGCCCTCGGGCACGCCGGCCTCGGCGAGCAGGTCCACGAGCGCGTGCTCCGTGGGCGAGGTGAGCTCCGAAGGCTTGAGCACGACCGTGCAGCCGGCCGCGAGCGCGGGAGCCAGCTTCCACGCCGTCGTCACCATCGGGAAATTCCATGGCACGATCAGCGCGGCCACGCCGACGGGATCGTGAAAGCGCTCTGCCGCCACATCGGCACCCGGAAGCGGCACCGACTCGGCCTGGAACGCGGCAGCCTGCGTACAAAGTTCGGCATACCAGGCAAAAGTCGCTGCAACGTCGCTCACGTCGGTCGAGGCCTCCCCAGGAGGCTTGCCGCTCACGCGCATCTGCAGCACGGCCAGTTCGTCGCGCCGGGCCTCGACAAGATCGGCGACCTTGCGCAGGATTGCGCCGCGCTGCGCCGGCGTGGTGTCGCGCCAGCCGACAAAGGCCTCGCTCGCCGCGCGTACGGCCCCGTCGATCTGCGCGGCGCTCGCGCTCTCCTGCCAGCCTATCGTGGCGCCAGTCGAAGCATTGCAGACCGCACTGCGGCCTTCGGCGCCGCTCGCATACGCCGCCCGTCCGGCAATACGGGCGGCAGGCAGCACGGGCAATTCGCCCGCGCTGCCGTCGAACCATTCGATCCTGTTCATCGCATGCGCCCTCAACGATAGTGAACGCCAGGCATTATGCAGAGCATCTCGTAGGCGAGATTCGCGCCCACGAGTGCCGTCGTGCTCGCCTGGTCATAAGGCGGCGAGACCTCCACGAGATCCGCGCCGACCACATTGAGTCCCTTCATGCCGCGCACGATCTCCAGCCCTTGCTGCACGGTCAGGCCACCCACCTCGGGCGTGCCCGTGCCCGGCGCGAAGGCGGGATCGAGCCCGTCGATGTCGAAGCTCAGATAGACGGGCGTATCGCCCACGCGCGCGCGCACCTCTTCCATCAGCGGCGCGAGCGAGCGGTTCCAGCAGGCCTCGGCCTGCACCACCGTGAAGCCCTGCGCGCGGCACCAGTCGAAGTCGTCGGCGTGATAGCCGGTGCCGCGCAGGCCGATCTGGGTGACCTTGTCGCATTGCAGCAGCCCGTCTTCCACGGCGCGGCGAAACGGCGTGCCGTGGGCGATCTTCTCGCCGAACATGGTGTCGTTGACATCGGCGTGCGCGTCCACGTGCACGACGGCCACCTTGCCGTACTTCTTGTGCAGCGCGCGCAGGATCGGCCACGCGATCGTGTGATCGCCGCCGAGCGTGATGGGGCGGCAGCCGTTGGCGACGATGCGGTCGTAGGCGGCTTCGATCAGGCGGATCGAATCCTTGAGGTCGTAGGGATTGGTGGCGACGTCGCCGATATCGGCCACCTGCAGCGAATCGAACGGCGCCGCGCGCGTCGCCATGTTGTACGGGCGAAGCAGTACGGACTCCGTACGGATCTGGCGCGGACCGAAGCGGGCGCCGGAGCGGTTCGAGGTGCCGATATCGAGCGGCACGCCAACGAAGCAGGCGTCGAGTCCCTCGGTGGTGGCCGCGTGCGGCAGCCGCATCATCGTGGCGATGCCGCCAAAGCGCGGCATGTCGTTGCCGCCGAGCGGCTGGTTGAATTCGTGCGTCATGGCGCCGGTCTCCTCATCGGTGAAAACGATCGAGCCGATGATAAGTGGAGAACGTGCGCGCAAAAATTCCAAAGACGCGGTGTTTACATCGAAGTTATCGATGTAAACACCGCGTCCTTTCCGCGAAAGCGAGGGATTACCCTGGGATCGTGTCAGGCTGCGTAAGGCCCGCCGTGGCGCGAATGCCGCCCTGCTCGCAAGCCGCGGTCACTCGCGCCACGAGTTCGCGCTTGTTGCCCACGCCGAGTTTCGCAAACGCGCGCTTCGCATAGGACTCCACCGAAGCGTGCCGCACGCCGAGAATCTCCGCGGTTTCAGGCAGGGTCTTGCCGGAGATGAAGTGCTTGCAGGCCTCGTACTCGCGTTTCGACAGACGAATGCCGCCGGCCGCGACCATGGCGTCGAAGCGGGTCAACGGTACGTCGGTGGATTTTCTCTGCGCAACGAGCCTTGCCGCTGTCGTGGACGCGTGCAACTCCAGCGCGGGAAAGAGAAAGTCGCTGACGCAACGAAACTGCCGCATCTCTTCGAGCGAAAAGGGCGGGCGGTCCAGCGACCGTTCGAGCGCGATCGAAAGCTGGGCAAAACGCGTACCGCGGGCCAGCACGCATTCGTGCCCGATCGAAACGTCGTCGTAAATACGCTTGCGGAATTCGCCGGGAGGAATCGCCTCGATGTCGCGCACCACGAGCAAGGTGCCGATCTTGCCGCGTATGCCTGCGAAAAGGGGATCGTTGGCCTGGAAGCGCTCGTAGTAGAGCGTCATGACCTCCGAAATCTCCGTGTCGGCCCGTTCGATACCACTGCTGCCTATCCATTCGCAGCGATAGCCCGACGGCATCGTATCGTCCACGCGCGAGCGCTCCACGTGTGCGACGTCGATTGGAATCACGCTATTGAGGAACCTGGCCAATTGGGGCACGAAATCAGGTGTGCCGATGACCTCGACCATATCGCCCATCGACTTGAACGTAACGGGAAGAGGATCGGTGTTTTTACTGGAGGGGGAAGTATTTAGCAGCATGCCGTTCTACCTTTGGCAGTTCCCGCCAGTATAGCAGCGCCTTTCGCGCGGTTGGACCGCTCCGCCGAAAGCGGGGCGCCCTCGCGATAAAAGCCACTTTGCCCCCCCGAATCCGGGGCATACCGGGCAAGCCGGAATCGATAACTTCCTGCTTACCTTATCGACGGTTGAGTGAGACATAAAAATGAGCAAGCTGATTCAGGACATCGTATTGCTGGGCGCAGGCGAAGGCGAATTCACCAGGCTGGAATTCGGCATGGACGAAATCGACTGGCGCGGCGCGGCGGGCGAAACCCGCAACTACGTAGCCGGCTGGTGGGAAGGCAAGGTCGGTTCCGTCGACTTCCCCGAAACGAGCGCCGACGAAGCGGTCTGGCTGACCGAAGGGCGCATTGCGCTGACCGACGTTGCCGGCAACCGCAAGGAATTCAGCGCCGGCCAGGGCTACCTGCTGCCCGCCGGCTTCGCCGGTCGCTGGGAAACGCTCGAAGACGCCAAGAAGTTCTACGTCGTGCTCGAACGCGCGTAACTTTGCGCCGCGGCGCGCCACTATCAGAAAGATCATGAGTGAAATCATGGAGAGGAGAACGGCGGCAAAGATGGCCGCCCGGGACCGGCGCGCGCCGGTGACGCCGGACGTCGAAGCTGCGCTTGCGAACGCGAAGCTCTCCCCGTATTGGCTCGACAATCCGGCTGCGCCCGCTGCCGAGCCGGCACTGACCGGCGAAACGAAAGCGGACCTGCTCATCGTCGGCGGCGGCTTCACGGGCCTGTGGGCAGCGGTGCAAGCGAAGGAACTGATGCCCGAACTGGACGTCGTGGTGATCGAGGCGAACCTCGTGGCCCACGGCGCCTCGGGACGCGCCGGCGGCATCATCTCCACCTCGGTGATGCACGGCCTGCCCAACGCGGTACGCGTGTTTCCCAACGATATCGACCAGCTCGAACAGTTCGGGCAGCACAACCTCGATGGTTTCGAGGCTACACTCAAGCGCTACGGCATCGATGCGGACATCGAATGGAACGGCGAAATGACCGTGGCCGTCGATCCCGATCATGTGGAACATCTGCGCGCCGACTACGAGCTTCACAAGAGCCACGGACACGACGTGACGCTGCTCGGCCGCGAAGCAACCCGGGCACAGCTCGATTCGCCGCTTTTTGCCGGTGCGCTGTGGTCGCGCAATCGCAGCGGCATCGTGCATCCCGCGAAGCTCGCTTGGGGCCTCAAGCGCGCCGCGCTCTCGCTGGGCGTTCGCCTTTACGAGCACACGCCCCTCGAAACCGTCGCCGACGAAGGCGGCACGGTGTACGTGACGACGCCCAGGGGGGGCGTGCGCGCGCCGCGCGTGCTGTTCGGCAGCGGCACGGCCAAAGTGGGCGTGTCCGACATCAACCGCCGCGTGATGCAGGTGCGCGACCACGTGCTGGCCACCGAGCCGCTCACCGACGAACAGCTCGCGCGCATCGGCTGGACGAATCGCCAGGGTATCTACGACACGCGCACCCAGCTCAACTACTTCCGCCTGACCCGCACCAACAGCATCATCTTCGGCGGGCTCGTGAGTTACCACTTCGACGGCAATCCGGATCCGCAACAGGATCGCCAGCGCGAAACATATACGCGGCTCGCGCAGGCGTTCTACAAGACGTTTCCGCAGCTCGCCGACGTGCGCTTTTCGCATGCGTGGGGCGGACCGATCGATTATTGCTCGCGCGGTTCTGTCTTCGCGAAGCGCTACCTGGGCGGCAAGGGCGTGTTCGTCGCGGGCTACACGGGCTTCGGCGTGGCCGCGAGCCGGTTCGGCGCCTTCATGGGCCTGAACATCCTCTTCGATCGCAACAGCCCTGAACGCAAGCTCGATATCGCCAACCAGAGTCCGACGTGGATCCCGCCGGAACCGTTCCGCTGGATAGGCGCAAAGATCACCTTCCACGCGTTCGACGGCGCGGATGCGGAAGGCGGCTGGAAGCGCGCGTGGATCAACGGGCTGAAGTCCATGGGCTTCCCGATGTAAGCGGTCGACGGCCTGCGCGCACCGGTTGCGTAGCGCCAGGCAGTCCGAATTGCAGGATGCGTCACGATGTTTTCGAATACCTCTGACCTCGATTTGCGGCTGATCCGCGTGTTCCTGGCGGTCGTGGACGCCCGCGGAATCACGGCAGCCGAAGCCTCGCTCGGCGTGCGCCAGTCGACGATCAGCACGCAGCTCTCCGTGCTCGAAGCACGCGTGGGCTTCAAGCTTTGCGAGCGGGGACGCGGCGGCTTTCGGCTGACCTCGAAGGGCGAGCGCTTCGCCGCGACGGCTCGCGAACTGATGGGCGCCACGAGCGAATTCGTGGCGCGCGTACGCGAGATCGACCGCAAGCTCGTGGGCACGCTGTCGATCGGCCTGATCGGCCACGCGCCGCTCGTCGAAAACGCGCGGGTGGCCGAAGCCATAGGCGCATTCCAGCAGCGCGACCAGGCGGTAAGCATTTCGATGAAGGTGAAATCGCCCCAGGAGCTGGAGGAAGGGCTCATCAATCGCCAACTGGATCTCGCTATCGGCTACTTCTGGCATCGTGCGCCCGGGCTCGTCTATCAGCCGCTCTTCACCGAAAGACAGGTCATTTACTGCGGCCGCGGGCATCCGCTCTTTCATGCGAAAGCGCCGGTCACCGCGGAAGACCTGAGGGGCAGCAATTGGGTATGGCGCAGCTACCCAATACCGGAAGAGCAGACGGGGTTCGCGGAGCGCCGCGTGACGGCGCACGCGGACAGCATCGAGGCAGCGACGATCCTGATCATGTCGGGCGGCTATGTCGGCTACCTCCCTGCCCACCACGCAGCCCCGTTCGAGCAGAGAGGGCTTATCCGGGCACTCGGCAAGGCGGAATTCAGCTTCGATGTGCCGCTGCATCTCGTCACGAGGCGTAGCGCGGCGGCAAGGCCGATTGTCGACGCGTTTGTCGAAGATCTGCTCGACGTTTATGGACAAGGCGCCGATGCCTGTCATCGGTCCGATCGAGTGGTCGCGAGGTCGGTCTCGACAGCGAGTTCCGACGAGGACGAACCGGTGCTGAGCGGGTAGCAGCGGGTAGCAGCGGGTAGCGGCAGCATCGGGCCTCGCGATAGCGTAGCCCCAATGAAAAAATCCGACGCCGCGCCGCACGTCATGTGCAGGCCGGGCATTCCACAGGAGTGGGAGACAATGGTTGCAAGCAATTTCGTGCAAGTCGAGACATTCGGCTTCGAACCTCTTCGCGATCTCTCGCGTCACGCGCGATCGATCGACCTGTTCGATTTGCTGTTCGGCGAAATCGACACGTTTTCCAGTTCGGCGCCCGGCCGCTATCCAGCGCCGGTCCGGCTTTCCGCGTTCACGATCGCGCTACGAAAGCGATCGTCGCCGCGAACGTCGCGGCCCGCACCTTCATTCGCGGCCTGACCGGCCGGCTCCGTTTGTCATCCCCTTTGCCCCCCTTTGTCACGCCGTTCGCCCTGCAGTTTGCTCGACGGGCGGCGGCATCGCCCGATCATTATCTTCAGGAAATACCAGCATGAGTCTTTGCCATCTTCGTCGTGCGACCGCTGTGGCGGCCGCCACCTTGTTTGCAGGTCTCTCCGTCGCCGCGAGCCAGCCTGCCCAGGCGGCCGACGACGTCTTGAACGTCTATAACTGGTCCGACTACATCGCAAAGGACACGATTCCCGATTTCGAAAAGCAAACGGGTATCAAGGTCAAGTACGACAACTACGACAGCGACGACACGCTGCAGGCCAAGCTGCTCGCGGGAAACTCGGGCTACGACATCGTCGTGCCGTCGTCGAACTACATGGCCAAGCAGATCCAGGCCGGCGTGTACCAGAAGCTCGACAAGTCGCAGATTCCGAATCTGAAGAACCTGAACCCGACGCTCATGAAGATGATTGCCGATAGCGACCCGGGCAATCAGTATGGCGTGCCCTGGGCCTATGGCATCGACGGCGTCGCCTATAACGAGCAGGCCGTCAAGAAGGCCCTCGGCGACAAGGCGCCGGTGGACAGTTGGGCTCTCGTGTTCGATCCGCAATACCTCTCGAAGCTGAAGGGTTGCGGCGTCTCGTTCCTCGACCAGCCCGCCGACGTGTTCGCGGCGACCCTGCAATACCTGCACAAGGACCCGAACAGCACGAACCCGGCCGACTACCAGGCTGCCTTCGAAGTCCTGAAGAAAGTTCGCCCGTACATCACCCAGTTCAATTCGTCGGGCTACATCAACGACCTCGCCAACAACGACGTCTGCGTGGCCGTGGCGTATTCGGGCGATGTCGGCATCGCGCGCCGCCGTGCCGAGGAATCGAAGCGTCCGTACACCATCCGCTTCTCGAACGTGAAGGAAGGCGGCGTGCTGTGGTTCGACATGATGGCCGTGCCGAAGGATGCACCGCATCCGCAAGCCGCGATGAAGTGGATCAACTACATCGAAGATCCTAAGGTTAACGCACAAATCACGAACGAGGTGTTTTATCCGACGGCCGACGCTGCCGCTCGCCCGTTCGTGACGCCGGCCGTCGCCCAGGACACGAGCATCTACCCATCCGAAGAGGACATCAAGAAGATGACCTTGCTGAAGTCGCTGCCGATCGAGATCCAGCGCCTTGAAAACCGTCTGTGGGCTCAGCTCAAGACGGGCCACTGATTATCTGAAGAAGAGACAAAGGAGACATTGCGATCATGAAATCGACGCCTTCAGTCAACGCCCGTCAGGCCGCGCCCGCACCGGCCGCCACGTCCCGGGACGCGTTCGTCCGCATCGAAAACGTCGTCAAGAAGTTCGGCGAGAGCACCGCGGTGGACAACGTGAGCCTGAGCGTCGCGAAGAACGAACTCTTCGCCCTGCTCGGCAGCTCCGGCTGCGGCAAGTCCACCCTGCTGCGCATGCTCGCCGGGCTCGAAACCGCCACCTCCGGGCGCATCTACGTCGACGGCGAAGACCTCGCGACGCTGCCTCCCTACCGGCGTCCCGTCAACATGATGTTCCAGTCCTACGCCCTCTTCCCCCACATGAGCGTCGAGGCCAACGTCGCCTTCGGCCTCAAGCAGGAAGGCACGCCCAGGAACGAGATCAGGGAGCGCGTCGCCGACGCCCTGAACCTCGTGCAGATGAGCCGCTACGCCCAGCGCAAGCCCCACCAGCTCTCCGGCGGACAGCAGCAGCGCGTCGCGCTCGCCCGCTCGCTCGTCAAGCGCCCCAAGCTCCTGCTCCTCGACGAGCCCATGTCCGCACTCGACAAGAAGATCCGCCAGAAGACCCAGCTCGAACTCGTCGGCATCATCGACAAGGTCGACGTCACCTGCGTCATGGTCACCCACGACCAGGAAGAGGCCATGACCATGGCCAACCGCCTCGCCGTCATGAGCGAGGGCCGCATCGTGCAGACCGGCACGCCCTCCGACGTCTACGAATTCCCCAACAGCCGCTTCTCCGCCGAATTCATCGGCTCGACCAACCTCTTCGAGGGCAAGGTCGTCGAGGACGAGCCCGACCACATCTTCGTCGAGAGCGGGGACCTCGAAACGCGCATGTACGTCAGCCACGGCATCACCGGGCCGCTGGGCATGCCCGTGGGCATCTCGGTGCGCCCCGAGCGCGTGCGCGTCACCCGCGAGAAGCCCGGCACGCCCCACAACTGGGCACGCGGCGTCGTCTCCGACGTCGCCTACATGGGCAGCTACTCGCTCTACCACGTGCGCCTGCCCGGCGGCAAGGTGGTCGTCTCCAACCTCTCCAGCTCGCACCTCATGAGCGAGGGCGCGCCCGCCTGGAACGACGACGTCTACGTCTCCTGGTCGCCCGCCAGCGGCGTCGTGCTCACGCAATGAGGAAGAGGACACCATGAGTACTTCCCTGCCCTCCACCCATGCCTCTGCCGCTTCCGGCGGCGCGCTGCGCGTCTTCTCGCGCCTGTTCTCCCGCTTCGTGCCCTCCGGCCGCACCGCCGTCATCGGCGTGCCCTTCCTCTGGCTCACGCTCTTCTTCGCCGTGCCCTTCGTGCTCGTGTTCAAGATCAGCTTCGCCGACCAGATGATGGCCGTGCCCCCCTACACCAACCTCGTCGGGATGAAGGACGGCGTCGTCCATTTCGCCCTGCAGCTCGGCCACTACGCCTTCCTCCTCCAGGACGACCTCTACATCGCCACCTACATCAGCTCCCTGAAGATGGCGGCCGTCTCCACCCTCCTGTGCCTGCTCATCGGCTACCCCGTCGCCTACTACATCGCCCGCTCGAACCCCGCCACCCGCAACCTCCTCATGATGGGCGTCATGCTGCCCTTCTGGACCTCCTTCCTGATCCGCGTCTACGCCTGGATCGGCATCCTCAAGGACGACGGGCTCCTGAACCACGCCCTCATGGCCATCGGCCTCATCCACTCGCCCCTGCGCCTCTATCACTCCGACGCGGGCGTCTACATCGGCATGGTCTATTCCTACCTCCCCTTCATGGTCATGCCCCTCTACGCCCACCTCGTCAAGATGGACCTCACCCTGCTCGAGGCCGCCTACGATCTCGGCGCGAAGCCCTGGGTCGCTTTCACCCGCATTACGCTGCCGCTCTCGAAGAACGGCATCATCGCCGGCAGCCTGCTCGTGTTCATCCCCGCGGTGGGCGAGTACGTGATCCCCGAACTGCTCGGCGGCGCCGACACCCTCATGATCGGCCGCGTGATGTGGGACGAGTTCTTCAACAACATGGACTGGCCGATGGCCTCGGCCGTCACGGTGGCGATGGTGCTGCTGCTGCTCGTGCCGATGGCCCTCTTCCAGCACAACCAGGTCAGGCAACTGGAGCAAGGCAAATGATCAGGCCCAACCGCACCCTCTCCACCGGTGTGCTTACACTCGGCTTTCTGTTCCTGTACATCCCGATCATCAGCCTCGTGGTGTATTCCTTCAACGAATCGAAGCTCGTCACCGTCTGGTCGGGCTTCTCGCTGAAGTGGTACGCCGCGCTCCTGCAGGACGACGAACTGCTCAACGCCGCGTGGCTGTCGCTGAAGATCGGCCTGATGACCGCGTTCGCCTCGGTCGTGATCGGCACGTGGTCGGGCTATGTGCTCGCGCGCATGGGGCGCTTCCGGGGTTTTGCGCTCTTCGCGGGCATGATCAACGCGCCGCTGGTGATTCCCGAGGTGATCCAGGGCATCTCGCTGCTGCTGCTGTTCGTGGCGATGGAGCAGTTCCTGGGCTGGCCGAAGGGCCGGGGCGTGCTGACCATGTGGATCGGCCACGTGATGCTGTGCGTCTCGTACGTGGCGATCATCGTGCAGTCGCGGGTCAAGGAGATGAACCGCTCGCTGGAGGAGGCCGCGCTCGATCTGGGCGCGACACCCTTCAAGGTGTTCTTCGTGATCACGCTGCCGCTGATCTCGCAGGCGCTCATCTCGGGCTGGCTGCTCTCGTTCACGCTCTCGATCGACGATCTGGTGCTCTCCGCGTTCCTCTCGGGCCCGGGCTCGACCACGCTGCCGCTGGTGGTGTTCTCGCGGGTGCGCCTGGGGCTCAATCCCGAGATGAATGCGCTGGCCACGCTCTTTATCAGCGCGGTGACGATCGGGGTGATCGTGGCCAACCAGATCATGATGGCCCGCGAGAAGAAACGCATGCGCGACATGCAGATGGCCTTCATCCAGCCCGATCCGGCCGGGGCGGAGCCGCCTGCCGCGCCGGTGGGCGCCGTGGGGGCGCCGCTGGGACGCCGCGCGGCGTGATTCGCGCCTGATTCCGGCGCGCTCCGGGTCGGGTTGCGATCCAGCCACGGCCCGAACCGCAAGCACCCGCAGGGCCTGAGAGACATCCGAACCTGTATCCGTAGTACACCGAAGCACAGCGTGGTCGAGTGTGCCGGATATCGGCGGCTCGTTCAACATCGGAAGCCAGACGCTCTCGAGCGCCACCAACGCCGATGATCCGACGCAGCAGATCACGGTCAGGGTGGAGTATCGCCACGACTGGGCCACGCAGCAGGTGTTCCTGCGCAGCGATGGTTCGTACAGCAGGAACAACGACCTGCCCGGCGCGCAGTTCACCTACTCGTTCTGACGAGGTCGCGGCGGACGGCAGCGGCGTGTACGCCGCCCTTCCCGCTTCCTTATTCTCCAGCCACCATGCCGATATCGCGCAACTGGCGCAGCCGCGCGTAAACGGTCGTGCGCGAAATCCGCAACTGCCGCGCGACCGCGGCTACGTTGCCGTTATGGTCGAGCATGGCCTGCTGAACGGCGCCGAGCATCTGTTCTTCAAGACTCGAACCCGCTTTCGGCGCGGCGGGCCCAGCACCGGACGCGATCGTTCCGGCATCGGCGCTGCCTGCATCGAGGTCCGTCTGCACGTGGCGCGCCGTGCTGCGATTGAGCGGCGCGCGTGCATATTGCACCCATAGATGACTGCCATCCGCGCGGGCAATGCGCTGCGGACCGCGCCGAGGCTTCAGCAGACGGCTCAGCAGGGCCGGGGGCGCATCGTCGAACACGTCGCGCAGCGCGAACTGCGCCATCGGCACGCCGTGGGGCAACGAAAGCATGCGCCGTGCGAGACGGCTCGCCGCACGCAGATGCCCGTCCTCCTCCACCGCCAGCACGCCCGCGAGCGGCGTGGCCAGCCAGCGCGGATCGTGCTGCAGACGCAGCAAATGACAACCGCGCAAGGTCGCGAAGAGACGCTGTTCGGCGGCCAGTGCAGCGAGCCGGAACTGCTCCTTCAGTTGTGCGAAATCGCGCTGCCCCGTGCCGGTGATATCGAGCGCGCCGACCACCTCGCCGTGCAGTCCGAATAGCGGCACCGCGAGGCAAGACACGCGTTCGAATTCGTCGAGATAATGCTGGCCGCCCGTCACCGTCGCTTCAATACCCTCGTGCAGCACGCAGCTTGGCGCTGTCGTGCCGATATGCGATTCGAGAATGCGGCGGCCGGCGATGATCGGCAGGATCAGTTCGTCGTCGCAGCCGGGGCTGCGGCGCGCGTGAATCACCGTGCCCTGCGGATTCACGCAGAAGATGGTCCACTCGTCGCCGCCGAATGCCTCCCAAAGTTGCTCGACTTCGTCGACGATGCAACTAAAGAGTCGCCGGTCGTCGAGCGATTCCCGCGTGCTGCGCGAACCGCTGAGCAGTTCGTATTCGGGTGCCTGCCAGGGCATCACACCCGCGTCGCGCGAGCGCGCCCACGAGCGCGCCACGGATTCGGGGAGCAAACCGGGGGTCAGGGCCTTGGGGAGTTGTCCGCCGTCGCCGAAGCGTTCACGGGCCGAATGCAGTTGTGCGAGCGGACTGGCGTTCAAGGGTGCGGGCGCGGACATGCGATTCATTCGGGCTCCCGTCGCTGCGAGGCAGGCGTGGCAATAAGGCGGACACCCGTGAGAATAGCGTACCCTGTGGCCCTCTGCGCGGCCACAGGTGCCCTATCGGCCGCCCGCTCACTCACGCATGCGCGAAACGCAGGATCGGCTTGAGCGTGATGCCGCGCGTGCTGTCCTCGGCGGCTTCGTTGATCTGCTCGACCGGATAGAACTTCACGAGCTTGTCGAACGGAAAGCGCCCCTGCCGATAGAGTTCGACGAGCTGCGGAATGAAGCGTTGCGCAACGCTATCGCCTTCCACGATGCCGCGTATCGTGCGCCCGCCCAGCAGCAGGTTGTTGATGTCGAACTCGGCCCGGGTGCCGAGAGGCGGCGCGCCCACCACGCCAATCGCGCCCAGCGTGCCAAGCGACTCGATCGCGCCTGCCAGCACCTTCGGATTGCCCGTCGACTCCAGCGCGAAGTCCACGCCGCCACCCGTGAGCGCGCGAATCGCTTCGATCATGTCGACTTCCGCGCTGTTGACGGTATGCGTAGCGCCCAGTTCCTTCGCGAGTTCGAGCCGCGAAGGCACGATATCTACCGCGACGATGGTCGTTGCGCCCGCCACGCGCGCGGCCATCACGGCGGACAGGCCGACCGCGCCCGCGCCGGTCTGGATGCCGCAACCGAGCGGCCCCAGCAACTCCAGCGGCGCATCGTGCGGCACCTTGATCGCGTTGTTTTCGCGTGCAAGCGCATGGCTTGCGAACGACGACTGCGAGAAGAAGTGGTCGTGCAGCGGCCGGCCTTCCTGGTCTTCGATGGCCGTATGCCCTTCGGGGTCTGAACCACCGAAATTCAGGCCGAAGAAGTGGCTGCAATACGCGCCGTGCCCGCCCGCGCACGGCTGGCAATGACCGCACGCGCCATAGGTCAGCACAACGTGATCGCCGGGCTTCAGATTCTTCACGTTCGGGCCGACCTCCTCGACCACGCCCGCGCCTTCATGGCCGAGCACGGCAGGCAGCGGCACCGGATAGTACTGGTCGCGCACGATCAGGTCCGTATGGCACAGGCCCGTGGCAACCACGCGCACCAGCACCTCATCGTCCTTCGGGCCACGCAGGCGCGCCTGCTGGATGACGAACGGTTCGCCCTTGCCGCGCGCGACCGCTGCCGTGACGGTACGGCCTGCGGTTGTCGTACTCATGTTGCGCCTCCTTGTTGCGTCGATAAGTTCGGGATGACTCGCATCGTCCGGCCCGCTCAGAGGGGATAGCGCGGCGCTTCGCCCTTCACGGTGAGCCACTGCCACTGCGTGAACTCCTCCCAGTTGGCCGGCCCGCCAATGCTCGTGCCGTTGCCGGAGGCGCCCACGCCGCCGAACGGATTGATCACTTCGTCGTTGACCGTCTGGTCGTTGATGTGCAGAAGCCCCGTGCGCAGGCGCTCGCCCATGTGCAGCGCCCGTCCTACGTTCGACGTGACGATGGCCATCGAGAGGCCATATTCCGTGTCGTTGGCGAGCTTGACGGCTTCGTCGTCGGTATCGAACGGCACGACCACGGCAACCGGCCCGAAGATCTCCTCGTTGAACGCCGGGTTTTGGGCGTTCACGCCGCTCAGCACGGTGGGCTCGAAGAACAGATCCTTGAAGGTCCCGCCCGTTTCGACCCGCGCCCCCGCTTCCTGCGCTGCCGCCAGCGCCCGCACGATATGGTCGCGCTGTGCCGTGTCGATGATCGGCCCGAGCGCGACATTGTCCGCAGCCGGATCGCCCACCGTGAGGCTCGACGCTTTCGCCACGAGCTTCTCCACGAAACGGTCGTAAATGCCGCGTTGCACGAGTACCCGGCCGGCCGCCATGCAGATCTGCCCCTGGTGCAGATACGCCCCCCACGCCGTGTTGGCAATCGCGAGATCGAGATCCGCGTCGTCGAGCACGATCAGCGAGTTCTTGCCGCCCAGTTCGAGCGAGACCTTCTTCAGGTGGCGGCCGGCCGCCTCGCCCACCTTGCGGCCCGCACCGGTCGAGCCCGTGAACTGGATCATCGCCACATGCGGATCGCTGGTAAGCGCCGCGCCCGCCGCACCGTCGCCCGGCAACACATGCAGCACGCCCGCGGGCAGGCCCGCCAGTTCGAACAGGCGCGCGATGGTGAAGCCCCCGCAAACGGAGGTGCGCGGATCCGGCTTGAGCACGACGGCATTGCCGAGTGCGAGAGCCGGAGCGACCGCGCGCATCGCCAGATAGAGCGGGAAATTGAACGGTGCGATCACGCCCACGACGCCCAGCGGACGGCGGCGCGCGAGCGAAAGGCGGCCCGGCACCGAAGGCAGGACTTCGCCCGCCGAGCGCGAGGGCAGCGCGCTCGCCTCGTGCAGTGCCTTGACGGTGACCTGGGTTTCGAAGCCCGCCTTGCCGCGCGTCGAGCCGCTCTCGCGCACGATCCAGCCGGCAATTTCGTCGAAGGACGCTTCGGCGAGCCGTGCGGCGCGGCGCAACACGGCCGCGCGCTCGTCGTAAGGCAGCGCGGCCCAGGCCTGCTGTGCCTCGAATGCCGACTTCGACGAAGCGGCCACGAGTCCGGCGTCGGCCATGCCGATCCGCGCAAGGCGCTTGCCGGTGGCGGGTTCGAGCACGTCGGCGGCCGAGGTGCCCTCGCACCACGAACCGGTGAAGAGCCGGCCATGCCAGACGTCGTCGTCGAGAAGGCGGGTGGAAGAAGAAACGCTCATGCTGACTCCTGTGTATATCAAGCTATCAAGCGAAAGCCGGGACGCAAGCGCGTGGGAGGCGCGGATCGCTGCCGGAACATCGCTACGTTAGGGAACAGGGGCCAGCATCACTATCGGGAATTGTTCGTGCCCCGGAAGGGTCCGTGGCTGCGAAGCCGGACGCCGGAAAGCGTTCAGTTACTGAACAGTGCGAAAGCGGCTGCGCGAGTCGCTCAGTATGTCTCGAGGTGCAGCCGCCCTTCACGCTTGAGACGCGGCCAGAGGGCGTTCCAGTCCAGTCCATGCCGACCGGCGATATCCTGGAGCGCCTGCAGCACCCCCTCTTCCATGCCCTTCAAACCGCAAACGTAGACATAGGTGCTGTCGTCTTTCAACAGTTGGGCGACATCCACGGCCCGCTCGCGCATGGCATCCTGAACGTAGCGCCTGGGCTGACCCAGCGTGCGCGAAAACGCCAGATTCGTGTCGATGAAGTCTTTCGGCAGATTGGTAAGCGGTCCGAAGTATGGTAATTCCTCTTTCGTCCTGGCGCCAAAAAACAGCATCAGCTTTCCAGTCACGCCCTTGAGGCGCCGCCGCCGGCGATATTCGGTCATCGCGCGCATCGGCGCGGAGCCGGTGCCCGTGCAGATCATCAGCAAATGGGAATTCGGATGGTTGGGCATCAGGAAGGTGCTGCCGAATGGCCCGATCACCGTCACGACGTCGCCCTTCTGCAGATCGCACAGATAATTCGAGCAGACGCCCAGGGTGTCGTTGCCGTCGTGATCGCGCGTGACGCGCTTCACGGTCAGCGAAACGTTGTTGTAGCGCGGACGCTCCCCGTCGCGCGGGTTCGCCAGCGAATACTGGCGTGCGTGATGGGGCTTGCCGTCCGGGGTCGTGCCGGGCGGCAGGATGCCGATCGATTGCCCTTCGAGCACCGGGAACGGCAGCGCGCCGAAATCGAGGACGATGTGATGGATATCGCTCTCGGCCGACTCGCCGGTCAGGCGGTAGTTGCCCATCACCGTCGCCGTGGCCGGTGTCTTGTGCGTGTAGAGGTTCACATAGGGCTTCGAAGCGGACCACGGCGGCACATTCGATCCGCGCCCGGTGTCCGTTTGCTGAACACCCGCCGGCTCGACCGGGCTCTCGGTCACAACGTCGGCGCCCGCCGGCTCTGCCTGAGCGCTAACCGATGCGCTCTGCGCCGGCAGTTCGTCCCACCCGAACTGCTGCTCGATGCCATAGGCGTCCGCTTTCAGGACGTTGCGCCAATTATCGATCGCTCCCGTAGGGCAGGGCGGGACGCAAGCCATGCAGCCGTTGCAGACGTCCGCCTTGACCACGTAGTTGCTGCCGTCGTGGGTAATCGCGTCGATCGGACAGGTCTCTTCACACGTATTGCACCGGATGCAGATTTCCGGATCGATCAGGTGCTGCTTCAGGATTTCCATCGGAATCGCTGCATTCATGGTTGTGCTCCCACCCCTACCGTCCGGTCTGCCTCAATGACGGGCGAAGCCGATCAGTTGAAACGGACGTATTCGAAATCGACAGGCTGACGGTTGATGCCCATGGCCGGCGGCGCGATCCAGTTCGCGAACTTGCCCGGCTCGATCACGCGGCCCATCAGGGAGGCCACGTAAGCGCGATCCTCCGGCGTCGCCAGCCATTTCGACTCGTTGGCCGCCCACTCGGCCTCGCTCACCACGCGCCCATCCGGCGAGATGCGCACGCCCGCGAACGTGCCGATCTGGCGGTTGAACGCTTTGTGCGGCACGGTCAGGCGGAAATCGATGCCGGCTTTTTCGAGCACCTTGTTCCAGCGATTGACGCCCGCCACCGAGTCCTTGATGTAGTCGTCGCGCAGCACTTCGTTCATCGCATTGAGCATGGGCACTTCGCGCTCGACGAGTTTGCCGTCCTGAACATCGAGCAGCCTG
Source organism: Paraburkholderia yinzeri (assembly GCF_046581065.1). Classification (NCBI taxonomy): domain Bacteria; kingdom Pseudomonadati; phylum Pseudomonadota; class Betaproteobacteria; order Burkholderiales; family Burkholderiaceae; genus Paraburkholderia; species Paraburkholderia yinzeri. Next base: position 138,058 of record NZ_JBFOCJ010000003.1, on the reverse strand, counting down.
TAGCTCTGCCCCGTCAACTGGTGGTCGTCGTCGCGCTTCGTCTCTTCATAGCGGCCCTTCAGGCCCGAGCTGTAGAACGTCGCGGCGTTCGACGACTGGTCGGCACCGAACAGGTCGATCGTCACCGAGTAGTGGAAGTTCAGGTAGCGCTGGATCGTCCCGAGGTCGATCACGCCTGCGGCGCGCAACCGGCCTGCGTCATCCGTCTTCAGCTCGTTCATGACCTGTGCCGTGCGCTGCACCACGCGCGACACGCCGGATTCGCCGACGAACATGTGGTGCGCCTCTTCGGTCAGCATGAACTTCGTCGTGCGGGCCAGCGGATCGAAGCCCGACTCCGCGAGCGCCGAAAGCTGGAACTTGCCGTCGCGGTCCGTGAAGTACGTGAACATGAAGAAGGCCAGCCAGTCGGGCGTCTTCTCGTTGAACGCGCCGAGAATGCGGGGGTTGTCGTCGTCGCCCGAACGCCGGCCGAGCAATGCTTCGGCCTCCTCACGTCCGTCGCGGCCAAAGTAGCGGTGCAACAGGTACACCATGGCCCACAGATGGCGACCCTCTTCCACGTTCACCTGAAACAGGTTGCGCAGGTCGTACATGGAAGGCGCCGTGAGACCCAGGTGCCGCTGCTGCTCCACGGAGGCTGGCTCGGTATCGCCCTGCGTGACGATGATGCGGCGCAGGTTCGCGCGATGCTCGCCAGGCACGTCCTGCCACGCCGTTTCGCCCTTGTGCTCGCCGAAATGGATCTTGCGGTCCGCCTCGCCCGGCGTGAGGAAAATGCCCCAGCGATAGTCCGGCATCTTCACGTAGTCGAAGTGCGCCCAGCCACCCGGGTCGACACTCACGGCCGTGCGCAGATAGACGTCGTAGCCGTGCGAGCCCTCGGGCCCCATGTCGCCCCACCACGAGAGGAAGTTCGGCTGCCACTGCTCGAGCGCGCGCTGCAGCATGCGATCGTCGGCCAGATTGACGTTGTTGGGGATCTTCTCGCTGTAGTTGATCGTGGACATTACGGTTCCTTGTACGGTAGCGGGAGGCCTCGGAGGAGCCTCAAAGAGGCATCAAACGCGGGCGGTGTCGAACTGCGCCTTGCTGCCCTTGCCATAGACCTTCAGCGCGCCCTTCTCTCCCACGGCGTTCGGACGGTTGAAAATCCAGTTCTGCCAGGCAGAGAGGCGGCCGAAGATGCGCGTTGCCATCGTCTCCGGACCGTTGAACCTCAGGTTCGCTTCGAGACCCGTCAGCGCGTCGGGCGACATGGCCATGCGTTCCTCCAGCGCGATGCGGATTTCGTCGGCCCAGTCGATGTCGTCGGGCGCGGCGGTCACGAGGCCGAGGCGCTCGGCCTCCACAGACTTGACCGGCTGGCCGATCTTCGCGCGCGCCGCGTCGAGCGGTTCGGTTTCCTCATAAAAACGCCGCGCGAGACGCGACTGCTCCGTGACCATCGGATAGAGGCCGAAGTTGGCTTCGGAAAGCGTGATCGCGGGCTCTTCTTCCTCGTTCGACGGCAGCGCCACCATATAGGTCCGGTCGGCGGCGAAAGCCAGCTCGGCGAACGTGCCGGCGAAACACGAGCCGGGTTCGATCAGCGCGAACAGCGAACGCGACGATACGTCAATACGCGCCAGCGTACGGCGCAGCATGCCGATGGTTTCCCGGACGAACCAATGATCGCGATGTTCGAGCAGCGCGGCATCCGCGGCGAGCACGGCCTTCGCATCGCCGCCCGTCTTGAAGATCCAGGTGCCGATATCGAGCTCGTTCGTGCGCATCGACAGAATGGCGTCGTCGAGCTCGCGCGCGAACTGCAGCGGCCACCACGATGCGCCGGCCGCGACGATCGCGCCGATGCCTTCGGGAAGCGGGACCGCGGGCGCCTTCACGGTAAACGTGGCGGTACGCTTGGCACGGTCGATGGCGACGTCGACCGTTGCATAACTGAGGATGTCGTCGTGCTGGATGCGTTCGATGCGCGTGAGCACGATGCCTTGGGCGTCGGCCGGACGATCGCTTTGCGCCGCGAGTTCGAGCGCGCGTGCCTGCACGGCCTGGTCGAACTGGTTCGGCTTCACGACAGCGTCGACGAGGCGCCATTCCTTCGCCCGTTCGCCGCGTATGCCTTCCACCACCGTGCAGAAGATGTCGGCGCGGTCGTGACGAACCTTGCGCTTGTCGGTGAGGCGCGTGAGCCCGCCGGTGCCGGGCAGCACGCCGAGCAGCGGCACCTCCGGCAGCGCCACCGACGACGAGCGATCGTCCACGAGCATGATCTCGTCGCACGCCAGCGCCAGCTCGTAGCCTCCGCCCGCACAGGCGCCGTTCACGGCGGCAATGAACTTCAGGCCCGAGTGACGCGACGAGTCCTCGAAGCCGTTGCGCGTTTCGTTCGTGAACTTGCAGAAGTTGACCTTCCAGGCATGCGTGGAAAGTCCGAGCATGAAGATGTTCGCGCCCGAGCAGAAAACGCGGTCCTTCAGGCTCGTCACGACCACCGTGCGGACTTCCGGATGCTCGAAGCGGATGCGCTGGAGGGCGTCGTGAAGCTCGATGTCGACGCCCAGGTCATACGAATTCAGCTTGAGCTTGTAGCCGTCGCGAATACCGCCGTCTTCGGCAATGTCGATGCCCAGCGTCGCTACCGGACCGTTGCATGTCAGCTTCCAGTGCCGGTACTGCGAGGGGTCGGTGCGATAGTCGACCTGCGGGACAGCCGTTTCTGCTGCGGACATGAACGTCTCCTGATAGGCGCATCGTATTTCATGAACGATAGTGCATCATCAGGATCGTGTAAAGCATTTTAATGCATGAGTGTGCAAAGCGAGGTGCAAGCCCAGGCCGAAGCGCCCGGTCACAGCCCGCCGGAAACGTCCTCCGCGCCCAGCCGCGCGGCCAGCCGGTCGCGCAATTGCAGGTAGGCGTCCGCCAGCGTCTTTTCGCTCGTGTCGAAGGCCAGGTCGGCGCGGCTATAAAGCTCGTTGCGGCCCGCAAGGATGCGCTTGAGGTCTTCCATGGCCTCGCTGTTGCCGCGGTTGCCCGACATCGGCCGCAGATCACCTTGCGCAACGACCCGGCGCATATGGTCCTCCGGCGTCGCCTGAAGCCAGACCGTGAAGCAGTGGGCCAGCAGCGTATTGAACGTGGAAGGCTCGGAAACCAGCCCGCCCGGCGAGGCGATGACGGCGCGCGGGTGTTCGGCGATCACGGCTTCGAGCGCACGGCGCTCGTAGCGGCGGTAGGCACTGGCGCCATAGAGCGCGTGAATCTCGCTCGGCGGGCAACCCGCGAGTTGCTCGATCACGCGATTGAGCTCGACGAACGGCACCTTCCGCTCCTGCGCGAGCATGCGCCCGAGCGTGGATTTGCCGGCGCCGCGCAGGCCGATCAGCGCGATCCGCTCATGGCGATGCGGATCCCGCGAGGTCTGCGCGAACAGTTCGGACAACGCAATCCGGGCGCGCTGCAGCGAGGCCAGGTCGCGCCCCTGCAGCAGCTCGCGTATCAGCAGCCATTCGGCCGACGAAGTCGTCTCGTCGCCGATCACCTCGGCGAGCGGGCAATTCAGCGCGGCCGCGAGCTGCCGGAGCACAAGTATCGAGGCGTTGCCGGTACCGGTCTCCAGATTGGCGAGGTGGCGCTCCGAAAGCCCGGTCTCGAGCGCCAGCGACTTGCGTGTCATCCCCCGCCGCGCGCGCAGGAGGCGCACGCGCTCCCCCATGGCCGCGAGGAAAGGATCGCGGCTGGCCGCCTTATCCTGCTCGCCCGGCTCACCCGATTCGCCAGGCTCCCGCCCGGCCGCCTCGGTGTCCGCCAGGCTGTCGCCCGGTTCCTGCGCGCCATCGCGCCGCCCTTCAGAGTAAGTTTGCTTCATATCGCCAGACCAATTCCCACCGAAAAATGTACTATAGTGCTTGACAACGGTAATTCGACAAGATAATTTTCGCCAAAACGCTGACCGGCAGCAATTCCAGATACACGTGCCAGGGACACGCGAACTTCCGGCTCGTCGCGCCGGGAGCGAAACGCGCGGACAAGGTGCATCAAATTGCATCTCCCGCATCCGGAGACTAACGCATGTCCCCAGAAGACTTTCAGCGTCTGATCGCGGGCGTCACGCAGAGGATCGCCGGCCGCGACCTCGACGGCGGCCTCGAGGCCTGGCTCAACGGGACCTGGCCGCCCGGCAGCGAGACGTTCGAGGCGCTCGCGCAAGCCTGCCGCACCGGCGTTGCCGAGGGCTGGCTCTGCAACCGGGAAGGAGGCGGCATCCGTTACGGCCGGATCTTCAAGGCCTTGCCGCAAACGCACGGATTCTCGGTCGATGTCGTCGAGATGAAGGATCTCGTGGGCCCTCACCACGTGCACCCCAACGGGGAAATCGATCTGATCATGCCGCTCGCCGGCGGTGCGACCTTCGACGGCCATCCGGCCGGGTGGTGCGTCTATGGCCCCGGCAGCGCGCATTGCCCGACCGTAGCGAATGGCGAGGCGCTGGTCCTCTACCTGCTACCCGGCGGCGCCATCGAGTTCACGCCCGCGCCCGCCCGGAACTGATGAGTTTCGCAAGGGAAAGCGGTGGTGGCGGGCGCGCACGACAATCAGACAGCGAGCAGGGACGGAGACGAATACAGATGGACACCCCACTCAGGGCCGCAACCGGCTCCCCCCTTCCGGCCGTGGAACCAGCGCCGCCACCGCCGGCGCAATTCAACTTCGCCGCCCATATTTTTGCGCTCAACGAACCGCGAAGCGGCAAGCTCGCGTACATCGACGACGCGGGCGCAACGACCTACGGGCAGCTAGAGAACCGCGCGCGCCGCTTCGCCTCGGTCCTGCGCGCACAGGGCGTGCATGCGGAAGAGCGCGTTCTGCTGGTCATGCTCGACACCATCGAGCTGCCCGTCGCGTTCCTCGGGGCGCTCTATGCCGGCGTCGTGCCCGTCGTCGTGAACACGCTGCTCACGGCCGCCGATTACGGCTATATGCTTGCCCACAGCCGCGCTCGCGCCGTGGTGGCGTCGGGCGCCGTGCTGCAGGCCGTGACCCCTGCCCTCGATGCCGCCGCGCAAGAGGACCGCCTGCTGATCGTGTCCCAGCCGACCGGCGGCGCGCCGTCCGCCGCACCCGTTCTCGAAGCCCTGCTCGAAGCGGCCGAGCCCGCGGCGCATGCGGCGCCAACCGGCTGCGACGACATCGCTTTCTGGCTGTACTCCTCAGGATCGACCGGCAAGCCGAAAGGCACGGTTCACACCCACGCCAACCTCTACTGGACCGCGGAAACCTACGCGAGGCACGTGCTCGGCATCCGCGAAACCGACGTGGTATTTTCCGCCGCCAAGCTCTTCTTCGCGTACGGCCTCGGTAATGCCCTGACGTTCCCGCTTTCCGTGGGGGCCACGGCGGTGCTGATGGCCGGACGCCCGACCGTCGACGCCGTGTTCGAGCGTCTCGTGAAACACCGCCCCACCGTCTTTTACGGTGTCCCGACGCTCTATGCCAGCATGATGGCGGCGCATACGCGGCCGGCCCGAGCGGACGTCAGCCTCAGGATCTGCGCCTCGGCAGGCGAAGCGCTGCCTCGCGAAGTGGGCGAACGGTTCACGGCGCATTTCGGCTGCGAAATCCTGGACGGCATCGGATCGACAGAGATGCTGCACATTTTTCTCTCGAATCATCCGGGCGAGGTCCATTACGGCACGACCGGAACGCCCGTACCCGGATACGCGGTGGAACTGCGCGACGAAAACGGCGGTCCCGTGCCGGACGGCGAGGTGGGCGACCTGTACATCAAAGGCCCCAGTGCCGCGCTCATGTACTGGTGCAACCGCGAGAAGTCCCGCGCGACGTTCCTCGGCGACTGGGTGCGAAGCGGCGACAAGTACCGGAAACTGCCGGACGGCTGCTACGTCTACGCGGGCCGCAGCGACGACATGCTGAAGGTCAGCGGCCAGTACGTCTCCCCGGTCGAGGTCGAGATGGTGCTCGTGCAACATGACGCCGTGCTCGAAGCCGCCGTGATCGGCGTCGACCAGGGCGGGCTCGTCAAGACCTGTGCGTTCGTCGTCCTGAAACCGGACTTCGCCGCCAGCACGGCCCTCGCAACCGACCTCAAGGCCTTCGTGAAAGACCGGCTCGCGCCCCACAAGTATCCGCGCGACATTCTCTTCGTGGACGATCTGCCGAAGACGGCGACCGGTAAAATCCAGCGATTCAAGCTGCGGGAACAACAAAGCCAGGCTATGCAGCCTGCGACCTGATCATGGAAAGCACGGTCTTGACCTCATCGCCGGAAAATTATCCGTTTGCCTCGCTGCCCCCTTCGGACAATCGGGGGCCCGTGAAAATCGAATACCGATGGTTGAATGCGCATCTTCGCGACCAACCGGTCGCCGTCTTTCTGCACGAGGGGCTAGGTTCGGTCGCCATGTGGAAGACGTGGCCGCAAGCACTATGCGACCGGCTCGGCATGCGCGGGCTGGTGTATTCGCGCCCCGGTTACGGCCGCTCCACGCCCCGGCCGCCCGGCGCCAGTCTGCCCGTGAATTTCATGACGGACCAGGCACAGGATGTCCTTCCGGCGCTTCTCTCGGCTCTGGGCATTGGCGCCGCGGAACGCCGGCGGATGTGGCTCATCGGTCACAGCGACGGCGGAACGATTGCCCTGCTTTACGCGAGTGCATTTAACAATGAGCTGGCCGGCGCCGTGGTGATCGCTCCGCACGTTTTTGTCGAAGACATTTCCGTCGAAAATATTGCCGAAGCAAAGATAGCCTATGAAACCACTCCCATGCGGGAGCGCCTCGGCCGTTATCACGACGACGTCGATTCCGCGTTCTACGGCTGGAACGACGTCTGGCTGAGCGCGGCGTTTCGCGAATGGACTATCGTCCGCGAGCTCGCGGGCATCCGCTGCCCCTTGCTGGCCGTGCAGGCGCGCGACGACCAGTACGGAACCATGGCGCAGGTCGAAACCATTGTCGATCGCGTGCCCGGCTCGCAACTCTTTCCGCTCGAAAACGGCGGGCATTCGCCGCACGTTACCGTGCCCGCCCTCCTGAATGAGGAAATTCACCGGTTCATTTTATCGGCTGGAGAATCGGCCGGGGAATCGGCCAGAAAGCACGCGCCTTGAGCAAAGCCGCCGGAGAAGCGGCGAATCGATTTTCCGCGGTATCTCGCGCCACTCGGGAATTAGTGAAAACGTGTACTCGAATAGATTGCAACACAGGGGTCGCCTTGATTGACACTCGAATATGGCGTTTTTAAGATCGTCCGGAAATCCAGCCATGCAAGACGCAGTTCCCGATTCCAATAACGCTGCGCAAACCCATTTGCCGTCTTTAGAAGATCCCGCTTAAAGAAATAAAGCTCGTTGCGCGCGCACGCTGTTCGCTCGCGCAGACGATGCATCGAGCTGCCACGGCATCGAAGCTTTAAATAGCATTACTAATCAAGCCGCGTCATTCGACTATTACAGAAACTCGACGGCACGTTCCGTCCCGAAGGAGATCGACGATGTACAAGCAACGAGGTCTGCGCCTGAAGCTCATCGCCGCTGCAACCTGCCTGCTGGCAGGCGGTGCTGCCCATGCCCAGAGCAGTGTCACGCTGTATGGCCTGGTCGATGGCGGCCTGCTGTACACGAGCAAGACGCTCAACACGACCACCGGGCAGAACGCCGGCCATCAGTTCTCCATGATCGACAGCGGCAACTCGCCTTCGCAGTTCGGCGTGATGGGCACCGAAGACCTCGGCGGCGGCCTGAAAGCGGAATTCAAGCTCGAAAGCGGCATCAGCATGTCCAACGGCGGCCTGAACGACTCGAACGGCAACCTGTTCGGCCGCCAGGCCTATGTGGGCCTCGACAGCAACTACGGCGACGTGAAGGTCGGCCTGCAGTTCTCGCCGTTCTTCCTCTCGGTCTACGAGCTCGATCCGCGCGACCTCTCGCAGTTCGGCAGCGGCCTGCTGCCCTACCTCGACAGCGTCATCGCCACCGGCATCTTCAACACCAATTCGATCTCCTACACGAGCCCCAAGGTCTACGGCTTCCAGGGCAGCGTGATGCTCGGGCTGGGCGGGGTGGCGGGCGACTTCCAGGCAGGCCGCAACTATTCGGCGAACCTCTCGTACAGCACCGGCACGTTCCTGATCAACGCCGGCTTCTACGACAGCAACGCCGGCGGCGCCGCCACGCCGGTCCCCTCGACCTACGCGTTCGAAGGCCGCGTCATCGGCATGTCCTACAAGTTCGGCAAGCTCACCGCCAAGGCCTCGTTCACCAGCTACAAGGGAACGGGGCTGGCCGGCTCGTTCAACGACAACGTCTACAGCGGCGGTCTCGACTGGCTCGTCACGCCCAGAGTCGACCTGAACGGCGGCGTCTGGTACACGAGCGACCGCAGCGACACCACGAACCACTCCGTCATGGGCGCCATCGGCACCGACTATTATCTGTCGCGTGCCACGACCCTCTATGCGCAGTTTGGCGTGGTCAACAACCATGGCACGATGGATACCGGCCTTTCCGTCGACAGTGCGCTCAACGGCGCAGCCGGCACGACGGTCGGCGCGGACATCGGTATCCGCCACATTTTCTAACTGCCGGTCCGCCGTTCCGCGCGTCAACCTCCTCTTGAAAGGAAGAGAAACAACATGAAGAAGGCTAGCCTCATCACCACGCTCGCGTGTTCGCTGCTCCTGCTCGGTACGGCAGGCGCCTGGGCGCAGGGCAGCGGCGCCGCGGCCAGCGCGCCGGCCATGAGCAGCACGGCGCAGAGCCCCAAGGCCATGCGCAAGGCCAACCGGCTGCTCTCGAAGAACGTGCAGCGCGCGCTCGTGAAGGTCAAGGGACTGGATTCGAGCAATATCGTCGTTTCGGCGAAGAGCGGCGCGATCCTGCTGGGCGGCACGGTGCCCGAGGCCGACCAGATCCAGATGGCCGTGACCGCCGCGCAGGGGGTGAACGGGGTTCAGAGCGTGCAGAACGCCCTGCGGGTCAGGGCAATCGGCCAGTAACGCCCGCCTCGGGCGCAGCGCGGCGGATGCCATCTCCCGCGCTGCGCCCGGCTTCCCACCGCGCATTGCCGCGCAATTATCTCAAAACCCGCAACAGTCAATCGCACAACCGGGTCTTTGCCCCACTCCGGGCCACTTCTAGACTATCGCCACAGCGCCGCAAAACCGTCCGCAGCGCATTTCAAAATAATCCGTGGAGAGAGTCACCATGAAGTCGGTCATTCGCACCCTTGCAGTCGCCCTGCTCATCGCCGCTCCGGTGGCCGCTTTGGCCCAGACGAGCCAGCAGCCCGTCACCCGCGCCCAGGTGGAAGACCATCTCGCGCAACTCGAACAGGCGGGCTACCAGCCGAACGACTGGATGCACTACACGACCAACCTGCCCCAGGCCGAAATGCGCGTCGCCCAGCAGAACAGCGGCGACACGGCTTATGGCGGCGCCAACGGCGGCACGTCGCAAGCGGGCAAGTAATCCCCTCGCGGCCCTACGCCGGCATCGTCTGGGCCAGCCAGTCGATCAGCGCCCGCACCTTGGGCGGCAGGAAGCGGTTTGGCGGATAGAGTATCCAGACCGGGCCGCTATAGGCCCGCGGCTCGAACTCCCATTCAGGCAGCACCCGCACCAGCCGGCCTTCGCGCAGCGCCTGCGCCGCCGCGAACTCCGGAAGGCTGGCAATGCCCCAGTTATCGATCGCCGCGTCGAGCCGCGCCCCGACGTCGTTGGCGATATAGCGCCCGCCGACCTGCACCGTATGCCGCTGGGCGCCGCGCCGGAACGACCAGCGGTTGTCGTCCGCCGTCTCGCCCAGATAAAGGCAATCGTGCTGCGCGAGGTCCTTCGGATGGACCGGCATGCCGCGCTCGTGCAGATACGCCGGCGAGGCGCACGGCATCCAGCGCACCGTCCCCAGCCGCCGCGCGGCGAGCCCGGGCGGCGGCGCGGACGTCGGGCGGATGACGAGATCGACGTGATCCCGGATCGGATCGACCTCGTGATCCGTGAAGACGAGCTGGACCTCGACCTCCTCATAGGTGCGCAGGAAACCCGGAATCAGCGGATGGATCACGCTTCTCGCCACAGAAATCGGGGCGCTCAGACTCACGCGTCCGTGAGGACGCCCCGTCATCTGGGTGGCGGCATCCGCCGCGCTGGTAGCCGCGTCGACCATTTCCTGGCAGTGCCGATAAACCTGGGCGCCCGACTCCGTGAGCCGGATGCTGCGCGTGGAGCGCTCGAGCAGCCGCGCGCCCAGCGCCCGCTCGAGGCGCTGCATCTGCCGGCTGACGGTCGAGGGCGTGCTGCCAAGCTGGCGCGCGGCGACCGAGAAATTGCCCGCCTCCACCACCCGGGCAAACGTGGCCAGATCCGGCAGCAAGGAAAAGAGATCGGTAGGATTCATGCCTGCGGGAAGCCGTCCGGACGGCACGCGCATCTATGCATTCCAGACATAAAAGATGTTCTGAGGTAGCCGATTATCGCGCAGCGCGCATCATCGGACAATGTGGGCGTTTTCAACGACAGCCTCGCATGGGATCCTCATGAACGCATTCCCCCCTTCGTCCCGCTGGGCAGATCTGCTGGTGATCGCCGTGGCGCTGATCTGGGGCACCAGTTACGGCGTGGTCAAAGGCACGCTGCTGGTCTACCCGGTACTGAGCCTGCTCGCCCTGCGCTTCGGCATCACCTTCGTGCTGCTCGCGCCCGCGCTGCGCAAGCTGGCGACCCTACGGCCGGCGCAACGCTGGGGCGTATTCGGCGCGGGGCTCCTGCTGCTCGGCATCTTCCTCGCGGAGACCTTCGGCGTTGCCGCGACCCGTGCATCGAATGCGGCCTTCCTGATCAGCCTGTGCGTAGTCATGACGCCGCTCGTCGAGTGGGCATGGTTCGGGCATGCGCCGCGGCCCGCCGAGTGGGCGGCGGTGGGGCTTTCGTTCCTCGGCGCCTTCCTGCTGGCCGGGGGCCACTTCGTGTTCGGCTGGGGCGACGCGCTGATCGTGCTCGCCGCCCTGTTGCGCGCCTTGAGCACCTGTGCCGCGAAGCGCGTCATGAAGACCGGAGCCGTGCCGCCCCTGACCTTGACGGCCGTGCAGGCCGGCATCGTATCGTGCGGCTGCCTAGTGCTGGCATGGACGGTGGCCCGCGGGCAATGGCAGCCGCCGCCGGCTTTCAGTGGACACGGCCTGTTCTGGGGCAGCGTGATCTATCTCGTGGCGGGCTGCACGCTGTTCGCGTTTCTTGTGCAGAACTACGCAGTCCACCGCAGCAGCCCTACCCGCGTAGCGCTCCTGATGGGCAGCGAGCCCGTGTTCGGCGCGCTGTTTGCGAGCGTCTGGCTCGGCGAACGGCTCTCGCTTCCGGCATGGCTTGGCGGGCTGCTGATCGTCGCGGCGTCGCTCGTTGCCGTCGCCCGCCGCGAGCCGGCGGCGGTGCAGGAAAGCGTGACGGCTTGATGGCCTGGTGGTTGCGCGAGGCCATCGGGCGTCCAGTCACAGCGCCATCACGTCACGGTATAACGCCGCGGGAATGCGCACGCCGTTGCGCTCGCTGCGTGCACGCGCTTCGAACCGGCGCTGCGACGGCAAGCGTGCACCCTGCCCCGTCACCGCCTCGAAAAGGCGCTCGGCGCGCGCCTCTCCCGCCCGATAGTCGTCGCCCAGGAAGCGCCGCGGATCGATGGCGATCACGAGTTCGCCGTGGCAAGGGCTGGCGCCCGCTCCGGCGTCGAAGGCTTGCGACTCCATGCTGGTCAGGTCGCCAATCAGCGCGCCCGCCAGCAATTCCACCATCGCGGCCAATGCCGATCCCTTGTGCCCGCCGAAGGTCTGCATCGCACCGGCGAGCGCCGCGCGGGCGTCGGTCGTCGGCGCGCCGTCGCGATCGATGGCCCAGTGCCCGGGAATCGGCTTGCCTTCGCGCGCATGCAGCTCGATGTCGCCGCGCGCAATCGCACTCGTCGCGAAATCGAAGACGAAGGGATAGCCCTCGGCACGCGGCCACGCAAAGGCGATGGGATTGGTGCCGAACACCGGCCGCGTCCCGCCCGCTGGCGCGACCCAGCTATGACTCGGATTCATCGCGAGCCCCACGAGGCCCAGCGCCGCGATCGCCTCGACTTCGGGCCATAGCGCGGAAAAATGAAAGCAATGGTTGATCGCCATCGCCGCTATGCCTTGCGAAAGCGCTTTTTCGGCGAGCCGCGGCAAGCCCGTCTCGAACGCCAGCAGCGAAAAGCCGTAGTGCGCATCGACGGCAAAGAGGCCCGGCGCGATGTCGCGCAAGGTCGGTTCGGCGCGCGGGTCGACCTTGCCGCTCTTGATCGAGCGCACGCAGCCAATGAGCCGGTAGATACCATGTGAATGGCATTCGTCCCGCTGCCCCTGCACGATCACGCGCGCAATCGCGTCCGCGTGCGCCGGCGACGCGCCATGACGCACGAGCACCTCGCGCGCCAGCGCAAACAGTTCGTCAAGCGAAAGAACGATGTCCGCGCTGTCGTCACCCATTCCGGTCTCCGCGTTGGCGTATCAAAGACCGACGTCCGGCAGCGCAGGACGCGTGGCGAGCGCCTTCTCGACAATCGTCTTCACGAAAGCGAGCGTCTCGCCTTCCAGCGCCAGCCGCGGCGGACGCGTCACCGCGCTGCCCCGGCCCACCAGTTCTTCGCACAGCTTGATGCACTGAACGAGATCGGGACGCGCGTCGAGATGCAGGAGCGGCATGAACCAGCGATAGAGCGCGAGCGCCTCGTCGAAGCGCTTTTGCTTCGCGAGCCGGAAAAGCGTTTCGCCTTCCTTCGGGAACACGTTGGACATGCCCGAAACCCAGCCCTGCGCACCCACGGCAATGCTTTCCACCACCACGTCGTCGAGCCCCGCGAACAGCACGAAGCGATCGCCCACGGCGTTACGCAGGTCGATGAAGCGGCGCGTATCGCCGGAGGAGTCTTTGAAGCAGACGATGTTTTCGCAGTCCTGCAGGGCGATCAGCACGTCGGGCGTGACGTCGTTCTTGTAGATCGGCGGATTGTTGTAGACCATGACCGGCAGGTCGGTACTCGACGCCACGGCGCGAAAATGCGCGGCGGTCTCGTGCGGCTTCGCGGAATAGACGAGCGCGGGCATCACCATCACGCCGTCCACGCCCACGCGCTGCGCCTCGCGCACGGTCTGCCGCGCGAACGCGGTCGTGAACTCGGCAATGCCGGCGATCACGGGCACCTTGCCGGCCGCCGCGTCGCGCGCGGCTTCGATCACGGCAACCTTCTCGGACGTGCTGAGCGAGGTGTTTTCGCCGACCGTGCCGCACACCACGAGGCCCGACACGCCATCCCTCACGAGATTGCTCACGACCCGGTGCGTCGCCTCGATGTCGACAGAAAAATCGGCCTTCAACTGTGTACTGACCGCGGGGAACACACCGCTCCATTGGATAGCGTTACGGCTCACTGTGACAATCTCCTTCGTTGAATGTGTCGCTCCCACGCAGCGGCGGGAGGCATGAACGAAGTATCGCCATCCAGATTGCGCAAGGCTTGAGGGCAATCGCAGCGCAAAGAGACGAAATCGGCACAATCGCAGCACAATCGCGGCACGGCCCCGCGCGGCTCAACCCTCGTGGGAATCGGCGGCGCCGTGCTGCGACTGCAGCACGGCGCGGTACTGGCTCGGCGTGAGACCGACGGTGGCCTTGAACTGGCGCGTAAAGGCGCTGTGATCGTTGTAGCCGCAACGCGTGGCGACATCGGTGATGCTCAGGTCGTCCGCCAGCATCTCCGAAGCGGCGTCGAGGCGCGTTTTCAGCAGCATCTGCCGCGGCGTGAGGTGGAAGATCTTGTGGAAGTAACGCTCGATCTGCGCGACCGACATGTCGATCAGCGTAGCGAGATGCGAGAGCTTGAGCGGCTGCGCATAGTTGTCCTGGATGTACTTCGCCGCGATAGCGAGGCGCTGGTAGGCGGGGTGCGTGCCCTCGGCGGCCTGCAGGTCGCGCGAGATGCCGGCCACGCCCAGCACGCGGCCGTGCGCGTCGTGCAGCGGCACCTTCGAGGTGAGACACCAGCCGGGCTGCCGGCCCGGATACAGGTGCAGCTCCAGTTGATCCACGAGCCAGATGTTCTGGCGCACGACGGCCTTGTCCTGCTCCGTGTAGATGCGTCCAAAGCGTGCGGGAAAGACCTGCTCGGCCGTCTTGCCGAGGATCGCGCGCTTCTCCTTCACCGCACAGCGAGCCGCGAGCGTGGCGTTGACGAGCACGTAGCGCGCCTCGTGGTCCTTCACGAAGAAGACCACGTCGGGCATGGCGTCGAAGAGCGGTTCGAGCAGGGCGAAATGCGCCACCATCTGCGGCAGCGTCAGGTGCTCCGCGGCGGCGGGCAAAACCAGATCGGGCATGGCAGGATCGGACAAGTCGGAACCGGACCGATTATGCCGGTCTTGCGAACGCTTGCGCATCGGCAATTCCATCAGGCACGCCCATCGAGACCGCGCGGGCGTCGAAGCTCAGGTTTGGGATTCGGATTCGGCTTCCATCAGCGTGCCGATGCGCGCGGGTGCGAACGGCGGGCGCTGCCCGGCCCCTTGCCAGCCGAAGCAGAACGCCGCCGCCTCGCCGCAGACCTTGCCCTGGCACGCGCCCATTCCGCAGCGCGTCTGCAGCTTCGCGTCGCGCCAGGAACGGTGCCGCGCGGCCTCGCCGAACGAGACGTCCTCGCAGCGGCACAGCAACGTGTCGGGCGTGGCGAGCGTCCTCAATTGCGGATTCAGCGCAAACGCGGCGTCGAGGCGCGCGGCAAAGCGGCGATAGCGTTTGCGCGTGGCGAATAGCGCGGCCGCCTTTTCGCGCTCGCCGAGCGCGGCACAGGCGGCGATCCCGCCTTCGACGGCCGAAAGCTCCATACCGCCCACGCCCGTGCATTCGCCGGCCGCATAGACACCGGCCACCGATGTCGCTTGCCAGGCGTCGACGGCAAGCGCCGCCCCGCCCGCGCCATCTTCGAGACGGCAACCCAGCGCGGCGCCCACCAGCGTATTCGGAACCAGCCCGTATGCGCAGGCAAGACGATCGCATTCGATGCGCTGGACGTCACCGCCCTTGCGCACGAGTACATGCGTCAACTGCGTTTCCCCGCCCGCTTCGGCGACGTGCGCGCCGCACCAGTACGGCGTGGCGCGCAAGGCGGCGCGCAGGCGCACGGCCTGTGCGAGTTTGGCCGGAGTCGGCACGAGGCCCAGCGCGAAGCGCGCAACGCTCCGGGTATCGGCCTGCTCGACGATCGCCAGCACGCGTGCGCCTTGCTCGTGCGCCGTGACGGCGGCGGCCAGCAGCAGCGGCCCGGTGCCGGCGATCACGATGCGTTCGCCCCTTACCGGCATGCCGGCCTTCACGAGCGCCTGCAAGCCGCCCGCACCGGTAACGCCGGGCAAGGTCCAGCCGGGATAAGGAAGAAACCGCTCGCGCGCACCGGTGGCAAGAATCAGCTTGTCGTAGCCGACGCTAAAGCCGCGCCTCGCGTCCTGCACGAGCAACTCGCGCTCCGCCAGCGCCTGCACGACGCGTGCGGCACCGAGATAAGTCACGTTGGCGCGCTGTCCGAGCGGGTCCAGTACCGCGCGCGCGTCGCGATTGGGCGCATGGCCCGGCCCCTGCCGCCAGATCTGGCCGCCAGGCAGCGCGTTGTCGTCGACCACGCCGACGCTCGCCCCCGCTTCGGCCGCCGCTCGCGCCGCATTCAGGCCCGCGGGACCGGCGCCCACTACGAGAATGTCGAATTTCACAGACCCGCGCTCCCGGTCACGACTTCCATGCCGAACGCACAGACAGTCTGGCAAGCCAACTGATGCGGCAGGCCGTCGATCGTCACGCGGCACTCCTGGCACACGCCCATGCCGCAGACCGGCCCGCGCAATGCGCCGCCCACCGAGCGGCGCGTGACGCAGCGCTGCGCCTCATCGGCGATCGCAATGGCGGCCGCCACCGAACTGCCCGCGGCGACGTCGACACGCTTGCCGTTGACAGCGAGTGTCACGATCTCAGACACGGACCGCCTCCAAGGCCGCGAAACGGGCAGGCAGGTAGGGCGTGGCGTCGATCGGCAGACCCTGTCCCGCGCGCAGCATCTGGGCGGCGATGAGCCTCGCCGTGGCAAGCGCCGTGGTAACGCCGAGGCCCTCGTGCCCGGTGGCGAGCCACGTCGAAGGATGCGCATGCGCCGTCGCAAACGGGCCAGCCGGGCCGATCAGCGGCATGCCATCGCGCGTCGCGGGACGCATACCGGTCCATGCGCGGATTCCGTTCAGCGACGGCAATTGCGGCAGGTAGCCGGCGGCGCGCCGCAGCATGCGCGCGAGAATCGCGGGCTCCACCGCGGCATCGTCGTTGTCGAACTGCCGCGACGAACCGATCAGCAATTGTCCCGTGGGGCGCGGTTGCACATTGAACGCCACCGACGTGCCGTTCGTGTTGTGCGCGCTCTTGATGTAGCCGAGTTCGAGAATCTGATGCCTCACCGTGCCGGGATAGCGGTCGGTGATGAGCAGGTGTCCTTTTTTGGCCTCCAGCGGCAGGCCCGGCAACAATTCGGAGGCCTGAAGACCATTGGCGAGCAAAACCGCTCCCGCGGCAATCGTTTCGCCGCTCGCCAGCAGAACCCCCGAGCGGTCCACCCGCACGACTGGCGTATCGAAGCGGCACACGATACGGCCGGGCCCAGGCTGCTCGAGCAGGTGGGTGCAAACCGTCGGCGCGTACACGGCTGCGTCGTCGGGCACGATCATGCCGCCTTGCAAGCCTTCGCGTAGTTGAGGCTCCGCCTCGCGCAGCGCCCGCTCGTCCAGCATGGCGCACGCCACGCCCTGACCTGAGAGCGCCTGCTGACGCGTCTGCGCGAGCGCATACTCTTCGTCGTCCGCAGCAACCCAGAGGGTGCCGCAGCGAATGAAGGCATGCCGCGCGTCGAGTTGCGGCGCCAGCTCGTGCCACAACGAGCGTGACCATGCGGAGAGGGCGAATTCCGCGGGCGTGTCGTCCATCACGACGAGATGCCCCATGCCCGCCGCCGTCACGCCGCCGCCCGCGCCGGCGCGGTCGATAACGAGCACGTCGGCGCCCTGCTGCGCAAGCTCGTGAGCGCATGCTGCGCCGACAATACCCGCGCCGATCACGACGACATCCGGATGCGTGCCGGGCGCTTTCATCACGCGCGTATGCCCCACGCGAACGGGTCGTCTTCACTGAAGATCAGCTTCGACTCGGCGTTCACGTGCGCCGTGCCGCGAATGACCGGTCGCACATACCCCGCCGGCAGCGCCGGATCCGCTTCGTAGCATGCCTCGAACACGCTGCCGATAATGCTCTCCTGGCGCCACGTCTCGCCCGGCGCGAGCGCACCGTCGAGCGCGAGGCATGCCACCTTCGCGCTCGTGCCGGTACCGCAGGGCGAACGATCGTAGGCCTTGCCGGGACACAGCACGAAGTTGCGGCTGTCGACATCGGCACGCGCCGGGTCGGCGAAGAGTTCGATGTGATCGATAAGCGCGCCGCCCTCGCCCGTGATGCCGTTCGCTTCCAGCGCCTGCCGGATGCGCCACGCTGCCTCGGTCAATGACTCGGCGTTGGCCGCGTCGAGCGGCAGACCGTGGTCCGCAACGAGAAAAAACCAGTTCCCGCCCCACGCAATATCGCCGTGCACGCGGCCGAGGCCGGGCACGTCGAGCGGCACGGCCTTGCGGTACCGGTAGGCGGGCACGTTGCGCACCGTCACGCTGCGGTCCGCGTGCAGTTCGGCCTCGACCACGCCCACCGGCGTTTCGATACGATGCACGCCCGGCTGGATGCGCCCGAGATGCGCCAGCGACGCGACAAGACCGATCGTGCCGTGGCCGCACATGCCGAGAAAGCCCACGTTGTTGAAGAAGATCACGCCCGCCGAACACCCCGGGTCGTGGGGTTCGCACAGCAGCGCGCCGACCAGCACGTCCGAGCCGCGCGGCTCGTTGACGACGCCGGCACGCACGCGGTCGTACTCGCGGCGGAAAATATCGAGCCGCTCGGCAAGCGGGCCGCGGCCGAGATCCGGGCCGCCTTCGGTCACGAGCCGCGTGGGCTCGCCGCCGGTATGGGAATCGATTACGGTCAGCGTTTTCATGCCGCTAATCGTAGGTCCCGCCCCCGCAACCGTCTTGGTCGATTGCCTTGCCCGCAATGACGATTTCCGCACAGCGAAGCCGGAAATGGACCCGGCGTCATCCCTCTGATTAGCAGGGTATGACAGCCTGACGCGCTTCGATAAGATATTTGTAAGCAAGGCGATAAGCCGCCATCACGCCGGGCCGTAGCAAGTCAAAAAAACATAGCAACCTGAGAGAGCCACATGAAAACGCGGACGAGGGAGGCGACAGCCGACAAGGTTCCGTATTGCGCGCAGACCGCCGACGCGGCCATCGCCCATCTGGAGCGGGTCCTGACGGTCGAAGATGCGTGCGTAATCTTCGGGCATCGTTACTGGCTCGAACGCGTGCAACACCTGCTGGCCGCGCCGGACCTGCTTCCGCCGCATCGCGTACGTCTGCTGCATCTGCTGGAGCGCCTTCGCACGCCGCCGGTAGCAGTCCAGACCTGATCGGCGAGGCACCCCCTTGCCGCTAACCCTGGCCTTTGTCCGAAGGCCAGACACCCGAGGAAAGGTGCTTCAGCCACAGACTCATCAAGCCGGCACGGCCACGCACGCCGTATTTGCGAAAAATCCCGGTGATATACGAATGGGTGGTCGAAACGGCCAACCCTAGCCTCTCGGCAATCTGCTTCTCCGTGGCCTCGGTCAGCAGCATCGCCAGGACCTTGCGCTCATGGGGCGCAAGCTGGGCCAGCAGGACCGGTACGCCCGTTATGCCCGTCATGCCGCGCCTGAGTTCCGTCACGTCGCGCGCCACCCCTATGCGCACCCGCTCGCGTTCGAGCCAGCGCGCCGACCATGTGATGTAGACCTCGCTGCCATCCTTGTGGCGATAGCGGTTCTCGAAGCCTACCCGCTTGCGGCCCGCCAGCACCTCCCGCGCTTCCCTGAGCGTCGCGTCCTGATCGGCAGGAACCACGAAATCGATAATCTGTTGATCGATGAAGTCGGACGGCGCAT
Organism: Paraburkholderia yinzeri; assembly: GCF_046581065.1. Lineage (NCBI taxonomy): Bacteria > Pseudomonadati > Pseudomonadota > Betaproteobacteria > Burkholderiales > Burkholderiaceae > Paraburkholderia > Paraburkholderia yinzeri. The sequence continues at coordinate 118,910 of NZ_JBFOCJ010000003.1, read as the reverse complement.
ACCCGAATATTTCCCGGCAGGCGTCGCTCACGTGGCGTATGTGTCCTCGCTCGTCCACGAGAAAGGTGGCGTCCGGCGAAAACTGCGCCGAAGTAATGACGAGTTCCAGCGAAGATTCACGCTTCATGGCGGTCTGGATGCTCTCGTGCATGACGGAATCAGGCTGCCAGACCGGACGCAGGCGTCCGGCACAAACGGGTCTGGCACAAAGGGCCTGACACAAACAGAATACAGCACGATCCGACCGGCCGCGAAGGCTTTCGAGCGGAAAGGAAGGCGGCGCGCGCATGCCGGGAAATCGCCCGTCCAGCGCCTCCACATGTCCGCAAACACCCTCGCTTTTCCAGTCCGCCGCAAGCTTGCTCAATCTGTTTAGGGAACCGAAGAGACTGGACATTCAGATGAGGAATTCTAAAATGCTAACGTCCGTAGCGAACGCCGCATAATCTGCCAGGCTTCCGTCAAGACGAACGCAACCTCTTCGCGCGGTTGCTTTCCCGCTGTTGCGTTTCCTTCAACAGGGAGGCGGCATGAGCACGAACGGATCGGCACAGGCGCTCGACCCCTCCGAATATATTGCCCGGCATCTGCAGCATTTCTCCGTACCCCAACCGGCGTCGACGGTCGTCGGTCATCACGCGGGATTCTTCCCGTGGAATCTCTACGTGCTGGCTCTCGCAGCAGGCCTCTTTGTCGTGATGGCTGGCGTAGCCACGCTCACGGACCGGCGGCCTCTGTTCCGGCTCACCCGGAGCATGAGCTTCGGGCGGCGCCTCTATGTGTGGTGGTCCTGCGCCTGGCGCCAGTGGCTCGCCAGCGCGCTGCTCTGCCTCGCCTTTCTCGTCGGGTACAACTACCTGGATTGGAAGACGGCCGCGCCGCTCATGCGGCTCTCGGCCGCGCTGACCCCGTCGGGCGCAACGGCATTATCGGCCATCGTGCCGGTCGTGATCATGGCCCTGCCGCTCGTGGCCACCGTTCTGGTCTATGTACTCCTGAGCCTGCCGCTCTCGGGCTACATGGTTCGAAGCGGACTGGCCGCGCACGCCTTGCCCGGACCCGAACGGCTCGGTCTATGGCACGCAACCCTGCTCGGCCTGACCACCTATCTGTGGTCCGTACCGGGCAGCCTGCTGATTGCGGAACTGATCGTTGCGCTGCCGCATCATGTCGAGGACGTGCTGCGCGCAATGCTCCTCGTGATCTGGAGCATGTATATCGTGCTGCCGCGCCAGGTGCGCCGCATCGCACGCCTTGCCACGCCTCTGCATTGACATGCCGCTAGCAAGGCCAGGGCGCGCCCTGCGTCCGGGTTTGAGTTCCGTCCTCACGGAAATGCCCGGCACCGGGCTACAGCAGGTGCGCGAGACGATTGCAGGTTTCCGGTGTAAAAATCGCATCGTAGCGGCCCCTGGCTGGCCGAATGAGACGATTGAGCAGGATATTGCTTCTTCGTGGCATTCATCGGCCTGCGCGCCCTTCTTACACTGTATGCAAGCCGTGACGAGTGGCGCACCGCGAAATCGCGCGAAGCCCATCGGTTACGTTCCGCCATTCAAGGAGGGATTGCGCCATGCGCATGATACAGAAAGACGTCGCCATCATCGGCGCGGGCACCGCGGGGCTGAGCGCCTACCGCGCGGCCCGTGCGGAGGGCGCCACCGCCGTGATCATCGAGGGCGGTCCATACGGCACGACCTGCGCGCGCGTGGGCTGCATGCCGTCCAAGCTCCTGATCGCGGCGGCCGAGGCGGCGCATACGGCAAGCCACGCGGCTCCGTTCGGCATCCATGTAGCCGGCGTGCAGGTCGATGGCGAAGCGGTGATGGCGCGTGTGCGCCGCGAGCGGGACCGCTTCGTCGGCTTCGTGATCGAGGGGGTGGAAGCCCTGCCGGCGGAGGACCGGCTGGTGGGATATGCGCGTTTCGTCGATGACCGCCTGCTGCAGGTGGGCGACCATACGCAAGTGCGCGCCGGGCGCGTGGTGATCGCAACCGGCTCGAAGCCCGTTGTGCCGGAGGTGCTGGCCGGGCTTGGCGACCGCGTGGTGGTGAACGACGACGTGTTCGATTGGACGACCCTGCCGCGCAGCGTGGCGGTGATGGGCCCCGGCGTGATCGGCCTCGAACTCGGGCAGGCGCTCGCGCGGCTTGGCGTACGCGTGAGCGTGTACGGCGGGCGCGGCAGCGTCGGCCAGTTGACCGACCCGAAGCTCGTGGAAACGGCGCGCGCGATCTTCGGGGAAGCGTTCCATTTCGAGCCGAGCGGCACGATGCTGAGCGCAACGCGCGACGGCAACGATGTGAGGTTGCGCTATCGCCGCCCCGATGGAACCGTTACTGAGGATAGCTATGAATATGTGCTGGCAGCCACCGGCAGGCAGCCCAATGTCGGGAACCTCGGGCTCGAGAACACATCGATCGAACTCGACGAACACGGCATCCCTCAGTTCGACGCAGACACGCTGCAAGTGGGCCCGCATCCGGTCTTCATCGCAGGCGACGTGAACGGCGTCGTGCCGCTCCTGCACGAAGCCGCCGACGAAGGCCGCGCAGCGGGCCGCAACGCGGCGCGCTATCCCGACGTGGCGAAAATCGAGCGCCGGGCGCCATTGGCGGTCGTGTTCTCCGACCCGCAGATCGCCCTCGTGGGTGCGCGGCATCGCGAGCTGCCCGAGGGCAGTTTCGTGACCGGCGAAGTGAGTTTCGAGGACCAGGGGCGCAGCCGTGTGATGCTGAAAAACCAGGGGCGGGCGCATGTGTACGTCGATCGCGCGACGCGGCGCTTTATCGGTGCGGAGATGCTGGGCCCCTCGGCCGAGCACATCGGCCACCTGCTCGCGTGGAGCCTGCAGATGGGCCTGACCGTCGACGCAATGCTGGCCATGCCGTTCTATCACCCCGTCGTCGAGGAGGGGCTGCGCACGGCGCTTCGGGATGCGGCGGCAAAGCTCGCGGCATGACCGAAGGCCGTCTCTCGACATCTGCCATGCTGCCCGGTGGGTGGGCTCTCGCCCGCCTAAATCCGGGCCGGGAGCGCCTTGGCAAAAAACTCGGTTACGCGGCGCAGGCGTGCCGGAACGAACCGGCGCTTCGGCCAGATGAGGCTGATGTCTCTGGCGTCGCGGATAAAGTCGTCGAGAACCGTGACGACTTCCGGATGCCGGAGTTCGTCGGCAAGAGAAGCCTTCGTGAACAGGCCGATGCCCATACCGGCCAGCACGCCCGCCCGGATCGTTTCGACGCTGTTGGAGGAAAGATTCCCGTGAACGGTTACGCTGAACCGCCCCTCTGGCCCGACAAACGGCCAGTTGACCGATTCCATCAGGCCTCCATATAAAAGGCAATTGTGATGAACGAGGTCGGCGGGAGTTCTGGGCGTGCCGAATCGCTCGAAGTAACGACGCGACCCGACGCAGACGAGCGGACTGCTGGCCACGGGCTTGACCACGGCGTCCGGTTCGTCGACCGGCCCCACGCGAATCGCCAGATCGATCCGGTCTTCCACCATATCGCGCACGAAGTCGGAAAGGATCAGATCCACTTGCAGGCCCGGATGGCGCGACAACAGCTCGGGTATCAGCGGAACGACGTGCAGGCGGCCGAAAGTCGACGCCGAGGCGATCCGGATCAAGCCCGAAACATCGAGCGTGCTGCTCGTCAGTTCTCCATCCACTTCATCCATCTCGTCCACCAGCGGTTTGGCCCGGTCGTAGTACCGCTGCCCCTGATCGGTCAGGGTCACGCTGCGCGTACTGCGGTTGAACAGCACGACGCCAAGACGCTTTTCGAGGGCGCCGATCGCCTTGCTGATGGCCGACTGCGACTCGCCCGTCCTGCGCGCCGCAGCGGAAAACCCGCCCGCTTCCACGACGGCAATGAAGGCGCTCAATTCGTGAAACCGATCCACCGCATTCCTCCAAAGAATCAATACCGCGGGACGCTCTGTCATTATGAACACTTTCGGCATGACTCACGCGGCGCGGGCGAAGATGGCCGATTCCCCTCGCGAATAGGTCTTATGAAAAATTTGCGGATTATCATCCGCACGGCCAGCAATTACGCTCTTCCTGTCATCCATCAGCAGACGAAGGAAGGTTCCCGTGTCCACTCTCACAGACAAAGTTGCCGTCATTAGCGGCGGAACGACTGGCATCGGTTTGGCTATCGCCCGGCGGTTCGCCGCCGAAGGCGCTCACGTTTTCATATTCGGCCGTCGCGAGACCCAGCTCGACGAGGCCGCCGCCCAGATAGGCCGCAACGTCACCGCAATCCGGGCCGACGCCGCGAACCTCGATGACCTCGACCGCGTCGCCGCGGCAGTGAGGGACGAAAAGGGACGCGTCGACATCGTCGTGTCGAACGCGGCCCTGGTGGAGCAGGCTCCCATCGACACGCTCACGCCCGAACACTTCGACAAGACCTTCAACCTCAACGCCCGCGGCCCCGTATTCCTCGTGCAGAAGCTGCTGCCGCTGATGACACGAGGCGGATCGATCATCCTCGTCTCCTCGGCCATGCACCTCATGGGCATTCCCGGTCATACCGCCTACGCGGCGACCAAGGCGGCGCTGCGTTCCTATACCCGCACGTGGGCAGCGGAATTCAAGGATCGCGGCATTCGCGTCAATACGCTGAGCCCAGGCGTCACCGACACCCCGATGCTCGACTCCCAGGTCTCGACGCCCGAAGAACGCGAGGCGCTGGTGAACATGTACCTGAGCATGGTCCCGCTCGGCCGGCTTGCCCGGCCCGAAGAGATGGCCAATGGGGCGCTCTTCCTCGCGTCCGACCAGAGTTCCTACATGACGGGCGCGGACCTGATGGACGACGGTGGCGTCGGCCAGGTTTGACTTCGGGCACGACGGAAGGAGCATTCAATGAGCTACGCAATCATCGGCCTCGGCAAGATCGGAACGGCCATCGCCCAGGCGTTCGCGCGCCAGGGAATCGAAGTCGCGGTGGCGGGCAGACGGCCGCCGGCGGCACTCGCGGCACTGGCGGCGCAAATCGGCCCGTCGCTCGTCCCGCAGCATATGGAAGACGCGGTCAAGGCCGACGTCGTTATCCTGGCCATGCCGTTCGCTGCCCACCGTGACGTCGCGCGGGCCGCCGAAAGCTGGCAGGGGAAACTCGTGGTCGACGCAACCAATGCGTTCGGCGTCCCCCCGGAGGAACTCGACGGGCTGCCCTCGACCGCCGCCATTGCGAAAGCGCTGCCGGGAGCGAAACTGGTGAAGGCTTTCAACCACCTGCCCGCCGGGACCCTGGCCCAAGGGGCCACGACACCGCAGGGAGGCCGGCGAGTCGTGTTCGTCTCCAGCGACGACGGCGCGGCCAGCGCCTCCGTGGCGGATCTGGTCGACCGGCTCGGCTTCGCGCCGGTCGAACTCGGGAAGATCGCCGAGGGCGGCCTGCTCGTCCAGGCGCGAGGCCAAACGTGGGGGCGGCTCATTTTCCAGGACCTGGCCAGGTTCGACCCACAGAAGCGGGCAGAGATCCGGGGCCGCCGTCAAGAGAGCGAGGACAACGACGAGATCTCGCCGGACGAACTGACGGGACTCCTGAATTCCCCCCGATGATCGCATCCCGGACGCTCAATGCCCCAATCCGCTGGCGGCAATCTGCTGCTCCACGTACTGAGCGAAAAGCGCATGCAAACGCGTGGTCGGATGCAGGTCGTCGGCGAACAGGTACGTCTGGTCCGCATTGGGCACGACGTAGGTCGCCGGCGAGCAGAGCAACGAGGTGTCGTCGGGTGTTTTCGAGGGATCGCAAGCCTGCGCCGTGTTGGACACCGTAAAGCCGTTCGCCTGGAAATTCGCGATCATCTGGCTCACCCAGGTGTACGAATCGATCTGGATGACTTTGCCCTGCAGGCCGGCCGATTGCAACGCGGCGTTCAAGGTCGTGTTGAACAGTTGCGACAACTGGGTCAGGTTCGCGCCGCCGTCGGATGAGGCAAGCCCCTAGCGGCAAGCCGCTCAGTGCTGCCTGGAATGTGCCGCGAGCAACTGCCGATGGCGTGCTTCGGTTTCGTCGTCGGCGGGAAACATGGATTCCAGCCGCAGTTCCTGAGCTGCAACGTTCTGCGGCGTGCCCACGGTCGTGACCATCGAGAAGTAGCGAAGCTCGACGCCCTCGCTGACGAAGCTCAGTGGAATGACGGGCATGGTGGCCGCGGTAGACGACCCACGATGGGCCTTCCAGTCGCGCGGTACGTCGGGATAGGCCAGCAGTTCGTCGAGCAGATGCTTCGTGCCGGCGTCGATCATATGGCCCACCGATTCGCGATACACGCGTTGCAGGAGGCTACGCGAGACCGTGTCCCAATCGGCCACGAATGGCCGCATCCCCTGAGGATCGAAGACCAGATGCAGCATGTTGCGCGGGCTCGGGCGCGCGGCCATGTCGATGAAGCAATTGAAGAAACGCGGTGCTGCCTCGTTGGTCATCAGAACATTCCAGTGACGGTCCATCACGATCGCCGGAAACGGCTCGTGCTGGCGAACGACTCGCTCCAGCGCGCGGATGACACCATGCATCTCCTGGGCATTCCATGCCGCTTCCGAATACACGGGCGCGTAACCGGCGGCGAGCAGCAAGTCATTGCGCTCGCGCAGCGGCACATCGAGTGTCTGAGCAAGCGTCAGCAGCGTGTCCCGGCCCGGCACGCTACGCCCGCTTTCGATAAAGCTGATCTGACGCTGCGAAACGCCGGCATCGAGCGACAGATCGAGCTGACTCACGCCGCGCAGGTCGCGCCAATAGCGCAGCAGACCACCGAGTTCGTTCAGCGGTACTTTCGAATCGAGACTGGTGGCATTCATCGTATTTCCCTGATCGAGGTGGATGAAAATGAAAAGACGACAATCGAAGCGTAGCGGCAGCAGCGCATGGCGCCAATTACATCCCATGTAATCATCGTGCGGCGAAACCGGCAGCCGTCGCACCGCCCGATGATTCTCCCAGGCATCGATTTTGCGGCACTTCCCTGACCCGCCGCTACGCGACAGGCTGTAGCGGCAATCAGTTCGATCTTCCGACTCCAGGTTTTCCCATGTCCAAGGAATTTGAGCGGGTTGAACCCGGCTCGCGGCAGTGTTCCCGCTGTGGGACCGGACTCAGTGGCCCGATGAAATTCTGTCCCGAATGCGGGGCGAACCAGATGATCGCTTCCTCCCAGGAGGAGACGGCCGGCGAACCCCCAGGGCACCGCTCGCGACAGCAGTTCTATGCCTTCGCCAGCGTGGCCGTGTTCGCGCTCGCATTTGCCGCCTACGGGATCGCACATCACGAAGAAAAGGAACCGGCGCCCGTCGCTCAGACGGCCAAAGGGCCGGTGCTCGCGCCCCAGGTGGTTGCGGTCCCGGCAACCCGCGCGCCAGCCAATGACACCGAGCCGCCCGCGGCCCCGCAGGCGCTGGCGGAACCCGCACCGCGAGCGCCACCCCGCATGGCGAACAGGGACGCCGCTCGGCAAAACGCCGATGCGCCAATGAATCGTCATGAGGAACGCGTTGCTGTGCGGAAGACCAGCGCGAACCTCCATGCCGACGCGGCCAGAAATCTCGCCAGTGCCCGCGCGAGTCTGGACAAGAGCAATCTTTGGCCGGCACGCAGGGCCATCATGAGCGCACTGGCCGAAGAGCCCGGCAACAGCGAGGCGCTACAGATGCAGGCCGAACTGGTTTCGCGCGAACGGGAACGGGACGCCCTGCTGGGCTACGCACGGCTATGCGCGCGTCAGGGGCAATGGGTTTGCGCGTGGCAAAACGCGGGCCACGCCCTGACCGTCGACGCATCGAGCCACCCGGCGAGCGAGCTGCTCGCGCGCGCCATCGCCAGGCGTGGAGCGAGCACCGCGGGAAGCCTCGACGCGGGCCCGTCGGCCGATGACGACGATCAGTAATCTTGTCTTATGGCTATGGCCGGCAATCCGGCGCGGATCTCAACCCAACCCTGAGGCGCGCTTTGTCGCTCATCATTCGATCCTGGGCATCCGCCGCACGCGGCAGGGGATATTCCCCGATCATCGCAGGCTGCGCAGGTAACGCATACCGCGCCGCGCCACGACACCGCGCTGAAGGCAACCCGAAAGCCTCGTTCGGCACACTTCAGAATCCTCATTTTCCGCCGTTACTGTACGGATGGCGTGTCCTGTTGGGCCCCGGCGGAGATGCCGGTTCCGGGAGCGCCAGCGTAGACGGCCTTGAGCGGACAATCAGTTTCTTTAACAGCATGGAAAACCCTGAAATCGACGCCGAAAGCGAATACTCTGTGCCGGTCCACGGTTTGCCCATGCCTGTCATCCGTTACGATGCACGCGGTCGACGGCGCCACCTGAATCGCGCGGCAATCGCCACGATGAGCGCCGCATCCGAACCCGGGCCGCGGCTGTACACGGAGGCCGAGCTGCTGTCGCCGCAAACGCTGCGGCGCTACCTCGACGCCATTCTCGAAGTCGCCACCACCGGTGTCGCTCGGGAGCTCGAACTGTCGTTCGACGGCATGCCCGCGGGACGCTGCGAGCACTATGTCGTGCAGTTCGTCAGCGACCCGGTCAAGGGCAGCACGCCCGGCGTGCTGGCGATCTGGTTCGACGTCACCGCGCGCAAACGCGCGGAGGCCAAGCTGCGCGAACGGGAATCCTTCCTTGAATCCCTGCTCGATACCATTCCCATTCCTGTTTTCTCGAAGGACCGCGAAGGACGGTATCTGCATCTAAACAAGGCGTTCGAAGCATTTCTTGGCGTGCCGAAGCAGCAATTCGTCGGCAAGACCGTCTTCGAAACCAGCCCGCGCGAACTGGCGCAAACCTATTTCGACATGGACGAAGCGCTCTTCACGAGCGGCGGCATCCAGCAATACGAATTCAAGGTCCGAAACGCGCGGCGCGAAGTGCGCGACGTGGAGTTCAGCAAGGCCGTTTTCCACGATGGCGAAGGCCGCCAGGCCGGCCTGATCGGCGCGATTCAGGACATCACCGAGCGCAAGCGCGCGGAAGGCGAACAGCGTGCCCAGTACGAAAAAATTCTCCAGCTCAACAAGCGCCTCGAAGACAAGGCGCGGGAGCTCTCCGAAGCGCGCGCGCAACTGATGAACGTGCTGCACACCATTCCCGACATGGTGTGGCTGAAGAGCACGGCGGGCGTCTTCATGCTCTGCAATCACGGTGTCGAGCGCTTTGTGGGCAAGTCGAAAGCCGAAATTCTCGGGAGAACCGACTACGCGTTCTACGAAGCCGAGATGGCCGACTTCTTTCACGAACGTGAAAAGGCGGCCATCGACGCAATGCGTGTTTGCGTCAATGACGAATGGGTGGTCTCCCCGGCAACGGGCGAACGGGCCTTGCTCGAAACCCGCCGGCTACCGGTGCTCGACGCGCGCGGTACCGTGACAGGCGTGCTTGGCGTGGCGCGCGACATGACCGAGCGGCGCCGCGCCGACGAAACCCTGGCCCGGCGCGAGCGCGAATTCAGAACCCTCGTCGAGCACTCGCCCGATACGGTGGCACGCTATAGCAGGGATTTTCGGCGCATCTACGTCAATCCGACTTTCGCCTCGCTCCTCTCGGGCGGCGCGGCGGCCCTGATCGGCAAAACCCCGGCCGAATCGCCGGGCGGCACCAACATGGAGCTTTACGAGCATCAGTTGGAAGCGGTTTTCACCACGGCACGCGACCAGGAATTCGAATTGAGCTGGGGCGAGCCCGGCGGCAGGCAGCTATGCCACCTCATCAGACTCACCGCGGAGCTTGGAGCGAACGGCACGGTGGAAACGGTCCTTGCCGTGGGGCGCGACATCACGGAACTTCACGCCTCGCGGGAGAAAATTCATCGCATGGCGTATTTCGACGCGTTGACGGCGCTGCCGAATCGCGCCCGGTTCAACGAGTACCTGCGTCAAGCCATCGCCGTCAGCACGCCGGGCCAGTTGACGGCCGTGATGATGATCGACATGGACCGCTTCAAGGGCGTCAACGACACGATGGGTCACGCGGTGGGCGACGAGCTGTTGCGCGAAGCGGCGGTGCGCCTGCTGGGCTGCGTGCGCCCCGGCGACACGGTCGCGCGTTTCGGCGGCGACGAGTTCGCCGTGCTGCTGCCCGGGATTCGCGAGCGCTGCCTCCTCGAACAGATTTCCGCCAGGATCATCAAGCGGCTCGACGAACGCTTTCTGCTGGACGGTAGAGAGGTCTTCGTTTCGTGCAGCCTTGGCATCGCGCTATATCCCGTCGACAGTACCGACGCCGAAGACCTGCTGAAGTACGCGGATTCGGCCATGTACCTCGCGAAGCGCTCGGGCCGGCGAGGTTTTCGCTTCTACACGAAAGAACTGACCGTCGAAGCGACCGCGCATCTGCTGCTGGAATCGGAGCTTCGCCGCGCAATCGATCAAGGCGAACTCGAACTGCATTACCAGCCTCAGGTCTTGTTTCGCGACGCAGAAGTGATCGGCTCCGAAGCGCTGTTGAGATGGAACCGGCCCGGCGTGGGCTACGTGTCGCCCGTGCAGTTCGTGCCGGTGGCGGAGGAAACGGGCCTGATCGGCGATCTCGGAAAATGGGTGCTGCGCGAAGCCTGTCGTTCGGCCTCCGAATGGAATGCCGGCGGCAAGACGCGTCACAAAGTGGCCATCAACCTGTCCGCGCGGCAGTTCCAGTTTCGCGACCTGGCGACGACGGTGAAGGAGATCCTCGACGAAACCGGCTGCCGGCCCGAATGGCTGGAGTTCGAGATCACCGAAAGCCTGCTGCTGGAAGAAGACGACACGGTAACCGGCACGCTCCTGGCGTTCAAGAACATGGGGCTATCGATCGCCATCGACGACTTCGGCACCGGCTACTCCGCGCTCGCCTATCTGGCGCGCTTTCCGATCGACACAATCAAGATCGACCGTACGTTCGTGCAACGCGTCACCACGGACCGGCGTCATGCCGAACTCGTCAAGGCGATTCTCTCCATCGCCCGCTGCCTTGGGCAGCAGGTCGTGGCGGAAGGCGTCGAGACGATGGAGCAGGCCGCATTTCTCGATGCTCACGGCTGCCAGGTCGCCCAGGGCTTCCTCTACAGCAAGCCGCTGCGCAAGCAGGATATCGCGGCGCTGCCGCGCTATCTCAACCGCCCATAAACACCCGTAAGCGCCGCCGCGCTCAGAAGCCTTCGAGCACCAGCTTGCCGCGCGCCCGGTTGCTTTCCACGAGCTCGTGCGCCCGGCGCAGGTTTGCGGCGTTGATGGTCCCGAAGCTCTCGTTGAACGTCGTGCGCAGCACGCCTTCGTCGATCAGCGAAGCGACCCGGGCGAGCAGGCGGTGCTGTTCGATCTGATCCTTCGTCGAAAACATCGAGCGCGTGTACATGAATTCCCAGTGCAGCGCGACGCTCTTCGTCTTGAGCTTGCGGAAGTCGAAGATCTCGGGGTCGTCGATCAGCGCGAGATGCCCCTGAGGATTGATCGATGCCACGATCTCGTCGAAATGGCGGTCGGTCTGATTGAGGCTCGCGATAAAGTCCACGCCCTCGAAGCCGATGCGCCTGAGCTCCTGCGAAAGTGGCTTCGTATGGTCGATCACGTGATGCGCGCCGAGGTCGGTCACCCACTGCGTCGTCTCGGGCCGCGACGCCGTGCCGATCACCGTCAAGCCGGTCAGCTTGCGCGCGAGCTGCACGAGGATCGAGCCCACCCCACCGGCCGCACCGATCACGAGCAGCGTCTCGCCGGTGGGCGCCGTGCCCGCCGTGCTCTGGGGCACCTTCAGCCGGTCGAACAGCAGCTCCCAGGCCGTGATGCTCGTGAGCGGCAGCGCCGCCGCCTGCGCAAAGCCGAGCGTCTGCGGCATGGGGCCGACAAGGCGCTCGTCGACGGCATGCAGCTCGCTATTGGTGCCCGGCCGCAGCAGCGAGCCGGCGTACCACACGCGGTCGCCGGGCTTGAACAGCGTCACGTCGCGGCCGATGGCGCGCACCACGCCGCTCGCGTCCCAGCCGATCACCTTCGGCTGGCCGCCCTCGGGCGCCATCCTCGCGCGCACCTTGGTGTCGACCGGATTGACCGACACCGCATGCACTTCGACCAGCAGGTCGTGCGGACCGGGCGCGGGCTCCGGCAGTTCGAGATCCACGAGCGATTCCGGATCGCCGATGGGCAGATTGCGATAGTAGCCAACGGCCTTCATGGTCGATACCTCCAGCTAACAATGTTGGGAAGCCGGACGCCCTGGCCTCGTGAATCAGTCCACGCCGGCCATTCCGTCCGTCACGGCTCGATCATCGGTCAGCGCGCCCGGCCCGGAAAGCGGCGTAGCGAGGAATCAGCTTCAAACAGAAATTGAAAATCGCCGCCGAATCCAACGCCAGCGGGACTGCAGAGCTTCAGGCGGCGTAGGTGGAAAGGCGCTCGCGCAGCAGGTCGCGCAGCGCGTTGACAGTCGGCGAGAGCATGGTCCGGTGCGCGCAGACGAGATGCAGCGGCGCGCTCTCGCCCTCGAAATCGGTCAGCGTCGCTTCGAGACGCCCCGCCTTGAGGTCGGCCAGCACGTCCAGCCGCGACTTGTAGGCGACGCCCCGTCCCGCCAGCGCCCAGCGGCGCACGAGTTCGCCGTCATCGCTGCTGCGGTCGCCGCGCACGTTCACGACCGTCGCTTCACCATTCCTGGAGAAGGTCCAGCGGTCATGCAGCGTGTCGCTCAACGCATAGCACAGGCAGTTGTGCTGCGCGAGCGCGGCGGGCGACCCGGGGCGCCCGTGCCGCGCGAAATAGTCGGGCGAGGCGCAGAGCACGCGGCGGTTTTCGGGCACGAGCGGCAGCGCCACCAGCGTGGAGTCTTCGGGCACGCCATAGCGGATCGCGAGCGCGATCGGCGCACGGAACATGTCGGTCACGCTGTCGCCGGGATGCACCTGCAACGAAACGGCCGGGTGCTGCGACTGGAATTCGTCGAGCCAGACGGCGAGCACGTTCCGGCCCAGATCGGAGGGCACCGAAAGCGACACGGTGCCGCCTATCGTTTTGCGTCCGTGCGCCACGGCGTTCTGGCCTGCCTCCACCTGCTCGATCACGTTGCGCGCGTACCGGAGATAGCCTTCGCCGTCGGGCGTCAGGCGCAGGCTGCGCGTCGATCGTGCGATGAGGCGCGTGCCCAGCTCCGCTTCGAGGCGCTTGAGGCCCGCACTGGCAACCGCGGGCGTGAGGTCCAGTTGCCGCGCGGCAGCCGAAAGACTCCCGTGGTCTACCGCGCTGATGAAAATGACGAGATCTTCCAGTCGTATCATGGGCCGTTGCGTGAAAGCAGTCATGCGTCAAGCGGAACTGTACACGAAGCGGCGCGACGGCCCATGCGCCGGCCAGCGGTGCTTATTGCGCTGCTTATCGCGCTGTTTATTGCACTCCGGGTCTCATATCCAGATGTCGTTTTCGACCGTCCTGTCGTTTTCCGTTTCGCCGGTATTGACCACACCGCGCGGTTCGATCAGCAACAGCTTCACCTCCGCCTGCGCATACGGCTTGTGCTCGACGCCCTTAGGCACCACGGCCATCTCGCCCGCCCGCAGTTCGATCGCCCCGTCGCGCAGATCGATGCGCAAGGTCCCTTCGAGCACGATGAACGTCTCGTCGGTGTCGCTATGCGTGTGCCAGATGAAATCGCCGAGCAGCTTTACGACCTTGAACTGATAGTCGTTCATTTCGGCAACGACGCGCGGCTGCCAGTGCCCCTCGATCCGGCGAATCTTGTCGAGCAGGTCGATCGTCTGACCTTGGCCGCGCCGCTCGGGCGTGCGGGAAGAATCGATGTCCATGACGGCTCCGTTACGGTGGATTTCAGCCGAGCTTAGGCGAAGCGGGCGCGAAGCGTCTTGAACGATTGTGCGCGGCGGCGCCCGGCCCAACGCGCGCGAAGCCACCAGGGCTCCTGCGAAACATTCAAGCGATTTAAGCGAATCCTTCAGGCACGCCGCCTGCTCGCGCCCTTCTCGCCTTCGCCTTCCGCCGTGTCATCACGGCGTCAGTTCCGCGCCATCACAGACGCGTAGGATGAGCGCAACAGAGAACGAGAGGCGCAAATGGATTCGTTCCCCCTCTTTATCGTCGGTGCGCCCCGCTCGGGAACGACCTTTCTTTGTTCTGTCCTGAACGAGCACCCGCTTATCCATCTGACCAACGAATGCCGGATCTTCGCACTGCTGAAGGAGACGCTGGACATCGGCAGCCGCCGCCCGGATCTGCTCAGTCCCGCCCACCGGGAGTCGCTTGTCCGCTTCGGCAATAGCACGCTGGGCCCTTGGGTCGAGCGCTTTTACCGCGAGGCGCTCCAGATCGCGGCGCCTATCTGGGGGGACAAGCATCCCCCCTATGCGGACCCCACCCTGCTTTCCGGCCGCCTTGGCTCAATCGAACGCCTGCCGCGTTCGGGCTCGTGCCTTCGGTTGATACGCGAATTGTTGCCGCATGCGCGCTTCATCCATATTCATCGCGATCCCGCGCGCGTGGCCAACTCTCTCGTGCGCAAGCGCTGGATCGGGTCCGTCGACGACGGCGTTCGAGTCTGGGGGCAGTATGTGACGGAAATACTCGACTTCTTCGACGAAGTACCCGCGAACCAGCGGTTGACGATTGCCTATCGCAGTCTCGTCGAGGATCCGGATGCCACGATTGCAAGCCTCGGCGACTTTCTTGCATTGGCCGACCCGTCTGCGCTCAGGAATTTTCTGCACGCGCAGCGCCGCACGCCCACACCGTTCAGCGACCCCGTTACCGACCTCGCCGATCTCTACATCGTCCCGAACACCCCGCCGACCGACGCCAAGCTTCTGGCGCTCGCGCAAAACGCGGCAACGCGGCTCGGTTATGGAGCCGCGTAGTTAGACTAGTCGGGCCAAAAGTCCGTTGCAGCCAGAAAATGCGCAGCGAGAAAGTTTTTCTTTCGGACGCTGACACATTATCTCCTTTGCCGGAACGACGGGACACGTGAAGAATGTCGTGGAAGCAAGGCTTGCGTTCCTCAAACCCGTCGGCATCGACGCTTTACGGCCGCTTCGCAGCGCGGCAGGCGAGCGCGAGCCATCTCTACCTCTAGAACAAGGAGATGTTCCATGGCCTGGTTGCAGATCACTCTCAAAATTCCCGAAGCCAATCGCGCGGCGGCTGCCAAAGTCTATCGGGAGTACAAAGCGCCGTTCCTCAACACCATCGTCGGCGCGAAGTCGAAAGACCTGCTGATACGCGAAGAAGACGTACAGGTATTGCATGGCTTCGACAGCGTTAAGAATGCCAGAGCCTATTTGACGAGCGAGTTGTTCGCCAATGACGTCGTCGGCGAGCTTCGCCCCCTTCTGGCCGCCGAGCCTGAAGTGCGCATCTATCAAGTCGCTTGATTCGCATCGCTCAATAAACGCGGTGTCACGCCCCTCACCGGAGAAACGTCCATGATGAAAGACTGGAATGCCTATCGCAGCGCGCTGCTGGAACGTGTCGGCGACTATGGAAAGCAGGCTCCCGAAATCATGCGCGGCCTCGGCGTCATCGACGCTGCCGCGGAGAAGACCGGCAAGCTCGAGCCCAAGATTCACGAGCTGATTGCGCTTGCCGTAGCGGTCACGACACGCTGTGACGGATGCATTTCCGTGCATACGAAGAAAGCCGTCGAGCATGGCGCCACACTCGAAGAAATCACGGAAGCGCTAGGCGTCGCCATCGCGCTGAACGCTGGTCCCGCACTGGTCTATTCGGCGCGCGTGATCGAAGCGCACGCTCAATTGTCCAAAGCGTAATTTCATCCCGCTACCGGCCAGAGAGGCTTTGCCTGGCTATCTGGCCGGATCTTGACAGGCACCCGTACCTCAAGTCCCCCCCATGCTGGTCAATGCCGATTTCTCGCGCCGTGTCACCATGACGCCCGCCGACTACCGCTGGATTGCGTCGCCTCAAGGCGGCGTCGAGCGCATGATGCTGGACCGTCTGGGCGGCGAGAGGGCTCGGGCAACCAGCATCGTGCGCTACGCGCCTGCGTCCCGCTTTTCTTTACATGAGCATCCGGGCGGAGAAGAGATTTTCGTCCTTTCAGGCGTCTTTTCCGAAGGCCGCGATCACTACCCTTCCGGTTGGTATTTGCGCAATCCGCCCGGCTCATCGCATCAGCCGTATAGCCTCGACGGCGCGATCATCTTCGTGAAATTGTGGCAAATGCCACCCACGGACAGTGAACGGGTACGCGTCGATACCAACGCTCGCGCAGCATGGCAACGCCGTGGCCGCGCGGCAGTTTGTCCGCTGTTTTCGGGCGACACGGAGCAGGTTTCCCTTCATCGGCTCCCTCCTCGCGAACCCTTGTTCGATGGAGAGGTGGGCACGGCGGAACTGCTGGTACTTGCGGGAGCGGTTAAGGCAGGACGTCTCTCCTGCAAGCGCGGCACCTGGATACGTCTGCCTGCGGGCGAATATCCGGAATTTTCCGCAGGGGAGTCGGGTGCGCTGTTCTACATCAAGACTGGCCATCTCACCGAAGCCGGATTAAAGGGGTAACCATGCAGACTGCACGTGTTGCCGTCGTCGGTGGCGGCTTAAGCGGCCTCTACGCGGCATTTCTGCTGCAGCAGCGGGGCATTCACGATTACCTCGTTTTCGAGGCACGTAAAACGCCCGGAGGACGAATCCTGTCTGTTCCCGCTACGGCGCACGGAGACGCCGGGAGCAAGAGCGACGCAAAACGGGATCGCCTTGACCTCGGTCCGACGTGGTTCTGGCCAGACCTCCAACCGCAACTGGGCGGTTTGATCCACGACCTCGGCATCACGAGCTTCGAGCAGCGCCAGACCGGCGACATGATGGTAGAGCGCTCGCATGGCGAGCCTCCCATGCGAATGCGAGGCTACACGACTGCGCCAGTCTCGATGCGTCTGGCTGGCGGGATCGCGACGTTGACCGACACGCTAGCCGCAGCGCTCGACGCAAAATCGGTCTTCACGGGCGAAGCGGTGCGCAGCCTTCGCTTCACAGGTCGCGATGTGGAATTAAGCAGCGAAGACCTGGCAGGAAATTTCCGAACCGCCTGCGTCGACCATGTCTTGCTGGCGCTACCTCCGCGCCTCGTCGAGTCCAACATCAGCTTCGAACCCGCCCTGCCGCAAGCGTTGGTACAGCAATGGCGCAGTATCGACACATGGATGGCGCCCCATGCCAAGTATGTTGCAACGTACCCGTCCGCGTTCTGGCGTCAATCGGGCCTCTCCGGCGAGGCTCGCAGCGCTTGCGGCCCGCTCGGAGAGATACACGATGCCTCCACGGAGGGCGGCAACGCGGCCCTCTTTGGATTCTTCGGCATACCTGCCGGCGTTCGCCGGAACGTGAAGGAAGCGGTTCTGCGCATGCATTGTCGAACGCAGTTAGCGCGACTGTTTGGCCCACGCGCCGCAACACCTGAAGCGGAATTCATCAAGGACTGGGCTTGCGATCCCCATACGGCCACCATTCGCGACATCGAAGGCGCTTCGCAACGCATTGCCCTGCCCGCGGCAAACGCACCACTCGGCTCGTGGAGCGAACGCCTGACCGGTATCGCAAGCGAATGGTCACCGCAGTTTCCCGGATACCTCGCCGGGGCTATCGATGCGGCCCATCGCGGCGTTCAAGCACTAAGCTCGCACAATCATTCGGCGTCGAGACAGGGAAAACGACAGTCTATTTGAAGGAGCAGTCATGAAATCAGTTTATCGAGCAGTGCAAATTACCCGGCCAGGCGTCCTGGAGCTGGTCGAAAGGGAAACGCCGACGCCGGGCGATGGCCAGGTGCTGATCGAGGTCGAAGCGTGCGGAATCTGCGGTGCGGATGCACGCGATATCGAGAACGCGGGCCCGGCTTCGCCGCATGCGCGAATACCGGGGCATGAAGTTGTCGGCCGCATCGTCGCCAGAGGAGCAAACACACCGTCGATCTGGAAAATTGGCCAGCGTGTCGGAGTGGGCCGGCTTGGCGGCCACTGCAATGAGTGCCCTCAATGCCGGCAGGGCAACTTCCAGCTCTGTCTGAACCAGCCCGTCCTGGGGGCGTCTTGCGATGGCGGCTATGCAGAAATGATGCTGGCGCGCAGCACCGGGCTCGTGTCAATTCCGGAGGAACTGGGTTCGGAAGAGGCCGCGCCCATCCTGTGTGCCGGCGTCGCCACGTTCAACGCCCTCAAGAAATGCGGCGCCGAAGCGGGCGACACGGTGGCTATTCTGGGAATCGGCGGCCTGGGACACATGGCATTGCAGTACGCTCGCCGCATGGGCTTCAGGGTCGTCGCAATCGGTCGCGGCAGTGAAACGCCCGACGACGCCAAGGCATTGGGAGCGCACCTCTACATCGACAACAGCAAGGAAGATGCGGCAGCAGCGCTCATCGGCATGGGCGGCGCACACGCTATCGTAACCACCATCGGTCACGCGGATACGGTATCGCAAGTGCTCGGCGGACTGGCTCCCCGAGGCCGTTTGATTCTGCTAGGCGCGGGTCGGGATCCGTTGACTGTTTCACCCGGCTACTTCGTCGGTGGCGAGCGCAGCATCCAGGGTTCTATCACCGGCACACCCTGCGAAAAGGAGAAAACGCTCGACTTCAGCGTTCTGGCCGGCGTTCGCCCGATGATTGAAGTCATGCCGCTAGAGAGGGCCAACGAGGCTTATCAACGGATGCGCTCCGGTGACGTCAAATTCCGCATGGTGCTCACGATGGCGCGTTGACGCAATATGTCCTGGCGACCGGGCTAGCTGTGAAGGTTTCTTCCGACCGCTACGCCCATTTCGAGCGCCAGGGCCAGGAAGCCTGCAATGTAAGCGACGCCTTCTTCTCCCCGGCGAACGCCAAGATTGATGCTCTTGTTGATGCCGTGCTCGCCGAGTCGCACGGTGCGAATGGAAAGCCCCTCTCCTTCCTCGACCACCAGCCATTCGGGAAGCACGGCTACGCCGCGCCCGGCCGCAACCAGTTGCAGCATCAGGTCGGTCTGCTCGGCGGTTCGGTGAAATTTCGGCTTGCAATGGGCGGGCACGAGAAATCGCGTGTAGACGTCGAGCCGCTCCTTGCTTACCGGAACCGTGATGAGCTCCTCATCGAGCAGGTCTTTCGGCGAGACAAACTCATGCGTAGCCAGCCGGTGCGCATCCGGGACCACCAGAACCAGCTCGTAGTCGATTACCGGAGTGAAGACAACGTCCGGAACGTCGATGGGGTCGGGCGTAATCAGCAGGTCGATTTCAAATCCCAGGAGGGCGGCAACACCGTCGAAGCGAAAGGCCGTCCTCACGTCGAAGTCCACGTCCGGCCAGGCAGCCAGATAATGCGGAGTCAGTCGCGTCAGCCACTTTTGGCAGGGATGGCATTCCATCCCCACGCGCAGCGCGCCTCTGCGACCCTCCGCGAAATCAACGAGCGTCCGCTCCGCGTGCTCCATCTGGGGAAGCACGCGTTCCGCGAGTGCGAGCAAGTATTCGCCTGCCTGCGTAAAGCGCAGGCCGCGCCCGTTCTTCGTCCATAGCTTGACGCCGTGCCGCTCCTCGAATTTGCGCACCATGTGCGAGAGCGCTGACTGCGTGACGTTCAACCGCTCCGCAGCGGCAGTGACACTGCCGAGGCGCTCGACTTCCATCACGATCGAGAGGTACTGGAGGTCTAGCATCATCTGTCTCCGTTTACCGGACCCGGGCTTCGTGATGTCATCGCGAATGCGGCAAGACCGAGTACCGGGCCTGGCACGAGGAGCCAGGTCGCATCGAGCCCGATGTGCTCGAACAAGGTGGTCGTAGCGGCAATCGATACCACGGTCAGTGCAAAGCCGATTGAGTTTTGAATCGCGAGCGCGCTTCCCACGAGAGCGGGCGGGCAAGCCTTCGCCGCGAGCGCGGAGAATTGGGGCGAATCGGCAACAACCGAAGCACCCCAAACCATTAGCAAGGCCACGACGCCCCCCGGCGTGAGGTAATGCCAACCGAGCGAAAAAACAAGCGCGCAGAGCCCCGAAATCGCCAACGCGCCGGTGGCCACTCTGGCGCTCCCGATGTATCGCGACAGCGTTCCGCCAATCAGGGAGCCCACGGCGCCTACGCCGATGACGATGAACGACCAACCCGAAACACGGGTGCCGGGAAAATGCGTCGTCAGCGAAGTGCGAGCGACCAGCAGGGGCACCGCCGTCCAGAACGTGTAGAGCTCCCACATGTGGCCGAAGTACCCAAGCGTCGCGGCACGAAACCCGCGAATCCGGAATGCGACCAGCACGGAGGGTTGCCGGGCCGCCGATTGATTCGGGTCTGTCGTCCCGCGGGACCTCACAGCGGCATGCGGTCCGTCTCCCAGCGCGGCGATGATGAGAGCGCCACCCATCGCCAGTATCGACGAGGCGGAAATGATGAGCTGCCAGGGAAAGCCTGCCCCCAACACGCGCATCGCATGAGGCAGGGCTGTGCCCAGCGTGAGCATCGCCACCAGTTGAGCAAGGGCCTGCCCCGTGCGCTCCGGCGCCCAGCCAACTATCAGCTTCATCCCCATTGGATAGATACCGGCAAGGCAAACGCCTACGCCGAACCGAAAGACGGCTCCGCTGACAAGGCCGGTCGAAAGCCATGCAAAACAGAAATTGAAAACCGCCCCGGCTATTGCACTGCAGACGAAAATCCGGCTCGCGCGAAAGCGGTCGGCTGCGCCACTCAACGAAATGAAGAGGGTGCCAAGGATGAATCCCAATTGCACCGCATTCGTCAACCACCCGATGTCGGCCGCGCTCGCGTGCCAGATTCGCATCAGGTCGGTGGCGGTGCTATTGGCACTGAACCACAACGCGGTACCGAAGAGCTGCGCGATTGAAATTGCGGCCACCGGGCGTGCCCCATCGACGAGCAGCTTTCGTAGCCCGGTAGCCCTGATTGATACGTTTGAACTCATTTCATCATCTGACGAAAGACGGCCTACGCAGCGGTCAGTTGGCTGAGCCAACGCGAGTCTCGCGGGGACGGGCGACGATGCAACCGCTTGTCGAGCAGCGCGCGCGCCCTGGCAATCTCCCCGCTTCGCATGAGCGAGACGAGAAGCGTGTCTTCAACAATCTCGCGTTGCGCGCCGCTTCCGCCAATGCGGACGACATCGTGAGCGACGGGTCCGAGAATTTCCGCACAACGCGCGTAGTTTTCTTCGGCGAATGCAAGGGCCGCCCGGCAAATCGCCGGGACAACGGGCCCGGCAGGAAGGCTTCCTGCCTCGACGAGTCCGAGGAGCGAGTCGACGCGCTGCTCGAGCCCTTCCTTATCCCCTGTGGCTGCGGCAACCAGGGCCATGTGGAAGTCCGCAAAGGCGAATCCGGCCTGTTTGAAATAGCCGGAGGCGTACTTCGCGGCGTCATCCCACATCCCCGCAGGGACGGTGTGGCCATACGCCTGCATACGCCAGAGGAACGACGAGGTGTCGCTCACGACATTGATGGGAACCCCCGTTGAGGCGGACGGTGCAACGTGCTCGCTGTATACCGCGAGTGCCCGCCCGGTGTCCCCGCGCTCCAGCGCGATGAGCGCAGCGTGCCATGCGATGTGGCCATGGAGCACGCCGCTTTTTTCGTACTCCGGCAGCCAGCCAGCAATCATTCGTTCAGCTTCGTCGTTGGCGCCGGCTTCATACAAGACGTGCGCAGCTGCATGGGCTGCGTTCACATTGTGGCGGCGCAATTCAAGTGCGCGTTGCGTCAGGGCGCGGCCCAGTTGAACGTTACCGTTCTCGCCGTGCGCCCAGCCCCGATAGGTCAGAAACCACCAGTCGTCGGCATCGAAGTGTCGTGCGTGACGCTCGCAGAGGTCCACGCGCGCCTGGTCGTGATTGGCCATTCCGGAGAACGCGAAAAGGCCGAATGCGCCAAGCGGCAACGACAGGACGACGATGTCGCGCGGCCACCGGTCCGTATGCGCCAGCGCTCCCGCAAGGGCTTTCGGCGCCTGCCCGTTGATCGCGAAAGCAAGGACTTCTACGTGACTGCGTTCACGCTCCGTGCCGTTGCGAAGCACGAGTTCCATCGCCTTTGCAATCTTCGCGCGCGCGTTCGTGACTTCCGCGCGGATGGCATGCAAACGTGCCCGTGCAGCATAGGCGAGCGCAAAATCCGGGTCTGCCGCGATCGATTCATCGAGCGTCTCCCCGGCGCCGGGCCACAGCGACAGAAGCAGGTCAACGCCAGCCTGATAGCGCTCGGCCGCAAGGTCGGAAGTCGTCGAGAGTGGCAGGCTGTAGCGGTCGAGGCGGGACATAAAGCGGGTAACTCCAGTGGCAGTCGGTGGCAATCGCGGGCGTTCGAGCATCGGCAGTCCGTTATAGCCGACGGCGCGATGCTTTAGTACAGGGAGTCGTTATTAGACCCGTTTTTCTCGTGTCGGTATTTCGACGAATGGTCAAGATGTATAGAATATCGGTCTACTGGATGACCGACATGAATTGGGAAACCATCGAAGCCCCCGCTGGCGTATCGCCCCCGGCTCCCCTGAAGGTACGCGCGCAGTTCATCCCCGCCCGCCACTTTTTCCCCGAGCATTCGCATCACTGGCATCAGATGGTCTACGCGATATCTGGTGCGCTAACCGTCATATCCGAAGCCGGGTCTCTCGTCATTTCGCCGGAACAGGCCGTGTGGCTGCCGACAGGCCTGCGCCATCGCGTCGGTTCGCTTCTGGGCGCCGAGTTTCGCAGCTTGTGGATCGCCGATGACACCGGCGACTCCTTGCCGGGAACGGGCCCAAGCGTCTTTGCTGTTTCGCCGCTGCTCAAGGCGCTCATTGTCGAAGCGACCGAGATAGAGGGGCAGGACGACCCTGACGGATACGCTGGCCGCATCACGCATTTGATTCTCGACCAGCTCCGGCGCGCGCGCCCGCTGCCTACCGCGCTACCCTGGCCGCGCGATGGATCCCTGGCAGTGCTGTGCGAAGCAGTTTACGCGGACCCGGCGGACACGCGCGGCCCGGAGGAATGGGGGCGAATATTGGGCATGTCGGCGCGCACCCTTGCCCGGCGCTTTGTCGCCGAAACCGGGATGAGCCTGCGTTCGTGGCGACGCCGAATGCGCCTCTTCAGAGCGATTGAACTGCTGGGCGGAGGGATGGGCGTCACGCGAACGGCGATGGAGCTCGGATATGGCTCGACCTCGGCGTTTGTCTACGCGTTTCGCCTTGAGATGGGTAGCAGTCCGCAAGTCTATATGCGGGGCCGCAGCGATGATCTGGCCGGCCGGGTGACGCCACAAGCGGCGCCGCCTTCGACGAAGACAGGGGACAACCCGGCCACGGTCACCAGAAGGAAAGGACCGTAAAATCCGGGGCAAGAACGGCTCGCCACGATCATGCATGGCAAGCCGCCGGAGAAAGCCGGTTAAATCGTCATCACGCGAGCATGTCCTTTGCGTCGCCGGTTTCTACGCTAACGCTGGTGCGCGACGATTCGTTTCTGATATAAAACTTGTAGCCGACGAAAACCACGAAGACCCAGACGGCGGAAACGACCAGTGAGATTCGCATGTCCGGCAGAATAGCGATTCCAACCAGTACCGCCGCCAGAAAAATCAGTGCGATGTAATTGCTGTACGGATAGAACGGCATCCTGTACGTAATCTGGCCTTCATCGCCCCGCTGCCGCCTGGCTTTCCGGAACCCGAGGTGGCTAATCACGATCGAGCCCCACGCACAGACCAGCGCGAATACGGTCACGGAAGAAAACAGTTCGAAGGCCTGCCCGGGCATGAAGTAATTCAGCAGCACGCCCGCGAACATCGTCGCGAAGACCATCAGGATCGCCCGGTGCGGAACCTTACGGCTATTCGTGACACCCAGGAACGCCGGCGCATTCTTTTGAAGCGACAGGTTGTAGAACGTCCGGCTATTGGTGAAGACGCTCGCGTTCACCGCAGACAGCACCGCCATGATGACGACCAGATTCATAATGCCCGCCGCCGCCGGAATACCGATTTTCGTGAACACCTCCACGAATGGGCTGCCCCTGGTCGTCAAGGAAGTCCACGGAAAGACCATCAGCAGGACGGCGATGGCGCCGACGTAGAAAATCAGCAGGCGCCAGAACGTCGCGTTGATGGCCTTGGGCATCGTGGTCTTGACGTCCTTCGCTTCTCCAGCCGCGAGCCCCAGATTTTCAACCCCACCGAATGCGAAGGCAACCATCACAATAGCGAGGAACGTTCCGCCGGCCCCCTTGGGAAAGAACCCGCCGTGGTCGACGAGGTTGCGATAGCCGATAGGCACGCCATTGTTCCCGATGCCGAAGACAATCATTCCCACACCGAAAGCGATCATTGCCACGATGGCTATGACCTTGACCAGCGCGAACCAGAACTCCGCCTCGCCGTATACCTTTACGCCAATGATATTGACCAGAAACATCAGCGACACGGCCGCACCGGCTGTCACCCAGATTGGAATGGCCGGAAACCAGAAATGCATGTAGTTTCCGAGTGCGTTCAAATCGGCGGCACTCGTGGCGAGCAAGAAAATAAACGCGTTCCAGCCGTTCAGAAATCCGGCGAATCGATGGATATAGCGGTTCGAATAGGAGACGTACGAGCCGGATACCGGCTCCTCCACAGCCATCTCCCCCAGCGCGCGCATCACGAAATAGATTGCGATGGCAGCCAATACGTACACCAGCAGGATGGCCGGCCCGGCCGTCTTGATTGCCCACGACGACCCATAAAACAATCCGGTTCCGATTGCGCCGCCGATGGCGATCATCTGGATATGCCTGTTTTTCAGGTCTCTTTTTAGATCTTCCTGTTCGTACGTCTGAATGTCATTACTGTGGCTCATGTCGCCTCCTGATAAATATCCGGTTGTTCTTGTATTTAATTCTGCAATCCTGATCACTTACGAGTGATGTCGTAAGCGAGATGGGATGCGCCGTCGATTGTCAGAGTCCCGCGAGTGCGGTGGTCAGACGGCGGATTGCTTCGTCGATGATGGAACGCGGGCACCCGAGGTTCGCACGCATGTAGCCATGCCCTTCGATGCCGAATTTCTGTCCCTTGTCGAGCCAGAGTCTCGCGTTGGTCAACATGAATTTATTCAGGACATCGGCATCCATGCCGAGACCGCGGCAATCCATCCACGAGAGGTATAGCGAGTCGGCAGGCAAGACCTCGATCTTCGAGGTAATGCTGTGTACCGCGCTGCGAAAGTGCGCATGGTTCTCGCGAAGGTAGCCGAGCAACTCGTCGAGCCATGGCTCGCCGTGGGAATAGGCTGCCTCTGCCGCGACCATGCCCAGGACATTCACCGCCGGATACATGTTCCGGTCGAACTGGCGATGAAGCGCTTCCCGCAAACGGCGGTTCGGCACGAAGATGTTTGCGCTTTGCAGGCCAGGAAGATTGAATGTCTTGCTCGGTGCAGTGCAGGTGATGCTGTTTTCGGCAAACCTTTCATCCAGCGATGCGAACGGCACGTGCTTCTTGAGCGGGTTGATGACGAGATCCTGGTGAATCTCGTCCGAAATCACGAGAACGCCACGGCGCAGGCAGATTTCGCCCATCGCACGCAGTTCGCCTTCGGACCAGACATTGCCCGTTGGATTGTGAGGGTTGCTAAGGATGAACAGCCTGGTGTTATCCTGGATGGCCGCCTCGAATACCTTCTCGTTGAAGCGGTATGCCGTCCCCACGCGTTCAAGGGGTGCGTACGCAAGACGGCGGCCATTCAGCAGGACGTCGTCGTGGAAATGGGCGTAGACGGGAGGCTGAATCAGAACCGAATCGCCCGGCGCCGAAAAGGCCTGGATGGCGTTTTTGAGCGCGGTAATGATGCCGCTCGACTGGAGAACCCAGTCGCTGGACACGTCCCAACCAAAGCGCCTGGCCTGCCAGGCCGTCACCGCTTCGACATAGCTCTCGGTGGCGCCGCGCGAGTACCCGAAGACGCCATACCCGACTGCCTCATGGAGCGCATCGATTACCGGCTGGGGCGCGCGGAAGTCCATGTCCGCGACCCACATCGGCAAGGGGTCGGCAGCCTGTTCGTCTGCGGAAAGAAGCCTTTCTCCGAATGCCCACTTCAGGGAATTGGAGTGCTTTCGGTCGATGACCTCGTCAAACACCGATCTCTGGTTTCCGGGTGAGGCTCCGCGGCCCTGCATTTCTGGATGAATCTTCACAGTCACTTCCATTCGCGATAGAACGGTACGCCCGCGGCGTAGCTTCGTATTGCGATTAGAGTAGCAGCCCGAAATTTTGAGCAACAATGGTATGTTCTCATGGTGCAGTGAGCGTAGCTCATGGATGCCCCGGAGCCCCATCCGGCAAGACTTCAGACAGCCAGCGCCACCAGAAAGCGCGAAACCATGTTGTACGCGGCGACCGTCGCGACGGCTTCCACCGTCTTCGACTCGCCAAAAAGGCGCTTCAATTCCTCGATGACGGCGACCTCCACCGCAACGTTCCGGGTGGACTGGTCGGTCAGCTTTATCAGCGCGATTTCATGGACGTTGAACGCCGCGTGCTCGACGTGTGCCGCTTTGAGAGCCTCGGTCTTCTCGCGGGTTCCGCCTGCCGCCAGATAGGCCGGGTAGTGCACATTCCATTCGAAGTCGGCACCGTTGAGCACCGCTACGCGCAGCATAACGAGCTCGAGATATTCCAGCTCCAGACTGAAATCGGCGCGAACCCTGCGCAGCAACTCATTCCACCCGGTCGCGAGCGGAACGCTTTTCAGCAGAACGCGGTCGATCCCGATGAGCTCGCCATTGGGCCGACGCGCACGCATGCCGGCAAGTAGCTCTTCGGGGGCGGCATCGCCCTCCCTCCATGGGGTGACGCGTACATTGCTGCTCATAAAACTCTCCTGCAAAAAACCATAGTCACTTCGGCTCGCACGGCGAACCGCCTCCAGACGCCCCTCGCTCAAACATCCGCGATCACAAAATCACAAGAAGGCACCCGTCATCATTTTTCGGAACTCACTCGCGGCTCACAACTGCTATATTCTTTGCTGGATGCAAAGAAAATCTTTCATGAGAGCGCCCATCTTTCTTAACGCACTGCGTGCGTTCGAAGCCAGTGCCCGGCATCAGAGCTTCTCTTCGGCTGCGTCCGAACTCAATGTCACGCCTGCGGCGGTAGGACAGCTTGTCCGCTCCCTGGAGGAGTGGCTGGGTGCGCCCCTGTTTCATCGAGAGACCAGCGGTCGAGCCCGGCTTGTGCCCACGGAAACCGCCGAACGGGCGCTACCCGATATCCGTGCCGGGTTCGACCGGCTGGCTATCGGGCTGAGCCGCCTGCGCGAGAGTTCGAAGAATGGCGTGCTGACCGTGGCCGTCAGCCCCTCCTTCGCCGCAAAGTGGCTGCTACCTCGAATCGAGCACTTTCATGCCGTCTGCCCGGAGACCGATGTTCGTCTGGATACGAACCTCAAGCTCGTGGACTTTGCCGCGCAGGGCATCGACATCGGTGTGCGATACGGCCGCGGCGCCTGGCCGGGTCTCGTCGCCGAAAAGCTGATGGACGAGAAAATCTTTCCCGTCTGTTCGCCGGCCTGGCTCGCGAAGAATGGAAAACTCAAACGCCCCGATGACCTGGCGGGCAAGGCGCTCATCCATGACCTCTCGGTCGACGCGCATATTGGATTTGCGTCCTGGGGCGACTGGCTTCAACGGGCCGGCGCCGCGAAGGTCGATGCGACGCGAGGCATGCAGATCAACAATTCGGCGGCGGTGCTGCAAGCAGCGATTGACGGGCACGGCGTGGCGCTGGCGCGAAGCGTCATGACGAGCGACGACCTCGCCGCCGGCCGGCTCATCCAGCTCTTCCCGACGTTGGAGCAGGCTTCGGAGTTGGCGTACTTCATTGTCTATCGCGCAGAGTGCGCATCGCTGCCGAAGCTCGTCACATTCCGCGACTGGCTGATTCAGGAGGCTGGTTCGCCTTCCTGAAGAAAATGGCCCAGGTCGAGATTCGCTTGCGTCGAGGCCTCATCACGACTTCATCACATCTCCGTCGTAAAGCATCTGATAGTGCTTCTGGCCACCTGCCCTGAAAGTGTGAAAGCCGTTCTGCAGGAACGCCGAGACGAGGTTGGCGCCAACGAGGAAGAGGAACGCAGCCGTGACGATCGACCGAAACGTCGCATATCGCCCACTGGCCCGCTCCGGAACAGAGCCCGGGTTTCCACAAGCGAAGGCTAGCATCACCGTGCAGAACATGATGGCCGCCGTAAACAGGATGTACGTCCACGTATACATGTGCAGCCCGAAAACGGCTGAACCGGTTGGCGTGGTCCACGCCGGCGCTTTGGCGAACATGAAGAGCAGACTGATGAGACTGCCAATCAGGGCGCCAAATGCGCTGAGCACATAGTTCCAGACGTTCGTGCCAAAGCGCAGGTTCAGCAGCAGGCCGCTGCCGAGCAACATGAAGCCCACGCGTATGAGATTGCAGAATGCGCAGGGAAGCTCGCCCTTGACGAGCTGGTAGTAGAACGCCTCGAGCAGGACAAGGCAGATGCCCAGCAGTGCTGCGATGTCGATAGCGTTCAGGTGTCGCGAGTTCACTTTCATCACCACGACCCCAGCGTCGACAGGTCATGCAGATGATGACGACCATGGAACAGGGTCCAACTGACGACCAGCAGCGCACACATGATCCATAAGAGGCGTGCGCCTTTCTGACTGCGTAGCGAAGTCAGCGCGGCAACGAAGGCAACCAGCACCGGAATGAACCCGATGAACATTCGTTGAATCTCCTGTTGTCTGAGAAATGAGGGGCAAGTAACCGGGTCGAATTTAACGCGCCCCTCGCTGTCCGTCTGTCGACAATCGGCCGAATTGCATATAGGAACAGCCAGTCATTTCGTCTCGCGTCCAGGTGGCGCGATAGAACGACCGCGCGCTGCTCGAACAGGCCATGAACGCAGGAGCGTGGAAATCGCCCCGGCCGCACGCAGCCGCACGAGCGGTCGGCCTACACAGGGCGAATCTGGAATCGAATGCCTCGACGAAAAAAGCGCGAGAGACAAGCCACGCGCACAAGCATGCGCGGCGCGACAAGAAGGTGAAGTACGCCGCAGTTGCGCGGCCCGCCTCCTTCGCCGACATGGCCACGCTCTACCATCAATAGAGCGTGCGCCGACGGCCCGCAGCGCCATGCAACCCGATCGGCCGATGGTGCGGCCGGACCCAGCGAACACCAGGGAGTCATTTTATAGGATGCCTTATTATGCCGGCCTGCATCAGCCGCGGCGCGGGCCGCCCATCATCGCGAGCCAGCGCGCGGGAGAAATGCCGTAGGCACTGCGAAAATGCCGCGTCATGTGGCTCTGGTCGGAAAAGCCGGCGGCAGCCGCGGTATCCGCCAGTGGCATGCCGCGCAGCATCATCGCGCGGGCCGCTTCGAGCCGGCGCATGGTCAGGTAGCGGTAGGGACTCGTCCCGTAGAACGTCCTGAAGTCGCGTGACAGGCTCCAGCGGTCCCGTCCGCCGACGGCGGCCAGCATGTCCAGCGTGACGTTCTCCGTGCAGGCCGCCTGCAGATAATCCCGTGCGCGTTGCGCCGCCGCATAATCCGCGGAGGGTTTGGCCGGACGTGCGCCCGCTGCGGCATCGAGCGCGATGGCGAGTTCGAAGAGCGCATCGTCCCGTTCGAGCGGTTCCGCGTGGGCGTGCATGCGGCGCAGCGCATTTTGTGTCGCTTCGAACAGGCGCGGATCCGTGGCGATCCCGCCCTCGACGAACGGGAGCGCCTTGCCGCCGAGCACGGCCTGAATGGCGGCAGGCTGCACGTAGAGCATCTGGTAGCGGAAACCCTCGCTCGTGCCCGCCTGACCGTCATGGGCCTCGTCCGGGTGCAGGACCATCGTCTGCCCCGGCAGACTGCGGCACAAGCCGCGCCGGTAATGAAAGCACTGGACGCCCGCGAGCGTGACGCCGATCGCGTAGGTGTCGTGCCGGTGCATCGAGTAGGCATTGCCGTGCAAAAAAGCCTCGATCCGCTCGATGCCCTCCGCCGCTTCGGAGCGGGCAATCCAGTCGGTCCGGTTCCTTTCGGTGCTGCGGTTCATCGCTTCCTCCTGCTTCGCTGGCGCCACGGAGGAGATTGTGCCGCATTTGCCGAGAATCCCGCTGCCCATTACGAATTACGAAGCGGTCTCGCAGCCCCCGCGCAGCATGGCGGCATAGGCCGCGGCGCCGACCGGGCGCCCGAACAGATAGCCTTGCTGGCGCTCGCAGCCCAGCGATTTGAGGAAGGACGACTGCTCGGGCGTTTCCACCCCTTCGGCCGTAACGCGCATACCGAGCGAATGGGCCATGGCGACGACGGCCTGCGTGATCGCCACCGAATCGCGGTTGTCGGGCAAGCCCATGACGAACGAGCGGTCCACCTTGAGGTGATGGAGCGGAAAGCGCTTCAGGTACGAAAGCGACGAGTAGCCGGTGCCGAAGTCGTCCACGGAAATACGCACGCCGAGGTCGCTGATCGCACGCAGCATCGGCATGACCGTCTGCGTGTCGTTCATCAGTAGTCCTTCGGTAATTTCCAGTTCGAGACCTGCAGGGTCGAGGCCCGCCTGTGCCAGACAGTGCTCGATCTGTTCGACGAGCCCTTCGGTGAACTGGCGCGGCGACAGGTTGACGGCCATGACGAAATCGGGCGCGAGCAGGCGGCGCCATTGCGCGGCCTGCCGGCACGCATGCTCGAGCACCCAGTGGCCAATCGCGACGATCAGGCCGGTGTCTTCCGCCACCGGAATGAATTCGGCGGGATACACCGGGCCGAGTTCGCTGCTCTCCCAGCGCAGCAATGCCTCCGCGCCTATCGGCCTGCCCGTCTCGCCGTCGACGATAGGCTGGTACACGAGCGCAAGTTCGCCCGAAGCCAGCGCGCGCCGCAACGACTGCTCCACGAGAAAGCGGCGCTGCAGCCGGTCTCTCAGCTCGGCCGTGAAAAACTGGAACTGGTTGGTGCCGCGCTGCTTGGCCACGTACATCGCGGAATCGGCATTGCGCATGAGCGCCGCGGCGTCGAGCCCGTCGTCGGGAAAACGGCTGATCCCGATCGAGGCGCCCAGGTAATACTCGTTGCCCGCCACCGCGAACGGCTCGGCAATGGCGTCCAGCACGCGCTGCGCCAGCGTCACGAGTTCGCCCTCGTCGTCGTGATGACGCACGGCGATCACGAACTCGTCGCCGCCCACGCGCGCGAGTGTGTCGGCGTCGCGTACGCAGCGCATGAGCCGCTCGGCCACCACGCGCAGCAGCATGTCGCCCGCCTCGTGGCCGCCCGTGTCGTTCACTTTCTTGAAGCCGTCCAGATCGACGAACAGCAGCGCGAGACGCCCGTCGCCCGCCTCGCCGTCCAGCAGATCGCGCATGCAGTCGGCAAGCCACGCGCGGTTGTAGAGGCCCGTTAGCGGGTCGCGCGTAGCAAGGTATCTGAGCTGCTGCTGCGCTTCGCGCACGGCGCCGATGTCGGTGAACGAAACGACGACCGAAACCGGCTCGGTCTCGCCGGGGCGGAAGATCGGCAGCACGTTTTCCGTCACCCAGACGATCCCCCCGTTCGCCAGTTCGAGCGCCACCGTCTCGCCGATGACGGCTTTGCCGGTGCGCAGCGCACGCATGCTCGGGCGCTCGCCGTGGCG
Source organism: Paraburkholderia yinzeri (assembly GCF_046581065.1). NCBI lineage: Bacteria > Pseudomonadati > Pseudomonadota > Betaproteobacteria > Burkholderiales > Burkholderiaceae > Paraburkholderia > Paraburkholderia yinzeri. The sequence goes on along the minus strand of NZ_JBFOCJ010000003.1, from coordinate 87,276 downwards.
CATGGGCCGTCCGTCGCCGTCCAGCACGCGCGGAATCACGCTCATGATGCTCCGGCCGATCACGTCTCCGGAAAGACGCAGGATACGCCGCGCACTGGGATTGCAGGCGAGCACCGTGTCGTCGCGCGACTGTACGACGATCCCCTCGTTCAAGTGATCGACCACGAGACGGTGATGCTCCTCGCTCTGGGCGAGCCGCTGCGCGACCGTCACCTGATTGAGCAGCGCGGCGACGCTCAGGCCGATGTCGCGCAGCAGCGCCTCTTGCGCCTCGCCGGGCCGCCACGGCACGCGCTGGTAGACGGCGAATGCCCCCAGCACGCCCCCGGCGTCGTTGCCTAGCGGCATCGTCCAACAGGCGCGCAGGCCGCTCGCCGTGGCGATACGCACGGCATCGCCCCAACCGGCTTCCACGTGGAAGTCTTCCACCAGCACGATGCGGTTCTCGTACATCGCCATGCCGGACGGGCTGCTGCCCGGCCCGATCCGCGCGCCGTCGAACTCGCTGTGGTAACGCCCGGGCAGCGACGGCGCGCTGCCGACGCGCAGATGCTGGCCGTCTGCGTCGGCCAGCAGGATCGAGCACGACGCGCCGTCGCCCAGCAGGCGCTCGGCGCGGCGGCATACCTCGGCGAGCAGTTCCGGCAACGGCACGCTACGTGCAATGAGCTTGAGCATGCCGCGCTCGAACGCAAACGCCTCCTCTGCGGAATCATGGGACGAACGTGGGCCGCGTGGCTGAGCCCCGCCTGCGCCGTCCGTCCTCTCCGAATAGCTCATACCCGCGCTATCTCCTGGCGCGGCGGCAAACCCATGCCACCGCCGCGCGTGTGTGCGTTCGTTCGTGCGTTCGTATCTGCGTTCCAGTCCGGGGCGGCGGCCGGGCGCGGCCCGCGCTCATGCGCCTTCATGCGGCCCGCCAGAAGCCCCTGTGCAATCCGCGACGGCCGACACCGCCGACCTCGCCTCTGCGTTATCGGCACGCCGCGGCAGTTCTTGACGCCTGCGTATGGGGGAAATGCGCTGCTTCAACCGATGCCGGATAACCCGACCAGTCGGACTGTTTATCGAGTCGCGCTGATTGGACCGTTAGTTGCGGACTATGCCACCTGAGCCAATGCCGCGCCGCAACGGGCAGAACCCTCACCAAAGATTGTCGAGAAGAAGGTGAGCGCTCGCGTAGGCGCCGGAAAAGACAAGCAGGCATCCGGCGCACATGGCAAAGTCCACATACAGGTGGATGTGGTATTCGATGTGTTCCGCCAGCAGGATGTCCGGATCGACGGGGATCGCGGCTATCCCCTGTGGCTGTCGAAGCTTGACCATGATCGATTCGAACATATGAAGGATACCTGATTATGTATTAATGCGAATTGCGCGTCTCGTGGGACGTGCCGTTGCTGCCGAACATGACGTGAGCCGCGACCAGCGCACCGAACGATATGAGAATGCCCGCGAAGATTGCGCCTGTCAGAGCAAACCGGCTGTCATGCTTTTGAGCAAGGGCCCCAATTTCATCGCGCGCTCGCAGCGTGTCGACCGGCGCCGACCGGGCGCGGTCATCGCCAACAATCGAGTGAGCGCGGTCGCGCAGGGACGAAACATCGATCAAAGAAAGCGGGCTCATGGCAGTTGTCCAACACCTATATTTAACGGTACTTGTCCAGAAACGAGACGGCGTATTCTTCCCAGGCTTTTTCAAACGCAGCCATCGCACCCGGCCCGGCTTTGCGCAGCACCAGATGCTCCAGCCAGTTTGCCTTCCACAGTCCTTCCGGCGCTCCAGTACGCGCTTCGACATCGCGCGCCAGGCGGCCAACGGGATCGTCCCGCTCAGCTTGTGTTCGAATCCAGGTCAGGAACGAAACGACCATCTACATGCTCCTTTTCAAGCTTAATTGATTTGGAATCCGAAATACAAGGCTCGATTACGGAAAGAATGGGGTCGCGAATATGCGCAACCACGACCTCCCTGCTGCCTGTCTTCAGGACAGGTGTAAGGATAGAGTCCCGGCGACTACTGCGGCGTAGGACAAGTCTGACTTCTGATGCGGCGGCGCGCCACACTGTTTGAGGGAAGGCCAGGAAATGGTTCAGGCTTTTCGGCGACGGTCGCGGCGGTCCTTTACAACAGAACCTCGGAGTCTGCCGCAGACTGATAGAGACGCAAGGTGGCAACATCGTGACGACAAACGATGCGCCTCCAGCGCCGATGCGCGGCTGGGAAGGGGGTAATGAGCATGCTTGCCGCGAACAGGCAGAAGCATGACTGGAGCGAGTTTATTTCGGATCGCGCCGCGCACGCGTCGCTCACACCGGTCAGCGCCGACGAATGGATGCACGAGTTCGCGGAAATCAGGCGCGCCGGCTACGCGCTGGCCCGTTCGGACATCGGCCCGAACGGGCGCCATCTCGCGGCCCCGGCACCCAATCGGCGCGGCGAACCGCTGGCCGCCATGGGCGTTTCTCTCGCCGCGCAGCAGGACGTGCGCCCCTACGTCACGCCGCCCACTCAGGCGACGTGGCAGTTGTCGTCGCGGCCCGGACAGCCGCGTGTTCGGACTCCGTGACTGTCCAGGCACCGCCCGCTTCCACGCGTGCCCCGATGTGATCGAGGGCGGTCTCCGCCGCGTCAAGCAGACCGACGTCGCCCGGATCGGGACCCGCCATGAAGCGGGCGAGATAGACCGCCTGCAGAAGCCGGGCAGCCTCTTCCAGGCCACCCCGCCCGGCATTCAGCACCGAAAGCGCAAGATGGTATGCGAGCGAGAGCGCCCGTGCCTTCTGCACCGGAAGCGGTAGCAGCATGGCGCGCGTGAGTGGTCGGCGTTTTCCCCTGTTCATCGTCAGAACTGCCCCATGACCTGAAACCCCAGCGTCACGCGGGCGGTATCGAACCCGTCCGGCTTGTAGATCGGCGTGCCCGCGAAGAGGTCCCAGGAGAGCGTGCCGATATGGATGGGCAGACCGCCCCGGATGCCGATGACGGCCCCCGCCAGTTGTGTTCCGACCAGCACTTCGGTACCGGGGCCGAAAACATGGCCGTAGTCGATGCCCGCGTAGAGCGATTGTCCCGTTTGTCCGACAGGCCACTGCAGTTCGTTGCGCCAGTAGAAGCCGCGCCCGGCGGCGAGCATCTGTTCGCCGTCGAAGCCGCGCACCGTATAGCGCCCGCCGATGCTCAGGTCGTCGATGTAGAACAGCGTGTCGCCGGTGTACTGGCCATGCACGGTAGCCACGTAGCGCAGCGGCTGGCTACCGACCGCGAACGGCACCGAGAGATTCGCGTCGAGCGTCGCCATGTGGAAGCGGTATGTGGCCATCTGCGGCGTGCCGTCGCCAGCGTCCGGGTCGGGCGTTGCCCCGAGCCCCCCGATACCCTGGCGGTACGCGAGCGTGCCATCGAATTGAGCGGTGCCGAAATAATGCCGGTCGGTCACGCCGCCTTCGATGAACGTGTTGTTGCGGTCCTGTTGCGGAATCGTCGTGTCCGCGATGAAGCTCGCGCCCCAGCGCTTGATCAACTGGAATTCGAGGCCGAGTACGTCGTTCTGGCTGCGGCTGATGACCCGCTGGATTTTCAGGGCTGCTGTCTGCGCATTGCCGCTCGATACGAAGGCCTGGTTCGCGGTCGCGATCTGCTGGTAGTACGTGTTCGTGTTGCCGTAGAGCGTGGCCGTCCAGTAGCCCCAGGGGATCGAATACGAACCGTTGAAGCCGTGCGAGCCCAGGCCATGGTCGGCAAATTCGAGGTCCTGGTTCGCACCGACCGTAAAGATGTCGTTCAGGCCGAGCGGATTGTCGATGCCGAGCGATACGTTGCCCTGCAGTCTGCCGGTGGCGCGCTGGCCCGAGTTGTCGACCGAGGCGACGAAGGTCCAGGGCTTCGAGCGCTTCACGGTGATGTCGACGTCGCTTTCGCCGGGCACAGTGCCGGGTACGATCTGCATGGTGGCATCCTGGCTTGCCGGGCGCTTCATCTGCTCCAGACCCTGTTCAAGATCGCGCAACTGGAGCACATCGCCGTCGCGCGCAGGAAATGCGCTCTTCCAGGTGCCGCGGGTGGACGGGTCCACGAACTCCAGGTGACGGATGACGCCGGGGATGAGGGAGAATTTCAGCGCGCCTTTAGACAGGTCCTGCGGTGCGAGCAGGACGCGCGTGGTGACGTAGCCCCGGCTCAGGATTTCGCGCTGCAGACCTTTCGTGAGTGCGTCGAGGCCCTGCCTGCCGACGCATTGCCCCCGGTAGTGCTGCAACCAGCCCTGCAGGAATGCAAACCGGTCCATCGGCAATGCCGAAGCGCCCTTGACGCGCTGTGCCTCCGGCAGCGTATCCGGCACCTCGACCGTGAACGTGTCGATGCGGAAGCACGGCGTCTCGGAGGGCAGGACCGGCCATGCGCCTGCTGCGGGCGCTGCCGAGAGGACAGCGGGCGCGGCGACGGTGGCCGCGCGCTGTTGCGCGTCGCGTTGCTGCTGGAGTTGCTGGTTTTGCAGCGCGTTTGCGCGAGCGGCAGCCGCGACATCGGGCGGGGTCTCCTGCGCGCAAACGGCAAGAGGTATCAGGGCTGCAAGCGTTGCCGCTGACCGCCGTTGGGTACGAATCATTATTTTCCGGTGAAAAGCGGATTATTGCGGCAGGATGCCGCCCTTGACTTCTTCCTTGCTGGACTGCATGGAAAAATTCTTCACGACACCCTTGTCGTCAAAGAGCACCACGAGTTCCTTCTTGTCCACATCCTGGCCAGACATGAATAGGTTGGCGAGAGGGACAAAGTTGATCCCCTTGGCGGTGGAATGCGAATAGCGGTAACGCCAGATCTCGTTGCCGCTGTCCGTAAATGATGTTTCGGTTGGATCGCCAAACGCCGCGCGCACATCATCCTTCGTGCTCCTGTCCCGGGTAATCTTGGCACTGACAGTCGTTGCATCTTCCGTCTTCAGTTGCTGGACGCCTGCACTTGCGCAGCCCGCCAGCATGGTTGCAACGATTAAACCCGTAGCGATATTTTTATAGAACATTGTTTCCTTCCTGTATCAATGTCGGCATGACTCATCTTCGCCGCCGCCGACTTCGTGGTGAAGATGTAAAAGATCAAACACGCGAGAAAAGGCAGGGTTTTACACTCTGCCGAATGCCTGCAATTTATCGATGCGGAGGTGCCGAGATTGTGAGGGGCAACGCCGCCAGCGTATTGCGGATTTTCATACGGTGATTCGCTGTTGGTGACAGGGACTACAGTTCGAAATGACTGCCGTCCTTGCCGGGCAGAATGGGCAGCGGATATACGCGACTGACGATGATGGAGATACTATCAAGCAACCCGGGTTTGATTATGTCCTGCAGACACAGGGCAACCGCCTGGAACGGGTGCAGGACCAGCGCCAAGGGCTTGCAGTCATTGAGGACGATGTAACGCCCGATACCGTCCTCGATGAGTGTCCACGGCCCGCAGGCTAGATCGAATGCTTTCATAAAACTACACCCTTGATTTTTCCCGTCTTGGAATTAGTATCTCTCGGTCATTACCGGAACCCGTGGATCGATAGCTGCATTACTGCAAAGATAGAGACTCCACCGATCCAGAAGGTGAAGAAGCAGAGCAACGATTTCAGGAACTTTGTCCGCGCAGTTTTTCCTGCTTCGCTCAGGTAGTCACTCGAAAAAAGGGATCTTCCCTTGAGCATTCGAGCATCGAAGATGGTCTGTCCAGGCCGCGGGCTATTAATCATTTTTAAAAAGAAATATCCGCTTGCGAATAAGGCTGCCGCAGTTCCTGCGCAGAAAGCAGCAAACATTCCCACACCTATGCTTACAAGAATTCTCGACACTATTGTACCCGCGATGAAAAACGTCCCATCCATAAAAATCCTGCCACATCTCTGGCGAATAGCAACCACCTATTATTGGAATTTTAGTAGTTGTTGATAATAGCATCGATGAATTCACGATCGAAGCAATCATGCAGCCTAGAATCCGCGTTACGTTTGGCAGATCGAAACTCGTCGACAGATAGAAAATCTTCGCTATCCATAGAGTCGAGAATTACCTGCGCAGACCGGGAGTTCGATTTGACGGCAAATACGCCCCACTCAACCGGAGAATGTTGAGCAAGTAGCCAGCCACTATTCAGATCAGCGATAACGAGTCCGTAGGGTTCACCTTGTTGATCTAATGACTGGTCGACACGACTAACAATAGTCGACCATTTTTCGCGACGATCTGCCTCAGCAAGTAGCTCCAATGAGTGCGCGTAAAAGACCTGAATCCTTGAATTTTCATCAGCAAGCGTCTGAATTTCATCTAAAAATTGCGGACTCCCTCGCAGAGAGAAGTCAAAGAACAGAAAATGACTGAAATCGTCGGAAACAAAACGACCTGGAAGGATTGGGGGCGCAACAATGACATCGAATATTTTATTCATTTCAAAACTCCTTATTTCCCGCCAAACCGAATCTTCGTTGATTGACCCATGACTGTCACAGACGCCGACGGGATACCACTGCTCGCACCTGCGATGCCGTTACCGGTGCTTGCGGGATTAGCGCTCGATACCGTCCTCAATGAGTGCCCAAGGCCCGCAGGCCAGATCGTGCGCTTTCACGAGGCCACACCCTATGAATTTTGGTCTTTCCTTATCGTCATTTTTGAATATCCTAGTCCAGCCCTTCAAAGTCATCCTCCAGATCACCCAACTCTCGATATAGGGCAAAGCCGCATAGCGCCACACAGGCGAGAAGAACTGGAATCAACATGGAAAATGCTTCCACACCTTTCCCATGCAGCTCCAATGCAATTGAAATGCCAAAATATGATAAAAATAAAAATAAAACCGCCATATAAAATCTAAAAAATAACTTCCCTCTACTCAATTGAGGCGCTCCCCTCAAAATTCTTCGTGCCTTTATTGTCTGATATACATAGATCGCCACGACCAAGATCGAGAGTGGAATCAGCCTCCCTATGGTAGCTTTCCAGTCAGCCCCTCTGGCAACGCCGACAGCAATCGAAAATACTGTTAACGACGCAATAGTTGGTATCCATTTCCGCATTTTTAGTAGCCACGTTCGAACCTGCTCTGTCAAGCACTACGACTTATCTTTATCTGAATTTTTCCTAAGTGCGAGAAGCTCTCTGAGCATCGCATAGGTAACAAGGGCGAAAAGCGAAACATACATTGGAACCCCTGCTAACGCGGGCCTCCAGCCCGCACCTTTCCATTCCGAAATTGCAACCACTACGCCAACAACTGCCAGCACGGAAACGTATGCTTTGACGTAACGAACGATGAACTTGCGCCTCTCTTGATTCTCCATAATCATTTCCTATATTGGATTGCGGCTTGTATCGGTCCGGCTGATCCCTGCATGATTTGATTCACCAGACTTCCCAGCGGCGGCGGCAATACTGCTTTTGCAAACGAACCGGCTGCCGTTGTTGCTGTTGCGACTCCTGCAGACAAGTCCGGATTGCTGCTCGTCATCCCTGCGCTGCCGAACGCACCAACACCTGTGACTCCCGCGTTGTACGTATTGGCCGCGATTTTCCCAGCCGTTCCCATTCCTGCGATTGCAGCATCGCCAATCATAAAGGGAGTTGACAGGCCACCAATGATTCCGGCGATATACGAATTTGTAAAATTTGGCGCGTCAGGGCTAAGTCCATTCTTGTAGCTGTAGTAACTACCCCCGTAATCATAGCCACCCGCGAGAAGCGCAGCGGTTACGGCTTCTGGTCCGAGAGCGATTACCGCAACCGCAGGAACTCCATACAGGGCTTCAGTTTTCATGTTGTCCGATGCCGTCTGCGCATTCGCTCCCTCAGCATTAACGGCAGCCATCGCCAGCGACGGATCGCAGGGCCCCGAACCATCGCAGACCTTCGACAACAGGCTCTTTTTGTTGTCCAGGCTCTGGTTGTACAGTTGCACGGCCGAGCCCGTCGCCGCGCCTGCTGTCCCTCCGATAATCGCGCCACCAAGTCCAGCAGCAATATTGCCCGCGAGATTCCCAATCAGTTCCGAACCCGTCGCCGAGCTTACACCGTTTGCGATATCCGCCAGGCCCTTGGCTGACATCGAAGCAAAGCCCGCGCCCGCAGCGCCGCCAATCGTGCTGAATGCCGTTCCTCCACCCAGGCCACCAATCAGCGCGCCGCCCGCGATATGCGCCAGCGTCCGGTCTGTTCCGCCTTCGTCCCACGCCGCCGCCGTTGTCGGATCCGTCGCCGTATCGCGCTTGTGGTCCGCATACATGCCGATCCCCTGCGCCACCACCTGGCCCGCTGCCTGCGCCGCCTGCATCGTGTCCGCCTGCTGGTTGAGCAGGGTGTTCACATCGGGCGTATTCGCAACCGTGCCGTTGGTATTCGTCGTGTCGCGACTCAGGTTCGCCACGTCCTGCGTCTGCGCGCCGGGATTCGTGACGTTGATCGTGCCCACGCTGATTGCGCTGCGCGTCGTTGCGCTCGAATCGCCATTTGCATCCTGCGACATCATCGGCGCTACGCTGCCGGTCCCGCTCACCGAGCCGGGGCCGATTGCCTTGCCCGTGTTGCCCACGCCCACACCCGCGCTGATGCCGTTGCTCGTCGCGTCGTAGTGGCTCTGGTTCTGGATATCGCTGTACGTCAGCGTGCCCGTCGTCAGGCTGTTCTTCGAGGCGTCGGCCGTGCTGGAGATGACCGCGCCCGTCAGGCCCGTATTGCCCTTGACGTTGATATCGAAGCCGCCAGTACCCGCAGCGATGCCCGCCTGCTCATTGACCTGGGCGTAATTGCCATCAGCATGCCCGTTCTGCGCGCTGAAGCTCGCGCTGCCGCCGGCCTCGCTGATACTGAACCCGCCACCCGCGCTGCTCTGGTGTGCTGCGCTCGTCGTCGTATCCTGCACGCTCGCGATATTGAGGTCGCCGCCCACGGCCGCCGTCACCTGGTTGCCCGCCACCTGCGAGCCGGTGATGTTCGTGTCGCCGCCGCTCAGGATCGTGACGCTGTTCGTGCCTGTAACGTGCGAGGCATTCTGCGTCGCCGCATCGCTGTTCGCGTCACCGTGCGCGTTCTGCATCGAGGCCGAGACCCCGAAGCCGTTCGTGGTGAGGGACACGCCCACGCTCGCCCCGGACGACGAATTCGAGCTGCGCGTCGAATCGGTGTTCGTCGTATTCACGATGTTGACCTGGTTCGCCGCGGCCAGCACGACATCGCCGGCACTCACGTTCGAACCGGCAATCGTCACATTACCGCTACCCGCCGTGCCGTTGCCCGTCGCGACGAAGGTGGTCGTGCCGCCCGCCTGCACGTTCGAACCCACCTGCGTCGTCTGGTTCTCCGACGACTGGCTCTGGCTGTGGCTTGAGCCGACACTGACCTGCACGCCGATGCTCGGTGCGCCCGCCGCCTGGGAGACTCCGGTTGTCGCCATCTGGTACGCGCCGTAGCCCGCCAGCGCCGCATCGCCCACCGCCGCAATCGCATGCAAGGCGTCGGCACGTCCATTGCTGTTGCCGCTCGCGAGCGCCTGGCCCTGCTGGTACGCGCCGTTGATCGCATCCCCGATGCTGCCACCCAGGCCGATGCTCAGGCCGCTGCTGCTCGTCTGCTGCGTCTGGCTCGTGTTGCTCGTATTGGTCGCCGAGTTGATGGTGACGTTCGCCGCCGTGCCCGTGATGTTCTTCGCGGCAATCAGGTCGCTGCCCGTTACGGTCAGGTTGTTGCCCGCGTTGACCGAGACACTGCCATCCAGCGAGCCGACCATGCTCGCATTGTTCGTCACGCTCGACTCCTGGTCGGTCGTGGCGAGCTTGTTCGTGCCGACCGTCACCGACAGCCCGCTCGTGCCGAGGCCTGTGTGCTTCTCCTGCTGGCTGCCCGAGGACTGCATCGTGTCCTGCGACGTGGTGATGTTGACATCGTTCTTCGCACTGAGATCCACATCGTTGGTCCCGACAACCGTGCTGCCCGTCACGTTGATATCGTGACCGCTGCTGATCGACACGGCATCCGCCGAGACCGTGCTACCCTGGGACTGTGTAATGGTCGTATCGCGCGAGCTGGCCTCCTGCATGCCGCTCACCAGGTTGCTGTGGCTGTGCTGCTCCTGCGAGTTGTCGACCTGCGTCGCGGTGGCCGCGCCGATGTTCACGTCGTTGGTCGCCGCAAGCGTCGCCGTACCCTGGGCGAGGTTGATCGTGCTGCCCGTCACGTTGATATTGTTGCCCGAGGCAACCGTGAGGCTGTTCCCCGAGTTGAGCGTCGTGCCCGTCAGCGTCTGGCTGGAAACGTGCGAGGTCTGTGCGTAGCTGCCGTGGGAATCGCTGCCCGAGTCGTTGCTGTCGACCGTCGACGTGGTCGTGGCCGCCTGGAACGTCGCGTCACCCTTTGCCGCGAGAATGCCGCCACCGCCCAGGTTGATGTTTGCGCCCGTTGCCGTCAGGTTGTTGCCGACGCCGACTTCCGACACGCCGCCCACGTTCACGGTACTGCCCGTCGCGCTGTTGATATTGGTATCCGACACGCCGTTCGCGCGCTCGACTACCTTGTGCTCACCGGTCTGCACCGTGCCGATATCCCAGTTGCCGCCCACGGCCATGCCGAGATTGCCGCCGACGTCCAGGTTGCTGCCGTTCTGCTCGAAGTTGCCGCCCGTGACGATCGAGGCGTTGCCCGCCACGTCCAGGTTCGCGATGGGGCCGAGCGTCGTGTTCACGCGCGTCGCGCCCGTGGCGCTGACCTGGTTCAGCGTGTTCGTCGCCGTGTTCAGGATCAGGTTGCCGCCCGTGTTCAAGGCCAGACTTCCCGCACTCACGTTCGCCGAGGTGAAGTTGATGTCGCCCGTCGTGTTCAGGTCCATCAGCCCGCCGCTTTTCAGCGCGCCGAACGCGTCGTTGATCTGCTGGCCGCTGATCGACAGCGAGTTGCCAGCCTCCACCGTGCCGCTATTGTTGAAGGTCTGCGCGTTCTGCAGGTCGATGTTGGTCGCAGCAATGAGCGGCCCGTTCATGTTCTGCTGGCTGGCCTGCGCGAGATAGACGACCGGCACGAGCACGGATTGTCCGTCCACCACCTCCGTCTGCATGATGACGACGTTGGACGTGAGCGCGGCCACCTGGGCGGCCGACAGGCCCATGCCGAGCGGCAGGTCGAGCGACTGCGCAAGCGACGCGCCCGAGGCCATCAGCGCCTCGTACATCGACTGTGTGTTCGTGTAGGGGCCGAGTACCGCCTTGCCGGTGAGCGACGTGATCTGGTTCTGCACGAGCTGCTGCTCGTAGAGGCCGTCGCCCAGGCGCTTTTCGGTGGTCTGCGGGTTGTATCCCAGCAGGTTCAGGTAGTAATCGCTGGAGAGGAAGGAATTCGTGCTCGTGAAGGCCGGATTGGTCTCGATCAGGTAGTCCGCACCCGGCGTGGTATCCAGATGGAAGAGACCACCCTGCGGAATGGTCAGATTGTCCAGCACGTTCTGCGCGGTGGCGCTCGCGATGGCCGGATCGACCGTGCCCCCGCCGCCCTTGATGGGACCGGTGCCGGCGCTCGCGCCGCCCGCCGAGCCGCTGAGCGTCCCGATCCCGACGGCCAGCGACGTACCCGGTGCGAGATTCATCGACGGCAACCCCGCATCGCCTGCCGTGTTGTCGATGTTGATGCCTGTTCCGCTGATCGTGCCGCCCGCGACGAACGTCGATTCGTAGGACGGCAGGGCGTAGGTGCGGATATCGGCTGGCGCCGCCTGGGTGTAGCCGCCCGGGTGGTTGGTCGGAAACAGGGGATTGGGGTTGCCGAACGGCAACTGCCAGTTGTATTCGGTGTTGTCGTAGTTGTCGTAGTGGTAGTAGCCCGAATACGTGACCTGCACACCGGGCGCGAGCTGGCCCTGCCACGAGTTCTGGTCGAGCGTGGCCGGCATGGCGATGTTGCCAACCGCCGCGACCGCGCTCCAGTAGTTCTGGAACAGCCCCACCGACGACGCATTGAGGTTGCCGCCGGAGATGATCTGTGCCTGCGGGCTGATCGCCGTGATCAGGTTCGCGAGCGCCACGCCCGTATAGGTCGTGTACTGGTACGTGCTGTTCCACTGGCCGCCATGCGGCGGATCGGTGGGCACGCCGCCGATCATCGACGGGTCGCCCGTGGAACCCATCACCTGCGGATTGCCGGGACCGCACGCGGCCATGTAGGTGGCGGTACACCCGGAGAGGCTGATGCCGAGCTGCTGGATGATCGACGAACCGGCATCGAGCGGCACGCTGTAGGAGCCCGAGGTCGTCATCACGCGCCGTGTGTTCGTGACCTGGTTCGCGTACAGCGCCATGTCGGCCGAGGACTGGATCAGCGCCGAGACGTTGTCGATCAGGTTCGCATTGGTGTAACTGCCATCGGCATTTTTCCCACCCGCCAGCACGACACTGCCGAGTCCAAAGATCGCAGTGGTCGCCTGTGTGTCGGTCGCCGTGACGTTGTCGACGTTCTCGATGTCGGGCGCGAGCAGCTCGAGCGTGCCGCTGCTATCCGACGCGCCGATCAGCGCGGACGGTCCGAGATTCTGCAAACTGCTGGTCGCGCTGAGCGAAACGCTGCCGCCGACCATCGCGCCCGTGTTCGTGAGGGTAGCCGAGTGCGTCGTGAGCGTGCCGCCGGCCATCATGGCGCCGCTGTTGACGATATCGCCCGCGTTCACGCCCAGGTCGTTCGCGGCCTCCACGATGGCGGCATTGGTGAAGGTGCCCGGCAGCGTGAAGGTGAGGTTGTGGCCGGCGTCGAACTGCTGGTCGGGCGTCGTCGTGAAGTCGCCCTGCAGGTTCACCGACACGTCGTTGCCGGCGGAATAGACACCGCCGCCCAGCAGCGTAGTGGCCGACAGGGTCAGGTCGTGCGTGGCTCCCATCTGGCCGTTCGTGTTCGTGATCGTGCCGGTTGCCGTGATGTCCGCATCGCCCTGCGAGCCCGGCAGGGTGCCCATCTGGCTGCCGGTGTTGTCGATGTCGCCCGCCTGCACCCCGAGGCTCGCGCCGCTCACCTGGCCGCCCTGGGTGTTCGAGATGGACGATGCGGCGAGCGACACCGCGCCGTTGCCGGTCATGACGCCATCGGCGTTCACGATCTGGCTGCCGCCCTGTACCGACGTATTACCGGTACCCAGGTTGCTCACGACGCCCTGGGTGTTGTCGATGGACGCGGCCTGTACCGAGAGCGTCGAGCTGTCGTTTGCTCCGCCCGTACCCGCCTGGACACTGCCCCCTGCGTTGGTGAGCGCACCGCCGCTCGTGAGCGCGAGCGAGCCGAACGAGCGCATCAGGCCGGCGGTGTTGTTGATCCCGTTCAGGACGGCGACCGTCATGCCCTGCTGCGCAGCGAACGTGCCGCTGCCGTTGTTGAAGCTGCCCATCTGCGCGTTGATGGTGCCCGCGCTGATAAGCTTGCCGCCCACATTCGAGAACGCCCCCGCGCCGTTACCTGGCGTGAGCGTGAAAACGCCCGCGCCCGCATCCAGGATCGAGCCGCCGTCGTTGTCGAGCGTGGCGGGGGCAAGCGTGAAATTCGTGCTGTTGGTCTGGAACGTGCCGCCTGCGGAATTGTCGAACAGGCCGCTCACGTTGACCGCCATCGGGCCGGTTCCGTATTGCGTGACCGTCCCGCCCTCGTTGATAAGGTTGGTCGCAGACACCTGGAGCTGGTTCGCGGCCACACTGCCGCCGCTGTTGTCGGCCGTGCCGCTCACGTCCAGCGTGAGGTCCGGGGCCTGGAGGCTGCCGCCGTTGCGGTTCGACAGGGAGCCGGTCGTGATGGTGGCGCTGGTGTTCGCGCTCGTGGTCCCGCCATCGTTGACGAAGGTGCCGCTCGCGAGACCCAGCCCCGCGCCCGACAGCAATTTGCCGTCCGTGTTGTTCGCTTCGCCGCTCACGTTCGCCGTGAGTCCCGCCTTGCCCCCGACATCGCCCGAGGTATTGTTGAGTGACCCGGCAGTCGCCACGACCTGCCCGTTGCTCGTGACCTGGCCACCCACGTCCGAGATCGACCCCGAACCGTTGCCGGGATCGAGCGCGAGGGTGCCGGTGCCCGCATGCAGGATCGAGCCGCCGTCGTTGTCGATGGCAGCGGGCGACAGCGTCAGGTTCGTGCTGTTGGTCTGGAACGTGCCGCCTGCGGAATTGTCGAACAGGCCGCTCACGTTAACCGCCATCGGGCCGGTTCCCGTCTGCGTGAGCGTGCCCGCGTGATTGACGAAGTTCGTCGCGTCCAGCGTCAGTTGCGCGGCCTGCGTGCTGCCTGCGCTGTTGTCGAGAGTTGTCGCGCTGATCGTCGCCGCCTGGGCCGACACGGTCCCGCTGACGTTCTTGAACTGCGAACCGGCGTTGAGGGTCGCGTCCTGTCCCGCCTCAAGCGAACCACCGGAATTATCGACGGATTGCGCCGAGACCTGCAGATTCGTCTGCGCGGTAACATCGCCCTGGTTGACCACGGTGCCACCCTGCAGCGACACCGCGCCGTTGCCGCCAATGTCGCCGCCCGCGCCATTGAGCAGTTGCCCCGTCGCGCTGAGCGTCAGACCGTCGCCGTTCAACGAAAGGATCTTGCCGGCCGTGTTCTGTATCGAACCGGCGCTGATGGATTCCTGGCCCTGGGCCTGGGCGATCCCCCCGGTATTGTCGAACGCGCCACCCGTCGCGATGCCGAGCGTCGTGCCGGCCGTCGTCTGGCCGCCCGCGTTCGTGACCGCGCCCGCCGTAATCTGCGTGGACGTGCCGCTCGACAGTTTCGCGCCGCTGTTGTCGAACGTGCCGGCCGCGTTCGCTGTGATCGACGTGCCCGCGCCCGTGGTCGCATTGACCAGACTCAGGTTGCCGCCGGTGGCCGTGAGAGCCAGCGCCGTGCCGGCGCCGATATTCGCATTCGAGAGGTCGAGCGCGACGCCGTAGAGCGTCACCGAGCCAGCGGCAACGGTCTGGCCGTTCGCCGACAGCAGACCCGCCGCCGATATGCTCAGGTTGCCGCTCGGACCGGTCGTGCCGTCGCTGTTGATGCCCGCGCCGAACACGCCCGTCGAGGCGACACTGCCCGCGTTGACCGACGTGTTTTGTTGTGCCGCAAGGGTCCCGCTGTTCACGAGCGCACCGGGCGTATTGAGGATGGTATTCTGCTGCGCGTAGACCGTGCCGGTGTTCTGGATGCTGGCGGCGCTGAGGGTGGTGTTGCCGCTCGCGTTCATGCGGCCCGACTGTACGAGCTGCCCCGCGCTCGTGAGCGTGAGGTCTCCCGCCTGCGCCGCAATCGTGCCGGCATTCGCTACCCCGACACCATTCTCCGTGCCGACCAGAGTTATGCTACCCGCATACATGCCGCCGAGCTGCGACACGTCGATGGACACGCCGGGCGCGGGGCCGCTGCCCGCAATGGGTGTCGGCGTCAGGCTCGCATAGTCGATGCTGTTGGCGCCCGTGGTGACGTTCAGCCGGTTGGCGTAGACCGCCGCATTGGCCTGCACGGCACGCGCCAGCAGGTCTACCTCGTCGATATTCGAGGCGTTCAGGCCCGCGCCCTGGACCGTGATGGTGCCCTGGGTGACGCTGAAACCGCTCAGGTTGCCGCTGCCGTCGATGAGCGGATTGCCCGTCGTTAAAATTCCGCGGGCCGTATTGATAAAACCCCCGCCGTCCACCACCAGGCCCGAACTGTTCGCGATCACCACATCGGCTTTCTGCCCGGCCACCTCCACGTAGCCGGCCAGCCGCGAAGGGTTGCTGCTGTTGACCTGGTTGACGATAATCTTCGCGGACTGGCCGGGCGAGAGGTTCGGATTGCCCGATATCTGCCCGGCGAGCTGCGTGTTCGTGTTCGTGGGCGAATTGTTCAAAATCGCGCCACCCGATCCGACGTCGAACTGCGAGTAGCTATTGAGCGAGACGCCCGCCCCCGAGGGCTTCTGCACGTTCACCTGCGGCAGACCGTTAGCCGTATTGATCACGTTCGGCGCATGCACACCGGATGGCACGATCTGCGCCCCGGCCATCAAGGGTGCGAGGCCAAAGACCGCGAGCGCAGCAAAAGCCACATGACGCATGGCGAACAGCGTGAAGGACCGGCGTGCGACCGATGGGCCGGTTTCGCCCTGGCCTGACTTGCCCTGCGCGATGGCCGTTTCCGAAACGGCGACAAGCATTCCCCGAAGCCTGCTGAACACAAGCCGGTAACAACGATGGTTCATTTTTTCTTGTACCTGTGATGCTGGATGAAGCCCTGCCGGTTTGCAGGATGTTTCCCAGTTACGTCACACGACACCAGACGCGGCATCGCACCTGAAAGCGCGCTATCTGCGCGCACGGGCATGGGAAGAGCTTCACTCAATCCCTGTTTAACAGTTGTCAAGCATTGCCAGGTTTCGGCGTCGAAACCACGCTTCGTTAATCTTTTATGCGTCTTGCTGTCAAAACCGGACTCGACCGTCTGCGTATGCTCTTGCGCGAAGAGGGCATCGTCGTCAGGCAAAGACAACCGGCAAGCGCTTGAGATACGCCATACTGGCCGGCGCGTCAGTGCTTGCGGCCGGTCAGCAGGGCACCGAAATTCCGGCGAGCGGATTTGGGCCGGCCTGCGTGGAGCGTAGACAGGGTCCGAATGACCTGCTCCAGCTCGCGAACCCGGGCTTTCAGGGAATAGATGTGGGCGGATTGCGCGACCAGTTCATTGATCAGGTCGTCGGTCGTATAGCCGCTGGGGAAAACGGAAAGAGGTCTGTCGTGCATCGCGTCCGTTCCTGTGAGTGGAAACGGCCCGCCCGGTGCAGAGGGGCGAGCGGGCACATGACAGGGTTGGTCGACCGGCGCAACACCAAACCGGCAGGCACGAAGCCTCCCTGCCAGGCCCGCCCGTAGACAGAAAACAATGGACGAACAAAGGCAGCCGCCTGCCCCTGGGGGGGCAGGCGGGGTGTTGCGTTTTCAGGCGACCAAGCCTGAGCCACCGCTGTTTTGGTGGCAGTCCCGACTCTAGCGCAGGGGCAAGATGCGGCGCAGCCGATGCTACCCGACTTCTCTTGATTAGTCATCCTGCCGGTTCCGCTTCAGGCGGCTGGCTTCACTTCCTCGAAGTACTGAGGCACTTCACGGCGATCGAGCATGCCGTACAGGCGACGCAGCCGCACGCCCTCCGCCAGCGGGGCTCGAGGACGCGACTGCGATATGAAGTTCGCGATAAGCCGCAGCCAGCGCGTCGAGACTGAATGCCCGGTTCAGGCCGCTCGGGTTGGGCAGGACCCAGGCATGCGCGCCGCCGAATCGGGCGGCTTGCGGACCCCATTCGATATCGCGCACGCCAGTCATCGCGGAAATCACCGCCTTGCCGAGAAACGCGATCACGCCCGGCGCGTATCGTCGAATCTTCGATTCGAACTGCAGCGCCGCGGCTTCGATCTCCGATCGCGACAGCTCGTGGGCGCGCGCGGTGGGTCGCGAAACCGCCGTGGTCAAACCATAGCCGTATTGCAATAGCAGGCGGTCGTTCTCGGGAGCCAATAACCCGGGCGTCAATCCGGCAAGATGGAGCACCCGCCAGAAGCGGTTGCCCCTGCCGGCAAAATGATGGCCTGTAGCTGCCGCGCGCAGGCCCGGATTGATTCCGCAAAATACGATCGACAAGCCCGGCGCGAGGATGTCCGGCAGAGATTGCGCCGAATCAGCGTGCGTCACGGCCGGCTCGCGGCGTGCAAGCCACCGGCCGGGCCGATACGCTCGTCAACGTGGGGGCGCTGCTGCATCTCAGCCTCCTCGCCTCTGTCCAGCGGCATTGGTAGTCCCGGTTCTTCAGGCGCCTGAACAAGCACGCCGTGGCAATAAAGTTTTTCTTTCAATGAAAGACATTTTATCTCGTTTGTCCATACGAGGAAATCGGCGAAAAATATCTTTCAAGCCAGGTGCGAAGGCAGATGCCGCCGACTGGCGCCGGGAGTCCGCGAGTCGCTGACGGAATGAATAGATTTTCTTCCTGAAAGCAGCCAACGCTCGTTCCCGGCTTTCTTCCACCAGACAGAAAGAGAGATCGAAATGAGCAATGAGTTCAAGGGCAAGAAGCTGCTGGTTGTCGGCGGCACGAGCGGAATGGGCCTGCAGACGGCCCGGTTGGTTCTCGCCGAAGGCGGCAGCGCGGTGATCGTGGGTAACCGCCCGGAAAAGACCGAGGAAGCGCGCGAGGCGCTCTCCGCGCTCGGCCAGGTCACCGCGCTGAGCGCGGACCTGGCCACGGATGAAGGGCTGGCCGCGCTGCTCGAGGCGATCGACGGGCAACACCCGGATATCGACCTGCTCGTCAACGCGGCCGGCGTGTTCTTTCCCAAGCCGTTCCTCGAACATCGCGAGGCCGACTATGACCCGTACATGAAGCTGAACAAGGCAACCTTCTTCATCACGCAGAAAGTCGCCGCGAACCTGGTCGCGAAGAACCAGCCAGGTGCGATCGTCAATGTCGGTTCGATGTGGGCGAAACAGGCCATCGCCGCCACGCCGTCCTCGGCCTACTCGATGGCCAAGGCCGGTCTGCATTCGTTGACCCAGCACCTGGCCATGGAACTGGCGCCGAAGCATATCCGCGTCAATGCCGTCTCGCCCGCCGTGGTGCAAACCCCGATCTACGAGGGCTTCATCCCGAAAGCCGAAGTGCACGACACGCTGCAGGGCTTCAACAGCTTCCACCCGATCGGCCGCGTGGGCACCCCGCAAGACGTTGCCGAAGTCATCGCGTTCCTGCTCTCGGAGAAGGCAGGCTGGGTCACCGGCGCGATCTGGGACGTGGACGGCGGCGTGATGGCCGGCCGCAACTGACGCGCGCATCGACCGGGCCACGTAGTCGCTGGCCGGATCGCAGGCCCCAAGGCGCCGTCATGGCGCCCCGACCGCCGTAACAGAACTGACACGAAACTTTAGTCCGAGGAAACCAAACTAACGCTGCACGCGCCGGAGCCGTGCAGCGGCCCCGGCTGCGCCCCAAGCCATTCTTTCCCCACGAGGCAGCAAGGCACACAAGGAGCAGACCCCCATGACCGTTTCCAAGGGTTCGCACGGCCATATCTTCGGCCGCATGAGACCGTCGCATACCGGCTACGCCATCCACCGCGATCCGCCGCGCGACACGCACTTCCGCGACCTCCCTCCACCAACCGGCAAGGCGCCGTTCCGGCTCGACCTGAAGGACATCATCAGCAAGGCCGACTACGACGCCATCGTGAAACGCCAGCGTCTCGTGTTCCACCTGAACGGCGACATGGGCGGCATTGGCTATGCGGTCCCGCAGGAACTCGTAGCCGCGGGCATGGAAACCGATCTCACGAAGGCGACGAAGGACGGCTCGCTGCCCGACTTTCTCTACATCACCGGCGACTGCGTCTATTTCAACGGGCAGATCAGCCAGTACTACGCGCAGTTCTACGAGCCCTACGAGCTGTACCATCGTCCCGTATTCGCCGTGCCGGGCAACCATGACGGCGAGAACCTGGCGACCGACCAGACGCTGGACGGCTTCATGCGCAACTTCTGCGCGAGCAAGCCCGGCACGAAAACGCCGGAGTCGATGGGCTCGTTCCGCACGGCGATGATCCAGCCGAACTGCTACTGGACGCTGCTCACGCCGCTGTGCTCGATCGTCGGCCTCTACAGCAACGTGCCCGAGGGCGGCGAGATCGTCGAACCGCAAACCGACTGGCTCGTGGAAGAGCTGCGCACGCTGCCCAGGGACCTGCCGCTCTTCGTGGCGCTTCATCATCCGCTCTACTCCGCCGACGACTACCATTCCGGCAGCTCGCGCATGCGCAAGGTGCTGCAGGATGCGAGCAAGAGCGCCGGCCGCTATCCCGACATGATCTTCACGGGCCATGTCCACAACTATCAGCGCATTTCGAGCATGCACCCCGACGCCGGCCTCATTCCGCAGCTCGTAACGGGCGCGGGCGGCTATCACAACCTGCACTCGATCATGAAGGTGGATGGCGAGAAGATGGTCGCGCCCGTGAACTTCGACGCGGGCGACGGCGAAACCGTCACGCTCGAAACCTACTCCGACGACCACCACGGCTTCCTGCGCATGGACGTGACGAAGACGCTCGTCACCGGGCGGTACTACCTGGTGCCGCGTCCGCAGGAGCCGCGCACCAAGGGATCGCAGTTGTTCGATCACTGGCAGTACGACGTCAAGCACCGGCGCTGGGTGCCGAACCAGCTATAGGAACCCGCGGGAACCCGCCCGAGGCGCGGCGGGCGGGGGCGTCGCGGGGTTTCGTCGCGCCGCCCTGGCGTGCGCCCGCTGCGCCAGTTGAGTGCGGCCTCGCGCACCTCGCACTGCTGCGGTGCACCAGCCGGCCCGCGAGCCCTCCTGCAAGGCATCGCGGGAGGACGCGCCGCAAGCTGGCACGAGGTTTGCTTTTTAGCTCGCATGCTGCGCGTCCTGCTCGTCACCGACACCGAGAAGCCCATCGGCGATCTGCGCGACGCCCTCGCGCGGCTCGGCTACGCCATGCTGCCCGATCCGGCCACGCCGCAAGACCTGCACCGCGTGGTCGAGCGCGCGCACCCCGACGTCATCATCGTCGATACCGAGTCGCCCTCGCGCGACACGCTCGAACAACTCGCCGTGATGAATGCCACCGCGCCGCGCCCCGTGCTGATGTTCAGCAACGACGCGAACCAGCGGCTCATCCGCGCCGCCGTGCAGGCGGGCGTGACGGCCTATCTCGTCGAAGGGCTCGCGAGCGAACGGCTCGCCCCCATACTCGAAGTGGCGCTCGCGCGCTTCGCCCAGGAAGCGGAATTGCGCGAGCGCCTGACGCAGGCCGAGACCGAACTCGCCGAGCGCAAGCTGATCGACCGCGCGAAGCGCGTCCTGATGGAGCAGCAAAAGCTGAGCGAGCCGGCCGCCTACGCCGCGCTGCGCAAACGCGCCATGAACCAGAGCGTGAAGCTCGCCGAGGCCGCACGCCAGATCGTCGAGGCGGCCGGCGCGAAAGAATGAGGCGATGCCCATGAATCCGACTACGCTCTCCCCTTCCGCCGACCTGGACGGCGCTCCCGAGAAGACGCATCTCAAGATCGGCTTCGTGCCGCTCTCCGACGCGGCGCCGCTCGTCGCCGCCAAGCTGCTCGAATTCGGCCACGCGCACGGCCTCACGCTGGAGCTCTCGCGCCAGCCTTCGTGGGCCGCGCTGCGCGACAAGCTGCTCGCCGGCGAGCTCGACGCCGCCCATGCGCTCTACGGGCTCGTCTACGGCGTGCAGCTCGGCCTTGGCGGGCCGCAGACCGAGATGGCGCTGCTCATGGTTCTCGCGCGCAACGGCCAGGCCATCACGCTTTCGAACCGCCTCGCCGATGCGCTCGACGCACACGGCACGCTGCCGCGCGCGCTCGCCGCGCTCGGCAGAAAGCCTGTGTTCGCGCACACCTTTCCTACCGGCACGCATGCGATGTGGCTTTACTACTGGCTTGCCGCGCAGGGCGTGCATCCGCTGCGCGACGTGCAAAGCGTCGCGATCGCGCCGCCGCAGATGGTCGCGGCGCTCGCCGAGGAACGGCTCGACGGCCTGTGCGTCGGCGAGCCCTGGAACGCGCTCGCGCAGCAGCGCGGCGTGGGCCGCACCGTTGCATATAGCGGCGAGATCTGGCCGGATCATCCGGAGAAGGTGCTGACCTGCCGGCGCGATTTCGTGCGGGCGTACCCGCGTACCGCCCGGGCGCTCGTGCGCACGATGCTGGAGGCGTGCCGCTGGCTCGACGGCGCGGGGCACCGGCGCGAAATCGCGCAGTGGCTCGCGCGGCCGGAATTCGTCGGCGTCGACGCCGCGCTGATCGCCTCGCGGCTGGACAGCGCGGACACGCACGGCGTGCCGCCGGTGCGCTTCTTCGATGGTGGTGTCGTGAACACCCCGCACGCTTCGGAGGGCGTGTGGTTCCTCACGCAGTTCGAACGCTGGGGCATGCTCGCGCGGCGCGGCGACTATCGCGAGATCGCGCAGGCGCTGAATCAGACCGAACGCTTTCGCGAGGCCGCACAAGGCCTTGTGGAGCGGCTGCCGGAGGAAAATGCGCCACCGGTGTTGATCGACGGGCATCGCTGGGACGCCGCCGATCCCCGCGCCTACGTGGAAGGTTTCATGATCCGCGCCTGAGCCGCCGGCCCGCACCGCGCGCAAGGAGACAGGCCGCCGCGTCTGCCTCGTCTGCCTGAGACCCGGCTTCTCGGGCTATCATGCATGCCGCCACGGCGGCGAAGACCGACGCATCCGCGCGGTCAACCATCGCCCCCGGCCAATCGTTGACAGTCCAGAACGCGGACGCGCCGCATGGTGCGCCCGGGGCGTCAAGCAACTGAAAGAACCAGGTATCAAGCGATGCGAGCAAATCTTCCGGGCCTCCGAACGACCATGACCCAACGCGGCATCTGCGCCGCCGCGCTCTGCCTGCTGTCGGCGTGCGCCACGCGGCTCGACCCGGCGCCTGTCGTCGACATGACCACCGGCACGAACCCCAACGCGCAAGCTGCCGTGCCGGCCCCGGGCCAGCTCGCGCCTGGCGCCGCCGCACCGGTCCCGCTCGGCCCGCCGCCGCCCGGCTACTACCGCGTGCGCCCCGGCGACACGCTGTATTCCATCGCGCGGTCGAACGGCCGCAGCGGCCGCGATCTGATTGCGTGGAACAACCTCACCGATCCGAACCATATCGAAGTGGACCAGGTGCTGCGCGTGGTGCCGCCGGACGAGGGCGGTGCGATGGCCTCCGCGCCTGTGCCGGCCGCGCCAGTACCCTCCAACCCCGCCGCAGCGCCCGCGGCGGCCCCCACCGTCGCCGCCGCGGCTGGCGACAGCGCGCCAGCGCCCGACGCCGGCAGCCTCGCGCTCGCCTGGCCCGCGCGCGGGCCGCTGATCGGCCGCTTCAACGATTCGACCAACAAGGGCATCGACATCGGCGGTACCGCCGGCGAGCCCGTGCGGGCGGCAACCGGCGGGCGCGTGGTATATGCGGGCAATGGGCTGCGCGGCTATGGCAACCTCGTGATCGTGAAGAGCAACGCGACCTACCTCACGGCCTACGCGCACAACCGCGACCTCAAGGTGAAGGAAGGCGACACCGTGAGCAAGGGCCAGGTGATCGCCGACATGGGCAGCACCGATTCGGATCATGTGATGCTGCACTTCGAACTGCGGCGCGACGGCAAGCCTGTCGATCCGCTGCGTTATCTGCCGCCGCAATAAGCCGGGACGGGCCTCGCCTGCGGCGTGCATGACGCAGGCGAGGCGCCCTTACTTCACGACAACCTGGGTGTGCCCCACCACCGGCGGCTTCTCGAAGTACGGGCCAACGAGCTGGCGCCACACCTGGAAGTCCGCGGACTCGCGAAAGTGCACCATGTGATCCTCGACCGTATCCCACTGCACGACGAGGACATACTGGTTCGGCTCTTCGATCGAACGTTGCAGTTCGACGCCGCGGCAGCCGCGTGCGCGATGGAAGAGCGCAAGCGCTTGCGCCACACCCGCTTCGAATTCTGCGTTCTTGCCCTGCTGCACGACGATGTGCGCCATTTCGTAGACCACGAGACCCTCTCCTGATTCGGAACTGCGTTGCATGACCCGCTACGCCGCGCCGTCCCCAAAGGACACACGGCGAAGCGGCCAGCCGCAACGTTAGCACGGGGAAGTTTTCGCGTTCGTCCGGCGACCCTCGGCCCCCAGGGCCCTCAGACGGCCTCGGGTACCTGGCGCGTCTTCAGAAACGCTTCGAGCGTTTCGCCGCGCATGCTCGCGTACATGCCGAGATTCGTGATCTTCACCACGCGCGCGAACTTCTCCAGCACGAAGAAGCACACGCCGTAGCGCACGAGCCCGAGCCAGTCGGTGTTGTCCACCAGCGCGCGCTCTTCCCCGGTCAACGCGGCCGCGTCGTAGGCCGCCTGGCGGTCGGCGAGCCACAGATCGCGCGCGGCCGGCTCGCGCATCTGCCAGAAGAAGCGGTTCAGGCGCATCGCCTTCATGCTCTGGCGAATGTCGAACGGATAGGTGCCCGTCAGTTCCTCGATGCCCACGAGCTGCGGATTCATTGCGCCCCTCCTTCGGCTACCCCTGCGGCCACCTCTTCGTACACTGTCACGGCCATCGCGGTGCTCGTCGCCAGATAGTAGTGGCGATGTACCTCGCTTATCGTCGGCCCGAGGGCGCCGCGCATGGCGAGCCACATGATCGTCTCCACGCTCTCCGCACCGCCCAGACGGACATAGTCCACGTGCTTCATGGCGGCAAGCCGCTCGGGGTCGTTCACGATCAGGTCGAGGAACGCCATGTCCCACTCGGTGTTGTTAAAGCCGCTGCGCTCGCCGTGCACCTGGTGCGAGAGGCCGCCCGTGCCGACCACGACGACGTCGAGATCCGCATCGAACGATTCGATCGCGCGGCGCAGCGCCTGGCCTAACCGATAGCAGCGCCGCGCCGTCGGCAGCGGATACTGCACCACGTTCACCTCCAGCGGCACGAGCGCCGCGGGCCAGCCGCCCGCGTGCGGCAGCATGAGCGAAAGCGGCGAGTTGCAGCCGTGGTCGAGCGGCTTGTCCTGGAAGATCGTGAGGTCGAACTCGTCGTTCACGAGTTGCTCGGCGATATGGATCGCGAGATCGGGATGTCCCGCGATATCGGGCAGCGGCCGCTTGCCCGCGCCTTCGTCGGCAAACTCGTGCTGCGCGGAAACACCCAGCGCGAAGGTGGGATAGCAGTCGAAGAAAAAGCTGTTGGCGTGATCGTTGTAGATCATCACGAGTGCGTCGGGCTGGCGCGCCGCGAGCCACTCGGCCACCGGCTCGTACCCTTTGAAGAGCGGCGCCCACGCGGGCTCGTTCTGCTTGCCCTTGTCATAGGCCAATCCGATCGTCGGCACGTGCGAAGTGCCGATGCCGCCCACTATTCTTGCCATGTCGATGCCCTCGCTAACGCCAGATTCCATTGCGGCCGCCCGAATGCTTGCAGCGCGCGGCAGCCGCTCAATCGGGAGAGGAAATTACCGAATACCGGTTCGTGCGATAAGCAAGGGTTAACCTTTAGGTCCGGATGTTTACTACTTATTTCAGGAGATTTTTGTATCGCCGCGCCCTGTCCGGCCGACCGGAGACCCGCGTGCCCCAAAGGATCTTGATATCGCGAAACCGTGCCCGCCCGGTGGGGCATCCGGCGCGCCGGCGCGCTCGGTCATAAATAAAACAGATCGCTAAAGAATCAACTCGCAAACCCGGCTATTGCGGCTGCGCTGTGTTCGCGCGAGACTTCGCGGCGCCTCGACCAGCCGGCAACACGATGCGAGGCCACCGGCAGCGGTGGCGGCATCGAACCCGAACGACGCGGGCCGGCGCGCGACGCGGCGACGAAAGCCGGATTCCGAACGCCAATCGAGGAAGCCGCGCACAATCATGCCCGTGAACGCCGCGCCCGGCATGCACGACCCGACGTCCCTATCGATTCGAACGTGAGCCAGCCCGAACTCCTGAATCTCGCGCAACTGCGCGCCTTTCGCCTCGTGGCCGACACCGGCAGCGCCACACGCGCCGCCGCCGCCCTGTATCGCGCGCAATCCGCCGTGACGCGTTCCGTGCAGGAACTGGAGACCGCGCTGGGCGAACCGCTTTTCGAGCGCAAGCCCTCGGGCATGCTGCCCACCGCGGTCGGGCGCGTGGTGCTCGAACGCTGCGCGCGCATTTTCGGCGAACTCGAAGAACTCGCGCACTGGTGCGCTTCGCGGCAGGCGCGGCGCCGCGCGCTGCCCGAAGGCGCGCTACCCGCCTGGCTGCTCAATACGCGGCGGCTGCAGCTCTTCGTCGCGCTCGCGCGGCACCGTCACATGCCGAGCACGGCCGGCGCATTCGGCATCAGCCAGCCCGCCGTGAGCAGCGCCATGCGTGTGCTCGAAAGCGGCTCGGACGTCACGCTCTTTCATCGCGGCCCGCGCGGCGTGCTGCTCACGGCCGAAGGCGAAACCTTCCTGCTGCATGTGCGGCGCGCGCTGAACGAGCTGCGCCACGTTCCCGACGATATCGCCGCCCTGCACGGCAACATCCAGGGCGCGGTGACGGTGGGCGCCCTGCCGCTCGGGCGCACGCTGATCCTGCCCGCGGCGATCGCGCGGCTGAACGCGCGCCATCCCGGCGTGCGCGTCGTGACGGACGAAAGCGCGTGGGACCTGCTGGTGGCCGGACTGCGCGCGGGGGATATCGACTTCATCCTCGGCGCGCTGCGCGAGAGCGACGCCGCCAGCAGTCTCGCGAACGAGCGGCTGATGTCGGAGGACATGGTGGTGTTCGCCCGGCGCGATCATCCGCTTGCGTGCAAGAAAGACCTCAACATCGGCGACCTGCGCAACGCGCAATGGATCGTTCCGCGCATCCACTCGCCCGCGCGCCTGCTGTTCGAGGCGCAGTTCAGACGGCTAAAGCTCAAACCGCCGGCGCCGGCCGTCGAAAGCGCCGATCTCGCCGTCATCCGGGGCCTCCTGCTCGGCACCGACATGGTGGCGGCGCTCTCCGCGCAGCAGCTCTACTACGAGTGCCAGGCAGGTCTGATCGTGGCGCTCGATCTGCCGCTCCACAACACGCGGCGCGACATCGGCCTCACGCTGCGGGCCGAAAGCGCGCCCTCGCCGGCCGCTCGCGCGCTGATCGATGCGGTCCGGCTCACGGTGGCGAACCTCGCCCCCGACGTGCGGGTGGTGGAAGGGCGGCGCGCGTAGCCCAGCTCGCGTTCTCGTTGTTCACACAACCAGACTGGCAGCAACGCGGTGGTGCGCGCTGTTGCGTAAACGCCGAATACCCATGGCAACGCCAATATTTTAAATGCAAATCATTATCATTTGCCATACAATTTGCGGCCATGTGTATGCGGTTTGCATGCCTGCTTCGTACCCCTCGTGCGTCAGCCACGCGCCCGGTGCGAAACGGCCTGCCTCCGCCCAATAACACGCCGCCCGGATCTCCCGGCATCGCGGGGCGGCGGCTAACCACTCGCCCATCACCTGTCCATGTCCGTTGCCCGCCCGATCACGCCTGCCCTTGCCCTCCCCCGTTCCTCCAGCCGCTGCGCCATCCTGGCTGCCATTGCCATCGCATTCGGTTGCCCCGCCGCCGCGCACGCGCAGGCGGCTAACGGTGACACCACCGGCAGCAACGCGGGCACGAACGCGAACACGAACGGCACCTTGCCGAGCGTGAAAATCCAGGCGCAGAAAGACACCCTTCCCGGCGATCTCGCGCCCACCTATGCCGGCGGCCAGGTAGCGCGCGGCGCCGACTACGGCGTGCTCGGCCAGCAAAAGAACATCGACATGCCGTTCAGCATGACGACCTACACGTCGAAGCTCATGGAGGACCAGCAGACCCGCACCGTCGCGGACGTGCTCGCGAACGATCCGGCCGTGCGCTCGGCCTACGGCTATGGCAACTTCCAGCAGGTCTACGTGATCCGCGGCTTCGAGCTGGACAGCGACGACGTTTCGCTCAACGGCCTCTACGGCATCACGCCGCGCCAGCTCGTGATGACCGACGCACTCGAACGCGTGGACGTCTTCAAGGGCGCGAGCGCGTTCCTGAACGGCGCGTCGCCGAACGGCTCGGCGATCGGCGGCAGCGTCAATCTCCAGCTCAAGCGCGCCGACGATCAGCCGCTCACCCGCGTCACCTTCGAAGGCACCGGCTCGGGCGAATTCGGCGAGCACATCGACGTTGGCCGCCGCTTCGGCAGCGAGGACCAGTTCGGCATTCGCGTGAACCAGTCGAACCACGACGGCGAAACGAGCATCGACGGCGAACACCGCCGCAGCGACCAGACGGCCGTCACGCTCGACTGGCGCGGCGACAAGCTGCGGCTCGAAGGCGACTTCCTCTACCAGCGCCAGACCATCACAGACGGCCGCCCGGTGGTCTACGTGAGCGGCGACACGATTCCCTCCGTGCCGTCCGCCAGCTACAACTACGGCCAGACCTGGGAATACAGCTCGGCCGAAGACACGGTGGGCATCCTGAAGGCCGAGTACGACTTCCTGCCGGGCTGGACCGCCTACGTGACGGGCGGCACGCGCCACACTAACGAACACGGCGAGTACTACTCGCCGTACTACACCGACCCGACGACCACGACGGGCTCGCGCCTGGGCGTGCCGCGCAAGGACGACGCCGACTCTGCCGAGGCCGGCGTACGCGGCCGCTTCGACACGGGCCCGGTGAGCCACTTCGTCACGGCGAGCGCCTCGATCACGCGCGTGGAAACGCAGTCGGGTTGGACGCTGAGCGGCTCGTTCCCCGCGAGCCTCTACAACACCGTGCAGGTTCCGTATCCGGCCACCGTCTACTCCGCGGGCATGGACGGCAACCCGCCCATCACGGCGCTCACGCTCATGCGCAGCGTCGCCGCTTCCGATACGCTCGGCTTCCTCAACGACCGCGTGCTGTTCACGGTAGGCGTGCGCCACCAGGAGATCCTCTCGAACGCGTATTCGTCGTCGACGCTCGAGCAGACCGAAGCCTACAACGACGCGATCACGACACCGCTGTTCGGTCTTGTCGTCAAACCCTGGCAGAACGTATCGATCTACGCGAACCGCGCCGAATCGCTCGCAGCCGGCGACCAGGCGCCGCTCGGCTCGAAAAACTATGGCGCGCTGCTCGCGCCCGAGCGCACGAAGCAGTACGAAGTGGGCATCAAGTACGACACCGGCAGCTATGGCGCCTCGTTCGCGGCGTTCCAGCTCGAAAAGCCGCAGACCTACACGAACGGTGACGGCTACTTTGCCGCGAACGGCACCGAGCGCCATCGCGGCCTCGAAGCGTCCGTGTTCGGCGAGCCGTTCAGGGGCGTGCGCGTGATTGCGGGCGCAACCTATATCGACGCCGTGCAACTCGACACGGAAAACGGCGCGACGAACGGCAACCGTCCGGTTGGCGTGCCCTCGTTCCTGCTGAACCTGGGCGCCGAATACGACGTGCCGTGGCTCCAGGGCCTCACGCTCAGCGCCCGCTGGACGCATACGGGCCCGCAGTATCTGGACGCGGCCAACACCCTGTCGATCAAGGCGTGGGACACGGTCGACCTCGGCGCGCGCTATGCAACCACCGTGTTCGGCAGGCCGACCACGTTTCGCGCCAACGTGCTCAACGTGGCGAACAAGGCCTACTGGGCCTCAACGATCGGCGGATATCTGACGCAGGGCGCGCCGCGCACCGTGCTCTTCTCGATGACGACGGACTTCTGATCGGGCAACGGCGGCGCGGCATCAGCCCGCCCCGCCGTTCACGACTTCATCTCTCGCTGCATATCGCTGCAGATCGCCCCTTTCTGCTGATCGTATTCCTGCGGGTTGCTCGCCTTCATCTGCCGCAGGCCATTGACGGTCTGCGCGGCGCTCTTCCAGCCCGCATCCCAGTCTTTCGCGAAATCCGGATCCTGGACGAATTTCCGGCTCGCGGCGTCCTTGTAGTTCGAAACGGTCGATGCATCGACGCCGCAGACTTCCGCAGCCACCCGAGCGTTGTTCGCGGCAAACTGCACGCCCAGCTTCGCGAGCTTTAGCGTCTGATCCTGGTCCTGCGCATACGCGACGCCCGCTACGGCAAACGTCACGACAGAAGCGAAAAATAATATAGGTCTGCGAATTATCATAAAAATCCCCTCAACTCTTCTGACGTCAACCATAAAAGGCATAACCGGCGCGCATACGGCGAACGATGCCTTAGTCAAAATGAATCATTTCCGGATGAGCCGTTTCGCATCGCACGAAAGATTCAATTCGAAAAGAAAATCTCAAGTCGCAAGAATACATTCGGCCTCATTGCCCAGCCAACTGATTATTTTGTAACAGAAATTAAAGCTTTGGCTAACCTTGGCGTAGCTCGTCAATAATGACGAGCGCATTGCCCACCTGATAATCGGCGCTTCGAATCGAGGATTTCATGGACCGGCTGACCGGCATTAGAGTGTTCGTCGCCGCAGTCAATAGCGGCAGTTTTGCCGCAGCCGCACGACACTATGGATTATCCGCTGCGATGGCCGGCAAATACGTCAGCGCGATCGAAACCGGGCTGAATGCGAGGCTGCTCCACCGCACCACGCGCCGCCTGACCCTCACCGATATCGGCGAGGTCTATTACGAGCGGTGCCAGCGGATTCTCGAAGCTTATGACGAAGCCAATCGCGAAGTCACGGATGCCAGCGGATCGGCCCATGGCGTTCTGAGAATTGCCGCGCCGGTCACGTTCGGGGCAATGCATCTTGGCGAGGTCGTCGCGCAGTATCTGGAGGCGCACCCCCAGGTCAACATCGAGATATCGCTGAACGACCGCTACGTCGACCTGCTCGAAACCGGCGTGGACGTGGCCATACGAATCGGCCGCCTGCCCGACTCCGGGCTCGTCGCGCGCCGGCTCGCGCCATGCCGCATGGCGGTCTGTGCGTCCCCTGCCTATCTGAAGCGCCACGGCGCGCCGCGCAATCCCCGCGATTTGCGGCAAGCCACCCGGCTCACGTTCAGCGAAGCCGTTTCCGACGACGACTGGACACTCATCGACGCAAACGGCCGCCGTCACGTCATAGACGGCCCGTGCCGGCTGGCGGCCAACAACACCCAACTGCTGCTCGCAGCGGCGCTTGCCGGAGCCGGCGTCGCCTATGGGCCGACCTTTGTCTTCGGTGAGCAGATCGCACTTGGTCGGCTAGTCGAGCTACTACCGGAGTACGACACGGCGGAACTTGCGATCCAGGCCGTCTATCCGAGCGCGCGCCATCTGCCGCTCAAGGTGCGCCGCTTCCTGGATTTTCTCGCGACGACGTTCGGCGACGAACCGCCGTGGGATCGCGGCGCATCACGACGCCGGAGCAGCCCGCGGGGTTCGCGCGGCAAGTCGAAGACCTAAGCCGCCGGGCAATCGATGCATGGCCGCACGCGGCGCTGCGTCTGCCTCAGGACAACCATCAGGAATGCAGACGATCCGGCGGCCTGCGGAACGCTACACGATCACCTGCGTCTGCGCGAAACGATCGTTGGCGAGCAGTGCGGAGAGTCGCCGCAATGCCGAGTGCAGGTGGGCGCGGTCCGCCGCTGCGCCCAGCGAGATGCGGATCGCACTCGTCACGTCCTGGCGCCCGTCGGCCGCGAACGCGGTGGAAGGCGCGACCGCCAGGCCTTCCGTACTGGCCGCCGCGGCCAGATCGCGCGCCGACCAGTGGCGCGGCAGAACGTACCAGAGATGGATGCCCGCGCCCGCCGGCGCGCCAAGCGCCTGCACGGCAACGCGCTGACGCTCGTGCGCCTCGGCGCGCACACCCTCGAAAATTCGCGCAGCCGTGCCGTCGTCGATCCACTGGATGGCCAGCGCGTACGTGAGCGGCGCCGCCATCAGCGAAAACGAGCGCAGCGCCGCCAGAAAGCGCGCATGCGCCATGGCGTCGGGCAAGACGAGGAATGCGGTGCGCAGGCCGGGCGTCAGTACCTTCGAAAGCGTAGACAGATAGCAGACCCGGGCAGGGGCGAGCCTCGCGAGCGGGGGCGGCGCCTCGGGCGCGAAACGCCAGTACGGATCGTCCTCGACAACCAGGAGACCCTGTCGCGCCGCCACGCGCAGGATGTCACGGCGGCGCGCCTCGGGCATGGTCGCGCCGGTGGGATTCTGCAGTGTCGGATTGAGGTACACGAGGCGGGCGCCGTGCATCCGGCAGGCCGCCTCCAGCGCGTCGGGCCGCATGCCGTCGGCGTCGGCGGCCACGGTTTCGAGGCGGCGGCCCAATTGCGCCGCCGCATGCGGAAGCCCGGGATAGACCAGCGGCTCGCACAGCACGACTTCGCCCGGCGCACTGAAGGCGAGGATCAACGCGGCCAGCGCCGCCTGCGCGCCGGGGCAAACCGCTACCTGTGCCGGCGCGACCGCGCCGAGCACCGGTTCGAGCCAGCGCGCGCCGGCTTCGCCATCGCGCAGGGTCCCGCCGCCAACGTGGTAGGTCATGAGCAGATCGGCATCGCTGCGCAACAGCAGCCGCGAGAGCCCTTCGCGCAGCAGCGCTGCCATCTCGATGCCGAGCGGCGCCGGCGGGATATTCATGCTCAGGTCGACGCGCTGCAACTGCGCGGCACGCGGGGGCGCAACGAAGGTGCCGAGCGGACCGCGCGACTCGATCAGCCCGCGCCGGCGCGCCTCGTTGAAGCCGCGCGTGACGGTCGTGAGATCGACGCCGAGCAGCGCCGCCAGCGCCCGCTGCGCCGGCATGCGCGTGCCGGCCGCCAGCGTGCCTTCGGCAACCGCGCGCTCGATGAAGTCGGCAAGCCGCAGGTAGCGCGGACCGCTGCCCGTCTTAAGCGCCACGGACCACGGCGAAGCGTCTCTGGCAGCACCGGAAGAAGGATTTCGCGTCATCGGATTTGCGTCATCTTGCCGCACATGTATGCATCATGTCTTACTCTAGCATGCGGACACGAAGCGCGTAAATCCATACATATGATCATGTATGGCTTTTGACCGGAAAGCGCCGTCCTGTGCACCTCCCGTCAAGACTACACAGGCCCGTAGGGATGGGTTTGCGCGATCGCCAACCACGGAACCCGACATGCGCAATCCCGACATTCGAAGAGGACCGGCCGCCGAAGCCGGCGCACCTCCACCCCCTCCTCCCCGCCTGGGGCGTTCTATCCGCCCGCGATTGCGCGCCGCCGCCACGCTTGCGGCCACCGGCGCACTCACGCTGCTCGGCGGCTGCCAGGCGGTACTGTTCGACCCCAAGGGCGACATCGGCGTGCAGGAAAAGAACCTGATCCTGATCGCGCTCGGCCTCATGCTGCTGGTCGTGATCCCGGTGATCGTGCTCACGCTATGGTTCGCATGGCGCTATCGCGAGTCGAACACGCGCGCGACCTACGCGCCGAAGTGGGCGCACTCCACGGCGATCGAGATCGTCGTCTGGTCGATTCCGTGCGTGATCGTGCTGATGCTCGCCGGGCTGATCTGGCGCACCACGCACACGCTCGATCCGTACCGGCCGATCGAGTCGCAGCAAAAGCCCATACGCGTCGACGTCGTCGCGCTCAACTGGAAGTGGCTGTTCATTTATCCGGACTACGGCGTCGCCTCCGTGAACCAGCTCGCGATTCCCGTCGATACGCCCGTCTCGTTCCGGCTGACCGCGGAATCGCTGATGAACTCGTTCTTCATCCCGCAACTGGGCAGCCAGATCTACGCCATGTCGGGCATGGAAACGCACCTGCACCTGATCGCGAACCAGCCCGGCGTGTATGCGGGCCGCTCGTCCGCGTTCAGCGGCCCGGGCTTCTCCGACATGCACTTCAACACGATCGCCACCAGTCGCGCCGATTTCGACGCGTGGATCGCGCGTGCGAAAGCCTCGAATGCGCCGTTGAGCCTTTCGGCCTACGAAACACTCGCGCAACCCGGCGAGAAGGCCCCGGTGACGCTCTATTCGAGCGTCGCGCCGGGTCTGTTCGAAGGCGCGGTCAACAAGTACATGCGCGACGTCTACGGCAACCCCATCTGCGGCAGCGCCGCGCCTCCTCCCACCCTGAGCCGCGGCACCACCCTGGCAGCGGAGTAATCACATCATGTTCGGAAAACTCACGCTCGATGCCGTTCCCTGGCACGAGCCCATCATCATGGGCACCGGCGCCGTCGTGGCGGTGCTCGGACTCGCCCTGCTCGCCGCCATCACGCTCGCCGGGAAATGGGGTTATCTGTGGCGCGAGTGGATCACTTCGGTCGACCACAAGCGCATTGGCGCCATGTACATCGTGCTCGCCATCGTCATGCTGGTGCGCGGCTTCGCCGACGCGATCATGATGCGCGTGCAGCAGGCCATTGCGTACAATGGCGCCGCCGGCTATCTGCCGCCGCACCACTACGACCAGATCTTCACGGCGCACGGCGTCATCATGATCTTCTTCGTGGCCACGCCGCTCATTCTCGGGCTCATGAACGTGGTCGTGCCGCTGCAGATCGGCGCGCGCGACGTGGCCTATCCGTTCGTCAACTCGCTCTCCTACTGGCTCTCCGTGGTGGGCGCCGTGCTGGTGATGATCTCGATGTTCGTCGGCGATTTCGCGGCTACGGGCTGGGTCGCCTATCCGCCGCTCTCGGAGCTCGGCTATAGCCCGACTGTCGGTGTGGACTACTACATATGGTCGCTGCAGCTATCCGGCCTCGGCACCACGCTCTCGGGCATCAACTTCATCGTGACGATCCTGCGCATGCGCGCGCCCGGCATGGATCTCATGAAGATGCCGGTGTTCGTGTGGACCGCGCTCATCACCAACATCCTGATCGTCGCCGTGTTCCCCGTGCTGACCGGCACGCTCGCGCTGCTCACGATGGACCGCTATCTCGGCATGCATTTCTTCACGAACGAGCTGGGCGGCAACGCGATGATGTACATCAACCTGATCTGGGTGTGGGGCCATCCCGAGGTGTACATCCTGATCCTGCCCGCGTTCGGCGCGTTCTCCGAAATCATCGCGACGTTTTCGGGCAAACCGCTGTTCGGCTACAAGTCGATGGTGTACGCCACGGCCTCGATCGGCATCCTCTCGTTCTTCGTGTGGCTGCACCACTTCTTCACGATGGGATCGGGCGCGAACGTCAATGCGTTCTTCGGCATCATGACCACGATCATCTCGATCCCGACCGGCGTGAAGCTCTTCAACTGGCTCTTCACGATGTACCGCGGTCGCATCCGCTATCACAGCGCAACGCTCTGGACTATCGGCTTCATGGTGACGTTCGCCGTGGGCGGCATGACCGGCGTGTTGCTGGCCGTGCCGGGCGCGGACTTCGTGCTGCACAATTCGCTCTTTCTCGTTGCCCACTTCCATAACGTGATCATCGGCGGCGTGGTGTACGGCTGTCTCGCCGGCGTCAGCTTCTGGTTTCCGAAAGTATTCGGTTTCACGCTCAACGAGTTCTGGGGCAAGGTCTCGTTCTGGTGCTGGCTCATCGGCTACTGGCTCGCCTTCACACCGCTCTATATCCTCGGCTTCGAGGGCATGACGCGTCGCATGAATCACTATGACGTGGCGGCATGGCATCCGTGGCTCGTGGTGGCGCTCGTGGGCGCGGTCTTCGTCGGCCTCGGCATTCTCGCGATGATCGTGCAGATCGTGGTGAGCGTGCGCGACCGCGAAGCCAACCGCGACCTCACGGGCGACCCCTGGAACGGCCGCAGCCTCGAATGGTCGACCGCCTCGCCCGCGCCGTTCTATAACTTCGCCGTGCTGCCGAAGATCACTTCGATGGAGCAGCACTGGGACAACAAGGAAGCGGGCCGCGCGTACGCCGAAGCGCTGGTCTACGAGGACATCCACATGCCGCGCAACACGGGCGCGGGCTTCATCATCGCCATGTTCAGCCTGCTGTTCGGCTTCGCGATCGTGTGGCACATGTGGCTCTTCGCGGCGATCGGCCTCGCCGGCATGATCGTCACCTTCATCCTGCGCACCTACGACGAGGACACGGACTACTGGGTCCCCGCCGCCGAGGTCGCACGCATCGAGAACGCGCGCTTCGAACAGCTCGCGCAACTGGAAATCAGGGAGGCTGCGTAACTCATGGCGCACGCTGCAATCCATCACGCCGGCCATGCGCATGGCCACGATCACGACGACACCACGAAGACCACGTTCGGCTTCTGGATCTACCTGATGAGCGACTGCCTCATCTTCGCGACACTCTTCGCCACCTTCGGCGTGCTCGCGAACGCAACAGCAGGCGGTCCTGGCGCCACGCAACTGTTCGAGCCGTCCTACGTGCTCGGCGAAACGCTGCTGCTGCTTGCCAGCAGCGTCACGTTCGGCATGGCGATGTTGAACCTCCATGCGCACCGGCGCGCGGCGGTGATAGCGTGGCTCGCGGTGACGTTCGTGTTCGGCGCGGGCTTCATCGGCATGGAAGTCAACGAGTTCGCGAAACTCGTGGCCGAAAACGCCGGCCCCGGCACGAGCGCCTATCTCTCGGCGTATTTCACGCTCGTCGGCACGCACGGCCTGCACGTCACGGTGGGGCTGCTGTGGATCGCCCTCATGATGCACCAGACCCTGAAGTTCGGCCTGACCGGCACGATTCGCCGCCGTCTCGCCTGCCTGAGCCTCTTCTGGCACTTCCTGGATCTCGTGTGGATCTGCGTTTTCACTTTTGTCTATCTGCGAGGTCTGCTGTGAGCCACTCCCCCGTCACGCATCCGGTCGGCCAGGCGCATGGCAGCCTCAAGGGCTACATGGCGGG
The DNA here is from genome assembly GCF_046581065.1 of Paraburkholderia yinzeri. Taxonomy (NCBI): domain Bacteria; kingdom Pseudomonadati; phylum Pseudomonadota; class Betaproteobacteria; order Burkholderiales; family Burkholderiaceae; genus Paraburkholderia; species Paraburkholderia yinzeri. The sequence continues at coordinate 51,015 of NZ_JBFOCJ010000003.1, read as the reverse complement.
CGCCGTCCTGTCACTGCTGCTCACGCTCGCCTCGTTCGGCGTGGTCATGTTTCACGTCGTGCCACCCGGTGCAGGGCTGGCGGCCATCGTCGCGCTGTGCATCGCGCAGCTCGTGGTGCAGCTCGTCTACTTTCTGCATATCGGCTCGGCGCGCAGCCAGCGCGCGAACACGGGCATCTTCGTGTGTACGACGTTTCTGATCGCAGTGATCGTCGGACTTTCGCTGTGGGTCATGCACAATGCCAACGTCAACATGATGTCGACGCACCTCACCGTCGAGCGCGCCATGGCGCACGACTAGACGCGCCGGCGTCTTGCCGGCGGCCTGCCCCGTGGGCGGGCCCGCCGGCCTTCCGGTAGCGCGCCCGCGCATACCCCCTCGCCCCGCACAGCCCGTCGCGCTAGACCACAACCTCTTCTGCCGTTTCGGCGATGCCGGGCGGGTTCGAAATGGTCAGCTTCCACACGCCGTCGTCGCCGCGTACCATCACCTGGGTCGCCGTGCCGCGTTGGCGGGCCTCCCGCCCGTTCGGCAACGCCACCGTCACGGTCCAGTCGATCAAGACCAGCGCCACGTTACCGCTGACGAGCGAGCGCCGTACCTCGTTGTGAATGCGGGGCCCCGCCTTCAGGAGTCCGGAGAACTGCGTACGCAACGCGTCGTGACCGCTCGCCACACCTTTGCCATCGGCCATCCGCATTGTCGCGTTCTCGCTGAACACGGCAAGCATGCCGTCAATATCGCCGGCGTTGAACGCGGCGTCGAAGGCCACCGGAACCTGCTCGGGGGTGCCGGGTCCGTTTGCCGCGCGGTCTGCGTCCAGTTTGCCGGCGAACTGCCGGATCAGCGCCGCGAGGGCGGCGGGCGCCTCCAGCGGCAACAAATGTCCGACACGAGGCAGTACGTGCAGGCACGCACCGGCAATGCGCGGCAGCAACTCCTTGCGCAAGGTCTCGACCCGGTCGACCTGATCGAACTCGCCGGCAATCACGACGACGGGCACATCGATCGCCCCCACTTCGCCCGTGATGTCTTCGAGCATGCCGGCGATGGGCCACGCGGTCTTCGCTTGCGGCGCGCCGCGCAGACTGTCGGCGATGGCCTGCTCGCGATGCGCGGGTTCGAGCCGGTTCGCAGTGAGCGCGTGATCGAGCACCTGGCTCACGGATTCGCGCGACGCATAGGCCGAAACCATCGCGGCGCGCTGCTCGTCAGGCAGGGCCATCGGCGACGGCGGCGAAGGCGCGACGAGCACGACACCCGCCAGCCCGCGCGGGCGGCGCGACGCGAGCAGTTGCGCAACCTTGCCGCCCATTGAGTGCCCGACCAGCACATAGCGCCGCAGATCGAGTGCTTCGACAACGTCTTGCGCGTCGTTGGCCAGGTCCGCTATCGCGTAGCCCTGCGCAGGCGCTTCCGAATCGCCCCAGCCGCGATGGTCGATGGCGACGGTGCGGTAGCGGTCCGCTAGCTGCCCCACGACACCATCCCACGTGCGGGACGATCCGCCCCAGTAATGCAGAAACACGAGCGCCGGCTCGCCGTCGCCCTGTACTGTGACATGAATTCTCGGGCCGTTCGTCTGGATATGCATGGCAATGCTCCTGGGTCTGGTGTGCCGGTGGCACAAAAGTGGAGTGGTTGGGAGTGGACCCAAACCATGAAAGCATCGTAGACCCGGTCGATTGAATTGATAATCCGGCATCCCTTATCGACAGTCGATCACAGCAAGATCGAATTAGCTCGCAAGCGCGGAAACGGTTTCTCCCGGCAACAATGCCGGACTTCCATGTTTTAATGGTGTCCTTACTTTCCCGCCCCGCTTGCCGCCATGCCGCTATTCACGCCCGCCACGCTGACTACGCCTCGCCTCAATCTGCGGCCGCTACGCGAAGACGATGCGCAAGCGCTGTTCACGATCTGGTCGGATGCAGAAGCGATGCGCTACTTTTCGTTTCCCGCGATGAATCATCTCGACGAGGCAAAAGATCGGATTGCGCGCAAATTGAGGACTGCGATGGATGGCGAGAGCTTCATCTGCGTGATCGAGCTGCAGGGCACCGGCGAAGTGGTTGGTGACTGCGCGCTGTTTCACGCGGAGGAACAATGCCGGCGCGCGGAAGTCGGCTTTAGCCTGCAGCGCGGGCATTGGGGCAACGGCTATATGAGCCAAGCGGTTTCGGCGCTGATCGAGCATGCGTTCGGCACCTTGTGTCTGCGCCGCATCGAGGCCGATATCGACCCGCGCAACGCCGCCTCGGCACGCCTGCTCGAGCGGCTCGGCTTCGTCCGGGAGGGGCTGCTGCGCGAACGCTGGGTGGTGGGTGGCGAAGTATCGGATAGCGCGCTCTACGGGCTGCTCGAACGCGATCGTCGGGCCTGAGCGGCCAGCCGGCTATCGTCGAGGTGCTGCGAAGTATCGGCTGGGGACCACGCCCATGATGCGCCGGAAAACCGCTGCGAACGCGCTGGCCGAATCGTAACCGAGGTCGAATGCGACGGCCGTGACCGGCTCCCCGGCGGCAAGTCGCGGCAAGGCTGCATAAACGCGCATGTGTTGCCGCCATTGTCCGAAGGACATACCGGCCTGAGCGCGAAACAATCTCGCAAGCGTGCGCGCCGACATGTTCAGCGCACGCGCCCATTCTTCGAGCGTGCGCGAGTCGGCTGGCGCGTTTTCAAGCACCTCGCGCAAGACCTGAAGTCGCGAATCGGTCAGCGCCGGCAGTTCCAGTGGCCGCACCGTCGACCATTCGATTTCCGCCAGTGCGAGCGACGTAATCTGACCGTCGCGCCCCGCTTCGTCATACTCGATCGGCATCTCGACCGCTCTGAGGATCAGCTCTCGCAGTAGAGGCGACACGTCGATACTGCACGGCACGGAAGGCACGTCTCCCTGCAACACCGCGGGGTCGATATAGAAGGTCCGCACGGAAGTGGCGGTCCGGAAGTGGACCTCGTGCCCGCATGACGGCGGGATCCAGATGGCGCGCTGCGGCGACGCAACCCACGTCGTCCCGCCGGTACGGACTTCCATGACGCCCACCGGCGCATAGAGCAGTTGCGCGCGTGCATGGCAATGCCAGGCGCTCACCGTGCCGCGCGCGAATTCCTTGGCCATCGCACCTACGGCGCGCGCGATCGTTTGGTAGTCGTCCCGATTAGAGCTTTTCATGGCCGGTTGACGTGTCCGGTTTGATGCAGAGGTTGGCCGATATAGTGTAGCGAAGCCGGCGTCATCGACCTACACTGCGCTGCCCTATCGCATTCAGGCTGACTGTCATGACACCACGCTCCACCGCTGCGGCAACCAGGACCGCATGGGTCCTCAGACACGTCCACTTCGAGGATCTCGGCAGTCTGGCCGACGTCCTGACCGAATCGGGCTACGCCATCCGATACTTCGAAGCCGGCATCGAGGCACTGCCCGACGAAGCGGCAACCGTGCCCGATCTGCTCGTCGTTCTGGGAGGTCCCATCGGCGCCTGCGAGGAAACCCGCTACCCATGGCTGACGAATACGCTTCGGGTACTCGATCGACGCGTTCGGGCAGACGCTCCGACATTGGGGATCTGCCTTGGAGCGCAGTTGCTGGCGCGTGCCCTGGGCGCGAGCGTCTACCCGGGAGACCGCAAGGAGATCGGCTGGTCGCCTCTCAAGCTGACCGCTGCGGGCCTCGCCTCGCCCTTGCGGCACCTTGGGGCCGAACACACGTCGATGCTGCATTGGCACGGCGACACGTTCGATCTGCCGCAAGGCGCCGTGCTGCTGGCTTCGACGGATCTGTATCGCAACCAGGCCTTCATGCATGGGCGCAACGTGCTGGCGCTTCAGTGCCACCCTGAAGTGCGGGCGCGAGAATTCGAACGCTGGCTGATCGGGCATGCCTGCGAGATCGCAGCGACACCCGGTGTCACCGTGCAGCAGTTGCGCGACGATACGCAACGGTACGGCGCGAAGCTGGAGCACGCCGCGGCGGCCATGTTCAAGGACTTCCTGCCGCCTCGACGATAATCGCCGCGAGTCGCCGCGCCGCCGCCGCCATCTGCGCGCTGCCGAATCCGCCAAAGCCGAGTATGAGCCCAGGGCGGCCGGTTCCCCGCGCGAACATCGGCGACACCGCGCGCACCGCCACACCGGCCTGAGCCGCCAGTTGAACGACCGCGCGGTCGTCGAAGCGGTCGGCGAGCCACAGCACCAGGTGCATGCCCTGATCGCCAGGTTCGATCCAGGCCAGATTCCCCGGCAATACTTCGTCAAGCGTCCTGATCAACTGAATGCGCTGCTCCGCATACACGTTGCGAACCTTTCGAATGTGACGCCCGAGATGCCCCTCTGCCATGAAAGCGGCCAGCACGTGCTGATCGGCGGTGGGCGGATGGCGGTCCATGAGCACCCTGGCCCCGCAGAAGGCATCCGCAAGACTGCGCGGGACGATCGCATAGCCCAGCCTCAGCGAGGGAAACAGGATCTTGCTGAAAGTGCCGAGGTAAACCACGCGGTCCGGGTCCAGGCCCTGAAGCGCCGGGAACGGATAACCCTCATATCGCAGCTCGCTATCGTAGTCGTCCTCGACCACCCAGGCGTTGCCGGCCCCCGCCCAGGCCAGCAACGCCGTGCGCCGGGCCATGCTCAAGGGCATCCCCAGCGGATACTGATGAGACGGCGTGACAAAGGCCGCGCGTGCCTGCGGCGCCATGCGCATGCCCGCTTCCACGTCGAGGCCTTCGGCGTCGACGGGAACCCGCACCATGCCGTCACGATAGCCCAGGCTCTCCAGAATGGCGGTAACGCCGCGGTAGGCTGGGTTCTCGACCCATACCCGATCGTGCGGCCCCAGCAGGACCTGGCTTGCAAGAAAGAGCCCCTGCTGGGTTCCGCTCGTCACCACGACCTGATCCGCTTCGCAACGCACCGAGCGGGACTTGCGCACGTACGCGGCAATCGCTTCGCGCAGCGCTGGTGCGCCAAGCGGATCGGCATATCCCGTTGGCGCGCCGGGTCCCCTCGCGCGCAACCGGTTTCCGAGGCGGCGCCAGGTGTCGGCCGGTGCAGTGAGGCCGGTTGGCACCGATATCGCGAAGGGTATCGGCTCCAGCGGCCGGAACTCTTGCGCAATCTGCGCGAATCCCCTGGCGCGTTCAGACAGGCCGGGTTCCGATGTCGCGCGCCCTCGCGCCGCACGGGATTCGCTGGCCGGCTGCGGCCGGGCCAGTGCCTGCGCGACGCGCGTTCCCGCGCCCGCCTTCGATTCGAGAAAGCCCTCGGCGATCAATTGCGCGTAGGCTTCGATCACCGTGCCGCGAGCCACGCGAAGCGAAGCGGCAAGCGAACGCGTGGACGGCAACGCATCGCCGGCCCCGAGATCGCTTTTATGCACCGCCTCCCGCAACGCCTCGGCAACCTGACGGCTCAGATTGCCCGCCGTGCGATCGAGCGCGCCGAACGACGGCATCTCCGCAATCCGCACCGTTCTCGCCATGATTCTGGTCTATCGGGAATGGAATAAACTGGATCTACAGAATAAACCACTTTTCGGGCAAACTGGATGCCGTTGCCGTGCCCGCCCATCATCCCGTTCATCACGCCAGCCCGAGGCAATCGCATGTACGTACCCGCCCATTTCGCCGAATCCCGCAAGGAAGTGCTGCATACCCTCATCGTCCAGCACCCGTTTGGTACGCTGGTCACGCACGGCCAAAGCGGACTCGACGCCAATCACGTTCCGTTCGAACTGGCCGCCGCGGAAGGCGAACTGGGTGTGCTGCGCGCGCACGTCGCGCGGGCCAATCCGGTATGGCAGGACGTGGCGAACGGCGACGAGGTACTGGTGATTTTCCAGGCGGGGGACGCCTATATCTCGCCGAACTGGTATCCGAGCAAGCACGAAACGCACAAACAGGTGCCCACCTGGAATTACAGGGTCGTCCACGCGCACGGGCGGATCACGATCCTCGACGACGAGCGTTATGTGCGCGGCGTGGTCAGCCGACTGACGCGCACGCACGAAGCACCGCTGCCGAAGCCCTGGAAAATGGGAGACGCGCCCGAGGACTATATCGATACGATGCTCAAGGCGATTGTCGGCCTGCAGATCGAGATCACGCAACTCGTCGGCAAGAGCAAACTCAGCCAGAACAAGGAAACCCGCGATATTCGCGGGGCGGCTGATGCGCTCAGGGCAAGCGGAGCGTCGCCCATTGGCGATGCCATGCTCGTCGAGGCCGCGAGGAAGCCGGAATAACGCGCTTTGGCGGAGCTTCGGCGTCCGCCTCTCTCGCCAAAGCGCGCGCGGAAATCGCCTACACTACAGAACCGGCGAACGCGGTCAACCCGCATGGGTCCATCATGGCGCACCTCTTCTTCGCAGCCTCGATTCAGCGCCATATCGCAACGCCCGAGCACGAAGTCGACGCACGTACGCTCGGCGAAGCGCTCGCGGCCGTATTTGCCGCGCAACCCCGGCTGCGCGGCTACATCCTCGACGACCAGGGCTCGCTGCGAAAACATCTGGCCGTGTTCGTGGACGGCCGGCCGGTGCGCGACCGCCAGCATCTATCCGACTCGCTCGGCGAGCAGAGCCGCGTGTACGTCGTGCAGGCATTGTCGGGCGGATAAAGGGACATCACGGCTGTACACGAGGAGACATTCGGCATGAACGATCGATTGCTCGTCGCAACCCGCAAAGGGCTGTTCGTTCTGCATACCGACGGCAAGGGCGGCTGGACACTCGGCGACCCCCATTTCGTCGGCGAGCCGGTAAGCATGGTGCTGCACGATCCGCGCGACGGATCGCTGTACGCCGCGCTCAATCTCGGCCACTTCGGCGTGAAGCTGCATCGCCAGCGCGCGGGCGCGGCGAATTGGGAAGAGTGCGCGGTTCCTGTTTATCCGCCGCAGCCTGCCAATGAGCCGCTTGCCGACGGCAGCGCGAACACGGGCGAAGACGATCAGGATACCGATCCATCCGGCCCGCCGCTCGCCTGGACGCTTCATCAGATCTGGTCGCTCGAAACGGGTGGCCCGGACGAGCCGGGCGTCCTGTGGGCCGGCACGATACCTGGCGGCCTCTTCCGTTCCGACGACGGCGGCGACAGTTGGGCACTCAACCGCGCGCTATGGGACCGCCCGGAGCGCCGCGAATGGGCCGGTGGCGGCTACGACTGGCCGGGCATCCATTCCGTGCTGGTCGATCCACGCGACAGCCGGCACGTGACCCTGGGCGTATCGAGCGGCGGCGTCTGGCAGACCTTCGACAGCGGCGCGAGCTGGCACCTGACCGCCGAAGGCATGGAAGCCGACTACATGCCGCCCGAGCGGCGCGGCGAAGGCAACGTGCAGGACCCGCATCGCGTCGTGCAGTGCCCCGCCAATCCCGACGTGCTCTGGACGCAGCATCACTGCGGGATTTTCCGCTCGACCAACGGGGCGGCGCGCTGGCAGCGGATCGAGGCGCAGCCTTCGAGCTTCGGCTTCGCGGTGGCCGTGCATCCGGGCGAGCCGGACACCGCATGGTTCGTCCCCGCCGCGAAAGACCAGTACCGGATCCCGGTGAGCGGTCAGTTCGTCGTCACGCGCACGCGGGACGGCGGGCGCACCTTCGAGCGCTTTGCGAACGGCTTGCCGCCCGCACCCGCGTATGACCTCGTGTATCGGCACGGACTCGCGATCGACGACTCCGGCACGCGCCTCGCCATGGGGTCGACCACCGGCGCGCTGTGGACGTCCGATAACGGCGGGGAACACTGGCATTTGATTTCAGCGCATTTGCCGCCGGTTTATTGTGTCCGGTTCGGATGAAGCGTGGCGCCGGCCCAACGGTGCGCAACGAGGCCGCGAATGCATTCGCGCAGGCATCGGTGCGCGGGGTCGGTGTCGGCGCGCGGATGCCACCCCTGCACGATCTGCTCGGCCGGCACGGCCACCGGCAGCCGGAACATCGCGATTCCAAGGCTTTTTTCGACGTTGCGCACCATAGGCTCCGCCGCGCACGCAACCAGATCCGATTGAGCCGCTGCCATCAGCGAGCCGTAGGCGGTCGGCACCGTCAAGGCAACCTCGCGCACGATCCCGGCGTCGGCCAGCGCGCGGCCCAGCACGTCGCGGCTTTGTCCGCGCTGCAGCACGGCTACATGCTGCGAGGCGGCGAAGCGCTTGAGCGTGGCCCGCGACCGTATCAGCGGGTGCCCCGCCCTTACGGCGCCCACGATGTGCTGTTCGAGGAGCAACTCCGTACGAATCTCCGGACTGCGATCGTACAAAGTCCCGATGTCGACGTCGACGCGACCCTCGCGCAAAGCCATGACGTCGCCGTCGAGCTCGGGCACGAAGCGCACGGTGGCAAGCGGCATGACCTGCCGCACCGCTGCCAGCAACTGCGCGCCAAACACGACAGGAAAGCTGTCCATCGCACGCACGACGAATTCGCGACGCATGGCCGATAGTTGCGGTCCGTCCGCGGGTAGCATCAACTGCCGCGCCTCGGCGACGAGCCGGCGCACGGGCTCTCGTAGTTCCATCGCGCGCTGCGTAGGAATGAGGCGCTGGCCGGCACGCACGAGGATGGGATCGCCCAGCGCCTCGCGAATGCGCGCGAGCGTATGACTCATTGCCGGCGCACTGAGGTGCATGCGTTCCGCGGCCTCGCTCACACTACCGGTACTGAGCAGCGTGTCGAGCGCACAGAGCAGGTTCAAGTCGAATTTGTTCATTTCGTGCAGGTATCGATTAAGAACATTGCACTGGTCAAATGTGAGCCATCGTACAACACTGGCGCCCATGACTACGAGACCCAACACCGCGCTTCCGCTCGCCGCGACGTTCCTGGCCTTCCTCAGCCTCGTTGTACTGGCCGCGTTCGATCAGACCGTCGTATCGACGGTCCTTCCCGGTATTCAACGCGATCTTCGCGGCACGAGCGACATTTCGTGGATATTCTCTGCCTACCTGATCACATCGACGGTTGCAGTGCCGCTATACGGAAAGCTCGCCGATCAGTGGGGTAGCAAGCCGGCTCTGCTCGCTGCTGCGTCGATCTTTCTGGCGGGCTCCGTTTTCTGTGGCGCGAGCGGCAGCGCAACGGAACTCGTGTTGGCGCGCGGACTTCAAGGGGCGGGGGGAGGCGCGTTCATGACGCTGGCCATGACCTCGGTAGCACGTCTCTTCGATCCGCCGCTGCGCTTTCGGCTTCAAGGGCTGCTCGGCGCGGCATTCAGCCTTTCGACCATGGCTGGACCGGTATTGGGCGGCATCCTCGTGCAATACGGCTCGTGGCGATGGGCGTTCCTTTTCAATGTCCCCGCGGCGTTGCTCGCCATCGCGGTCCTCAGTTTCACGCTGCCTCGCACGCGCGCGATACGGGCCAGCGGCATGGACTACCGCGGTGCGCTGCTGTTGACCGCATCGTTGGTATGCATCATCGTGGGGACGTCCCGCAACGTGGCGATGGGCGTAGGCCGGCCCGGCTTCGTGCTGGCGGGCATTGCACTGGCTTCCGTTTTTATCTGGCTCCAGGCGCGTACGCCCAATGCGCTTCTTCCGCTCGAACCGTTTCGGCATCCTTCCTATGTGGCGGCCAACGTGCTGAGCGCTGCGTCGGGCATCGCGCTCTTTGCCATTGTCGTGTTCATGCCACTGTATTTCCAGTCCGCGCGAATGTTGACGCCGACCGCGTCCGGATGGCATCTGATGGCGCTTACCGCCGGCATTACGCTCGGCTCGGCGGCCGGCGGCCGTTCCCTCGCCGCCGCCGGCCGAGTACGCCGCCTGGCAATAACCGCGTGCGGGCTGATCTTCGCCTCCCTCGTGGCGCTGGCGTATGGGCTCGCCAGCCATCGCGCGCCTGTGTTCGTACTTTCCGCGTGCCTCGCGCCGTTGGGAGCCGGCCTGGGAATCCTGTTTCCGCTCGTCACCGTGGTGGCACAGCGATCGGTCTGCCCAACCCTGCTGGGTGTGGCTACGGCGAGCCCGGTCATGTTCAGGTCGGTGGCGGGCGCCCTTGGGGTGTCGGTGCTCGATGCGATCTTTTCGGGCGCCATGCGTCACGCCGGAACCGCGTTCCCGGGCATCGCATCGAAAGCGGTCACGTTTGAAAGTGCGCTGAGCGTGGTGCTATGGGTCGTCGCCGGCGTGGTACTCATTGCCGGCCTTGCGGCGTGGCGTCTTCCGCCGCAACTGATACGCCAGGCACCGATTCGGCCTACCCTCGGCGCGACTGCCGGAATGCAGGTACAGGAATAGCCCGATATCCGAACCGGCCTCCCCGCTCACGCCGACCGCAGCTCCCGCACCCCTCGCCCCAACCTGCGGCGCAGCAGCGTTCGCAGCGTGGCGCCGTCGGCATAGCCCACTTCCGCGGCAATGGCATCCAGATCCATCGAGCTCGTTTCGATGAGGTGCCGTGCGCGCTCCACCCGGCGGTCCTGGAAATACGACAACGGCGATTTGCCCAGCACGGCTTCCGCGCGCCTTTGCAGCGTGCGCGGACTGGTGGCGAGCGCACTCGCCGCCTCCTGGAGCGAGAAGCCGCTTGCCAGGTTCGCGCGCGTCCAGCGCTCGAAGCGCTCGATGAGCGGATCGCTGTGCGCAAGGTGATCGGGAATGATGTACGGCGCCTGCGAAACCCGGCCGTCGACCAGCATGTACCGCGCCACGAGCGTCGCCAGCTCCGGGCTCGCCTGGCGAATCAGCCAGAGTATGAGATCGAGGTGCCCCATCGCCGCGCCGGCGGTCACGAAGGGGCCTGATGGCACCAGCATGCGGTCCTTGTCGAGGCGCACCTTCGGGTAGCGGCTGCGAAAAAGCGGACTGAGCCACCAGGTCGTCGTGGCTTCCTCCGCGTCGAGCAACCCCGATTCGGCGAGGATAAACGTCCCGACGCAGGCCGCCGCGATCCGCACGCCCCCCGAGTACCAGTCGCGCAGTTGCATCCCGGCGTCGCGCACCGCAGGGCGCTCGAGAAATTCGGCCAGCATGTCGGGCGCCACGGTGCTGATCGCAGGAACGAGGATCCAGTCGGCCGGCTGCACGGTACGCGCCTTGTGTGTCTCGACCGTCACGCCAAGCGCCGTCGTGACGCGGGTTCGCAGGCCGGCCAGTTCGACTTCGAATGGCGGCGGCTCGCCGGGATGCGCGACCGCGGCGAGCCCGTTCGCCATCCTGAGCGCGTCGCGCACCACCGCGAGGCCCGTGTCGAACACGCCATCCAGAGGAAACACGACGATACGCATGGCGTAAATGATTCGAATAATGTCATTTGCGATGCTACCTTCGCGGGCCGTCTGCGTCTATTCTTTGCACCACCACATGATCGATGCAGGAGGACAGCATGGCGGAAACGACCCTCGCCGAACAGGAAGCCGGCACCGCGCACCCGCTGGACAAGGCGATAGGGAACGCGCTCGCCGGCAGACACCACGCCTTCGCGGAAGGAGACGACCGCGTGCGGCGCTATGCAGGCACGGTCGCTCCGTTCGGGGCGATAGCCGACACCAGCCCGGAGTCGTTCCGGACGTTGCGCGCGCTCATCGAGCAGCACGGCCCGACTGCCCTGGTGACCGTGAGCGAGGTCGTGCCTCCCGCGGGTTTCTCCATCGCGAGGCGCGACACCCTGCTGCAGATGGTGTGGCAAGGCGAACCCGACCGCCAGCACGAACCGCCGCACGTGAGGCTGACGGTCCAGGATGTGCCCGAAATGCTCGCCCTCGTGGCGGCCACGCAACCCGGCCCCTTCGGTCCGCGCACCATCGAGCTCGGCACCTATATCGGCATTCGTCACGAGGGCAAGCTCGCCGCGATGGCCGGCGAACGCATCAAGCCGGACGGCTTCACGGAGATCAGCGCGGTCTGCGTAGACCCGGCTTTTCGAGGGCAAGGTCTTGCAGCAAGTCTCATGAAGCGGCTGATCTCGACCATTGCCGCGCGTTCCGAAACGCCCTTTCTGCACGTGATCGCGTCGAATCGCGGCGCCATCGCGCTCTACGAAAAGCTGGGCTTCGTCGAGCGGCGCGCGATGCATCTCATGGTGCTTGGCGTGGCGTAGAGTTGATCGATTGTCGGCAGGCCGAAGCGCGAAATTAAAGCTGCTCCGTGGCGGGAATCCCGGAACGGCGCGACGGTTCGCCGAGCGCCTCGTCCCTCACCCGAACGCGGCTCAGGAACGCAAACGCGGCGAGCGCGCATAGCAGCGTGATCAGCGCGAGTCCGTCGAGTAACTGGCCAAACGCCGCGTGGTAGCCGGCCTGCAGTGTCGCGGGCGCGAGGCCCGGCAGTCGCGCCGCCGCATCGGCAAGGTTCCCCGCCGCGAGCCGCGCAGCAGCATCGGCCACCGCGGCCGGCTGCGCTTGCGGGAGCGCCGCGTGCAGCCGCGCCTGCACGAGTCCGGCAAGCAGCGCGCTCACGCCCGACGGCAGCGAGCCGCCGAACCTGCGCACGACGATGACCTGCAACAACATGGAGGCGCTGCGCGGCGCAGTAGCCGCGGGCTTCGGGATCGGCTTCATGCCGGACTTCCTTGCCCAGGAAACGCTCGCCAGCGGCGCGCTCGTCACGGCGCTCGGCGATCACCCGATCGCGCTCGGCCAGCTCTCGATCCTGTGGCCGTCCAGCCGGCAGCTTTCGCCGAAGCTGCGCGTTTTCGTCGACTTCATGTGTGCGCACCTGTTTCAGGAGTCCGTGCCGCCCGGCATCACGCGCGCCCATGCAAACGCCGATGCAACGGCCCAAGCGCGAGAGAAAGCGCCACGTAGGCCAGCAGCACCCCGACGAGCACAAACATCGTAGTCCTGAACGCGTGCACATAATCGGCGACCATGGGATGCGCACCGAGCGCCGAGAAGAACACCCCGCCGAGCGTTGCGGCACCCACAGCCGCGCCAATCTGCAGCGTCGCCGTCACCATCCCCGACGCCACGCCCGCCCGTTCGGGCGCCACCTCGGCCAGCACGATCCGCACGACAGAGGGAAGCACGAGCCCCTGCCCCATGCCGATCGCAGCGAGTCCCAGGTAAAAGCCCAATCCGGGCGCGGAGCTTCCCGCGAACGCGGCAGAGGCCGCGAGCCCGCACGCGAGCAGCACGTAGCCGAGCGTGAGCACGCGGTAACCGCCGAACCGATGGACGAGCTGCGGCATCAGCAGCGGGCTCGAAAGAAACCCCAGGCCGAACGGCAGGATCGCGAGCCCCGAGGCGAGCGGCGACCAGTGCAGGCCGCCTTGAAGATAGATGCCATAGGTCAGGAAGAACGCGCTCATCGTGTAGAACAGAAACGCCAGCGCGAGGCCCAGCGCCACCACGGGGTTGCGGAAAAGACGCAGATCCAGCAGCGGATCGCGGCCCTCCACGAGCTTGCGCCACTCCACGCGCAGCAGCCAACCGAGCACCGGCAACGAACCGGCGAGGCAGGCCAGCATCCACAGCGGCCAGCCGGCCTCGCGTCCGCGCGTGAGCGGATACACGAGCATCAGCAGGAACAGCGAGAGCAGGAGCGTGCCGGGCAGATCGATGCGCTGGCCGCGCGGCGGCCGGCTTTCCGGGATGAAGCGCCAGCTGCCGAGGAGCGCAAGCAGACCGATCGGCAGATTGACGAGGAAAATTGCGCGCCAGCCCAGCCCGAACGGATGCAGGCTGATCAGCGCGCCGCCGCCAAGCTGGCCGATGACGGCGGCAAGCCCGAACACGAAGCCGTAGAACCCCATGACGCGCACCTGTTCGTGCGGCGTGAAGACGCTACGGATCGTGGCGAGCACCTGCGGCGCCAGAATGGCCGCGAACAGACCCTGGAGCACGCGCCCGGCAACCAGCACGCCGCCACTGCCGGCCAGCCCGCAAAGCGTGGACGCAAGGACGAAGCCGGTCATGCCGATCATGAAGATGCGTTTGCGGCCGTACAGGTCGCCCAGGCGGCCGCCCGTGATCTGGGCAACGGCATTCGCGCAGGCATAGGCGGAGATCACCAGCTCCAGCTCGGCGGGTTGCGCGCCGAGTCCGTCGCGGATGGCCGGCAATGCGAGGTTCACGATGAAGTAGTCGATCGGCGGCAGGATCGCGCCGACCAGCAAGACGACCAGCGCCCAGCCGTGATGGTTGTGCGCCACCTTAGCGGTGGCGCCGCACGCCGGAGCGCGTGCGGCAAGCGTGCTGTCTGTCATGAGCGAAATCTCGATGGGGGGCCGGATGATGGGCCAGATGGGCCAATCAGCGCCACAGCCGCTCGCCTTTTCAGGAACCCACAGCCGGGCATTCGAGACGCCATTCTGACCTTTCCTCATGATCCGGAAAAGCGGGAAATGATGGTAGCATCCATCGCATATCCCGATGGATGAGGCGTGCGATGCGCGGTTTCGATTTCGACCAGTTGAAGACCTTCACAGCGGTGGCGGAGGCGGGCAGCCTCTCCGCGGCTGCGCCGCTGCTGCATCTCTCGCAATCGACCGTCAGCGAACAGGTGCGCAAGCTCGAGGAGCGCGCGGGCGTGCCGCTTTTCGTGCGCAGCAAGCGCGGCGTCGAGCCGACCGCTTCGGGCACACGGCTGCTGGAGCATGCGCGGCGTCTCGTAGCGCTCAACGAGGCCGCTTTCGACGAACTGCGCGGCCAGGCGATCAAGGGCGAGCTGCGTGTCGCGATCACCGAATATTTCCGTCCCAACGAGGTGGCGGGCCTGCTCGCGCGGCTGCGCGAGTGCTACCCGCGGCTCAGCCTGCATGTGCGCGCGATGAAGAGCGCCGATATCGAACTCGCCCAGACGAAGGGGCAGATCGACCTGGGTGTGGTCATGAACCTCTCGACGGGGCCGTACCGGCCCGTTGCCAGCGACGCCCAGTGGATCCTGCGGCGCGAGCCGCTCTACTGGGTCGCGTCGGCGGCGCTGGCGGAGCAGTTGCCCGAGCGGCTGCCGCTCGTGCTGCTGCCGGACGACTGCATGATGCACCAGACCGCGGTGCGTTCGCTCGAAGACAAGGCGCTGCCCTACGAGCTCGTGCACAGCGCGTCCGGCGTGGCTGGCCTGCAATCGATGGTCGCGGCCGGCCTCGGCGTGGGCTGCCTCTGCGCGTCGTCGATCCCGGACGGGCTCGTGCGGCTGGGCGCGAAGTACCGGTTGCCGGTGTTGCCCGAGGCCGTGTTCTCGCTCACGCCGCCGCATCCCGGCGAACGGGAAACGGTGACGCAGGCGAGAGAGGTGCTGTCGCGGCAGTTGTTGGTGTGAGACGTGTGAGACCTGGCCACTCGGCCAGAAGAGCCGGGCCGGTGGATAGCGTTACGGGCGCGTGCGGCGCACGCCCGCGGCCCGCAGCATCGCGAGATCGGGGAAGCCGTCGACGGCCATCAGCAGATCCGCCTCGGCAAGCAGGGACCGCACGACGTGGACGACGCCGGCCGCGCCGCCCAGCGCAAGACCATAGGCATACGGCCGGCCGACGCCGACCATGCTGGCCCCCATCGCGAGCGCCTTGACGACGTCGGTGCCCGAACGGATGCCCGAATCGAACCAGACCGGAACCTTGCCGCATGCCGCGACGAGCGCGGGCAGGAGGTCGATCGAGGCGATTCCGCCGTTGGCCTGGCGGCCGCCATGGTTCGAGCAATAGATCGCGTCGACGCCGGTGTCGACGGCGCGCTTCGCGTCGTCGGGATGCTGGATGCCTTTGACGATCAGCGGCAGGCGGGTGAGGGAGCGCAGCCAGACCAGATCGTCCCAGGTGACGGTCTGCCCGAATACCGATGCCCATTGACGCACGGCCCCGGCGATATCCTCTTCCGGCGGCGCCGCGAGCTTTGCGCGGAAGTGCGGATCCGAGAAGTAATTGGCGAGCGCCACGCCGCGCAACTGGGGAAAGTTGCTGTCGTTGAGGTCGCGCGGGCGCCAGCCCGTCAGCCAGGTGTCGAGCGTGACGACGATGCCCTGGTAGCCGGCCGTTTCGGCCCGCCGCACGAAGCTCGCGGCAAGATCGCGATCCTTGGGCGTATAGAGCTGGAAGAAGGCCGTGCCTTCGCCCAACGCTTGCGCAACCGTTTCGAGCGGGTCGTTCATCAGCGTGGAAGCGATCATCGGCACGCCGGCTTCCGCCGCGGCCTTCGCCGTCGCGATGTCGCCGTGGCCGTCCTGCGCACACGCGCCGATCACGCCGATCGGCGCGAGCATCAGCGGGGACGGGTAGCGCTTTCCGAACATCTCGACGGAAAGATCGCGCTCGCGCGTATCGACCAGCATGCGCGGCACGATCCCCCACTCCGCGAAGGCATCGACATTGCGGCGCTGCGTGGACTCGTCGCCGCAACCGCCCTGGACGTAGCTCAGCAGCGACGGCGACAGGGCGGAGGCCGCCCGCTCCTCCAGCCGTTTGAAATCCACGGGAAGACTCGGCCGAATGCCGTGGAGGCCTTTGAAGTAGATTTCGTTCTGGTAATCACCGAATTGCTTCATGGTCACCTGCACAAGTGGGTGGGCGATCTCCGGACGCGTCGCGCGACTCGCGGGCGCCTGTGCGGTACCGGCGGCGTCGCGTGGCCAGAGGCGTGGAGGCATGATGTCGGTAATCCCGCGCGGATTCTGTCGGGTAGGCGACAACTCCGTGCGCGGGAATAAAGCGTGGCAACGGCCGGAAGGCCTGCGCCGTCTCAAGCGCCGGCTGCGCTCAGCCCTTCCACGGCCACGGTCAGGCCGTGCCCGTCGGCATTGTTCTGCAATGTCAGCGTCAGGGCCTGCCGCTCCGCAATGCGCCACGCAATGGAAAGCCCGAGCCCGCTGCCCGTGCCGGGCACATGGCTGCTGCGGTAGAAGCGGTCGAGCACGCGTTCGAGCTCGTCCGCCGGAATGCCGGGTCCGTTGTCGACCACCTGGAAGCCGAGCCGGTCGCCGCTGCGCGTCAGCACGAGATCGACCTTGCCGCCCTGCGGGGTGTAGCGGACCGCGTTGTCGATCAGGTTGCCGAGGAGCGTGGCGAGGCCATGCGCGTCCGCGAGCACCTCGCACGGATCGTCTGGGGAGACCGGCGCGCGGTGTTCGAGACCGAGGTCGATGCCCTTCTCCTCCGCCAGCAGCGAGAAGTCGCCAACCGCGTGCTCCGCGAGCTTGCGCAGGCTCACGCGCGCCGCGTCGCGCTCGGGGCCGGCGTCCTCGCGCGCGAGCGTCAGCAGTTGCTGCGCGAGCCGGATGAGGCGATTGAGCCGCATGGAGACACGTTCTAGCGTGTGCGCCTCGCCGCTGAGCGTACCGTCGCGCAGCGCCGCCTGAAGCTGAAGCTTGAGCGCAGCGAGCGGCGAGCGCAGTTCGTGCGCCGCGTCGGCGATGAAGTTGCGTTGGGTCTGCGAAGCGATTCTCAGGCGTTGCAGCAAGTCGTTCAGCGCCTCGACGAGCGGTCGCAGTTCGACCGGCGTTGTGTTGTCGATGCGCAGCGGTTCGAGCGAGTTGAGCGAGCGCGTCGCGAGTGCCGTCGAGAGCGCGCTCACGGGCGCGAGCCCGCGTGCCGCGACGAGCAGCACGAGCGCAATCGCCGCCGGCACGAACAGGGCGAACGGCCACAGGGTATGCAGCGCGAGCCTGAGCGCGAGCCCGTCGCGCACCGAAACCGGTTGCGCGACCTGCACGTAGCGCCCCGCCTGCTGCGTGCCGTACACGCGCCAGCGATTCTCCTCGTGTTCGACCGTGCGAATGCCGCTCACATAGCGCGGCAGCGTAGGCGTCATGCGCGAGTGGTAGACGAGATGGCCGGCGTCGTCCCAGATCTCGATCAGGATGAGGTCGTCGGCAATGCCTTCGTATTCCGGATCGGGTTGCTCGACATTGCGTGCGGCTTCGAGATTCGCCGGCATCGAGAGCGCCACCGTGCGCAACTCGTAGTCGAACAGTTCGCTGGCCTCCTTACGGGCCGTGTGAAAGATGCCGAACGCGGAAATCGCCGAAGCGACAGCGAACCCGCAGATCAGGCCGCCCAGCAGCTTGCGGCGTATCGAACTCATTCGCACCTCTTGAGCCGGTAGCCCACGCCGCGCACCGTAACGATCTGCTCCGGGCCGAGCTTGCGGCGCAAGCTGTGGACATGCACTTCGATCGTGTTGCTGCCCACTTCCTCGCCCCAGCCGTACATGCGCTCTTCGAGCTCGGCCCGCGTAAACACCCGCGCGGGCTCCTCGATCAACGCACGCAGCAACGCGAACTCGCGCGGCAGCAGCGCCACGTTCTCGCCGTTCATCGTCACTTCATGGCCGGCCGGATCGAGCAGCAGCGCGCCGTGCGTATAGACAGGCTGCTTTTTGCCCGTGCGCCGGCGCAGCAGCGCGCGGGCGCGGGCTGCCAGTTCGTCGAGGTCGAAGGGCTTGATGAGGTAGTCGTCGGCGCCGGCGTCGAGGGCGCCGATGCGCTCGCTCACCGCGTCGCGCGCGGTCAGGACAAGCACGGGCGCATCGCCGTCGCGCAGGCGATAGTCGGTGAGCACCGCGATGCCGTCCTTCTTCGGCAGGCCCAGATCAAGCAGAACGAGGTCGTAGACGCCGCTGCCGAGCGAGAGCTCGGCCTCGCGTCCGTCATGCGCCCAGTCGACCGCATAGCCTTCGCGCCGCATCGACTCGAGCACCGTCTCGCCGATCATCTCGTCGTCTTCCACCAGCAAGAGGCGCATGGCGCTCCCCGTTTATCGCAACCCTGCATTGTCCCGCATCGCGGCTTAAGTCGGGCTTAAACTGCATGCCATGCGAATGCGCGACGCACTGCTCCGTGCCGCTTAAGTGTTCGTTAAGCCGCGGAAGCTTAAAGTGCGCGACTGTTTCGTTTCCTCCGTACGTTCCCCAGGGAGTCGCCCCATGCATTCCAGCAGTCGAAGTCTTGCCGGTCATGTCGTCAGCAAGGTCCCCGAGGTCACGCTCGGCTTCTGGCTCATCAAGATCGCGGCCACCACGCTCGGCGAAACGGGCGGCGACTGGGTGACGATGTCGCTGAATCTCGGCTATCTCGCCGGCTCGCTGATCTTCCTCGTGAGCTTCATCGTACTGGTCTCGGGCCAGATCCGCGCACAGCGGTTCTATCCCTTCCTGTACTGGGCCACCATCGTCGCGACGACCACGCTCGGCACGACGCTCGCCGACTTCTGCGACCGCTCGCTCGGCGTCGGCTATCCGGGCGGCGTCTCGATCGTCGCCGCGTTGCTCGTCGCGAGCCTTGCCGTCTGGTATCGCGTCGAGGGCACGGTGTCGGTCGAGAGCGTCGTGAGCGCACGCGCGGAATGGTTCTACTGGATCACGATTCTGTTCTCGCAGACGCTCGGCACCGCGCTCGGCGACTGGGTCGCCGACGACGATCGCGGCGGGCTCGGCCTCGGCTTCGAAACGGGCGCCGCCCTCTTCGGCGCCGGACTCGTGGTCGTGGCGCTGCTCCGGCTCTGGCCGCGCGTATCGCGCACGGCACTCTTCTGGGCCGCGTTCGTGCTCACGCGCCCGCTTGGCGCCACGCTCGGGGATCTGCTCGACAAGCCGGTCGCGCAAGGCGGCCTGGATTTCAGCCGCTTCTACGCGTCGGCCATCCTGATCGTGTTCATGGTGGGCTGCGTCGTGCTGATCCCGCAACGCGCGGCGCGGCGCGCGCCTTCCGCGTAACGCTTGCGCTCAACCCACGCGCACGCCATTCGCGTACTGGATGCTGCGCATCACGACGTTGAGCGCACGCCAACGATGTGGTACTGCAACGCCCGGCGCCACGCGTAAATCTAGAACTCGACGTCGAGCTCGTCGATATCCTCGGTCTCCGACTGGGCCGCCGCGATCCACTCCGCGACGAAGGGTTGCTTGAGCACGCGCAGGCAGTAGTCGGCGATGTCGCGGTCGAGCTTCACGTCATAGGTCAGAAGACGCGTGACGACAGGCGCATACATGGCGTCGGCGGCGCAGATCTCGCCAAAGAGCCAGGGGCCGCCATAAGCGGCAAAGCATTCGCGCCAGATCGTCACGATGCGTTCGATGTCGTCCTGCGCACGCGACCACACGCGAAAGTCGGGGAAGTGGCCGCGCAGGTTCATCGGCAAAGCCGAACGCAATGCGCTGAAGCCCGAATGCATCTCGCCGCAGATCGAGCGGCAATGCGCGCGCGCATTGCGCCCGGCCGGCAGCAAACCCGCGTTCGGGCACGCCTCGTTCAGATACTCGCAGATCGCGAGCGTGTCCCAGATCTTGATGCCGTCGTGCTGCAGGCAGGGCACGAGGATCGACGGCGAAAGCAGCAGCAACTCCGCGCGCGCCGCGGGATCGTCCACGGGCACGGTCACCGTCTCGAACGGCAGTCCCGCCAGCTTCGCCAGCAGCCAGCCCCGCATCGACCACGACGAATAATTCCGGCTGCTGATCGTCAAGGTCGTTTCCGTCTGACTCATGCGCGTCTCCGCGTGGCGATGCCATCTCAAGTGGTGTCGTCGGGGTGCGCCGCGCACCGCGAACGGCGAGCGATGCACCAACTTGCGGCGCGGTGCGGACCGCCGGATCATGCGCGTCTCGTTCGCGAGGCCGCGGCACCGCCTTTGCAAGCGGTTCGCCGCAAGCGTCGTGCCAGTCGCCGGCGTCACGCTGGCTCACGTATTGCTTGCTCACGCCTGTCCCCGCTGTGGCCTTCGCCCGGTCTGCGCCCCATGAACCTGCTCGCTTATCCGCTCTATCAGGCCATCGCCGATCTTGGCGCCCCATGGCGCGCCGGCGCCTCGGCCGTGCGCGCCGCCCTCGCCGCATGGCCCGAGGCCACCGCAGGCTTCGGCCTCGACGCGCGGCACCTGGACGCGTGCTGCGAACTCGTCGAGATGATGGGCCTCACGCATGCGCGGCCGCCTTTCGGCATCGGCCAGATCGACGTGAACGGCGAACCCGTGGCCGTTCATGAGGAGTACGTGAAACGTACGCCGTTCGGCTCGCTGTTGCACTTTCGCAAGGACAGCGCCGTACCGCAGCCTCGCGTGCTGATCGTCGCCCCGATGTCGGGGCACTTCGCAACGCTCCTGCGCGGCACGGTGCGCACCATGCTCGCCGACCACGACGTCTATATCACCGACTGGCACAACCCGCGCGACGTCCCGCTTGCGGCCGGCCGCTTCGGCTTCGACGAATATGTGGAGCACGTCATCTCGTTCATTCGCCGCATCGGGCCGGACGCTCACCTCGTCGCGATCTGCCAGCCCACGGTGGCGGCGCTCGCCGCGGTTTCGCTGATGGCCGCCGACAACGATCCGTCCCAGCCCGCCAGCATGACGCTCATGGCCGGCCCCATCGATTGCCGCGTGAATCCCACGCGCGTGAACGATCTCGCGAACAGCAAGCCCATCGAATGGTTCGAGCGCAACCTCATCAGTGTCGTGCCGGGCGGCTTCGCCGGCGCGCAGCGGCGCGTCTACCCGGGCTTCGTGCAGCTCACCGCGTTCATGTCGATGAATCTGGAGCGGCACGCGGCCTCGTTCGCCGATCTGCACCGCGAACGCGCGAAGGGCGATCCGGCCAGGGCCGACGCCATCCGTACGTTCTACGAAGAGTATTTCGCCACCACCGACCTCACCGCCGAGTTCTACCTCGAAACCGTAAGCTCGGTATTCCAGCAATACGCACTGCCGCTCGGCAGGCTGAAGGTGGGCGAGCGCCTCGTCGAGCCGCATGCGATCCGCCGCACGGCGCTCCTCACGATCGAAGGCGAAAAAGACGACATCTGCGCCGTGGGACAGACCGTAGCGGCCCAGGAGCTGTGTGCGGCGCTGCGCCCGTACATGAAGACACATCACGTGCAAACCGGCGTGGGACATTACGGCGTGTTCAACGGCCGCAAATGGGAGTCGCAGATCTACCCCATGGTGCGCGCGACGATTCACGATCACGAGCCGCGCGTGCGCCGCTTCGGCTCGGCTTCGCAAGCCGGGGCGCACGGCGAGCAGGTGAGCCTGCGCCAGCTCGTCGACGCTGAAGCCAGGACCGCCGCCGTCATCGCGAAGGCGGCGCAGACCTGAGGCAAGGCCCGCGCGATGTCCGGCGCAATGTCCCGTATGGCGCCCTGCATCAAACGTTCGCGGTACGCCAGGGCGCAGGCGCGGGGACCGCGCAGGGGGCTTCGACGTCGATCGACTTGAAGCTCGCGGGGCTCACGATTTCCAGGTACTCCATATCGGGCGAGTAGTCGAAGAGGTAATGCGCGATGCCTGGCGCCTGATGCACGCAGTCACCCGCCTCGACGAGCGTCTCCTGCTCGCCATACATGAAGCGCGCCCAGCCCTTGAGCATGATGACGATATGGAAGTCGGCCTCGTGCCGGTGCCAGCCGGTGCCCTGCTCGGGCGGCTGATTCGCGCGCACGAGCTGCGCGACGACCTTGCCGTGCGTCGCCGCCGCGATCCCCAGATCGCGATAGACGAAGAAGTCGCGCAGGCCGCCGCTCTCGAATGCGGTGTCCTGCGGCTTGACGTGCGAAAAGCGAGTAGCGAACTCCGTGGCCATGACCCGGCTCCCATTCAGAATGGCGGCCTGAAAACAAGCATTTCCCGTTCCATCGCCGCGAATCGCGGCATAGCCGCGCATGCATGGGCACTCCGGCTTTGCGTGGCATAATCGGCGCACCCGAGCACGCCACGCTGCACCGCGGCGCGCCTCGCCTGCACCTGAACCGCGCCTTCGTGGCGCACGCCCGCGCCGCATGCTACGCATCCGTCTACAGAAACTCGGCAGCCTGCTCGGATTGCTTGCAATCCTGCTGAGCACGCTTGCGCCGACCGTTTCGCAGACGCTGGCCGCCCATCATCGCCTGGGCAACGCGCTCGCCACTTACTGCACGGCCGAAGCCGGCACCGGCGCGACGCAGGACAGCGGCCAGCATGCGCCCATGCAGCACTGGCAGGCCTGCCCGTATTGCGGCCTGCTCGCGCATGTGCCCGTGCTCCCCGGCGTGTCCGTGCCGTTTGCTGTCTCGCTCGCCATCGCACGCGCGACGGTTGCGCCGGCGCGGCCCGAAATCCGCGCGCTGGCCATCCATACCACCGCGCAGCCGCGCGCCCCTCCCGCCTTTTCCTGATCCGGTCCACCCCCGGCTCCCCCGGTAACGAACCGAAAAACCGAACACCGCGCTGCACCCGCAGCCGCGGCTGGCCGTCATGCGTGCGCGCATGACTTCGGAAACACACATCAGGAAAAATCACATGCATACGCACTTCAGGCGGCATATCGCGCCTGCGCGCGCCGCCCTGCTCGCTTCGGCCGCAGTCCTGTGCGCGGCCGGCCCGACGGCCGCGCGCGCGCACGCCGTGGTCGGCGACCGCGTCTTCCCGGCCACGCTCACCGTGGACGACCCCGGCGTGGGCGACGAATTCGACACGCAATTCGGCCATATCAAGTCGCCCGACGACGACGGCGACAACATGAACGTCAACACCGTCTCCTACGAGTGGGACAAGCTCATCACGAAGAATCTCGACCTGATCGTACAGAGCGACTATGTGGGCCAGAACGCGCCGGGCGGCAATTCGGCCAAGGGCTGGGACGACGTGACGATAGGCGCGAAATACCTCGTCTACGCGAACGCCCGGCACGAGTTCATGGCGTCGGTCGGGCTGCTCGCCACCATCGGCGGCACGGGCGCGAAGTCGGTCGCAGACCCGTATTCCACGTTCTCGCCCACGGTCTATTTCGGCAAAGGCTTTGGCGACCTGCCCGCCTCGCTCAGCTACCTGAGGCCGTTCGCCATCACGGCCCAGATCGGGCCCAACCTGACGACCGCGACATCGGCGGAAGGGCCGAACTCGTTCGGCTGGGCGTTCACCCTGCAGTACAGCATCCCTTACCTGCAGCAGGAGGTGAAGGATCTTGGGTTGCCGCAGCCGTTCAGCAACCTGTACCTTGTTGTCGAAGCGCCCATGGCGACCTGCACGGCGGGCGCATGTTCCGGGCAGACGACCGGGACCATCAACCCGGGCGTCCTGTGGCTCAACCGCTATGGCCAGCTCGGCGTCGAAGCCGAGATTCCGGTCAACCGCCTGACCGGCAATCACGTCGGCGTGCTGCTCGACGCCCACCTGTATTTCGACGATCTCTTCCCGAATTCGCTTGGCAAACCCCTCTTCTGATCGAAGGAGACTATCCATGAAACTGCATACTGCCGTACGCGCCACCGTTGCCGCGCTTTTCGTCGCCACCTGCCAGCTCGCCCACGCGCATGCCTATCCCAAGCACCAGGAGCCCTCCGCGGGCGCCACCGTGCCGGCCACGCAGAAGGACGTGGCGATTGAATTCGACGACGCGCTCGAGCCTGCGTTCAGCTCGATCGCCGTCACCGATGCTCAGGGCAAGTCCGTTACGAGCGGCAAATCCGAAGTCGACGCTTCGGACAGCAAACACATGTCGGTGGGGCTCAATGCGCTGACGCCGGGCGTCTATACGGTTGCGTGGGTAGCCGTCGCCGCGGACGGGCATCGCACGCAGGGCCATTACTCGTTCACGGTGAAATAGGGCTGGCAGTCAGGCCGGTGGCGGCCGCGCGCCGCCGCCTCGTTTCAGATGCGCTCCGCGTAGACCGATCGCTCGATCGGCATGCAGACGAGCGTACGGCCCGTTGGCACGATGTAGCGCCGCGCAAGCTCGGCCGGCTCCGGTGCGTCGATCACGCGCCAGCCGTAAGACGCAAGCAATGAGGGCAGTTCTGCCGGATCGATGCCGTATCGCCAGATCGCATGCTTCGCCACAAAGCGGCGATAGAACACGTCCTGGCCATCCAGCGGCACCCCCTCCAGAAAATCCCGGCGCACGTAGGTCAACGCCAGGCGACTGCCGGGCACCGCCGTCGCGAGAAATTCGAGGGTCTTGCGCACGCCCGCTTCGTCGAGATACTGCGTGACGCCCTCCCAGATGAAGAACGTTCGCTGCTGCGGCGCGTAGCCGTGAGCGGTAAGCGTCGCGTCCAGCGCGTCGTGCCCAAGGTCCGCCGCCACGAGATGGATTTGCGGCGGCAAAGAACCGAGGCGCTGCGACAGACGCCGCCACTTCGCATCGATATTCACCGGCTGATCCAGTTCCCACGCGCGTACGCGGGTGCCCGGCAGCATGCGGTATGCGCGCGTGTCGAAGCCCGCGCCGAGATTGACGAGCGCTTCGATCCCGTCCAGCGCCTCGCGCAGCTTGTCGTCGATAAAGCGCTTGCGGCACAGGATGCCGCCCCATAGGCCCGGGTAGCGTCGCTCCGCCAGTGCGGCCAACACGTTGGCCGCACGCGGGCCCATGCGGGCAAGTGCCGCTCGCGCGGCGCCGGGGAGGAGCGCGACGGCGAGAGGGTCGGTAACGATCCGCTCGCGCGGCGCGAAATGCTGCTCCAGCGCCACCAGCGCCATTGGGTCCACACTGGTCCGGGCGGCTTCGTGGGTCACGGCCGGCCCAATCGTTCAGGTATCCAGATGATTCGGACCGTGCCGGCGCCCCTGCACGCTGACGACGGAGTCGAACAGCGCCTCGGCGCGCGCAAGCTCGTCCAGCGCGTGGTCGAGGCGCGACTGCGCGGCTCCATGAGCCATCGATGAGACTTCGAATTCGGCCTCGCCGCGAACGGCGCGAAAGGCCACCTCGACGTTGCGCGTCGCTTCAACGAAGCGTTGCGCGGCCTCGGCTTCTCGTGAACGGATGATGATCGCCATGGAAGAGTTCCATCGTCAGTTGCGTCCAGTCGGTCACGCGCGCAACGCTGCGTGCCCGTGAACGTGCGCCCCCGTGCCGGGCCGCAACGACCGGCTCGACCGGAGACATATCGAAGAGATCGCGCGTGAAGCCGCGCGTTTGCTGCGTGGCCGGCTGGCTGCGCATGCGCTTCGTGAGATCCGCATAGGCTTCGAAATCGCCGTTGCGCACGGCCTCGTGAATCGACGCAAGATCGCGCGCCTTGACGAGCGTGGGCTGCGTGAGGCGCACGAAGTACGGCGCTTCGAGCTCGACGCCCAGCGCGACGGGGTACGGCTTGCCCGCCGGCGCAGGCTCTCCCGCGCGCTCCACGCGATCGACCACGACCGTGGCTTGCGACACGCACGGCGCCTTGCCGGTGCTCACGCTGCGCAGCCGCTCGGGACAGATGTTGAGGCTGCTACCGATGCTGAGCTCGGTGGGCGAAGCGCACACCAGCGCGTAGTGGTGATCGCGGGCGCGCCCCGAAGGCCAGGTCGTGCGGCTCGCCACGAATACATGCATGGGCAGTTGCCGCACCTGCCCGCCCGCATCGACCCAGGCGTTCCATACCAGCGCGTCTTCGCGTTTGCGCGGCACATGGCGGGGCCGGCCCGCCGAAGGCGAAAAGAGCGCAAGCAGCGAGCCCGTGCGCAGTGCCGCGACCTGCGCGCTGCTGCCGAGCGACTGGCTGATGCCCCACAGGAACCGCCCGCCGCCCAGCCTGCGCTCCCACTCCTTGCGCAGCATGAGCGTAGCGAGATCTTCCCCGGTCTCCGATCCGGATCGGGACCAGCAAAAGGTGGGCGGTAGGTGTTTCAGTGCCATCGACTTCCTCGGAATACATCGACTCGCCAATTCGGCGAGCAATTCAATAGTCGTTACTGTATAGGTATAATGCATGACATGGAAGCCCCAGACAAACATTTTCCGGTGCAGGAGCTATTGATGCGGCTGTCGGCAGATTCCCGCTCGGCCAGCGAAATAGCAAGGCTTTCGGGAGTTAGCCAGCCTACCGTCTCGCGACTTCGGTCGTCGAACGGGCGCCGGCTACGCCGGAGCGCGTCATTCAATAAGCTATGCAGTTTCTACGATGTCAAACCTCCGCCCGCCGGACGGCATGACGCTGCCTATAACGACTTGCTCCGCAACGCGATCGTCGAAGCGTGGGACGGATCGGAGGAGCACGGCCGCGCGCTGCTCGTCGTGATCAACGGATTGAAAGAGATGAGCGGACGGCCGCGGTAGGTAGCCAATAGGTCGCCAGATAGCCGCAGCAGGTCGCGGCGCCAGGCGGCCCGGAAGGAAAAGATGCGGGTAGCGATCGCACAGGTCGCCGGGTGGAGGGGACGAAGCCTCGAAAGGTCACCGGTTATGGGAAGTTGGCCCCGGAAAGAGGCCGATTCGTCAGAGAAATTCCGTCGGAAACGCGTTGCGCGGCCCTCGGAAAGCCGCGCCGTGCGCCGCGTTCCAGCCTGCAAGGTCGCCGGATCCCAAATCCGGTTACCTTGCGCCTCCCGCGCCGGGCTTCGGCGCTACCTCAGACCGTTGTGCGCGCATGTTGCAGCACGGGCAGCAGATCGGACGGCTCGGGGCGGCGCGTGTAGTCCGGATTGACCTCCGGATACAGAATCACGCCGCCCAGGCCGATCACGTAGCGCGCCGGCATCGGCAAAGTCCAGCTCGGGTCGCCGTTCACGGTCGGCCGCATGGTCAATGCGCGCACGCGCGCGCTCGTGAGCTATATAGAAAAGACGCTCGGTCCGTTACTGGACTTGACGGGCGCTGTCGCGACACGCGAAGACTGATCGCCACGGAAAGCGGCAACGTGCGCGACACGGCCGGCCGCTTGTATTCGGCGTTCGAGGCCTCAATTGCGGAACAGGCGCCCAGCGGCGCCACGCTTTTGCTGGACGTTGCGGCGGTCAACCAGTCATCGGGCAAACGCGTTCATCATAGGGTCGCCATTCGCGATTGAGGGCCGGAAAGCAGTGCGCACGCTTATTGATCAGAGGATTCGATCGAACCGATCGCACTTTCCGGCGTCGAAAATCGACTGGAAACCGGTGCGGTTCAGCCGGCGTGGTAATCCGACCCTATGCGAATGCGAAACTGTGCGTTACACACGACGATTCAGGTTGCCTCGCATGGCGTAACGCACTACCATACGCGATCTTTCTGCATTGCACGAAAATTCAGGCCGCCTCACGCCCTGTGCGTCTGGCGTTCGCCCGGCGGAACCGGCATTCGCCCCCGCCTACTCCCCTGCAATTTCGTCTTCGCCAGGACGCAACGCCGCTGGCGCGTGACTCTTTTTGCCCTTGTCAGGCCCCCTCTTCAAGGAGAACGTATTGACAAGCCATGACCGGGACGACGTGCTGGCCTCGTCTGCCCGCCCTGCCCGCCGCGCCTCGAAAGAGAAGGCCGGCGATACGACTCAGTTGGACACAAGCTCGCAACTCGAAAAGCGTCAGCATCAGATGCGGGCGCTGATCAAGCTCGGCCGCGAACGCGGCTATTTGACGCACGCCGACATCAACGACCATCTGCCCGACAACTTCGCGCAGACGGCCGCCCTCGAAACGATCGTTGCCACGTTCAACGACATGGGCGTGCAGGTCTACGAGCAAGCGCCCGACGCCGAAACGCTGCTGCTCAACGACGAAGCGCGCGCAGACACGCAAAGCGACGACGAAGCGGACGAGGAAGTCGAAGTCGCGCTCTCGACCGTCGACTCGGAGTTCGGCCGCACGACCGACCCCGTGCGTATGTACATGCGCGAAATGGGCTCGAGCGAACTGCTCACGCGCGCCGGCGAAATCGAAGTCGCGAAGCGCATCGAAGACGGCCTGCAGGAAATGATTCAGGCGATCGCGGCGTGCCCGTCGATCGTCGCGACGATCCTCGCGGACGCGGATCGCATCGAGGCCGAAGAGATGCGCATCGATGAACTCGTCGACGGCATCGGCAGCGACGAGCCGGCAGCCGAGGCCGAAATAGCCGACGCCGAAGACGGTGCGGAGATCGAAGCGCAGGCTGACGACGCCGAAGAAAGCGACGGCTCCGACGAAGAGGACAGCGAGGCTGACGCCAACAAGGCCAATGAAGCGCAACTCGCGCAGCTGAAGGCCGACAGCCTCGCGATCTTCACGCGCGTGCGTACGCTCTTCGACCAGATGGCATGCACGACCGATTCGGAAGCGCGCGCATCGGCCGCCGAAATGAAGATCTGCGAAGATATCCAGCGCGAGCTCGCGCCGATCCGTTTCACGGCGCGCACGATCGACCGCCTCTGCCAGTTGCTGCAGGCCCAGGTGGCGCAAATTCGCGCAATCGAGCGCAACGTGCTGAGCATCGTGGTGGATCGCTGCGGCATGCCGCGCGAGACCTTTGTCGAGCAGTTCCCGGGCCACGAGACCGAACTCGACTGGACCACGCGCATGGCCGCGAAGTCGAGCAAGTATGGCCCCTCGATGGAACGCAGCCTGCCGGCCATCCAGGCCGAGCAGAACAAGCTCGCCGAAATCGAAGCCGCCGCGTCGCTCTCGCTGCAGCAGATCAAGGCCATCAACCGCCGCATGACCGCCGCCGAAGCCAAGATGCGCCAGGCCAAGGGCGAGATGGTGAAGGCCAACCTGCGTCTCGTGATCTCGATCGCGAAGAAGTACGTGAACCGCGGCATGCAGTTCCTCGACCTGATCCAGGAAGGCAACATCGGCCTCATGAAGGCCGTGGACAAGTTCGAATACCGACGCGGCTGGAAGTTTTCGACCTACGCCACGTGGTGGGTGCGCCAGGCCGTGACGCGCGCGCTCGCCGATCAGGCGCGCACGATCCGCGTGCCGGTGCACATGATCGAGACGATCAACAAGCTGAACCGCATCTCGCGCGAGATCCTGCAACAGACGGGCATGGAAGCGCATCCGGCGGATCTGGCCGCACGCATGGGCATGACCGAAGAGAAGGTGCGCGGCATCCTGAAGATCGCGAAGCAGCCCGTCTCGCTCGAAAGCCCGGTGGGCGACGACGGCGACGCGACGCTCGGCGACATGATCGAAGACGCCGGCTCCGCTTCGCCTGCCGACGCGGCGATCCACGCGAACATGCGTGCCGCGATCGACGAGGCGCTCAAGGCGCTCTCGCCGCGTGAGGCGAAGGTGCTGCGCATGCGCTACGGCATCGACACGACGTCGGATCACACGCTCGAAGAAGTGGGTAAGCAGTTCGACGTGACGCGCGAGCGGATCCGCCAGATCGAAAGCAAGGCGATGCGCAAGCTCATGCACCCGAGCCGGGCCGACAAGCTGCGGCCGTTCCTGGAGCGTTGAGCGGTTTTTCGTTGTGCTGACTGAAGTTATTTGTGGAAAGGCCCGTCACGGTTGTGACGGGCCTTTTTGCTTGAACGTCGGGATGGCGACAAAGCCAAGCTTGGGAAAGAGAATAACGCCAACACAATGTCGTTGGCACCTTCCGCCGGCAGGAAATATCCGTGATGCCGGCCACCGAATCGGTTGCAGGACAGCGCGCACTGAATCGGTTTCGCACCAGCCAGGATGACAAAGCCGTCCTTCGGGACGGTTTTTTTGTGCGCGG
Organism: Paraburkholderia yinzeri; assembly: GCF_046581065.1. Lineage (NCBI taxonomy): Bacteria > Pseudomonadati > Pseudomonadota > Betaproteobacteria > Burkholderiales > Burkholderiaceae > Paraburkholderia > Paraburkholderia yinzeri. The sequence goes on along the minus strand of NZ_JBFOCJ010000003.1, from coordinate 20,784 downwards.
GATTTGCGCGGGCTGCCGGGGTCCGGCGAGTGGAGTGCGTAAACGCCGAAACCCCGGCGCTCTGTGGGAGAGGCCGGGGTTCCGGGTTACAGCATGAGGAGCCTGACGATTACCTACTTTCACACGGGCAATCCGCACTATCATCGGCGTGGAGCTGTTTCACGGTCCTGTTCGGGATGGGAAGGGGTGGGACCAGCTCGCTATGGTCATCAGGCATGACGGGTTGCTGCGTCGCAGTTTCCTGCGCCACAGCCAGTCGGGAAGAAGCGTAAAGAGGTTTCTTGTTGGGGTTGTGTTGTTTGTGGCACAACACCGATCTCTCAACCTGTGCGCACTTCACTCCACGTCGGGAGCGAGGCACACCTGTTATAGGATCAAGCCTTACGGGCAATTAGTATCAGTTAGCTTAACGCATTACTGCGCTTCCACACCTGACCTATCAACGTCCTGGTCTCGAACGACCCTTCAAGGAGCTCGAAGCTCCGGGGAAGTCTCATCTTGAGGCGAGTTTCCCGCTTAGATGCTTTCAGCGGTTATCTCTTCCGAACATAGCTACCCGGCAATGCCACTGGCGTGACAACCGGTACACCAGAGGTTCGTCCACTCCGGTCCTCTCGTACTAGGAGCAGGCCCCCTCAAACTTCCAGCGCCCACGGCAGATAGGGACCAAACTGTCTCACGACGTTTTAAACCCAGCTCACGTACCTCTTTAAATGGCGAACAGCCATACCCTTGGGACCGGCTACAGCCCCAGGATGAGATGAGCCGACATCGAGGTGCCAAACACCGCCGTCGATATGAACTCTTGGGCGGTATCAGCCTGTTATCCCCAGAGTACCTTTTATCCGTTGAGCGATGGCCCTTCCATACAGAACCACCGGATCACTATGACCTGCTTTCGCACCTGTTCGACTTGTCAGTCTCACAGTCAAGCACGCTTATGCCATTGCACTATCAGCACGATTTCCGACCGTACCTAGCGTACCTTCGTACTCCTCCGTTACCCTTTGGGAGGAGACCGCCCCAGTCAAACTGCCTGCCATGCACTGTCCCCGATCCGGATTCACGGACCAGGGTTAGAACCTCAAACAGATCAGGGTGGTATTTCAAGGACGGCTCCACGAGAACTGGCGTTCCCGCTTCACAGCCTCCCACCTATCCTACACAAACCGGTTCAAAGTCCAATGCAAAGCTGCAGTAAAGGTTCATGGGGTCTTTCCGTCTAGCCGCGGGGAGATTGCATCATCACAAACACTTCAACTTCGCTGAGTCTCGGGAGGAGACAGTGTGGCCATCGTTACGCCATTCGTGCAGGTCGGAACTTACCCGACAAGGAATTTCGCTACCTTAGGACCGTTATAGTTACGGCCGCCGTTTACCGGGACTTCAATCAAGAGCTTGCACCCCATCATTTAATCTTCCGGCACCGGGCAGGCGTCACACCCTATACGTCCACTTTCGTGTTTGCAGAGTGCTGTGTTTTTATTAAACAGTCGCAGCCACCAGTTTATTGCAACCCCTTCACCCTTCCGGCGCAGGCCGGTCAAGCTACCAGGGCGTACCTTATCCCGAAGTTACGGTACCAATTTGCCGAGTTCCTTCTCCCGAGTTCTCTCAAGCGCCTTAGAATACTCATCTCGCCCACCTGTGTCGGTTTGCGGTACGGTCAACGTGAAACTGAAGCTTAGAGGCTTTTCCTGGAACCCCTTCCAGTTGCTTCGCTTCCGAAGAAGCTCGCGCCACACCCTTGAATCCTGCGCCCGGATTTGCCAAAGCGCCTTCTCCAATGCAGCGACCGGGACTTCCAACACCCGGACAACCTTCCGCGATCCGTCCCCCCATCGCATTTCACGCCGGTGCAGGAATATTGACCTGCTTCCCATCAGCTACGCATTTCTGCCTCGCCTTAGGGGCCGACTCACCCTACGCCGATGAACGTTGCGTAGGAAACCTTGGGCTTACGGCGAGGGGGCCTTTCACCCCCTTTATCGCTACTCATGTCAGCATTCGCACTTCTGATACCTCCAGCACACCTTCCGGTGCACCTTCGCAGGCTTACAGAACGCTCTCCTACCATGCACATAAATGTGCATCCGCAGCTTCGGTATATGGCTTAGCCCCGTTACATCTTCCGCGCAGGACGACTCGATCAGTGAGCTATTACGCTTTCTTTAAAGGGTGGCTGCTTCTAAGCCAACCTCCTGACTGTTTTAGCCTTCCCACTTCGTTTCCCACTTAGCCATATTTGGGGACCTTAGCTGGCGGTCTGGGTTGTTTCCCTCTTGACACCGGACGTTAGCACCCGATGTCTGTCTCCCGTGATTGCACTCTTCGGTATTCGGAGTTTGCTATGGCGAAGTAATCCGCAATGGACCCTTCAACCATGACAGTGCTCTACCCCCGAAGGTGAGACACGAGGCACTACCTAAATAGTTTTCGGAGAGAACCAGCTATTTCCAGGTTTGTTTAGCCTTTCACCCCTATCCACAGCTCATCCCCTAACTTTTCAACGTTAGTGGGTTCGGTCCTCCAGCACGTGTTACCGTGCCTTCAACCTGGCCATGGATAGATCACCTGGTTTCGGGTCTACACCCAGCGACTAATCGCCCTGTTCGGACTCGCTTTCGCTACGCCTGCCCTATCCGGTTAAGCTCGCCACTGAATGTAAGTCGCTGACCCATTATACAAAAGGTACGCCGTCACCCCTTGCGAGGCTCCGACTGTTTGTATGCATGCGGTTTCAGGATCTGTTTCACTCCCCTCCCGGGGTTCTTTTCGCCTTTCCCTCACGGTACTGGTTCACTATCGGTCGATCACGAGTATTTAGCCTTGGAGGATGGTCCCCCCATCTTCAGACAGGATTTCACGTGTCCCGCCCTACTTGTCGTACACCCAGTTCTTCCAATCTGTTTTCGCCTACGGGGCTATCACCCGCTATGGCCACACTTTCCAGAGTGTTTGGCTAACAGTTCAGATAAAGAGTACAGGCTGATCCCATTTCGCTCGCCACTACTCTGGGAATCTCGGTTGATTTCTTTTCCTGCGGCTACTTAGATGTTTCAGTTCGCCGCGTTCGCTTCACGTAGCCTATGGATTCAGCTACGGATACTCCATACGGAGTGGGTTTCCCCATTCGGACATCCCCGGATCAAAGCTTGTTTGCCAGCTCCCCGGGGCTTTTCGCAGGCTACCGCGTCCTTCATCGCCTGTGATCGCCAAGGCATCCACCACATGCACTTGTTCGCTTGACCCTATAACGGGTGTGTCTCTTTCGTGTTGCCACGTCCGGACTCACTCGCTACAGGCTGAGTTTTCGCGTTGTGCCGTATTCCAAAGCAATCTTTCGATCACTTAAAAAATACTTCGATACAATCACAACCCTGATTCACTTACTGACGCCCATCTCTAGACGCGTTCAGATGAATCTCTTTACTACTTCTTCCTGATTGTTAAAGAACGACAGCCGATACTTTACGTACCGCTCTGACTGGCTCAATCGCCAATGCGTAATACCCGGTTTGTGTTCAAACCGGACACTAGGCATTAAGGATTGGTGGAGGATGACGGGATCGAACCGACGACCCCCTGCTTGCAAAGCAGGTGCTCTCCCAGCTGAGCTAATCCCCCAGTCACATTCTCAAGGGATCTGCCCGTCCACAGACAGTGGTGGGTCTGGATGGATTCGAACCATCGACCCCCGCCTTATCAAGACGGTGCTCTAACCGACTGAGCTACAGACCCCTGAGTCTGTCTTTTCTACAGCCGACAAGTGTGAGCGCTTAACACGCAGTGAGCAGAAAGCTCTGGAAAGGAGGTGATCCAGCCGCACCTTCCGATACGGCTACCTTGTTACGACTTCACCCCAGTCATGAATCCTGCCGTGGTGACCGTCCTCCTTGCGGTTAGACTAGCCACTTCTGGCAAAACCCACTCCCATGGTGTGACGGGCGGTGTGTACAAGACCCGGGAACGTATTCACCGCGGCATGCTGATCCGCGATTACTAGCGATTCCAGCTTCACGCAGTCGAGTTGCAGACTGCGATCCGGACTACGATCGGTTTTCTGGGATTGGCTCCACCTCGCGGCTTGGCAACCCTCTGTTCCGACCATTGTATGACGTGTGAAGCCCTACCCATAAGGGCCATGAGGACTTGACGTCATCCCCACCTTCCTCCGGTTTGTCACCGGCAGTCTCCCCGGAGTGCTCTTGCGTAGCAACTGGGGACAAGGGTTGCGCTCGTTGCGGGACTTAACCCAACATCTCACGACACGAGCTGACGACAGCCATGCAGCACCTGTGTGATGGCTCCCTTTCGGGCACATCCACCTCTCGGCAGACTTCCATCCATGTCAAGGGTAGGTAAGGTTTTTCGCGTTGCATCGAATTAATCCACATCATCCACCGCTTGTGCGGGTCCCCGTCAATTCCTTTGAGTTTTAATCTTGCGACCGTACTCCCCAGGCGGTCAACTTCACGCGTTAGCTACGTTACCAAGCCAATGAAGGCCCGACAACCAGTTGACATCGTTTAGGGCGTGGACTACCAGGGTATCTAATCCTGTTTGCTCCCCACGCTTTCGTGCATGAGCGTCAGTATTGGCCCAGGGGGCTGCCTTCGCCATCGGTATTCCTCCACATCTCTACGCATTTCACTGCTACACGTGGAATTCTACCCCCCTCTGCCATACTCCAGCGATGCAGTCACCAATGCAGTTCCCAGGTTAAGCCCGGGGATTTCACATCGGTCTTACATCACCGCCTGCGCACGCTTTACGCCCAGTAATTCCGATTAACGCTCGCACCCTACGTATTACCGCGGCTGCTGGCACGTAGTTAGCCGGTGCTTATTCTTCCGGTACCGTCATCCCCCCCCGGTATTATCGAAGAGGATTTCTTCCCGGACAAAAGTGCTTTACAACCCGAAGGCCTTCTTCACACACGCGGCATTGCTGGATCAGGGTTGCCCCCATTGTCCAAAATTCCCCACTGCTGCCTCCCGTAGGAGTCTGGGCCGTGTCTCAGTCCCAGTGTGGCTGGTCGTCCTCTCAGACCAGCTACAGATCGTCGGCTTGGTAGGCCTTTACCCCACCAACTACCTAATCTGCCATCGGCCGCCCCTTGAGCGCGAGGTCCGAAGATCCCCCGCTTTCCTCCTCAGAGCGTATGCGGTATTAATCCGGCTTTCGCCGGGCTATCCCCCACTCCAGGACACGTTCCGATGTATTACTCACCCGTTCGCCACTCGCCGCCAGGATTGCTCCCGCGCTGCCGTTCGACTTGCATGTGTAAGGCATGCCGCCAGCGTTCAATCTGAGCCAGGATCAAACTCTTCAGTTCAAACCTGTTACTGTTTTCTGTCCCTCTCGGAACAGGTCGCTCACTCAAAGCTGACAGGTTCTGAATAAATTCAAAAACCTGACTTACTTTAGTGTGAGACTCTTGATACTTGTGCTTTCCGACAGACTCCGAAGAATCCACCGGCCCGCCCACCGCATCAAGCGCCCACACCTGTCGGCTGTAAATTTTTAAAGATCGTTCGCAAAAACGCCGCTAAAACTCATCAACTGCCGGCTTCTTCCTGCGTCGCTGCGTCTGCAGCAGAGAAACGAGATTATGGAGAACGGTCGAAGGTCCGTCAAGCCCCTTTTTGAAAATATCTTGAGAACCTGCGAACAGGGCTAGTGGGCATCGGTTGGTCACGGCTTCCTCGGCTTCTTCCCGAACATCGCCTTGCATGGCGGCGACAGCTCGTCGTAGTGCTGCTTCATGCACGCCTCAATCTTTTCTTTGTTGGGTATTTCGCTCGCGCAGAAGTGAAATGCGTCGCCACGACACGCTCGATCCTGCTCCTCCTCGGTCGCGGCATGGCCAGTCAGTGTGAAGGTCAGTCCAATCAGCAGCGCAGCGGCGGCCACAGCCTCCGCCCGTATCGTTCGGCGTTCCATGTCGTGCTCTCCTTTCGCTACCTATAGGGAAAGGAAGCGAGAAGAGAAGTCACGCAACGACCGTTCCCGGCACGACGCTTGCGGCTCCAACAGCGTCGCATCAGCCGGGAGACGCTGCGTCAACGCAGCAACACGCCATGCATCCGATCATCCTGAAGATTTCCGTCGGCGCCTCGCTCTGCTTCGCCACTGCCCTGTGCGCTCAATCCGTCGCGCACGCCGACGACAGCGCGAGCCCTTGTGCCGCGCTCAAGCGCATCGTCGCCGCGGCACCGCAACACTTCGCGTCGCTCGACCCAAACGATGGACGCTCGGTCGCACAGCCCTATGGCGACGACGCCCGCTGCTCGACGACTCGCGGCACATATCAATGTGAATGGAGCACTCGCAATACCGGCGTCGACAGCGGTGGCAATCCGCTCGAGGGCGTCGGCGCCGACATTGCCGCATGCCTGCCCGACGCGACGCACGACCTGAACTCGCCGAGCCGCCAGCACTTCTATATCGGCGCTCGCGGCAGCCGGACCGAAATCACCGCGCAGACGGAGGGCCCGACGCGCGTCAGGCTGTCCGTCTCGCAAGAGTGAGGAAAGTCATGCAGGAGAGGAAGACGGCCGACACCATCAACGCGCCGGCTGGTCGCTGTCAGGAACTCGCCGTCTTGCGCGCAACGCGGCCACTACCCGAACCGCTTGCGCGCGCGGCGCCGTGACGACGCCCGGTCAGCACCGTCTGGACGATCACCGCCGCGAGCAGGAATGCTCCGCTCGCGAGGTTCTGGTAATACGGGCTCAGCGTGCCCACCTGATTGATGACGTTATCGATCACGCCGAGCAGCAACACGCCGGCGAGCGGTCCGGCCATGGTCCCGACGCCGCCCGTCAGCAGCACACCGCCTATCACCGCCGCCGCAATCGACTGCAACTCATAGCCCGTGCCGGCGCCCGAAAGACCCGAATCCAGATGCGAGGCCAGCAGCGCACCCGACAGTCCCGCAAGCGCGCCGCTCAATCCATAAGCCAGGATCTTCACGCGTTCGACACGCACGCCGAGCATGCGCGCCGCCTCCTCGTTGCCGCCAATCGCGAAGATCGCCGCGCCGAAGCGCGTGTGATTGAGGAGCAACCCGCCGAGGCCGTAGATCACCACGATTACCCAGATCAGATTGTTCACACCGAAGATCGAGCCGTTGGCGATGTGCGTGAGGAACCCCGGATTCGCAATCAGCAGGTCCTGACTCGCGAGCACGAGCGCGAAGCCTTTGAGCCCAAGCAACGCCGCCAGCGTGACGATGAACGGCGCCATGCGCGCCCGAGCGATCAGCACGCCGTTCACGAGTCCCACCACAAAGCCGGCCGCCACGGGAGCCAACATGGCCGCCCCCCAGCCATACGGCGCGGCATAGGCGGCCAGCACGGTGCCGAGCCCGACCATCGAGCCGACCGAGAGATCGAATCCGCCCAGAATGATCACGATACTCTGGCCCACGGCAACCAGCCCGAGGAAAGCGCTGTTCGAAACGATATCGGCGAGATTGGCGGGTTTCAGGAAATCCGGAAACACCATGCCCGCAATCAGCGCGACCACGACGAGCATCCCGATCGCGCCACGCGACTGCACGAGCGCGATGAGCTGGGCGCGGCGGGAGCCGTGTGCGTCGGCGGGCGTCGTGGCGGCATTGGCGAAGGGCATGGCCTCAGGCTCCCGAGCGTTGCAGGTACAGCGCCACCACGATAAACACCGCCTTCAGAATCTGCGCGTACGTGAAGCTGATGTTGTTCATGATGAAGCTCGCGTCGAGCACCTGCAGCAGCAGCACGCCGAACACGGCGCCGACGATCGAGATACGGCCGCCGGAGAGCGGCGTACCGCCGATCACCGAGGCAGCAATGGCGTCGAGTTCGAAGTTCACGCCAACATAGTTGGGATCGGCTGCGCCCAGCCGCGCCGATGCGAAAAGGCCCGCGAGTCCCGCGAGCGTGCCGCTCGCCGCATAGACAAGGAACAGCGTGCGCCGCACCGGAATGCCAGCGAGGAAAGCGGCGCTGCGGCTCGCGCCCACGAGTATCGTGTAGCGCCCGAAGGTCGTGCGCCGCACCACGAACGCCACGATCACGGCGAATGCGAGCGCAATGAGCATGACGATGGGAATCGGGCCGAACGAGCCGGCGCCGAGCAGGTCGAACGCGCCGGCATCGGGCAGATTCACGCGCGAGCCGCCCAGAAGCGCCTGCGCGAGGCCGCGCGCGGCAACGAGCAGCGCGAGACCGGAAATGAGCGGATCGATGGCGAGCAGCGCGACGAGCATCCCGTTGCAGAGCCCGACCAACGCCCCCATGCCCACCGCCGCGATCATCGCCGTGCCCACGCCATAGGGCAGGAACACCGCAATCGCCGCGCTGGAAAGCGCCATCACGGACCCGACCGAGAGGTCGATGCCACGTGTCGCAATCGCCAGATTTTGGCCGAGTGCGATCAGCACGATAGGCGCTGCCTCGAAGAGCAGGCTGCGTGCCGCAAACGGATTCGAGAATCCCGGCGTGACCACCAGGTTGAACGCCACGAGCGCCGCCAGCGCAACATAGACGCTGTGCTCGCGCAGTACCGTGCGCCACGCAAACGAGCGCGACGTGTCCGAGGCACCCGAAGGTGCGCGCGGTGCGGGAAAATTCGAGGGGCTCAAGCGTTCCTCGTTCGATTCAAGGTTGGTCGCCATCGGTGCCGTTGTCGTCGATTGTGCCTCGTCCGGGCGTGCCGCGTTCATGGCGTGCCGTCCGTGCCCGGTCCCGCGAGCACGGCGAGCACGTCGTCGGGATGCGCGCCCTTCGTCGGCATGCCGCCCTGGGTCGCCCCTTCGTTGAGCACCACGAGACGGTCGGTCAGCGCAAGCAGCTCTTCCATCTCCGACGATGTCACCACCACCGCCAGCCCCTCCTCGGCCAGTTGCTGGACGACGCGATGGACCTCCTCCTTCGCGCCGACATCGATGCCACGTGTCGGGTCGTCGAGCAGCAGCACGGTGGGACGCGTAGAAAGGCAACGCGCGATCAGCGCCTTCTGCTGGTTGCCGCCCGAAAGCGTGGAGATGGGCGCGCCGGGGCCGGCTGTCTTGATGCCAAGCCGCGCAATCGATTCGCGCACGAGCTGTGCTTCTTTTGCGCGCGAGATGAAGCCGAATCGCGAGATGCGCGGCAGCAGGCTCGCGACGATGTTCTCGCGCACGGAAAGGCGCGGGAAGATGCCTTCGGCGCGGCGGTCTTCGGACAGGAACGCGAGGCCGCGCGCGATCGAGCGAGCCGGCGTGGCGTGACCGAGCGGCTGCCCGTCGATATCGACCTCGCCCGCGTCCGCTTTCTGCGCGCCGAAGATCGTCTTGAACGTTTCGGTGCGCCCGGAACCGAGCAGGCCCGCCAGCCCCACAATCTCGCGGGGCGCCACGCGCAGCGAGACGTCGCGCACGCGATTGCCCCATTGCAGATGCGCGACATCGAGTGCCGGCGTCACGTCGGCGCCGGCATCGACACGCCCTTCGCGTTCCGACCACGCGTGCTCGCCCGCGCTCTCGCGCCCGAGCATCGCGGCAATCAGGGCGCTACGCGGCAACTCCTCGGGCGTGCCGGTACGCACCACGGCGCCGTCGCGCATAACCGTGAAGCGATCGCACAGCCGGTAGCATTCGGAAAGCCGATGGCTCACGAACAGCAACGCAATACCCTCGGCGCGCAACTGGTCGACGACTTCGAACAACACGTCGACTTCGGCGCCGCTCAGTGCAGACGTGGGCTCATCGAGAATCAGCACGCGCGCACCCAACGAAACGCCGCGCGCAATCGCTACCATCTGCTGCGCGCCGAGACCCAGCGAACCGAGCCGAGCCGCCGGATCGACGGCCAGGCGGTAGCGCTGCACGATCTCCGCCGCACGTTCGAGCATCCGCTTCCTGTCGGTCAGGATGCCGAATCTTTTCGGCTCGTGGCACAGAAAAATATTGTCGGCCACGCTGCGCTCGGGAATCAGGTTGATTTCCTGATACACCGCGCATACACCCGACTGCTGCGCGCCGCGCGGGCTGTCGAAAGCCACCGCGGCGCCGTCGAGCATCAGCCCGCCCGCATCGGGCTGATAAAAGCCCGTGAGGATCTTGATGAGGGTGGACTTGCCCGCGCCGTTCTCGCCGACAAGCCCATGCACCTCCCCTGCGCGCAACGTGAGCGACACGTCGCGCAACGCGCGCACCACGCCGAAGGTCTTCGAAACGCCGCGTGTTTCGAGCACGGCGGCGTCGGTCTGGGCGGGGTTTGCGGCGGCGCCTGTCGTCATGGTTCGCGCGCGGCTCAGTAGACCTTGCCCGCCGCCAGCGAAGGCTGTGCGTTGGTCTTGTCGAAGAGCGCGTCGTCCATGATCTGCTTTTGCGGCACCGGCTGGCCTGCGAACCAGGCCTCGAGCGACTTGAACGCGAGCGGGCCGAAGCGCGGATTCGTCTCGACGTCGGCAGCCACGACACCTTGCGAGATGTCCGTGACGATGTCCTTCGTCCCGTCGATCGAAACGATCTTCACGTCCTTGAGCTTGCCGGCCTGGCGCAGCGCCGTGATCGCGCCCAGGGTCATGGTGTCGGCATGGGTGTAGAGCGCGTTGATGTCAGGATGCGCGAGCAGCATCTGCTCCATCACCTTCTGCGCTTCGGTCGTGGACCAGTTGCCCGTTTGCGCGGCAACGATCTTCATGTCCGGATACGCCTTCAGGCCCGCGGCAAAGCCGTCGGTGCGCTGGCTTTCGACCGTGTTGCCGTAGCCGCCCTGGATTTCCGCAATGACCGCCTTGCCGCCCGTCGCATCGGCAAGTGCCTTGGCCGCGCGCTCGCCCTGCTTGTAGAAGTCGGAGCCGAGGAAGGTGATGTAGTCGTCGCAGAACGTGCCGGCCGTCAGGCGGTCGATCGTCACGACCGGAATGCCCTTGGCGCGCGCCTGGGCGAAGGCGGGTTGCAGGCCGGTGGAATCGTTCGGCGCGATGATCAGCGCCTGCGCGCCCTGGTTGATCATGCTTTCGATGTCGGCCACCTGCTTGGCCTGGTTCGCATTGGCATTCGTGTAGAGGAGACGCTTGACGCCGGCCGCCTTCGCCGCCGCACGCACCGAAGCCGTTTCAGTCGCGCGGAACGGGTTCTGCTCGTTTTCGGACTGCGAGAAGCCGACCACCATGTCGCTCAGCTTCATGCTGCCCGGCTTCGGGTTCGTACAGGTTTCAGAGGAATTCGATTGCACCTTCTGCGCGTCGCTGCCCGACTGGGCCCACGCGCTACCGGTGCTGGCCGCCGCGATGCAGAACCCTGCGGCGATAAGGGCTGACTGAATACGTTGATGACGCATGGCTGTCTCCGTCTCCGTGAATAGTCCTTGGCGGCGCGGGTTGCAGACCTCGCTCCGGCCGGTCACTTGTTCTCGTTCTCTTGCTGGATCCGACGCGCTGCGCCGGATTATTACGGCCACTTCTCCAACTAATATTACCAGTTAATTATCGACGATATTAATGAGGGTATTCACGGGGGAGGCGGGGTTGGGCGCGCAGACCGAAGCCCGCTCGATGAGCGGGCCGTCGAGCTTCACGGCGCGCCGCCGCACGGGCGCGCCGGCGCTGCGGTTTTGCTCCTCCTGCAGCAGCGTTTCGACCGCCCAGCGGCCCAGTTCGTAGTTCGGCAGCACGACCGTGGTGAGTGCCGGATGGGTGTGACGCGCGATTTCCTGGTCGTCGTAGCCCATCACCGACACGTCTTCGGGCACGCGCAAGCCGAGCTGCTTGAGCGCCTCGATCGCGCCGGTCGCCATCAGGTCGTTCGCGCAGAAGATCGCCGTGGGCGGATTGGGCTCGCGCATGAGCGAGAGCGTGAGCTCGAAGCCCTTGCCGGGGCTCCAGTCGCCGTCGCGCACGAGTTGTTCGTCGTAGAGCAGGTCGGCGGTGGCGAGCGCCTGACGATAGCCCTTCAGGCGGTCCTTCGCGGCGTCCTGCCAGGTCTCGCCGTTGATGAAGCCGATGCGCCGGTGGCCCGCCTGGATCAGGTACTCCGTGGCCGTGTGGCCGCCCGTCACCTCGGCCGGCACGACCGCGGACAGCACGTGATCAGACGAATAGCAGTTGAGCAGCACGGCCGGCACCTTCAGCAGGGCGGGCGGCACCGTCACCTTGCGCGTGTACACCGTCGCGTAGATCACGCCGAGCACGTTGGGCATGGCGAGCGTCTGCAGCACGCGCTGCTCCATCTGCGCATTGCCGTGCGTCGAGAACACCGCCAGCACGCAGCCGTTGTTCCAGGCGGCGTCGCGCGCGCCGTCGATGCTCACGACCGGGTGCGGGCTCGTGGAAACTTCGTCGGCGATATAGATGATGAGGTTGCGGTCGCCCGCGGGCGCGGGCTGCGCGGCGCGGATCGGCAACTGGTAGCCGAGCGACTGCGCGACCTCCAGCACCTTGCGGCGCGTCGCCTCGGAGAGCTTGGCGCCAACCGCGCCGTTGAGAACAAGCGAAACCGTCGATTGCGACACGCCCGCGGCTTTCGCGATGTCGGTCATGGTCGGACGGCGCTGGGTCGATTTTTTCATCGGAAGCAGGATAGGCTGCGCGGCCTCGCGGCAAGCGGAGCGGCCTTCGGGCGCGCGCGGGTAATGGGTCGCAGCGTAGCACTAATAATTTGGCCCATCAATTGGAGTATGTCGCCATTTTTTACAATCGCCACTCATTGCGTTTCACGAGTATATTAACGATTATTAGTAATAATTTTATGCGTTCGTGAACCACCCGGAGAGCGATCATTTGACTGCCCAGCCGCCCGGCTCGCGCCGTACCGCCCACACCGGCGATGCGCCTATCGAGCCTCCCTTGCCGCAGGATCCGCCTTTCGATGCCGCCGCGCTCGACGACGGCCGGCTTGTCACGCTGGCTTGCGGCGCAACGCGTGCGCTCGTCGCGCCCCACGTGGGCGGCTCGATCGCCGCGTTCTACGAAGCGGGCGGCGGCGACACGTTCCACTGGCTGCGTCCGGCCACCCGCGCGGCGCTCGATGCGCAGGATCCGCTCGGCATGGCCAGCTTCCCGCTGATGCCGTACTGCAACCGCATCCGCGACGGCCGCTTCCGCTTCGAAGGCGAAATGATCGATCTGCCGAGCGGCACCGGTGCGCTGCGCCACGCTCTGCACGGCCATGCGTGGCGCCGGCCCTGGCGCGTGGAAGCACGCAAAACGGCCAGTGTCACGCTCCATTTCGTGCACGAGCCCCACGCCCGGCACGACGCTCACGCGGGCTGGCCGTTCCGCTACGAGGCGCGCCAGCATATCGTGCTCGACGAGGCAGGGCTCAGCGTGCGCCTCTGGGCGCGCAATCTGGCGGCGCGGCCGATGCCGTTCGGGTTCGGCCACCACCCGTACTATCCGCGGCCGCCGGGCACGCGGATCGCCGCGCGCGTGCGCGCGATGTGGGAGATCGACACCGAAGTGCTGCCGGTTTCGCTGAACGCGCATCCGGCCGTCGATGCCCTGCAGGCCGGCCTCCCCATCGACGCTTTCGATCTCGACAACAACTTTTCCGGCTGGCGCCACGAGGCGGTGATCGATTGGCCGCACGCGGGCCGGCGCCTCACGCTGCGCGCGGGCGCGCCGCTCGACTATTTCGTGCTGTTCACGCCGGCGGGACTGCCTTATTTCTGCGCCGAGCCGGTCAGCAACACCACCGACTGGCTCAATCTGCGCGCGGAACGGCTGGATGTGGGCGGCACGGTGCTCGCGCCTGGCGAGGCGATCGAGGCCCAGCTTGCGTGGCTGCCCGGGCGCTGGTGAGCGCTTGCCCAAAACGCGCCATTGATCAGAAGTCCGAATCTGCCTTCCCCCCCCCCGAGCCCGAACCGCGTGGATGACAAAGCATCCGCAGCGGCCCGGGCGAACGCGCCGCGTCCCTCGAACCTGACAGGATTGCCATTGTTTGGCGAGCCCAAACTGTGTATTTGGGGAATCGGGATTTATCCTGCCAGACATGGCAGATACGATACCGGCGAGATCGCACAAGCACCGGAGGGATTCGACGTGAGCCAGTTACGAACGACATCATCCAGGCAAGCGGCGCCCGCGTATCCGCTATGTCCGCAGGCGTGTGGTGTCGGGGCCGGGGATCGGGAAGTGGGCGATCCGTGGACAGCCACCATCTCGCGGCTCGGCCAGCTCGCCGACCACGGCGAGGTCTATGAGCCCGCGCATGACGAGGAGGCACTGGTCGAAGCGCCGGCACCGAGAAGTGCGCGCGCGGTTTCGGATTATGGGCGCAATGCCGTAGTGACCTTCGTGGAGCGCATCGGCGAGAAAGCCGTGTCGATTTCGTGGCGCGATTCGACGGGCGGCAACTATCGCGAGCAGCGCTGGGTGCAGCGCGCGGCCCGCTCGCGCGGCGTGTGCGCGCTGACCGGCAAGCCCATCTCGCGCGGCGACAGCATCTACCATCCCGTGAGCAGCACGCGTGGACGCCCCTCGAATCTCGCGCAGATGATCCGCGCCGAAGCACTGGAGCGGCTCGAGTAGGCCGCATCCGCGCATTAATCCGTATTGGTCAGATACGGCGACATGAAGGGCTTCGGTGGGAACGGCTGCTGGCCCGACTGCGGCGTGAAGCTGTAGCGCAAATACACGGCGGCAATCCACTCGCGGTACTCGTACGCGTTGCCAAACGAAGCCAGCGCGCCCACCGTGAGCTGCGGCGCGAGCCGGTATTCGCCGTTGGCGAACAGCGAATAGGCAACGCCCGTCTTGCTTTGCCCCGGGTAGACGGCGTTCGCATCGAGCGGATTTGACGCCGAGTTGTCTGCGTTCATGGTGGACGCCGCGTTGTTCTCCATGGTCGGGTCGAGCGGGAAGTACGCCACGGCGTTTTCGCGGTAGTGCTGCACGCCGATGGAGCCCTTCAGGTCATACGTGAAGGCGCCCGTGCGACCGGCATATTCCAGCGGCAGATTCAGGATCACATACTGCTGCGGGCTGAAATAGCCACCCTGCCCGTATGTGACATACGACTGGTTCTGGCTGAACCTCATCCACGTGGCGTTCAGGCCGACCATGAGACTCTGGTCGGCATCCTGGTAGAGACGCGTGTACGCGCCGCCGCCAGCCTTGCCTTCGTAGTTGTCTTCCACATGATGGCCGTCGTAGTACTGGAACTGGCCGTTCACGTAGAGACCGCTCGTGCCATCGTCCCAACTGAGCGCCGCACGCGTGCCCGATTTCACGACACCGCCCCATTCGAGCCCCGCCTGGTCATCGCGCGCGCCCGCGTACGAGATCAGGCTATCGGTCACGGCCTGCCGCGTGACCGCGAGCGAGTAGGAGACCTTGTCGGTAATGCCGCCATCGTACTCGACGTCACCCAGCACGTTCTCGTAGCGGAAGCCAAGCGGTGTCGCACCGATATCGGCCTTCAGAGAACTTGTCTGGTAGCCGACCGAAAGCCCTACGCCGCTTGCCGTCTGCGAACCGAAGTTGCCATAGGGCCCCGGGCCCGAGAGACCCGAGCCGAATCGCGCGGCCGTCGAGAGGCTGCTGGACGCCGTGCCCGCGTCGAGCGTGACCGGCGTGGCCGTGACGACGACATGGCCGTTGCCAGCTCTGATGCTGCCTTGAATCGGCGCCTCGATGTCGGTGAGGTTCGTCAGGCCGTCCTCGCCTGCACGGTTGCGGAACACCGGGCCGCCCGTGATCGTGCTCGCCTCTTCGCGATTGACCTGCGCAAGCTCCTCCGCCACGCCGAGCGTCTGCGAGTTCGCCACCTGCTGCTGCGTGGGTGCGGCCTCAGCGGCGCCGGCCGCAGGCGCCGCATACGGTTGGGCGTAGCCTGCCGGCGGTTGCGGGATGTACTGCTGCGCGGCATAACCCTGTTGTGCCTGAGTCGCCGGATTCGGGTAAGGCGGCTGGGGCACGTAGGGCTGCGGCGCGTACGGCTGCACATAGGGCTGCTGCAGATACGGCGGTGGCGCGTAGCCTTGCTGGGGATAGCCTTGCGGATACGGCTGCTGCGCATAGCCCTGCGGCGGATAAGGCTGCTGCGGGTACGGCTGACCGTAGCCTTGCGCATAAGGTTGCGGCTGGCCATATGCGGGCGCGTATTGCTGCTGTTGTGGCCACTGCGGTGGCTGTGGCCGCTGCGCGTTCGTTTCGCGGCTGGCTTTGGACGACTTGCGTGCCTGAGTTGTGGTGCGCTTTATCGCAGGGGCTTCTTGCGGCAGCGGCGGTACGGAAGCGTAGGCACTTTGGGCCTGCTGCGCGGCGGGCGACATCGGCCACGGCGTCGCCGCATAGGGCTCCTGTTGCGGCGGATACGGTGCGGCAGGTGCAGGCTGCGAATAAGGCTGCGCGTTCGGTACGTTCGGCGCGTACTGCGCATACGGTTGCAGGGGCTGCGCGGGAACGGGCGCGCCCGAGGCACTGGAGCCGTAGGTATCGGGTCCGTAGCCGTCGACTGCGGCGGCAGCCGGCGCGTTCGCCTGCGCAGTCGTCGCGGGCAACGGCTGGTATCCCGAGTTGGCCCCGGCGGGCGCAACATAAGGTGCAACAAACGGCGCGCTTTGCGCCGGCGGGGGCGGAGTAGGCACGGTCGTGACGGGTGACGAAAGAGTGGACCAGGCGGGCGCCGCCGGCAGCGGCGCTGTCGAGCCCGCGTCGGTGGCCGACGAGGCCCCGGCGGTGTCGATCGCCGTCTTGCCTTCGAACGGATTGGTGCCCGGCAGCGGATTGGCGCCAATGGGCCGGCTGAGCGCCTCCCAGCCGCGCGGCACGTTCGACGCGGACGTCGCGATGCGCGCACCCGGCGGTGTCGTGCTCGCCACGAGCGAGCGTTTCAGGTATTGCGCCGCCAGCGACAGCTTGCCCTCGGCGCGATACATTCGGCCAACGGCCGCGAGCAGATCCGGGTCGTCGGGGGCGGCTGCGAGCGCCGTCGTCGCGGTCTGCCCGGCCATGCGCCAGTCCTTCGCGGCCGTGGCCGCGTAGATCGCCGCGGTTTGCAGGCCGAGGTCGTCGGGACGGCGGCCAAGCGCGACCTGGTAGCACTTCAGCGCGTTCGTGGGCTCTCCCGCCGACGAATACATCCGCGCGAGCGCGGCCTGCAGGTCGGGGTTGTCGGGCATAGCCGCCAGCCACGGCGCGATCACCGCATAGGCGCTTGCCAGATCGCCGCCGGTGCGCACCTTGTCGGCCTGACGCACGACGATGGTGAGATTCAGGTTGTCGAAGTCGGTCCGCTGCCCGGGCGTGAGCGGCATCGTCGCGAGACGCCGCATCACGTCGCCGAGAAGTGCGTCCTGATGACTCGCGAGCAGAATGCCCGCGTATTGCAACTGCAGGCCGGGATCGCCGGGCGCCGTCGACATTGCGCCCTGTACGAGCCAGAGCGCGCGCCCCGGATCGCCCGCGGCCACGTAGCCGCCCGCCAGCTCGCCGACGAGCGACGGCGTGGCGAGCGCGACAGGCTCAGCGTTGCGCAGGATGGCCTGCGCCTGCTGGGTCTGGCCGCGCTTCGCCATCTGCGTGGCAAGATCGACCTGCTGGCCGACCCACAGGCGATGCTGCAGTTCGGTCATGGCCTCGTTGCGCTGTGCGACGGGAATGCGGTCCAGCAGGCGCAGCCCGTTCGACCAGTCCCTGGTCTGCTCGGAGAGCAGCGCGCTCGCATAGAGTGCATCCACCATGTCGGGGTGGGTTGCGAGCAAGCCGTCCATCATGCTGCGCGCCGTGCCCACGGCGCCCTGGCGCACGTAGATGCGCGCCAGATCGAGCCGCAGCCATGGATCGTCAGGATTGCTCACGAGTGCGTCTTCGAACAGACTGCGCGCGGTGCCCAGGTCGCCCCGCGCTTCGGCTTCGCGCGCCTGGGCCGCTTCCGCCGTGCCGCGCAGGCGGTCGAGGCCGCCCGCCTTCGCCTGCTGCTCGGCGGTGAGCTGGGTGGCGAACTGCAAGGCCTCGTCGCCGCGGCCCTGTGCGGCGAGCGCGCCCACGAGGCCGCGAATCGCATCCGGATTGTCGGCCTGGCGGCGCAGCGCCATGCGGAAGGCTTGCTCCGCGCCCTGGGGATCGCGATTGGCGAGCAGCGCCTCGCCCAGCATCACCTGGGCCGTGACATCGGAAGGATTGAGCTCGATGGCGCGCTCGTACAGCGATTTCGCCTTCGCGAAGTCGCCGTTGCTCTGCGCGCCGATCGCCTCGCTCGTATAAGTCCAGTAGGTCGCGCTCGTGAGCGCCTCGCGCCAGCGCGCCGGATTCCCCGCGCGCGACGCGCGTTCGAGGTCGTTGCGCGCCGCTTCGAAATGCTCCTGCTTCAGTTCGACGATGCCCATGCCGCCCAGCGCATCGCTGTCGTTCGGCGACGATGCGAGCACAGCAGCGAAGCGCGCACGCGCCGTGACGAGATCGTCGCGGTCGAGCGCGGCGAAGCCCTGGCCGATCGTGCGGCCGCGCGCGTCGTTCGCCGCATTTTCTTCTGCCTGCAGGCGGCCCGCCTGATCCTGCTTCACCATGCTCTCGTAGCGCGCCTTCACGGCCGGATCGTCGGGCACGAGCTTCAGGTAGGCGTCGTAGAGCGGCTGGTCGGAAGGCCGCGCCGCCAGCCACAGCAATGCCTGGCGCCAGCTTGCGCGCGCCTCCTGGCCGACCTTGCTGTCGCCCGCGAGCTGTTCGAGCCGCGCGATACCGTCGCGGCGCGTGGCGTCGCGATACGTGAGGTGCTGCGCGTAGGCGAGCGCGTAGCGCGGATCGTCGGGGTTCTCGCGCGCGAGTTCTTCCAGGCCCTTGCGCGCCTCGTCCCAGCCGCTCGGCGTGGCCGAGAGCGCCTGGTAGTACTCGAGCCGCAGTTCAGGCGTCGCGGGCTTGCCGCCCAGCGCGTTGCGGTACTGCTCGACCGCCGAGGCGCTCTTGCCCATCTGCGCGAGGCGCCGCGCGTCGTTCACGGTCTGGTCGCGCGGGCTGGTCTGGCCGAGGCGCCGTCCCAGCTCGTCGATGCCCGGATAGTCGGGCGCCGCCTCGCGCAGCTTTTCGAGGTACTGTTCCGCGCCGCCGCCGTCCTTGCGGTCGGCCATGACCATGCCCATGCCGAACAGCGCGTCCGGCTGCTTCGGATCGATGCGCAGCACTTTCTGCCAGGCCTGCTCTGCAAGGTCGCCGCGGCCATGCGCCTGCCAGTACTTGCCTTGTGCGATCAGCGCCTGCAACGGGTCCGGCATCGCGGCATGCGCTACCGGCGTCAGCGCGAGGCAACCCGCGAGCGCGAGCGCCATTCCAAGCGCGGCAACAGACGACGAGCGTCGCAACATGGAAGCACCGGTTCGGCGGTCTCGCGTCTTCACTCGCATGCGCCCCTCCACGACGGGATCAACTGCCCGTTCGCGTCGAAGCGGTAGCGGCCATCGATCGCGCCCGTGCCGAACAGGCCGAGCACGCGGTCGTAGTAAACAGGCTCGCGGCCCGGCGTACCGCCATCGAGCGCGGCGAGATGCGTGCGCGCGAGCGCGAGGCTCTTCGTGTCCCCGAGCACCGCGAAATAAGGTGCAAGTGCCCCCCAGTAGCTGAGCGGCCCTTCGCCGGTTCCGGTCCCGCTCGTCGCCGCGACTTTCTCGGGCGGCACGCCGGTTTGCGCGACGCGCTCGTCCATGCCGCGCACCGCGTCGAGCCAAGGTTTCGCAAGCGGGTCGGACGGGGCCGCGAGGCCGGCCCAGAGATAGACGCGAATAGCGTCGTAGCTGCCGACGTCGCCCGTCTTCGGATCGACGACGAACTGGCCTTCGTGCCAGGCGACCCAGTCGGGCGCGAAGCCGCGCGGCGCCGTGCTTGTCACCATCTTCAGCGTACTTTGTGCGAGCGCCGTCCACGGGCCGCCGTGCAGGTCGTGCGCGAGGCCGCGCAGCAACGGCAGCGGCAGATAGCTCGGATTCAGGCGCGTCACGCCGCCATTGACGAAGCCCTGCGGCCCCGGCAGCAGCATCGGCCCAAGCCCCGCGAGGTCGGTCACTTCGCTCTTCGCGATCTGCGCCGCGAGCGCCGTGCCGAGCGCCGTGTAGTCGGGCGCATTCCACAGGCGCCCCGCCTGCAGCAGGTCGTAAGCGATCCAGAGGTCGGCGTCGGAGGCCGGGTTCGGGTCGAGCACGCCCCACGAGCCGTCCGGGCGCTTGCCCCACTGCCAGGCCGGCAGCCGGACGTCGTTCGCGTCGAACTGGCCGCCCGCGAGGTTTTGGCGCGTCCAGGCGAGCAGGCGGTCGAAGGTGGCGCGATCGTTCGCCACGAGGGCGAAGAACATGGCGTACGACTGGCCCTCCGAGGTCGTTTGCTGCACGGCCGTTGCGTAGTCGATCACGCGTCCGTCCGGTTGCACGAAGCGCGCAACGAACGCGCGGTAAGAGGTCCAGTCGCCGCAAGCGGCCGCGGCGGCATGAGCGAACGTCGTCACGGCAGCGAGTGCCAAGCCACAGATGAGCCGGCAAGCGTGGCGAAATCGGCGCGCTCGGTGGGCAGCGAGCAAAGCGGGCGTGGGGGCCATCTCAATCCTTCAATCCTTCAGGCGGCGCGACGCGACGGCACGCAGGAAACGGTAGAAAAGCGCCGCGATCACGATAGCCGCGAACACGCCGGAGAGCACGAGGAGGAACGGATGCGACGAGAGCACCCAGCGCAGATATTCGATGGGCGAAAGCGAGCCGACGTAGTACGCCTCGCCGTTCGACGTGACGGTGACCGAACGGCCGTGGATCACGTCCATGGCGCCCTGGATCGACGGCAGCACATCGGCGTCGAGCAGCGCCGACGTGATCTCCTCTTCCGACTCGC